>CAVOUX010000001.1:0-63873 GCA_963699715.1 uncultured bacterium
ATACCTTTATTAAATCCAGTAAAATTAAGCCAAACATTTGATGATTTGAAGAATCTTTTTTCAAGGAAAACAGATAGTCCTAGAGCTGATTTTGACGCTATGAAGAATTCAATTGAAGAATTAGAACAGGAGTTAACTGGGCAACAAGAACTGGTTGAAAATATATCAGATCTTGAAGCGGAAAACTTCTCTGCGCCGAGCGATGAAAAACAAGAAACACAACACATTGAACAAGCACAAAGTGAAGAGCATCGAGAATCTGTGAATGAACAGAAAGCGGAAGTTGATAATGAAAAGGCTCCATCCGAAAGTATCGAGCATGTTGCCTTTGAGATAGGTCAGCAAGATAAGCCTTTGGCTGAAATTGAAATTATTACTGAGGGAAATCATAAGAGTTCTGAAACTTATGATGTTGCTGAAGAACATATTGACCTTGATACTGGTCTTAATACCATTATTCTTGAAGGAAATCGTGGTGAACGTGTAAAAATTAAAGTTGATCAAGCTGGTATTGAGAAGATTGCAAATCTTCACAAAGAAACCGAGCCATCACAAGATACACCACCAATATGCAGGAATTGTCCTGGATCTGATGAAGGCAGTTCGTGGAATATTGATCACGAACTTGTCTTCAATGTTGCATTTGTAGCTGTGGATTATTTGCTTCAGACCTATGGAGTTTTAGTTCAAAGTGCCCAAATTAAATCGGCAATCATAGATAAAATAAAACAAAACGTACGAATTATATCACAAACAAAAGCGGTAAAGAGTTTTGGGAAATTAACGATTAGTATTTCTTCCGGCCTGAGAAATGCTAAGCAAAAACTCAACTGTATTGGTGAGGCTTGTAAAGAGACTATTTCTAAAGTTCGTGATAAATTGGAAACTATATTAGGTCGTGGTCAAAGTAATACCCCAATAAAATTTACTACGACAAAGGATGCGGCTGAAAAAATTGCAACAAAACTAGGTGGGAAGCTTCTTCCAGCAAAAAAAGGAACGGGCTGGAAGGTTGAGATTTACAAGGGAGATCAACGCGTATTGATAAGGGTAATGAACGCGGGTTCTGGCGGAAGAGCAAATCCTTATTATAGAATAAGCTTAGAAGGTAAAGGGTCTTTAACATTTGAAGGTGAAATTTCGGGTGTACCAGATTTAACGCACACGGATATAACTGATAGCTATTTGGATGATATTCAATATATCATTAATAAGCATTTTGGCTAAACCATGTAATTGCTAAAAATATCCATAAAACAATTTTAATACTCGAAATGATCAATTATGACTAAAGGATTATCTAGTTCTCTCGATAAATTTTCTCCTGATGATTTAGAAGAGCAGCTCAACAATTTGGAATACGGTAAAATTGATAACCTCAATTTTGATATTTTGAGACACAGTATCGTTTTAGATTTTAAAATTTATGTATCAACAAATAATTTCGAGATTTTTAAACTTGCTTTTTTAAATGTGTCATCATTTTATTTTGTAGAGGATAGTGGAAGTGATCGGTTCAAATTACGAATTCCTGATCCCGGTGATTATGAAGAATTTACATCCATAAGTTATTACAGAAATGGTATAGGGAAAATTTCAATACAATCATCCGATGACTTTTTAACCTGGTATTCCTCTGCAAACTTTGCAATTGAAATATGGAATTCGTTGTTATTTATTGAGTGCAAATCAATTTCGATAAACGGTAAAGTTTTTGAAGTTGGTTATCCAATGTTAGCAGAAGATAAATGATAACTGAGGCTTTTACTGAAAACTCAGTAAGCCTAAGCTCAGTAGACCCGTCAAATGACTGAATTCTTTCACCCAATAATCATTTTTAATACATAAAACTAAACGTCATCCAAAATAAACTTGGCTGAGCCTTATGCTCATGAGAGAATGTGGGCACGAGATTGCTTGAAAAGCCCAGACCAACTGCTGCAGGATTTTCTTTGATACAGAACTCGTAATTATAAAGGCCATAAAGCTTATGACATACTGGAATTCGATGAGCTTGCCGCACATCAATATGTTTGGAAAAGTCATCACTTTCGTGGGTAATTGACTGCCCGGTGTTAAAGCATGCATCATAACCGAATTCTAGCCGATGATTTAAATCTGAACCAAATCGCTGATCGAGGCCTAACAACAGGTCAACAAAGTTCCCCGGTGCAATGCGGCTTTCACCGATCGAGCTCGAAGTTGAGATATTCTGTACCATAAGATGCGTAGGTAAGAAATATAATTCTCGTAATGTTGCTGCAAGTCTATGTTCGCTTTTTGATGTTTCTGCAAAGGTCCAGGAAGCATCAGCTTGAGCGCCGATGCTTAGGTGTGGAACCAAAAAGAGTATATCGTTTAGGCCGTTAAACGTATTATTATGAGAAGGGTTTGAAAGCCCTAAGAGACCTCGTATCGTAACGTGCTTTGACTCTGAACCAAAACCGGACCCCATTGTTAATAAGACGTCAATTGCACCAAATTTTGTTTCATAGAACGAAGTTGCTGTGTTTCTTGTCTCCGAGTGGAAAGTTCTTTTAATGACGCCCAGTGTGCTCGCTAGGTCAATCCAAAATCTGCCTTTGGAGAAGCGTGATGCTAAAAGGAGCCCTGCTTCACGCTCATGAAAACTATTCTCAAATAACGAAAGGGGACTCTGAACATACGGCGCCAATCCGAAAGTCCAGTTGCATTCAATTGACTCATTAAGATAGACAGGCAAAAGTGTTCGCATAAGCGGGATGCTGTAAATGGGAGCATCGATGCTTCGCGAAACTAAAGTAATCTTGGATTTTTCTTCATGCGGTGGATTGAATTCTGGTATCGACCATTCAGGTGCTTCTGGCATTGACCATTCAGGTGTTTCTGGCGTCTTGGGAGCTCTCTGTTGACTGGTCGGTCGTTTAAATCCACCCTCTCGTTTTTTCTTTTTTGGTTTCTTGTCGTATGTTGCCTTAGGTTGTGGAGGCTTTTGGGGCTGGCAATAACAATGCAAGCCAGGATCGATAGGATCATTAACGCAATTACCACTCCATCCGGTGTTGGAGCAGGTGCATGAGTCACCAACATTCACACAACCATCCCGATTTATCGGTTCTGGTTTGGGTGGCTGCGGTGCTTGTTTGGGAGTTGTCTGATTGGATTCATTGTTCAACTGATCAAATTTTTCTTGGGCACGAGAGCATAGCGTGTTTACTTCAATGAATGCCTCACTCGTCCCACCTTTGTCTGGGTGATAGCGAAATCTTAGCTCACGGCAACGCTTTTCAATCTCCTTGGATGTTGGATTCGAACCAAGACCCAACACATCATAGGGGTCATCATAAGCCATTGAATGAGTACGAAAAGAGATGGCACAGAATAAAGAGAATAAAATTTTTATATACATGGGGGTATTTTCACTATTAAAATGATTAAAATGAACGTCTGAAAATATTAACTTAAAAAAAGGGAAATGTGAAGCAAGAGCTTATAATAATGGCACTATTGCCATAAACTGGAAATTGGCAATGCAAATAACTTGTCTCCAAATGGTACGTATTGTCTGCCTGTATAAAGAATTATTCCACGGATGAATTGCTTTCCAAGTTCTTTTTGTAAATATTCTAGCCCTTTAAAATCACGGTTTCCAACGGTATCACTATTCTTGACTTCAATTCCAACAATTCTGCCCATTGAATCTTCCAGAACGATATCAACTTCGATTCCCGTAGCTGTTCTAAAATGATAAATTTCGACACTTATCTTACTCCATGTTGCTTGTTTAGAAAGCTCTTGCCAGACGAAATTTTCAAGAACATGTCCAGTAAAGCTTGGCTCCTCAAGCATTCGTTCAGTGCTGATACCTTGAAGGTAGGTTAAGATACCGCTATCGACAAGATATGGTTTTGGGGATTTGACGAGCCTTTTTTCACGGCTCGCTCGCCATGGCTTACAAAAAAATACAAGGTAAAGAGTCTCCAGCAGCGCAATATAACGATGAGCGGTAGCAGCGGATAACCCAAGAAGTCTAGAAAGGTCCGCGACATTGAGCACATGGCCAGACCTAAATGCTAGCATTTTTAAAAGATCAGGTAGTTCTCCCAATCGTTCGATATTAGCTAAATCTTTAATATCTTTGAGCAGAATATCATTAATGTAACTTTTAAACCATGCGTCTCTTCGCGATTTAGGTATGTCTTGCACCACAGGATAACCACCGATAGTTATTCTGTCATAGAGTTCTTCCCGTGAGATGCCATCGGAAATAATGAACGATTTTTTAATATCAAAGATGGTCTTTATGAAATCTTCTTTTTGATCTTCAAGTTCTCCTTGTGAAAGAGGCCACAAAACTAGGGTTTCAAGTCGTCCCGCCAAAGATTCTCCAACATGATTTATTAAGAGGGGATTAGCCGATCCTGTCAAGATGTAGCGACCAGGTAAGCGATGAGTATCTATCTCTCTTTTTATCGGTAAAAATATTGAAGGAACACGCTGGACTTCATCGATTATAACTGGTTTTGGTAAGCCTTCGATAAATGCCTTTGGATCTCGTTGTGCCCCTGAAAGAGCAGTTAAATCATCAAAGGTGATATATGTATAAGCTTTGTCTTTAGCATATTCTTCAACGAGTGTCGTCTTTCCAGTCTGACGCGCTCCGGTTAAAAGAACGGCAGGGCTTGTTGTAAGCGCTTCTACAAACCTACTTTTTATATTTCTTTTAAATCTCATAGCCTGTCCTTCGCCAGCTCTGTGAAAGAAAATCATTCAGATACTGATAGAAAATCTTTCAGCATCTGATAGAAATTCTACCATATCAAGGGGGCAAAAATCTAGCGACAAAATAAATATTCTTTAAACAGCATTTATCGGACCCTCGGTAAGTCCGCGGATAAATTGGTAGATATAAGGGTTATCTGATTCCCAAATTGTCTTTGCGCTTCCAAAGTATTTAATATCTCCTTGGTGAAGCAGTGCTACATTATCAACATATTTGAATATTTCGGTATCATGTGAGACTACCACGGATGTGGTGCCAAACTTTTTTTGCATCGAATACATAAGCTCATGAACCATGCGCGTGTTGATCGGGTCAAGCCCCGTAGTAGGCTCATCGTACAGAATTATTTGGGGGGCATTGACCAGGGTGCGAGCGATGCCAACGCGTTTGCGCATGCCTCCAGAAAGTTCTGAGGGATATTTGTGTAAAATTTCTGGGCCGAGATCGACTAACGCAAGCTTTTCCTGAGCAATGGCAAGTGCTTCATCTTTTGGCATGTTATGCTCAAGCAACGATATGGCAACATTTTCAAAGATGGTGAGTGAGTCTAGCAGAGCGGCAAATTGAAACACATACCCGCATTTTTTGAAAAAATCTTTCATGGTTTCTTCATTAATCTGAACAATGTTAGTACCGTTAATAATAATATCTCCTGAGGTCGGACGGATCAGTCCCATAATCTGCTTGAGGAGTACTGATTTGCCCTCTCCTGATTTGCCAACAACACAGGTCATCTGGCCGGTGGGTATCTTTAAGTTAACATGGGATAAAATAACTCGATTGCCAAACTTTTTGGTTAGATTAATAAGCTCGATCATTCAGTGCCTGCATTGAAGAGAAGGGAGCTTAAAATGAAATTGGTAATAAGAAGAAGCATCGATCCCACAACGACACTTTTTGTGGTTGCATTGCCCACCCCACGCGCCCCACCGGTGGTACTATATCCATAATAGGCACCTACCAGAGCTATAATTAACCCAAAGCAAAATGCTTTAATGAGACCTCCCGTCAAATCAGTGAACTCAACGAGTTTTCGTATGCCCCACAGATAATTTTCTGGGTTAAGGTCAGCCATGTGCACGCAAAAAAAATAACCACCACCAATGCCACTAACCATTGAAAAAATTGCTAAACAGGGAAGTGCGATTGCACCAGCAACAACGCGAGGAACAACCAAGTATTGATACGGGTCTATGCGCAATGTCTTGAGAGCATCAATTTGTTCTGATATTTGCATCGTACCAAGCTCGGCTGCCATTGCCGACCCTGCTCGTCCAGTAACCATGAGCCCGGTAAGCACAGGCCCCATTTCGCGCACCATTGCTATAGATACGAGAGCGCCAATAAAATTTTCGGCACCAAAGCGTTGAAAACCAACATATGATTGAAGTGCCAGCGCAAGACCACTAAATGCTCCCGTCAAAATTATCGTTGGCAAAGACCCAAGTCCAATTGATCGTATTTGATGAACTACGTGACGGACTTTGAGTGGTTTGGTTACGAGCGTTTTGAGCGTAATGAAACAAAAGGTACAAAAATCCCTTACGGTTTCAAAGACTGAAACAGCGGAATTCCCCAGTGTGTCAATAAGCCCCGTTGGCATAACTATGGTTTTGGAATAGCTTGTTGAGCTGCTTCAGCCGGTTTTGCTGTCTCTACGGGCGCGGTTGTAGGAGAGGCAGGTTTGGCTGTTTCTGGAGCGGGTGTCGCTGCAGTTTCTGCCGCCTTTGCTTCTTGAGCTAGCACTTCGCCTGCAGGAAGAGCTTCTTCTTGTGCAGTCGTGTCTTTAAGATTGAGATATTTAACGTTATAGGTAGAAGATTTTAAAAGACCGAGAAGTAAAGAGCCACCCATAAGGATAGAGCCAAGCACCCAGGTGAGCTTTTGAAAGAAATCTTGTCCTCCAGAACCTCCAAATAACATGGTGGTTCCACCACCCATTGAGCCGAGACCCATGCTCCCCTTGCCTTTTTGGATGAGAACTAAAAGGATAAGTGCAAAGCAGTTCATGATAAAGAATGTTAATAAGAGACCGTATAACATTTAAAAGCTCCTGTAAATTCGATATTTACTCATGATACCTTTTTTTTTAAGTTTTGAAAACATTCATTCTTGAGGTCCTTTTTGACCTTAGCTAAAACTTCTGTAAATTAAGCAGCAACAAGTTAACAGAGAAATTGCATGATACCATTGCGCCACAAGATTCTTTTTATTTGTTTTTCTCTTGTTGCACCTCCACTTTTAGGTTATGGGTTGCCACCGGTGAACCTTGGCTTTAGTAACATTCTTGATGGTGGTCCTATAAGGCCATTGCCTGGTTGGTATTGGGAGCAGTATTTTCAGTACTACCATGCCAACACATTTCTTAATGGTCAGGGAAAGCTCCTTGATGGGGTGCCATCTCCCCATTTTGACTCCTGGGTTACTATAACACAAATAATCTACCAGGCAGAAAACAGCTTTCTTTTTGGTGGAAAACCGGGAATTGATATCATTCTTCCCATCGTCCTTTCATCAAAAGTGTCTTCCAACAAATTAGGATTCAGCAATAGTGGTGCGGGGGATGGAGATCTCATTTTAGGCGTGTTCTTGCAATGGGACCCGATCATGTACAATGACCGTCCCTTGTTTGTTCATCGGCTTGAATTTGAGGTTTCATTTCCTACCGGCAAAAATGATCTTCCTCAAAAAACGATTAATCCTGGAAATGATTTTCTTTATGTCAATCCCTATTGGGCGTGGACTTTCTATTTTACAGAGCATTTAGCCACTTCATGGCGATTCCATTATCTTTGGAATGCAACAAACAATGTGACAGGTATCCAGGCTGGAGATGCGGTCCATTTCAATTACAGTATGGAATATGAAGCTTTGCCCAATTTTTGGCTTGCCATGAACGGTTACTATTTGCAACAGCTTCATGATGACAAACTATGTGGAGTGGCGACACCCAACAGCAAAGAGCGGGTTTTTGCTGTTGGCCCGGGTGCGCTCTATTTAATTCCTGATCATCATTATTTTTTTGGATATCTTTATTTTGAAAGCGATGTCCGGAATCGACCACAAGGGATTAGTGCAATATTTCGGTATGTTTTATATTTTTAGTCTTCTGAATGTGGTTGATTATCGCCAGTTATTTTGTAATTTTATGATATCGCCCATTGCTTACCCCATGCTTCATAGTAATTCATAAGGAGCTGGCTCCAACTTTCTGGTGTTCTATATATAGGATAAGAAATCGGCTGAATAGGCTTGCCGGCGTTCCAAATGATATGTACTTGGCCATTATTCATTATTTTGCCTACACGCACAATTTCCCATGTGTTTCGATTGACCGGGTCAACAAATACTGTTCCCGCAGGCGTATCCATACTTTCATCGAGCATTTTGTCTTTGATGATGGCGGGATCAACGGTCTTATTTTTATTAACTGCTGCGGCCCAGAGGTATATGCTTATATATTCCGATTGCATTGGATCATTAACGACTTCATTTTCTCCATATTTTTTCTTGTATGCTTTCACGAAGTTTTCATTTTTTAGTGAAGCGATTGTTTGAAAATAACTCCATGTAGTATAATTGCGTGCAACATAGCGTGTGCCAATCCGGAGAAAATCATTTTCGGCAATGGTAAATGACATGACAGGAATGCTCTCTGGAGTGACCTGTGCCTGGTAAAGGGCCTTGAAGAACCCGATATTATTTGCATCTCCGCCAAGATTATTAATGATAACGTCGGGTTTTGCCTTGATTATATCTTGTACAATAGTATCAAAATTAGTTTCGCTCAGTTTTACGTAAGCTTCACCAGCAACTGACCCGCCAAGTGATAAGATATGGTCTTTCATGATTTCAATGTTGACGTGAGAGTAGATGAGATGAGTGCCAACAAGGAAAAATTTCTTGCCTAAGTTGTTAAAACACCACATGATGCCAGGCAATGACTGCTGGTTGGGTATGAGACCGATATAAATGATATTGGGCGATATTTCAAGGCCTTCCCACTGCATGGGATAAACCAGTAAATTATTATATTTTTCAACGACAGGCTTTATTGATTTGCGGCTTGATGAAGAGAGACAGCCAAAAATAACAGCAACATTTTCTTGGGTTATTAATCGTTCTGCCTCTCGCGCAAAGGTCGGAAAATCTGTTTTGCCATCGACAACTATCGGCTTTAGGCGAATACCGGGAATAACATTATTTTTATTGATTTCTTCAATTGCTAACAGTGCGGCTTGCATCATTGGGATTTCTTCGCTTGCAAGGTCGCCCGTTAAAGAATGTAAAACACCCACTTTGACTATCTTATGGTGTAAAGTAAATCCGCTCAGGAAGTAAAAAAGACTGCCGCAAAGGAGCAACAAAAATAAGCTGATAACATATATTTTCATTGTAGTCTTTCCTATGGGTTATAAAACATTAACACGGTACATACCAAAAAGAGACAGAGTTCAACAGGCCAAAAGAAGAGCTCGATAACACTGGAGGGCCTATGCTTCTTATGGCTAATCTTAATGCCGAGAGGAATGAGGATGAAATATAATTGCACGGCGAGTAAGGTTAGATAACTGAAGAAAAACAGATATTCCAGATAACTTATTTCACTTGCCTGAAACTCGTCACGGAGCGTTCGGTGAAGTAAGATGAGCGTGAAGAATATTGCTATGAATATACTCAATGCATTCAAACCAAAGCTTCGCTTGTTTCTTTCTTCAGCGGTTGAATTTTCAAGCAAACAGCAGATCAAGAAAATCGAAATTAATATTACAAGAAGTGGTATAACAAAAATGATAAACGGATTAACTAACTTTCTTTTCAATACAATATTGAATACGAGATCGAAGGTAGTTGCGGCATCTTTCTTGAACCCAACCGTGGCACTTGAACTTGTTGATTTATACGTGAAAAAGCTTTCTTCTGGACTAAAGCCTGCAAAGCTTGCTTTGGTATCAAGACCTGGTAGATTCTTGGGCCCCATATTAACATAGGAGGTGAGGTCGGGAACCAGGACGACAGGAAGATCCTTTTGTGGATGCTCAAGCATAATCTTAATATTCTTAATATCAAAAGGATAATGCCGGTCTTCGCTGCTTTCAAAGAGCTCGCAAATGACCGACCAAACGACTGTCTCCGTTCCGTCTATTTTTTGTCGGTATGCTTCCGTGATGGAGGATTTGAATGACTCAGGAAAGCGAATAGCTCGTGCTATCTTATCATGTATGCCGTCTTGATATCTCTGCCAAATATATCCAATAAAAGAAATTCTTTGTTTATCAGGTGTCGAGATTGCGCCGCTTGAAAGCGATGTTATCAAAAAACCTGTTTCAAGAGGGATCGGCTGTTGTCGGTGAACTTCACGTGCCTGGTCTTGTAGTTCTCCCAAGAATCGGGTAAGGCCAAGTTGGTCGGTGATGATCAATTCTTTGTTAATGGATTGGGCTACATAGTTATTAATGATAAGCCAACTGAAGATAAGACCCATGAAGAGAATAAATGATACTGCAGCTGAACAGAGCCATAAATGCACCTGCAAGAGGAAGAGGATGAAGAGTATTAAGAATGCTGCAGCAAGAGTGGCAAAGAAGAGTATAAGCAAACTATAGTTGCTGATGGTTGTGGGTGGCAAAACAACATCACGATTAACAATAACGATAATAACGCTCCACTGTGTTTTGGTAATGGGTTTATACAAAAACCAGGCATTATGATCGATTTCGTTAATCGTTTTCTTTACCCCGCGTTGCAGAGCATGTGAGATTGTTTTAAGTGACGAATTGTTGAGTCTTTCAGACAGTTTTTCAAGTGAAGTGCTGTCGCCATATTCTTTGAGAGGATAATAGAGGATTTTTTCATCTTTACCCAGCAATATACTATAACTTCTTTTAGTCAGCTCTAAAGTGCTCATCAGTTTTCTTATTGGTTCTAGGTCGAGCATAACGGTCACTGTTCCTTGCTTGCCAGATTGTGTTTTAAAAGGAACAACGTATGCTGCGACAGCAGTCTTAGTAAAAGGTTCTTGAAGTTTATCAATCCAAGCACTGCCAGCACCGGCTATTTTTGCATGCCAGGGTGCCTCTTGAAATGATTTTAAGGGTGATATGGTGATTCCTTTCTTGGATTTAACACCGTATAAACCAAGATCAGTATCGAGGGGA
Source organism: uncultured bacterium (assembly GCA_963699715.1). Taxonomy (GTDB): domain Bacteria; phylum Babelota; class Babeliae; order Babelales; family Babelaceae; genus CAVOUX01. The sequence goes on from CAVOUX010000001.1 coordinate 10,921, forward strand.
TTAATAACTGAAATTGCAAGAATGTCGGCATTTTCACCTAACTCACGCTTGATGCGAACGGCAAGATCTTGTTGGGAAAGTGATCCTTGCGTGAGATCGGTTACAAAGGCATGAGCAGAGTATTCAACATAATTGGTTTTTAGATTGATTTCTTTTTCGACATACTCAATCTTTGCTTGCGCATAAGAAAGGGTGGATTTTAGTAAATTCTTATTTTCATTGCGATATGAATAAATGATATATCCTAAAATAACGCTTGAGATAAGAAATGCAGTCACCAGAATGATATTTGAAAGCTCCGCAATGCCTTGAAAGGAAAGAATAATATCGCTTATCAAAAAGAGAATAAGCGTGATGAAGGTAATCAACAAAATGATCAAAAGAACCTTTATTGCATACGTTGGTGACAAGATTTCGTTCAAATCTTTTTTGACAACCATTCCCCAATCAGCGTAGGGGATATAAGTGCCGACGGCGACGACTTTATGTAATCGAAAATCATTAGCCATGCCAGAAGTGTTATTGCCTACCGTCGCTTCAGTCAGGGGATTTTCATTAACCAAAGGTATACGCTCACCTTGAACTACAGTTTGCTGTGAAAGCAAAGTGCCGGTGGAAGACTTGCTTGTTTCAAATGAATCAGCACTCATGACATTTCTAATATTGCTCACAAAAAAAAGGTCATCGCCACGCCTTTTAGCTAGCACAATTTCGCCGGTTCTTCCAAGGCCCTCATAGCCAGACACAGATGAAAGTACTTCTTGAAAATTAAGCTGAACCGCTAGAACACCAAGTAATCTATTATTTAAGAACACAGGCACTGAAATAAAGAGTGCTGCTCGTTTGGTTGGCTCATAAAAATTGGTATCAGCGATATCGGGAGCCACAGTCATTATGACACGAAGAAACGATTCTGCGATGGCTTCATCTTTATAAGGACCTGTCTTAAGATTGGTTCCATATTCATTGCGCTTATCAAAACTATAAAGGACGTTTCCAGCCGTTGAAATTAAAAAAAGCTGTGGAAATTTTTGTTTAAGATCTTTGCTTTCGAGAAAATCTTCAAAATTTTTCAGAGCAGTCGCATCGTTTGACTTTATAAGACTTTCCAATGTTTTGGTGGTCGTTGATTCGTGTGCCAAGGCGGCTAATTGCTGCAAATGACCTTTAAAATAATCAATGAGGGTATTTTTCCTGTCATTTGCAATGGCAGTGAGTTCAGCCTCATTTTGCTTTAAGAGATTTTTTTTTTGAAATAAATAATAACCACCAACAAGGAGGATTACTGGTAAGAGAATTACTAATAATTTTGGTACTACAGGTTTGCCCATTTTTTTCCCCATGCTTCATAGAACTTTATCAATAAGGTATCCCAGGCTCGCCGACTTCTGTAAATCGGGTACGCTATCGGTTGAATTGGTTTTCCAGAATGCCAAATGATATTTATTTGCCCATCTTTTTTAACTTTACCCACCCGTACCGGGTGCCATGCATTTCTATTATCGGGATCAACAAAAATTGTCCCTTCTGGAGCGTCCATGCTTTCATTGAGTACAGCATCTTTGATGATATTCGGGCATGCTCTTTTTGAATGTTTGATTGCAGAAGCCCAAAGATAAACCGCTGCGTATTCAGCTTCCATTGCACCATCAATGATGCGTTCTCCAGGATACTTTGTTTGAAACGCATGGACAAACTCTTCATTTTTCTTCGCATGGATACTTTGCATATAACACTGAGTAATATAATGACCAGTCATATACGGGACGCCAATATATAAAAAATCTGATTCAGCAATGGTGAATGACATGACCGGAAATTGTTCGGCCGTAACCTTGTAGTGCGCCAAGCTGCGATAAAATCCGATATTATTTATTTCACCCGATAGATGGCTAATAATTACGTCTGGTTTCAATTTCTCTATTGAATCAATAATATTTTTAAAGTCAGAGACATCCAGTTTGACAAATTGTTCGCCAACAATAGTTCCTCCCAGCGATGTTATATGATCCTTTGCAATTTCATGACTAACTCGCGGATAAATTAAATCAGAACCTATGAGAAAGAACTTTTTACCGAGGTTGTTAAGACACCACATGATTCCAGGCAGCGTATGCTGATTAGGGACGGGACCAAGATAGGCAATATTGGGAGAGCGCTCAAGACCCTCATAATCAGTAGCGTACATAAGCAAACTGTTATGTTTTTCAACGACAGGCTTTACGGCCTTTCTGCTTGATGACGTATAACATCCAATGATTGCACAAACCTTCTCTTGCACAATAAGCCGCTCAGCCTCACGGGCAAAACGTGGCCAGTCTGACCCTCCATCCGCGATAACAGGTTCAACGACAAAACCATTGGCCAGTTCCAGCTTGTTTATTTCTTCAATGGCAAGCAATGCAGCTTTGACTAATGGAATTTCTGCTTTTGCGAGGTTTCCGCTCAGCGAATGCAGAATGCCCAGTTTTATAATGTACTTTTGTTTGGTGATACCAGCATTTAAGAAATAATAACCTGCACAAAAAAGGATGATCGCACTTGCCAATCCCAATGGAGATACATATAAGCCCTTCAATCGCACGTGTCACCTATTAAATCATGATGCGACAATTTGTCAGTGACTGATTATAGTGCGACGACGTTCTTAACAGCAAGATTTAGACTGAAAAACTTATGCTAGAACGATAAATAAGGTGCTTGGCCATCTCCAACATTCTTTTTAATTGCCATGCCAGGAGGTTCTTTTTTAAGCCTTAATCATTACAACTATAATTATGACATTTCAACCAACTTGGGCAATATCTTCATTAAAACTAATTTGGTTAAAAATAGTTGACCTGGTTAAGAATAAGTGCGACTCGAAGCAAAGCGTGGCGAATCTTTTCCTACAAGAAGTGATGTGAAACTCAAAGCAAGCAGACCCTTTAAATAAAGCTTCTATTGACTTTATCTATCCGATAGGATACAATTGGTGTTAGAATACAAAGGATTCTGAATGCTGTACCAAATAAAAGTTTATGAGCTATGCAATGGCTCTATTCTTTTTGATAATTGGCTTGATGCATCGATCAGGTCGAGAATATTAGTGGCAGTAAAAAAGCTCGAGCTCGGAAATTTTAGCAGGGCCGAAAAAGGGTCTCCTAATGTCGATGAGCTTAAATTGGATTTTGGACCAGGTTATCGTATTTACTATGCAAAGATTGGAAAGGCCATCCTTTTGATTTTGTCGGGAGGATCAAAAAAGCGACAACAAAAGGATATAGATAATGCGCAAGCATTTTACGATGACTATAAAGAGAGGATGAAACATGGCCGCTAGAAACTTTGAAGAGCTTTTAACAAAAAGACTCCAAGATCCAAAGGAAGCAGTTGCTTACCTTAATACTGCGCTTCTTGAAGTAGATGAAAAAGATAAAGAATCTCAAAAAGTTCTCTTACTTGTTCTAAGAGATATCGTTAATGCACGTGGTGGCATAAGTGAAATAGCTGAAAAAACAGGATTGGGACGAGAAAGTCTTTATAAGACGTTATCTTTAAAGGGTAATCCGCAATTTAGCACCGTTCTTTCAATAGTTCGCGCCGTTGGCCTTGAGCTGACATCAGCTGAACAGTCATCATCAAGCACCGCAACGAGCCAGGTGCCTCGTTACGCGCGCTCTAAGTAAGTTTCTATTCAATACTTCTCTATTGCTTACATCATAATAATTGTACGATGAAAACGCTTGCATATAAAAAAGTCTTAATTATCAATAGTAAAAATTGGGGAGTCCCCGTTTGCAGCTTCTACTATTACCCTATTCACCGCACTTGTATTTGCAATTTCGCATAACCCGTTATAGTCCTTCCAATTGCTGCAGGTTGGAGAGTTTTTTACTGTGGCAAGCGACAAAAGCCCTATGATATCATATAATTCAACCGACTGAGTTGGGGCAACGTGCACAACGTTATTCATTCTGGTGACGTTATTAAAAATACAACATAGATCAAACAAGGTGTTCGCATTATTGACCCAAAGTGGGTTAGCCGCAAAATTGGAAATGCTCGACACCAGGCAAAAAGAAAAAATCAATTTTGATAATGACATAAAAAGGCTCCCGTAAAGAAATTTTTATATATATACCACGAATAAATAAGATGTTCAAGATGGAAAACTCTATCGCATAGAGTAAAAATGATGCAAAAACTTTTTATTCATGCGAGCGATGGACTCTTGATAAATGTCATTGGTTATTCTGTTGACGTCAATCCATGCAAGATCTATTGATTCATCACTAACAATGTAGGGAATGTTAGCAGGTGCTCGAAAAAGATAACGTATGTCGTAGTGAAAGGCGCATGCAGTGTGGAAAGGGATGAATATCAATATCAAAAATTGATTCTGTTATGAACGACAAGTTACCAATACCCGACTCTTCACGAGCTTCTTTAAGCGCGACCTGTGAAATAGTAGGATCTCTCCGTCAGCATGACCTCCTAAATCTTGAAGCCAGAGCTTGAGTTTTCGGTGATGGGACGAGGAGCGCTTTACTGCTGTCATTGCTTACAATCCAGGCTGATCCTGTGATATGGCCTCTATTTGACCGCTCAAAGCAGTGCAGATTAGTTTAAATAAAGTTGATGAAATCCGGCAATATTTCTTTTTCATGCTGGGTAATATGTCTGCTTTTTGAAAAATCGTGGAGTTCTTTGAGTACTATTTCTCTATGCATTATTTGAGTTTCTTGTTTATTGGTTTTTTACTTTTAAGCATATCGTTATTTTGCACGGTGCGATAATAGAGCACTTTAACGATCTCAGTAACCAAAAGATACCCTAGAACGATAAAAAAGACGATACTCATGGAATGCATGGTTGGCCTTACCAATGAAAGCACTTTATGGCCGATTGGCAAAAAGGGGAGAATTATTGCAAGTACGGCAGCCCCTAGTGCAAGGGTCAAAAGTGCCCATGATGGCCTACAACTTTGCAAAATAAACTTTCTGCTTCGCATTGAAAAAATGAAGGCAAGTTCTGTCAAGGTACTCGTCATGAACCACGTTGTTTGCAGAATCGCTATGGGACCTCGGCCTAACAGGGAAAAAACCATAAAATCAAAGACCGAACTTATGATCCCAAAAATCACTGAAATAAATGCAAATTCACGAAGTGGTAGTTGCTTGGATGCTTTAAATCATTCGGCTCAACATTGTCTGTTGCTATCGCAATCATTGGTGAATCAGAGATGAGGTTTACAACAAGGAGCTGAAGCGGTAGCATCGGTAACTGATCAAGAAATGAATATGCAACCGCAACGAATGTAAAAATGCCCATGTTTGCTGCCAATGTTGTCTTGATGTACTTGACTGTGTTTACAAAGACTTTTCTTCCTGCGCAATGCCGTCGACAATAACGGAAAGACTTTTTTTAAGAAGAATAATATCAGCTGCGCTTCGTGCTATATCGCTTGCTTCGTACACAACAATGCCGACATGAGCTGCACGTAATGCCGGAGCATCATTGACGCCATCCCCTAGGTACCCCACGGTCTCATGTGTTTTTAAATGCTCAATAATAGCGTATTTTTGCTGTGGCGTGACGCGAGCAAAAATTATGTATTTATCAATGGCAGCATTTTGGTCAGACTTTGAGAGCTTATCAAGCTCAGGTCCTGTTATAAGATTCATTTGGTGACCTGATGAGGCCAATGGTCATTGCAACATTAGCTGCAACAGCGGCACTATCGCCTGTTAATATTTTGATTTTTATATCCAGTGATTCTGCCTTGTGGAGTGCATCCGGAACAGTTTTTTTTATGGATCCGCAAACGCGATGAGGCCATATAAGGTAAGCTCTTTTTCCTGCTCTGAAAGAGGAGCATCGCTTTTGGTTTTGGTTTTGCTGCTATGGCGATTACTCGTTCGCCTTTTACCTCATGTTCGTTTGTCCATTGTGTTAGTGTGATTAAAGCATTTGAATCGACATTAATGCATCGAGAAATAACCTCTTCAAAAGCACCTTTGACGACCAATATATTCTTTTTATCGGGGCCGACAATAACTTTACTTGTCCGTCTGTGCACGGGGTTAAATGCCGTTTCATTAACAACCCTGTACTCTTCAAGTTTGTTTTTTTGCTCGGGCGATAACATTACTACCGTGGCAGTTTCAAAGACGCTCAACATTTTTTTTTGTGCGATCGAAGCTAAAAAAAGCGGATCTTTATCCTGATATTTGAGAACATCGGAAACTGATAATTTGTTTTCAGTCAGCGTTCCGGTCTTGTCAGTGCAAAGCATTGTGATGCTGCCAAGGTCTTCTATTGCTGCAAGCCGTTTGACAATAACTTTCTGTTTTGCGAGTTGAAACGCGCCTTCCGAAAGTGCAAAAGTTGTGACCACGGGCAATGCTTCAGGGGTTACGGTTACCGCGAGCGCAACGCAAAAGAGCAACAATTGCATGATGTCGGTGTGAGCACCTTTAAGGATTATATTAATAATCAAAACGCATACGAGAAGAATAAGGGTGAGTTTAATGAGAAATTTACTTAATACAGCCAGTTGTTCTTGAAAACTACTTTCATGGGGTGCGAGCAGCGTGAGCGTTGAAATTTGACCAAATCTAGTATCTGCTCCAGTTGCTGTGACCATTGCTAAGCCTGAGCCGGTTATTATTGAAGTACCCATAAAGAGGGAAGCGTGTTCCTTGTCAGAGATATTTTTTTCAATGGGCGTTGACTCGCCTGTCAAAGCGGATTCATCCACGGTCAAACTATCAGATTGTACCAGATTCAGGTCTGCTGGTACGGCATCTCCTGAGTTTATGATAACGACATCTCCCGGAACGAGCTCTTTGGTTTGTATGATAAGTTCAGCTCCATTCCTGCGCACACGGGCGGTAGGAATAATATAGGATGCAAGAAGGCGTGCTGCTTGCGAGGCTCGATATTCCTGATAAAAACTGAGCGCGGTATTGATTGCAATAATGAGAAAAATAATGAGCCCGTTTGTGATGTCCTTAAGAATAAATGAAAAAATGCCTGCACCAATAAGAAGATACATAAAGGGCGAGTTAATTTGCCGAAATAAGAGAGTAAGTGATGACTCGGCAATGGGCTTTAAGTTATGCCAACCAAATTGTTTACGTCGCGCAAGTACCTCAGCATCAGAGAGTCCTTGGGTGATGTCTATCTGTTCTTTGAATCTTGTTTTTTTCATAAGTCTCCCTTGCTGGATACATACTTAGCATGGAAAGCATTAAAAAGACAAGACAACCAGACTGCAGAGGGGGGGATGTGTTAACAATCCCCTCTCTGCAATTTTATGAAAAATGAAAATGATCATCTTTGATTGAAACTTTTACCTTCTTTGCGGTTGGGTGTTTGAGCAAAAATTCAGCCAATGGTCCGGTGATGTACTGCTGTGTAGCGCGTTTGAGGGGTCGTGCGCCAAACTCAGGCTCATATCCTAAGGCAGCCAATTTTTCGATTGCCTCAGGCGCAACGGCGAGGGTAATATGTCGTTCAGAAAGCCGTCTTTTAACTTCTTCAAGATGTAGCTCAGCAATCTTAACGACATCGTGAGATGAAAGCATTCTAAAGAAGATGATGCTATCAATTCGATTTAAAAACTCTGGTCTAAAAGTTCGTCGCAGGAGCTCAGTTACGCGGTGCTTGACTGATTCATTGACCTCTTTTGCACCCAAGATGATATCTGACCCAATATTAGAAGTCATAATAATGATCGTGTTTTTAAACGATACGGTTCGACCTTGGCCATCCGTTAAATGGCCTTCATCAAGAATTTGTAAGAAAATGTTAAATACATCGGGATGTGCTTTTTCAATTTCATCAAAGAGAAGAACGCTATAAGGGTGACGACGAACTGCTTCGGTAAGTTGACCCCCTTCTTCATAACCGACGTATCCAGGAGGAGCGCCGATGAGCCGTGAAACAGCATGTTTTTCCATGTATTCGGACATGTCAATGCGCACCAGGCGTTTTGGGTCATTAAACAAGAAATCCGCAACTGTCTTTGCAACTTCTGTTTTGCCCACGCCGGTGGGTCCTAAAAAGAGGAATGATGCGATGGGCCTGTTCGGATCGGTCAATCCTGTGCGATGCATTTGAATTGCTTGCGCAATTTCATTAATTGCTTCATCTTGTCCCACAACCCTTTGCTTGAGGATATCGCGCATTGCAAGCAGTTTTTCCGTTTCAGAAAGTTGCAATTTTTCAGCAGGAATTCCTGTCCAGCGCGAAAGCACCAATGCCACATCGTGCTCATCAACTTCTTCTTTGATGAGCGGGCTTTTAAGGGTACTTATTTTCTCTTGCTCTTTGGCAAGGTCTTGTTGCAACTTAACAATTTTTCCATACTTTAATTCGGAAGCCTTGGTGTAATCCCCTTCGCGTTCAGCCTTTTGAAACTGGTTATAGGCCATTTCGATTTCTTCTTTAAGCTTTTGTATTTTCAGCAAGGGCTCTTTTTCTGCCTTCCATTGATTTGAAAGTTTGGCATGTTTTTCCTTGATGGATGCGAGTTCCTTCTCAAGCTCCGCAAGCCTTTTTTTGGAAATCTCATCAGACTCCTTTTAAAGGGCTACCTTCTCAATTTCAAGTTGCCTGATGGTGCGCTCCAGGGCATCAATCTCTTCGGGTTGTGAATCGATCTGCATTTTTACCATGGCAGCTGCTTCATCAATTAAATCGATAGCCTTATCAGGCAAGAAGCGATCAGGAATATATTTTGATGACAAGAATACCGCATCAACCAATGCCTGATCTTTAATTCGAATACCGTGGTGCATCTCATAACGCTCTTTGAGTCCTCGCATGATTGAAATGGCATCATCAATAGAAGGTTCTTCAGCGAGCACTTTTTGAAAACGGCGCTCAAGAGCTGCATCTTTTTCTATATATTTTTTATACTCTCGAATGGTGGTAGCACCAATACAGTGCAATATTCCGCGAGCAAGTGCTGGCTTGAGAAGATTGGAAGCATCCATAGCACTTCCTCCTCCTCCAGCGCCTATAAGCATATGCAATTCATCGATGAAAAGAATGACGTGGTCTTTCGTGTCTTCAATTTCTTTAAGCACACCTTTTAGACGTTCTTCAAATTCACCTTGGTACTTAGTTCCCGCGATTAAAAGCCCAAGGTCAAGCGCATAGATAGTGTTCCCCTTAAGACTTTCGGGAATGTCATTATTGATAATGCGTTGAGCAATGCCTTCGACGATAGCAGTTTTACCGACTCCCGGTTCACCGATCAGGACTGGATTATTTTTAGTGCGACGTGACAGAATTTGGATGACACGCCTAATTTCTTCATGTCTACCAATGACAGGATCGAGCTTTCCCTGGCGTGCTTGTTCAGTTAAGTTTTGGCAATACTTTTCCAAAATTTGGTACTGCTTTTCTGCACTTTTACTGTTTATGGTTTTGCCTTTGCGAAGCGTTCGCATATGGTTGAGGATTGCCGTTGTGGTAAAACCTGAGTTTTTTAAGTAATCTTGGAGCGATTTTGGCAAGCTTGTGTTTTGAGCAAGAGCGAGAAGAATATGCTCGAGGCTTACGTATTGATCATTTAATTTCTTTGCTTCTTCTTCGGCTTTGTTAAAAAGCTCTTGAAGGCTATAATCGGCTGTGAGTTGACCGCCCTGTAGCGTTGGTAGGTATGAAAGCTCACGATCTGCTATCACTTTTGCATTTTCTGTGTTAAATGAAAGCAACCTATAAATTGAGTGACAAAACTCATTGTCTAATGAAGCCCGCAACAAATGCAAAGGCGTGAGTGCAGGATTCTTTAATGTTGTTGCAAGGTGAATTGCCTCGTTAAGAAGTTCCTGAGTCAGTGTGGTAAATTGATCTGTTTTCATCGCCTTTAACTCCCTTTGATCTTAATAGCTTGTGATAGCTTATCGCAAAATGATGGGCATAGTCACGAAGTGCAATTAAAAGTTGTCCAAGTTCTGTTTTGAGATCAAGAACGATTCCTTCAGGATGGTATGGAGTAAAAAGGCGTTCTTCTTTTTTGGCCAAGCTCATGCATAATGCGTGGGGAAGAACAGCTTGCACAGCACTCAGTTGCCCCTTGCCGCCATCAATCAAAACAATATCAGGCAATGATGGATCGCGTTTAGTGCTCGAATAGCGCCTGGTGACAATTTCTTGCAGAGCAGCGTAATCATTCTGGCTGATAAGTGTTTTAATTTTAAAACGCCTAAATCCATTGGCATCCGGTTCTCCATTGGTGAAACGAATACATGACCCGACAAGGTATCGACTTTGAAAATGAGAAATATCGAAGCAGTCAATGGTTTGTGGACGAACAGGAAGCCTGAGCAGCTCTTGGAGCGTATCCAGTCCACCAGACGCGACATGGCGCACTTTTTTTGAGGTGGTTGTGGCAACAAAAACTTCGGTGTCGTATTTAACTTCAGTAAACCGAGTTCTTAATGTTTGGAAGATGACATCAAGATTGTTAAGATACGTGTGGAGGTTTTGAGCTTTCTCAAATTCTTGTCGCTTGCTTAACGTTGCAATCTCGTCTTTGAGCCAGGTTGATACTTTTTTGAAGTTGCCGCGCAAGACCTCTTGGGCAAGATTAACACGGTTTCTGTATTCTGCGGCATCGAAATTTCCACGGCAATTGCCAGCACACAGACCCAGGTGGTAATCGAGGCACCCGCTATCAATTTTTTTATTACAGATTTGTAGCTTGAACGTTCTCACGAGAAAACGATAACCAGACCGTGTCTCTTTTTTGTGAAGAAATGGTCCAAAATAGACCCCTTTTTCCTTTTTATTGCGCACGAGCTTTATTTCTGGAATGGCACCCAGCGTAAAGAGAATGTATAAAAAGGGGTTTCCTGTCTTTAGCAGGACATTAAACTTGGGCTTATATTCTTTGATAAGCTGTGCTTCAAGCAAAAGGGCTTCGATTTCATTAGTGGTAAGCACATAATCAACTGACCGGTGTTCATTGATTAAGGCTTTAACCTTCCAGTCTGAATCACCTTTTTTAAAGTATGATCTAACGCGTACCCGGAGCGATTTTGCCTTACCGATATAAATGATTTTTTGATTTTTATCTTTAAAGAGATAAATGCCTGCCAAAAGCGGAATATCCTTTAAAAAATCTTTTTTGTTGGTGTCCATGGTCACTACAATGAAAACGACCTCGAAATGCGCATTCCACTACAAATAAATATATATTATTTGCATATTTATGACAAGTTAATTCTCGTATCATTACCTGACAAAAGATAATATTTACAAAAAGATAGATTTGGTCTGGTTGTAAGTTGTAATTTCGGATAAATAACAAAGTGTTTTCCTGGCCTACTCGGCCGGAGGCAAAAGCGCTTTGCGTGCGCACCTTTGCAATCCCACGCCAGCTTTCCGCTGGACCCCCTACGGCCGCCAAGTACGCAACGGCTGCATTAAGATGCAGCGATAGCTAACATGCGGCCTAAGTTGTGCGTTGTTTATAAAAGTGTTTTAGTTGCGAATATTATTTTACTCTACTTTTGACTATTTTGAATTTCGCTGTTCACCCCAAATCTTATTAAAAAATGTCAGTTAAGAGTTGTCATTATTGATTTATAAGAAATTGATGGTTTAGGATATGCTTCAATCTATCAGCGAAAAAGGGGAAGGAATATGATTTCGTTGAGTGTTGCGCTGCTTGCAGCAAATCTCATTACTTCGATAATTCAGAACAGTAATCGTGCGCCGGCACATCCGGATCATTTTAGAAGGCACATGCGTTACCGGCATAGGCCATTATTGCATGACAACGCGCCAGGAGATGATGCTCTCGCGTTTAGGGTTTTATCATGTATTGAGCAGCTTTTATGGCAAAACAAAGAGAAGAGGCCCAGGAGGTCATATCGTAACAACGCTCTGCGGAAAACTGATTTTGATGCACGCTTGCGTTTGGCAATACAGATGCTTGAACTCTTAAAAGAACGGCAGTTTCAAGAGGGCGATGCGCAAAATGATAGCGCATCATTTTTTGCAAACCGGTCCCAACTGAGAGAGACTTCATCACAGGATCTTGAAAGGATGATAAAGCAATTGTTCTCTGAGAACGCTTCAAAAGAGAGATAAGAGAAAGTCGATGCGTTTGAACCAAGGTATCTTGTGGGAGATATGAATAAGTCTCTACTGCTCAATCTTTTTTTGCGATATCATTCATATTGTCACAATCGTCTGATCTGAAAAGATGCATTTCTATTGATATTTTTTGCAAAAATTGATTATATTAAAACAATAAAGAAGATAGAAACCATTAAAAAAAGGAAATACAATGAAAAAGCTGCTGATTGCACTTATGGCCCTTTTGATAGGGACTGGTTTAAAAGGCCAGTTAGAATCATCATTTTCATTGATGAGTACGGGTCTTGCTTCTGCAAAAGCTGAAAAAGGACGAAGTGGGGGGACTTTTAAGGATGAATCGTATAAAGCTACTCTAGCGGCACTATGGGACATTCTTCCAGAGAAGACCAAAAACCAAAAAGATGCCAAAGCAAATCTTGCCGCTGAATATCGAAATGTATTCTCGGTATCTCCAGAGCATGTTGATTTAACAAATATGACTCAGTATGTTAGCCTCTCAGAGATTTGTAAGCAAACGGAAGAGCAACTTAAGGATCAATTACAAGAACTTCAGGCACGGCATGATAAATTAGCTAAAGAGCATAAAAAGGTAACGCAAGAGTCTAAGGGACATCAAGCGAGCCTTTCAGGATTATCATTGGCTTTGAATGATTATTCCCGTAGCTTTAAAAATTTAGCAAAAGCTTTAAAATCTAGTGAGGATGCACATACAGCCCAAGCAGGAGAATTGAGTGCTGCGGTGATTGAAGAGAGAAAAAACAATTTAGTTGCCGCTCAAGATGATTATGTTAAATCACTTGAAAATCTTCATGACAAAGCGATAGATTTCAATCTCGATGTAAATCTTGCTAACAATTACTTAACTGCTATTGTGAAAGGTGAATTAGCTAAGTATGGTACATCGGAAGAACCGATAACCTCTCAACCAGAAAGAAGAGCCGTTGTGCCAACATAATAGAAAGTGAAATAAGCGGGGTGAATCTCCACCCCGCATTGATTCGTAACTCGTATAGGAAACTATGATGAAATGCTCAGCCGCCTTATCCTTCTTACTTTTTACGGCAAGTCTTATTAAAACTGCACCACAGCCGCCAACTACAACTGCTGCTCAAAAAAAAACTGAGGCGTTAGCCAAAGTTCAAAGAGCAAGTAGTTGTAACTTGTTATATCGCCATGTGATTGGTAAGTTATGCATGGATTGGCGTGATAAGCATGGATTGTCAGCATTATACGACTTGCTTCCTGCTAAAACTGCGGCAGAGCGTGAGTTTAGACGAAAAGTTTCCGAAGACTATAAAACAACTTTTGGTCGAATACCTGAACATATGCCCCTTGCCTTACCACGTTTTACTAAAATGAAGAATCAATATCGGACATTACTGCGCAAGTATAAGGCTTTAGTCAAGAACAAAAAATGTCTTTCTCAGGTCCCTTGTAAAGACAAAACGTATCAAGCTTCAGAAAGAGCTCTCAATTTGAGTGATGCACTTGCTATAGCAACAAAATCAATGGCTGAGCTTAGTACGCAATTAAGTCGGAAAGTTTCAGACAAAGAGCTCGGCGGTTCAATAGCCCGTTTATCCTCCCAGCTAGAATCACTCAAGCCCCTTTTTGAAAAAAGTAAGGCTGATATAGCGGCCAGTCAAGGAATCACTCAGGCAAAAAAAGCTGAAATTGATCAACTCAAAAAGAATTATGAGGCCCAAAAAAATAAAATTGTTGAAATGTATAAAGAGAAGAATCGAGTTCTTACTGAACGACTCCTTGATACTTCTACAAAGCTGAGCGAGGCAACGATCAAGTTACAAGAAAAGAAAAGTGAACCATGGGGACAAGATGAATTGCTTCGTATAACAGATCAGCTTTCTCTTGTAAGTAACGAGCTTATGCAACAAAAAAATCAAACAGTGCACGAAAAAAATTCCGCCCATCTTGCTCAACAGACGCTTGATCAACTTAAAGAAGCTCTGACTCTTTACGTTCAGAGCGAACAGAGGTTTTTGCAATCGTATAATAACTTTAAAGAAATATTTACTTCAATTCATGATTATTCCTCTGCAAGTGTTGCGCCGATTGTTAATTCGTTGAAAGAAAAATGGAATAATTATACAAAAGCTATAGGCCAATTGAATGCTGTCTTACGCAAAATTGGTATGTCAGATGTTCGGATTGAGCCTAATGAATGCTATAGCATATTAGCGCAAGGCGCACTTTTAGGTGCCGGCTCAGATGAAGAACCTGAATTAATGCCTGCATAAGTTATTGAAGAATATAAGTGCCGCTAAGCTCATCAAAAAATAAGAAAAGGAGAGTGGCTTATGAAGTGGTATAAAGTTCTGATAATGTCTTTGATGATAATGCAATCTCTTCTTGTTGCAGTTCCTGCCCAAGTGGTAATTTTGCGCCATGGTGAGAAAGTGAGTCACCCCAAAAGTCAATATGCGGCATTATCGGAGCGTGGACAGCAACGTGCTTCAGCATTAGCAAACTTCTTTGCAAGCGATAAGGCTCGTTTTTTATTGCATGCGCCAGACTATATTTTAGCCATAACTCCACGCACACTTGAAACCATCTCACCGACGGCAAATCTTTTTAACAAATCAATTTACACCTACTTTGGCATGACCATTCCAGAGATTTATGAAAAAACAAAGGCTGCTGCGCGTGATATTCTCAACAATCGTAAGTATGATGGCAAAGTGCTCATTGCTGCTTGGGAGCATGATAATATTCCGGTGCTTGCGACTCACCTCAATGCCAAGCCTGTTCACAAATGGGGTCACGAGACTTTTGATCGCTTTTGGGTATTAAACTTTAATTGTGACGGAAATGCCACGGTACAAGATATCCCTCAAAAGCTTTTGCCGGGCGATTCGATTGAGTAATTTTAGTATTTTCTTATGCACAATGACTTATAGCCGCACCAGCTTGGACTAAGTTTTGCATACCCAAGCATGAAGTATCTCCAGGCAAAGAATTGACCCTCACACGGCTTGAAAGCCGTGGACTCCTGCTTCGTCGAGCCCGCCATTGCTAAGCTCTCCACAGGCTTTGAGAATGGCAAGCCCTGCCGCCCTTATATTTAATGCCGCGTTATAATCTCTATCAAGATTAATCCCGCAAGCGTTGCACTTATATCTTCTTATTCTCAAGGGCATATCTTGCTTATTTTCACATGATGAACATCTTTTTGATGTCGGTACAAATCGATCAATTTGAACGTATTTCTTTCCTTGCCAACCTGTCTTGTACTTAAGAAAGAACATAAATTCTCCCAGCCCAGCATCCGATAGTGATCGTGAAAGATGCCTATTTTGCACCATACCCTTAATATTCAAGTCTTCAACTATTATGACGTCTTGGTTCTCGACAATGTCCGTTGAAACTTTATGCAGAAAATCTCTTCTCTTGTTTGCTATTCTCTCATGCAGCTTGTTTAGTTTTAGTGCTGATTTTTTCCTGTTCTTGCTTCCTCTTTTTTTTCGTGAATGCTTCTTTTGTGCATGTTGCAATCTTCTTAAGTCTTTTTTTAAAAATGTTGGATTTTCTATAACAATACCATTTGAAAGATAGGCAAAGTTTAGCAAGCCAACATCTATGCCCACTATTTTTGCTGAGTCAATAGCTTTTTCTGATATTTCTTGTGCTATTTCACACACAATATGAATATTCCAATGTATACCATGACGTTTAACCGTCGCTTGCTTAATCATTCCTTCTAGAGGCCTCGAATTCCGATATTTAACCCAGCCAATCTTTGGTAGGTACACCTTACTATTCTCACATTTTATATACTGGGGAAAGCGAAATGAATCTTTTATACCCTTGCATTTAAAGCGAGGAAACCCTGGCGTTTGTTTGGCTTTCAGTCTTCGATAAAAGGATTTCATGCCACTATCGAGATCTTTTAAACTTTGTTGAAGAACTTGTGAATGGATAGTTTTAAGCCATGCAGTTTCTGTTGCTTTTTTTAGACGAGGAAGTTTGTTAGCAATGTCGGTATATGTTGGTATCTTGTTCTTCTCTTCCAAAGCTTTCTTAATGCTACTTAATCCGTAATTAAATATATATCGTGCAGAACCAGCATATTGAGCAAATTGAATACACTGATTCTTACTCGGATCAAGTCGAAAGCTAAATGTTTTTTGTATCACCATTGTGTTCATACTTCGACTATAGCAAATCAGAAAAATTCATCAAAACAGTTTTTTGCTCTTAATTGTGATTTTTTATACAATGTTAAAAACGACGCTTCACTTCGAGCCAATCCCATCTCGTTCAGCGTCTAAATTGATGACATTTCATCCAGGGTTTGAAAACCCTCGTTTTCAGGTCACTTAATAAAAAAAACATTTTTATGGTGTTCGGATATCCTCAAATAATGTCTTAAGATCATTGTCATTTGATTCTTGTACCAACATCAACGGCGTGATGCCTTGATCATTTTTTGCATGCACATCTGCACCTTTACTGATCAGGTATTTTGTTAAATTGTACGTCTTTTGCGTCAGTGCTAATGTAACAGCCCTGTGCAAAAATGTATTACCCTTGGGGCAACGTGTTGTTAAATCTGTTTTTTCAAACAAGAAGTCAGCGGTTTCAAACTTATCATTTATCGCTGCCAATGCCATTGCATTGAGCCCACTTTCACAGATGAGGTATTTTACAATTTCACTGTCGCCTTTATTGGCAGCGATCATGAGCGCTGTGAGGCCATTATTGCTGGTTTTATTAATATCCGCTTTATGCTTGATCAAGATTTCAATTGCTTTCTTATTTCCCTTTTCAGCTGCTCGAATCAATGGGGTTATCCCATAGGTATTGGTCTCATTTGGATCAACACCATGCTTGATGAGAATTGGCAAAACATCATTGCAGCCATTTAGCACGGCAATGGCCAAAAGATTTTGCTTATCGGTGAGAGCTTTCTTCTTTAGGAAAAGCTGTGCTTTTTTTGTATTACATGACGCGCAAGCAAGAGTGAGGAGAGAAGCCCCTTCTGCATCGAGTTTATTAATATCATATTTTTTGTCTGCTTCAATCAAATAAAGTTCTATTGCTTGATGCCCTTCGTTTCCAGCATAGTAGGCTGCATTATAACCTTCTTTATCCTGAATACTAGGATCTGCTTTATGTTTCACCAAGATTTTGCAAATATCAATGAATCCGGATCCCGCCGCCCAGATGAGAGCCGTTTGGCCGGATCTACTGAGTGCGTTTGGATTAGCTTTATTTTTTAAAAGAAGCTCAACCATTTTAGGTTTATTATTTTTTGCAGCTTGCATCAATGAAGTCAAGCCTGTCCAATCTGGCATTTCTAATAAAGCTTTCTTTTTAATAAGTAATAGAGCAATCTGATCAAATCCTAATCTTGCCGCGATGATGAGCGGGGTTTCTTTATATCCATTTTTTTCATTTACTTGAGCGTTTTTTGCAAGAAATAATTCTACGATCTTAGGTTTATTGTTGATCGTTGCAAGGTGCAATGGCGTGTTTCCATCATTATCTTTTTGTTGAAGTGGTGCGCCTTCGGCAATAACTTGTTGAGCTTTTTTTATATCACCGCTTTTTGCAATTTCCAAAAGGGATCCACTAACAACTTTGGCGCCATTCTTTTTTAATGCCTGAACCTGTTTTGCTGTCAGTCCTTTGGTGCCAATAAAAAGTGCATTTTTTACTTTGGCTTTCGAAAAGTTAGTGTTCTTTAAGTTTGACCCTGAAAAATTGGTCTCCATCAAATTTGATGACTCAAAATCAACACCTTGAAAATCAACATTGCTCAAATCAGCATAATGCATACATGAATTGGCAAATTTCCCACGAACTACGGCTCCGACGTCAAAAATTCGTCCACCTTTTTGTCCAAGGCTAATGCCTCCTCTGCTTACTTGATAGCCACCTTCTAAAGAGAGGCCATTGCCAGCATGAATGCCTCCATTAACAGTGCTAACACTTAAGCTGCAAGCGAGAAGGGGGACGATCAAATAGAGTTTCATAGTATTTCCTTGAAAGAGATGTGCTCATTATTGTACAGGATGCGCTTATTATAGCATGGAAAATACTCAAGAGTAACTGACAATCCATAACTGTCAGTCATAGCACTTATCGCTTGAGAGGATTGGTCTGTCGTCGTCCATATTGCTATAACAGGGGTACATGCATGAATCCTTGCTTTTAAAGATTGAATATTGGTAAATTTAATAATAAGACATTGTAGATTAGTTAAAATTATTAGAAATAATAGAGATAGCCATGAAGCACATACAAATCTCACTTTTCACGATATTTTTCCTTACTCCTTTTGCGTTCACCATGGAGCATCCTGCTGAAAAAGCTACGGAAGAATTGCAGGCGCAAAATCTTGAAAAACAGAAACTTGAGGAAAAACTGAAAGATAATGAGCTCCGACAAGAGCAGTTAAGAAAACAATATGATAGTGCAACATCTACTCGAAGAACAAGTTTATCAGAAAGTCTTACAAAACTTGAAAATGAGCATACTGATACTCAAAAAACAATTAATAAAATAGATGCACGTATTGTGGTTCTCGATAAAGAAACGAGCGGGTCCACAATATCTATTCAGCCATTCATTGAAGAACCCATGCAACTTACAGCCTCGGTAAAAGACTGGGAAGCCCATTGGAAAGAACTCACTAAGCAAGCGGGACGTTTTTTAGGTAAGTCTGGTTATCTTTATAATTCTAATGTTAGTGTTCCTGAAAGAATTGCTGAAATTAAAAAAGTACTCGCAAGTATGCCTTCTGAAGTCTCTTCAAGTTTTAATAACAGCCAAGATAGCTTAATAATGTTAGGAAATATATCTAATACACTTGAAGATCTTTCCGCCAAGGAGCTTTTAAACTCTGGTGTTGATTATGATTCGTTGGTCACTGATGTTCAAACAAAAGCAGCGGACTTAATTGCAACAGCAAATTTCGAAAACACTCCTCAGTCAAATGATCCATTTTCAGCAACTGGATTGCAATCACAACAACTTCTTGGACTTGTTGACGTTTATGATCGAATTTCGCAATTGCGATTGGCTCAACAGGGATTTAAAAATCTAGTTCAGGATTTACTTTTTGAACGAATGAAATCGGAGATAACTAACGCGTCTACCGATCAACTTAATGAAATAAAAAAGATAGTAAAAAATATCAATGTTCATTTTGGCAATAGTGATTATGATGATCTACAGACTAAATTAAATGCATTTGTCGACCATCAAAAGATTATGGAATTTAAACAAAACGCTTCAAGTGCAGGAAAAGGGTTTGACATTATTCAGGCCAGTAAAGAATTGCACGATGCAGTTTCTCCTGAAAATAAAAATCTTGCAGAAATTGCCCTTGCAGATCAATTTAAAAAAGACAGTAGTGGTGTGATAAATAATATTTCGAATGATAGACCACTTCTTATACAGCTTGATGCGGTGATAAAAGAATATCAACAACTCAAAACGCTTTCAAATGATCAAATCTATCTTGAAAAAATAAAATCAATCGTGACTGAGGCTCTTAAACATCTAGTCCATGATAAATCAATGCCGTCGTCTTTAGATGAACGAATGAACCAACTCACTAAAATTGCCGATGCAGTATCCAAGAGTCTTGTAAAGGATCCTGCATTATCAAATTTCATAAAAGTGGTTACCCATCAAGCCACAGGCATCATTATGGATGAATTGCAAAATCATACCCTGTTGTGGGAAGCTGCAAAAACAGTAAAAAATAAATCGTCCGCAATAAGTGATGCTTACTACAAAGAACTTACACTCTTAAAAAGCTATTTGCTTTTAGAAGATTCCTATAAAACGAATGATCCTCAGCTAACTGAAGCAAAACTTGCTCTTGCAAAACGTGTTCAACGCCTTACTGATTTTGTGAATGGACAAACTGAAGCGCAAAAGTCCGGCGTCATAAAATTTGTCAATTGGCTTGCCAGTCCGGCAACAAGTGCACTCATTTCTGTTGCCAGCTTATTTAAAGGAACTGATGCACTGACCGATTATTTAAAAAAAGAAGTTCCAGGATTTGTTGACCGTGAAAATGCTCAAAAAACTTTATTTGCGCGGAATCAACTTGAAGCCTTGCCTGAAGATCTATTAATTATTTATAAAAAGGCGATCGAAACAAATCAAGAAAAGCTTGCGCAAACTCGTAATCCAGAAGAATTAAAAAATCTCGTTACCACTATCATAAATTTGGATAAAGATCTTAATAGGCCGCTTTTCACCGATGGTGATACGAAGTACCCTATTCAAAGCTTGCTCATCGATGAAAACGATATCATCTCTTTAAAGCAGCTCTCCTCATCACTAGCACCAATGCTTATCAACGTCTTTACAAAACAAACAGATGAGATCTCACCGAATGGTGAAGCTGTGGGTGATGAGCCTGATCGCAAAGCAAAACTTGACCAGCTTGAATATATGCGCGATCGTTTGCTTCAAGATCCTTCGTTTAATTCCCTGGCTGGAACTGATGCGTTAATTAAAAAAATTAATAACATTCTTGATGCCAGTGAATCCGGGGATAAAACCTTACAAGACGCGCTCATAAAACAGACACAAGACATTCTCGACACAATTCAAGGCGCAGGACTTGACGATATTATTAACCAATCTGCTCAACTTGACGATTTAATAATGCGATTGGAATCATTTATAAATAATTCTTTATTGCGTGGTACCGCATTAAAAAATGCTTTAACCGCCTATCAGGATGCTCAAGGTTGGTCAAGCGTCATGAAAATAGCTGAAAACTACAAAGGCCTCTTAAATAATGCTTCAGCTGAGGCAACTCAAAAAACGTATGCGGTATTAACACAGGAATTACCCTCGATTATTGCCGCATTTGATTATCGTCAAGAAGAAGTATTTACCGATAGATTGCAACCTATGGCAAAGCAAGAACGCGCTTTGGAAAAAGTGGTTTCACTCCTCAGCGAGCAAAAAATTACCAAAGCAGATAAATCCTATAATCTTGTGGATCTGGGCTTGGCTATTGACGATATGAAGCAACTTAATAGCGTACCTCAAGACGTCCTCGATGCATTAGTTGATCAACAATGGATTGAAAAAGTTGATGGTGGTTATGTAACTACGCTTAAGGGAGATTCTTTAGCGGATATCGTCCGTGAAAATCTAGGCGTTTTCAAACGACAAAACCAACTTAAGACCTTCATTCAAAAAAATGGGACAACCCCACCGCCCTTCGCTATGAAATGGGGTAAAATTGAAATTAAGTTAGCCGAAGAATTGAAGCTTTCATGGATGATTCCCGATGATCAAACGCAAGCACTGAAATTGAAATACCTCGAATCATTAAAGGGCGCCATGCAGGACCATATCGTTAATCTTCAAAATGCATTAACAAAACGATTTGATTCTATGGAAGAAGCTCTGCAAAATGTTGCGATTATACTTAAGATCAAACCCGAACAAGCTATTGACCCCACAATTCTTGCGGCCAAAGCTGGATTTTCAGCGCAAGCTGCAACTGATCCTGCGGCATTAGCCACTGCGGCTGGCATTAAAAATAGGGAAAGTAGTAGTGAGCTTGCAATCAAATTGGGCATATCAAGTGATGCTATACGAAAAGCTCAATCAAATCGCAATGAGTTCACTAAAATGATCGAAAAATTAGGCCTTCCAAAGATACTCAATTTTCATTAGACAATCCAGCGGTAAGATTGAAGCTCTTACGAGGTTAGCAGTAACAAAAGCATTAAAGGAACAAACTCCAAAAACATCATTGCATGATAGTAAAAATGTTATTGACAAACAATTGCTCGGCGATATTGATAATCTGTTAAAAATTCAACGAGAAAAATATGGCATTGATGTGGTTGACAAATACTTTTCTGCATTAGTTGAAATGAAGACTAAAATAATAAATATCTCGCCTAATGAAGCAGCAAAATACAAACCAACTGAAGCTCTGATGCAAATCATGGGCGCCATTGACGGTCCAACAGCCGCTACAACCGATTCAAAAACGGTATCAACAGAAATGTTTAAGCTTTTGCGTGGAACAAATAAAATCATAACCGATGGCTTATTTACCGCTAAAGCCTGGAGTTTTAAGTTCTGGTCAAATCTTAAATCAGGAACTGGGTATCTTATTAAATTAGGATCACCAATAGCAGCAATTGGAACTTATTTTGCAACAAAATCTGCATTAAATAGCGCCTCACAAGCAGCAGCCGTTGGTGCTGCAGCAACAGGCACATCCATCTTTGGAGCTTTGGGCGGATTGGCTGCTTATTTTATGGTGCCAAGTCCAGGATTTTTAGCAAACGTCGTTAGTATTTTTTCTGCGACAGCCGCTGGAGGAGCACTTTATTATATTGGACATAGTATTCAACCCAATCAGGCACAAATTGAAGCTGTAAATCAAGATTTACTTCGTGTTGGTCTAGATCCCATAAAAATGGATAATGGTGTGAGTTGGATGCAAGCAAGTAAAGAATGGGCAGTTAATTTCTTTAAATCCGACATGGCCATTGCAACTTTTCAAGCCGCAAAACAAAAAGAAGTGATCAATTCAAAGACTGCCTTCGCTCAAGAAGCAAAATCACAATTCTACCAAATGTTAGGTTTAGACTCATCGGCAACGATAACTGAATTATTAGCAGCCATAAGACAAAAACAGGCCGATATTGAAACAAGTTGGGGTGTTAACCAATGGCTCATAAAGCGTGAGTTTAATAATGCTTATGTGCTTATGTTGCGGTCAATGCAGGATGTCATTGATTCAAATATTACTTACTTACAATCATTGAATCGTGCTGTTACTAAAGCGTTAGCCGCACCCGCTTCTCGAAGTGAAAAAGGGGGATTAGCATGGGGCTGGGATGCAATAACAGGAGGATTTGGATCAGCCATTCAGTGGTCATTTGGTAGTGCTCTAGCACCTGAGAAAGGAATAACGCTCAATACAGATGATTTTGCAAAATTTAAGGGCCAAGTAGATGAGTTTTATGGAAGACAGGTTACAGATCTTCAATCATTACAAGATGTTTTTAAACAAAACGAAAAAATTATAAAAAACGCATCACCTTTCGAAGATGATTCACTTATTAAAACATTCAGTAGTGCACTTGATGGAAGAATTGCAACATTGCGTGATGACTACGAACAGGGAATCCGATCATTGCTTATTGAGCATGGGATTAAAAGTGGGAATATTGGTCAAGTTAAAGCCTCCTCAACCTGATGTACTCCTATTCGTTGATTTCTATTAGTCATAATAGATATAATTATAGGAAGAAATGCTTCTATTAAACCAAGGACCGATATGAAGCGAATAAAAAGTACTTTTAGTATCACGCTAGCATTCCTCTTTATGAGCGCCAGCGTTTTTGCCATGGAGCACGTCACTGAAAAGCCTGCCGAGGAATTGCATAACCAAGAGCTTCAAAAGCAGCAGCTCGAACAAAAACAGAAAGAAAATCAGCTTGAGCAGGAGCGCTTAAAAGAACAATATACTCACGAAACGACCCAACAGAAAAAAACAGAACTGTCTCAAGATATAAAAAATCTTGAAAACGAACATGCAAATACTCAAAAAGCAATTGACAGCGTAGACGCTCGTATTGTTGTGCTGGACAATCAAATTAGTGGAGGTTCAACGGTCCCTATTGAACCGACAAAAGAAAAACCCGTGGCTGCTTCGATAAGAGAATGGGAAAAGGGATGGAAAAAGCTTGCCGGAGAGCCATGGCTTTTGAGTTACGGTGGAACTTTATTTCAACTAACAACTTCAGTTGCAGAAAGAGTTTCTCAAATTACTCAAGCGATAGACAGCTTGCCCAATGAAACGTATAAAAATTTTTCGAATAGCAGTGCAGGCTTAGACACCTTAGAAAGAATATCAAGTACTATTGAAAGCCTTGTCTCAAAAAATCTCTTAGCCCGTGATACAAATTACGACACTCTCCGCAAAACATTGCAAGCTAAAGGGATGGATCTTGTTTCGCGTGGAGATTTTGGGGTTGCAATAACCCAAAGTCCATTAGGACCTGTTGAGCCCTATGTGACGACCGGTTCTGAATCGGAGCAAATTAATGGGCTTGCTGATATTTATGATCGTATTGCATCATTGTCCTATGGTGATGCTGAGTTTGCAAATAATCTTGAAAATTTAGTTGTCAATCGCATGAAAACTGAGATTCAAAATGCTCCTGCGAAAGAACTTACTTCAATCAAAGATAATCTTTTAAGCCGAGCGAGCGGTCGGTTTACTGGTAAAAAATATCTCGAGTTACGAAATGCTCTTACGGTTTTAGTTGGACGTGAACAGATCAATCGGTTATACAATGATGCAGAAAGCGGCAAGGGGACTCTGCCAACGCTTGCTAAGCAGTTACTTATTGATATCGACCCACAATTTAAAAAACTTGCGAGCGCAGCCATTGTTGATCAATTTAATAAAGATATTAATGTTGAGCTTGCTAACGTTTCGCATGACAAAGCACTTGAAACAAAAACCATTCAAGATGAGTATGATAAGCTTAAAAATTTGGATCTTGATCCGACATCGAAGGCCCAACTTAAAACGGTTTTCGATAAAGGATTGGCAAATATTGCGGCGGGTAAAACTCAGGAAGATGTTGGTAGGCTTCAAGATCTTAAGGTACAAACCTCAGATTTAGTGAAAGAATTAAGCGAGCTTTCATCATTTGAAAATGCCACAGAACTCAATGATAAAATCGATGCGCTATCAAAAGAAATTGAAGCGTTTTCTGGAACATCGAGTCTTTCTGATAATGCCTCTAAAGAAATTTTTAATTCTCTGAGAGAATTGCAGGCATGGCAGGACGTTGTTAGTCTCGCATCGAGCTATCAAACTGCAATAACAAAAGGCTCAACGCTAGAACAAGTTCAAGAAACCTTCCAAACCTTGCAAACAAGCTTGAGCGATGTGCTTAATCAACTTGATTATAGAGCAACCGATGATTTTGCTTCTCGACTCCAAATTATGCAGCGACAAAGTGGAGCATTAGCAAAGACGCAGTCATTGCTTTCTGAATCACCAATTACCGTTAATGGAAAAAAGTATACTCTCAGTCAGGCTAGCAAGATACTCAGTGACTTTTTTGAAAAGGATTTGATGCCTTCTGCGGCAGAATGGAATGCGCTTAAAGAGAGCGGTCTTGTCGCATCTCAAACGCGTAATGTCGAAGTTGAGACCAGCTCTGGAGTATTTCAGCAGCAACCACGTGCCATGGATGTCGTAACAGATAAAGGACAAACATTTATTGAAATGGGGAAAATCTACGATGTTATTAATCGTAGGACGATGCAACTTGACACGTTCACGAAAGCATACGCAGCTGGTAACGGCCCCTCTCTTAACGTGCCCAATTCATCGGGCCGTGAAATAAAGCTAGCTACTGAATTGAAGCTTTCTTGGATGATTCCCGATGATGAAATAAGTACTTTAAAAGATGTTTATCGAAGCTATTATGTAGGTGGTACTTTTAATCAAGCCATGAACGATTTTTATGAAGGTAGTAAGGCAGACACTCAGACAGAAAAACAAGCCTTCATTCAAAAAACAAAAAACTTACAAGAAATGGCCACAAACAAGGCTTTATTTTTAACTGATATTGGTGATTATTTGCAGGTCATTCGTGATCTTTCAAAAAAGGTAAAGCCAGAATTTCAAGCGAGTGATCCTTACTTCGAGGCATTGGTAATTGAGCAGCGTAAACTTGAAGATCCGAATGTTACTCCAGCCCAAAAACAGGCATTCCAAGAAAATCTAAAAGGAACGATGCTAAAGATACTTGCCTATTCCGATTCTGAAGCAACGTTACAAATTCAAGCACCGGGACTCTTGCAAGAAACAAAAACGCTTTTTAAAGAGATGGGGAATATTTTTGCCGAAGGCTATAACGCCTTCGCGCTCACCATTAGTTCGTGGAAAGTTAGCATTCAACAAAAAGCTGCCAGGGCACTGTGGTGGAGTGTCTTGCCCGCAAGTGTGGTAACCTTCTTTGGTGTCGAAGTTGGTATTCGATATGGTGCACCGATGGTTGCTGGAACTGTTGTTCCGATTGTAGGTGGCATTGCCGTAGGTGCGTTAGCAAATACGGTTGCGACGGATATCATTGCACTTGGAAGCGCAATTGCTACTGGTGCGGGGATAGGCTATGCGGCTTATAAAACGGAAGGGCTTTCAAGACAAAATCTACAATCATTGAATGACAGAATGGTTGCTGCACGATATGAACCTGAACAGGTAGTCAAAAAAGGAATGCTTACATCGATCAAGGATAAAGCAGTACGATTCTTTTATGGCGATACGTCAACTCGCCTTGCTAAGGCAGAGGATTACACATTAGTGCTTAATCAAAAACAAAAGTTTTTTGACCAGGCGCGTGCGCAATTCTTAGATCTGCTGGGATTAAAACCTAATGCAAGCCTGGTTGATGTACAAAATGCTCTTAAGGTAAAACAAGCTGAGCTTGATCAAGGCCTGGCTATAAATCGATGGCTTATAAGTCGTAAAATAAATAATGCCTATGACTTCATGATTGCCACGGGCAAGACAATGATCGATGCCCATCGCTACTATAATATAATACTGGTCGATGTAGCAGTTAAGGAAATTGCAAATATTGCCCAAGCCAATGCAAGTACTTTTAAATCAATCGTTGCAAAAGGTACCAATGGCATAACCAAGCTGACAAATTTCTTCCGGGGTCTTGAAACAAAAAAATTAACACCTGAGGAGTTTCAAGCAGTTGCCAATGACCTCATTCAAGATTATGCTGGCAACGTGCTTGATCTACGGGAATTTAAAGATCTGCTTGATAAAAATAGCGACCGCATAAGTAAATCGACGCTTTTTCAAGATACCACCTTTACTGACCAAGCAAAATTGCTTATTGATAATCAAGTGCAACTTACCAGTCAGAGCTTTCAAAAAAATATTGATGAGCTGCTGCAAGGTTTTGGTTACCCATCAGTTGTTGTACAAAGGCAAACGACACCACCACCTGGAAAATGAATCTAGACATTCCATTACCAATTATTACCCTGAGCTGCTGATTGCTGTTGATCAGCAAGACTTGAAGAGCCATTTCCAATTTGTGGAATGGTTTCATTTGTTGTCTGCTGCCCTTGAGTCGTGGTAACCGTTGAAGGATTCGTTATCGTCGTTTCTGGTGTCACACTTTGCGTTTGCGATTGTTGTGTTTGTGTGAGACAAGAAGGCACCTTATCTGCCGCTATTTGTTTTTGAAGTGATGGGCTCAGTTGTTGGATAAAGGGTTTATAGGGTCCTGATGCCAAACAGGTGACCGGTTTGCAACTTGTTGCAGTACAGGAAGATGCTTTGTAGAGCGCAATTGTGCTCAAACTTACCATGCCAACCTCATAATTTTTGGTGTCAATTTTAGTAGGCAATAAATTAAATGGCATAGTAACTGGATTTGAGGGAACAGCTGCTAATACAAAATAATCCGCTACTGTTTGACCTGGCAACGTTGCGGTGTATACATAGTAGCCATTTGCAAAATCTTCAGTGCTTGCTGGTTGTAGCGTTATCGAACCAAATTTATAGGGGGTCAAACTGCTCTTAATATAATTCTGTTGCGCTGTGGATATCGCTGCTGCAACTTGTGAACTAATGAGACTATTTACTTTAGTATTTTGAGCTTGGTAGGCACCCCATGCACCCGATTGTTGGCCTAATACTTTTCCTGTACTATCAAAAACATTGCCTGTTACCAAGCTTATAACAGCATTGGGAGGCGTTGGATCTGCCATGCTACCACCAATTTTATCAACTGGCAGATGCCCGGAATAGGTAGCAAATGCAACGTAATCTTGTGGCATGCCTGTCTTAGCTGTCGAATAAATATAATGGCCTTTAATTAATTCGAACTGTGATGCCGGTGCAGCATAATTGGCGTTCAAATCGGTGAAAATGCCAAAGGTTGGGATTGAAATTTTTTGATAGAGAGCTTCCTCTGCTGTTTCACGTTGTGCTTCTGTTTGTAAAGGACCAAAGCCTTTGTAATTTGCATTCGTTGATGAAGGATAAAGACAATTGTTGTGTGTATCACATACGATGTTAATCAATCCTTTTTGCGAAGGTGTGATGATATCAAACTCCATTGATGCACCAGAAAAAATGACAGAGAGCGGAACCCCCGTTACTGGTATTTGTGTTTGTCCATCAAGTGAGGTTGTCGTTGTAGGTAAAGGTGTTACGCTCACCGTTGATGCAGCTGGAGTTGGCGATCCTTCTTGCCATACTTGCATCTGAAGATTTGCGCCATTGAGGGTGCCACGTATATGATACCATGCTCCCGGGTTGAAGCTCGGCGCAGAAGTATTGCTTAGCCAACTATTGGTAGCATTTGAAAGTTGCGTTTCGTGCTCATAAACGCCAACCGACACAGGAGCGTCCGAGGCCTCTTTTTTTATGACGATCATTTTGGCTAAATGATAACGGTCAATAGCTGACTGCTGGCTTGTTAGTAAGGCGTTCATGTCCAGAGGAATTCCGCCAATACCAATGCCGACGTAAAATTGGTTAATAAGATAAATTGGTTTTAATCTGATTTCAAAAACGATCTGGCTTGTTGGTGATTGAGTGATATCCTTCGAAACGTTTTGCAAAAACCAAAAAAGTGGAATAACGGTTTGCTGACCAGTCTTTGGATCGGTGGTGGGAAAGCTTGCGGGCATTTCTGCAACTTCTTGAACAAAGTGTTTACGTGATGGTTCATACGCAACAAAGCCTTGCGATGGATTCAAATTTAACCAACCTGTTGAAAAACCAAACGTTGAGCCGACGTCGGCCGTTGGGGGATTGTTCTTAATGGTATCAAGTTTTGGAGTTCCTAGACATTGATTTGCTTGAAAGAGACCTGCCTGGTATGCACCCAATTGATAGCTCGCTTGAGCCTTATAGCGCGCTACCGAATCATTAAAGAAATTTTCCCAGAACCCTAAACCAATTTGAGCATTGATAAGGGAGGCATTAAGCTGTTTACTAACTTCGTCTACCATGGCATTCTGCATTGCTTGCACAACAACCACCTGATTAGCCGCCCATATTTTAAAATTATTAAGATAACTTGTGATATCTTTTTCTATCTCACCAATCTCCTCATCCTGCTGATAACCGCTGACGGCCATGAGCCCACCAAAGGCGAGAGTTGCTCCCAAACTAATAGCAAATCCAATACCCACCCCACCGGTTAGTAACGCGATTCCGACGGTGACGGCAACCATAAGGCCCACGGTGACAAGTTGTGATATGAAATTTTGATGGGTTGAAAGATCAGTTTGTGCATTGAGGTACGCTTGAGCAATGTTTTCATTATAGATTGCTGCATCAAATACTGCTTCTACCGCTGCGCCCGTATCAATAATTGAGTCAGTGATAAGTTTTATAAGATAGCCAACGCTTTTGATAACATCGGCGATAATATCCTTAGCACCATTTACTGAAATGGTAACTGAGTCAAGGATAGATGAAACAATATCATTGGCAAGACTTGACCAGTCAGGCCCAAAGCCAGTTGCCGGTGCAACAGATATGCCGACAATAATGCTGGTCATAAGCATGATTTGTGTTGTTGATAATCGTGCAGTTACGGCCATGCCAGTTCCAATAGCGGTACCGACTGCATCAGCAACTTCATCAAGCATACTGTCATAATCTTGCGCAAGGGAGGGATCATTCAGAATATCGCCAATACCGGCTAACACAGAACCAACAGCCAATTTTCCTGGAGCTTGAATAATTTTTACGACATTACTAACAAGATCGCTCACGTCATTCTTATAACTTTTAAAATCGCCACTGAGCGCATCTGCATACTGTTGTTGTAATTTTTCTGCATCAGCCTCTGACATATTTTGTAGAAGCTCTGCGAGTCCTGATTGATAATAGAAAACTTTTGCTTCATCAAGAGCGATTTCGCCAAGATCTTTGACCGAAGCCCAGATATCTTCACCCGCGCTCTCAAATGCTTTTCCTACTGATTTACCAAAATCTTCAAGCCAATCAAGAAAGCCTTGTGGTGTTACTGGTTCATTGTCCGGTGTTGGTGTGGTTGCAACATTTCCTGCCATAAATTGTTGGGAAGCGCTCGAATTAACATCATTTTGTTCAGCCGCGGAGGAATCACGTCGCTTAATGCATTCCAATCTTCAAGGTAAATGCCATCTTCAACGCCATAAGGTAAAATTGAAAGTTCCATTGCTTTGGTGCTTGACAAAGCAGCAAGTGTTTTTTGTAGACTTTTGCCTTTAAATAAATCATATAACATCGTTTGCAAAGTTACTGCCATGCTGAAGTAGAAAAAGAATCTCATGCTTGAAAGGTGCTGGTAGAGCAACTTGTTTGAAGGTATAGCTACCATCCTCATGCAAAACAAAGGGCACGTCCGCACAGCTGATCTTATCGTCGGTTCCTGAAGGATCGCAAAAAGGATCACATGAAGCATCGCAACGCTGAAAGGCACTGAGAGCTGCGGTGCCCGAGGCATCACAGGAAGGCACGCTAAAATTATGAAGGATTTGATAAAAATGCGATGCTTGAAAACACTTTGCTTTCAAGAGAATTGTTGAATAATCGAGACCTTTTGTTGTCGGATCAATCAACAATCCCCAATCGGTTGATTGTTTTAAATATCTATTGCGACAATGTTCGTTGAGCACAAGTGCCAACTGCGTCAATTCTGCACAATATCGTTGTTCCGTATAGTTGGGTAGATAATAGGATGTTTCAAGCGTTGGAAGATACCGAAAAAGTTGTTGTTCATTGATAACACGACCTTGCAAAAGACCGCTATCAAGTTCATACGTTTTGGCAATCATCACTTTAGTAAGGTCTTGCCAAAAGAGTGAATGTTGGAGATCATCGTTGGTTAATGTCAAATCAGTCCAAAACGAGGTTGAGGTCAAAAGTGTCCAAAATTGAGCCAAATCTTTCTTTTCTGTTGCAAATGTGGTGGTCATCGCAACAGTAACGGAATCCCATGAATCTTGCGTTAATGGGACGGTTGATAGGTTGCTGTTTTGAGGTAATGCTTTGATAAGAGCTGACCATCCTCCGCTTTGTAAAAGAGCGGTAGCATTTATGTTATGTTGATCGGCGAGGGTTAAAATTTGGGCTGCTCTTTCTCGCTTTGCACCGTATTCGAGATAGAAATAGAATATCTTAAGATAATTTATCAAGGTGCTATCGACACCGGGAATGCCTTTATAGAAAGATTCAACAGCGGCCTCATTAATTGATGTTGTCGGGTACAGCGGTGGATTCTGGCTGACAGAAGATACAGGATATTCTGGCCATGCTGCAAAGACATATCTTTGGGATGATTCAAGCAAAAGCCTTTGTTGGACTTTTTTGTTTGCCGCTTGTTTTTTTATGGTCTGTGATAATGTCGGAGTGGTGTTTGTTTTGGCGGTTGTCTTTCCAGCGGTTGTTTTTTTTGTTTTAGCTTTTGTAGGTTGCTGTGACTCTATGAAAGACATTCTTGTGAGCATAAAAATGAGTGAGAAAGAATGTATTGTTTTTTTCATGATTTTTTCTTTCCCTTTTGAAGGCCAACGGATGAAACAAAGCTTGAAAGTTGACTTGGTGAATATGTTAATGCTTGTGGCTGAAGTATCTTAAAGAGAGCTTGGCAGCCAGGAGCCATAAAGCCAATGCCGTGATACCAAAACATAAGTTCATTCTTATTAGAATCATTGATATTCGAAAGCTGCAACTCTGAAGCAAGAGTCTGCACTTCGCCCTTTGAATCTTTTTTGCCAAGGCTTACTGATGGGGCCGATTCTGACGCACTTATGGTGATAACAAACGTTAATGGTTCTTGGCCAAGTCCCTTGATATCATCCTCGCTCAGTGTATAAAGCGGTTTAGCAGCTGATGCCTGATCTCCAACAATGTAGTTTAAGGGAGTCATTGCTCCGTTGGCAGTAAATATGGTTTGCAGGCCGTAGAATCCAATGGTTGTTTTTCCATTTTCTTGAGTACCATACAAAGCAGCAAGTCGATACGTATTCATACGTTCCAATGAACCCGAAAGCCATCGTGCAACATTGAACATAACTCCGGCACAGAAAGGGAAAATGCAATTGATAAGGGTAAGTTCAATAACGATAGAATAGGTTGATTCCGATGTATAATACTCTCGTAAATATTGAGTTGAAACACCCGCTATTAGAATCTGCAGTTATTTGGCCATTTGTCCACACACATGCAGGGCCTTTGCCCGGTGTGCTTGTTTTGCTTTGCCACTGTTGACACAATGATTGTTGAATATATGCGGGTTGAGAACCCGTTGGCCCTCGTTGAATGAATCCTCCAAGCTGAGAATCAAATTCCCAATCTGTAATTTGATAAACGTTGTACCATTTATATCCATTATTGGGCGTGCTCATCGGTGCAGCATTGAAAAAAAGATCCTGTTGGATGGGATTAACCAAAAGTTGGCACGCTGGTTTAGTCAAATTGATCATGCGATTAATATAAGTAATTTCTTGAGCAAAACGAGTCGGAGCCACTCCCTCGGTGTTCTGAATAGCGGTAAGCGATGATTGAAACCCTTGCGCAAGAAGGCTAATTGCTTGATTTGTTGTTGCGGTAATTTCAGCTTTTTTGGCGTTATAGGCATCCCGGGCAGCCTTTATTTGATCGTTTAGCCCTTTTACTTGTTTTTTTTCATCATCGTTGAACAATTGTTGTGTGTAACTTTCACCCGTGATGATTACCATGTTAATAACCAAATCGATAATGAAGTTTTGCACATTGACGGGCTCATGGATCTCTTTAGTAAAAAGGTATTCAAAGTCTGACCACATCTTATCAACAATTGCGGCCTTGCGGGAAAGAATGTTTTTTTTAAGCGATTCTCTTTCATAGGCAAGCATATTGTGCAAAATGGTTTTCATCTTAGGATGTGGCAGTACCTCATGCGACTTGTCTCGGCTCAACAGCTGATCAAACCTTTCAAAACGAGAGAGTTGCTTTTGTAAGAGAAGAAATTCTGGTCCCTGAAGAGAGGAATTGTCTACGGCATACGCAAGATCGCTCGTAACAGAGGCAATTGTCGCACAATGTGTGCTTGCATCAGTGGTTACAATGAGTTTAACCAACGCTTCAGGAATGAGCGGACATGGTGGTACTGGTGATGCCATCATGAATGTAAAGAGGATAGTGAGTGATGCCAATATTTTCATAGCTATTGTCCCTGATTGTTCCCGCCCGTTTGTTGAGTGCCCAATTTTGCATTGCTGATGTATTGTTGTTGTGTTTGATTAACCGCATTGAGTTGTTGTTCACACGTCACCAAAGTAATGCCGACGATTTGCGGACATGAGAGTCCTAATGCTTTGCACACAATTGCTTCAGTGCACGGTTGCAAAATTCCTTTACCTACCAGTTGAGAATAATCTCCAAGGCATGCTCTGAGAATACTGATGACGCCCTGGCTACTGTTAAGCCAATCGGGTTGTCTTTTAACTTCTTGTGCATAGGGGCCATTGGCAGTGGGTAGGTTGATAAAAAGATGCGCCGCAGATGCTTGTGAAGTGGTAATATTTCCTGATGCATCAGTAAAATAAGCAACTTGGTAACCGAGAGGTGTACTTTCTGGGGAGCCGTGGTTGCCTTGACGCTACTTGTTGCAGCGGCTACAAGTGTTGATGGCCAGTCGACCGATTGCACATTTGCGGGCAACTCACGTGCCGCTTGAGGAATAACTTTAAACGCTCGAAGACTTTCAGCATTATAACTAAAGAGGGGTGGGTTAATGGCTGGAGTTTTAGCTCGCAGAGCACGCAGTTTATTGATTTTGCTTGAGGTGTTTGGTAGCATGCTGTTGGCATTAGCAAACGTTAAACCAAGTTGGGTACTTATTGCCTGGGAACTATTTGTTACAAATTTTCCCACGTCACCTTTGCCCGCGGCAATTTTTTTTGCCTCAACATTAAATGCATGACTATCAATGACATGTGCCACTTGTTTTGCTAAAGAAAAGAAGGCATTCGAGCCAGGAAATTTACTGGATGGATCTGGTTGAGTGAGGTAATTGGTGTAGGTGGTGAAAAAGTTGAAGATTGTTTTCAATGTCGAAAGATACGTTGACTGCACCATTTTTGCTTGGGCATGTGCATCTTTTTGGTCAGGTGTTGCAAGATCTCCTGGAAAGAAAGGTGAATCCAGATCTTTAAGCAAAAAGAGGGGGTTGACGGTAGCGTCATGTTTGAGCATCAAACTTCCTGTTTTAAGACCAAGATGTCGTGGGATAAGTGGTTGATGATGAGAACAGATAAAAAACATCTGCGATTGTATAACGTTGAGCAAATGATCAACGATAAGTGATTTTTTATTGAAGGCGGTAGTTGCTTCTGCCTTTCCAGCATCCAAGATATTGACGTGTGTCATGCTAAAAGCGCTATACACTGCAGTAAGGTAGACATAAAGGTCATTAAGTATCATGAACTGTAACTTGCGAAAAAGGGGCACAAAATGGCTCACCTCCGCTGACAATGTCTTGGTGGCGCCTGGTTGCGTGGATGTCTTGTCGACCGTTGTAATGGTGCGCACAGCATGGCCCGCATTTTTTATTGCACTGATTACTCCATCTAACGCTCCAGCTAAACCGCCATTGGAGGGAAAGAGTTCGCTACCACTTGGGTGATTGACATAAGCATGTCCCTTAAGGGTCAAACTTATCTGGCTACGTTGGCCCGCAAGATGGCCAGCATAGGCAATATCATTCTTTGTTATCCCCGAATCTTTAACAAGTTTTGTACCATCAGGCGTGATTTTTGCAGATGCATATTGATAGTCAGTAAGAGCGTTTACGCAGGAAGGGGGTACTTGCGATGAAGTTGGACAGAAGGGTGCGGTTGAATCTCCTTGTGGAATAATAAAAGCAGATGCTAGAAAACAATATATTGCCGTATATTTTAAATGCACGTTTATTTCTCCTCATCTTGTGCTTACACAAACCTTATAAAGTCCTGTGGTGCGAAATCAAGAATTTTTACCAACCTGCCTTGGCGTTATGTAAAAAAATAGGTATTATTGTACCTATATGGACATAACACACTTTTATCTTCGAGAAAAATAACATGTTGACACGTTTTCGCTGGTATGTACTTTCACCCCTTATTATCTTTGGTATCCTCATTGGTGGCTATTATGCGCGGTCAGTTTTTGATCGAACACCACCGCACTTAACGCTTGTTGGGATTGAGGATGGCGGAACTTATGCTGGTGATGTTCCCTGTGTGGTAACCGGAGCAGATAATTATAAGGTTGCCCAACTGTCTATTTTTCTGGATGAAAAGCCGCTTATTTCACATTATAAAATTAATCGTAAGCGATTTGAGTATCCCTTTTTAATTGCAACCAAACCCCTTCCCCAGGGGAAGCATATGCTAAAAATCGAGGCAACTGACGGTTCATCTCGAAAGAATGAACTACGCAAGGAGCTCACTTTTTTTGTTGATAATGACCCTTTGCAGGCAGCGTTTGTAAAGGTTGACGGTGACTTTAAGGTATTTCAAGGCCGAACGCTTCACGTTCAATTTCAGGTAAATAAAGAGATCAAAGAAGCTACTGTTGAGACGTTATCAAATACCTATCCATGTATGCGAGAATCAGCGCGATCGATGGTATACGAGTGCTTTATCCCGATATCATGCGAAGAAATTCCTAATGAGCACTTATTTAAAATTACGATTGTGGACAAGGTTGGCAACCAAGTTAATCTTGAAAACAAATTTGTGATCGTTATGTATCCTTTCAAAAAACAGCTTCTTGCGATAGGTTCCAGTAAAATTAAAGAGGAAGAAGAGCTTGCAAGCCTGAAAAGGATCTTGAGATTGCAGTTGAAGAAGCAACCGAGCAATCACCCAAAGAAAAACTTTGGCATGGCGAATTTTACGTACCGGTTGAAATGC
Organism: uncultured bacterium; assembly: GCA_963699715.1. GTDB lineage: Bacteria > Babelota > Babeliae > Babelales > Babelaceae > CAVOUX01. Next base: position 46,978 of record CAVOUX010000001.1, read on the forward strand.
GGGGCATTTCCACAGACTTTGGTGTATTACGCACATCCCAGGAACGTGGCAAGTACCGTCACAATGCTGTTGATTTGCTTGGTAATCCTCGCGCAGTGATTTGGGCACCACAAGATGGCGTTGTTGTTATAAAAGATCGTTTTGTGCATAGTGGCAACACGATAGTAATGGATCATGGTTGCGGAGTTCTTTCGCTCTTCTTTCATCTTGATAGTTTTGGTAATGTTAACGTGGGCCAAAAGATTAAAAAAGGCAGTCCAATTGGTAACTCGGCAAGACCGGATATGCTAGTGGATATCATTTGCACTGGGAGATGCGGGTTAATAACGTTCAAGTGGATCCTATGCAATGGACTAAAAGCGGCTTTTAATACATGAATCTGCATTCTTACCGACAACAGATTCTTGCAATTGCAGCACCATGGTCGCCGCAAAAAAGATATCTTTGTACCCTATTGATGATCACCTTGATCGGAATTTCTTGGTGGGGACTAGCTTTAAAAAATTGCATCGAGCTCTTGCAAAAGCGCACCAGAGAGAAGCCACTTTCACGAGGTTCAAAATGAATATGAAATGCTTTTAAATCGTGTCAATAACAAAGACACCAACACTTCCCCCATCGTTTATGACTCCTCAATACTTTTTACAAAGCTTTTAGAAATTGTTAATCAAGGAAGATTGGTTTTGGAGAAAAGCGCTGCTCATAATGAAGTGCACCATGAACGGATTGAGCTTGGACTTCATGGCTCCTTTGAGCAGGTTCAAAAATTCTTGCATGCTATTTCTAACAATCAGATGAGTATCTCAAGGTGTGAATGTAAGCTATCCATGATAGATCAATTCATTGTTCGATCGTCATCGATGTCCGTGAAAATTAAGTCGCTATACTCTCTTTTGTTCTTAAACATATGTTATGATTCTTAGTGAGGAGGGGAGTCATGAGCATGTATAGAGGCTTAATTTTTTTGCTGCTTTGTGAGCAAGCCGTATATTCGAGAAATCCATTTTCATTTGGAAAAACTACACATGACGAAGTTCTTGGATAGAGTTCTTCACGATCTCAATGTTGAGTTTAACGTATACTGCGATGAAAACGAATGTGTTCGTGTAAAAGCGCTTGAAAATAAAAGCCCTTCAACTTAATAAAAGCTGAAGGGTTAGGGGGTGAACAATACTGCCGTACTGTTCTTTTAGGGACGTCGCGCAATTTTTGTTGGACCAACTGATCCTAACAACCAATCTTTTCATTGTCAAGTTACTCACTGAAGTGTCCCTCGACAAAATTTTTGAGTTTTGAAAAAAGGTCTGGATTTGCTTTAAAATCACGCGACTGAGCAGTCTCTGTTATCTGTCCATCTTTCATAAGATAGAGTGAGCACGGTAGTTTTGTAAAAGACGCGTATCGTGTGATGAGACAAGTACCGTGTATCCTTGCTGAGCCAATTCTTGAATCATGTGCGCAACGTAAGACGTGAGTAAGGGGTCAAGCGCTGATGTTGGTTCATCCAAGCAAATTACTTTGGGACTCAATGCAACGGTTCGGCAATTGTAGCCTTTGCTTTTGACCACCAGAAAGTTCTCCTGAAACATTGTCGCCTTCTCGCTCAGTTGATATTTTTCAAGAATTTCAATCGCTCTTGTTTCTGCTTGTGGCCTACTAAGATTTGCAGCGCGTGTTAATGGAAAGGTAATATTTTCAAGAACAGTCATATGTTCAAAAAGATTAAAATTTTGAAATACCATGCCGACGAGATTACCGCGAGGGGACTTAGCGAGCTCTAAAGTGTTACCACCTAAGATGATGGTGCCTGAGTCTGCTGATTCCAGGCCAGCCACAATTCGCAGCAACGTTGATTTACCCACACCTGATGGACCAAGCACCAGAGCGATCTCGCCTTGGCTTACTTTCATGGAAACGGAGTTGAGGACCATCCGATTTTTATAACTTTTACAAAGATTAATGATTTCTAACATGGCGATTTAACCGTTTTTCTAAGAGGCCAACAAGATAGGCGATTGATGTTGTCATTGAAAGATAAATTACTGCAAGAGCAAAATATACGCTTAATGCATCGTACGTTTGACTTATAACCGTTGTCTTCTTTAAAAGTTTAACTACGCCAATCCACGATGAAAGACTTGAAATTTTAATTAGCGTAATCGTTCGTTGCCGAAGGCAGGTAACACAACGCGCAAAGCTTGAAGAAAAATTATAGTCCGTAACGTATCCAGCTTGCTGATTCCCAAGGTTTTGCAGCCTCAATTTGTCCTTTGTAAACGGATGAAATACCTGATCGAATTATTTGACTAACATAGGCGCCGCCGTTGATCCAACAGCCAGAACGTCAGCAAAAATGCCGATAGTTGCAAGCCTGTCATTGAGAGAACGTAATATAAAAATACGATCTGAACAATCATGGGTTTTGTGAGTGAAACTCAAAATGCATTGATAATAAGAGAAAGAAATGTCCCCGATCGACTTTGAGCAATTCCAAAAGCGTCCGCCTGTTATTCCCAACAAAAAAGAGAGCCCCGCTATTTGCAAGGTTACCAAAGCACCCTGCAGGAGATGAGGAAGTGCAAGTTTTATTAAACTAACATCAATCATCCTACATGCCACTTTTCTTTGAGTTTTTGCAAAGTGCCGTCTTCTTTCATTGCCTGTAAAGCTGTTTCAATTTTCTCTAAAAGCTTCGGAAATAAGGAAGACACAGCAAGTGCAGTCGTCTCAGATGCATCATCAATCACGAAGGTATGAAACTTTTCCTTACCTTGTTGTTCAAAATAGGGCTCAATAGCTTTTGATGCCGTCACGAATGCATCGGCACGCTTGCTTTTTAGAGAAAGCATCGCCTCAGAAACGGTTGGCAAACGTAAAGTTCTGGACCTTCGAGTTTTGACATATAGCGATGGGCGTATACCCTGATTGACAATGACTCTTTTGCCGTTTAAATCCGCAAGGCTTTTAAGAGGTACGGTATCAGATGGCATTACCACAACCAAATGGTCGCCCGCCAAATAGGGCTGTGTAAATGAAACTTTTTGTGCACGTTCTGGTGTGGGGTCATACAAGCAGCAATCACCTGAATGGTGCCAAGTTGTAATGTGAATAAGTAATTCAAAAGGCATATCCTTAAGCATCATTTTTTTTCCAAGGCGTTGTGCAACTTCCTTGATAACATCAATATCAAAGCCGACAATATTTCCCTGATCTTTATAGCAAAACGGTTGGAAATCAGCACTTGTTCCCACCACGATAGTATCGGGAATTTCTTGGCTGCATTGTGGGTGCTTTGCACTTTATATAAGAAAAATTCCAAGAATGCTAAGCACATATGAGTAACGTTGTTATTTTCATGATTGTGCAGTATCCATGAGTAATTTTTGGTTGTGAACCATAAAGCCCAAATTGTAATAGGGCATTCTAAAGGTTGGATTTAAATCGATGCATTTATACAATAAATGTATGGCCTGTGGTTTTTCCATCCAGAAAGAGAGCACAGCCTAGATTATTGTTGCTGAAAATTTGAAGAATTAATCCTTTGTGCTTTGGTAAAATGCTCAATGGCCTTTTGGATTTCATTTTGATCAAGATCCATGCAGCCTAAGTTGTGTACTGCATAGTCAAAATCGGGATACTTTTCAAGAGCTTTTTGAAACAATCTCGAGCTTTTGTTTCTTGGTTTAGATGCTGGTACACAAGACCCAGGTTATTTAAAACGGCAACGTTGTCAGGTTCCAATTCATGGCTTTGAAATGCTCAGTGCTGATTCTAATACCCCGTGGGAAAGAAGTAAGGTTCCGAGATGTAGTGTGCTCCTGCGCAAGCATTATTTTTTTCTAGAGCGGCCCGAAGTTGATGAATTCCCTCGCTTACAGCACCTTGAACAGCAAGGATGGTACCCAGATTGCTCATAATATAAGGTGAGTTAGGGCTTTTTGATAACGCTGTTTTATAAAGCTCAGTCGTCTTAGCTATATCATGTTTTTCAAACTGTTGATCTGCTTCTTGTAAAAGGCTTGCAGATTCAGGTGAAATGTCTGGGCTCCCGTATAATAAATGAACGGCGTTTTGAGTGTTGTGGTCATGAGTTGGTGTCTATTGTTCATGGCATCCTAGCGTAGGGACGAGAAAGTTACTTTTTCTTATGATACCCTAAAAAAGCTCATTTTTGAACTGCTCAATGTTTTTAGGCTCAGCAAGCAAAAGAGATTTATAAAAAACCTCGTCGTATGAACGAGACTCTATCACGATAGGCATTGCTACTGCATGCCCTATGAGGAGAACCTGTTTTTGCTTTCCAAGGAGGCGATATGACCGCAATTGAGCAGCGTTATTAACGCCCGTCAGTGCCGCTTGGATATCGCGATCATCATTAAGTTGTGCGATGACTTTCGTTCCTAACTGTGAAAGCACCTCGGAGTCAATACCTGACGGTCTTTGGTCTACCACGAGAAGCGAAACGTAATACTTACGCATCTCGCGTGCAATAGTGCCAAAGATCGTTTGTCGAGCAGCTGAAGGGTTTAAGAATTTATGAGCTTCTTCAATCACAATCATGAGTTTTTTGGGTTCATCGGCAATCGCATGGGAGCCCAAAAACTTTTCAGTTTTTTGGGTATAGAGTGTGTGGATATGTCGAGTTATAATATTGGCCATCAAAAGATAGCAGAACGTGGAAGTATAATTTCCAAATTCAATAATAATTGATATGCCTCTATCGATATATTCCATCATTTGTTCAATAACGTTGCATGCTGGAGATTCTTCCTTAGTAAAAAAAGGAAGTCGTTCAACCTGCCTTAATTTTCGATATAAAGCAGCAATAGATTCGGGATGAGCCCCAATTTCTTGAGCAAATTCTTTAAGGCGGTCACCCTGCTTTAACAGCACGGCAAGCCAATCACGTTTATGACGTGCAGCAATAAGGTGTGCTGCTTCGCAAGCGGTTGGGTGAAGATTGAGTTCTTCTTGGAGAGACACGATATCTTCAACGGCGACCGATTGGTAACTTAACGTGAGAACTACATCCGGTTGTCCGCCACGTCTACGAGTGGATGCCGGGTCGAGTGAAAAGAGTGCAACTTTGCTTGAAAAGAGCGTTTTTAGTCCTTTAACAAAAGATTCCTTGGAGGATTCTTTGCGCGCTTGCAGGCCGTATTCGCTGTGCATATCAAATATAAGGGCACAAGCCTTGTCATTATGCATAAGCCCAGCAAGCAAGAGGCGGGTGAGAAAGGTTTTGCCCGTACCAGTTTTGCCAAATACACCCGTGCTTCGTTCGGTTAATTTTTCAAGATTGATGCACACCGGTGCATCCATATCAAGGGGCGTTCCTATGTTAAAGAATCGCTTGCCTTCTTCGTGCTCGTCGCCGAAAATATAGGCGACATCTGCCCGATCCACCTCATAGACTGGAGCAAAGTGTACTGGTATTGTTTTGACGGGCATGGGTTTATGAAACCGATTCATGGTAAGGAGAGGTCGAAGGACTGCGGTTGCGTACATATCCTTATTAGATAAAAAAGCCTGCAAGAGTTTTTCACGTTCGGACGGTGGGAAAAGCAGAATGTCTGGATTTAGACCTCAAGTTTCAAATCAGTAACCAAAGAAAAAAATTGACCTTGTGGTGTTTCAATGGCGACAAATTTACCAGCTTTTAATTCTTGCATATCAACGCTGGGGTTAATACGCATGATAAAACCTTCGCTCAATGAGCCGCTGAGAATTGTTCCTAAAATTCGTTTAGACATAGCATCCGCCCTCTATCAATGTTATTCATTATCAATGATAAGCAAACATTTTTTACGATCAACTTTTAGAAACGCGCGCTCTATTTTCATTTTTTCAAGAACGCCTGTTTCTAGTGACCATTGAACAAAGCTCGATTTTTTTTAGAACGATATATGCCGGAGCGTGACCCTCTTGAATAACAAGATTGCCTTTATGCGTTTCAACCTCGAGCCATTCAATGGGGATAATTTCTGCGCGGTTTGTTCCAGAGATTACTAAGTCCATGCTCATAGGGTAATTTTTTCTTGCAGTTGTTCAGCTTTTCTAAAGACTTCTTCAATGCTGCCGACCATATAAAAGGCTGCTTCAAGAACTCTGCCACAATCACCAGACAGTATTTTTTCAAAGCCGTCGATGGTGTCTTCAAGCGGCACGTATTTGCCTGGAATACCACTTGCAAACTCTGCGGTGTACAGTGGCTGAGTTAAAAACTTTTGAATTTTCTTTGCACGCTGTACCGTTAATTTATCCTCTTCAGAAAGCTTCCAATAAGCGGAATGGATGAGCTTTCTGAAGAGGATAAATTAACGGTACAGCGTGCAAAGAAAATTCAAAAGTTTTTAACTCAGCCACTGTACACCGCAGAGTTTGCAAGTGGTATTCCAGGCAAATACGTGCCGCTTGAAGACACCATCGACGGCTTTGAAAAAATACTGTCTGGTGATTGTGACAAGCTTCCTGAAGCAGCCTTTTATATGGTCGGCAGCATTGAAGAAGTCTTTAGAAAAGCTGAACAACTGCAAGAAAAAATTACCCTATGAGCATGGACTTAGTAATCTCTGGAACAAACCGCGCAGAAATTATCCCCATTGAATGGCTCGAGGTTGAAACGCATAAAGGCAATCTTGTTATTCAAGAGGGTCACGCTCCGGCATATATCGTTCTAAAAAAATCGAGCTTTGTTCAATGGTCACTAGAAACAGGCGTTCTTGAAAAAATGAAAATAGAGCGCGCGTTTCTAAAAGTTGATCGTAAAAAATGTTTGCTTATCATTGATAATGAATAACATTGATAGAGGGCGGATGCTATGTCTAAACGAATTTTAGGAACAATTCTCAGCGGCTCATTGAGCGAAGGTTTTATCATGCGTATTAACCCCAGCGTTGATATGCAAGAATTAAAAGCTGGTAAATTTGTCGCCATTGAAACACCACAAGGTCAATTTTTTTCTTTGGTTACTGATTTGAAACTTGAGGTCTCAAATCCAGACATTCTGCTTTTCCCACCGTCCGAACGTGAAAAACTCTTGCAGGCTTTTTTATCTAATAAGGATATGTACGCAACCGCAGTCCTTCGACCTCTCCTTACCATGAATCGGTTTCATAAACCCATGCCCGTCAAAACAATACCAGTACACTTTGCTCCAGTCTATGAGGTGGATCGGGCAGATGTCGCCTATATTTTCGGCGACGAGCACGAAGAAGGCAAGCGATTCTTTAACATAGGAACGCCCCTTGATATGGATGCACCGGTGTGCATCAATCTTGAAAAATTAACCGAACGAAGCACGGGTGTATTTGGCAAAACTGGTACGGGCAAAACCTTTCTCACCCGCCTCTTGCTTGCTGGGCTTATGCATAATGACAAGGCTTGTGCCCTTATATTTGATATGCACAGCGAATACGGCCTGCAAGCGCGCAAAGAATCCTCCAAGGAATCTTTTGTTAAAGGACTAAAAACGCTCTTTTCAAGCAAAGTTGCACTCTTTTCACTCGACCCGGCATCCACTCGTAGACGTGGCGGACAACCGGATGTAGTTCTCACGTTAAGTTACCAATCGGTCGCCGTTGAAGATATCGTGTCTCTCCAAGAAGAACTCAATCTTCACCCAACCGCTTGCGAAGCAGCACACCTTATTGCTGCACGTCATAAACGTGATTGGCTTGCCGTGCTGTTAAAGCAGGGTGACCGCCTTAAAGAATTTGCTCAAGAAATTGGGGCTCATCCCGAATCTATTGCTGCTTTATATCGAAAATTAAGGCAGGTTGAACGACTTCCTTTTTTTACTAAGGAAGAATCTCCAGCATGCAACGTTATTGAACAAATGATGGAATATATCGATAGAGGCATATCAATTATTATTGAATTTGGAAATTATACTTCCACGTTCTGCTATCTCTTGATGGCCAATATTATAACTCGACATATCCACACACTCTATACCCAAAAAACTGAAAAGTTTTTGGGCTCCCATGCGATTGCCGATGAACCCAAAAAACTCATGATTGTGATTGAAGAAGCTCATAAATTCTTAAACCCTTCAGCTGCTCGACAAACGATCTTTGGCACTATTGCACGCGAGATGCGTAAGTATTACGTTTCGCTTCTCGTGGTAGACCAAAGACCGTCAGGTATTGACTCCGAGGTGCTTTCACAGTTAGGAACGAAAGTCATCGCACAACTTAATGATGATCGCGATATCCAAGCGGCACTGACGGGCGTTAATAACGCTGCTCAATTGCGGTCAGTATTGGCCTCTTTGGAAAGCAAAAAACAGGTTCTCCTCATAGGGCATGCAGTAGCAATGCCTATCGTGATAGAGTCTCGTTCATACGACGAGGTTTTTTATAAATCTCTTTTGCTTGCTGAGCCTAAAAACATTGAGCAGTTCAAAAATGAGCTTTTTTAGGGTATCATAAGAAAAAGTAACTTTCTCGTCCCTACGCTAGGATGCCATGAACAATAGACACCAACTCATGACCACAACACTCAAAACGCCGTTCATTTATTATACGGGAGCCCCAGACATTTCACCTGAATCTGCAAGCCTTTTACAAGAAGCAGATCAACAGTTTGAAAAACATGATATAGCTAAGACGACTGAGCTTTATAAAACAGCGTTATCAAAAAGCCCTAACTCACCTTATATTATGAGCAATCTGGGTACCATCCTTGCTGTTCAAGGTGCTGTAAGCGAGGGAATTCATCAACTTCGGGCCGCTCTAGAAAAAAATAATGCTTGCGCAGGAGCACACTACAATCTCGGAACCTTACTTCTTTCCCACGGGGTATTAGAATCAGCACTCGAGCATTTGCAAAAAGCGCATGAATTGGAACCTGACAACGTTGCCGTTTTAAATAACCTGGGTCTTGTGTACCAGCATCTAAACCAAGAAACAAAAGCTCGAGATTGTTTTCAAAAAGCTCTTGAAAAGTATCCCGATTTTGACTATGCAGTACACAACTTAGGCTGCATGGATCTTGATCAAAATGAAATCCAAAAGGCCATTGAGCATTTTACCAAAGCACAAAGGATTAATTCTTCAAATTTTGCAGCGACAAATAATCTAGGCTGTGCTCTCTTTCTGGATGGAAAAACCCAGCAGGCGATACATTTATTGTATAAATGCATCGATTTAAATCCGACCTTTAGAATGCCCTATTACAATTTGGGCTTTATGGTTCACAACCAAAAATTACTCATGGATACTGCACAATCATGAAAATAACAACGTTACTCATATGTGGCTTAGCATTCTTGGGAATTTTTCTTTATATAAAGCGCAAAGCACCCACAATCAGCCAAGAAATTCCCGATACTATCGTGGTGGGAACAAGTGCTGATTTCCAACCGTTTTGCTATAAAGATCAGGGAAATATTGTCGGCTTTGATATTGATGTTATCAAGGAAGTTGCACAACGCCTTGGAAAAAAAATGATGCTTAAGGATATGCCTTTTGAATTACTTATTCCACAATTACAACTTGGCACCATTCAGGTGATTGCTGCTTGTATGACCCCCACACCAGAACGTGCACAAAAAGTTTCATTTACACAGCCCTATTTGGCGGGCGACCATTTGGTTGTGGTAACGCCATCTGATACCGTACCTCTTAAAAGCCTTGCGGATTTAAACGGCAAAAGAGTCATTGTCAATCAGGGGTATACCGCTGATCGCTATATGTCAAAACTCGAAGGTCCAGAACTTGTACGTTTGCCAACCGTTTCTGAGGCGATGCTTTCTCTAAAAAGCAAGCGTGCCGATGCATTCGTGACGGCATCAAAAGCTATTGAGCCCTATTTTGAACAACAAGGTAAGGAAAAGTTTCATACCTTCGTGATTGATGATGCATCTGAGACGACTGCACTTGCTGTGTCTTCCTTATTTCCGAAGCTTTTAGAGAAAATTGAAACAGCTTTACAGGCAATGAAAGAAGACGGCACTTTGCAAAAACTCAAAGAAAAGTGGCATGTAGGATGATTGATGTTAGTTTAATAAAACTTGCACTTCCTCATCTCCTGCAGGGTGCTTTGGTAACCTTGCAAATAGCGGGGCTCTCTTTTTTGTTGGGAATAACAGGCGGGACGCTTCTTGGAATTGCTCAAAGTCGATCGGGGACATTTCTTACTCTTATTATCAATGCATTTGTGACTCTCATTCGCGGAACACCCATGATTGTTCAGATCGTATTTTTATATTACGTTCTCTCAATGACAGGCTTGCAACTATCGGCATTTGTTGCAGCCGTTCTGGCTATTGGACTCAACAGCAGCGCCTATGTTAGTCAAATAATCCGATCAGGTATTTCATCCGTTCCCAAAGGACAAATTGAGGCTGCACAAACCTTGGGAATCAGCAAGCTGGATACGTTACGGTTTATAATTCTTCCTCAAGCTTTGCGCGTTGTGTTACCTGCCTTGGGCAACGAATCGATTACGCTCATTAAAGATTCAAGTCTTGCATCGTGGATTGGCGTGGTTGAACTTTACAAAGAGGGACAAACGGTTATAAGTCAAACGTACGATGCATTAAGCGTATATTTTGCTCTTGCAGTAATTTATCTTTCAATGACAACATCAATCGCCTATCTTGTTGGCCTCTTAGAAAAACGGTTAAATCGCCATGTTAGAAATCATTAATCTTTGTAAAAGTTATAAAAATCGGATGGTCCTCAACTCCGTTTCCATGAAAGTAAGCCAAGGCGAGATCGCTCTGGTGCTTGGTCCATCAGGTGTGGGTAAATCAACGTTGCTGCGAATTGTGGCTGGCCTGGAATCAGCAGACTCAGGCACCATCATCTTAGGTGGTAACACTTTAGAGCTCGCTAAGTCCCCTCGCGGTAATCTCGTCGGCATGGTATTTCAAAATTTTAATCTTTTTGAACATATGACTGTTCTTGAAAATATTACCTTTCCATTAACACGCGCTGCAAATCTTAGTAGGCCACAAGCAGAAACAAGAGCGATTGAAATTCTTGAAAAATATCAACTGAGCGAGAAGGCGACAATGTTTGCAGGAGAACTTTCTGGTGGTCAAAAGCAAAGGCTTGCAATTGCACGAACCGTTGCATTGAGTCCCAAAGTAATTTGCTTGGATGAACCAACATCAGCGCTTGACCCCTTACTCACGTCTTACGTTGCGCACATGATTCAAGAATTGGCTCAGCAAGGATACACGGTACTTGTCTCATCACACGATACGCATCTTATTACAAAACTACCGTGCTCACTCTATCTTATGAAAGATGGACAGATAACAGAGACTGCTCAGTCGCGTGATTTTAAAGCAAATCCAGACCTTTTTTCAAAACTCAAAAATTTTGTCGAGGGACACTTCAGTGAGTAACTTGACAATGAAAAGATTGGTTGTTAGGATCAGTTGGTCCAACAAAAATTGCACGACGTCCCTAAAAGAACAGTACGGCAGTATTGTTCACCCCCTAACCCTTCAGCTTTTATTAAGTTGAAGGGCTTTTATTTTCAAGCGCTTTTACACGAACACATTCGTTTTCATCGCAGTATACGTTAAACTCAACATTGAGATCGTGAAGAACTCCATGCGCAAGAACTTCGTCATGTGTAGTTTTTCCAAATGAAAATGGATTTCTCGAATATACGGCTTGCTCACAAAGCAGCAAAAAAATTAAGCCTCTATACATGCTCATGACTCCCCTCCTCACTAAGAATCATAACATATGTTTAAGAACAAAAAAGAGTGTAGCGACTTAATTTTCACGGACATCGATGACGATCGAACAATGAATTGATCTATCATCAATACGCTTACATTCACACCTTGAGATACTCATCTGATTGTTAGAAATAGCATGCAAGAATTTTTGAACCTGCTCAAAGGAGCCATGAAGTCCAAGCTCAATCCGTTCATGGTGCACTTCATTATGAGCAGCGCTTTTCTCCAAAACCAATCCTCCTTGATTAACAATTTCTAAAAGCTTTGTAAAAAGTGTTGAGGAGTCATAAACAATGGGGGAAGTGTTGGTGTCTTTGTTATTGACACGATTTAAAAGCATTTCATATTCATTTTGAACCTCATGAAAGTGGCTTCTCTCTTGGTGCGCTTTTGCAAGAGCTCGATGCAATTTTTTAAAGCTCAGTCCCCACCAAGAAATTCCGATCAAGGTGATCATCAATAGGGTACAAAGATATCTTTTTTGCGGCGACCATGGTGCTGCAATTGCAAGAATCTGTTGTCGGTAAGAATGCAGATTCATGTATTAAAAGCCGCTTTTAGTCCATTGCATAGGATCCACTTGAACGTTATTAACCCGCATCTCCCAGTGCAAATGATATCCACTAGCATATCCGGTCTTGCCGAGTGTACCAATTGGACTGCCTTTTTTAATCTTTTGGCCCACGTTAACATTACCAAAACTATCAAGATGAAAGAAGAGCGAAAGAACTCCGCAACCATGATCCATTACTATCGTGTTGCCACTATGCACAAAACGATCTTTTATAACAACAACGCCATCTTGTGGTGCCCAAATCACTGCGCGAGGATTACCAAGCAAATCAACAGCATTGTGACGGTACTTGCCACGTTCCTGGGATGTGCGTAATACACCAAAGTCTGTGGAAATGCCCCGCATTTCAACCGGTACGTAAAATTCGCCATGCCAAAGTTTTTCTTTGGGTGATTGCTCGGTTGCTTCTTCAACTGCAATCTCAAGATCCTTTTCAGGCTTGCCAAGCTCTTCTTCCTCTTTAATTTTACTGGAACCTATCGCAAGAAGCTGTTTTTTGAAAGGATACATAACGATCACAAATTTGTTTTCAAGATTAACTTGGTTGCCAACCTTGTCCACAATCGTAATTTTAAATAAGTGCTCATTAGGAATTTCTTCGCATGATATCGGGATAAAGCCCTCGTATACCATCGATCGCGCTGATTCTCGCATACATGGATAGGTATTTGATAACGTCTCAACAGTAGCTTCTTTGATCTCTTTATTTACCTGAAATTGAACGTGAAGCGTTCGGCCTTGAAATACCTTAAAGTCACCGTCAACCTTTACAAACGCTGCCTGCAAAGGGTCATTATCAACAAAAAAAGTGAGCTCCTTGCGTAGTTCATTCTTTCGAGATGAACCGTCAGTTGCCTCGATTTTTAGCATATGCTTCCCCTGGGGAAGGGGTTTGGTTGCAATTAAAAAGGGATACTCAAATCGCTTACGATTAATTTTATAATGTGAAATAAGCGGCTTTTCATCCAGAAAAATAGACAGTTGGGCAACCTTATAATTATCTGCTCCGGTTACCACACAGGGAACATCACCAGCATAAGTTCCGCCATCCTCAATCCCAACAAGCGTTAAGTGCGGTGGTGTTCGATCAAAAACTGACCGCGCATAATAGCCACCAATGAGGATACCAAAGATAATAAGGGGTGAAAGTACATACCAGCGAAAACGTGTCAACATGTTATTTTTCTCGAAGATAAAAGTGTGTTATGTCCATATAGGTACAATAATACCTATTTTTTTACATAACGCCAAGGCAGGTTGGTAAAAATTCTTGATTTCGCACCACAGGACTTTATAAGGTTTGTGTAAGCACAAGATGAGGAGAAATAAACGTGCATTTAAAATATACGGCAATATATTGTTTTCTAGCATCTGCTTTTATTATTCCACAAGGAGATTCAACCGCACCCTTCTGTCCAACTTCATCGCAAGTACCCCCTTCCTGCGTAAACGCTCTTACTGACTATCAATATGCATCTGCAAAAATCACGCCTGATGGTACAAAACTTGTTAAAGATTCGGGGATAACAAAAAATGATATTGCCTATGCTGGCCATCTTGCGGGCCAACGTAGCCAGATAAGTTTGACCCTTAAGGGACATGCTTATGTCAATCACCCAAGTGGTAGCGAACTCTTTCCCTCCAATGGCGGTTTAGCTGGAGCGTTAGATGGAGTAATCAGTGCAATAAAAAATGCGGGCCATGCTGTGCGCACCATTACAACGGTCGACAAGACATCCACGCAACCAGGCGCCACCAAGACATTGTCAGCGGAGGTGAGCCATTTTGTGCCCCTTTTTCGCAAGTTACAGTTCATGATACTTAATGACCTTTATGTCTACCTTACTGCAGTGTATAGCGCTTTTAGCATGACACACGTCAATATCTTGGATGCTGGAAAGGCAGAAGCAACTACCGCCTTCAATAAAAAATCACTTATCGTTGATCATTTGCTCAACGTTATACAATCGCAGATGTTTTTTATCTGTTCTCATCATCAACCACTTATCCCACGACATCTTGGTCTTAAAACAGGAAGTTTGATGCTCAAACATGACGCTACCGTCGACCCCCTCTTTTTGCTTAAAGATCTGGATTCACCTTTCTTTCCAGGAGATCTTGCAACACCTGACCAAAAAGATGCACATGCCCAAGCAAAAATGGTGCAGTCAACGTATCTTTCGACATTGAAAACAATCTTCAACTTTTTCACCACCTACACCAATTACCTCACTCAACCAGATCCATCCAGTAAATTTCCTGGCTCGAATGCCTTCTTTTCTTTAGCAAAACAAGTGGCACATGTCATTGATAGTCATGCATTTAATGTTGAGGCAAAAAAAATTGCCGCGGGCAAAGGTGACGTGGGAAAATTTGTAACAAATAGTTCCCAGGCAATAAGTACCCAATTTGGTTTAACGTTTGCTAATGCCAACAGCATGCTACCAAACACCTCAAGCAAAATCAATAAACTGCGTGCTCTGCGAGCTAAAACTCCAGCCATTAACCCACCCCTCTTTAGTTATAATGCTGAAAGTCTTCGAGCATTTAAAGTTATTCCTCAAGCGGCACGTGAGTTGCCCGCAAATGTGCAATCGGTCGACTGGCCATCAACACTTGTAGCCGCTGCAACAAGTAGCGTCAAGGCAACCACGGCTCCCCCAGAAAGTACACCTCTCGGTTACCAAGTTGCTTATTTTACTGATGCATCAGGAAATATTACCACTTCACAAGCATCTGCGGCGCATCTTTTTATCAACCTACCCACTGCCAATGGCCCCTATGCACAAGAAGTTAAAAGACAACCCGATTGGCTTAACAGTAGCCAGGGCGTCATCAGTATTCTCAGAGCATGCCTTGGAGATTATTCTCAACTGGTAGGTAAAGGAATTTTGCAACCGTGCACTGAAGCAATTGTGTGCAAAACATTAGGACTCTCATGTCCGCAAATCGTCGGCATTACTTTGGTGACGTGTGCACAACAACTCAATGCGGTTAATCAAACACAACAACAATACATCAGCAATGCAAAATTGGGCACTCAACAAACGGGCGGGAACAATCAGGGACAATAGCTATGAAAATATTGGCATCACTCACTATCCTCTTTACATTCATGATGGCATCACCAGTACCACCATGTCCGCTCATTCCTGAAGCGTTGGTTAAACTCATTGTAACCACTGATGCAAGCACACATTGTGCGACAATTGCCTCTGTTACGAGCGATCTTCGTACTGCCGTAGACAATTCCTCTCTTCAGGGACCAGAATTTCTTCTCTTACAAAAGCAACTCTCTCGTTTTGAAAGGTTTGATCAGCTGTTGAGCCGAGACAAGTCGCATGAGGTACTGCCACATCCTAAGATGAAAACCATTTTGCACAATATGCTTGCCTATGAAAGAGAATCGCTTAAAAAAAACATTCTTTCCCGCAAGGCCGCAATTGTTGATAAGATGTGGTCAGACTTTGAATACCTTTTTACTAAAGAGATCCATGAGCCCGTCAATGTGCAAAACTTCATTATCGATTTGGTTATTAACATGGTAATCATCACGGGTGAAAGTTACACACAACGATTGCAGAACGATGATGAAAAAAAACAAGTAAAAGGGCTAAACGATCAAATAAAGGCTGCCCGGGATGCCTATAACGCCAAAAAAGCTGAAATTACCGCAACAACAAATCAAGCAATTAGCCTTCTTGCGCAAGGGTTTCAATCATCGCTTACCGCTATTCAGAACACCGAGGGAGTGGCTCCGACTCGTTTTGTAAAGAAATTACTTATATTAATCGCATGATCAATTTGACTAAACCAGCGTGCCAACTTTTGGTTAATCCCATCCAACAGGATCTTTTTTTCAATGCTGCACCGATGAGCACGCCCAATAATGGATATAAATGGTACAACGTTTATCAAATTACAGATTGGGAATTTGATTCTCAGCTTGGAGGATTCATTCAACGAGGGCCAACGGGTTCTCAACCCGCATATATTCAACAATCATTGTGTCAACAGTGGCAAAGCAAAACAAGCACACCGGGCAAAGGCCCTGCATGTGTGTGGACAAATGGCCAAATAACTGCAGATTCTAATAGCGGGTGTTTCAACTCAATATTTACGGAGTATTATACATCGGAATCAACCTATTCTATCGTTATTGAACTTACCCTTATCAATTGCATTTTCCCTTTCTGTGCCGGAGTTATGTTCAATGTTGCACGATGGCTTTCGGGTTCATTGGAACGTATGAATACGTATCGACTTGCTGCTTTGTATGGTACTCAAGAAAATGGAAAAACAACCATTGGATTCTACGGCCTGCAAACCATATTTACTGCCAACGGAGCAATGACTCCCTTAAACTACATTGTTGGAGATCAGGCATCAGCTGCTAAACCGCTTTATACACTGAGCGAGGATGATATCAAGGGACTTGGCCAAGAACCATTAACGTTTGTTATCACCATAAGTGCGTCAGAATCGGCCCCATCAGTAAGCCTTGGCAAAAAAGATTCAAAGGGCGAAGTGCAGACTCTTGCTTGAGTGCAGCTTTTTCGAATATCAATGATTCTAATAAGAATGAACTTATGTTTTGGTATCACGGCGCTGGCTTTAT
>CAVOUX010000002.1:0-14802 GCA_963699715.1 uncultured bacterium
AATAGCTATGGGTTTTTCGGTAGACCCTCAAACGTTAAAACGCCTAAAAAAAGTTGCTAATCTCCCTGAGCAATGGCGGAACAAGATTAATCAATTAACAACCCAAATTGAAAAAGCTCAAAACACGGCCAAGCAAGCAGCCCAAGCATTGTTAGCACAACAAGAAATCGCAACACTCAAAGACCAACTAGCAATTCAAAAGAAAGCTCAAGAAGTTCAAACCGAAGCACAAAATGCTACTGAAGCAGCACAAGAAGCCGCCGATAAAGCTGTCGAGCTTACCACTATTTTAGAACAGGTAAGTCCTCAAGCTGAAGAAGTACTTGAAGCAGCATTACCGAGTGAAGTTAAAGAACCGGTTACCACTCAACAAATGCAAATGGTGCCCTTGACTCCTGCTGTTAAGTCTGAATTAGAAGATATTGCAAAAGAAATTGCAGCGTCTGTTGAATCGACAGTGTCAGACGTTGAAAATGCAGTTGAACAAGCAGAGCACGCTGCTGCAGCTGAAAGCAAAAGTAGCTTTGATACTGAAAATAAAGGACTACTGACTGCGCAAGAAAGAACTGAAGAGGCTCAGCCAGTACACGCTTAGAAATACTACTACCAACTGGGAGTTGTTCAACTCCCGGTTTACTTTTTTTACTAATCGATTCCCCCACTTTTTTTGTTAGACTAAGATAAAATTTCTTCTTATAATAGACACGTAGACAACAAATATTAAACGAAAAAAGAGTGCCGGGGGAATCGAGAAGGAATGAGCTCACAAGCGAGGGGTTCATTTCACCATGTGTCCATTTATTGCCACCATTCTTTACAGCGCTTTTTTAACATTTTCTTCGTCCTCCATGGAAGTATCCACAGACCGAGAATTGTTGAATGCTGATTTAGACGGGGAATGCTCGCTTCATTCGGCTCTTAGATTAAAAGATCACGCAATGGTAGAACTTCTTTTAAAACGAGGTGTGCGAGCAAACAAGTCCGAGAAAAACGGCATCAAGCCTTTGGATGTTGCGATGGAAATGGATGATACGGCAATGATACAACTTCTCCTTCTCAACGGAGCTCATATCTTTCGTTATGACAACCAGGTGAGGTTTTTGCGGATTTCGCCCAGAAGTGCTGCGATAAAAAGGATATTTGGACAAAACAATGCAAATTTGTCGCCAATTTCATTAGTACGCACGAGTACTGGGCAAACCCCATTCCATTTTGCAGCACGTCACGGAGACCGAGAGCTCATGGAAACAATAATCAGCATCGTAAAAAAAAAGACTCTTGAAGACTCTTCGCAAGAAAACAACCTAACGCTTGTTACACTGATGCATAGTCCAACTATCCAAGGATGGACCCCACTTCATTACGCAGCCGCGTCAGGATATCCCCACATAGTAACACTTCTGCTCGAAGAAGGAGCAGATAGTAATGCTCTCACCTCCGAAGGATGGTCCGCATTTTATATTGCCGCGCGCTTTGGCTTGATGAATACACAAAAATTGGTGGATTATGGCGCTATTCTTGAGATTCTTTTAAGCAATACTATTGACCCCAAATCAGTGGAAGAAACAGTTCATTTTCTCCAAACTCACCCCTTATCAGATACCTTTCTCGCAATAATTAACCAGAGAAAGAAAATAAACCAAATGAGTTATGGAGCAAATTTCGCAAATCTTCAACTTAACCATATATTCTTAAACGGCTGGACACCATTGCATTATGCGCTTTTTAATAACAGACGAGACGAGGCCGAATTACTCATTGAACAAGGTGCCGTAATAAATCCGAGGCAAATCTGGACTCCTCTCCTTTTGGCGGCAAGACAAGGACATCTTGATATAGTTAATTTCTTATTGGCTCGTGGCGTTGATAAAAAAGAGCGCGCCGATGTGTTTAATTATCTTTATAATCGGCTGTCATCCTGTCTCATTTTGACGCGATCTCTTCGTAAAATATACGTTTCGATCATGGAAAAGCTTGCTGAAAAAGATCTGCATCTTCAGGGATGGACTCCACTCCATTTAGCGGCTCTCGCGAATAAACCTGAAGAAATACGCGCATTTATAGAAATGGATGCTACTCTGAATCTGCCTTTACCTCACGTTAAAACTCCCCTGCTTCTTGCAGCCCAAGAAGGGAATATTGAAGCTATTCGTGCTTTTATTGATTTCAATGTTTCTCGCAGTGAGCGTGAAAGAGCCGCTCAATTTGTAAGAAAGTATATGCATGAACGCGAGCGATTTCTGGATGATGAATCGAAAGATCACTATGAATCCATCATAGAGTTATTGGTTATGCAGTCACCGACAAATGAATTACGCTTGATTCCAAGCCAATCATACAAAGAACATCTTTCTCTCGCTGTAAAAATAAGAAATTATATTACTTACTATCGTAACGTTCTAAGCAAAAACACCTTAAAATCGAATGAGAAATTGCTCGAATTAGCGCTTAGTCCTCCTTCGACGCTGAAGGCACCTTCCGAAAATTCCTATTTTTCTGCTTTAAATGCCAGCCTGCGAGAACGAGTTTGGAATTATGCGGTATTTGCGCTTTTACATGAATGATAAGAAAAGACCGAAGAGCCTGCGCTCTTCGGTCTCATAAATTATGCAACATTTTTTGATAAAATTGCTATTCTTCTTTGGCTTGGCCATTACCAACGGAAGATGAAGCACTCTTCCCGCTTTCTTGGCCGCCTTTTTCCTGACCAAACTTACCGGATGTTTGGCCCTGTTCATTTTTTTGTCCGAATGATTTGCCAGCATCATGTGATCCAGCATGTTTACCTGATTTTCCTAATTTATCCTTAGACATGAGAACTTCCTTTTTTTTATAGTGTTTAACTCATTTTAATCTTCTGATTCTTCTGTGTCATAATCACTTGTTACTTCTTCTACTCCGGCTTCATATTCTGGGCAATTTGCCACACAATTAAAAACAGTGACGGCTAAGAATAGTAATGGTATTAATAATTTTTTCATACGATTTCCTTTATTGTAATGATATTTCTCCATATGAGTCATTCGTATCGCGTTTAAGCCTTCAATTCTTATTGTAAGTAAAAAAATAGCGTAATATCAATAGTTTTTTGCCTTTTTATAATAAAAAGACAATTAGATCACTTTACAAAAAGCATATTAACTTCTTAATCTCATCCGGTCCGGCTGACCCCTTCTTGTAGGAACACAAGGGGAATGTCTGTTTATGTATCGCATTAATAATCCTCCATTGCTCCAAAATCTCTTTCATACTTACCGTTGAGCTACGATCCCCTTTCAGGATCTGGTTTAATAATGTTTGGTAAGCGTCTTGTTGACCAAAGGGGTAGACATCACTTTTAAGCGGAATTTCACTTTTTAGAGAAGCTTCGTTATATCCGAGAAGAGTAAGTACTACTTCCTCCTGTGGCGAAAGCCTTATTACCAATGAGTTTGATCCTTGTCTATTCTTGAAAGATATAACGATTTCTCCTCTCCGCTTATCGAGAGCTTTCCCAGCGGTAATAAAAAAAGGAACGCCCTTCCATTGGGGCAAATCGCATCTTAACGCAATCGATGCATAGGTTTCCGTTCGTGAATGTAAATCAACGCCCTTCTCTTCTCTGTAGCCCTCATACTGGCCCAAGATCCCATCTTCTATATGAAGATGGGAAAATACCTTAGCTTTAAGGTCAGAGATCTGATCTGGCGTCTTACCCCTGGTATTCTTAAGCGCAACGAGAGCTAGAAGTTGCAGTGCATGATTTTGAAAAACGTCTTTGAGCAATCCGTAGCTGTCATAAAATGAACCTCTTCCTTCAATATCGATAGTTTCATTGAGAAAGATATGAACCGACTCAATACCCTTATTACTCCAAGCAGAATTCAAGAGCACATTTTCATCGCGTAAGGTAGGGAATGCTTGAATAAGGGTTTTTGCAAGATAATGATCAATTCGATAGATTTGATGTTCGCGCAATAATCGCGATATACAGGAATTTATAGCGCGAGCTGAGGCCTCATCGGTTCCAAATGGTTTTTCATACACAATTCTATGCACCGGATTTTTAGATTGAACGATACAAGATTCAACAAACCCTTTGGTATAGGTGCAGAAGGTATCTGAAGGGGTTGACAGATAAACAATTCTGGGCGCGTCGCTCCCCTTATATTTCTCTTCAATCTCTTTTTCCAAGAGCTCCTTGAGAACTTTATAATCTTCAGGTTTTTCTGGATTCAATTGATGATACAAAAAACTATCTTTCAACCTCTTGAGGTCAGCAGCATTATGCGAACCTAAAAAAGGAATCGCAGTATTAATGATTGCATCAGTGGTTTGCTGGCCTCTTCCTGTTCCAATAACAAAAAGACGTCGTCCTTCTTTAAGCATAGTATTAAACGCAGGAATCAACTTACGTTTAGCCAAGTCGCCTGAAATACCAGGTATAATAAAAATTGCTTCAAGTTTTTTATTATTGTTCGATCGCAGTTGTTCTTTAGCAGCAAAAGGAAAACCCTGTGAGCACATCGTAAATGCGATACATGCTATAAGAAGCATTGTTACATAATGATTTTTCATACGACACCTCAACATTAAACACCTTTATTCAAATGACTCAGTTCTTGGTTTAAAAAATAAGTTATCAAAGTTCTGATAATTACCAGTATGGCAAGCATACCAATGTCATAATAATCAGGAGTGACAATGGTCTTAACAATATCACCTGCCACTAAAAATTCCATTCCGAGAACAATACTTTGCCCAATATGCAATCGCAATTGATCTAAAGAATATTTCATCTTCTTTCTCATCGCATAAAAAAAACGAACCAGCGCGGTAATAGTTCCGGCAATAAGCGCTAAAATCCCACCAAGTTGAAACAGAAATGCGACAATTTCAAGAAATGTGGCAATGGTATGGTATCCGATCATAAATTCTCTCCATTTTTGAGGTAGCTTATCAGGGGATTTTAAAAATTGCTACCTTCTCTGAATGAATGGCAAAATTTCACCGACAACTTTTAACTTAGAAAATGGATTTTCTACTCAATAGAAAAAGATAATCGACAATCCGAGATAACTGATAAATCAAAGAAATCACTTAAGGATCGCCGATATGAGACAGTCCCGAATATTCGTAAGAATGTAAAGAAACAAAGTTGGCCCAACATTGCACAAAGCTTCGTTCAGGAGGTGATGACTGATTGTCCTGATAAACGCTAATGCCACCGCACTGCGCGTATCATTTATTGAAATATAGTCATTCAATATGATAATATAAAGATGATATTAAACAAAAATGAAAGGATATAAGATGAAGTTTCACATACTATCATTAGGCTTATTAATTTCCATAACAATTCCTGCATTTAGTCAGGAAAAAGAAGAATTCAACCTTCGCGAATATCAAAAAGAAATGGGTCGGAAAGGAAACTTGCTTAAATCAGTTTCTGTAGCCAATAGATCCGACTGGTTGGTTGATATAAATGGCGATGAAGTAGAATCATGTCATAATCTTGGCCCTCAAAAGTCAACTACAAAATGTATCCCAAAAGATATTGAGGTTTCTAAATCGGGAGTACTCCATATTGACATTTTTGAAGACAACAAGCGAGATAAAAGAATTGGCACATTCAGATTCTCCTCAGATGCTGTCAAAACCCTCGATATTTTTGGAGATAAAAATTCAGACGGCACTTACTATCCAACAGTTGTCGCAAATTATGGAGAGTAAATTCATTGATTAGTTAATTCGACAATCATAATGGGGTAAGTAAACTATAATTTGCTTTGCCCCATTCATTGATTAAATAATGAAAAAAGCATCTAAATCATTGCCTTTTCTAAGCCATTTTCGCTAGACTAAAACTATATAAAGCTATAAATAAGAGGCTAAAAGGAGATATAATGGCTATTAAGTTACATCAAGCCGCATACGATCATGCAAAAAAGCTTATAGAGGGTGGCCTTGAAGTCAATCATCAGACTGGTAATTGGCATGAAGCAGCTCCAACAAGAGATGAGATAGCTAAATTTCTTGAGACCCACTATATAAGCGAGTATGCGCTCTGGTTTCTCGGAGTTGATACTGATATCAAAGAAGAACGTGTTGAGAAATATCATTATCCGTATGGAGACTTGAAAATTGTCTATAAAAGCGCGCTTTTAGAATTTCTTGATGAAGCTCGCAAAAAGAATAACCTTGATATCGTAAATGCAATAGAAAATCTTATTAAGCTGGTTGATAAAAAGAAATAGCTGAGTATTGAATAAATAGTTTTCATATGAATGAAGCCATCATGAATGTATTATGTGCCATCGAAAATGGTCATTTTCGATGGCACATAATACAAATTTAGAGATATTTCGTGACTATAGGCAGCCCGTAATACAAATTCCAGGCGCAAGACATACAGTTCCTATGATTCCTGTTGCACAGCAACAACCAGAACAGCAGCTTGAACTTATTTCACACGATGTCACGTCAGGGAGACAGCAGCTACCAGAAATACACGGAATACCCGCAGGACAAACCGTTCCACATCCACCACAATTAAGGGGATCGCTTGTTTCATCAACACAGGCATTGCTGCAACAGGTTTGACCTGTTGGGCAGTCGGTTGAATCAAAACATGCACATCCTGCGACAATAAAATCCACTGAAGTTGTACCAGCCGGAACGGAAAATGAAACAGTTCCCGTCGTGCGTAACGTGATCAGTGCAGAATCTTCTGCCTGTCCGGTGAACGTTATCGGAAATGCGGTA
The DNA here is from genome assembly GCA_963699715.1 of uncultured bacterium. Lineage (GTDB taxonomy): Bacteria > Babelota > Babeliae > Babelales > Babelaceae > CAVOUX01. The sequence goes on from CAVOUX010000002.1 coordinate 6,745, forward strand.
TTCTGCAACACTGCCGGAGAAAACGTGATTGTTCCCGCAGTCGATGTCAATGCAGTCAGCGTCCAACCAGGCCCTGTTTGCCCCACAGCACCCGTCATATCAATAAGGCCACTGGTCAGATAAAGCTGTGATCCAGTCGCACAACCACTTGGTGGCAAAGAAGGACATGCGCACGTTGTGTCTATTCCGGTTGCTCCGGTACTACCGATCACTCCCGTCGCACCGGTACTTCCCGTTGCGCCTGTATTTCCTGTGGCACCGGTATTTCCCGTCACGCCAATAGCACCAGGAGCACCCGTAGCACCTGTCGCACCAGTGTTTCCTGTATTACCAGGAGCACCTGTGCAGCAGGGACCTGTAGCTCCGGTAGTTCCAGTTGCTCCGGTAACGCCCGTGGCACCCGTGTTGCCCGTCTTCCCCTTTTTGCCCTTGGGACCGCGAGGACACTTCTTTTCTTTTTTTGCTTTCGCTTGTTTTGTTAATGCTGTTATTCCATTACCGCTTAAAAGCGCTACCATGGTTATTAACAGCCATCGTGACATTACGTAATTCATACTTATTCCTCTTTTATTAAAACCTAGGGTGCTGAACAGACTGAAGCTGTGCATGTATTACTGCTATTACAGCAATCACTTGCTGCACTGCAAAAATCACCCGTCGGTGAACAACAGTTGCTGAATACAATAAAGTTAACAAAGGTGGTTCCCGCGACCACTGAAAATGTAACGCTTCCCGCGCTTCTAGCAGTAACAATCGCTGGACCATCTGACTCAGGCGTCAACACAATACTAAAACTGGCATTTTGTAATGCCACATCGTTGAAAGTAATGGTTGCCGCAGTTGCTGATGTCAAGGTTGCTGTCCAGTCAGGACCGACTTGCGTCGTTGCACCTGCCATATTAACAATGCCCGCAGTGATAACGGACGTTTGTGGGGAAACACAATTGTTGGACAAACAAGCACTACACGTTGCCGTCGCTCCGGTATTACCCGTCGCCCCCGGTGCTCCAGTATCCCCATTTGCTCCGGTAGGTCCGGTATTGCCAGTGCTTCCGGTATTCCCCGTCGCACCGGCAGTGCCAGTAGCCCCCGTGTTTCCTGCAGCACCGGCAGTACCCGTTGCACCAGTTGCTGAACAACAGACGCCGGTATTGCCCGTCGCGCCCGTATTGCCGGAAGCTCCCGTCAGGCCAGTGGCCCCCGTGTTGCCACGGCGACCAGGACAGCCTTTCTTACAATGTTTACAGGGCTTTGCTTTTTGTTTAATTGAATATACTGTCGGGGTTTGAACTATCAAACCACACAGCATTATTAAAAGGTAATGGGATAATTTCATATATTCTCCTTACAAAACATTTATCATTCTCAATACATTTATCCAAGACATCCTGCTCCCCCGCAATCACCACTCAAAGTACATACGTCCCCTTGTGAACAGCAACAAAGACCAGCTGCACCACAACAGTCAGCGGTCGCTGAACAAGATTGTGTGGGCGACTTGCAACAGACGTCATTTACACATGTCGTATTTGAAGCAGAACAACAAGGATTGGTATCTGAACAAGCACCTTGCACGTTGCTACAACATTGGCCACTGCCACTAACGGTCTGGCAGCCTTGATTAAATTCGCAGCATATAAATGGAGAGACGAATTCACAACATACTAGGCTGTCAGGACATCCACAGGAATTACCACAGGGAAGGGTGGGAAAACAGCATCCACTATCCACACAATAACCAGTCGAACAACAGGCTGTACCATTGCAGCATGATTGACCACTAGGACACCCACATGAAGCACCACAAACATCAGTGTTGTCGCAACATGCACCATCGATACATGTTTCTGTACCTGAGCAACAGGCCTGATTAGGTGAAGTACCACAAACATTGGTGTTATCACAACATCCGGTTGCCAAGCAGGTTTGAGAATCTGAGGTACAACAAGCTGTATTATTGCAACATGTTTCAACACCAGTCGTACAACACTGAGTTCCACACACATCCCCCACTGTACAGCCACATGTTACGCCATCAGAGCAGGATTGCGCTGAACCACAAGTGTTATTACACGGGCAAAAATAAACGGCAAAATCTACCGCTGTGGTACCAGAATCTGTTGCAAAGGATACCATTCCAGCAGCTCTGGAAGTTACGAAGGTAGTGTCAGCCGATTCTCCGGTAAATATTATGGGAAAAACAGTGTTTTGTAATTGAGGATTGCTAAATGTTATAGTACCTGTTGTTCCGTTAAACGTTGCAGTCCAATCAAACCCGGTCAACTGAGTTGTAGTTATTCTTCCGCCAAGGTATTGAGCCGGAAGATTACAGAAAGGATCTATCGCACAACTGCAAGTACCCGTTGCACCCGTAGCACCGGTCGGTCCAGTAGAACCGATAACGGTACTATTACCTCCTCCAGCGCCCGTGATGCCCATAGCACCGGTAGGCCCCGTTGTGCCGATGCCGGTAGCGCCCGTATTCCCGGTAGCACCCGTGTTGCCTGTTGCTCCCGTTAGTCCAGCACAGCATGCACCAGTACTACCTGTGTTACCCGTTGCCCCCGTTGGTCCCGTCGCACCCGTGCATCCGGTTTTTCCGGGACATCCTCGTTTGCCACGGCAATGTTTTTTTGCATGTTCTGAATTTTTTTTACGTTGCGTTTGCCTCTTGTGGGCACATTCCAGCGGGAACGGCAGTATGAGCACCATACATGCCAATATCCCATAATTAAAAAAACGACTCATAACAATCTCCTTATATATGAAAAAACGCCATTGCTTTAATAACATAGTTTCGGAAAACATGCAATAAAGTTTTCGGTCCACTCAATATTATGAAAAAAGTGAAGTAGGGCGCAAGATTACAAGGAGACACTCTTTTGGGGGGTAGAGTATAATTCAAGAAATTGTAGCAGCTTTTTGAAAGCCGTTTAAGATATAAAGAGATAAAGGCATAATAAGTTCAACGGGCAATAATGAAATATAACTCCCTGCTACAAAAGCTTCATTTATTTTTTGTGATTGTAGCCTGAGTTGATTAATTTTTTCCAGCGTTTTGCAGTACTGAACTTGATCATTATGTGACACATTGGTACGTTCCAGTAACAAGCAGGTAAATTGTTCAATTCCCTTAATACTATGGGGTGATTGCAGAATCATTTTAATGAGAAGAAAATCAATAATGTCTTCGCTGCTCTTCTGTGCAATCGCCAAGAAAAGACCTTTATACAACAGGTCGTGAGAAAGATCACTCTTAATAACGGCAGCTAAAACGCTATCATAATCTTTATTCAAAATGGCCCAAAGAAATGTATCTTGCATGAGCAGATGAGAAGATGAATTAAATTCAGCACCGTATTGTAATAATAACCATGCAATTTCTTTCTTTTCACCCCATTTTAAAGCATAGTCGAGGGAACTAATCCGAAGACCATAACCCAAAGTACCACGTGGACTTGCCCCTTTTGCAAGAAGCTCACGTGCAATTTCAATATTACCCTTTGTGATGGCCAAACCTAAAGGTTCATCCCCGGTTAAAATATTCGCATGCGCACCATGTGCTAACAGTATTTTTACTGATTCTAATAAGTCTTTTTCAATTGCAACGATAAGTGGTGTCACTTCGTCATTCGATTTTATGTTGATTAATGCACCATATTTGATCAAAATGCGTAAAATATTAGGATTATCAATGGCCCATGTTAATAATGGCTTACCTTCACACCACACATTAGGATTTGCACCTTGTTCAAGCAGTGCCATAATCTCATCTTCCCGATCAGCACGCACTGCCCACACCAATGCATTGTCATCCGCTTGCTCAGACTCATAGCCTGTTTCAAGAGTTGCTATCATAGCTTCCATTGATCTTTTCTTACCAGTCAATCTAGAGGGTGCCTCCATCGCCTGCTGCAGAGCAACAAAAAAAATCCGATTAATAAGAGGAGTCCTCTGAACATCTTTAACCCTATTATAATTGTCATTTATAGCATACTATTTTTTAAGATATTAAAAAGCGTATAACCTGTTATTTGCAAAAAATGACCATTGCTTATTCAATTACTGAGTGACAATATTTTCATACTTGCGCGAGCGTCTATTCTTAAGCTCATTATGAAAAAGAGATACAAAGCAAGCGTAATGCCGATCATTGCTACCCAATGTTGCCACCCCAAAGTTTCATTCAAGAAAATCCTGCCATACAAAGCGCCAAATAATGGTGATAAAAAGCCAGCGCATGCCACAAAATTAACCGAATAGTGATTAAGAAGCCATCCATAAAGGTTATACACAATAATGTTAGAGAGCACTATCAATCCTGCAACGCTTAATATAAAAGGCATAAGTTCACAAACAGGGTTTACTCCCTGCTGATGGACCAAAAGCCATGTTATGAAACTCATTACTCCGCCCCCAAACATCGCAATGCCATTAATAATAAATAAAGAATATCCACGATTCATAAGCTTTTTTATAACAAACCACGCATAAGCAGCTGATGCAATAGAAACCAAAAGAAATAGTTCTGGTAACGCAAAAGAAAGTATCTCCCCAGCACACCAATTATCTTTAAGCATAAGTGGCATTAAGCTCAAGAATGCAATAATCGTTGCAAAGAGTTGAGACACGGTAACTTTTTCTTTATACAAGAGATAAGAAAAAAACATAGCTATAAAGGGCGTCGTGGCATACAGGATATTTACTTTTATGGAAGAAACATATTGAAATGCCCAAAATTCAGGGATAAACGAAAGATAGATATGAAAGACAATAACTTGAAAGAAATTGAATATATCTTTCCTAGAGAAATGCCATGAAAAGCCGTTTCTTACTGCGTGAATCGCCAGAAGAAGAGGACCAGCAATTATCATTCGTGCCGCTACCAAAAAGAGGGGATCAGCATATGAAACTGCCGCCTTACCCAAGGTAAATGTTAATGCCAAAAGGGCATAGAGAAGAACCACTAAAACCATAATACGACCCATCCTTATCCAGAGATGTACAAAAATTGGATGAGCTACCGGCACTTAGTTTACAGATAGTGCATGATTGTTGCAAGAAACGAGGTAGGCTTGCCTCTTATTTCCACGTAAGCCTACCTCGTAATGATGGCTTAGTCGAGAAGCTTTTTGATGGTAAGGAATGTGGCATAAGCCCCTGAAAGTCCTATTGCGGTATATATTATACGGCTTACGGTCGTAAAGGAACCAAACAATGACGCTACAAGGTCATAATTGGCAAGTCCAACTAAGCCCCAGTTTAATCCGCCAATAATAAGTAAAAATAATGCTGTCCAGTCTATAAAATTCATATTCTTAAACATTATAATCTCCTCTTTTTTTAATGCGCTTTTTTATGCGCTCTATTATTTTCAAAACCATTTTCATTTGCTCTATATTGAACACCTTTGTTATCAATATGTCTCTTATTATCAGCAGACTTGGAATGGCCTTTATGCTTCTTTTGTATTTCCTTGCCTTCCATGAGATCTTTCGTGTTCATAAGTTCTTTCATAACCTCTCCCTCTCAAAGCGAAGGTATACTTGCCTAAAATGTTAATCGCAGCACGATGGACATACATCGTAATTGCAGGTGTTGCATGAACGTTCTGAGCGACAACATCCACGATGGCATGCTTTCATGCTTATTCCAGCAACTGATAAAACAATCAACACTAATGCTACTAATTGCCTTTTCATGAGATCTCCTTGTTTTAAATAAGGTTATATTTAAGCTCTTGCAATTTTTTCTCTTTTTGCACTCTTTTTTCTATTCTTTTGGACATCATTTTTTTTAACGTTTACAGAAGCATGCTTTGCATTCTCAGCATGAATATTCTTTGCCTCTTTCATTGGCTCTGCAAAGAGTTCTACAAGCCATGCCTTAAATTCACCCTCTTCCCCATGTGCCCTTTTTGCATGCGAATACCCACTCATTTTATGATCATTGTGCTTTGCAACTTTTCTTCTTTGATTTTTTGCTTTTTTATTGGCCATGGCACTCCCTTAAGGTAAATTACTGTCTTATTCAAAAGTATATAAAAAAACACATTCAAATAGCAATAATATCGCATATAGCCGTGTTTTTTAGCTTTTTTTAATAAAATTGATAATGCGCATAAAAGAAAGATGGTCTGACCCGTGATTTATTAAAAGAGATTCAAAAAACCGCTCTAAAGGCATAATTGCGTTGGGCTAGAGCCAAACCGCTCTCATAGGAGTCAAACACGATACTGACAACTTCAACATGTTGATGAAATACAGGCAACCAAACATGCAAACAGAGATCGATCACAACGCACGATTCTGACCAGGAATGAATAAAACCACATTAACCGTTGATTAAAACAGTCCGGGATTGTTTTTTAAGAAAGAGACAAAATCTCACGCGGCATGCGTATAAACAGTATGCCGCATGGGTGTATTTTCGGCAGCTTTTATTGAACCCCAAGAAGTTCGACATCGAAAACCAACGTCGCATTGGGGGGTATAGAAGCTCCTGCACCGCGAGCGCCGTATCCAAGATTAGCAGGAATAATAAGACGACGTTTTTCACCAACTTTCATGCCAAGCACACCTTCGTCCCACCCCTTAATCACATGATTAAGTCCGATATTGAAGGTAAACGGTTGGTTTCTGTCAACACTGCTGTCAAATTTTGCGTCCATTCGCGGATTGCCTTTTTCATCTGCAAGCCAGCCGGTATAATGAACCGTCACTCGCTTACCTTTTTCGGGGCTTTTAGCCTGCTCATCTACAGCCGGTTTTACTATCGTGTAACGCAATCCTGATGCTGTTGTAACCATGGTCGGTTCTTCACTTTCAATTTTTTTTGGTTCAGTAACTATTTTCTCAACCGGAATTTTGACTTCTTCTTTGCGTTCATTAAAACACCCTGGGATAGCCAACAAAAGCACAACAGGCACTACTTTTCCATATAAACTTTTCATAAAACCTCTTTTTTTAAAATGATTATTGCTAAAAATCTATACCGTCCAACGTCACTGTGTTGTCAATAACACGCACTCGTTCAATGGCGATTGCCTTTCCCGAATGAGCATCAATATCGATCATCGCGCCACTGAGAACCATTGGTGGTTCAGTTTCCACTTCAAATTTTGCAGGCATCTGAGTAAGCATGTTATAAATAACCGCTTGCGGCTTAATACCAATCGAAGAATTAAGCGCTCCGGACATACCTAAATCAGTAATGTACGCAGTTCCTTTGGGCAAAATTCGTTCGTCGGCAGTTTGAACATGCGTATGCGTTCCGACAAATGCACTAATAAGCCCATCAAAATGAAGCGCAAGGCATATTTTTTCTGATGTTGCTTCAGCATGCATATCAACGATGATGACATTGGTCTTTGTCTTTAAAAAAGTGAGTGCTGATTCAAGCGCTCTGATAGGACAGCTCACAAATTCACGCATGAACACGCGGCCCTGAACATTAACGACGCCAACCGTAACATCACCCATTTTAAAAGTTCCCACGCCAGAACCGGGGCAGCCACCAGGAAAGTTTATAGGACGCAAAAGATCTTTATGTTCATTAAGATAGGGATAAATCTCTTTTTTTTGCCATATATGATTACCCGTAGTAACCATCGAAACATCATGATGCTTGAAAAACTTCATCACTTTAGGAGTTATGCCCCGTCCGTCATGCGCGCTGTTTTCCCCGTTAACAAGCATAGCATCTATTGAATGTTCATGTTTCAAGCGCTTAATATGCTTTTGAAACATAGCGGCCCCAGCAGCACCGATCAGGTCACCCAAAAATAAAATTCGAAACGCCATACTTCCCTCTTAACGAGCATACTCAATAGATCTTTTCTCACGAATAACATTAACTTTGATTTGCCCAGGAAAGCTCATTTCTTGAGAAATACGCTCAGCTAAACCCCGCGCCAAAGCACACGCCTTGTCATCGTCAAGCATTTCTTCTTCAACAATCACCCGAATTTCTCGGCCTGCCTGAAGAGCATAGGCCTTTTTGACGCCCGAGAATGCGTAGGCAATTTCTTCAAGTTTTTCAAGCCGCTTCAAATAAGCC
>CAVOUX010000003.1:0-43916 GCA_963699715.1 uncultured bacterium
ATTGCCAAGATAATTTTTAATTCCCCTTTACTCTCTAAAAATTGGTGGCAATAGTCCAAAGATCGATCACGATCTCCTGGCTTTCATGTCATAACAAAACGTCTGCATTCACTTTTTCATTTTTTTTGGGTACTCTTTAAACGAAAATTAAACACAAGGAATTTGAATGCTCTTGCTACTCTTTCAACTGCTACTGGTAACAACTATGACTCAAGCTTCACTTGCTCACCCGGACTTAGTAAATCTTGAAAAATATATCCCCAAAATGCATAAGGATATTCGCTATGCGACAAAAAACAATTTCACTGGCAAAATTGTTTATCCAACTGCTGGATGTTATTTGCGCAAGGCTACAGCCCAAAAACTCTTGAATGCACAGCAAGAACTTGATGAAATCGGTTATGAATTGACTATTTTTGATGCCTATCGACCCCTTTCTGTTCAAAAAATATTTTGGGAAATTTGTTCTGATGAGCGTTACGTCGCCAATCCAATAAAAGGTTCAAAGCATAATCGAGGTTCAGCAGTAGATTTAACGCTCAAAGACAAGAAAACGGGCAAACCCGTAATCATGCCCTCGGAATATGATGATTTTACCGAAAAAGCTCATAGAAATTATGGCGCCATGTCCCCTGAAGCTGCTCGAAATTGTAAGCTTCTTGAACTTATCATGACAAAACATGGCTTTGAACCGTTGCCTACCGAATGGTGGCATTTTGATGATAAAAATTGGAAATCGTATGATATTCTTGATATAAGTTTTCATGATTTGGAAAAGTCAGATCACGTAACAACTATCGAAAAAGAACTATAGCAATCAAAGAGCAGGGAATTTAAGGAGATCTAGGAAGGAATTTATTATGAAGTTTAATCAATTGTTTTTAGCATTGTTAATAAGTATTTACATGTCGACATTAGCAGTCGACGCTCCAAGCACTCAAGCGATAGTTCTCGCAGCTGGTCGATCAACACGTGTCAAAACAAAAGCCTCAAAACTAACATTCCCCTTCTGCGGAAAAGAAATGATTTTGTATCCCACTGAAATTATGCAAAATCTCTCAATACCCTGATTATGGTGGTTGGTTATCAAAAAGAAATCATCCAAGATATTTTGACCCGCAAGGGAATCACAGCTCAGTACGTTGAACAAAAAAACCCTAAAGGAACGGGGCACGCCGTCATGGTTTCGCAGTCGCTGTGGCAAGCAGACAACTTGTTAATTATCAATGGTGATAATCCACTACTCAATGAGGCCATGATTAAAGGTATTATTGAAAAACATGTGAGTTCTCATGCAACAATTACTTTCATAACCGCCAATAATACGGATGCTACGTTATCGGTTGCCCATGTTTTAAAAAATGAGGATGGCAAGATACGAGTAGTTGAACATAATGAATTTGAAGGGGATCGCAGTCAACCCTACATTATGAATGCTGGCATTTATATCATGAAAAAATCGTTTCTCGAAACACACATTGATAAGATACCCCTTACAAAAATGGTGAGCTGGGAATTCCTCAGCTGATTCACATGGCAGTTGATGAAAATCGAAAAGTCGAAACGTTCGCGTTCCCCTTGATTATGTAAGTCGATACCCAAAAGAATTATCAATTGCACAACATATCAAACACAGAACTTATTGCTTACTGGATGGGCAAGGGCGTAGCTTTATTGATGAAAACAGTACCATCATTGATGCAGATGTTGAATTAACTGCCGATACCATTATTGGGGCAGGTGTGCCCATTCTCAAGGGCTCAAAAGTGGGACCAAATTGTGTTAGTGAGCATATTCCATCAGTGACAAGAGCATCATCGAAAATGACGTTACCATAGGATCGCACAGCGTGATCACCGATGCACACATCCTGCAAAGATGACGCTCAAGCCTTTCAGTACTTCAGAAATAGTATCTGGATGTACTCAAACAACTATTGCATTGTAAGAAAATGAGGCGGGAAGCACCAAAATCCCGCCTTGCCTAATTTTGTGACTCTTCTGGTACCGTAACAAGCTCAGGCTTATTCCTTTTTATCCATTCATCGAGTACACCATTAATGAACTTATAGGCATCGTGTTCGGCAAAACATTTTGCAAGTTCAACGGCTTCATTGATAACAATTGACGGTGCAATGCCACTGTGAACAAATTCCCACATTGCTAAGCGAAGAATTAAGCGGGTACTAAAACCCAGTCGTTCAAGACGCCAATTTGCCAAAAGCGGTCTAATACGCTGATCAAGATCCTCTCGATCAGTTATGATGGACGCTGCTTTCTTAAAAACAGTACCCTGTGGATTTATGTGAATATTAAACCCACGAGCAAAGTTGTCAACAATCGATTCCAGACTCACATCATAGTCAAATGCCTCCATTGCATAAAGCAAATGGAAAACTAATGATCGCGAATCTCTTTGTGATAATTTATCGGATGATAGCTCAGAGGAATGATTTTCAGTTTCATCCAAATGATAATCATTGTTCTTAGTGTCTTCTGATACGAAAGCCATAGACATGTCCCTTGTGTCAAAACTTGTGGTATCACTTTTTCTGGACGCGTTCGATGTACCGTTCATCCCGCGTATCAAGCTTGATAACATCGCCCTCATTAACAAAAAGAGGTACTTGTATTATAAGACCAGTTTCAAGAGTAGCTGGTTTTGTAGCTGCCCCTTGAGCAGTATCTCCACGCACACCAGGCACCGTTTCAACAACTTTTAGCTCCATAAATAAAGGAGGAGTGACTGCAATGGGCCGTCCACTGAAATACAGAACGGTATAAACTGCTTGGTCTTGAAGCAACTTACTCACCTCACTTATTTGTTCTGCTTCAAAAGCCACCTGCTCGAAAGATTCCTCATCCAAAAAGTTAAAAAGATCATTATCTTCATATAAATACTTCATGTTTTTATCTTCGAGATCAGGAGTTGGCAACTTTTCTTCGGATCTAAAGGTCTCCTCATGGACCAAGCCAGTGATCAAATTTCTCATTTTGGTGCGTATATATGCGCCCCCTTTTCCAGGTTTAACATGCTGAAAATCAACAACCGTATACGGTTCATTTTTGTAAAGGAGTTTACTCCCTTTTTTAAAATCGCCTGCAGCTATCACGAAATGCCCTTTTCTAATAAACTCATGGGTTATCTCTTTATTATAAAAAGTTATGAGCAAAATGTAAAAAATGATATTATTACAAAGTTCACTATCGCTTATAAATGAATGTATTATGAAGCTTAATAACAGTCCATTAGATCAAATTGACCCACTTATCGAACACCTTCTTCGCCGCGAAGAGCAGCGCCAGGAAGAAGAGATCAACCTGATAGCCTCTGAAAACTATGCACCGCAGGCAATCCGTAACGCTCTGAGCTCCGCGCTGACTAACAAATACGCCGAAGGTTATCCCTCTAAGCGCTACTACGGTGGTTGTGAAATGGTTGATCAGATTGAAATGATCGCCATAGACCGTGCAAAAGAACTTTTTGGAGCCGAACATGCTAACGTACAACCGCATGCTGGTTCGCAGGCGAATATGGCCCTTTATGCCACCCTTTTAAAACAGGGCGAAACCATTTTGGGAATGAGTTTGGCTGCTGGTGGGCACTTAACACATGGACACCCGGTAAATTTCTCCGGGATTTTTTACAAAAGTATTCAATATGGTGTTGACCCGCAAACAGAACTTATTGATTACCATGAGATTGAAGTACTGGCACATCAACATCGCCCAAAACTCATTATCGCAGGAGCGTCTGCTTATTCGCGTGTTATAGATTTTAAGCGCATGAAGGCTATAGCAGATTCAATCGGCGCTTACTTTGCTGCCGATATTGCACACATCGCGGGCTTGATAGCCGCTGGTTTGCATCCATCTCCTATACCCTACGCAGATATCACTTCAGGAACCACGCATAAGACTTTGCGCGGGCCACGAGGGGGTTTTCTCTTAAGCTCGATGGCTTACAAAGACCGCATTGATCGTTCGGTCTTGCCCGGGCTCCAGGGGGGACCTTTAATGCATGTTATTGCTGCAAAGGCTATTGGTTTTAAGTTGGCAGCGTGCCAAGAGTTTATTAATTACCAGAAACAGGTCATTTTAAATGCCCAATGCATGGCAGCTGCATTTGCCAATCTCGGTTATCGAATCGTATCGGGTGGTACAGACAACCATCTCTTTATTCTTGATTTGCGAGCAAAAAAAATCACTGGTCGCGCCGCTGAAACAGTGTTGCAACGAGCAGGTATAACCGTAAGTCGAAGCTGCATTCCGTTTGACCAAGAAAAACCATCCATCACCAGCGGCATTCGACTAGGAACTCCCGCGATTACCTCACGCGGCATGAAGGAAACCGAAGCCTTACTGATCGTCGAGCTCATTAACCAAGTTCTTGAAAATCCTGATAATGATAGAGTTATCAGTGCTGTGCAACGATCTATCAAATCTTTATGTAAAAATTATCCCATTTATGAATCGATGGCAAATCCGATTTCCACAGCTAGCGAATTAAAAAAACAAATCGTCGAATAACAAAGAAATTTACAAAAAAGACGATGGCTGCAATAGATATGCGAGCACTCAAAACATTTTGCACTTCAAAATGATTGATCATGACAAGCATACCTCCTGCTTGAAGAGCGAAGCTTATGAGTGACGTAACATAATGGCGAACCGCAGCTTGCCACAGGGGAATAAGAGTAGATTGAAACACAAAATAATACACCAGAGAAAAATTGGCCAAAAAACCTGCCGTCCAACTAAAAAAAAGTGCCATCGTTGAATTGAAGCTTGAGTAACGGAGAATGAGCATGAAAATTGCTGCATCAATCAGCATTGCAAATGCTCCAACAAAAATAAAACGAATAAGTTGAGAACTCATGGTTCTCATAAAATCTTTCTCCATAACACATTTATAGTTATAGGTTAGAATTTTTGGTTCCTCTTGGTCAATGTCTTTGATGCTCTTATTTAACGAACATAGGATTATATTCGATGTGCGGCGCTTTGTGAGAAATTTTACTCAACGGTGAAATGTCTATTTTAAAGCCAGCAAGAAATTTAGAAAGCAGTTGTTTTGGACTATAAAGCGCCATGTTGCGATTTTTCACAGCATAGGATTGAACAATGTTAAGGGGGATGTTAACAATTTTTGATTGTTCAAAACAAAGTCCCACTAAAAGCGGATTAGTAAAATCTTGCCATGCAGCCTCGCAAGCATTTGGCACAGAATAATCAAGCGAGGTAAAAACATGCTTTATATCTGCTTTTCGATAAAGGGTCATGTCAAATGTGCCCATATAATTCCATTCGCTAGATTTACCTCGTGCGGCAACAAACTGCCATGTGTATACATCGGGAGCTATTTCATAAAGTGGTGGCAATCCGGTTACCGTTCCATGTGTATAACATTCGGTAATGTTTCTTCCCAAACGCAAATAAAAACCAAACGCACCAGTCGTTTCCATCAGCTCCGTACAATACGTTAAATCAACAGGATTTTTCACGATGATATCGTCAACACCAAACATGCAATAACTCCCCTTTCGATGATACAGCGCATCAAGTGTTAGCTGTTTTAAATCATTTTTTGATTTTTGTTTAATAAAAACCGCGCGGGGGAATTTTTTTCTTACCAGCGCATATCCCTTTTGGTAAGACTTGTCTGAGACTGCGTAAATGACCACGATTTCATAGGTGCCTTTAAGATGCAAAAAAGCAGATTCTAGAAAAGCATACAGTTGCAAGGGCCGATCCTTGGAATAGACGACAACTGTTATTTGTTTTGAATGCATATTCTTGGAATCTGGTTCTAACGGAGTGACTTTCTTGTGATTTCGAAGAGTTTGTTCTTTATTTTCAGAAAAGTCTTCGGATAAAGCTTCATCATTTTTTCTCAATTGGCTTATAAACTGATGTTTCTCTCCTCCTCTTTCAAAAAGAGGAATTAAGTAAGAAAGGAAATTTTGATCAAAAATTCCTTGGACAAAAAATTCATGTAAGGGAATCTTTTTAAAAAGTGACGCATAAAATGAATGAGTGTAAGTAGTGACTGGCCATTTAGTACTTCGGTAACTTCTTTTTGTAACCATATCAGACGGTAGATGATAGCCAGATGCCATCAAAAGACCGCTTTTATATACATTATCAAGATCAACAAGCATGTTATTATGTTCTGCGTCACATAACGTAATCACAATAGTATCATCGTGAACAGCATGAACGGTTTTGTAGAAATGAAAAAGCCAATTCCGTGGCTCCGTGAAAACGATTTTGACTTTGTTTTGAGAGGAATTCTTTTTAATAAAGTTTTGTAAATCAGAGATTGTTTTTTTTTCTTCATGAAGTACGATCGCACTCCATTCTGAATACTTTTGAGCAAAAATTGAGGTGAGCAAACTCATACTTTTTTTAACAGTTTTACTTGGCACTATGATTAAAAATTGATGCTTTGCAAAAACCGATAGTTCAATACCTAAAATTAAAAAGATGAGCACGTTTCTCATTTTCAAGAGCGACACTCCTTATTAAAAGGTTGTATCGTTATAACTGATTGAATGAGAGTATCAATAGTATGCTTGTATTGATGATAGGGTCTGAATAGGTGAGAATCAATATAATAGCCGGACTCAAGTAATGCTTTATCATAACCCCAATTCCCTCTATCAATGCGTTGATTTCCGGTCTTGTACCCTAGGAGCGACAATTTGTCAGGGTATCCCTCCCACAATCTTAAGAGACCGTAGAGAATTTTTTCATCAGAAGTCCAACCAATCTTAAAGTTGTACCAATCGCAGACCATTCGTGGAATTTCCGATAATGATGTTATGCCGACAAGAGCTCGAAATACTGATCCTTTAGCGGCATTATAGCATATGGGATATTGCACCGCCTTGAGCCCTTCATAAGCCTTATTGGTATAAACAACAAAATGGTCATCTGGAATATGCTCCGCACAACGTGTAAAAAAAATTCTACTTATCGGCAACATATCAATATCCGACAAAATACATACCTCATCGGGGTACAAAATAGGGAGCAGTAATCTAACAACCTGAGCATAGAATGATGTGGGTATTCCTGGAATTGGTTTGAAATGAATGACATCGCCCAATGACTCATCAACCCGAACACCTTCCTCAGCGACAAGGGCAAGTGTAGGCTTTAAGTCGATCCATTGCTGCCATGCTTTTGCGACAATTGGCCAAAATTGAATATAAGTAGGATTATTATCGGTCGCTAATATCACTCTTGCTGGAGTCAAGCAACGCATTGAATTGATTGTTATGAGGAGTACAAAAAATATTTTGAAGTTCATAGTACATTTCCGAAGTTATTTTGAGAGAAAAGAGTAGCATGAATCTGCAAATATCGCCAGAAACACATAAGCTCATCACGAAGCAACACATTTCATTTACCTCTTAAACTTGACAAAATTGCTCAGATTTAATAAAATTGACAATGAGTAATAGTCTTTGAAATTATACGGGGGCGTACTGGCTTCGACGTGGTAGTGATATCTTTGAGTGCATGCCGAGCTTTGATTCAGTGCTCGTTAAACAAAGAATCAAAACAATAAACGGCGAATCTCGCGGTCTCGCTGTTGCCTAAGGGCAACATGCACTTGTTAGTCTGATGTGTCCATCAATTGGACTAACACGTATAAAAAAGATGGAACATCAAGCAAGATTTTTTCTGTTGAGTAGCTTGATTGAACACTAAATGGAACTTTATGCGATGCTTTTGTCCTTGAGGGCGCATAAAGTATAATTCTAGGACTGAGCATGGAGTACTTAAGGGTTGAAGTATTGCGGACATGGGTTCGACTCCCATCGCCTCCACCAGTCTTGCCTGCTTTGCAGCATCTTCTGGCTGGCGCCTCAAATGAGTTTGAAATAAAAGTATATAAGCAAGATGCTAAGATGGTCCAAAAACTTTGAATTCACAAGACAAAGGTTGCTCGCCAAAGCGTTATTCAAGCTTGACCATTCATCAAATCCAATGACAAATCCTTCAAAACCTAAATCTCTAAAAAAAATCCCCATTTATGTTTCAGTCTCAAACCATCACAGCACGAACACTAATGTTAATTGCAACTCATCATCAAACACTTTTAAAATGAGTGCCATATCTGTATAGTAAATAAAAATCTTCTCAGATTTTGCAAAAGAACACCCAACTAATAAAAAAAATATGACGATACCACAAAAAATATATGTACTCACCGGCAACTCTGGTAAGTTTGCCGAAATCAAACGTTTTCTAGAAAATGAAAATTTTATCATTGAGCAGATAGATGTTGACCTTGAAGAAGCTCAGGAAGTGGATGCCCGTAAAATAATTGATCATAAGGTACGTGAGGCCCTTAAGCTTGGACTTGATAATTTCCTTGTTGAAGATACTTCATTGTATCTCGATGGCATGAATAGACTTCCAGGACCTCTTGTGAAATGGTTCTTGCAAGAGTTAGAGATCAAGGGGCTTTACAAGATGGCAATCGCTATGGGCAATGGTGCGGCTCAAGCAGAAACAATTCTCGCGTATGTGAAAGATGCCCAAAATATTCATCTTTTTTACGGTGCAACCGGCGGAAAGCTCGTTGAACCGCGCGGTGAACATGGCTTTGGCTGGAGCTCAATCTTCAAGCCCGATAATTGCTTGAAGACCTATGGCGAAATGCTTTACGAAGAAAAAATCTTATGGAACCAACGCATTAAAGCGCTGCGAGAATTCCAAAATTTCATTCATCAAAAAAATAATCATCCGTGATCTGGCCATTTAAAAAAAAAGATTTCGTTTATCCTCTCTTTTTAAGATATTGCAAATTGAAAATATATTTTGATAAGATTATAATAGCTCATGCGACATAATATATTACAATATTACAAAAGGGAGATCGCCATGATTAAATTTTCAGCATTTGCATGCTTGGGGCTTTTAATTTTTAGTGCTTCTGCAATGGTAACCGCTCAGACCCTCAACAAAATGGCAACCATTAGCCTTTGTCCTTGCGGTAGAAAAAAATAGCCTACGGGACCTAATTCGGGTCTAGATTTTTCTAGACCTCATTTTTTTGCTAAAGTATTAGGTAATATTACATTTTACTCAAAGGGGGGACTTCGTGAACATGTATATTATGTCACGCGAAGCGGTTATCAAATACTTTAACAGCGATCTACACGCTGGTCTTTCATCCGAACAGATTCAAGATCGCTTAAAAATATACGGAAAAAATGAACTGCCTGAGGCGCCAAGCCCCTCAATACTGACTATCTTTATTAATCAATTTAAAAATCCACTTATCTATCTTTTGGTGGTTGCTGCAGCATTGATATCACTGCTTGGGAATTACAGTGACGCACTTGTCACCATAATTGTGATACTTTTCAATGCATGCATCGGAACAATGTATGAAAAAAATGCGCACAAAACAGTGCAGGGTTTAAAAAAGCTTATAAAAGTATCCGCTCTCGTCATTCGTAATAAGCAGCGCATCATTGTCGATTCCAGCGAGCTTGTTCCTGGGGATATTATAATCCTTGCTGAAGGCGATCAAATACCTGCAGATGCAAGAATTCTTACATCCGATCATCTTTTGGTAAATGAGTCTGTACTTACCGGCGAATCACACAGTGTCGAAAAAAATGATCGAGCGCTTGCTGGCCAGAGGCAAATTTTTGAACAAGATAATATGGTGTTTCGTGGGTCTACCGTCACCAGTGGATTTGCCGTAGCTCTGGTAGCATCTACAGGTTCAGAAACTGAAATTGGCAAAATTCAAAAAGCAGCAGAGTTGCATGAATCAGAGTCGCCCCTCAATAATGAATTAAATAAACTTTCTCATTCTCTGTCAGTCTTTGCCATAATTCTCTGCTCAGCCTTATTTGTTCTGGGTTATTTAACCAACAAGCCCTTAAGTGAATTGCTCGGTGTTGTTGTAGCTCTTTTCATTGGCATTGTACCGGAAGGACTTCCTGTGGTTTTTGCTTTAACGCTCATTACAGGTGCCCGCAGGCTTGCTCGCAAAAATGTTCTTGTTAAGCAACTTTCAGCAACTGAAGGACTTGGCCGTGTTGATGTTATTGTAATCGATAAAACAGGAACACTCACACGCAATGAAATGGTTGTCCGAAAAGTATACACAAGCAACGCGACCTATGACGTAGAAGGTGAAGGATATAGTACTCATGGAGCACTTATCTTTAATAAGACCCCAGTACCTGCCAAAGAACATTCTGATGTACTGAGTCTTGCAATCGCTTGTGGATTGCTCGACAGCTCAGAACGAAAGTACAATGAACGCACAAAACATTACCAAGTAAAAGGAGAACCAACTGAAGCGGCATTGGGAGTTTTTTCGCAAAAAATGGGCATACAAAAAGAGTCCCATAAACTTGCTCATGAGATCCCCTTCGATTTTGCTTTGCGTTTAAAAATTGGTTTTTACAAGACAAATGAAACTACAACTCTCTTTATTTCCGGATCTCCAGAAGCTGTTTTTGCCGCATGTCACACTATCGACCGGGAAGACAAGGATGCACTCCAACAGTTTTTAGAACAAGGATACAGAGTAGTTGCTCTTGCCTCTTATCAAACAACATTACAAGAACCTGTTGATTGGTTACAATTTTTTAAAGAATGCTCTGAAAAATTCAATCTTTTAGGGATAGTAGCCATACAAGACAGTATTCGGCCCGATGTCTCCGATGCCCTTGCTCAAGCGCAAGGTGCCGGCATTCATGTTATCATGGCAACGGGAGATCATAAACTTACCGCTACACACATAGCACGTCAAACAGGAATTCTTAAAGATGGAGATCTTGTTCTGACGGGCAATGAACTTTCTGGTAAATCCGTTGAACAGGTCGAACTTCTTGACCTCGAAAAAATTAAAGTTTTTGCCCGAGTTACCCCTCATGATAAACTTACGCTCGTTTCAGCCCTCAAAAAAAGAGGTAAGATTGTTGCCATGACTGGTGATGGCATTAATGACGTTCCATCAATTGTCGCTGCCGATGTTGGTATTGCAATGGGCCTCATTGGCACCGATGTCGCAAAAGAATCTGCGGATCTCATTCTTATGGACGATAGTTTTTCTAGTATTGTCAAAGGAGTTATCGAAGGAAGGCATATTTTTGCTACGTTAAGAAGAATTATCTGGTATTTCTTTTCAACTAACTTGAGTGAAGTAATCGTTATTGTATTTGCATTTCTTGCAGGGATGCCTTTGCCTTTACGCGCAGCACAAATTTTATGGCTTAATGTCGTCACCGACGGATTTTTGGACGTTGCACTTTCGATGGAACCACATGAGCCTAGCATCTTGAGCCCCAAAACAAAAGTGCAGCACTCCTTAATTGATAGTTCGCTGATAACAACAAAAATTCTTCCGAATGCACTTCTCATGGCAGTCGGCGCGCTGTGTATTTTTTCTTTCTGGTATCCATTCGATTTACCTGAAGCACAAACTATGACTCTTTTGTGTATGGCTATGTTTCAATGGTTCAATGCATGGAACTGTAGATCAGAACGACTGTCTATCCAACAATGTGGATTTTTTAAAAATAAATGGTTGATTGCCTCAACGCTCCTGGTTGCCGCGCTACAAGTTGCGGTCATTTACGAACCCACACTCCAACGATTATTCAAAACGGTACCTCTTTCTTTGGCACAGTGGATCTTAGTAGCACTGATAGCCTCATCCATTATCGTGTTAGAAGAAGTGCGTAAGGCATTGGCAAAGTGGCGCAGCATGAAATCACATTGACGTCAACATTGATTCGAGGTAGTTTTATAGCAAACAATAAAAAGCCTTTCATTACAACAAGGAAAAAGTATGAACAAGTTACTACTCTTAAGTTGCGTTACACTCTTTGGCTACAGCATTGTCCAAGCTGATGGAGAGATCGCTAAAGCGACTATCCAACCATCAAAGGTTGCTTATGTCCGACTCGAAAAAATCATGCCCATGGACACGATGGAAAGTGGCTCACGTGAATGGCGTGACGGTATAAAAAAAATAACCGATTACGTTTCAAATGAAGCGGCGAAAATAAAGGCAGACTACGATAAGTATGCAAAGCTTGCTGACAATGTCGAGCAAAGCAAAAAATTGATGGACCAGGAAACACTTCATAGAAAGCAAAGAGAGCTGGAAGATCTTCAAAACAAGATTCAACGTGACGATGCAGACCTAAAACAAATTCGTGCTAAACAAGCACAGGATCTGCAAATGAAAATGTATGAAAAAATTCAAAAAACAACAGGTGATTTTGCAGAAAAACAAGGTTGGGATCTGGTAATGCTTGGCGGTGCTCTTTATGTAAATAAGCGTATTGACATCACCGACGAAATATTAGCACTTCTTAACAAAGAATATGATGCTCAAAAAGCAAAAGAGACCACCGCCTCCAAGACGATTCCAGCAAAGCCTGCTCTTAAAAAATAATGCATTATAAATATGATGATTTAAGGCCCCAGTATTTTCTGGGGCTCTTTCATTTTTCGAGGTAATTATGCTTAAGGCAATCATAGGACTGGGCAATCCCGGCCGCCAATATTATTTCACTCGACATAACATAGGCTTTCGAGTTGTTGATGCTTTAGCTGAACAAGCAGGTGCCGAGTGGCGCACTGTCGAAGATATGGATGTCGCTAAAGCAATCTTGAAAGAGCAAGAAATTCTTTTGATCAAACCACTAACCTTTATGAATTCATCAGGAAAAATTGTTCCTTTCTTGCAAAAAAAAGGAATCAAACCTGAAGAAACCCTAGTGATACATGATGAACTTGAGCTTCCTTTTGGCAAAACGCTTTTCAAAACAGGGGGCAGCGCAAAAGGACACAACGGACTCAAATCTTTGATAGCTGCCTGGGGCACTGACTTTGAGCGATTACGTTGCGGTATCGGACGTCCAGAAAAAAGGGAGGACGTACCTGACTACGTATTAAGCACGTTTAATCACGATAAGCAATCTGTTGAAACAATGATCGACCAATCAGTACAATTGATTCTTGAACAGTTTAATCAAGGATCATAACGTGCAGAAAAAGATTCTTTTAATATGCCTTTTAATGGGCGTTACAGCCAGTGCAACACCTAAAACTGAAACCCGTTTGTTAAAAAGAATTAAAAGAATAAGTGCTGCAACTGATGGTGTGGTGGGAATTGCAGCATTTCACCAAGCCAGTGGGTTTACTTTCCATTTTAATCCAACCATTCAATTTCCCATGGCAAGTACCTATAAAGTGCCACTCGCTCTGTTGTTTTTAAGTAAGGTTGATAAAGGACTCTTTGACCTCAATCATCGAATTACCATAAAAGAGACAAATTTGAGACCAGGTGATAACCTGATAGGCAAGCGTTACGCATCAGGGATATCGCTTTCGTACCGTGATCTTGTAAGAGTTATGATTGAGTTGAGCGATAACACGGCAACGGACATCATCTTCAAAGCGGTTGGAGGACCAAAAGCCGTAAATGATTTTTTGAAATCCTCTGGAATCGAAAATATTAACGTCTCACGAACAACGCTCGCTCTCATAGCAGATTACTGTGGCGTTACGGGACTTAATCGCGAAGACTGTACACTCAAGCACTATAAGAATCGTTACAAAATGGTGGATAGAAAAAAGAGAGCCGAAACACTTTCTAAGTTCTATAATGATACCCGTGATACGGCAACCCCTCCAGCCATGATTGAGGTATTAAAACTAATCGATAAAAAAAAACTCAAGGAAGAGACCTTCAATCTTCTGATGGATTCAATGCGCCTTTGCCAGACAGGGTTAAAAAGAATCTGCGCCCAGTTACCAGAGCTTGCCATTGCCCAAAAAACCGGAAATATGTCATGCTGGCCTAACGATCAAGTTATCGCAAACGATATAGCGCTCATAACCATGCCTGATGGTTCAATTCTTCATCTGGCAGTCTTCATTAAAAAATCAACCACATCAAAAGCATCACGAGAGCGTGTAATCGCTCGTATTGCAAAAACTATTGTAAACCATGTAAAACATACGCACAAAACCAAATGCCCCCTAATATGATCGTTTTGATAAGCGACAAAGCAAACACCAAACTTATTCTTTAAAAACAACCATCCCTCATGGTACATTCTTTGTTGTAGGATCTTGGCAAGGGGATGTCATGTTCAGAAAAATGTTTATTTTTCTACTTTTATCATTATTCTGGCTTACACAATTCTTAACGGGCAGTCTCAAAGAACTTGAAAAAAGAGTTAAGCGAGACTTAGAACTTATTGATTATCCCATTCCCGAATGGCGACCACAGACTCATTCTAAGATTTATGATGTTGTTATCGTTGGTGCTGGCATGGCAGGCTTGAGCGCTGCCTTTGCTCTTATGAGGCAAGGCATCACGCATATTAAACTTTTCGATGCACATAAAAGGGGGTTTGAAGGTCCTTGGAAGACCTATGCACTGATGAAAACACTCCGTTCAGGAAAAGATTTCATGGGTCCGGCTCTTTTTGTTCCAAGCCTTACCTTCCACGCATGGTATGAAGCAAAATTTGGAAGCAAAGCGTGGAATCATTTAAAAAGATCTCCCACCAGCATCTGGATGGAATATTTGAAATGGTATCGTAAGATTCTGGGACTCGATGTACAAAACAATGCGCGATTGAAAATGATCGTGCCAAAGCATAACTACTTTGAACTGTTGTTCAAAAAAGAGACCGCTGGCAAACAGTTCATGGTTCATGCTCACAAAGTCGTCTTAGCAACAGGACGCGAAGGTTATGGTGGTTTAGAAATACCGCCTTTTGTAAAAGGCCTTTCAAGACAACTTTATGCACATAATGCACAGACCCTTAAAAGTATAATGTTAAAAGACAAACATGTTGTTGTCGTGGGCTGCGGAGCCTCTGCCTTTGATGCAGCCGCCTATGCATTGGAACATGGCGCATCACTTGTCACCATGATGATAAGAAGAACTAAACTACCCAATAGAAACAAGCTAGCCTACCTCGGTTATGAGGGTCTTTTTCATGGATTTCATTTGTTAAGCGATGCAGATCGCGCAAAGTTCTATAATCATGTTCAACGCTATGGGGTGCCCGTTCCAAATGATTCACTAAAGCGCCTCAACAAAAACAAAAACGTCACGCTCAAACGGAATATCATCATTTCACAGGCACATGAAAGAGAGGGAAAAGTTGAGCTCGTAACTAACCAAGGAAACTTTGTCTGTGATTATCTTGTTTTAGCAACCGGATTTGCTATTGACGGAACGCGTCAACCAGAACTTAAAAATATTATTCACACTATTCAACACTGGAAAGATCGTAGACTCACCACAAAACAACGGGAACAAAAACTTGGCAACTATCCCTATCTTGGTGACCATTTTGAATTTATGGAAAAGCAAAAGGGAATTGCACCGTACCTTAAAGACCTTTACTGCTTTAATTATGCCGCAATATTAAGCCACGGTCCACTCGCATCGGATATCCTTGGCATAAGTTTTGGAGCAACTCGGTTGGCCGAAGGAATCGCTGCAGATTTTTTCAGTAAAAATGTGCGTTGGCACTATAATGATCTGAAAAAATATTCGTTTGAAGACTTTAAGGAGAAAGATTTTCCCTTTCTTTCTCAGCATTAATCCTTCATATTCTTTAAGATCCATTCTTTAAAGTCAGCCACCAGTTTGGGATCAATATAAACAGCAGTTCCCTGAATTGATGTTTTTGTGCCACCTCCTTGCAAGCCCCGCGTTTTTAACCATTGCATAGCAGCTTGCATATCGACAATTGATGCAAATTCAGGAGAAATCGCACTATGAAAATGTGCACGATCTGGACTAGAAGAAACGAGGAAATATAACCCTTTTTTTGTCTTTAAAAGATCTTGAGCCAACTCTCGTAATTCATCAGGGTTTGTATCCTTTAGCGGTACGGAGACGAAAGGCAGCTGTCCAAGCAGAGTAGCTGTTTCCAACCACTGAGATTTACTTGTCGCCCAAAGTTTTTTCTTGAGTTCTTTGGCCTCAGTTAATGCAACTTTTACTTGATCCCGTAATTTTTGGACTGCTTGAGGAATCTCATGTATCCTCACTTTTAATTCTTGACCAAGATTTTTAGCAAGTGCAAAGCTTTCTTGAAATAATTCAAGAGCTTTCGGTCCGGTTACTGCAACAATTCTTCTATTTCCGGCCGAGAGAGCGGATACTTCTGTTATTTTAAAGCAGCCAATGTCCCCCGTTTTGAGAACATGTGTACCACCGCACAATTCTTTAGAAAAGTCAGGGATATCAATGACTCTTACCTTTTCTGGATTATATTTTTCGCCAAAAATTGCAATCACTCCACGCGAGATTGCATCTTTGTATGATGTTTCATATATTGAAACATCCAAATTTTCCATTATTTTTTCGTTCACTCGATTTTCGACCCATTTAACTTGTTCGGGTGTTAAATTTTCATGATAGGTAAAGTCAAAACGAAGGTACTCAGGATTCACAAGAGATCCTGACTGCTTTACGGTCTTGCCAAGCAATTCGATCAATGCGGCTTGCAACAAATGCGTCGCCGTATGATTTTTCATGGTGTTGAGACGATGCTCGTTATCAACAACCAGCGTTATCGTATCTCCAATCTTTATATCCCGAGGTGTTATAATTTTTGCCCCAAGCGCACTACCTCCTTTTTGCAAATCAAGGAGAGGCGTTTGAATGTCCCCCACAAGCACATATCCCTTGTCACTTATCTGGCCACCACACTCAACAAAAAAAGGCGAAACATCGGTAACAAGCCAAACTTTTTCACCTGCTGGCGCCGTTTGAACTGACGAATTATCTATGAACAAAGCACTCACGTGAGCAGTTGTCTGTAATGTTTGATAACCAACAAATTGGGTTTTTATAGATTCATCAATGACTAATTTTTCCTGTGAATCATCAACTTTCTTTCCCGATTGCAAGCGCTGCTTTTTCATCTCTTGCTGAAAGCTTTGTGTGTCCACGGACAAGCGGCGTTCATGTGCTAGAACGTTAGTAAGTTCTAAGGGAAAACCATAAGTATCGTAAAGTTTGAAAGCCTGTGTTCCCGAAATTACTTGTTTATTATTCTTTACAGCCTCGTCAGCATATTTCTCAAAAATTGCTTTACCGGCGACAAGATTGTGCATGAAACGTTCTATTTCATTTTCCAGAAGCTTTTTTATCATTGTGGAATTAGTGACAAGTTCTGGATATATTTTTCCCATCGTACTTACTAATGGATCCACCAAAAGTGGAAAGAAGTTCACATCGCTCAGCTTTTGTGCAAACAGAGCTGCTCGCCGTATAATCTTGCGCAGTACGTAACCACGACCCTCATTTGATGGCGTACAACCATCAGCAATGGCAAATGCTGAAGACCGAATATGGTCTGCAAGCACCCGAAATGCGGCCGTAATTTCATCGCTTTCTTTGTAACGATGCTTGGTATGCCTCTCAATAGCAGCAATCATTTCCTCAAAAAGATCAGTATCAAACACTGAGTCTTTTTCTTGCATCACTGCGGTCAAGCGCTCAAGTCCCATACCAGTATCTACTCCCGTCTGAACGAGAGGAATGTCGGTACCATCCTCTTGACGATTATACTGCATGAAAACAAGGTTCCAGATTTCCAAAAATCGATCACATGAACATCCAGGCGCACAAGAAGCTTCCCCACACCCGTAATGATTACCCCGGTCAATGTAAATCTCAGTGCATGGACCACAAGGCCCCGTATCACCCATTTGCCAAAAGTTATCGGCAGCCCCTAAACGCACCACATGGTCAGCAGATAACCCAATCTCATTGCGCCATAGATCATAAGCTTCGTTATCCAGTGTATAAACACTTACATAAAGCTTATACGCAGGCAATCCCATATCTACCGTAAGAAATTTCCAGGCATAAGAGATAGCTTCTTTTTTAAAGTAGTCGCCAAATGAAAAATTTCCCATCATTTCAAAAAAAGTCAGATGGCGCTTAGTAAATCCTACATTTTCCAAATCGTTATGCTTTCCACCTGCTCGTATACATTTCTGAATCGATACTGCTCTTGTATATGAGCGTTTCTCTTTCCCTAAAAAAACATCTTTAAATTGATTCATGCCAGCGTTGGTGAACAAAAGCGTCGGGTCTTGGGCTGGAATAAGCGACGAGCTAGGCACTTCAGTATGTCCATGCTTTTTGAAAAATGAAAAAAACTTTTGGCGTATATCATACGAGTTCATAAATCACCGGTTAGAATATTTTTTTTAATTGTTTATATAAAAGCATCAAATTTTCAGAGATAGGTTTTGTGTCGGCAAGCGTGGGCAAAAAACTCGTATCTCCATCCCACCGGGGCAATACATGCATGTGCAAATGCTCTGGAATGCTTCCCCCCGCGGCACGGCCACCACTGTTGATCCCCATGTTAAAACCATCAGGCATTAATTGGTGTTGTAATTTTTCCATGGCCAAAGCACTACTCTCTATTAACTCTGCTCTTTCTTTGGAGTCAAGTTTAACAAGTGAACCCGTATGCTTGTAAGGAACAACAAGAAGATGCCCGCCATTGTAGGGATAGAGATTGAGCACTACAAAAACATGCTTAAATCTCTTGATTACAAAATTCACTTCATCATCTTCAGGGCTGCTCGCAAATTGACAAAAAACACACTGAGGTGCTTGTAGGCCTCTCTTTTTTTCAGCGTCATAGGCGTAAGATCTGCGCCATGGGGCGTATAAGTGCTTCATAAGTATGTATTTACCGAACAACAAATACCTCTAGCATTAGCATACGCTTTTTATCATAACTCTCAAGTGAACAATATCTATGACTCGTGGATTGGTTATGTTATAGTCATCCTTGCAATCAGATTAAATTCTTTGCAAGGGAGTAGTACTATGCAGCACATTCTTATGGTATTGAGCGGCAGCCGCTCGAGCGCCAAAATGATTCCGTTATATCTCGAATTAGAAAAAAGGGGCTATCGCGTCAGTCTGGCCTTGCCCCATCAAAAAGATCCACTTATTGATCAATTAACTTCGTCAATCGATTATCCTCGTCTCATGACAATTCCTGCAGAATTGCTCAATGACGACTTCACAAATAGTGCTTTTGTTGAAATTAACAAGCTCTTTGAAACCTCAAGGCCTTCACTGGTCCTCTTAGAAGGCGAAAATAATACTACCATTTGCACCGCCTTTGCTGCCTATTGCCACAAAATTCCCATCGCGCACATCGAAGCCGGAACAAAAAGAACAAGCAAAATGCATTGCAAAACCCAAAAATTACTGAACCTGCTCTCTTCATACCACTTTACTTCGACGTCAGGCGCTGCCGCTCAGCTTTTAGCTCAAGGGGTAAAGAGAGATGCAGTATTTTCAATTGGCAATCTGGTTCAAGATTTGATCAAAATCATCCAGTCTAAAATCGGGTCCCACGATGTGGTAATTTCGGATTCTGCTCACGAATCAATCTCATATGCACAAGCTCAAGGATATAAGCGCTTACTCGTTTCATTTAACCACAACCGAACGGAAGAAGAATTGGAAACAATTTTTTCCGTTTTGAAACAGCTTTTAGCAACCTATCAAAATCTCTGCATCCTTTTTGGAGGGGATCAAAATTATCTGGTTGACAAATCGAACCATACAGCCCTCTACACTCACGATCGCTTTTTTATATGCTCTTTAAAAAATTTTGCAGATGAAATTTATGCATTACAAGCGACTGATATCGTGTTGACAGATTCAATGTCGCTTCAAGAAGAATCGCTTTGCTTTGCAAAACCTGTACTTTTTATGCAATCCAGCGTTGATTCTGTTGAAGGCATATGGGCAGGGCTGACTTATCTTACCCCAGTAACGCATGAAAAAATAATTAATGGTTTTGCTTTACTTGAAAAAAAACCACGAGTAGAAGATACTATTGTTGCTAAGGAAAGCAATGCAGCATCAAAGATCGTTGATGTAATAAATCGTATTACAAGAAACATTCCTATAAAAAGCTCGGAAAAGGTTCATCATTTATAAGGCAAAATTCATAAAACACACCCTTATTAGTTTTGGAAGCGCTTGCTTTTATCAGGTTTTGCAAGGAGTTTGCTTGATAATAACTGCTCGTGAGCTACATCCTGGCAAAATTGGACTTTTTTCTCTCTTGCTTGGCTTTCAAACTATCATCGCTCTTATCATAGGTGGTGGATTAAGACAACTCATCGTTTTTGAATACTATCACCTCCCTCATGCTCAGAGAATTAATTTTTTTAGGAACATCACAGTTTCTTACTTAGCAATCTCTGCACCGGCATTTGCACTTATTGTCATAGGTTATCCATTGATTAATCATTATGCTTTTTTAGATAGTTCTTCATTCTTGCTCTTCATCATTGTGATTTCTACGGCATTTTTTACGTACTTCTCTGAACTCGCCGTTCAATTGACAACCTATGGTCAAAAAATTCCGACTCTTGGCTTTTTGCGTATATTTGGGGCTGCTCTCCTGATTATTCCCCTGTTGCTTTTTAAGATTTCTCTAACAACGCTGCTTATTGCTTATCATATGAGTATATTGCCCCTGAGTTTTTATGCGCTCTGGGTAATTTTTCCTCTCGGCACTCAACCACCATTTGGCAAAATGATAGGACTTGCTTTAGCTCATTTTTGCAAAGGCACTCTTTTTCTGCCCTCTCTGCTTGCTGCATGGATGTTACAAATTGCAAATAGATGGTTTATTGCACGCAGTTCAGGCCTCGACATGGTTGCCCTATATTCGCTAACGGACATGTCTTTCACCATTTTTTACGCATGTATTCTCGTTCCACTCGGAACTGTTTATATTCCTCAAGTATTAGATCAGTTAAGTCAAAATGGCCAAGATATGCATCCTCATATTTATTTTAGAAATAGTAAGTTTATGTGGATTGCTATGGGATGTCTGTTTTTATTGTTCTCCGGAGGAATCGTGCTCCTTAAAGCAATACTTCCATTTATTCTTCCAGCTTATTATCAAAATGCCATTCCCCTGATCTATTTTCGACTTATAGGTGCACTTTTCCTTATGGGCACCTATTTTACTACCATATATCTTCATTATAAAAAAGAGCGATTTTTTTTAATTATATCGTTAACAGGCGCAGCCGCAACAAATCTTCTTTTGGCCTGGTTTTTTTCGTCATGGTGGTCAACTCATGGAGCCATTTTGGCACTCACCATTTCGTATGGTCTCTACTTTCTAGTTACTCTTTTGTACTCGTCATATGCGATCAAAAAAATTTTTATTGAGGCACATAAGGACAGCTCCCCCGAGTGCGTAGGACATGCCACAAACCCTTAGAATAACCCTTTACCCAACGTGAATCTCGAGCCACAAAGATCGCTTCAAGATACAGCCCCAATATCGTCCAGAAATAAGCCAAAAGCTTCAAACGATTTTTTGCATAAAAGTTCTTATAAAAAAGATAGCTATAGTTTGCTATAAACATAGCCTTATTAGTAACCACTTTATCCCTATTTAACGGACTCTCGTTGTGTTGCACGACAGCCTCCGGGTTAAAAAAAAGGGATCCCTCACGTGACACGCGATAGGAAAAGTCGCAATCTTCCATATACCCATAAAAACGTAATCTTTCATCAAACAGATTTTGATTGAAAACTAACGACCTAAAAGCCATGCAGCAGCCGCTAAGAACCTGCACTTCTGAAAATTTTTGATTCCCAAGAGCATGTGTGGACATCCCGGAGAACGTAAACTTTCCATGAGAATAATTCCTTTGACAAAAGAACAAGGCTCTTAACAGGTTGACCGAAACCCTGTAATGACCTAATGGCCTTATGTTTCCCATTCCGCCAAGATATACGGGGTTATTTTCAAAAATCACTTGCATTTTTTCAAGATAGGTGGGCTCAAGAATGACGTCGTCATCAAAAAAATAAACCACATCACCACGTGCACTTTTAATTCCCTGATTCCTTTGAAAGGTGAGACCCGGTTGGGTGTGAAGATAGAGAATTGTCATTGAGGATGCAAGATCCTCCCCTATTTTCTTGAAATCTTCGTTATCTCTTATCGGAGCATCACTGCTATCAACGATGATTACTTCATCTGGATAGCGCGTTTGGCTGCAGAGTGAAGTAAGCATACACAAGAGATCTGGTAGGCGATTTCGTGTGCAAATTATAACCGTCATCGTTAGTGTGCTTATGGCCATGGATAATTACTTATTTTTACGATAAAATAATGAACGTATAACATCAGTATACGACAAATCATGAGGAAATAAAAAATGCAAATTTGTGAAGCTACGCAACAATGTGCTGTAGAAAATGAAATTACTCTCGGCATTTATGAGCATTATAAGGGAAGCAGATACGAGGTGTTAGGAGTTGCTCGCTATAGCGAAAATCCACATGAAGAATTCGTTGTGTACAAAATGCTTTATGAATCACGCTTAGAGCCTGAAGGAACAATTTTGCCCATAGGCACTTTATGGATCAGGCCCAAAAAAATGTTTCTTGAAACAATCATTGATGCTAAAGGCAATGAAATAAAACGCTTTCGAAAGATTTCATAAATCATTGTTTTCAATTATTTTTCGATATTTATCATAGAGCCGAGACGATGTCGTGTAGATGCAACCAGGCTCAATGCTATCATGAGCAGCAAGAACCACTCTCTGAGGCTTAACCAATGCAAGATAATATTCTTTTAGATTCTCAGAAAGATATTGTTGAATCCATACCTTGCCTTTCTGGGCCTTATCATAATAATGCTTATAATTCTTAATAATATCTTTCATAGCAATAACAGCATCTTCCGTGAGACAGTTAAAATAATCCCCACATCTTCTGTAGTAAAGATCACTAAACGCCGCCTCCTTGATTGTGGAATCAATGCATGCAACAATTCCAGCTTTACATAAGGTGGTATGCGCGGTGTTGTTAGTTAATAATACTGGAATACCCAATGCAAGCGCCTGTCGCGGAGGAATTGCAAACCCCTCGCCCTTTGAGAGGGAAACATAGCAATCAAGTGAAGACATAAAATTAATATACGATGCACTCGTTAAATCACGAATACTGATGACAATGTTCGTGATTTTTTTTTCTTCTATGAATTCAAGAAGCTGCTTATGTATTGCCTTATTGGGATATCGAGCATTAATTAATAACCTGACCTTAGAAGAATTACCAAAAGCTTTATAAAAAGATTCAACCAGCTTTTTGTGATTTTTACGTGGCTCCAATGCTGCCATAGTACCAAACACAAATGGCTCTCTCGGGTGTCTTTTGGAGGTCTTATTGATGAAACGGTGGAGGTTTAAAGGGATGGGGAGGACAAAAATAGGTATTTCAATTCCCGCTCGTTTATAAACCTCGACAAGCCATACATCAGGCACCACAAGAGCATCGTAATAATTGTTGGCAACGGCTTTCCATTCTTGGGGCAACATTGTTGATTCAAACATCGTGTAGGCAATTTTTATAAAAGAATTTTCGGGAACTAAGGTATGAAGGTCTTTTTTAGGCATGGTCAGAAGCTCTTCATAAATTGCAACCCTCCCTGCCTTGTCCGATGGGTTTATCTTAAGATCCTCAAGCGCTTTTTCAACTATTTCTTTGAGAGCACTATCCAGGCTCTTAATAGTGCAATCTCTGGTAGGAATAAAATTAAGAGAAATATCATCTTTCAAACAATTCATCAACTCGATTGGCAATGTTCCTAATCCGTCATTAGGTTGAATATATCCAACTATCGTCAGATCATATTTATAAGTACTCTTCACATGAGCAACACCAATGATTAAACAAAGTACAAGGCGTTTAAGTATGTTCATTAGAGGCTTTTTCAATATCAGATTTAACCATAAGCTTTACAAGTTCCTCAAAGGAAGTTTTAGGACTCCAACCAAGGATCTCATGGGATTTTTTTGCGTTACCTTTTAACTGAAAGGGCTCATCGGGTCTAAACAATCTGTCATCAACTTTTACGAGGAGAGCTTGTGTTTTACTATCAATTCCCACTTCATCACTACCTTGACCTTGCCATATTACATCAATGCCAATGACTTTAAATGCTGCTTCAACAAATTCTCTCACGGAATGTGTTGTGCCCGAGCTTATTATATAATCATTTGGTTGGGCTTGCTGTAAAGTCAACCACATTGCTTCAACATAATCTTCTGCATATCCCCAATCACGCTGTGCATTCAAGTTACCTAGCATAAGCGGCTCTTTGTGGTGATAATAATGAGCAACATGATTGGTAATTTTCCGTGTCACAAACGTAAGAGGTCTTATCGGTGATTCATGATTATAAAGGATTGCATTGCATGCAAACACTTTATGCACTGTGCGATAATTAACAGTAATCCAATATGCAAATACCTTTGATACACCATAAGGGGACGTCGGCATGAAAGAAGTGTTTTCGTCTTGAGGGATAATGAGCGTCTTTCCAAACATTTCAGCACTTGAGGCCTGAAAGAAGCGTGTTTTGTTTACTAAATCACTTTTTCGAATTGCTTCTAGAATGTTTAATACCCCAACGGCGTTTATCTGGGTAGTCTCAAGGGGCTTGGTAAATGAGAGAGCCACATTGCTTTGTGCAGCTAAATTATATATCTCGTCGGGCTTAATTTCCTGGAATAATGCAACGAGCATTTCTAGATCTGATATATCGCCGGTGTGCAAAACAAGATTATTTGTAGATAAGGGACAACTATCTTTCATAAGATTAGCATCAGGAGCTAAACCATGAACTTCATATCCCTTTGATAGAAGCAAATTACTTAAATAAAATCCATCCTGGCCCGTAATTCCAATAATGAGAACCTTTTTTTGGTAATTATCAAAAACGCATTGAGATTGAATTACACAGAAAGTGAAAAACAGGGACATGCTTATTCCGGAAGCATTGCTCGTATTGCATTTAATTGAATTATCATAAGATCTTCCCAAGATAAATATCCATTTAAATGGCTTTTCTAGCTTTGACTTTTGCAAGATAAAAATCAACTCTTTTTACATTAAAACCTGAGTTCTTTGCTTGCAGCAAATGCTGTTCAGACAATTCAAATCTTTTTCGATGAAGCAACATTATACCCAACCAAAAATGGAAATGTGGATGATAACATGGATGTTCATGAATACTGAGTATGTGCGCTTGCTCCTGTATGGCTTTGAAAGCTCTCTCATCCGCCTTGGCTATTATTTTCTCGTAATGTAAGATCTTGCTCTGTGATAATTTTGCAGCATTAAAAAGCAATTCAGAGCAGGCATTTAAGGTAGGCGAAAGATACATGCCTGTTCTTTTGTCAAAGGCGATAAGAATATCCCCCATCAGTCCAATCGTGTAGTGAGGATTAATAGCTTTTACTGCCGAGACAATTTCACTCAAAGAGGGCCAACCATTGCCGACCGAATCATGAAGATTGCGAATCGCGGGACCAAATTTGTTGACTAACCCATTCCAATCATTATGCTGCCACAAAGAACAACGTATATCATCTATGAGCAATACCGCATCGTTTAACTTTGCTTTTCTTATGATAGCAAGCTCCTGCAATAAGGGAGTATTAACTTTTCCCTCCATCATCCCCGGGCTATTATGCCCGTCAAGCCAAAAGACTGCAGGGGCACTAATTTTTCTTACAATCAAAGGTAGCATCTGTACCGAATCGCCATGATAGACGGTAATATTTGGAAAAGGCTTGAATCTTTTTTTACAGTCTATTGCAAGTTTTTCATCGATTTCGATCGTGTGAACTTGATAAATATCTTTTGCAACATTGCTTGTCTCGCCTTTTGCAGTCCCTGTTTCCACAAAAAACTTAGCCCTGGTCTCACGTGCAATTGTTTTTAAAAATTCCTTGGTTAAACTCATATGATGGACACTGCTTTTAACGGCCATGAGGGATAATTCGTAATGTGGTGTACACGCAGATGTCACGAGTAAACTCGTAAGAAAAATGAGGCTGTTAATGTGCATTGTTTTCATAGTTTCCATCCTGATTAGCAGTAATAAGCTCCATATACTTCTGATAAAGACTCTCGCTGGTAGTCGTCATGATTTGGCCGAGCGTGTTCTTATTTCCTAAAATAACTTTCTTGGGTTTTATTAAGGTCACAAACTGTTCGGCTAAATGAGATCGAGTAAACTTCTTAACCCATGCACGCGCCATATTAACTTGAGAGAGATATAATGGATAGTTGGCATGCATCGTTTTTAGAGCATCTGCTACCTGTTGAAATTTGCATTGCCTAAAAAATCCACACGTTTCATTCATTTCTTTAAAATAGGCTGGCTCTAAATAAAAAGGAGAAACCGGCAAGACGCTGGGAAGCTTACATAATACTTTATGAACTGAATGATCTGAAAGAATGCAGGGGATCCCTAATGCCATCGCATCACGTGGTGTTATCGAATAACCTTCCCCCTTTGACAGGAACACATAGCAGTCCAGCGAGGCGATGAAATCAATATATCCCTGACGCGAAAGCTTTTTGGTAATAATTTCCACATTTTTTAATCCTAATTCTTGGACTAATTTTTTTTTCGGTTCTGGGTCTCCCCAACTGCCATGCAATCGAAGCCTAACATTCGTGTTTGACGCAAATACTCGAGCAAATGCCTTGATAAGTATTGTATAGTTTTTTCTCTCGGTAAAACCGGCAGACATACCAAAAACAAAAGGCTTTGATGCCATAGTTTTACATGGGCGCTCAAGCATTTCTTCAATGTAAACAGGAAGCGGAATAATAAAAATAGGGATCTTAACTCCTGACTGCTCATATACTTCAACAAGAGATTCTTCAGGAACGATAATTGCATCAAATTGTGAATTTGCTATGGTGACCCATTCTGAAGGCAAGCGAGATGCTTCAAACATCGAATAGGCTAACTTAATTTTAGTATGCGGGACACTCTTATATATTTTTTGATCCTTATAGGCCAAGACATCAGTCAACAAAGAAATCGGCGCCAATTCTGCTTGATTAATTGCAATGGTTGCCGGATCAAAAGGCAAATCTTCTTCGAATGATGTTTGAACAATCCCTTTTGTCATCCGACGAGACGGAAGCACGTTAACACGAACATGGTCCTTAAGAGTGTCAATAATGGTTGTTCCGATAAGCGGCGCAGTGGTTTCAATGCCAAGCAATCCAACTATGTTCACATCATAAGTAGCAGAGACACTACAGGCCGCCGCCATGCTCAAAAATAGAGCGAGATTTTTACAATATGAAATAGACATACAATCCCTTTTTAAAAAAGCGAATTAAGTGGCTCATACGGTTTTTTGTCGCAAATAAATCTAAACTTTTTATGAATTTCCTTATTGCCAAATCTATTAGTAGTTATAAGAGGATTTTTCATATTATAGACATATAATGGCTCTTTTATATAGGCATAATGACCTAATGCGGCCATCTCAATCATTGCTGACATATAAGCCACATCTTCAGCAAACATATATGGCTTGTGATTAAGGTCGATTAAGTCGGCGGGATTTATTTTTCTAAACAATGCTGTATAAAAAGATCTCAAATGATGGATTGGCCAATTAAGATCATTTTTGCATTTCTGTCGGAATGTTTTATTCAGAAGAAGTGATGGATCAATAGGCAAGCAAAACGGCGCTGCAATGTTTTGAGGATACATTATTGAATTTCCATACGTCATCCATATCTTAGGATCTTGGTAAACCTTGTTAACCGTCGACAATGCATGATCACAATTAAACCAATCATCACCATCATAGGTAACAAGAACGGCTTTATCAGGACAGAAGCGTTCAATAGCAAAAAGATAGTTGCCCAGGCAAAATCTTTTCACTTTGTTTTTTATAAGAATGATGCGGTGTCCAAGTTTCCTTTTTCGGAAATATTCCAGCACGCGTTTATAGGTTCCATCATTAGAAAGGTCATCCATGTAAATTACCGTAACCTTGTCATAATCCTGGCTAAAAATCATATCCAAATTTTTTTCATGCCATGGTACGTTATTAAAAGAAGCAACAAGCAGAATAAAATGCTTATCATTGTCATTGGTAAAATTCTTTCCTAAATGCTGCCCCCTTAAAAATGCTTCTTCAAGCGCTTCAATAACTTTTATTTGCTTGCGCTGTCTTGCCATGAATAACGGCGTATTGTCCCATTGATCCATGACATTTATGGGTGCTCCTTGCTTAATCAAATAAAGTGCAGCATCCACTTTTCCAAACCCAATGGCATAATGGAGTGCCGTCATTCTGCTTCTTGATTGCTGCTTTAGATTAATCATATTTGCATCGAGCGATTTCAAAACAGCACAATTCCCTTCTTTGGCTGCCTTCATAAGAGGAGAAATATATTCGCCTTCGACTCCTCCCTTGATCCAGTCACGTGGGATACGCGCACATGATAAACCAAAAAATACCAATGATATATAAAGTAGTACGCTATAAGGATTTTTCTTAATCATATACATTCCGGTCTTTTTATTCTGTCTTATAAGAGCTTGATACTACTTATTTTTTTGCCTTAGAATACAACAATTTAAATCCGATGACTAATATCTCTTAAGATTTTATATTTTTCATGTAATTGTACACTAGTGGTCATCACATAATCAGATGTTATTTTATCCTCTTTTCCTTGGATAACTTTTTTTGGACTTATTATTGATTTATAAAGCGGAATCAGGTTATCCCGCTGATATTGCTTAACCCATCGACGCTGTTTGTCAGCTTGTTTGAGATATTGATCGTAGTGTTGTTTAACATGCCTTAAGGCACGACAGACATCTGATTGGCGACAGTCAAAATTATTACCCACATCAACATTATAAAATTCTCTATCTGATTGTTTTACAATATTTGATGCAATGCCATAAACAAGACCTGTTTTACAAATGGTTTTATGTGCTGTATTGTTTGAAATGATGCAAGGCATACCTATTGCCATGGCCTCACGCACCGTAATAGAAAATCCTTCTCCACGCGAGAGAAGCACGTAACAATCGATCGAACCAATGTAATTTACATAATCCTTCCATGAAAGATTTCCTACCGAAATGGTAATGTTTTTTACCTTCAGGTTTTCAATGACTTTTTTAATTTCTTTTAAATTTCCCTCCCACGAGCTATGGATTTTTAAAACTACATCATGTCTATTGCCAAACACTTCTGCAAAACTTCTAATCAGAAGTTCAATGTTCTTATTTTTTGATAGCGCTGCAGAAACACCAAATACAAAGGGTCGATGGCAGCTCTTTTTTAAGGGGACGTTTAAAAAATCTTCTAAATAGACTGGTAAGGAAATGACAAAAATAGGCCTTTTGATTCCCGACTGTTTGTAAACCGCGACAAGGCTTGCATCAGGCACTATAATCCCATCAAATTTTTTATTAATAATATCAACCCAGGGTTTTGGTATTTTGGTTGATTCACACATCGTATAAGCATATTTAATTAACGAGTCAGGCACTATTTTATGGGGCTCCAATCCTGGTAACCAAATATTATCTGTCAGGATTGAAACGGGAGCTATCTCCTTTTTTTCTTGGGCGCATTTAATGACATATTCTGGTATATCTTCAAAAGTCGTAAATTGTGAACGAGTGTCAATAAAGCCAACATCAGCACATTTGGATAAGACATCAATCAAAGCAGTTGTAACCCTCCCAAGCCCATTAGCAAATTTGAGATAGCCGACTACGGTAACATCAGTTGCAAACACACAACGACTGAGCAACAATGCGCACAAAAAAATTGTGATTCTCATTCATTCTTCCTTGATCAACATTTATAGTACCTAGTACCTAATAATACCCGAATTTATAATTTTCTTTACAAGATTATTTCCTTTAGTTACTCTCAAGTTCCGAATTTCAAAGAGGATGAGCCAATGTTATATAATAAATTTTTTACCACCCTAGCCCTTTTTTCCACTAGCCTTTCATCGTTAGTGGCGCATGAAGAAAAAGCATGCAATTTCGCGGCACTCGAGGCCAAAAAGGCACTCATTTTCGGTGTCACTGGACAGGATGGATCTTATCTTGCAGAGCTCTTACTTGAAAAAGGCTACGAGGTACATGGTGTAATTCGACGGGCCTCTACAAGTAATACATCTCGCATTGATCATCTCACAAAAAATGGTGAACCTAACAGCAATAAAAAATTAATTTTGCATTATGGAGATGTAACTGATGCATCTAATATCATCAGTATTGTGAGCACAATTCGGCCCCATGAAATTTATAATTTATCAGCCCAAAGCCATGTCAAAGTTTCATTTGAAGAACCGGATCATACAGGTGATGTCGACGCACTCGGCACTTTGAAAATTTTGGAGGCGATTAGAATTTTGGGGTTAACGCAGACAACAAAATTTTACCAAGCATCAAGTAGCGAAATGTTTGGTAAAGTTCAAGAAATTCCTCAAAAAGAAACCACTCCTTTTTATCCACGATCTCCTTATGGCGTCGCTAAACTTTATTCGTATTGGATTACCAGAAATTATAGAGAGTCATATGGCATGTTTGCATGCAACGGGATCTTGTTTAATCATGAATCGCCACGCAGAGGAGAAACTTTTGTAACCCGAAAAATTTCGCTTGCTGTAGCCCAACGTGCATCAGGAGATAAGAATATACTTTATCTTGGAAACTTAGATGCTTCTCGCGACTGGGGATTTGCTGGAGATTACGTTGAAGCAATGTGGCTTATGTTGCAACATACACATGCTGACGATTTTGTCGTTGCCACGGGCAAAACATATACCGTTCGACAATTTGTTGAGATAGCCTTTGATGAAATTGGCATGAGCATTGAATGGCAAGGAAAGGGCCTTGATGAAGTTGGGGTCAACAAAAAAACTGGCGAACTTCTTGTTAAAATTGATCCGCACTATTTCCGTCCAGCCGAAGTTGAATATCTTATTGGTGATGCTTCAAAAGCATCTCAAATGTTAGACTGGAGTCCCAAAACCAGTTTTGAAGAGTTGACTAAGTTGATGGTTCGAGAAGACATAAAACAGTCACTGGATTTCCAATCGTTGACGCAGGAATGCGACAATTAAATACTACAGGTTTCATGCACAATCGTGTTCGCATAGTGACCTCATTTCTCACAAAAGACCTTCATATTGACTGGAAATGGGGGGAGGGTTATTTTGCTCAGAACTTAGTAGATTATGATCCTAGCGTTAACAATGGCAATTGGCAGTGGAACGCTTCAACGGGGTGCGATGCCCAGCCCTACTTTAGAATCTTTAATCCCTGGGTTCAACAAAAAAAATTTGATAAAGAATGTGCTTATATAAAACAGTGGGTTCCAGAGCTCCGCGAATTGCCACCTCGACTCATACATACATGGTATACCAACAAAAACGAACTTAATGAATATCCTCTACCCATGCTTGATCACAAGGAGCAAGCAGAGAAAGCAAAAAAGCTTTATCGTCGGTGCCAATGAGAGCGATAACAATGAAATAATTGCATTTTGAGATAAAAATCATGTATCTTTAAAGATAATAAGTAAAAGGATTATACTATGTTTAAAGTACATCAGATTATAACAACTGCATTCTTTCTTATTGTTTCAACCGTTGCTCTCCC
Organism: uncultured bacterium; assembly: GCA_963699715.1. Lineage (GTDB taxonomy): Bacteria > Babelota > Babeliae > Babelales > Babelaceae > CAVOUX01. The sequence goes on from CAVOUX010000003.1 coordinate 31,580, forward strand.
GCTTAATCAGCAACATATGACTAAACCCACGCAACAGACCTATAGCGGGTATAGCAAGCCCACAAATGAACATACTGCTTTGCCCACTCAACCTTTTTTCTATCCTTCAATTATTAAAACAACACCACAAAGACACGGACCTCCCATGGGCACAAAAAATGAAGCTGCGCTTGCTCAAAGCAAAAATCTATCTCAATGATCTTTGTTAAGTATTGAAAAAAGCTGCGCCGCTTCTTTGTCAGTCTCTATCCTGAAAAAGTGCTTGCCACTATATTTTGCCGCATGATTTTCAATAATATCCCCATATCTCTTTTTAAAGTTAAACAGATAATTAACCAGTTGCCAACTCACCTTTCGAGGACAGTCGACTGGCAGATCATCCAACAGGGGATTAACAAACCAACACCTTTTTATAATTCTCCACAGACACAAATCAGCTGGCATTTTAAAATAGATTATGACATCTGCTAAAGCCCATCTCATTTCTAGATAACGCATAGCATTGCCGTCAATTATCCATTCTGGTTTGGCAACGATCGATTGAAGCATTTTTTGAAATTCGCGAGGATCACGTTCTTGCCAGTTTTGGACAAAGAAGAATTTATCAACATGATGGAGGGGAATCGATAATTTTTGAGAAAGCTTATATGCAAAGGTACTCTTTCCGGAACCAGGCAATCCAAATATCATTATTTTCATAGATAAACATTCACAGAAAACATGCAACAATCCTTTTTGTCTAAGCGTGATTCAATCCTGCATACAGCGCTTCTTGGTACAACCATCGGGCCACCGTATCGAGCAAAATGCTCGTGGTCGTTCGCTCTTCGTCTTGAGGACCCACTGTTTCTACAACAAACTCAGAGGGTAATGCAGTTTTTAAAACAGCATGTTGATAGTCAACAAAAGGTTGCGATGATATTGCAAGAATTGTACCAGGCAAGGGCGCACTACTAACCCATGCATCAATGGTGTCAGAGGTTGTCGCACGTTTGGCACCCTCCTTTTGTTTTGCATTAACAAAAATTATCGGAAGTTTTTCCATGCCCGAGGGTAGCGGCATGGCAGCGTACAGAGAGCACATCATGTCTGCTTCGGTCATTGGCTTTTTTGAAGCCTGAGATAACAAACCGCTCAGTTGATTGCGCTCATCTTCGGCAAGCATACGAAAACCAGTTACGATAATGACCTGATCAAATCGAACTCCCTTTTTATAAAGCTCACTGAGATATGCCATTCTTTTGATAACGGTTTGCGCAGTCGCACCCAGCAAAAAAGCATAGGTATAATGCTTCATGTGAGGAGTTCTTTCTTCTATCATTCCCAATTTCTGTGCCGCATGAAATACATCATCCCTTTTTTCAGGAAATAGATCCTCCGCTTCCCAACGCTCTTTGTCAACAGGTCGCAAAAAAAGCTTTTGCGTCACTTCAATAATATTTTTAAGCGTTGCATCGTGTTTTATATCAAGAACATTTAAGAGGGTCAGGAGCTCCTTGGTTGGCGCATTTGCTTTTATCACTTTCGAATCCAAAGAACCGCTTTCTTTATTGTCATAGCCGCACTTATCGCTCGTACAAGCGCGAGATTTTATCCGATGAATCAGTAAAATTGCCAACAAGCAACTTATCGCTGCTACAAAAATGAATGATTTTTTATTTTTTTTCACAAGAATCCTCTTCCGTTTTATGTCAATGCAAAAAAACCATGCTCGCTCTTTACAAATCCTTCATTGCATAGTGACTCAAGATTTTTTTTTATACGCGCTTCTTCGCGTGGAATATGCATTGTTAATTCATTCCACGATAGTCGTTTGTGCTCAGTTAAGAGTTTAAGGATCATGCCACGAATCTGTCTTTCTGATCCTTCAAAACGGCTTTGTATTATATGATGCGCACTCTTTCGACTCGGATTGTCACATATTTTTTTTAATGCAACCCCATAATCCATTAAAGCATAATACCAAGTGCGGGGATTATTGCGGTCAAGCGTTGCTTCTACCAAGGGCAAAATATCATCATCATGCACTTCCGTTGCCCGAGGGAAAAATATCTGGATAAATACGGTGCGAATATTAGTCTCAATAAATATGGTGGGCATATTAAAGGCAAATGCGCATATTGAAGCAGCTGTCGCTTTTCCTATGCCACCAAACGTAACAAGAATTGCGGGATCCGCAGGAAGTACACCACCAAAATCTGCAACAATTGTTTGAGCAGTTTTATGTAAAGCAAGCGCTCTTCGGTTATACCCTAAGCCCTGCCATTGAAACATGACATCAGAAAAGCGCGCATTTGCTAATCCCTCAAATGAAGGAAATGCTCTGACAAACTGTTCAAATTTTTCTTTCACACGCTCAGTTTGGGTCTGTTGGAGCATTACTTCTGATACCATAATATGGTAGGGATTAGTCGTGTTTCGCCAGACAAATGACCGTCCATGCTGAGCGTAGTAGTCATAGATTAATGCATGAAAACGCTCAACGCCATCCGTCGATAGTACATTCTCAGTCAAAAAAGTAGATAAATCAGGAACCTGGTTATTAGCAAAAACAGTAAGCTGCATGATCCATTGCTCATTATTCAAATACCCTTATTATAACGTACTCCAAAACAAACGCCTATTTTTATCAGAATTCTTGCTAAAGTGTGCCGACAACACTAAAATTTGAGAGAGCAAATGATAATTTCTTGCCCAAAACAGACTGCAGCCCTTTGCCAATAAAAAACTTTCTTTGCGGTGAAAAATAATGATCTAAATCGTTTCTTCCGTCAAGAATACTTTCTGCCGCATAACGACCAAGTGCGGCAGCCCAGGGCAGTCCTGCAGCGCCGGAAACATAATAGAGAGAACTTGACGCATTTTCGGGTCCGGCAATCGGCATAATATCTTTAGTAACTCCAATAAGACCTGGCCACATATATTCAAAGTTAATTGAAAGCTGTGGAAATTTCCTAGTAAAATAACGGGATAGCAAAGTATACATATGTCGATTGTGGTAATGTGCCTTACTTGCATAGGTTGACCAAAGAGTCGCACCACCAAGCATCAAGCGATTATCCCGTCCCAAACGAAAATAATGATAAATCAAATCGGTGTCCCACACCATGAGATTCCTGTTTGGAAAAAGCTGGCGAACTTGATCATCACTGAGTGGGGCAGACATCATGAGAAATGTTTGAACTTGATAGATCTCGCTTGTTAACTTTCCTAAATCAGGCAAAAATCGATCAGTACACACAACAATATGATCAGCTTGAATCGATCCATAGGGAGTTTCTACGCACTTTTCGTGCAAGACGGTTACCGGCGTTTCTTCAAACTCTTAGATTCCCATAATCTTGCAAAATGACCTTCATCGCCTGACAGTATTTAAAAGCACAGATACCAAATGAACCCGGATAGCATAAGGCCCCATGATAAGCATTTGACCCTACAACATCGTGAAGATTTTCTTTTTTAATCAAGGTGCTTGGATAGTTAAACATAAGTCGCGTGTTATGTTCGCTTTGGATATCATGGACAAAGGCTCTCTTGCTATCGGCCAAGACCAAGGTATCTTCCACAATATAGTCACAGTCAATTGAATAATCTGCTATTGCAGTGCGAATAATACTTACCCCACTTTCAACAAATTGCCATAGTTTTTTGGACGGCTCCTTGCCGTACTTACCAACAAGATCACTTAATGATAATTCTGAATCTGGGGTAATAAAACCGCTGTTTTTTCCCGACGCACCTGAGCCACAAAAAGCCCTTTCAAGCAAGACGACTTTGAGCCCTTTTTTTTGAAAGCTCTGCGCGGCAGAAATTCCCGCCATTCCTCCCCCGACCACGACAACATCTGTCTTAATTGATCCACGTAGACGAGGGGTTGATTTGTAGTTAAGATACCAAAACACTTGGTCATCAGGCAAACTCTGCACCATATATTTCTCCCAGCTATTCAATCATGTTCTAACACAATTAATGCTTCAGAAGTCAATATGAGGGCAATTTTTATAAACGCCCGATCCGTATTCTTGCAAATTTGTCAGTCGCTACGTGTCGCTTTATCGCTTCTTGAACATCTTGCAATGTTATGCTATTAAGCGTTTCTGCGCGTTTTGCAAAAAAGTCGCGCGGCAGCTTGAATTTGTCCATAAACATAAAGCTATTGGCTATGGATTTATTGTTTGAAAAATTATCGACCAAGGCATGAGTGACTGCTCTTTTAGCCTCTAAAAGTTCCTGCTCTGTTAAATCTTGTGCCTGATCATCCAAAACTTTTCCGATAAGCTTTTCAGCCTCTTGCAATTTTTCGGGAGAAACTACCGTTTTTATAAAAATCATTCCTGGTTCCATATGTGAGCCATTAAGCAAAGAACCGCCCACAGTGTAAAAGAGCCCTGTTCGTTCGCGAATTTGAAACAGTCGAGAATTCATGGAGTTTAAAACACCGCCCGTCAAAACTTGATCAAAAAGCAAAAGCTTGTCATAGTCCGGGTCACGACGGCGTACCGAAAGGCCTGCAAACGCCAACACAACCTGATCACGATTCATTCGATAATTAACTTCTTTTTGAGCCACCGATTGCAAGGCAGGAAACTCTAGATCGGGCAATGCTTGCCCCTGCCATGACCCTAGCAATTCTTCAAGACGCTGCTGCAAATCGTAAGGGGAGAGATCTCCAACGATTACCAGCGTTGCGTCTTCGGGACTTATAAGGCCCGATAAGCATCCACAAGCTCATCTCGTGAAATAGCTTGAACCGTTTCTGGCAAGCCATAATAAGATTTATGATAGGGATGGGATCCATAAACAGCCTGTCGCGCTAATTGTCCGACAAATTGTGCCGGCGTGTCCCCAAAAATCCTTAATATCCGATAATATCTGTTCTCGAGTTCTTTCTACGGCAGCTTTCTTAAATTCTGCATTCACAAGGAGATCGGCTAAAAGCGAAAACCCTTTATCCATGTCATGACTTAAAAAAGTTAAAGATACTTGTCCTGGCGCGGAACTTAATGACATGCCATAAGACTCAGGACTTCACTAAAACGATGGCCAGGATAGGTGGTAGTCCCTTCTTGAATAACGTCCATCAAAAAGGTCATCAGCCCTTGCTTTTCAATAGGGTCGTAATAACCCCGCGCTTTAAATTCAAGCAAGACATCAACCTTTGGAAGCCTTGGATTATGGTGATAAATAACTTTCAATCCATTTGAAAGCACAAATTCAGAGGGGGACGGAAATGCAAACGTTTCTTGATCGTGCGCCTCAATCTGATGAACCAGCGAACCACTTTCAACATGAGCTTCACGAGAAATACGTGCAAGAACTCGTGCATCTTCCAAATCTTTTTGCGCTTGAATTTCTAGCCAATGTTGTTTTTCTGCTTCAGGCAAGGGCAAAACATCTCCCCTATGCATAACAGAAGGCCTTAAGTAACGCCCTATCAAAGCACTTAATTGCTTGGAAAGTTCGCCTTTTGGGTGATTAAGGTAATGAGACAAATAATTCTCATCACCTGTAGCAAGATAGCTTTTTCCAAGTAAATAAGCACATCTCTCTTGATCCTCACTCAGGGAAATAAAATCCATTTCAGTCTTTCGAATAGCCCTTTGAAGTTCAACCGGAGTACCACCATCAATTGCCAGGGAGGAAAGCTCTTCGTTAATGGCAGCTATGATTGCTTCACTATCCTGTACATTTTTCGACTGAAAAGAAACAACAAAAAGACCGTGCTCCATGAGATCATAGACAAAACTCTCCAATTGGGTAGCTAGTTCAAGCTCCTCAACAATGCGCCGATAAAGCCTTGAACCTTTTCCTGAGCCTATCATCCATGAGGCTACATCAAATAAGTAATCTAATTTCTCTTTCGATCCCGGGATGGTCGATGCAACCATGCTTAAGGGCTGTTGCACATCACGATAAATCTTAACTGATTGCGAGCTTATGTCGGGAGAATGATAATGTTCTGATTTTTTTAAAGGAGAAGCTTGAAGAGCTCCAAACGCTTCTTCAGCTTTATGGAATACTTCTTCGGGATCTGCTGGTCCTACAACAATGAGCGTTGCATTGTTGGGTACATAATACCGCTTATAAAACTCAATTAAATGCTCTCTGTCAAGACTCCATAGATCCTTTTTATAGCCAATGATGGGATAGTGATAAGGATGATCGTGAAAGATCGACCCAAGCATATTCTCAAGCAAACTTGAAATATAGTCGTCGTTATACATTTTGAGCTCTTGAATAACCGCTTTGAGTTCGGCGTTAAGGAGATGTTCTTTGAAAGTACGTTCAGTCGTACAGTCAGCAGAAGCGGTAATACATAGTGCCAATTTTGTCACGGGAAAATCGAAGACATACGCTGTATAGTCATGAGAAGTGAACGCATTACAGTAACCAGACGATATACGTTATCAAGATAATATCTAACTAGGTCATTGTTTTGGTACCTTTAAAAATCATATGCTCGATCAGATGCGCAATCCCCTTTTGATGAGAATCCTCATCCTTCGAACCCACGTTGTACCATAACTGGACCGAAACCTTAGGAACTTGGAATTAGGGTCATGAAAGTACGGTCAATCCATTCGATAATTTTTTTTTAGGCACGGTTACTTTATTCATAAAAATCCTTCTTCCATCCCACCCCTCTCAAACGGCAAGGGGAAGGGATATTCACTCCCTAAAAATTGCATTATTTCATTAAATTACTACATTTTTCAAATAATTACTATAAAAGTATTGAATTTCTAATATAAATTTATATATAGTGATGATACGATTTTATATAGCAGTTCTAAATTATTGATGTTTGGAGGTTCAACCATGAAGTTATACAAGATCATTGTAGCAGTAACTTTCGTTACTACAACGATACTTGCGAAAGCCGTAACAACTCATGAGCTTAAGGAAGCCTCAGCGTTAATCGTGTTCGCACCTTAAGAAACTACTTCTTTCGGTTGACGGAAACAGGGAACTAGCCCAAAACATTGTGAATCTTCAGAAGAAAATCAAAGGAATCGAAAATTATAATGGCGTTCGGAACTTGGCCAAGATATTGCAAAACTTCGTGTCGAAGCATTCCTATCCAAAATCAAAACCCTCAAGCCAAGAAAATATTAAATCGCATTAAAAAACTTGCAAAGCAAGTTAATCAGATAACTGAAAGTGAGCAAAAAGAGATAAATAGTTTAACGAAAATTAAAGAGAACGGTAAATCCTCAGATGAACCCAAGGAAAAGCTGGAAACGCAAATTCACCTTCTAGATAAAAAAATAAGAACAAAATCCAGGCCATTCAGCGATAAAATCAATGATCTCAATATAGCGTTGAGAGATATTCCCGAAATCCGCAAAAAACTTAACACTGTTATCCCCCTAAGCAAAAAAATCGTCAAAAATACAGCAAACTTAAGAAACCTCTCGATCCGTTAGATGAGGAAATAGCTCAAAACATCAAAAAGATCCAATCGAATATGTCAAGCAAAAAAAATCAATTGAAAGAGTTACGAGTTGTATGAACAAGCTTCGCAAATTAATTGTGTTAAAAGATCCCTGCTTTATGGCCAAAGAAAGCTTGCGACCAATACGTTGGGAACGATACTTAGCATAAACTATAACTACATCGGAGGAAAAAACCCTTCCTCCGATTCCTTATAAAAAGGTCTCTTTATCATTAAAATTCAATATGCAGCTGCTCTCCTTATATTCTTTGGCAACATCAAAGCTATGGATGAATCAAAAACGAGAACAATTATGGCATGCAAAAGATTTGAATTCAGATTGCCCTTAGGATCGAGTGGCTACGTATGGCGATTAATCAAACAACAGCCGGAGAGCGATATTGTTTTGCAAAATGAAAAATATAGAACAGCACGAGGAGGAGAGACTGCTTTTGTTTTTAAAGCCTTACGGCCAAGCAATACGGTTTTAACTTTTACAAAAAAACTTCTTACAGAAGATGCAATTGTCGCCACGAGAGAATATAGAATTATTATCACAAAATCCAGATTGTACGAGCCCGATGTGACCTGTGATGCTTTTCTTAAAAAAAGAAGGTATAATCAGTATATTTAGCTAAAGAAAAACGTTTAAGAGTTCAATGATTGAAACATTCGTCGTTAATTTCCCAACCATCTTGACTCTTAGTCGATTAATTCTATCCGTTGATTATGCCGCTTCTTTTAATTACCTTTCTTCCCGTTAATCGATTGGAAATTAATTTCGTATTAGCGATCATTTTTCTGGGATTTAGTGTGACTGATTTCCTGGATGGCTATCTGGCGCGCCACTTTCATCAAGAAACAGCTCTTGGCAAACTTCTTGATCCCATTGCAGATAAATTTTTAGTTTATTCTACACTCATCGACTCGTCCATACCCATAAACTTTACTTTTTCTGGGCCATTATTATTATTGGAAGAGAATTTTTTGTCATGGGTCTTCGAGAAATAGCGCTGCATCATGGATTTAATGTTTCTGTTTCTACAGCAGGAAAGCTCAAAACAGTAATTCAGATTCTCTTTCTTTCGTTTGTCATACTCAATCCTTCAAAACATCTTGCCACAAAGGCACCTCTTTGGAACTTCACTGAAGCGCTTTTGGTTGTAGCAACACTCTTTATGACCGTCTATTCAGCCGTTCTCTATTTTCGTAATTTTCTAAAACAGTGGAGAAAATTAAAATGACATTGTAACAAGCAATAAGCCTAACGGCAGAGCTTATCTAAAATTTGCCATTGCAACAACGACGTATACATGGTAAAATTTATAAAATTTGGCGATCCATGCAAGTGACGCTAAGAGGCTGAACTTATGATAGTGCTTGTTCCGTGATTCTTTTGATAGCTTTTGTCGTCTACTTTATGGTCCTAAGGGATATGCTTCACTTAAAATAGATGGAAGAGCCGATTCATGTGCGCGATGAAGAAAACCAAAAGCGATCTCTCAGCGAGTTCACAGGGAAGAAAAATCGTTCTCTATTTTTATCCCAAAGATATGATCAGCCAGGTTGCACAACCCAAGCCTGTGAAATCCGCGACAACTATCATGAGCTGCAAGAGAACAACATTGTTGTTCTTGGCGTAAGCTACGACGCGCCCGCTTCCCACAAGCTTTTCAAAGAGAAACATCATCTTCCGTTTATTCTGCTTAGTGATACCACCAAGGAAGTTGCCAAAAAATATGGTGCTTATACTGGTATTATTAATAATCTGTTTCCGGAAAGAAAGACCTTTTTGATTAATGAACAAGGCAAAATCATAAAGATAATGGAAAACGTCAATGTTCAATCACACGTTAATGACATTTTGGAATCGTTTAAAGCATATGAAGAAAAAAATGCTCGCCAAAATTTTTGAATAGACTGGTTTTATTCACTTGATAAACCTCTTGGCAACACGATTTATTCACATTTATTATCCCCCTTTGTTCTTGGCGGCAGCCTCGCTGATTATGGGAATAATCTTTAGTGCATTTTCCTGGTCATCGCTCATTCCCCTCTTTTTTTTCACAGTGTCAGCGCTTTTGCTTGCCTACGCCTCTCGCTCCAACGGACAATTCTTTTCTCGAATGGTAATTTTGTCATTATGCATGATTTCATTTTTATGGGGAAATTTTTGGAGTTGCTATCTTCTCACCAATCAAGTCTCACAGCAGCGTGGCTTGAATAATCAGCCACTGAGTCTCGAGGGAATTATTATAGAAAAAAATGACGATGTTCATGGACCCTATAAGCAATCCTTGCTTTTGCAATTAACGTCCCTAACAAAACATGACAAAACAATTCTTCCATCAAGCAAAAAAGCAAAGATTTTTCTAAAAACTCGGTTGAGAGCCGAAGTGGCCGATGTCTTACTCTTAAACAATGTTTATATGTCAGAGATGCATGATTTCTATCAATTGCGAGATTCTATTCTTATCACCGCATTCATACGTAAGCCACAGTTCATTGTAAAAACAACTTCTCACCTACCCTTACTCATCAAAATCAATTGCCTTTTTACTCAAGTGCGCGATTCAGTCGCTCGTTCGCTCAAAAACAAAATGAAATCTGACAATTTCTTTTTGTTTTCCTCCCTCTTTTTAGGCGCGCCCGTCGAAAAGACCGTCGAGATGGATTTTTTAAAGCAACGCTTTGCCGAGTGGGGAATATCACATTATTTAGCGCGCTCAGGACTTCACGTTGTAATAATGTTACTTCTTTGGCAAGCAGTTATGAGAATGATTCCACTCGGCATCATCTTAAAAAATATAATTCTTTTGTGCATAGTAGGAATATGCACCGCTCTTTCATGGTCAAGCGTATCATTTACACGAGCCATTATTTCTTATGGAATTACGCGATTTTGTTTGTTTGGCAAAGTTCAAGTTTTGGCGCTTAACACTGTTGCCCTCGCTTGCATTTTTGTACTTTGCATTAACCCATTTCATCTGTTTTTTCTAAATTTTCAACTAAGCTTTTTGCTTGCATTAGCACTTGCATGGATTGCAGAAATAGACCTTCACTCAAAAAAGAGGGATTCACATGAAAAACGAAGAGAAGCGTTATCCTAAAAACAATGAGGAATACTCATGGACATAAAAAACTTCAAAGAGAATCTTCTCGCACAGCTCTATACACCCTACACACAAATCAAAACGTGCCCCGTCAAAAGCATGGGATGCACAAGATTAGTTTTTGGGGAAGGAAATCCCGATGCAAAACTTGTTTTTATTGGTGAAGCGCCAGGCAGAGATGAGGATGCGATGGGTCGCCCCTTCGTCGGCAGGTCAGGCCAACTTCTAACCAAATCGCTCAAGATGGTAGGTCTCGATCGCTCAGAAGTCTATATAACTAATATCGTAAAATGCCGCCCCCCAAACAACCGCAAGCCCTTGCCCGATGAGGTCGCCTTCTTTAAACCTCTTCTTATGCAAGAATTAAAAATAATCAGACCCAGGGTAATTTGCACCCTTGGCTCATCTGCCCTTGAGTCTCTTATCAATGAACCCTTTTCTATGACAAAAATAAGAGGTAAGCGCCTGGACTTTGAGGGAATGATTCTTATACCAACCTTTCACCCAGCCTATGTTTTGCGCAATCCAGCAGCAGAAAATGACTTTAAGCACGACCTCAAGGAAGCTGCGCGCTTGGCCATGAACTCATGAGTATTTTTTTAATGGCATTAGGGATGGTGGATAAGTGGTGGATAAGTGGTGGATAAGTGGTGGATAACTCAACCCACCCCTGTCTTCAAATTGTTTCAAACAAGCAGACACAAGGCCTCATCGACAACCACCCCTACGAATCATGCGAATTGATAGCCCCAAAGGACTTTTGTTAAAAAGTTATCCACCACTTATCCACCACTTATCCACATTGAGATTTTGACTTGACATGCCGTTCACCAAGAGTTATTCAAAACATTTTGTCAAAGTTATCCACCAAAGTCGTCGGCACTACTACTCTCTATATAAATATAATATTAAGAGTAAATAAGAGTAGTAGGCAGATGGGTTACCACAAAACCCACGAGGGAAGAGAGATGGCTTTTCTTTTTTTTGTGTTTTGATAAGCTGTAGTCTACTGCCATATTGTTTTAACGTGAGGAAAACTGTGAAATTATCGCAGGTTATTGAAGAGCTTGTTGAAGAGAAGGGACTTGATCGCGCTGTTTTGAGTGATATAGTTTGCGAAGGCATTTTAAGTGCTTACGTAAAAAAGTATCCCGAAGCGCAATTTAACGTCGTTTATAATAAAAAAAATGACGATCTTGTCGTTAACATAAAAAAAACGGTTGTTCAACACGTGGATGACGAGTTAACCCAACTAAATCTTAGAAAAGCTCGATCAATTCAGGAAGATGTTGCTTTGGGAGATATTGTTGAGGTTCCTTTTGAGGGTCCGATAGGACGAATAGAAATTCTCAAGGCCAAGCAGATTATATCCCAGCGAATTCGAGACATCGAGGCCGCGTCTATCTATGAGCAGTTTAAGGACAAGGTTGGTACTGTGGTGAATGGTGTTGTGCATAAGGCCGAATACAGTGGTGTCACTGTCAAGCTGAATGAAGCGCTGGCCTTTTTGCCAAAGTCGCTTATGATTCCAGGTGAAAAATGTCCGGTTGGTCATAATATTAAAGCATTGCTTAAAGAAGTTTTAAGAGAGCCGCGCAATGAAAATCAACTTATTCTTGACCGGAGTTCATCTGAATTTGTTATTAAATTATTTGAACTTGAGATTCCTGAGGTGTTTGAGAAAATTGTCGAAGTTAAAAAGGTTGTCCGAATACCGGGTTATAAATCCAAGATTATTGTTGTTTCTAACGATAAAAATATTGATGCTGTGGGTACCTGCATAGGTGTT
>CAVOUX010000004.1:0-410261 GCA_963699715.1 uncultured bacterium
CTCACCAGTAATACATTTCCATAAGCAGCTGCTCTATGAAGAGCATACGGGTTGGTGGAAGATCTTTCTTCTTTTTCCATACCAGCTGCCATCGTTTCCCATAAAAGAATAAAAAATAGTATACACATAAAGATCTTTCCACACTTTTCATCCAAAAATATTTGTTAACCACACTGAGTAAATCTTTGATAAACATTACTCTTTGATCGTTTCACCATGATTCAATCTTACGTCCCTTATCGATGGCAACGAGACCACAGGTATTGCAAACTGCGCCATCACAATCCCCTTTTTTTGCCGCTACATGGAGCGCTGTTGTCCAACCGATGGGTGCATGAATATTTGCGCCCTCATCCACCGCCTCTTTTACCTTTTTGAAATCACTCTTTTTTACTGCTTCTATAAATTTTTTGTCAACTTCACTTACCTGAGTTTCTGATGAATCATCCTTCGCTTCAAGAATAAATTTTAAGTCCTGTTGGATATCTTCTTTGCTCCATACTGATTGAGGCAGTTGTTATGAAAATTAAACTTGCAAACAAAGAGAGATTTATAAATTTCATAGCCAAGATTCCCTGCTATTTTTTTTGATCGCCAGGGGAAGCACCCATACAAAATCCTCGATTGGATTTTCCACCCCTCCTGCGGTGAGTTGTAACATTTCAATAATTTTTTGGTAATGTTTCATATATTCTAATTCTCTCTTTGCATCCATTAAGGCTTCGACAGTCAGTTCCCTTTTTTACCTTGATTGCGCGCGATAATTACTGGTGCGTTGAAAAAGAGAACGTGCAAGCGCTATAAATTCGTCAGTAACAAAATGGGCATCTCTTGCTCTGCATTCATGCAGCAGCATTTTCAACTATTTTTTCATGCCCTTGTGCGATGGCATACCGCAAGGCTGTTTTAAACGTAGCGAGATCGCAACCTGCAACCGGATTTTTAATTCTTCTAAGATGGAGTTGTCAGATGAACCGGTAATGATCGAGACCATACAAGCTTGATGTTCAAAAATTATCTCAAGAGCTTTTAACTGCACGTGGATTGCTGGATCTAAAATGATGCCCGATTCGATAAGCAGAAGCATAATGTGGCAATATCTGTCGAAATTGCGATCGTCTTTTTTATGGGTTTCTAATATTTTATTTGCAACCAAGGTTAAACACGGTTGTAGCTTGGTAATTGAATTATATTCTATAAAGGTCAAAAGCACTCGAAACAGCGTGGTTGAGCGCATGTTATAGCAAGCTCTAACAATGAGAAAAGTTCTTTTGAGTTGCGATCACTGGCATCCAGCAGAAGCGTTTTGAGTTCCTCGAGTTTCCCCTGTTTAACCGCGTCATTAAGAGCGACGCAGTGACCCTCCTTTTGTTTATTTATGTGCTGAACTATTGTGCTATAGAAAGTGCGCTCTTGGTGGGGTAATCCCTTTTTTAATAAGAGGATAAGATGCTGAAGTATGTCGTGTAGCTGTGAATTATTAAGACATGAAACAAGATGCAATGATGCTTCGATATTACCCTGCCCGATTGCATAAAATAATGCACGTCTGATTGCGAGCTTGTCGGTTGTGTTTTTTGCTTGATTCTTTAATTGCTTCACATTATTGAAGAGTGCAGCTAAGACTAATGGTTCATCGTTAAATATTTTTTGCAGTATACTTGCGGCGTAGTTATTCGTTCCGATTGTGCCCGCAAAATTGTGCATCATTCCTTTGTTTTGATTAAATGAAAATTTAGATCCAGAAAGTAATAAACCTTGAATAATTGATGGAAGGGGTTTTTTTAATGCTACATCGAGCGGTGTCCATCCTTTTTTTGTAACTGCATTATGATCAACTAATGAGGGCATGCTTAACAGAAAACGCACCACATCTTTATGACCATATTTGACTGCAAGATGCAAAGGCGTCATTTGTTTGTTATTTTTGCCATTGATTTTGCTTTTCTTTGATGTAATGAGTAGTTGGATGGTTTCTCCATGTCCATTGATGGCTGCGCAGTGCAAAGGAGTGTTACCATCTTCATCCGACAAGGCTGCATCAACTTCTTGTGCAGTGAGTATGAGTTTCACCATCGCCTGGTTTCCTTGCTGACAGGCAATGTGCAAAGGTGTTTTGCCTTTACTGGTGCAACAATTTATAGTAACAGTGGGTGCGGTAATTAATCTTTTTACCACGTTTTCATGATTGTTTTTAACGGCAATATGCAAGGGTGTCCATCCTCGTCCATCGGCACTATTAACATCGCAGTCACTATCAATCTGTTTTTTTAAACGCTCTTCATCACCATTTTGAGCGGCAAAATGCATCTCTGTCCAACTGCTTTTTTCCGGAAGATTATCATCTGTTTCATAACGAAGTTCATTGTGCAATGCAAATCCTGCCCAGCTTATTCCTTCATCGATGACATCCAATCGCTCCATTCCTGTTAGAATGCCAATCCAAATAAGAGATAAAAAAATCGATAATTTATGATGCATGGCAATCTGTCTTTTTTTTAAATGCTTTGTTAACAACCTAATAACCTAAGGGAGGACATCTTAATGCTTCCCCTTAATCACTTTTCTCGCAGTTCGTTTACCTCATAACAAAAACTCAATTCGTTACAGTATAAAAGATTGATGCTGGTGAATCAATCTTTAAAAAACTAACAGATTTAATTACACGCAAATGATTGTATTAAAGAGACAGATCATTAAAATTATTATTGGAGTGATTGCTTGTGGGCATGAGCGTGCCGGAGGTGTTGTTGGCGTCGGGAAAATTTGTAAGAGAAAGAGGTGTGCCAATGTATAAAATTATATTCCTTGTGCTTTTATGGGTAACACCAGTACTTAGTATGGAACCAGAAGATAAGTTTCTTCTCAATAGCTCGATTCATGAAGCTGCTGTTCAAGGAAATGTGGACAGGGTGAAATCCTTTTTGAAATTGGGAACAGATGTCAATCTTCTCGATAAAGAAAGAAGGGCTCCTTTGCACTGTGCTGTTGGAGGATGCCATGCTGCACTTGTTAATTTTTTACTTTCAGTACCTGGCATTGACGTTAATATACCAAATTTATATAAGGCGAGACCCTTACATTTTGCCGCTTACAACGGCGATGATGTTGTTACAAAAATGTTGCTCGCGGCGCAAAAAATTAATATCAACATGCCAACCAGATATGGAATGACAGCACTGCACATCGCTGTTCATAATGGCCATGAAGCTGTCGTAAAAGCACTTCTTGGGCATAGTGGTATAAGCGTAGCTATTCAAGACGAAGATGGCCAGACTCCATTAATGGTTGCACGTCGGTTTCATCATGCTAAGATCATGTCTCTTATTGAAAATTATTTGCTACGAAATGCAAAACCTGCTTCTCATCTTAATGCGGAACTGAGGCAAAAGGCCTGGCAATCAAATGTTGCTCGAATTAAAGAATTGATCCATTTGGGAGCTGATACTACAGCACCAGATGAATCGGGCATGACTGCTTTACATCTGGCAGCGCAACGAGGCAATGTCGATGTTGTTAAAATTTTAATAAACGCTCCGAGACTGCAGGTCAATGCTCGAGATAAGAATGGCAGAACTCTCTCCATGTTGCTGCTGAGAACGGTCAAGAGCATGTGTTGAAAGTCTTACTTGAGGCACCGGGAATTAATGTTAATGCAAAAAACAAACATGGATTCACGTCCTTACACGTAGTTATTGAACGTGGTCATGAGAATATGGTGAAAATATTACTCAGTGATCCAAGAATTAATGTTAATGCTCAGGCAAATGGTGGGTGGACACCTTTACATTGTGCCGTGGGTTATATAATGGTGGTGGAAATTGTAAAAGCTTTGCTCAATACCCCTGGAATTAACGCCAATAGTCGGTTAGATGATGGACGATCCCCATTAGATATTGCTACCTTCTATGCTCGAAGCGGGGTTAAGTTGGATGGGGAATCCCCATTATACCTTGGTAGTACCAGGCATAAAGAGGTGATAAAAATATTGAAAAATCTACCGAGTGGGACAAAGGGAGTCTTTTTCCGGTTATGTCCTCAGAGACGATATATGATATTTAAAAATTGAAGAAACTTCGCTAAAATTCTCTTCGGGTACGAGGTCAATTGCAAGGTTACCATGTACATTTGCGATATGAGAATCTGCATTTGCTTCTAAGAGTACTTTGATAACCACTAAGTTCGCTCTTTTTGTTGCTTTATGTAAGGGGGTTTCTGAAGATTTGTCCTGGGCATCAATACAAATTCCAGGAACTTTGCATAACGTTTTAACTACCGTCACGTGACCATTTCTAGCGGCATAATGAAGGGGCGTTTGGTTATTTGAATCTTGCGCATTAATTTCTTCACCATCTTTTAGCAGTTGAGTAACCACCGCATTATTTCCTATAGCTGCTGCTTTATGCAAGCGAGTTATTGAAAACTTTTGTTTTGGTTCAGGACTGAATTGCACTTGATTGTGCGGTCCAGAATTTTTACGTGCCTTTTGATGAGGATTCACATAAACGTTGAACGGTTTGTTGGCAATAAAAGCGGCAATTTTAATGAACAAATCAATACGGTCAGGAGGCATTCGTGACATGAAAGAAAGTTTATTCGTTTTGTGGTTGAATGGGGGTAAAAGATTAATTATTCCCTGATATAAAAACATATCCGTGTGCGTCGGCTCAAGATACTTTGTGATTCTTGCAATAAGCTCTAAGGATTTATCCACAGGCATAGCAAAATGGGTAAGAAAAAAGCGTGAAATCTCAGCCCGCTTTTGCCCAATCGCTAAAAGAAAATAGTTTTGCAACTGTTCTAACGTGATTTTTTCCAAATCAGTTAATTTTTGATGTCTTGCGATAAAATAATTGAATAACGTCATGGATGTCGTTAAATATAATTGATGATGCAAATCGACCAAGAATTTCCTTTAATGTGCTTGATTCTAAGTCAGTATAATGGGCGCCATAGGTGAGAAGTTGTAAAACAATCGGTTTTTTATCAGGAGATGAGCGGAATAAGACCAGTCGATCCCGCGTGTCGCAATGCATATGACAAGGGTGTCTTTCCTTCGTTGTCAGCGCTGTTGACCTGAGCGTCATTGGATAACAGATATTCCACCATGTCGATATGATTTCCCATGACAGCATAATGAAGGGGTTGATGACCATCACGATCGCGCGAATTAATATCGAGGGCCTGGTCAATCAGTTCTTTGACTAAGGAGAGGTTTCCGATCGCTGCGGCATGGTGCAATACATTTTGACGAGGTGCCACCGTAATATGTTTCGGGGAGGGCAATACTCCGCTTTTGTTTTCTGAACTATTTCTCCTCCTGTATTCGCCTCACTGGATCTTTTTTCATTCAAAGGAGATGCGGCTCCTTTGAATGGTTTTTCTTCGATTAAATTATGAAATAAAAACTCAAAAATATAGTTGTTTATTTTTACTCGGAAGTGGGTATCAAATCGTGCGACCATCAGTAATGCGTGTTTAATAAACTTTTCATATAATCCTTCTTTATTCTTGGCGGTAATCGAAGCTATCATTAATTTCTCAATAACAGACAATTGTTCTTGACCGATAGCAAGCAACATTGCTTCTTCAAGCAAGTCATCGCAGTATTCACTTATCAATTGCTCAAAATTATTGAGATTTTCCAATCGTAGCTGCTAAAAGAATAGGGTGTTCTTTTAAGGCTAATCGTATTGGCTCCATCATTTCTTGCTTATATTTGTTGAATGTAGCTCCATAGCGTAATAATAGTCTTATGACGTCATACTGACCTTCCTGACAGGCAAGATCAAGTGGTGTTTTTCCAAAACCTTCACGTGCTGTAAGGTCAACCTGAGGATGTTCAAGCAGTACCTTAATTATGGATTGCGGCGCTTTTTTAAAGATTGCAAAATGTAATGGGGTTGCTTGATATGATGATTCACGAATGTTTAAATCAATGGTTGGATATGAGCAGAGCAATTCCACAACGGTCAAATTTTGTTGTCTGATAGCGACATGAATTGGTGTTTGGCCATTCTGCGGGTTTTGCGCGTTGATGTCAACCTTTTCTGCTAATAACACCTTTATTTTTTCAACGTTTCCTTGCTCAACTGCATCATGCAACGAATAGCAAGGTAATTCCATGCAAATGACGTTCAAGGGCATGAATGATAGTATGGCAACCAAAACCGCATAATAAAACATCATAATTTACCTTTTCTGTGTTCCCTTTTGTTTTAAAGTTAACGATGTTGAGCATTTAAGATGAACTGCTTCAATTCTGTAATTAAATCTCTGTCAAGACAATCGAACCATACTTTTTTTCCGTTACGCCAGAGGTCATTCAAGCAGAGAGCAGTTATTGCAGGTGACGGAATGACCAAACTATTATGTTTCTTTTCTTCGATCACCAGATTGCGTGATAAAAAATCAAAAATATACCGATAGTTGTTTTTACGATTGGCGTATCTTTGCATCATTAACTGCGCATGTTGAATAAACATTTCATGCAAAAGTTCTTTTCCGATAAAAGTATCTGATAGCACCATCAAAAGCTCAATAACCTCTAGTTGTTCCTGAGCAATAGCGAGCAACATTGTTTCTTCACATAATTCTTCATTACAATCTTTAAACAGATCGACACCCTCGGGTTGGCCAAATACTGTTGCAAGCAATAACGGATAGGTGCCAAGTGTAAGCCTTATACTGTCAACTAATGTGCTGTCGCGTCTATTAAATTGTGCTCCATGTGTAAGCAAAAGAGGAAGTATATCATAATATCCCTTTTCATGCGCTAACCTGAGGGCCGTACCCAATTCACTTTCCCTGTTGACATCAATTGTTGCAGACTGTAACAGCTCGTTAATCATTGGACGAGAACCTCGCTGGATGGCAAAATGCAAGGGAGTCGCCCGATGTCGTTTTTCGGGGATGTTTACATCAAGAGCAGGATAAGAGCACAATAACTTTACGAGCGGAAAGTTTCCGTTCAGAACAGCGATATGGATTGGTGTCAGGCCATTCATATCTTGGGCATTAATATTTGCCCCTTGAGCTAGTAACTGTTTGATTTTTTCACTATTTTCTACCTGAACCATTTCTAATAATTCATTATCAAGTGCATAAGAAATCGATTGCGCTGGTAATGACTGTGGAGAGGGCAATTGGCTTGCTAGGGTGCTTGGTCTTTGTTGATTAGTTGATGGATGAGATTGATATGCTTGAGCAGGCTTGTTGGATGAATTGAGTATAGTTGCTGGGTCGTTGGCAAATCTTTCGCGCAAAATCTTTCTGTTTTTTTTGCTGATGTGGCTTCCCCGTAAAATCAAATGGTGAATAAGTGAAACCGGAAGATCAAATTCCAATGCTTGATCTAAAGGGGTTTCTCCGTTCTTACCGGTAATAGTGACATCTGCCTGAGCCTTAAGAAGCAGTTGGGCAATTTCTACCCGTTTATAAAGAATTGTCAGGTGCAATGGGGTAAATCCATTAACGTCAACAGCATTGATATTTACGTGTAGTTCCAGTAAAAAGTTTACAAGGGCAATATGTCCTTTCTCTACTGCGCAGTGCAATGGTGTCCAACCGTCCTTACTACTTGGGAGATTGACATCAATATTGGGATGATTAAGCAAGAATTTTATCATTGTGTCATTACCCGCGTTAATGGCACAACGTAATGGGGTGTATCCTTTTTCATCTAAATCATTGACATCATAACCCTTATGTAACAATTCTTTAACTCTGCTCAGATCTCCTGCTGAAGCTGCTTCATGAAGAGTCCATAAGGCATTTTTTTCTATTTTACTCTTCTGGGGGATAATTTTGCTATAAGACTGGCTAATATTTTCGCGCTTGAGCTTGAGCAATCTTTTTATGTTTTGTAATGCATCAGTGAGACCTTCACGTTTTATCAAGCTTGAAAGTAAGTCTAACGGTGTTTCCAAATGAGTTGTGCGGGTCAGCATGTTAGCACCAGCTTTTACCAGCGATTCGACGATGATTGGATGCTTATATTGAACCGCTAAATGCAAAGGAGTCATACCTTTATAATCGGCGGTATCGATACCTTTCTTATCCGCTTGTAATAATTCTTGAACTATTTGCTCATGTCCTTCGCTTGCCGCAAGATGAAGGGGGGTTAATCCATCGCTTGTCTGTGCATAAACCTTTGCGCCACGGCGTAGGAGTAAGCGAGCCACATTGATGTGATTGCGATAAGAAGCAAGATGAAGAAGGGTTTTGAGTTTGTTGTCGATTGGGCCATTAATTGCTTGGTCATCAATCAAAAGGCTAGCGACATTTTCATGGTTGTTGAGAGCCGCAATATATAAAGGTGTCATTTCCTTTTTATCTCGAGCATGTTTATCTGCACCTTTAGCAAGAAGTGCTTGAACTGCCTTACAATGTCCCTCTTGCGCAGCGAAGTGCAGCGGTGTCCATCTATCAGCGTCCTTAACGTTGAGATTAATACCAGGAATTTTAAGCAACATGGTAATAACATTCATATCCTCTATCGCAGCCGCATGGTGTAGCCAGGTTATCCCTTTTTCAACAGGCCCGAGGCAAGAGACAGGTTCATTAACATTTACTTGTGCGCGCTCGAGCAACAGATTTGCTATTTTAACATGTCCATTCGCCAGAGCAATCTGGAATGGCCTCTTTAGGTCACACCTGTGAATATCACTACTGAGCAATGATTCCATAGTTGCATTATCACCCAGTGTTGCAGCTTTATAGATTCGAGCCTCATGAACTAGCGTTTGATCGATTGAGGAAGTTGTTACTAATGACTCCGCGACTTTTTCATGGCCTCCCATGATAGCAAGATGCAACGGTGTGATATGTTTTTTAGTTAATTTATATTTGTCAGCCCCTGCTTTAATTAACGCTTGAACAATACCGACATCGCCCCGTTGCGCAGCCAGGTGTAATGGTGTTCTTCCTTCATCATCTTGGAGTTCAATAATAATATCTTTTCGCTCAAGCAATAATTTTACGATACCCTCTTGACGAAGATCAATTGCCCTATGCAATGGGGTAATGCCGTGATACCGTTTCGCGTTACAGTCAACCTGGGGGGATTGTAATAATATTTCGACTATACGGCCTATTTCAATCGTCGAATGTTTTCTAATTAAACCATCTTGAACGGATACGGCTCTTTCAATGGCAAGATGAAGTGGCGTCAAATCATCTTTGTCTTTATTGTTTGGACTAATATCCTTATGATTAAGCAAGAGTTTGATTATTGCATAACCATTTTCTTTTTGAACATTTTCATCAAATGCAGCTATTACTGCACTATGCAGTGGACTGTGAGTAAGGTGAGAATATAAGGGGCATAATTGAGGTTCTGATGGTCGATTAACATCTATCTCCAATCTTTGTAATAGAGGTTCTACAATTTCCAGATGACCTTTTCGTACCGCCAAACAGAGAGGTGTTAATTGGTTGAAGGTATCGGGGATATTGATATCGATATCCTTTGCGTTTAGCAAGAGGGCAACGATGGATTTGTCTCCCTTTTGGGCCGCCAGATGGAGGGGGGTGTACCCTGAAACGTCACGTATGTTAGGATTGGCATTTGCAGAAATGAGCAATTCAACGATTTCTAAAAAACCATTTTCAACAGCACACTGAAGAGCAGTTTTTTTATGATGGTCCTGCTTATTTACCTCAGCACCAGATTTCAAGAGTTTTTGCACCTGGTCTTTATCATTTCGTGCCGCTGCTTCAGAAAGCGGGGGTGTGGGGAAAGGGGGAGTTTTGTTGTTTTCTTTTTCCATACTCCATAACGATGTTGATAGTGCTGCAGCAGTCAAAATAATAATGTATTGTTTTATAATGAATTGCATACTAAACCTTTCTCGTTAAAAAATAGGAGACAATGAACGGTAGCAGTTCTTTTGGTAATCGATTAAACCACGAGGTTACCTCGTAATGGAGAAAATGAGGAACATTTTGTATCTGTGATGGTGAGCGATCTAAAAGGCTCTTTAGCTCCCTGTATGCAGCCATATCAGAAAATGATTGTTCCTCTTTTTTTAAAAGAACTGCAATAACAAGTAATGCTTGATCGGTGGAAATTTCAAAATGATCCAAAAGAAATTTTACGATTGATACGCGGCGTTGACCGAGAGCGAGCAAAAGTACTCGCTCCAATTCTTTTTGGGAAAATGGCTGAAGCCAAGGTATTTCTTCTCGCTTTTTATTGCAATATTGTATAAATTCACGAACATCACCTTGTATAATTAACCAATGAGCAGCGGTTAAAAGACTCTTCAGCAATTTCTTATCATTATCGTTAAAAACAGCCCCATAATTGAGCAATACTAATGCCGTAAAGGAATTGTTATTCTGTAAGGCATAAGACAAGGGGGTTCTTCTCTCGTTATCGAGTGCGTTAACGTTTGCACCTTCAGATAAGAGGTATTCAATCGTACCGCACTGATCTTCCATCGCAGCATAATGTAATGGCGTTTTATTTCCCTCATCACGGCTGTTTGGTGAAGCGCCTTGACTGATAAGCAAACGTAAGATATCACAATTGCCTTGTAATGCTGCGTGATGAATGGGCTTGCGTCCTTGTTTGTCAGCTTTGTTGCTGTCTGCACCATTATTGAGCAATAAGTTAACCAGTGCCGGATTGTCAGCCGTCGTGGCAAAATGTAACGGTGTTCTGCCAGCCATATCATCAGTGTCAATATTGGCTCTATTTTGCAATGCCTGGATAACATGTTCAATATCACCACGACGTGCAGCCTGTAAGAGGAACAGATTTACATCACCGGTCAATGGGGTTACCGGAACAATTCGAGGGAGTGCTGCTGAAGGCACGGGAAGATTACTTTGGACGAATGCAGTAGCAGTTTCTGCCGATTGGCATACGGGACATCCAGTTTCCTTTGATTTCCATTTTGCAATGCATTTCTCATGAAATATATGCTTACAATCTAACGTTGTTGTTGCATCATCAAGGGAACTATAACAAATTTTGCATTGCATATACTCTTTTTTTATCGGCGAACGACTATCTTGCGATGATTGTGTTTCTGTTTTAGTGTTTTGTACAGGCGGTTGCGTGGAAGAAGAGGGTGGTGATTTTAATTTTTCATCATTAACGAAATTCTTACGCAAAAGAACGAGAATAAATTGATAGGATTTTAACATTTTTTCATCACGGCATCTTGCGACCATTAAATGCGCATGATCAATGAAACTTTCATGTAAGAGTTCGCTGCCAATAAATGTATTTGATAATATCATCAACTTAGTAATAATTTCTTTATACTTCCCCTGGGAAATTGCCAGAAGCATTGCTTCTTTGAACGTGGTTTCGCTAACTTCTCGCGCAAGCTTGTCGATATGGTCAATTTTGCCCAGAAAAACGGCTAAAAGGAGGGGATGATCTTGGAATAATTCTTCGATGGTCTTTCTCATCTCTAAATCAAAACGGCCAAGTTGCGCACCGTGATGCAGTAAGAGGGGAATCAGATGGTTGCGCTTGTTATTATATGCTAAGTCTAATGGTGTTTTGCCCTCGCGATTGCGCACATTTACATCGACAGTAGGCAGATTTGAAAGCATTTCTACAAAAAGATTGCTCAAATGTGAAGAAGGGTGCATAGTCGCTATATGTAAGGGTGTCAAATAATTCGGTTTGCTTGGTAGGTTGGGATTAAGCGCATGATAGGTACAGAGACAAGTAGCAAGGTGATGATCACCGAATTCGATCACTTCATGGAGCGCTGTCTGTCCCTTTTCATTTTGAGCATTGATATTTGCGCCCTCAGCTAAAAGGTACTTGATTTGATCAAGATTTCCTTCTCGAATTGCTTCAAAAAATACTGAATCATATGCCTTTTCAAGATTTGGCTGCGGTTTGACTTCTCTCGACTTCGTCTTAGGCGATAGTACCGGTAAGGTTTTGAGTGGCTGTTTTACCTCACGTTGTGGTAGTTGCTCTGGATTGTTCAAGGACGAGCCCGTATCCTTTTGAGGATCAAGTATTTTTTTTAGAGCAGGGTCATGAGCAAGGGGATTTTTTGCTACGTTAGTGGTTGGCGCATGGTCAAAACGTGTGTTAACCGCCTTTTCATTTTGAGCCGCCCAATTGAGTGGCGACATTTGTGGAGAATTTAGTGTGGCGATATCATTCACTGGTAGCAAAATATGTCCCAAAGATTCATGACCATTTTTTGTGGCAATCTGTAGGGGAGTAGTTCCATCTGCCAGGGCGATTTTTGCGCTTGCTCCTGAAGCCAGCAACTTTTTCACTACATGTTGATGTCCATACTGTGTGGCCAGGTGAAGCATTGTTTTGCCGTTAATCAGTTCATTACTATTGACGCCGGCTTTTAAGAGAAGTTGAGCTGCCTTATCATGATCATTGAGGAACGAAAGGTAGAGTGGCGTCATCCCTTTTTTATTAGGAAGGTTGTTGAGGGCACCCTGAGCGAGCAAAGCTTCAATGGTTTCTTCATGTCCATATTCTGCTGCATAATGTAAGGAGGTATTATTTTTGTCATCGGTACAATTGATGTTACTATCTGGTAGACTAAGCAATAGATTGGTTGCAAGCAAAGATCCTTCAGCTGCAGCAAAATGTAAAAATCTCGTTCCTTTGCCGATTTTTGATTCGTGAAAAATCGGGTCATTAATTTTTCGAGGATACCGAGCTAAAAGAGATAAGAAAATTTCTTTATGTCCATGAATCAAAGCATAATGAAGTGGTGTCCATCCATTATCATCAACGGTGTCAACGTTTGCTTTTTTATCAAGAAGAGCTTTGACTATCGGCTCAAATCCTTTGGCAGCAGCGCTGTGTAAGGGCGTCTTTCCTTTTGTATTTTGATAATTTACATCCATTTCATAAGATATCAGAAGTTTTGCAATGGGAGTATTACCCTGCATGATCGCATATGACAAGGGTTTTTCTTTAAAGTTATCTTGAGCATTGAGATTGGCACCATGGTCAAGAAGCAATTTCACAATGGCTTTATTACCGCGATTTACTGCCAAATGTAATGGAGTTGTGTTCTCAATGTCTGAGGAATTTATGTCTGTTTTATGATTTAATAAAATTTCTACAATTGGTAGGTTCTCTCCATGTATAGCAAGATGCAGTGGTGTCCGATTATATTTGTCTTTTGCATTAATATTGAAAACTTTAATTAATGCTTGCACAGCTGGAATGCTACCAAATTGAGCAGCCACATGAAGAGGGGTTCTCCCATGGATGTCTTTTTTTTCAAGATCAATGCCGTTTCTGTTTATCAGAAGATCAATTATTTCAAGGTGTACACGTCCAGCGGCATAATGGAGTGGAGTCATCAAACTTTCATCTTGTGCATTAACATTGGCGCCATTTGTTAACAGGACTTTTACTTGTTCAAGGTCTTCTTTATCTGCTGCATCATGTAAAGCCGTTTTTTGAGTGTTCGGTTTATCTTCTGTTTGCATGCCTTCTAATGCCAATGATGCAGTCAGCAATGTAAGCCAAAAATAATAGAACTTCATTTTGATCCTTATTTTTTTATAGTGAATTCTGATACTGGGTGAAATACGGAAGATGATAAAATGTGCAAGCGCGCGGGATATTGAATTGTTTCAAGCAGTTCAATAATTTCTGTGTAACATGCATATCTTGGATCATGAGGTCTGCATCGCTGATAGAGTATCTTAGCATGTGATAAGGCTTCATTTACCAGGAAATTTCTTTCTTTTTGAGCAAGATGAGTTGTCATACATTTTACAACTTCTACGTGGCCTTGCGCAATAGCAAAGAGCAATGCTCTTTTTATGAGTAGAGGGTCTTTCACGCTTGTGATTAACAATTCCATAGATCCTACATCGCCTATAATGGCTGCATAAATGATTGGATCCAGAAACGCAAGTACTTCTTTATATTCCTTTTCAATGTGAGCCCCTGCTTCTAGCAAGAGCATTGCTACATCAGGATGCTTATATTTAATTGATAACCCTAAACACTTTTGCAGTTCCTTGATGGAGTTGATTGACGTATAATATAAGAACAGTCGAACCATATCGGCACGACCTTTAAAGACCGCCATCATGAAAGGAGTAATTCCATCATAGTCATAATGGCAATTGGCACCCTTTTTTAACAATGTTTCAGCCTCCTCAAGTTTTCCATCCATGGCACAAGCCATTAATTGCTTATCAAGCACAGCAACCATATCAGCTACAGGAGTTCGGCAATCGGGGCATAGAGGTTTATCTTGGATTTTAAACCAAGTATCAACACATTTGTCATGAAATCTATGGGCGCAGGAAAGGATTGTTACTTTGAGATCGGGTGTTTCACTATACTTTTCACAGCAGATCGTGCAGCTTTTTTGTTCTTCTGCATAATGGGCAATGATACTTTGGCATTTAAGATATATGTTTTTCTGAGCATTTGTGAAGGGCCTTCTCAGTAACAAAGAAACGTGGCGTGTTAATACATCAATAAGATCATCATCTTTGAGTAATGAAATGAGATATTTAACTATTTCAAGATTTCCTTGTCCTATTGCAAGTAGTAGTGCATGTTTAATGATTTGTTTGTCACTATGCTTGGTGGCCACTTTTTGTAGTTGAAACAGATCGTTCTGGATGGTAAAGAACGCAATGTCATCAGTTTCAAATATTTTGTGTAACAGTACTCTTGTTTGACTTGTTATATGGAGTGTGGATCCGTGAACAAGCAGCTCTTGAACAATATTTGTTTTAATAAAGTCTTTTTTTAAAGCAACATCTAGTGGGGTCGATCCGCTTTCACCGCTAGCATTAACGTCTATTGAAGGTGATCTGAGCAACGATGAAACGATCTTGCTTTTTCGTAAATTAACAGCAAGATGCAATGGAGTTTCTTGATCATTGTTGCATATATTAACATCGGCACCGGCCCCGAGGAGTTGCTCTACAATAGCTTTATGGCCATAACGAATAGCTCTATGTAATGGCGTTGAACCATCGCTTGCTTTGACATTTACATTGGCATTACCTTTAACGAGCGCATTCACGACCATAGTATGACCATATTGTGCTGCTCTATGGAGCATTGTAGAGCCGTCAATTAATTCATCGATATTGACGCCAGCAGAGAGCAGTTTGCTTATAATCCCTTCATGATTGTTGAGTGCCGCAATATAGAGCGGTGTCATCCCTTTTTTGTTAGGAAGGTTTTTACTGAGATGAACTTTAAGCAAATTCTCAACCATTATTTCACTTCCACGTTCAGCTGCATAATGTAATGGTGTCCACCCCTCACAATCTTGGGCATCTTTCGCGAGATCTGCTATTGTATACAAGATAGTAATTGCTTTGACAGGCCCGTCTTTTGCCATCTTATGTAACAACGTTATTTTTTTGCTACCGCAGGTAATGATGGCATCGTTAATGGTATGCCCCGAATGTTTAAATAATAAATGAAATATTTCATTATTTCCCTCAGCAAGAAAAATCATGAGGGGAGTCCAGCCATATTTATTTTCAATTGTTACTAGTGCATTACATTCTAATAATATTCGAGCTACGTTAACATGGCCGTTAATTGCAGCAATATGAAGATAGGTATTTCCTTCATTATGGGCATCATTAATATCTACCCCAGCTTTCATTAATAAATCGACAATATTCTTGTGCCCATTGTGAGCAGCCAAGTAGAGAGGTGTCAAACCGCTATTGTTTTTTGGGTTTTTATCAATACCTTTAATTGTTAACAATTCAGCAACCAAAACGAGATGCCCACATTCTGCAGCCCAATGCAATGGCGTCATCTGATTGGCATCTCTCGTGTTGATATCGAGTTTGCCAAGCTTGCTCAGAAAGGTAAAAGGTGGTAAATGATTTCTTCTTGCCGCCCAATGCAAAATATTTCCACCACTATTGTTTAATCGTGCGTAAATATCATTTAGTGAGCACGGGAACAGATTAACAACGGATGTACGTTCACTCCAAATGGCTGCATGGATCGGCGAAAAACCATTAGAATGAGCCTGTTTTATGGACGCGCCATTGGCGATTAAAAATTCAACAACATTAAGATGCCCTTTTAATGCTGCCCAGTGTAACGGGGTATATCCATGATTATCTTCATTATTGATAGTAATGCCATGTGCCAGAAATTTCTTTACTTTTTCTAAATTCCCCTGAGCTGCTGCTTCATGGATGGTATTGACTGATTCCATTTCGACGGGGCTGGATACTTGAGGATAATGCAACTGGATGCCAAAGAGATCATCTAAAATCTTTCTATTTGCTTCACTAATGGTACATTTATGGTCAAGTAAATGTTTAATTATTGCCAATGGTGGCTGCCGCGATGCAGAGTCTTTTAATGCTAAGGCTAAAGGACTATTACCATCTATGTTGATAGCATTAACATTCGCGCCATTTTTGAGCAATAGTTCAACTATGTTTTCATGTTTATCTTTAATTGCATAATGTAATGGCGTCATGCCATCTTTATCTGACTCATTAAGTTTGATTTCCTGTGCAGCGAGCAAATCTCTTACCATTATCTCATGGCCGTTGTGAGCAGCCCAATGCAAAGGAGTCCAGCCAGCTTTATCTACCTGATTAACATCGATTCTCTGTGTTTCGAGCAAAGCTCTCACCACTAATTCATAGCCCATCTCAGCAGCAAGATTCAACGGCGTTCTTTCATCTTTATCTGGCTCATTAATGTTGACTTGCGGTGCAGCAAGCAAAGCATTCACCACTGCCACATGGCCTTTTGCAGCAGCCCAATGCAAGGGTGTCCAGCCATTTTTTTTACTTTGAGCATTTACCTTGACGTTCGGTGTAGCAAGTAAAGCTCGCACCACCGCCTCGTGACCATTGTATGTAGCATAATGCAATGGCGTTCTTCCATATTTATTTTTCACATTAATGTTGGCTCCTGATTTAATTAATTCTTGAATTCTACCAATATCAGGATTAGATTGCTCCACTTCATTCAGAAGGTCAGTATCATTTTGAGAAACAGAAATATAGTTTTCAATGAGAGAAACAATCTCATTGTCGTTTTGCAGGCGTGCTATGGCTAGTGGTGTATCCCCGTACTTATCTGTAATGTCAGTTCTTATTTCACGAGATGTGAGTAAAGCTCTCACCACAGCTTCACGGCCATACAGAGCAGCCAGAAGCAAGGGAGTCCAGCCATCTTCATCAGGCTCATTAACATTGATTCCTGGTACAGCGAGCAAAGCTCTCACTAATGTCTCATGACCAACCTGAGCCGCAATGTGCAAGGGTGTCTTTCCAATTTTGCTTTGTGCATTAACATTGATTCCCGGCATGCTGAGTAAAGCTTTAACCACTGCTTCATGACCATTTTGAATAGCAATGTGCAAGGGTGTAAAGCCACCATTCTGTGGATGGTTAACATTGATTCCCGGTGCAGCGAGCAGAGCTTTTACCACTGCTTCACGGCCTTTCTGAGCAGCAATGTGCAAGGGAGTAAAGCCATCATTCTGTGGCTGGTTAACATTGATGCCTGGCGCAGCGAGCAAAGCTTTTACCACTGTTTCATGGCCATTCTGAGCAGCAAGATGCAATGGTGTAAAGCCATCTTTATTTAGCTCATTAGGTTTGATTCCGGGTACAGCGAGCAAAGCATTCACCACTGCCTCATATCCTTCCCCAGCGGCAATATGCAAGAGTGTCCAGTCTTTTTTATTTGGCTGATTAATATTGATTTCCAGTGCAGCGAGGAAAGCTGGCACCACTGCTTCACGCCGATAATGAAAGGCTGTATGCAACGGAGTGAAACCACTTTCATCTGGTTCATTAACCTTGATTCCTGGTACAGCGAGCAAAGCTTTTACCACTGCTTCATGACCATTTTGAATAGCAATATGCAAGGGTGTCTTTCCAATTTTGCTTTGTGCATTAACATTGATTCCCGGTATAGTGAGTAAAGCTTTTACCACTGCTTCATGTCCATTTTCAACAGCAAAATGCAAGAGTGTCCAGCCATCATTCTGTGGCTCATTAACATTGACCCCCGGTGCAGCGGCTAAAGCTCGCACTACAGTCTCATGCTCATTCTGAGCAGCAATATGCAAGGGAGTCCAGCCATATGCATTTTTCACATAAGCCTTGATTCCGGGTGCAGCGAGCAAAGCTTTCACCACTGTCTCATGCCCATTCAAAGCAGCGCAATGCAAGGGAGACCAGCTATATAAATTTTTCACATTAGCTTTGATTCCGGGTGCAGCGAGTAAAGCTTTCACCACTGTTTCATGCCCATTCAAAGCAGCCCGATGCAAGGAAGTCCAGCCATATGCATTTTCCGCATTAACATTGATTTCCGGCACGGCGAGCAAAGCATTCACAACCACCGCATGGCCATTCAAAGCAGCACAATATAAGGGTGTCCAGCCATCATTCTCTGGCTGATTAATGTTGATACCCGGGGCAGCGAGCAAAGCTCTTACCGCGGCTTCATGGCCATTTTGAGCAGCGATGTGCAAGGGTGTAAACCCATCATTCTGTGGCTGATTGACATTGATACCCGGTACAGCGAGTAAAGCTCTCACCATTGCCTCATTGCCTTTCTCGGCGGCAATATACAAGGGTGTAAAGCCACCATTCTGTGGCTGGTTAACATTGATACCCAGTACAGCAAGCAAAGCTCTCACCACTGCCTCATGACCATTCTCAGCAGCAGTATACAGAGGTGTAAAGCCATTTTTATTTGGCTCATCAGCTTTGATTCCCGGAACAGCGAGTAAAGCTCTCACTACTGTCTCATGGCCTTTCTCAGCAGCAATGTGCAAGGGAGTCCATCCATCTTTCTGTGCTTGATTAACATTGATTTCCGGCGCACTAAGCAAAGCTTTCACCACTGCTTCATGGCCTTTCTGAGCAACAAAATGCAAGGGTGTCCAGCCATATTTATCTGGCTGATTAACGTTGATACCCGGTGCAGCGAGTAAAGCTCTTACCACTGTCTCGTGTCCTTCCTGAGCAGCAAGATACAAGGGTGTAAAGCCATCATTCTCTGGCTGATTAATGTTGATATCCGGGGCAGCGAGTAAAGCTTTCACCACTGTTTCATGGCCATTTTGAGCAGCAAAATGCAAGGGAGTCCAGCCATTTGGCAGTGGCTGATTAACATTGATACCCGGTACAGCGAGTAAAGCTCTCACTATTGCCTCATGGCCTTTCCCAGCAGCCCAATGCAGTGGAGTCCACCCATCTACATCAAGAACTTTGACATTGGTTATTGCTACTTCAAGCAAAGCTTTAACTATTTCTATATGACCTTCTTCAGCAGCCACATGCAATGCGGTCCTGCCATCTTTAGCTGCAGCATTAACATGAATTCCTTGAACAGCAAGCAAAATTCTAAACACAGCCTCTTTACCACTTCGAGCAGCCCAATGCAGTGGGGTCCAGTCATGTTTATCTCGGGCATTGATATCAATTTCATTTTCATCCAGCAACGTTTTAGCTGCCGCCACATCACCTTCCCAAGCAGCCGTATGCAACGGAGTCCATCCCATTTCTTCTGAGTCCTCTACAGCATCTAAAGCTTTCACCACTGCTTCATGGCCATTCTGAGCAGCAAGATGCAA
Source organism: uncultured bacterium (assembly GCA_963699715.1). Classification (GTDB taxonomy): domain Bacteria; phylum Babelota; class Babeliae; order Babelales; family Babelaceae; genus CAVOUX01. The sequence continues at coordinate 19,575 of CAVOUX010000004.1, forward strand.
GGGTGTAAAGCCATATTTATCCAGCTCATTAATATTGATTCCTGGTACAGCGAGCAAAGCTCTCACTAATGTCTCATGGCCTTTCCCAGCGGCATGATACAAGGGTGTACAGCCATCTTTATCTGGCAGATTAACATTGATTCCCGGTAAAGCAAGTAAAGCTCTCATCACTCCCCAAAATCCCCAATAAGCAGCAAAATGCAATGGTGTCCAGCCATCATTCTGTGGCTGATTAACATTGATTCCTGGCGCACTAAGCAAAGCTTTCACCACTGCTTCATGGCCTTTCTGAGCAGCAAAATGCAAGGGAGTCCAGCCATTTGGCAGTGGCTCATTAACATTGATTCCTGGTACAACGAGCAAAGCTCTCACCACTGTCTCATGGCCATTATTAGCAGCCCAATGCAAGGGCATCCAACCATCTTGATCTTGCTCATTAACATTGCTGCCATTTGCCAAAAATTCTTTTACGCTATCTATATCTCCAAGACTCGCAGCTTGATGTATTGAGATAGGTGCTGAGATATCTTTCTTCTCTTCTGGCTCCATGCAATGGAGTGTGCTTTCAAAAATAATTAAAATAACGGCACAAATGATATAAGACAATTTCATTCTATTACCTTTTTTAAAGAATGAGCAAAATTTATCATATCTCCAGAAATTTTTCAAACTACCGTGTTGGTCAAAGATTTTTTTAGGCTAATTTTCCTCATAAAGTTATTAGTATCTCTTTCTGCCGCTTATTTAAGAAATATGATAATTTTTTTTGAGCATCCTCTTTAAAGAATTGACAAATATACTTTACCCTTTTTAGCATCGATCAAAGAAAGAAAATGAAATTTATCTATTACTCTTTTTAAAATAATGAGCAAAATTTAACATATTTGATGACATTCTCAAAGCACCAAAATCAATTATTCGTAGACATTTTGGTCTGAAAAACAAGTGTTTTGCAACGTGCAGACACTATTATTGAAAGCGCGATAGATTATTGATTTGAAGAAATACCTTTCAAATAAAGTTTTTTTGATTTAGCATTTGTGTTATCAAATCTTGTAATGGTGCTAAGAAGCATCGATAGTTGAAGCTTTATTACTTTGTGTTGCCAAAAATCCGCTCTTTATTGTGAATTTTCATAACTCGTAAGGATTTTTACTACGACCATGAAGCATGACAAAGAGATTGTAGAGAATGCATTACATGTTAGTAATCTATAAATGGGTATGAGGAAAAAAAAATTGTTTTCAACAAAAATGGCTATGAGTGTTCAAGAAACAGATGGTAATCCCGTGTAGAAATACATACTTGAAATCCAACCAGTTCCCATTAAACTAGTATATCAAAACAAAGAATCATTAGTGAGGACGGAACAATGTCGTTAAAATATTCAACAATAATTAGTTTTTTCATGTCTCTCATCATTTGGCAACCAATGAGTGCAATGGAGCTTGAAGAAGCAGGTGTACACCCGTATCACTACATAAACGGAATTGCCAGTGAACTAGATCTCCAACTTCAAGATGCAGTTGCACAAGGACCTGGTGGTCATGAGCTAGCTCAGAAGCTCCTTAATGAAGGTGCTGACCCCAATGCCGTAAATAAGAATGGCTTGAGCGCAATGGATATTGCTATTAATACCTTGAATCGAACGAACATACATTTGTTATTGTTTTATGGCGGATTACTCCCCACACACATGTTTGATCAATTAGAAATTCCATTGTTGGTTCGAGCAGTTATTAAAGATGATCGGGGAGAGCTTTCAACTCTGCTTGACTTAGATCCTGACATGAGTGATATTCAGACTGCTTTTCTTTGCGCAGTTGGCTATGGTCGCACAAACATGATTGCTCTTTTACGTACCTTTTTAAAGACATCAAAAGATTTAAGTGCAGCTGCTGATGTATTAAAAGGAATCATAAAACGAAAATTAACTCATCAAGAACGAGATCACTATCTTGAAATTCAAGGCTTGCTGGGGATAACATCAAGACCCGCTCCTTCATCATCAACAGATAATCCACCATCATTAGATGAATGTGGCAAAGCGGTGATTGTGGCGTTTGGATACGGAAATCTCGAAGTTGCTCGTTTGCTCGTTGCCAATGGTGCATCAAATATTGATGAAGAAGTGATAAGAAATATTTTACCCACTGATCTCCAGCGTAGCGCTGCTTTAGGATTCTATCAGGAGGTAAAAGTTATTCTTGAAAGTGGCATTCCAGATCAATCAGATATACAAAAAGCATTCGAATATGCAATTGCCCAAGGAAGATTAAATGTTGTGAGACTTTTAATTGATGCTGGTGCACAAGTGAATAACGAATTGTTTTTGACCCTTGAATCAATTATGGCAAAATGCCCTCATCAAAGCATCGAAAACTACCGTATGATAAAAAAGATATTAGAAAAATTCAGAACCAAATCCGCAAAAATGTCTCCCCTCTTTGAGGCAATTAAAACAGATGATATCGAACGGGTAAAAGCGTTGCTGGAAGCAGGCGCTGATGTAGCTGAGCGTGATGTTAATGAGCTGACGCCACTTGATTACGCATTTAAAATCCAGAATAGGGGTATTATTGCAAGATGGCTCATAAAATATGGCGCGAAGGGTGATGAAAGACAGCTGTCAAAAGTTGTCACCGAAAATGAACTAAGGATCCTTGATGGTAGCATCAACAATTTCGCTCTTTTTTATATGGATCAGTATGATAAAGATGAAGCGCTCTGTTTTGCAATTGGCAGTCAGCAAAAAGATATTATAGAAAAACTTTTAAAGTATGGAGCTAATGCCGCTGTTGGATTGCCTCTTGTAAATGGAATTTTACGCAGAAATCTACCGGGCCAAGGGCGATATGAAGAGATTCGCAGAGTGCTTGTTGATGCATCGGCCAGAACAATGCCACTTTCTGAGCAGTCGCTAGCAGCGTTCATTTTCTCAACTGCTCTTTTAAACGTTCGGCAGTACTCTTGAATCAAAGCGTGCTTAGAGAAATTCGTCCATCATTTTCTCTAGCTCTTGTAGATTTTGCCAATAACTGTTAAAATTTTAAACAATGAATGGTCGAATTTTGAACAGTTGATGGTCAAATTTATGATTTATAGAAGAAATATTACAGAAAAGCTCGAAAAAGCACTTTTATTCAGTCCCGTTTTATTATTAACCGGAGCTCGCCAGACTGGAAAGTCAACACTGATAAAGAATGTGGGTATAAATCATAATTATTCCTATTTTACCTTTGATAGCCTGACCACTCTTTCATCGGCAAAGAATGATCCTGCTGGCTTTATATCATCCATCCCAAAACCTGTAATAATCGATGAAGTACAACGCGTTCCAGAAATATTTTTGCCTATAAAATATGATGTGGATGAAAATCGAATCCCAGGCCGTTTTGCGTTGACGGGGTCTGCCAATCCTCTTTTAATTCCCAAACTTGGCGATTCTTTAGCTGGCAGAATGACTATCTTTGAACTTTATCCTCTTTCTCAGGGAGAGCTCAATGGAATAGTTGATGATTTTATAGATTTTGCATTTAGCGATACACATCCCAAAGTAACTGAGATTTCAAAAAAAACGCTTCTCGAAAACGTAATGCGAGGTGGTTATCCAAATGTTCAGGGATTAGATGCTGAATCCCGTTCATTATGGTTTGACAACTATATTACAACTATTTTGACACGAGAAATAACGGAGCTTGCAAGAATAGAAGGCATTGTTGAGTTTCCGCAGTTATTGAAGCTTTTGGCCACGAGAACAGGCGGCATGCTGAATGTTTCTGAGATATCCCGGTCAAGTTCGTTAGTTAACACAACACTGCGCCGTTACCTTGCGCTTTTGCAAACCGTTTTTATGATTTATTATTTGCCACCATGGAGTATCAGTTTGGCAAAACGTTTGGTCAAATCTCCTAAAGTGTACTTGATTGACACGGGGCTTTTAAGTCATTTGCTGGGTCTCAACCAAGAGCGATTAAATCTTGATCCTGTCCTTTCGGGCATGCTTATTGAGAATTTTGTTTTATCGGAGCTTAAAAAACAGGCAACATGGTCCAAGAGAAAAGTTAACCTTTATTATTTCCGGACGCTTGATGGCATTGAAGTAGATATTGTTATTGAAGATCAGGCTGGAAAGATTGTGGCAATTGAAATAAAATCATCAGAAACGGTTACGGCACATGACTTTAAAGGTCTTAAATATCTTGCTGACGAGTATAAAGACAGATTTGTCAAAGGGATCGTTTTGTATGCTGGTTTGGACACCGTACCCTTTGGCAAAAATCTGTTTGCCTGGCCAATTGTATCATTATGGTGCAGGGCAAGTAAGTAAATGAATTGAAGGTCATGATATGGTTAAATTGCGAAATCCACACCCTGGTGAAATTTTAGATACGAATTTCTTAAAGCCTTACGTTTCAAACAACAATCCCGAGACAAAAAAATCATAAGTGCAATTGGAAGCTGGTTTTGGATGAATTTATATGCCAAAGCTTGCAAGTCTTTCTAGGAGGGTATACATTTGTGAGAATCTTGATTTCTTGCTATAATTAATAGGTCGGGCTTTACCACATCACAACGAGGGCTAGTTAATGGAATCCGAAAAAGATAAGAGTGCTTTATCCCGTGTTCAACCGATACTGATTGAAGAAGAGTTGAAAGACTCGTTTCTTGAATATGCCATGTCGGTTGTTGTTAGCAGAGCTATTCCTGACGTTCGTGATGGGCTCAAGCCCGTGCATCGACGTGTCTTATATGCTATGCATCAGCACGGCTTTACCTATAACAGACCCTACCACAAGTCAGTGCGTATCGTTGGTGATGTGTTAGGTAAATATCACCCACATGGTGACCAAGCGGTGTATAACACCATGGTTGGTATGGTACAGGACTTTGCTCGCCGTTATCCGTTGCTTGATGGGCAGGGTAACTGGGGTTCGGTTGATGGTGATAATGCGGCCGCTATGCGTTACACTGAAGTTCGAATGCAAAAGATCGCCCAAGAAATTTTAGCTGATCTTGATAAAGAAACGGTTCCCTTTGTTCCCAACTTTGATGAGTCGACTGTTGAGCCAACGGTTTTGCCAAGCCGACTGCCTAATCTTTTAGTCAATGGCACTGCTGGTATTGCTGTGGGTATGGCCACTGCCGTTCCTCCGCATAATCTGGGTGAAGTGCTGAGTGCCTGCTTGGCTTTCATAAAAAATCCCGACATGACTGAAGATGAACTTTTTGCATTGATTCCGGGACCCGATTTTCCTACGGGTGGCATTATTTGTGGCCGCGGGGGAATTGTCCAAGCTTATAGAACTGGCCGTGGCAACGTTATTGTTCGTGGTGTTATTGAAATCGAAGAAACATCCAAAGGGACTGCGCTCGTTGTGACCGAATTGCCTTACCAGGTTGTAAAAGCAGATTTAACCTTAAAAATTGCAGATCTTGTTCGTAATAAAATTATTGAAGGCATTGCCAATATTCGTGATGAGTCTGATAAGCGTGGTATGCGTTTGGTTCTTGATTTAAAACGTAATGAATCACCGCAATTGGTACTCAATCAACTTTATAAGCATACGTCATTGCAGAGTTCGCACACAATCTTGATGCTCGCCTTGTTAGATAATAGGCCTTTGCTTTTCAGTTTGCGTGAGCTCATTAGGCAGTTTATTATTCACCGTGAAGAGATTATCGTCAAGCGAACGGTGTTTGATCTTAAAAAAGCACAGGCTCGAGCCCATTTGCTTGAAGGTTTTATTATCGCATTAAATGCCATTGACGAGGTGATTACCCTCATCAAGGCGGCGGCATCAGTGGAAGAGGCTGCGCACAATCTCCATGCTCGATTTGGACTCAGTAATGAGCAGGGCAGGGCTATTCTTGATATGCGTTTGCAAAGGTTAACGGCTCTTGAACAAGAAAAGATTCATACTGAAATGGCTGAAATTCGTGATTTGATTGCCACGTTGCAAGGCATATTGGGTGATCGAATCAAGCTTTATGCAGAAATAGAAAAAGAATTAGTGTCATTAAAAAATGACTATGCGGATGTTCGTCGCACCAGATTTGAAGGTCCGATTGATCTTTTGAGTGAAGCTGACTTGGTACCGGACGAGGATGTGGTTGTGACCTTAACGAGCAAAGGGTATATAAAGCGTGTTCCATTGACTGTCTATAACGTTCAGCGCAGAGGTGGAAAAGGCAAGATGGGAATGGCTGATCTTGATGACTCTGATGATATAATGCAGGATATTTTTGCAGCTAAAAATCATGATGAGTTGCTCTTCTTCACTAACCAAGGCCGCGTTTATAACTTGCAAGTGTTTGAAGTTCCTGAAGCATCTCGTATGGCAAAGGGGCGTGCAATTGTTAATCTCTTGCCACTGCAAGAACATGAGTATGTGGTCAAGCTTCTTTGTGCTCGCGATCTTGAAGGTAAGTTTATGGTTATGCTTACGGCTAAAGGGATTATCAAGAGAACGGAAGCTGTTGCATTTGCTAAAATTCGCGCTACCGGTATTCGAGCTTTGACCATTAATGATGGTGACTCGCTCGTATTCTGCTCGCTCAGCACGGGCAGTGATTCAATTGTTATTGCAACGGCGGATGGACAGGGTATTCGCTTTAAGGAGACCGAAGTTCGGTCTATGGGGCGTAATGCTGCGGGTGTTCATGGTATAAGATTACGCGAAAAAGATTATGTTATTGGCATGGTGGTTGTTGGTGATGAAAAAGATATTCTTTTTGCGACCGAACATGGTTATGGCAAGCGCGTGAGAGTTGGAGACTTTAGAGTTGCTCATCGCGGTGGCTATGGAGTCAGAACCATTCCAACAAGTGATCGTAACGGCAAGGTTATTGGCCTCAATGTTGTTGATGACAACTCAAATGTATTGCTTATCGACGCGGCAGGTAAAATAATTCGCCTTGCCCCGAAAGATATTCGGACTATGGGTCGACAAGCACAGGGGGTACGTTTAATTAGGCTTGATGAAGGCCAAACGTTAGCTGCTGTGGTAGTGACGGTTTCTGAGCCGGAGGAGCAAAAGCCGTCTTCTGAGGCTAAAGCAGATGCAATTCAACCTGAGCCTGTTCAAAGCGAAAGTAATGAAACTGAAGAACCATCAACTCCTGAGGAGGAGTCATAGGTGATGTCTTCGCGCATTGTGGTCTTGCATCTTTCGCTCATTCCTGGAGCGGGGCCGGCAGCTCTTGAGCGAATAGTTGCAGCATGGGGTTATGACCGCGTAGCAGATGTTTATTTTGCTACTGCCCATGATATCTACCAGCGAACTGGTTTGAGCATGGCGATGTGCCAAACGATAGCCAAGGGGCTGGCTCAACGATCCCTGATCGATGCTGAGCTGAAGCTTGTCGACCATCATGGCATTTCATTTGCAAGTGTGCATGATCCAGAATATCCACCTCTTCTCAAGGAAATTCATTTGCCGCCAACCATACTCTATTGGCGTGGTCAAAACCCTGGAGTTTTTTCTAAACCGGTTGCCTTTGTCGGCTCGCGTAAAGCGAACGCCTATGCCGTTAAGTCAGCCAAGTTGCTTATTAAGCCTTTGGCTGAAGAAGGCGTCTGTGTTGTGAGTGGTGGAGCGATAGGTGCTGATACGCTTGCTCATAAAGTTGCTGTTGAATGTGGTGCGCCAACCGTTGCCATTATCGGTGCTGGGCTCTTGCAGTTATATCCTGCCCAAAACAGGTCACTTTTTGAAACCATCATTGCACAAGGTGGTAGCGTGGTAAGCCCGTTTCCTCTGGGCATGCAAGCGCTTCCCGGAAACTTTCCAGCACGAAACAGAATTATAGCCGGTCTGAGCAAGGCATGCATTGTTCTGCAGGCGGCAGATCGAAGTGGGGCGTTGATAACTGCTCAATGCGCATTAGATTACGGTCGCGAGGTCGGAGCAGTCCCTGGGCATATTGATGATCCGTTGAGTTTTGGGTGTCACAAATTGCTTTCGCAGGGTGCCCACGTTATTACTTCCGCCCAGGATGTGCTTGATGCCCTTGGATTGAAATCGACTCATGAACAGGTTGCCTTAGATAAAAATCTGGGGATTTTGCCGGATGAAGAATCGATAGAAGCTACGATAATAAGGTGGTGCAAGCAACCGAGCACGTTCGATGCTATTCTTGAAAAAAGCTCCCTGGAAGCAACGCGGCTTCATGAAACATTGTTTACCCTTCAGCTTGCCGGAAAAATTGGCCAAGACTTTAGGGGTTTATGGTACGCTTCAGATTAATTGTCCATAATTCTTATGTTCAGCTTTGCCAAATGGTTTGAATTACTATAAACTGAGGGCTATGTATTAAGAATAAAAGACTTATTAGTGGAGTTCTACGATGCCAGTACCTAAACGTAAAACAAGTAAATCGCGTAGGGATATGCGGTCAGCTTGTAAATTTCTTCGTCCTCAATCATTCGCTGCATGTTCAAATTGCACCGAGCCTTTATTGCCTCATATAATCTGCGCGAATTGCGGATATTATAAAGGCCGCAAAGTCTTGGTTACCAAATTAGACCGTGCGTTAAAGCGTGGGGAAACACGTAAAAATCTTGCTCAAAAGCAGCAAATGGCTCAACCAGATGCAGGGCAAGAAGCAAAAAGCGAGTAAATCTCGTTTTTGCAAGTAGATTATTTGAGCGGGCTTGAACCTTTGGTATGAGCCCGTTTATATCTTGGGCTGAAGAATAAAGGAGAGTACCGCTATGAATTTATCAATACATCACGTTCTTGATTCTCTACAAAACAAAAAAAATTCACGTTATTTAGGCTTTATTGCTGGAGCACTTTTCCTTGTAGTTGCCGGCTATGGCGCTTATTATTATTTTGCACAACAAAAGGCAGAGGAAGCGCAAAAAGCGCTTTCTGAAAGTTTGGCTGAGTTTGATAAAGCGATGCAGGCAGATCCCAAAGAAGCACGATGGGACGATGTTGCGCGAGCTTTTCAGGCTGCTTACGAACGTTACGGTTCGACATGGGCTGGTCCTTATTTACTTTCTTACAAGGCGCAAGCGCTATTGCAGTGCGATAAGTTTGATGAGGCATTGACTACCATGGAAAAAGTGGTTTCAATGCTTCCAAAATCATCGCCTGTTTTCTTTTTATGCCACAAAATTGGCACTTATGAAAATTGATTCTAAAGATGCGACACAGCATGACGCAGGTCTTCGTGAGCTGAACATGTTAGCGGAAAATGTCAAAAATCCTGAGCGAGAACGTGCGCTCTACTATGCTGGTTATTTTGCTTCCAAGCAGGGTGATTCGAAAAAAGCGCATGCGGTATGGACCGCTTTGATTCAAAAAGCTGAATCAGATTCAAGTTGGGCAGCAATGGCCAAGAAAAAATTGGAATTCCTGCCATTGACTCCTGTCAAACAAACTAGGGTCTGATGGCAATGTTACAAGCAGTGCGTGTTAGGTTTGCGCCTTCACCAACTGGTCATATGCATATTGGTAATCTTCGAACAGCATTATTTAATTGGTTGTTTGCTCGTCATAATGGCGGTGCCTTCCTTATACGCATTGAGGATACTGATTTAGAGCGTTCATTACCAGAATATACACGTTCTCTTTTAGAGGCATTGGCATGGCTTTCTCTCTCAAGTGACGAGCCGGTGGTGATCCAGTCTGAGCAAGTTATGCGGCATCGTGAGGTTGCCCAAGAATTACTTGCAAAGGGCCTTGCGTATAAATGTTATTGCACTCCCGAGGAATTGCGTATGCGATTGGGTGATAATGCCGCACTCGGCGAAGGTTATGCTTTCTATGATGAAAAATGTAGAAACAAAGTGCTCCTTGAAGATCAATCAAAGCCCTACGCAATACGCTTTAAAATCCCGAGAGAGATTGATGAAATTGGCTTTAATGACTTGATTCGAGGGAACGTATCATTTAAGCGCGAACAGTTTGATGATTTTATTATTGTTCGTTCTGATGGCTTTCCCATGTACAATTTTGTTGTCGTTGTGGATGACGCTGACATGGGAATTACTCATGTGATTCGTGGTGAAGATCACATTCCAAACACACCTAAACAAATTTTATTATATAGGGCATGTGATTTTGCTGTTCCCGAGTTTGCTCACCTTTCACTCATTTTGGGGCCAGAGGGTCATCGCTTAAGTAAGCGTGATGCAGCAACAGCCGTTTTGGATTACAAACGTGCGGGATTTTTGGCAGATGCCTTATGTAATTATCTGGTGCGACTTGGGTGGGCGCACGGCGATCAAGAGATATTTACGCGTGAAGAATTGATTCGACTGTTTACACTTGAAGAAGTCGGCAAAAAGGGTGCTATTTTTGATATAAAAAAACTTGAATGGATAAATGGTGTTTTTATACGGAATAGTTCGGCCCATGAGCTTCGAGATTTGATTGTCAGGGATATTGATTCTGCCTTTCAGGATAAGCTCAAGGATATCGATGAACATTCACTTTTTCATGCGCTTACTCTCTACAAAGAACGAATTAAGACTTTAAGAGAGCTTGACGAGATTGTTAGTGATTTCTTTAGAGGAGCAACTGAAGAAGAATTGAAAGTTCTTTTATCCTATCCAGAATCTGTAAAAGGATATCTTGAATTTCTCTTGTCGAAGGTTGAGCATGAAGCTCAGGTGGACCGTCAATCGAGTGAGAAAATTATTAAGGAAGTCTGCGCACGATTGAGTCTTAAAATTTCTGAGTTGGCGCAGCCTTTGCGTGTTGCGTTGACGGGTAAGATTTCAAGCCCAGGTGTTTATGATTTGATGGCAGCACTGGGACGTGAGCGAATTAGAGAAAGATTGCGTAAAGCTTTGGCGGTATGGGAGTAATGTATGGAAGAACGTAGAGATAAAATTCGCCACGATATTATTGCTATCGTTGGTGAGCAGCTTAAAAAACCGGTGAGTGAACTCAAAGAATCGGATACACTTGATTCACTTGGAGCAGACTCGCTTGATCGCGTTGAAATTGTTATGAAACTTGAAGAACATTTTGGGATCGAGGTCAATGATGAAGAGGCCGAAAAGCTTCAAACCATTGAGCAAGCGATTAATTATATCGAGTCTTTAAAAAATAAATCCAATCAATAGTGAATTTATCACTTTCTTGTAGAAGAAGAGAGATGTATTTTTATGTACCGTCACCTCCCGTAAGGCGATTGCTATTTCTTGGTCTCATGCCATTGCAGATTATGACTATGGAAAAAGAAACTGCGATGGATTATCAAAGTGAGGTTAGTGAAGCTCTTGAAACGAGCAGCAACGCTTCTTCTGAATTTGATGAGAACTCCTCAACCGAAAAAGATTGGGGTGAAGATGATGAATATCCACTTCATGAAGCTGCGGCATGTGGTGATATTAGAACTATTGAGAGATTACTCAATAAAGGTCAAGAGGACTTTTTATTTTCCCGAGATGAGATGAATCGTACACCACTGGACATTGCCGCACAATCTGGTCAAATAGAAGTGGTAAATAAAATTCTTGTGGCGGGGAGCATTTTCGATCAAGAGAGTTTTCAGGCAATGGTAAACGATGAGGATGAGGTGAGCCATACCTTATTGTGGCGAATCCAAGATGATCAAAATCTTACCATAGATATTCGATTAAAAATCATGGAATTATTACTTCACTATGGAGCATCTTTGAGTATCAATCGATGTAATACCACGGGAATTGATCGAATTGTTCGATTAATAAGTTATTATGATTATAGCAATAGAATAAATGGTTTAACTGGCCTCTATCAACAATATCTGAAGCCAATAGAATGCAAAGCACTGAATGGTGATCGAAGTGGCTTAGAACAATTGGCACATAAGAACCCCGATTTGCTTGTGCAAACTGATGCGATTATATTTGCTGCCACACGTGGAGATAAACTGATGGTAAAGCATATATTGGCTAGTTCTCGATTCCATCTGCTTGAGAAGCTTACAAAAGCGAGGGCCCTTGTTAGCTCAATTACCATGTATAGAAACGAATATATAGACTCTGAGCACATCGAAAACTATTATGATATAAGAGATCTTCTTGAAAATTTTTTGGAGGATGTATTGGGTGAAAAAAGTGTCTATACGAGCTATTTGCCCTTAGAATTACGCGGAGAACTTATTTCACTTCTTACGGGCAATAACTATATTTAAAATAATTCTCTTATTGCATTCGCTAATGTGGATAATTTAACCTAAAAAAAGATTTGCCTTTCAAAAAATCAACTATTTAACTCTTAAAAGGGAGGGTTATACAAAAAACTAAAAATGATTGGCCAGGAAAAAATATAAAAAAGGGAAAGTATGTCAATAAAATCTAAAATTTATTTGAGCATGATAAGTACAGTCATGTTGATAATTGCAGATGGTGCATTTGCTGATGCAATTAAATGTTTTTCATCACAAAAAAGTACCTAAAAAAACTGCGCATAACAAGAAATCGCATGATAAGAAGTCACATGAAAAATGTAAAAAGTGCAAAAAATCATTTGTGATTGATAAGATTCCGTTTAATTGCTCCCAGCCCGGTGTTTATAAGGTTAAATGTAATTTAACGGCTCAAGAAAAAGGTGGTATTGGCATTATTATTAGTTCCAGCGATGTTTACCTCGACTTAACCAATCATACCGTCGATATGAACAACCAAGGAGGAACTGCCATTCTTGTGAGCAATCTTTCGAATGTTCAAATAGTTAACGGAACCATAATAAATTCAGGAATACCAACAGCCGTTGCACCAACTAATCCGGATGTTGTTCCCGATTTAACAAGCGCTACGACTCCTCTTGATGGTTACAATCTCTTTTTAGCGACTGAGCAAGCAAATGGTCTTCAAAATCCCTTAGCCATTCCTGTGTTCTACGACTGCGCAGCAATTGGATTACAAGGATCAGTATCAGACATTGCTATTAAAAATGTGACCTTTATCAATACGTTCGTTGGTATTGCGGCCAATGCTCCAGTCCAAAATATAAAAATTGATCAATGCCAAGCATACGATGGCGGTCATAATTTTGGAACAGAACTTGGCAATGATGGTCAACGAGGAGGTTTTGCTATTTTCTTCAACCCGAATACAGATCCGAATGCGGTGTCTAAATCTGATGGCATCCATATCAGCAACTGCATTGGAAACAGTCTTAATTGGCAATTTGGAATTGCATTGTATAGTGCAAGAGATTCTTCAATAAATGCTTGCAAAATGAAGGGTGGTACTGACACGGGGTTAGGAAGCAATGAAATCAATTGCCATGCTTTATTCTTTTGTGACAATTGCACCCTCTCTCAATCAGAAGCGTGGGGTGGCAATGATGGATTTACCAATAACTATTGCAGCAATTGCTTAATTACGGGTTGCAGTGCATTTGAATATACTGATCAAGGTATCGATATTGATACCACTAAATTTTGCGTTGTAGATGGTTGTAAGGTATCAAACCTCGTCAATAACTCATCAGTTATACCTCTTGCTAATAAAGGATGGGGAATTTCAGCTGGATTTTCTCTTAATGTAACGATCCAAAACTGTGAGTCCATTAATAATGTTAAACCATTTATTCTTGGAACCGAAGGAGCTGGCATAGTGCTTTCCGCTTCAGATTCTGTAGTGCGCAATTGTATTTGTTATGGGAATAACATTGGCATTGCGTTGGCTGGTAGTCAAAACTGCCTGGTGGAAAATAGTATAGCCAATAGCAACAATGTCTATGGTATCGTCGATGAAAGCTACTTGAATATAACCAGTTTAGGAAATGTGTATTACCGCAATGAGGCACAAAATAATTCAACGAATCCATTAAATAATTTTCTTATCTTAAGTATTCCTCCCACTGTAGCTGTTCCCACAGTGGTGACACCACCAATTGGTGTGCCTGTTGCACCATGGGCGAATTTGGTTCCGCTTTAAATCCAAGAAAAAGAAGAAGAGGTCTCAAAACCTCTTCTTCTTTTCTGAACGGTTATGACGTACAAGGGGTTGGTTTTGCAGGTAGGTTGTTGAAATCTGGTTGTCCTGGGTACCATGGACCTGGCAAGCTTTTAAGTTGTACCGCGTAGCCGTAGCCACCCGTTTTTGGAATGCATCCTATTGTGAGAGCCAATCTTCCTGGATGTCCAATTTTGATGTAATTGGGATCATCAATATCGCTATTGGTGGTTGCCGTTGGCAGTAGGTTAAAAGGGTCGGTGTTAGGATACAATGTATCGGTTGCACACAATGTGCTGGCAACATTTTTTTTGAGCGCGTAAGTGCATACATTGACAAATGTGACAGCAGGGTTGAGTTTCCTGTGGAATCGTAGGCACCCAAATAGGTTAAGGCATAAAATTCATTAGAATCTTTATCTCTACCAATGAAGATAACAGGTTGGCAGGTTGATTCCATTTTGTTGGGGAAAAGGATGATAGTCTGATTGCCTTTAGGAGCAGGTATGTTAGTTGAAGGTAAGACATCAAATGCCAAGTTTTTATCGGCCATATGGCGCTTGATGGCAAGCGTATCAGTAGTTGGGTTATGTTTGTTGGCACCAGCAATGACATAACGATTATCGGCCAACGACGGTGAATCACTAATAAAGTTTACGGGATAGGTAACTTTTCCTACGGTAAAGGAACCTGAGGGTTTTTCTCCATAGATGTTCATTGTAGTAAGAGTACCTGCCTGAAGAGCGCCAGCAATTGTGTTAGGATCAAGAACAGGTTTTTTGGTTACCGGATCAACAATACTGCTGGTACCTATCAAGGGTGCAGTCGTAGTGGCAATTTCAAATGCGGAGTTGCTATTGTTAATTATCGTGTCGAGATAAACATAATTTGCAGGCGTTGAATATTTTGAACCTTTTTCATTGAGGAAATCAGTTATGCCTGCTTCTAGGGCCAGAAAGGGATAAACCTTTGCATTTATGACGCCAGTACAATTAGCTAAGCCACTCGTACCTAAGCCACTCGGCGTGAAGCCAACGGATGCTACTTTGCATGATGCAGTACATGCTACCGGATTACCAAAAGGTTGCTGACATTCAACGATGCCAGGATTTTTTTTACCCACGCTTAAATTTTGTGCTGCATTCGGTGTTAGCTCTGCCTGATAACCAAATCCTTGGTCTGCAGTTAAGAACACTGAACGACTCGTGGATGGGTTATTAAGTTGATAAGTGCCATTATTGTAATGGCCTAAATATGAATTACCACCAGACAGGTTAGGAGAGGGAAAAACATAATCTGTTGCGTCTATTGAAGATATAAGCCCAAAGCATATTAAGAATATAATTTTTGTGATTTTTAACATTTTCATGAAATAGTTCCCTTCTTCATATAAACTCCTGAGATTGGTTTAGCCTGGAATCAATCTCTTTACATGTATAAGAGTAATTTATTCACATTGAAACAATCAAGAGATTTATTTTGAAATAAAATTCTTATAGGGGGAAATCTTGAGAAGTTAGTAAGAATTTCTTAAAGAGACAGAGTTTAAGGTAGTCATTACGGCAGCGTATCCACATTTTTTGTAACTACTGGCTTAGGAGCGTTTTTCTGAGGTTTGATTTTCCATACTCCCTTAATATTCTTGGGATCCTTGGGAAATAAACTAAATTCTGTATGTTTGCAATCTAATTTCATCTTATGGACTGGTGACAGGGTGCCTTCTTTTTCTATCACATAGATATGGAGCATAGCCCGGCATTTATCAGTGGGTAGAAATCCCGATTGAGTGGGTTGAAGCCGTAATAAACGTAAGGGTTGACGAGGAGTTTTGTCGCGTAACATGATCCCAATTAAAGCATCGCTGGCATTGGTTATGATCCATTCAACCGCATGGAGATTATGCAACGGTGAAATGATCAATGCAAAAATTATTAATTTTGTGATCATCCCCTCTCCTTCTCATTTAGCTTGCATACCAGCTGCCTGTTGGGTTTTCAGAATTAATAGGTCTAAAACTGATCACTTTATTAGCAAAAGTACAAATTTTGTAAGGTGATTTTAGCATGCCTTCATTCCAAACCGGCGTCAAAGTACCTTCTTTATCGATATAACTTACCTCAATACGAGGATTGCATGTTGAAGTCATTACGGACTGTCCCATTGAATGCGGTTCTAATTTGATGAAAGGAGCTTTAATATCTCCCTCTGAAACCTCGAAGGCGATCGAGTAATTGCTGAGGTTTTTTGCCGTCCAATCATAACTGGAGGCATTGAGAGTAAAAAGCAGAGATCCTAGTAAAAGAGAAAGAAAATGCTTCATTACTATTCTCCTTTTTTCACGAATCTTTGTTATTGCTCTCTGTTAACAGATTAACCATTATGAATTAAAAAATGCAATAATTTGGTTTTTATAGTTTTAACATTAAAAAATAATAAGATATCTCTTGGACCCCTTGACGGCCGCCAAGTACGATACGGTTGCATTAAGATGCAGCGATAGCTGACATGCGTCCTGATTTGTATTTTATTTATAAAAAGAGATTTAGTTACGAATAGTGTTTTACTTTCCGTTTGACTGTTTTGAGTTTCACAATTCCACCCGTATGGTGAAAAGATGGTGGCCCGGTGAGGAACCGGGCCTAAGAAGAGAAACTGTTCAATAATTGAGGCCGCCACGGACCCAAATACCCCATTGGTTTGGGGTGCAAACATGGCATTTGTTATCTTGAGCGAATTCAGCTTCACCACCAATACCAATAAAGGGCTGATAGCATGATTCATCCCATTGATAATCAACATGAGCGAATATTTTGTGGCTTATTAAAGCTGCAATTGATTGAACTTTGATATCCCTCTCGCTAATCAATCGTGGGGATGCAATCGCAGCTTGCTGAGCATCGTCATTCCCGTCTCCAACAATGCATACAGGTGAATCTCCTTTTATGCCATAACGATGCGTTGTGAACTCACGGCATGGATCACAGAGTCCGCTAATTTTTTCCTCACTGCGGCCAAAGATATTATAACCAATACCTACCGCCCAACCACAGGTTAGATAAAGAAGGCGTAATGAGGCGTCCCCCTGAACACTAAATGAAGATTTTATCTTTCGTGTGGTGAAATTCACTGCGTTAATAAGTGTGCCGGTATAGTCGTTGTTTTCATCAAATTCTTTCAGAAGAATGTAACGACTAAAGGGTGCCTTTGTATGAATTCTTTTGTTGCACTTGAAATCAAAGGTTCGGTGTTGTGAATCTTTAAAAAGATGTGTCACACATCCATCAAGATAGCAGCCAAGAGTATCATTTTGAGAATTCCAAAAATTATAATGAGCACTTAAACCTCCGCCAAATTCCCAATGGTGTCCGTTACCAATGATTGGAGAAAAGACATATTCACCGTTTGGTTTTGTACCCGTTGGTGCAACTGTTTTAACAAAAAGTCCAACATGATAATCATCACAGACAAGGAAATCGTAACCGAGGAAAAGATCTATGTTCGCTAATTTTGTTGCCCGTTGAGAATGATTTAATTCAAATTTTCCATAGCGCCATACTGATTGCATATCACCAAAAAGATAATTGCCATTCAAAGCCGTGCTCAAATCGTGTGCAGCTTCAATAGTTGTTGGAATGTCAGACACGTCACATACAGGAAACTTTGAAAAATCAGATGCGGTAGGCGTCTCATGTGTTTGACAGGCTCTTAAGTCCCAAATACTGTGGGCAAGCGATGCATTCAACGCTATGTAGGCACCGCTAAAACACTCTTGCCACAATCCGAAATCAACACGGGTGTTAAAATCGATGATATGATTTTTAATTACGGGTCTTACGTGTAACTGTCCGCGAAAATTAGGCGATAGGCCAAAATTTTCGGCCATTGTGGATGATGAACCGGGTGCTTGTGTGCCTCGGAATGTTATCGTTTCAGAGCCAAAAAGACATCGTGCTATGTTTGAAGATCTAAAGGTTTGATCATATCGATATCCAAGCATAAATTCAAAGGCATGGGTCTTGCCGGGTTCATAAAAATACGGATCAAAAAATGCTGCGGTATTTTGTCCTTGTGGTCGTGGCAAAAAGAGGCTGCCGATATGTGTATTACAGTGTGCATCGCAGTCGGAGATTTTTTCTGATGCTGTCTGACCTGTGAGTGGTTCAATGCTACAGTCTAGGGAGCTTGATGCACTACCACATCTTCCTCGAGGTAGTAGTGTTTCTCCAAGCGCAAAACAGATAAGAGGGATGATAAATAATCCAAGATGTGTTACTCGGTTTGTCATGCTATTCCTTTATAATGAAATTCGCACGCTGCCCGGAAAGACAGCGTGCGAATTTGAAAGTGTAGTGTTCTTGATTATTAGAAAGAAACACCTGTGCGAACCCAAACTTCCCATTGGTTTGCTGTGCAAGGATGTCTTCTTCCGCCTTGGGCGAATTCAACACCACCGCCAACACCGAGGTATGGTTTGCATTCACAATCTTCCCACTGATAGTCAACATGTGCGAAGACTTTGTGAGTGATGTAGCTTGCAACGCGCGCACGCTCGATATCAAGATCCTTAGGTGTGATAAGCACTGGATCTGGCTCGCCATTAGCTTCTGAATCAAAGGCTTGAACACCGTTCCATGCCAAGCCGCCGGTTACTTCAGCTTGGTTATCAACGTCATCAGTTACTGTTCTGATGCGAGCTTCACTTTGTGTTGAAGTTAATGTTTCTGGAGAACCATTAACTGTTGCACAAACGCCTGTTGTTCCTTTGATACCAAAGTTTCTGCCGTCTATATCACAGCATCCACGAGCAAATCTGAGTTTTTCTCTGGTTCTGCCGTAAACGTTGTAACCGAGTGCAGCTGCCCATCCACAAGCACGATAAAGCAGACGCAATGAGGCATCGCCTTGTACTTTGAATGATGATTCAACACGTTTTGTGGTGACGTTTGCAGCTGGTACTAAGTGACCGCCATAGTTGAGGTTGGCGTCGAATTCCTTCAAGAGAAGGTAACGGCTCAAGCAACCTCTGCCGTCAATGCCACCCAATGTGCTGTTAACAAAGTCGAAGGTGCGACGTTGTGTATCTTTGAAAAGATGTTCAACGTGACCATCTAAGTATGCACCAATGGATTGGTCATCACAGTTCCACAATTCATAGTGGGCGCTAAGACCACCACCAAGTTCCCAGTGATGTCCGTTACCAATAACTGGTGAAAACACGTAATCTGGATTTGGTTTGTTACCTGTTGGCGCTGATCCTAAGAGGAACAATCCTAAGTGATAGCTATCACAAAGAAGGAAATCATACCCTAAAATCAAATCGATGTTTGCAAGAGCAGTTTTTGATTTTGCATGACGAATGTTGGCGAATCTGCGACGATCATTCAAGTCACCAAAAGTAACATCACCTGATAATGCAGTAAGAACACTGCTTACTGTTGAAGCAGAATTTTCTGACATGTAGCAGGCTGGGAATTTGCCATCACCGCTTGGTGTTTCTTGGGTTTCGCATGGACGAAGATCCCACTTGCTGTGAGTTGCCGTCGCATTAACTTGGAAGTAAGCGCCTTCTAAGCACTCCATCCATGGTCCGAGCTCAACGCGTCCTGCAAAGTCAACGTTGTAGTTACGGATTCTTGGGTCAAAGCGAACAATGTTTTTTGAACGTGTTCCTAAGCCAAAATCATCTGCAGCAAGTGCGTTTTCATCGCGGCCTGGGAATTCGCTTCCTTCAAACACAAGTCTGTCTGAACCGAAGAGACATTCTGCAATGCGGTCGCCTTTGAAAGTTTGTTGATATCTAAAACCAACAAATCCGGTGAAGCATTGATCACCCATATCTGCTCCGTAGAGATAAGGGAAAAAGAATGCAGCAGTGTCACGGCCTTGTGGACGTGGAAGGAATGATCCACAACCATGACAGTTGCGTGATTCTCCGCTTCCGGTATCGCAACCGGTGTCACATGATTCTGTTTTTGTCGATCCTGTATCACAGGAATTCGTTGTGCCAGATGCCGTTGTTGTACCTGAACCAGTATTACTTGATCCAGTACCTGAACCAGTTCCTGATCCAGCTGCCCATACTGCTCCCGACGAGAGAAGCAACAGTATAGATAAAAATGGTTTGGCGAATTGTTTCATTTAAGTACTCCCTTGTATGAATTACTCGATTACCGTCTAATCGAGAAACAACCGATATGCTAAATTAAAATTTTCCACGCTTATTCTTTTAATCATCTCCTACGATTCGTGCCCTTTCTTTTTTAGTGGTAACCCTTTGATGATTGTATGTTCTTTACATCGGTCTATAATTTAGTCGAAAGATTTGGATATTGCAACAGTTGATCGTACAATATTTTTTATGAAGTAACCTCGAAGTACGATTTATATGCATAAATCCACCACATTTTTAATTTTAAGGAGTAAAATGTTTTTTTTCATTTTAATTTTTATGCAGCTCATAAGTGAATCGTTGCCCGTGAGTAGTTCTGGTCATGTTGTGCTTCTCGAAAAATTTTTCAAGCGCCTCTCGTTGCCCGCGACTCTTTCTGAGCAATGGTCCTTTTTTCTTCATGGTCCCACAAGCTTAATACTTACACTTTTTTTTCGCAAGCGTTGGTTTTTTTTATTGATGCATCCTTGGCGATGTAAAAGCCTTATTGGAAGGCTTCTGCTCTGTGGATTTTGTGCTGAGATGCCAACCGTTTTTTGTTATTTCTTTTTAAAAGATTATTTTTTGCTCGTGCCTCTCTCGCTTGGTTTTGCTGCAACTGGCGTGGCCCTTTTGTCACTGCATTGGTGCTCTAGAAAAAATATGCGTCTTACACCTTACAAATCTTTTATTATTGGAATTGTCCAAGGACTTGCATTCATTCCAGGAATCTCGCGCCTGGGGTCCACGTACACTGCTGGGCGATGGTTGGGTCTCAGTTCAAAGACCTCCTTTATATTTTCTTGCACCATCGAGTGGCCTCTCATAACGGCAGGGTTTTTAAAGGGGCTCAGATATGTGATAAAGAATAATCTCTTAACGGTGCAACTTTTAGGCTGCATTATGCTCGCTTCACTCATTTCATTCTTTGTTTTTTGTTTAACCTATCGAATGGTTGAAAGAGACTCGCTATGGAAGGTAAGTATTTATATGGTTATTCCCTTTATTCTTTCGTTGCTGCTATAACTTTATTTAATGGCCAGGCTTATGTGCATATAAAAGCTCTTGTCATAGCATCTCTTTCTACGTTACAGTATGAGGTGTTACAAAAGGAGCTTTGCAATGAAATTATCATACAATTCTTTAAAGAAAATTGGATTGATTTTAATAGTCTTGTCATTCACACTTTCTACTGCTGCAGTTCTCATCAGTTATTCTCACTACGACATTTCTTTATTTTATAATGACACGCTCTGCAAACCGATAAGTAACTGGCTTGGTTACTATGGCTCTTGTTATGCATCACTGCTGCTTTATTTTTTTGGAGCCGCATCATGGTTTTTAGTCATTCTTGGAATGCTTGCCGGTTTTGAGCTTTGTGGATTTTTTACGACCTTCTGTTATGCAGATCGATATAGCGGTACGCTTATTCTTTTTGTAACGCTCCTTACCTTGAGCGCATTTGTAGGTTTTGATGCATACAATGACATTCAACCGGGTGGATTGTGTGGTTCATTTATGCATGGCTTGTTAAAAAAATCACTAGGAACTACCACTTTGGAGTGGAGTGTCCTCGTGACATCCCTCTGGATATCACTCATTCTTCTTTTTCGATTTTCGTGGGCACGTTTTATCACTGCCGCATCGAGACGTATTGCTCACAAACTATATATGCCAAACTTCTTTGACAAAGCGCTTTCTTGGTGGAATGATCTTCGTTATGCGATAACCACGTGGTGCGCTCGAGTAATGCATAGTTCACGTAACAACGAATTATCGATTGAAGATCTTGTTCATGATACGAGTTATGATGCACCAAAAACAACAGGAGATAATCTCTTTGCCGATCCCCTCTGGACTCAGGTGCAAAAAAAGAGGGAAGTTGTTTCTGTTGGTGAAATTAAAAGTATTATTAATGATAAAGAGTCTCCAAAGCTAGAAAATGAGAGCAGGGTACCTTATCAAGTTCCCCCTCTTTCATTGCTTCCCGAGTCCAAAGAAAAGAACGAAAAAAAATATGAAGACCGTAATCGTCACCTTGGTCGAATACTTGAGGAAAAACTTGAGCACTTTGGGATTCATGGAAAAGTTATTTCAATGGTTTGTGGGCCGACAGTAACTCTTTTTGAATATAAACCACGCATTGACATGAAGATTAGTTCGATTATCGCCCGTGAGGATGATCTTGCTCTTGCTTTACAAGCTTTAAGCCTTAGAATAATTGCACCGATTCCAGGGACGGCGGTGATTGGATTTGAAGTTGCAAATCAGCAAAGGGAATCTGTTATCTTTGCTGACTGTATGAAACTTGCTTTTTCAAAAATCTCTCAAGAAAAGCTTCCTTTGGTTCTCGGCAAAGACATCGTAGGCAATAGTTACGTCACCGATTTGGCTTCTTTGCCCCATCTTTTGATTGCTGGTTCAACTGGATCAGGTAAATCGGTTGGGTTGCACACCATTTTAATGAGTTTGCTTTTTAAGTTATCACCCGAATATCTTAAGTTGATTTTGATAGATCCTAAAAGAATTGAATTTTCTCCCTTTGCCGATATTCCTCATCTCCTTTTTCCGATTCAAACACAACCTCAAATGGCTATCAAGGTTTTGGAATGGGCAGTTAAGACGATGGAAGAGCGTTATGATATCATGGCTCGGGAAGGCGTACGTCATATTCATGATTACCAGGCGCAATGTGGAAAGGAAGCAATGCCATTTATGGTAATAGTGATAGATGAATTGGCCGATCTGATGATGACGGCGGGCAAAGAGTGTGAAGAACGCATTACGCGGCTTGCTCAAATGTCACGCGCAGCTGGGATTCACTTGATTGTGGCGACCCAAAGACCATCGGTTGATGTTATTACTGGTCTGATTAAGGTTAACTTTCCAGCACGAATAGCATTTAAAGTCGCGTCCAAAATTGATTCGCGAACAATTTTAGATGCTTCTGGTGCTGAAAAGCTTCTTTCAAAAGGTGATATGCTCTTTCTGGATCCGCACGGTGTCATAAGCCGAATCCAAGGTGCATTTATTTCTGGAACAGAGATAGCATCAGTTGTTGCATTTATAAAGACACAGCAAACAGCAGCCTATATTGAATTGCCTACTAACGCTGGGGCAGCACAAGATTTTGATGGTGAAGATCAAAGTCTCTACGAAGATGTCGTAAAGTATCTTGGCGACGTCGAAACAATTTCGATCTCATCACTGCAAAGGAGATTTCGTATCGGGTACAATCGCTCAGCACGAATATTTGATCGCCTGGAAGCTGAAGGACTAATAGCATCTGCAGATGGTGGAAAATTGAGGCGCGTTATGAAGTCTCCCCATGAATCTCGTGAACAAAAGATGATTGATTAATTTTTTTAAAACCTTATTCACCTCTGCCAATAAATGCGTTAGACTAAGAATATTCGAGGTTATCTTTATAAATCATTGCCAGTACTATTCAGGATTTGGTCTTTTTTGGATTTGTTTCTTGACAAATGTTCAAAATCGGATCATTTTTGTACCTCGTACTAGGTGCATATATAATAACGCGGGGAGCGTCAATGCGTTTTAATCGAGAATTTGTAAAAGCAGTTATTCCGGAAGCACTTTTTTTTGGTGTTGAATTTCCGCAGGAAGTTTCTTTTACGGTTGATTCTCGTGCTCTTGCTCGAGGAGAAATTTTCACAGCTTTAAAGGGTTCACAGGCAGATGGACATAATTTTATTGAGGATGCGGTAAAAAAAGGGGCCGCTGGGCTTATCATAAATCAATCAAGCCAAGAATGTTTACAAAAGATTTCACAAGAGAGTAAGAACAAACTTGCTATTGCTGTTGTTCCTGATGCATATGCGGGTCTTTTAGCGCTTGCTGAGGCATGGCGTGCACTCTATGATCGGCCCGTCATTGGTATCACTGGTTCGGTTGGTAAAACATCGACGAAGGAACTGCTTGCACATATTTTAAAATTAGCTGGCAAGAACTGCCTTTCATCTCATGGCAATCAAAATACCGCACTGGGAGGAGCTCTTAATATCCTTAAATTGCGTCCATCTCATGATGTCGCGGTTTTTGAAATGGGAATTAGCCGCCGTGGTGAGATGGCCAAAATGGCGCAAATGATAAAGCCGACAACGGCGCTCATCACGACCATTGGTCATAGTCATATGGAGGGTCTTGGAGCGATCGGTGATATAGCTGCTGAAAAACGGGATATCTTCAAATGTTTTAAGGAAGACAGCATTGGTATTGTTAATGGTGATCAACCGTTCTTGTCAAGCATTGCCTACACGCATCCGATAATTAAATTTGGCTGTAAAATGACTAATCAGTTGCAGGCTCGCAAAATTCAAGTTCGTGGAGCAGAAACTCATTTTATCTTAAAATTGTACCGCGAACGCTTTAGAATTGTTATGCCTACCAATCATATTGGTCCCGTAATGAACGGTTTAGCAGCTGCCGCCGCTGCTCATATTATTAGCATTTCCAGTGATATTATCATCAAAGGGTTACAAACCTATGCGCCTATTCAAAGTCGTTTTGAAAGACGTTCAATAAAGGCAAAAAAGGGAGTTCTTATAGATGATTGCTACAATGCGAGTCCTGAAAGTATGAAGGCTGCACTGTTAGCGTTTGAAAAGCTTGAAGATAAGGGGCAAAAAATTGCAGTTTTGGGTGATATGTTAGAGCTTGGTGTTAATTCACCATTCTGGCACCGTCAACTCGGGCGCTTTTTGAGAAAAGTGCCGTCATTGAATCATGTAGTTTTAGTTGGTGAGAATGTAAAATGGGCTCAGAAAACGCTACCTGCCTATGTTACCTATGATATTGTGCCCAATTGGAAATCCGCTATTGAGTGTCTTTCCAAAAAACTTGATAAAGAATCGGTGGTGCTTGTTAAGGGATCCAATTCAATTGGCCTTGATAATTTAGTGACTGAGGTTGCAGAGTGATAGGGTATCACAAAGCTGTTCTTGTTCGAGAAGTTTTGCACTTTATGGCTCCTCGCTCTGGTGGTATCTATGTTGATGCTACCTTTGGTGGTGGTAGCCATACGCGGGCGCTTTTGGAAGCTGAATCAAATTGTAAAGTTATTGGTGTCGATTGGGATCAAAAGGCATTGGAACTGAATGCTCCGGAGTTGGAGCAGCAGTATCCGGGAAGGTTTATTCCAGTTTGGGGTAACTTTGCGCAGCTTTCATTTTTGCTTAAGAAAATTGGCATTGAAACAGTAGACGGTTTATTAGCGGACTTTGGTACGTCTCAGTATCAGATTACTTCACAGCCTGGTTTTTCATTTGCTACTGACACGCGGCTCGATATGCGAATGTCCTCAGCTCACCACAAGGCAACTGCTTATGATTTAGTCAACAAGGCGACAGAAGCAGAATTAGCTTATATCTTTTATGAGTATGGTGAAGAACCCCATTCTCGAAAAATTGCTAAAGCAATTGTTGAAACGAGAAAGAAGGGCGCTATAAAAACCACTCGGCATCTGGTCGCTATAGTTGAGACAGTGGTGCCTAAGCGTCATTATCAGAAAATCAATCCGGCGACCAAGGTCTTTCAAGCGCTTCGTATTGTAGTTAACAAAGAGCTTGAAAATATACAGGCATTTTTAAACAACAGCGCACCGCTTTTAAACGATGGTGGAAGAGTAGTTTGTATTAGTTTTCATTCGCTGGAAGACCGTTTAGTGAAGCAATTTTTCAGGGCACATAAAGATCAGTTTGATATCTTGACGCCAAAGATTGTTATTGCACAGCCTGATGAATTAAAAATCAATCCTTCATCCAGGTCGGCAAGACTGCGTGCGGCAGAGTTTAAAGGAGATAAAGAAATTGACAAGCGCCTTAATTCGCCGTAAAATCTATGGTGTTCTCGTCAACAGAATCTATTTGTCGTAGATCTTTAACAATGTATTCTATTGGGGCGTAGCCAAGTGGTAAGGCACCAGGTTTTGGTCCTGGCATTCGGAGGTTCGAATCCTTCCGCCCCAGCCATAGTGGGTCATCTGAACATTTCAGTATCAAATCGAATGGCTTTTGCACGTCGCAGACGATGTTCTCACCGTCAACCCTCAAGTTCGATAGTACAAGCTTAATAAGTTGCCTTCTTTCTTCGACTTCAGAACTCATAAAAAGATCATATGCTCGATTCGTAAGAGCCAGTACATATTTTGCAGTAATATAATAGTTATCTTCAGCCTCTTGCAAACGCTCAAGGCTAATGGCAATGTCTTCGGCTTGTTCACGTAAAGAGGTGTAAAATTTGTCATACTGGTCATCAGTAATTCTCCCCTTCAGCTTATCAAGGTAGAGATTATCCATCATTGAGGTGATTTCTTTTTGTTTTTTGGTCAGTTCATTATGGTGCTTATTTTGAAATTCAATCTTGTTTTGATGGACTTCACCGAGAGTCTCTATTATCTGCTTGATTATCTCCTGGGGCATTTGTATGCGTTTAAATAGTTCTCCAAGTTGCTCTGTTATCTTCTCTTCCCGTAGCCATTTTGCCCCGTGTTTACCGTTGTATTCAGTGCAGTGGTAATAGACATAGCCTTTATGTTTTTCAGGGGTAATGGCCAATCCACAATGGTTACAACGGAGGAGCCCCCTGTAAATATAGGGGAGCCCTGCAAACTTGGCGGGTTTTTTATTAAAAGAGGCCTTAACTTGTTGTACTTGATTAAAAAGTGCTTGTGTAATGAGTGGGGGGTACCGGTGGGGGTATAATTTCCCCTTTGATAACATCATTCCATAATAAAACGGATTATTCATGACGGCATCAATAAAGCCATTGGACCACTTGATGGCGTATTGGGTCTCACATTTTTTACGCAATAGCTTCATAGAATAGGCCCCCGTCGCGTACAGCTCAAAGATTTGCTTTAAAATCACTGAGTTATATTCATCCACAACGATATCATTCTTGCCATTGGCCCCCGTAATGTTCTTGTAACCAAAGGGTGCCTTGCCAGGCCACTCCCCTTTGCGAAGTTTTTGTTCCATGGCTCTCTTAACATTATCGCTTATAGCATCTGAATAATACTTTGCGAGACCAAGACTGATACCGAACTGAAATTTCTCGGTGGCCGATATTTGACTCGTAATGACTTGTCCATCCGATACAAAGTGCATTTCAATTTCATCTCTTAATGCCTTTTCATAAAGTATGGGAACTCTCTTGTCAAACATGTTACGTGAGAGACGGTCGACTTTGTCACAGCAAACAGCAATCTTTTCTTTTTGGCTTAAGATGAGATCGATGATACGGTCAAATTCAGAGCGATCATCTGAATAGGCACTTTCATCAAAGCTACAAATTTGGATGATTTCAAAGCCTTTGTTTTGACAGTATTTTTCAAGGCGTGCTACTTGTGCTGGAAGTGAGTTGCCGGCTTCTTTTTGGTCTGCCGTGCTGACGCGTGCAATAAGGATAGCTTTCATAAATCTGCTCACATCTAGAAAGGTTGAATATTATTTTCTGCTTCATTGTCGTTTATTGTAACACAAGAAAGGAAGGTTGGAAGATCGTAACTGATGATTTGAAATCCAAACAAAAATTGTTATAAATGGCTGGCAATCAATATGGCAATGGTTGCAAGAAAAAATGTGAACGAGGATGGCCTATGGTGATTTTTTGGGATTGGGAGCATGATTTTTTTGGTCAATTGGTGAATTGCTTTTTATAAGCAATGTTTTGACTAAATTTTAATAAAACTCTGATTTGGAAGACCTAATTTAAAAACTGCAGACATTGTCTGCAGAAATTGTTCGAGCATTCATTAATAAATCTCTTTGCTTCTGTATGGGATTTCTGTTACACTATATTTATATAGAATTACGGCAATTGCATGATGTGAGTGATTGTGGATATCGAAAAATATATAGTCTATGACGGGGATAAGAAGAGAATCGAGTGGTATTTTGATGGCCGTGGCAAGTCATTAGCAAAAAAGTCTTATGAAGAACTAGAAAAAGCAAGAAAGAAGAAGCTTCGAAACTTATTCATATTAATGGGTGACCAGGGTGAAATTCTGAATAAAGAAAAATTTATTCATGAAGGTGATGGCATCTATGCTTTTAAAACACACGATGATAGATTTCTTTGTTTCTTCTTCGATGGAGCAAAAATAATCGTGACAAATGCATACGAGAAAAAAGGTCAAAAAATGCCGCCAAGTGAGAAAGAAAGGGCGCTGCGCTGTATGAGAGATTTTAAAGAACGTTATGAAATGGGACAATATTATGAAAAAGACTAAAGTTAAAGGAACTATTGAGCGCGAGCTTGAAGCTATGTCGCCTCAAGAAAGAAAAGAGTTCGATAAAGAATATCAAGAACTTCTTCTTTCTGAAGTGATTATCGCGGTTATGGAAAAAGATGATATATCTGTAAGAAAACTTGCTGCTAAAGCAAAGCTCTCTCCAACAACTGTTCAGGATCTTAGATCTGGTGTATCTGATTCTGGTGTTAAGAGCTTTTTTAAAATCTTCAAAAGTTTGGGCTATACAATTTTTGCCGAAAAAAATGAAGAGAGAATTCCTATCATAATACCCGATACTGTCGAAACTAACGGACATGAAGAAGTTTCGACGATACGCAATACATCCCCGCGTTTTGCACGCAATAAATAAATGCTTTGACCAACTTTTTGAATAAAAACTGCAGACACTGCCTGCAGAATTAGGATTTAAGCAATTTTGCTTAATTTGAGCGGCTTGAATTTGAGTACGCTTTCTCTAATAACCTTAAAGGGCGATTGCAGCACTGGCAGTTTCACTTTATTCACATCAGCTATAAGTCGATACCAACTTCTATCATTTTGCTTACTAAACATACCCCTCAATTCACGAGCATTAACGATCTCAAGTGCCTTCTTTAACCCAAACGTATGCAGAACCTGCTTTGCGCTCATTTCAGGATTATTAACAATTAAGGCTGCAAGCAGAGCTTTGTCATTGCTTGCTCTATAATCCAGTAAGATCGGTCTTTTACTTTCTAACTCATCAAGATAATGTAGTAGTACTTTTTTTGCAATGGAAGGCTTGAAAACACTATTGAGCGTAAGGTCTGAGGCAATGGCGAGAGTTTTAAACAACTGTTTTATTTTCTGTCGTTTATTAAGGCGAACTTCCATACGCAGGATTTCCAATTTCTTTCTTTTTTCAAATGCATCAAACAAATTAAGCTGTAAAGCGCTATCTTTTTCCACCGACCGCTTGCTGCTAAGCTTTGCTTTTTCAAGATCTTTTATCTTGTCATAAAACACTATTTCATAAGAATTGCAGTGCCACTTATAGCTATGGCCATCATTTCGATAATCAGTTTGATTAACATCCAAAGATAACTTAATGTTAGCTGCTTTGATTTTGTTAATGAAATGGTAGGGTGTAGAGCCATCAGTTAATGGAATGTTTTTTGAATAATGGATAGCAGATACCGGTGCCTTAGCAAGAATGGTAGCGGCAACTTCGACCCCCATAGTGGCTAAAATCTCTGCTAATTTTTGCATGAGTAATTTAAAATCTTTTCGCATGAGTTCATCGAAATTGTTGCCAAAAGCGAACTTTGGTAATGAAACTTCGATCTTTAACATTATTTCAGGCCTTCCTTTTAGGTTAGCTAGGCGAGAAAGAGTGAGGCGTGGTTTGTAGATACCAGTGATTAGTTCTTTCTTTGTCGGAGTTTGTTTTGATTGAATTCCATGAATTGCTTGGGAAGAGCTTAGAAATGCCCATCGTGCGGATGGTCTGAACTTATCCGGGTCGCTTATGTGGAACATCTCTTTGGGAAGTGCCAAAACTATTGTGTCGACCATATGGGCTGCTTTACATTGCTTGTGTTTATTACTTAAAGATAAAGCAGTTATTAAGAAACAACAAGGCCCGCAGCTACGCGAGCCTGCTTTTGGGATTTCGATTTTTGGTTTGCTGCTTTTACGAGATTGGTCTCTTTTGCCACGCCCTTTGGGAGCGGTTTGACGAGCTCGTCTATCTATTTGGATAAGCAACAAAACAAAATCTTCAACCCTTTTGCGCTCATCCGGGGTCAAAACCACAGTTGGTCGCAAAGGTGGATCTCTTTCAACCATAAAAAAACCTTTTTATGTGCCAGTAAGGCACCATGAGCTTATAAGCTCATTTGATATTCTGTTTAATAAATTTGTTTTAAAAAATGAAAAGCAAACTTGAAATAGCTTAAATGAGAGCGCAGAAGGCTCCATTTTGATTGAAGCCTGTCCCAAGCAAGTCATCTAATGCTACAGCCAGAAACGCTTTATGTTTCCTGATGAGCAGATATAGGTTCATGACCATCCTTTGGTTAGGCATATTGTTGATAAACTAAGGAAAGTATACAGAAGTTATTGATGTTGGCAAGCGCATTAACCCAAGAATTTCTGTGCGGTGTCAACACCTTAGTTGATAGAGCAGGAACTGTTGACTATTTATTATGGAGCGATAACATGAAGCATTATTAATACTTTTTCAACGCTATCCAAATCATAAAATATAAATGGGGGCATTAGTGATTTTCAATTTTTCTTTTACCAAAACGAATTTATATCTTGCAGGTATTTTATATTTTGCAAGCGTAGAAATGTCCGTGGCAAAACCCCATGTACGATATCCTGATATTAGTCCAGAGAAAGCGATTGAAAAGGTGACAGATGATTATAAAGAAATTATACAAGCTTATGAGAGAATGAAGAAGAGCCCAAGGGTCGAAGAAAATATTTATATAAATCGATTACTCAATACCGTTAGCAAAACTATTGAGGATGGTAAGTTGCCCCCATACCACATAATTCGCAGAACAGAGCGTAAATGGAATCCAACCGATGAAGCTGGTTTTAGTCAAGGTCACTATCTTGATAAATTTGATTCTAAATATGTCTCAGATGTGATTGATTTTCTCACACAAAACTGTATAAAAAAAGAATGTTCTGATGAGGTGCTTAAGAAAGCTCAACAGTTCATTGAAATGATCTCAAAGATACAAATTATGGTAAAATGCTCCAGCCCTTACCATAATTCATATGATTACTTTACCAGTGGTCTGTTTGCGCCAAGTGACACATGGACTCCTTTCATTAAAGCCGCAAAAGAAGGCAAGACTAAAATTGTTACAAAATTAATTGAAAACAAGATCGATGTTAATACCCTTGCAGGCTGTGGTTGTACTGCATTACATAAAGCGGCAGCTTATGGTCATAAAGAAATAGCAAAGCAGCTTCTCAATAATCCAAATATCGACGTAAACGCAAAGACAATAAAGACGGCAACCTCATATTTTAATTGTTCGGAAGGCAAAACGGCATTACATAATGCGGTGGAACAAGATCGGCATGAGCTAGTCATTCTCTTGCTGGAACACCCTTCAATAGATATTAACGCACAAGATGATGACGGCAATACGGTATTGTTAATTGCTGTAAAGAAAACAAATATAAATCTTGATTCATGTATTAAATTACTTTCGCATTCCAAGATTGATGTAAATGTAAAGGACAAATTGAATCGTACACCTCTTTGGTGGGCGGTCAACTTGGGGAACAATGAATTGGTCAAGGATTTGTTGACGAGAAAAGATATCAATAAAACAAATGCATATAATCAAGATAAAGAGAGTAAAAATATGCTTCATGCGGCAGTGTGCTCTCAAAATCTCGAAACGGTTAAGCTGATAATCGACTTGAAAACCATCGATGTAAACGATGTTATGAATGATGGAGCGTCGCCTCTTTCGCTAGCTTCTAAGATTAAAGATACCTCTATTGCTCAATTTTTAATTGAAAAAGGAGCTCGAGTAGATGGTAAGCCAAAATCTTCAAGTATACGCCGTAAGTTTTGGTGTAGTGGAACAATCCGATTTCCATCCTCCAGATCTTCTTTCTTTTCAATTGCCATTGATAAGTGCTAGACTCACTGTGTTGATTAAAGTTAAGGATCACAATGGTAAAATTTAGTCATGTTATTTTTTATATTAAAGACATGAATAGGACTATAAGCTTTTATCAAAAAGCGTTTGGCATTGGTTTGCGATTTTTGGATGAAAGCGGAGTGTATGCAGAATTAGAGACAGGGGATGTTAAGCTTGCTTTTGTGCTTGAAAACATTGCTAACTCCAATCTGCCTTCCGGTTACTATAAAAATGATCCAGCAAAGCTACCAGCCGGATGCGAAATCGTATTTACAACTGATGATGTGCAATCAACTTTTAATAATGCGCTAAAAGTGGGTGCTATAAAAGTGACAGATCCCGAAAAGAAACCGTGGGGTCAAACAATAGCATACGTTCTTGATCCAGAAGGTGTTTTGATTGAAATTGGTAGTAAAATGCCGTGAGTAAAGCAAAAGCCTTAAAAGAGTTTGGAAAAATTCCTGGTGTTGGCAAGCAAATTGCCGAAGATTTTTGGAATATTGGTTTACGTGCATTAACAGATCTTAAAAATGCGGATCCAGAAATGCTTTATCAAAGGCTT
The DNA here is from genome assembly GCA_963699715.1 of uncultured bacterium. GTDB lineage: Bacteria > Babelota > Babeliae > Babelales > Babelaceae > CAVOUX01. The sequence goes on from CAVOUX010000004.1 coordinate 52,103, forward strand.
TGTGATTTTCAAGGGATAAAGGTTGATCGTTGCATGCTATACGTTTTTCGTTGTGCTGTTTATTATGCTTCCAATGATAAACATGATCCAAGCCTTCTAAAATGGTGGAATTGGAAAGACTGAGATGTCATGACCAAAGTTACTTCAATTATCATTGCGCCGTATGATCCGCGATGGCCCGTTCTCTTTGAGCAAGAAAAACAACAATTGTTGAAAACTTTGCATCAATGGTCTATTGTCATTGAACACATTGGTAGTACAGCAGTACCAGGGCTAGATGCAAAGCCTATTATTGATATCATGATTGGTCTAGAATCACTTAGTTGTATAAATCATGCATTCATTACTGCTCTTGCACAGCTTGGCTATGAATATGTTCCTGAATATGAAAAGGAAATTCCGGAACGTCGGTACTTCAGAAAAAATTCAAAAGAACTCACCCGGACCCATCAAATTCATATTGCGCAGAAAGAGAGTGAATTTTGGCGACGGCACCTCGTTTTTCGTGATTATTTGAGAGATCATTCAGGGACTATGGAAGAATATAGTATTCTTAAGAGACAGTTAGCACGAATTTATAACGACACTCAGGATTATGCGCGTGCTAAAAGTGACTTTATTCAGAAGATTCTAGAGAAAGCCAGTTAGATGGCATTTATAATATTTACATTTTGTCGATAGCTAGTAATATTCCAGCTTGCGATTGCTCTGCAACTCTAATTCTACTGGTTCTTTCTGCAGAAAAAAGGCTTGACCATGCCGATCAGCAAGATGTAAGCAATTAATTTTTTTATGAGTATTTGATATGCTAAAAAGTCAAAAGATGCCAAAACAATGCTGTGGTGGTTACCTGCGTAGGACTAAAAAGAAACACAAGGAATGACATGAAACCATTTACCCATAAATTAGCTGCAATTTTGCATGAGAAATTAGAACCAGGTGTTGCTATGAATGCATTAGCTCATATGAGTCTTGGCTTAGGTGGAATGTTGGGTAAGGATATTTTATGTCTTGATGACTATCAGGATGCGAACGGTGGAATCCATCCAAGCATTTCTGACATGCCTTTTATAATCCTTAAAACAAGCGCCAATAAGATTAGAACACTCCGCCAAGCAGCGCAAAACAATCAATGTTCATTTGTTGATTTTCCAAGTACGATGACAATCGGTACATATGCTGAGCAACATGAGGCTACGCGAAAAACTAAAGAAGAAGATCTTGTCTATTATGGAATAGTTCTCTATGGACCATATGATGTTGTTACTGAAATGATTCGCAAATTTTCTTTGTGGAAATAACTAATTGTAAGATGGTTGTCTAAAAAATAGTCGTTCTATCGTCTTTGCGCCCCAACCTTCATGTTGGACTTTTTGAGAAATCATTGTGCCGATTCGCCAATAAAGTGATATAAGATTTTTGGTTACAGCTGTTGCTGCTTTTAATTGGGTTGATTCAATGTCAGCTTTAATCTGTTCAAGAAAAGGGCGATAGCTTTTTAGGTCAATTGTATCTTTCTTCAGCGTCATTGCTAACCTCCACCTATAAAGGAAACTTTAAACATTTCACAATTGGGCAACAGCTGTTGCATAATTATAAAAATTGCTTGTTAAATTGCAACTAAGGCACTTTTCTATAAGTATATCACTGTCCTTTAACAGTTCTAATACAATCAACATTGATGGAAATACTTAAACTTGAAAACAATGTCTGTATCCTGCCTAACGTAAAATCAAATTCAATTTCTCTGTTCCTGAACATGTACACTAGAGTCACCACAAAACATGTCGAGTAGGGCATGTTTTGTCCGGAGCAGCCTTCGACAGAAGGCGGTAAAGCGGAGGGTCGGAGCCATTTTCTTAAAGGATGGATTTTAATAGAAAAAGCGAAAGCGAAGACTGTCCGACGTAGCTTTAATGACGAAGTGTATAAATTTTGTTATTCTACAGCTTAGGCTGGACTGTTACAACGCAGTACAAATTTTCTTCGCTCCAAAACGTAGTCGTCAAGACAATGGAGGAAAGTTTGCCAGAAGGACTGAAATTTTTTTAAAAACATTTTAATTGTTAGGAGATGGATGAAAAGGCTTGATCGACGAGCTATTTCCTATTGGACGTTGAAACGATTTTTTGTAACGATGATTATTATTCTCTTAGTTGGCATGAACTTTCACGATCTAATTTTATACTTTGGATCTGGGGGAATTTTTAAGTTTTTGATAGGGCTGCTTTTAAGCATACCGATCGTTGTTGTTTTGGCATACATATCGGCCAAAATTTCATGGTCTAATTTTGAGTATGATCTTACTGACTCTGAATTTAAACAAGAATCTGGAATAATTCATAGAAGTTCTATTTTTATCCCATATGATCGCATTCAAACGGTTGATATTGAACGTGGTATTTTTGCTCGGTTATTTGGCATTTCTGATATAATTATTACGACAGCAGGAGTTGGGGAGTCTCGTTGGAATCAGAGAGCGGGTATTGGACGTCTTCCTGGAATATCCCAAGATGAAGCTATGGCGTTGCGCATTGAAATTATGTCAAGAGCCCGTCAAGCAAAAAGCTCTGGTTTATAAATCGTTTCCTTCGAAGTTTCTCATGAAGTAAGCTATGGAGCAACGCTAATAAACAGCTGTCTTTGATCTACAAACAAAACAAAATCTGAAGTTTTTTTCACTTCCTCATGACGGGTCGAATGCTGCATCGCTTTGCGATAGCTGAAGCTAAAGAACATCTGTTTGCCTATTCCGACTTATGTTCATCGAGAATCTCATCTATGATGTGCAATTGTCTTAAAGTTCCTGGGCTTGTCTTATCTTTTAATGAGGCAATGGTAATGAGCGCTTTCCACAAAGCCCAGCCGCGTGCTCGGGCCCATGTGTCTGGGTCTAGGCGGACAAGCGTTCGAAATATCTCTCGGTTTTCTTTTGTAAAAAAGGTCCAAGTTATAACCAAGTCACAAGCAGGATCTCCAACACCCATGCCTCCAAAATCGATCACTGCGGCCAATTGGTTATCTTTTATGATGATATTCCCGGCACTTACATCGCCATGAATCCATACAGGTTCTTTGCTCCATTTTGAGCTGAGAGCTCTTTCCCAAACGGGGGTGACTGCATCAGCATCAATTATGTCTTGTAATTGCGTAATGGCCGATCTTGTTTCTTCATCATAAACTGAAGGATGGGCACCTCGGTAAAAGTTATGCGGTCCAGCATGCGGACCGTTCGTTGGATTGATCTCATGCAACTCATTCAAAAATTGAGCGAGTTGTGAGGCAATTAACGCTAAAGGTAGTTCATCAATGTATAGTGTATTGGCACTTTCTCCGTCAATCCATCGATATATTGACCAGTTGAAAGGATAATGCTTTGAAGGTTGCCCTAGAGCAAGCGGCTCAGGAATCGTAAGTGATAAATGTGGTGCCAAGAAGGGCAACCATTTTTGTTCTATGAGAACCTTTGATGCATAACGTTCAGCACTTGGTAGTCGTATAGATATTGCGTCGCCCAATCGAAACGTTCTATTGTCATGGCCACTTACATCAACAGGCTTAATCGGTAAATGCGCCCATTGTGGAAATTGTTCTGCAATAAGGTCCTTAACTATCGGTGTGGTAATTTCAAGCTTGTTGGATGGGACAGTAGACATTCTTTTCCCTGATGGCGCATAAAGGTTTATGCCTTTTTTTTAAGTATATCAGATTGACTAGAGATACAAAGAAGCTAAAAATAAATCGATTTCTTTGTGCGATTTAAAATGATATATCTGAGCAGAATTAACATTTTTTGCTATTGATAAATATTCCAATACATGCGAGCGTCCTTTGTTGGATTTCCAGCACCAAATATCCAACAAGAAGTGAAAGAACTTTTTATCAAATCGAGAAGTACATCCTATTGGCAGCTCGGGTCGATTAGAATGATAATACTTTAATTGTCTCTTAAGAGCTTGAAACAAACAACGCCAGCGAGGAATATCCAAAAAAATTATGGTATCACTTCAAATAAACGAATAGAAAGTGTTCGACGGAAATTACCATCAATAATCCATTGGTCTCGCATGACCAACTCATATTGTTTAAGCATAAATTGATCATGATCTGTCTCTTGCCAACCTGGTTTCCAAAAGTAATGATCCAAATGATAGACCGGTAAATGAAGACGTTCAGCCAAACGCTTTGCAAGCATTGTTTTACCAGCACCGCTCGAGCCAATGATTGCTATTTTTCTCATTAGTTACTTAATATTCCAAGCATGTCTCGAACAGCATCAACAATTATGTCTGGTTGTTCATGCGGAATCATATGGCCGCTTTTTTCTGCAATTATGTGTTTGCCTCTTGATGATTTTGTAGCTAAATCCTTTTGAAGGATGGGCCACATTCGATTTGTTTCATCTATGTATTCTTGAGTGAGCCCCATCTCTGTGCTGAGCGGCTTGCCGGCAGTTATTACAGTCATTGGTATCTCAAGCGGTTTTGTTATTGCTTTTAGTTGTTGTGTGCTTTCTTTAAATTTTACCCACTCTTGGCAAACAGTCTTAATAAACTTTGTTGTTTGTTGTGAAGCGAGATACATTTTTCGGATACCTTCAGGCAAAAACTCTACGGTTTTTTTGACTTGAGGCAAGTGGCTTAGCAGTCTACGTACGCCGATATAAGATAAAATGAGTGGGACGGTTGGGTTACTTAAAGATTTTGCCCAGCCCTCAGGTTCGGGTAATTTTTCGATTTGATCTTCATGGCTTGAATCCACAAGTATTATACCAGCGACTTCATCGAGATATTTGTGAGTGTACAAACGCATATTAATACCACCGGATGAATGGCCTACGAGAATATAAGGGCCAGGTATGCTTGCCTTGTTTAAAACAGCATGCAATTCTTCTGCGATGTTGCTACTTGTTCGTAATAGAGGACTTTCATCACTCCAAGCTGTTCCAGCTCTATCATAGCTGCAAACTCGTGCGAATTTTGCAATCTCCGGTTGGACTAATGACCAATCGAGTGAACCGCATCCCATTCCGGCATCTAAAACAACAGTCGGTCCCGAGTGCTCTGTTCCAGAGCAGTTAATATGAAGCTTATAACCGCCAATATCGACCATTTTTCCGAGAGGGGGATATTTGTATACATCAATTTTTGTGCCAACGAATTGATACAGAGGACCGCTAAGTGCCAAAAGTGCTGCTATGATGCTTGTGATTAAAGACATCCGACATCCTTCTTTAAAGGTGTAGTTAATATCAAATAGTATATCCAAAAGATCGTTAAAGTCTAATGATAGAGCATGTTTTCGTGATGCTGCATCAAGGCTAAGAAGGCAAGGATGTCCTGGTTCAGATACATGTGAGAAAATAACAAAGTCATGGAACATTTTTTCATTTCGGTTCTTTCGTTTTTATACGACTTCATACATCATTGTTTACATCACGAATGATCCATGAAGACATGAGATCATCTGATGGTTCGTGATAAACCGGGATACAGTTGGGCAAACCTTGTGTAGGAAGACCGAGTGATTTTTGCAGTGTACGATATACACCGCCGTGAGCAACAACAAGAACAGGGCCTGGTAGTTCGATCGCTTGCTTAAGGCCGCTGAATACACGCAAAGTAAAATCAGCAAACAGTTCTGCACCCTCAATGATCCCACCATTAAGCCACTCTTGAAACGCTTTGCCTACTTCTCCTTTGGACTTGCCCTCAATAATCCCCACTGAGCATTCCCTCAGATTATCAATAATAGTTATTGGCTTCTGTATTGCTTGAGCAATAATTTCCGCCGTTTGCACCGCGCGGCTTAAAGGGCTTACCGCAATGGATGCTATCTCTGTATCGCGCAAGAGCTCAGCCGCTTGACGTGCTTGCTCTAGGCCACGCTCGTTTAAAGGGATATCGGTTGATCCCATGACAACGTTTGCTTCATTCCAATCAGTTTGACCATGCCGAATATAATAAAATGGTTTCTTTATGATACTTAACATCGAATTTTTTTTCCCTTTTTCATATAATGTTAAATTTTCAATCTGCAGGCCTTGAGACGCTGCGGTTATTGAACACGTATTCTCTTCAGGAATCTGTTTGTAGTTGACTGCTTGGCACGATGCTGAGCTTATACGTGCAATGAATGCTAGCGCTACTAGTTGTTTATGCACCATAACTTACTCCTCCATTTCTACGCTTTCAGCTTAGCGCAATTCATAAACGTTGTCAATTAGAAATAATTACGGAAAGCTTGCGGAGGCGATATGTTTTGCTGAAGTAATTTTGACGAGGCAATGAGCCGAGTTTTATGATACAATCAGTAAAGTTTTGGAAATCAGGAATAAAAGGGCTTAAGATGTATAGTAAATTAAAAAAGCGTGAGCGACGTCATGATAAATAAAACAGTTCTTGTTAGTATTGCGGCCCTTTTTTTAGTTTTGTATTTTTCAAAAGAAGCGTCGGAGTTACCAAGACCAACTGGAAAGTTACCAGTGGGGACAACCAGTTATTATCTTATTGATCATAAACGAAAAGAAATTCATTCTCCAGAGTCGAATAATAATCGTGAATTGATGATTCAGGTGTGGTATCCATCTGTGCCAACCGATAAACCGACGAGTTGGTATATAAATCCACAAAGTGTTGCCAAAGTCAAGGAAGATTTACATAACCATTTTCAAATTCCAATGAATCAACTTGCATTCTTCGACACTTTAAAATCACACTCAAGAGTTGATGCTCCCGTAGCTCAGGAAAATGTATCTTATCCAGTTCTCATTTTTTCTCCCGGTTCTGGCGCACCTGTAAATTTTTACACCAGCTTATTGGAAGAGCTAGCAAGTCATGGATACATTGTTGTTGCTATTTCTTATCCATACATTACCAATGCAGTTGTATTTCCTGATGGAAGAACAAGGGAGCCAATGAGCTTTAAGATATTACAAGAGTTATGGAAACTTAATTCTGAAGATGAAGCAGCGGCAAAAGAGCAAGAACTATGGGTTGATGATATTAAATTTGTAATAGACCAACTGAGAAAAATTAATCATCATGATCCGCATAATCTTTTAACAAACAAATTGGATCTTGAACATATCGGTCTTTTTGGCCATTCTTTTGGCGGTGGTGCTTCTATTAATGCATGTCGTGACTTGAAGCGTTGTAAGGCAGTAGTCAATATCGATGGAAGGTCACAGGGCCCGAATGCACAAAAAGGCTTTAATACTCCTGCGATGATTATTAGAAATCCTTTTCATAAAAAAGAAAAGGAAGACTTGATTCGCGAATTATTTAATAACATGACTGGGCCATCTTATTATGCTGTCATTAAAGATGCTCTGCATGGATCATTTACGGATCTTTTTTTGTTCATCCCGTGGAAATCCGATCCGCCGCTTAACCTTAATCCACAGCGTGGCATTGAGATAACACGAGCTTTGCTCGTCAATTTTTTTGATGCATATCTTAAAGGCAAAGATGTGGCATTGGAAAAAGTTAAGGATCAATATCCAGAAATTGCTCTGCAAGTAAAGAACGAATAATTGGATTGTCATGTCTTATAAATTCATAACCAATTTTCAATCTCTTTTAAATGAGTTGTTACCATTGCCCAAACAACGACCTTTGCTTATTGCTATTGATGGAAGACCATGTTCAGGCAAAACAACATTGACAATGAAATTGGCAGAGGCCCTCGATGCGCAGGCTATCTATTTAGATGAGTTTTTTATTCCTCAAGAGCAGTGGCCCAAGAATGCAAAGCCTGCCTTTCCTTTTTTTTATTTTCGTTATAATGAGTTTATTGGGGGCATAAAAACTCTTGCTCAAGGAAAACCATTTCACTACTTTGCCTATGATTGGGAACAGAATTGTTTATCATCAAAGCCTACAGATGTTGTGCCTGACAAGATTGTTCTCGTGGAGGGCGTTTCGACCTTAAACCCAGAGCTTGTTAATCTCTATTTTAAAAAAATATGGGTGGTGAGCGATCCCAAAACTGAACTAGAAGCAATAGCTTTACGCGAAGGTGAAAAGCACATGGATCTTTGGAAAAAATATTACATCCCTAGCGTTGATATTTATTGCCTGTCAAAGCCTTGGGAAAGAGCTGATATTCTCTATGCTGGTCGCGAAAGCAATAAAATATTTCTCGGCAATTAAAGAATATTATGATTATAGAAGAAAGATCACAAATGTTATGCCAAGACATGCAAAGTGAAACGGTTGTTGAATTGCTGAAACTCTTTCAACAAAACGGAATTGAAATTGTCGTTGACGGAGGATGGGGAGTTGATGCACTTCTTGGAAGACAAACTCGTTCTCACAATGATTTAGATATCGCCTTGCAACATAAGGATGTTCCAGCCTTGCGGCAATTACTGAAAACACGTGGCTACAAGGAAATACCTCGCGACGACACAAGTGAGTACAATTTCGTCATGAGTGATGATAGGGGGCATGAAATAGATATTCATTCGTACACATTCGATGAAAACGGCAATAACATTTTTGGCGTGGGTTATCCCAGAGAATCATTAAAAGGCACAGGAATCATAAATGGCTATACAGTAAAATGTATATCACCTGAATGGATGGTAAAATTTCATGCCGGTTACAAACTGGACGAAAATGATTACCGTGATGTCCTTGCCTTATGTCAACACTTTGGCATCGAAATGCCGCGCGAGTTTGACCAATTTATGCAAGATTGTAGAAAATGATTTGACATCACAATTGACGAGTCTTATGTTGAAGAAGTTTGTTACATAAAATAGGAAGACCATGCTTATGTCATTTGATCGATTTTATTTTTGCCGTTTGGTGTTGTTTATTATGACCTGGATGGCTATGCTTCAGTCAGGACCGGCTCAAATGACGACACCCGCTTTGCAACGGGCGTATGAAATTATTGAGTTAATTAATTCAGGTGATCGGAAGGCAGCTGCAGCTTATATCAAAAAAAATTATGCCCCTCAATTCCTTGAGATTCCACTTAATCAGCACCTAGATTTTATATCTGAGTTTCATGATAATACCCGAGGTGTAAGCTGGATAGTATTAAACAGTCGACTTCTACTGAAGCGACGGTATTGTTAAAGGCTAAGTTAACTAATGATTTGCAAATGCTCTCTGTTGTTGTCGAGCCTAATCCACCTTATCGAATTACTGAATTAGTGACTCCTAGTATGCCGAAAAGTAAGAACTCCAAAAAAATAGACAATGCGGCCATTGCAAAAGAATTGGATAAATTTCTCAAAAAACTTGCTGAGGCTGATGTTTTTTCTGGGGTCGTGCTGGTTGCGCACAAAGGAAAGCCATTCTATGAAAAAGCATTTGGGCAAGCCAACAAGGACTTTAAAGTACCAAATCGGATAGATACTAAGTTTAATCTCGGTTCCATGAATAAAATGTTTACTGCAGTTGCAATTGCGCAACTTGTAGAAGCAGGAAAGCTTTCATTTGATGATCCCGTTTCGCGGTTTCTTCCAGATTTTCCCAATCAAGAGGATGCAAAAAAAATCAAAATTAAACACTTGCTTTCTCATGCCTCTGGACTTGGCAATTACTTCAATAAAAAATTTGAAGAATCATCACGGGCACTTTTCCGTAGTGTGAATGACATGATGACGCTTGTCAAAGGTGAAAAGATTGCTTTTGAACCTGGCACCTCTTGGCAATACAGCAATACCGGCTTTTTGGTATTGGGCAAAATTATCGAGAAGGTAACCGGCAAAAGCTATTATGATTACGTGCGTGAGAATATCTATAAACGAGCAGGAATGGTACATAGTGATTCATATGAGCTTGATCGAGTTAATCCAAATCTGGCAGTTGGCTACCAAAAAGAATTTACTGATAAAGGAATACAATTTAGAAACAATCTGTTTGAGCATGTAATTCGTGGCGGTCCAGCAGGTGGCGGTTATTCAACAGTCAAAGACTTGCTGAAATTTGATATTGCACTTCGATCTCATAAACTTGTTGGCTCAAAGTACGTTACATTACTCTTATCACCAAAGCCAGAATTGCATTCACCTCACTATGGGTATGGCTTTGCGATTGATCAAGAGAACGGTGTTGTCGGGCATGGCGGTGGTTTTGAGGGTATTAGCGCTAATCTAAGTATGAACTTGGATACAGGATATACTGTTGCTGTTTTGTCAAACTATAGTAATATCGCCCAAACAGTCGCGAGGAAAATCTTGGAATTATTGGGTGGCGCTACAAAGTGATATGTAAAGTGCGATTAATAACGTGCCCATTTTTTGGTATGCTTGGTCTAAATTGTAAAAGGCGAGATTTTTATTATGGCTCAATTTTATCAGTTATTTATCAAAATGGTTATTATATTAACGACAAGTACTTACATGTATTGCCAAGAAAAGTTTCACATGAGTGAGGATAAAGAGATGGACCGTGCAAAAAATATCGAGATCGAATTGCGGTATAAAATTGTCGATGAAACGGGTTTGCAGCAATTTATTGCTCCATTAACATTTGTAAATCGAGGTCATATTTTAGACATATACCTCGATACACCAGATGCAAACTTACTTGAAAGAGGGATCTACATACGGCTTAGGAACAGTCACAAGCTAGATATAAAATTTAATAGGGCGTGCCTTGAAGACCCAATGCTTGAGTATCAACCGTATTGTGAAGAGCATTCTTTCAAATTGCCGTTGATGCAAGAACAATTACCTGAATTAAATGATGTCGTGCATTATCTTGGATTGAAGCAAGCACAGACATTCGAGGAGTTTAAATCACTTAACAACTTCATAGACCATCGAATTATCGATAAAATACGATCAACCTACACGAGTGAAGATTTTGTTATTGTGATCGACGAAGTTAAAGATCTGGGAACCTTTCTTGAAATTGAAATTATGACACAAAACACTAATGATCTTGGTGTAATTACGCAACGAATGGAAGAAATTCTGAGTCCATTGAAGTTAGAACGGCTCAAAATTGGAACAGAAGCCTTGGTCTTACGCAAACAAAACTTTCAACACTATCTTAAGTCCCGATTTATACTTCCAGAAGACAAAATGCGCTATGGTCTGGAAAAACATGATTAAAAAAATCCTTTTAATTGCTATCACATTGATAGTTATGGCTTGGGCATTCGCATGGCCTTATCCTATATCTGGTGATTGTATGGAACCAGCAGTTAAAGATGGAAGTTATGTTTTTTTGAATCGAACATTGCCATACTTGCGACAATATAAAATAGATGACATTATCTTATTCAAACATGAAGAAAAAGTCTGGATAGCTCGCGTTGTAGCTTTAGAAAACGACACAATACAGATTACTAAAGGTACCATAGCGGTGAATGGGTTCCCGATCCAAGACTCAGTTCAGCGAAATTGGACCAACTGGAAGTATGGCACCTATGCTACAGAAGAGCCTTTAAAAGTACCATCAGGTTATGTCTATACACTCTCTGACAATCTTTCAGCAATTCATGATGACAGCCGTGTTTTTGGACCGGTATCAAAGAAATCTATTTTAGGCTTAGTATGGTAGTTTGATTGTGTGAATGCATAATGACAAAATTATTTGTACTTTTATTCTGTGTAGTCGCAATAGCGCTATTAGGGGGCTGCTCCTCAACTGTGGACAAGAACTCCAAATCTGCTCCTTCTCAAGTTACCCAAAAAACTTGTTTAGGTTGTGCATTAACCAAGGGAGAATTAGAAACAATTGGCGGTATTATTGCCGAAACTCCATACTTTCAAGCACGCCAAGATTATGCAATACCAATTCCAGGCTTTGTCATTATAGGATCTAAACGACATATTCAAAGTATCGATGAATTTACATCAGCAGAACGTACCGATTTTATCGAACTTCTTTTCACGATGCGAAAAAGAATGCGAGAACGTTTATCAATTGATACTGTGTATTTAATTCAAGAAGAAGATTCTCCTCATTTTCATATATGGTTATTCCCTCGCTATGATTGGATGAAAGATTTTGGGAAAAAAATTAAATCGGTTAAACCAATCATGCAGTGGGCAAAAGAACATCTAACCGAACCAGAAAATATTCAAGCAGTTCAGGAAGCAGCAGAAAAGTTAAAAGCTTAAATCTGAGGTAATATACAGTTCAATTGTTTTGTTCGCTGGCCTTAATAAAGATAATTGGGCAATTTTACGACATGTCCTGTATATCCACCTTCAAAATCTGCATCTCGATCTCCTACACAGCCAACAATAGAATACATCTGAGCAAGTTCTTTGCGTATTGAGAGCTTCCAGTCAGCAGTTTTTATTGAGCGATCAAAGGCAAGTTTATCTGGCATGAGAATAATCTGCTCGAAATTGGTATAACCTGCTTGTATTAGTTCATTGTAGGTGTGATCATAGTCACCAGCATTACGAGAGCTTAAAAAGATAACTTTGAAAGCTTTTTTGAGAAGCATATTGTAAAGCTCGAGTACCGGCTCAATGGCAGGTCCTCTGTCAATTTGTCGCGCTTTAACCAATTGGGGACACTCTGACCAGATGAAATCAAACTTGTCGTGGACCTGATAATGATAAATAGCTGTATCGTCGATATCAAAAATGATAAGTGAGTTATCCTTAAAGCTTAGTGAAGAAAAATAAGCCGCAGCTGTTTGGCATATAGTTGCAACGTCTTGTTCATAAGCACCACAAAGATAATACTTTTGCAGTTGTTGTTTTCGAGCCTCAAATAAGGACTGATTCTTGCTTTGTTCAAAATCATGTTGAGCAATTCTAAAGTGGATGGGATAAGACGTTTGGTTAAAATAATAGAGTATTCCGGCAAGTACTGCTAAAAATACAATAATGGGAAGTTTTTTAACCTGTTTCATCTCTTTTCCCATTTATCCTTAAGCCTTAATCAGAAAGACGTGCCAATCCTGTTCTCTTTGTCCTTTGAAAGATTACGGAAAATATTGTGAGTGAAATGAACAAATACAGGATTGCCATGAGATATCCGTGTATAACCAAAGGAACATATGAAGTTTCACCTGCTGACCATGCTCGCACACCATTAAAAATAGAGGTCATAGGCAAATAAGAACTGATCTTTTGTGCAAAAGGAGGTAGTATATCAACGGGGTAAAATACACCGCTGAATGGGGTAAAAAGCCAATTGATGATAAAGGCAATTTCTTGACCGCGCTTGCCCGCGAGACAAATGATGGGAATTATCAAAAACCCAACCGCCAAACCAGAAATGAACAATGGTGGTCCAAATATGGCAAGCAGTTTGAGCACTGTTATGGTTGAAAGTCCAAACAAGAATAGTGCTAGTCCAGATGCGATAGAAACAACAATGATCATTTGCAAAATGACAAATGATATCGCCCCGACGATCCATTCACTGAGCCGCAGCGGCATGGAAAAAAGATTGCTGAGGTTGTTGGCCATAATTTCTTCGAGAAATGTTCCAAAAAGACCTAAGGAGCTCCTGCAAAAGAGCTGCCATAAGACAATATTCAATATAAGGACATTGCCAAAATTCCCCATTGTGCGTTGCATCCAGAGTCCTAAAAACCCCCATATTACAACCTCAAAGAGCGGCCAATAAATCATTATCATAAAAAGGTTTTTGTCGCGATACCATACTCGAATATGGCGTACAACAATGGCACCAATATGTGAAAGTTCCATGCCAATTTCCCTACTTTTGCTTTGCGATGGTTAAGAAATAATCTTCTAAACTTGGCTTATCTATAGAAATGTGCGTATAGCGTATTTTGTGCTCTGCCAATCCCATTAAAAAAGTGGCAATTTTATGCTCATCAACTTCAATTTCGACCTCATGGGCTGCTATCTTATACTGAACTTTCTGTGTTTGAAGGTACTGCAGCAATCGTTCTTTGTTGTCTTCGATGATGAGATGGATGCGCGCATTGGCAATAGAACGTGCGAGTGCTTCTGGTTTGTCATTTGCTATAATGGTTCCTTTTTTAAGCACAATCACACGGTCACATATTTGAGTGACTTCATCCATGTTGTGGGAAGTAAATAAGAGAGAAGTTCCGCGTTCATACTTTTGTGCCAGGACAAACTTTCTGACAAAATCTGCCACATCGGGGTCAAGTGCTGCAGTCGGTTCATCTAAAAGAGCTATGTCAGGATTGGATAAAAATGCTTTGATAAGCATGACGCGCGTTGATTGACCGGCAGAAAGAAGTCCAGTTTCTTTATCGCGCAAATCCCAGATATCAAATGATTTCATAAGAGATTTGATACGTTCTTTTCGTTCATGAGATTTTATATCATACATCCGTCCAACGACGTCTAAGTTTTCGATGATCGTCAGTCGTGCTGGTAATTTATCAAACCCGCTGGCAAATGAGATACGTTCTAAGAGTTCAATACGGTGCTGTGCAAAATCTTTGCCCCAATAAGAAATGGTGCCCGAAGTTGGTGTTAAAACACCCAAGAGCATCTGAATAGTTGTAGTTTTTCCTGCACCATTAGGCCCAAGAAAACCAAGAATCTCGCCTGGACCTATGTCAAACGAGAGATGATTAACAGCTACAAATTCCTTGCGGTTAATGAATGGCCACCAACCTTGTCTGAAAATTTTGGTCAACCCTGTGACCTGAAGAGCAAACATACTCATTCCTTGAAGAAAAAATCTTTAAGCTAATAAACGGGCTCATGGTCTTCATCTTTTTTAGCTCAACAAATAATTGCATAAAAACCGAAATGTTAGATTAAGTATAGCAAAATCGATGCCAAAGACCATTCTTATTATGGAAGGTTATCTAATGATTTTTTCATATGAAAGCCAACTGGTCCAACAGCATTTGTATAAGAGTTGATGGTTTCATACCTTAATTTTTTATAAAGTTTATAGGTAGGATCATTACGCGCAAACACGTAAAGAATAATCGAGTTCAATTTCTTTTCTCTTAACTCTTTCCAAGGTGCGCAAAACCTGTTCGCCAATACCCTGGCCTCTGCGTTCTTTGTCTAAAAATATAAACTCAAGGTAAGCATCTTCGTTCTTTACTGAATACCAAAGATATCCTAATGATTTCAGAGAATGGGATGAATTAATGTGAAAGAAGTGTGGGAGAAGGAGGCGTTTTTCAGCATCGACCCAATAATCTCTTTATGCTGCAATTGAACCAGATCACTCTCTTGATTTTTACACCGCTTAGTATATTATTGCAATAACGTCCACTTTTTATGAAAAGGGTCTGTATCATGAAAACCATTGCAGCTCAAGCATAACTTGCTTATCCATTCTTATCGTTAAACTTTCTGTTTGTTTGTATTAAAGCAATCAAACACGGTTACCGTTTTATATTTTTTTTCTTTTATTTAGGGTCCAGAAAACCCCAAGGTTTTCCAAACCTGGGGATGAATGGACACCTTATAGAGGTGCGAAAACTAGGTGCGTAAGCGCTAGTTGAGCGTCGGTGCATAGTTTGTCATACTAGAGAGTATGAAATATTGGTACGGCGCACATTCAAAGCATAGACTTATGATATACTTGGTATGGGTTCCAAAATACAGAAAAAGGGTTTTAAAAGGGGTATTGGCAAGAAGAATAGATGAATTATTGAGGTTGTGTGGTGAGGCAAATGGTTGGCAAATATTAGAACTGAATGTTCAAGAAGAGCATGTTCATATGGTTGTACAATTTGTGCCTACGATATCGGTGAGCAAAATGGTTCAGCTATTCAAAGGCAAGAGTAGTAGAATAATTCGGCAAGAATTTCCGGAGTTAGAAGAAGTCTATTGGGGAGATAGTTTTTGGGCAGATGGGTATTTTGCCGAGACAGTTGGCCACTGTAATGCAGAAAAAATATTGGAATATGTTAAGAATCAATAAATAAATCCCTAGACGCGAAGCCACGGCTTATCAAGCCGTGCGAGATTCACTTTTGTTTGCGGAGTCAAATCATGACCAATGTTTTGCTGCAGATTCAAAACATCACTAAAACATATCAAGCAACCAATAAAGCAATTGATGCTCTTAAAGGCGTTTCACTTGATATTTATAAAGGAGAAATTCTTAGTTTGCTCGGCGTAAATGGTGCAGGGAAATCAACCCTTTCATCAATTATTGCAACATTGCATCCAGCAACAAGTGGCGATATTTTATATAAAAACAGCTCTATTCATAAAGATCTACCTAGTTTTCGTACGAGATTAGGTTATTGTCCTCAAAAACCTAATCTCAATCCAAATCTGACACTACAGCAAAACCTAATGTTTGCAGGAAGATTGTATGGAATGAATGATGATCAGATTGCAGCTCGTATTAGTATACTTGCAAAGCGATTTGGGTTAGAAAACTATCTAACTCAAAAAGCTGAGATTCTTTCTGGTGGCTATAAACAACGATTTATGATCGCCCGCAGTCTTATTCATGAGCCGGAATTTATTATTCTTGATGAACCAACGGTGGGCCTTGATCCTCACATTCGTCGTAGCTTGTGGGATGCGATCCGTGAACTTAAACAAGACGGTATCACTGTCTTGCTCACGACCCATTATCTTGATGAAGCTGAAAGGCTCTCAGATCGTGTGGTGATTCTCGATCAAGGGCTTATTAAACTCATCGATACCCCTGATAAATTGATGGCCGATTTTAAACAGAAGAATCTTGAAGACGTATTTATTGAATTGATGAATACCAATAAAGAATAAAGAGTATTTTTATGCAAAAAGTATCATATTTTAATGTATGCAAAAATCTGATCGAAATGGATCTGATTGTTTTTAAGCACATGTTTTTAGATAAATTTATCGATCTTACTATTTGGATCAGCCTTACTACAGTGGTAACCGCGTATATTCTTCCCTACTTTGGCTTGGCTGCAGATTTTGGCGTATTTCAATTAGGCTCGCTTATTGCCGCAGCCGGATTATTTGAAATGGGCAACAGCAATGTGGTTGATCTGGTTTCCGATTTTGAAGGAGATCGTGTGATTAGCTTTAATCTCACTCTTCCAATTCCTTCATGGCTGGCCCTTGTAAGCAAAGCAGGATATTATTTTATTATCTATACTATTCTATCTTTACTTATGCTCCCCATTGGCAAGTTATGCCTGTGGAGTCAATTTGATCTAACCAGCGTACACTATCCTAAGCTTATTATGGCAATTTTTGCTTTAAGTTTGTTTTACGCAAGTTTTGCATTATTGGTGGCAAGTATGGTGGCTAACATAGCTAAAATGGGCCAAGTATGGTCGCGTTTCATTTTTCCACTATGGTTTTTGGGCGGGTTTCAATTTTCTTGGATGGCAAGTTATAAAACTATTCCTTCGCTGGCAATTGCAAACTTGGTCAACCCGATGATCTATATTACCGAAGCGGTGCGCGTAGCATTATTAGGACAAGAAGGCTTTATCAACTTTTGGGTATGCTTACTGGCTATTGTATTTTTTGCTATCGTATCACTCTATTTAGGAATTACCAGTCTTAGGAAAAGACTGGATTTTATTTAGCGTAGCGATAGTCCTTATTTATGTGTGATCGTTGAGAACTTCATCAATTGTTCGACGTGCTATACCGGCAAGTACAGGGTTGGTGTTTATGTAGTACGGCAATGCTATGAGCCCGAATGCTAATGCCCAGCCACGTCCGCGTGCCCATGTTGCATCGTCAACTTGAACAATCTCACGAAAAAGATCTCGCGTTTCTGCTGACAAGAATGTCCATGCGACCATCATGTCGCATGAAGGGTCGCCAATTCCAGCTATCCCGAAGTCGATGACAGCGCTCAGTTTTCCTCCTTCGATGAGCAGATTGCCTGGATGCAAATCTCCATGGTTCCAAACTGGTGGACGATTCCATTCTGGTGCATGAAGCGTTTCTTCCCATACCGCAGTTGCCGCATGAACGTCAATAATCCCATGCAGAGAATTGAGCGCGGTGCGAACCTCCTGGTCACGCGTGGCAAGTGGTTGATCGCGGGAAGATGATGGTGCACCATGTGGGTCGATCTTTTGCAAAGTTGCGACGAAGTTCCCAATATCGGTTGCCGCTTGACGAAAATCAGAAATGTGGGCTTTGGTTGCGTTCTCGCCAGTGAGCCATCGGTAGATGGCCCAAGCCCAAGGGAAGTCATCAGTAGGCATGCCTTTGCCAAGTGAAATGGGTATGCGAATCGGCAGATATGAAGCGAGTTGTGGGAGCCATTCATATTCTTTATCGATGTGCGGCGCTGCATAGGCGATACGAGGTAGTCGAATTACCATTTCTTTGCCAAGTCTGTAGAGTGCGTTATCAGTTCCCGACGAAACTACTGGTGTAACAGGAAGATTCGACCATTGAGGAAATTGATCATCGATAAGCCTCTGCACCAAATGTATAGTGATATCTATTTCATCAGCATGCATTTTTTGAGCGGCCATAGAGGATCCTTTTAGGTTTTTAAATGCTCATCAAAGAATTCGACGACATGCGTGTTCGCAGTTTTGAGCGCTTTACATGCTTGACCTAAGGGTGCATCAATGTCGATTTTCGAGTTAATAAATTTTGATAAGGTTCGCATTAGTAATGTTGAGTTTAAAAGCAATGGCAAATCAGTGAAAGAATGACCAATATTTTTTATCATGATCAGGGTCATGCTCATTCCGGGCAAAGAATTCAGCTTTACCAATTTCTTGTAATCTTCTTGGCCTTTTGCAGTTCGCATATGGCGGCTATTTTCTCCCAAAAGTACCAAAAATGGCGTTGAAAAGGGTATTGAATCAGGATTGCCGCGTGTGCCGCTATCTAAACCAATTCCGGCTTTTATTCGGTTATCTTCCAAGCACATTTTCATGGCTAACGAGCCTCCAGCTGAATGCCCGAGAATTCCTATATGTTCTAAATCGAGCTTCTTATAAAGTGGCCATGAGTGTTGCTCATTAAAATTGCTGAGACTATCCAAAACAAATTTGATGTCTTGTCCAGCAATTTCCAATTGTTCCTGTTTCCAGATTCTTGTTGTTTCTTTTCCTTCTTTTATTTTTTCATTAAGAAGGCCTTTGACAACTCGTCCATCCGGAAATCTTGTGAGGGCTGCCATATAAGGGTGGTTAATGCCGATTACGATATAGCCATGGCTGGCGAGTTCTTCAAATAACCATGAGTATTGTTGAATCATTGGGCCTGCACCATGGGTAGCAATGATTACGGGAAAAGTTTTTTTATTGTGTGTTATTGGGGCATTGTCCTGCGCATAAGTTTTGGTATAAAGCAAACCATATAAACACCACAGAGGAATTCTGCTTTGTTGTTTGATAAATTCTTGGATATTTGTTAGTGCGTTATGATCATAGGGACTTTTTTTTAAAGATTTTTGTTTATCTATGGGGTACCAGATGTGGAGCATCAGTTCACGATGTCCATTCCGGATATTGGTTTCTTTGCGATTATGATCAATCAAATAATATTGAGTTTTGCCAACGCCATAGTTGCCCGTTGGTGCAGGGAAATTATGTAGGTTTAAAAAGAGAACAAATACTAAAACAGTACTTATCGCAATAAAGAAGAAAATAATCATTAGTTTCCTTGTTTTGAAGGCTAAGTTTTAAATTCCTTCAATACTATTTATACATTAATCAGCTTTCACCTTTTGCCAATTTTGCAGCAATTGCTGCAAAATTAGAAGAATGACATTTTTTGAATAACTTTTATCAAACATTAACCTAAGGACTAGATAACAATATGATAACAAGTATATCTTATATATCTTATCGATTGAAGTATTCATAACTATAAATTTAAATAAATGCACGTGATGTCAAGGCTTGAAAATAATGTCTGTATCCTTCCTAATGTAAAATCAAACTCAATTTCTCTGTTCCTGAATGCGTCCACGAGGGTCAGCCAGTCTTCGCTCTATCGAGCTTCGCCTGGCACGGCCAGTAAAGGTAGTTTTGATAAGAGAAATATATTACGAGCAAGAGGCGAAGACTGTCCGGCGAAGCATCAATAACAAGCAAAAAATGAAATATTTTCGAAGAATTGCGAAGACGGACTATTGCAACGAAGTCATTTTTAACTTTTCTCCTTAGAATGAGTAGTTATGTACTACGCATATCTAATTAGATCTCTATCTCATCCTGAACGGACTTATGCCGGTTATACGATCAATCTAAAACAAAGACTAAAAGACCATAACTGTGGCGAATCAATCTATACGGCTGATTTCCGACCTTGGAAATTGGTACTGTATGTAGCATTTCAAGATAAAGGCAAAGCATTGGCATTTGAAAAATATTTGAAGTCGCATTCGGGTAGGGCATTTGCAGAGAAAAGATTATTGTAAAATATTGCAGTGTTTCTGGCTCTGCACATTTTTCAAAATTACAAATTAATAAGGCTTATAGAAACCTGTTTACACATTGTTTTGATTTATGCTAGTTATAAAAAACCAATAACAAAATGCTATGGGGCAGATCCACAATGCTTGCGCGTGCGATAAGGTCTTTATCTATTGCAATAAGCAACACAAAGAAATTGGCAAGCTTTTGACGATCATTCAAATTCAAAACCACCGGTCACAAATCTGAGTCAACCAGGTGAATTCCTCATGCCTATGGTTAGGCATAGGGTTAATAAGATATGAAGAGTATAGATAATTTATACGTCTTTGCAAGAGAATTTCCATCATTTTATTTAATAATTATATGAAATCCGATAGCCATCAACACCAGTACATTGAAAATCTATATTCGATAAAAGACTATGCCGCTTGAAGATTGACCAGCCAATCAAGGCAACACCACCAATCACTCCTGCAAGATAGGAAGCACGATGCGCATAGCCCGCTGCAATAAAATGGTTAATTTTATGTTCCGGCGTTCCAACGCTTGCTTACCGCCAAAAGTCTTTATCTACCTCATTGCGCTGTGCTTTATGATACCCATGAAATCCTGCAGCCGTCGCCGCAATGCCGGATCCCACAAAGCTTTCAACTCCCTGCGGTTCCATTTGCTTGAGCCAGTTCTAGAAAGTGGCAGTAGATATTCCAAGATCTTTGCAAACTTCTGTGCCAGGCTTGCCATCCCGATAAAGCGCTATTGCGTTCAATTTAAATTCTTTATCGTATTTTCTTTGTCGTTTCATAAAGTCCTCGTAGTTTTTATTTTACTACAAGTTCTTCATGTCTACCAAATTGTAGCAGGTTCAGTTGACAATTCTTCATGAGCGACATCAATGCTTTCTTTAGATTTATAAAAAGCCATATTTTTTTTGAAGTCTTGCTCGACTCCAATAAACAGCGAATTTCTTTGTTCGAACATTTGCACGAATTCAGCGAAGACTTCTTTAGTTGTCTTTTTGAATTCATCAAAATCCATCCACTTTGCCTCAGCAAGTTCATCATTCTCATAGCTAATCGCGGTAGATAAGGGTTCTAAAATGCAACAAAAATAAAGTTTTGACATGGATTCCATTTCCCACCACTGATTATGGGAATGTCTAAATGCAATAATACTGACAAATTTGGTATCTATTCCTGTTTCCTCTTTGACTTCCCGTATGGCAGCTACGTGAACGTGTTCTCCGTCATCAACATAGCCTCCCGGCAATTTATAGACAATGGCCCCAAGTTCTTGTGACTCATATTTGTCTTTAACCACTAAGATATTATTTTTATCTATCACAATAGCTGCAACTGACAGAATTGTTTTTGGAAAGGGTTGAAACTTCTCTAAAGTACCTTTTATAAGTGATACTGTTAAAACAATTTGTTCAGGCGTCGCATGTTGAATTTTAAAGTCATGCTTAAGCGCAATGGGTAGATAGCCACTGAAAGAAGCCGGAATCGCCACCATTGCAGCTTTTACTTTTTTTTCTTTCCATAATTCAAGTGAATTAATAAGTTGTTCCTCAAATTTTTCATTGTCAGGTGTATGATCCAAAACAGTTACTTCTACGTCATTATATCTGGTTACCTTGAAAGATAAAATTTGATCATTGTTACCACTTGCTTTGAGCCTGATGAGTCAAGTCCCAATTTTTGTGTACTTTCAACTTCGTGATTTAAGACATGGAATGATTTCAATTTAGTTGAGTTGTTGCGCAGCTTTTTAAGCAAGCACCAACAGCACACCCGAAGGGTGTCATATCCTGTTTCATTTATGTGTCGGCATCGTCACCTCATACATGCATATCAATATACTTTCTATTGCCCCAACTTTCTGATATTTCCTGACATATCGCGCTCGAGAGCCTCAGGCAACTATCCGCATTGGGGAAGATGCGCACCACCCGAGACCTTCTTTTCAATTCTTGATTAAGCCGCTCCAGCATATTGGTCGACTTCATTTTTTTGCGATGTTCAGGTGGCAATTCAACCACGGTCAATGTTTCCTCAACATTCTCTTCAAGCCATTGCACTACCGATTCTTTTCTCTTGCTGAGTAAGAACGCATAGACTTTTTGTAGCCGAGCCATTGCATCCTCTTTCGTTTCAGCAGCAAACACGTCTTGCATAAGTCTTATGGTAAGTGGCTGATCAACCTTGGCAAGCTTGTCTATAAGGTTGCGCATGAAGTGTACCTGACACCGTTGTTGTTTCACTTCCTGGAAGTACTTTCCCAGCGCCTTGCGGAGCCCCTTGTTATCATCAGTCACGACATACTCAACCCCAGTCAGACCTCTTTCTTTCAGTCCTTTAAAGCAATCATCCCAAGCCTCGTATGATTCACTGTTGACCACCCAACAACCTATCACTTCTCGTATCCCTTCATGCGTGATGCCAATCACCACCACAACTGCCTTACTGATAACAGAGCCATTCTCGCGTACTTTTTCATATCGCGCATCAATAACCAAGTATCGATATGATATGTTGAGTGGCCGCTCTCGCCATTCCTGCAGATCATGATCAAGCTGACATACCAGCCTACTGACCTGGCTTTTGGATATGGATGTCCCACTCAGCTCTTGCATGATATGATTCACTTTGCGGGTACTCACACCCCTGAAGTACATCTCTGCTATCACAAGCATCAATGCTTTTTCGCTTCTTTGGTATCTGTCAAAGAGCTCAGGCTGGAACTCCCCTTCACGATCGCGGCACACTGCCAGTGTCAAGGCGCCCACCCGTGTGCTCAGCTGCCTTGTGTAGTGGCCGTTTCGGTATCCTTTTCTGGAATCTGTCCGCTCATATGCTTGAGCTCCTATAAACTTGTCAAAGTCGGCTTCAAGTACTTCCTGGCAGATCTTATTGATCATCTCGCGCATAAAATCATCCTGATTGATCAATGCTTCTTGCCATCTCTTCGTTCTCTTGGTACCATCCATATTGGGCTTTCTTCCTTGGTGTTTGTGTTGTTGTTATTATCTTAACACGAAGGTTGATGGCCCTCTTCTGCTTTTATGCTCGGGCCAATTTACACAATTTTATGGGCTTTATCCTTTTGGTCCAGTAGGAACATTGATTAAATTGATTTTATAATTATTTTCGAATAGTGATGTTAAAAGATGATTGAGGTGATCTAAATTTTTGACAATATAATCAAGAAGTTCTATCTGATTTTTAATTGTATTGATATCGAACACGTCAATATGTTTCTTCAGCTGATCGATATAATTTTCTTTTGTCGGATCAGGATTGTCTCTTATAAAATCTGATCGCTTACCTATTTCTTTAAGAAGTTGCTTGGCCGCATCTGCCAAATGGTCCGGCAAGATATTATTATTTATGCAAGCTTTTAGCGTCTCAGATAATCTTGTCAGATATTGTTTGGCCAGAGGTTCATTTTCCCTGGGATTGTTGCTTAAATGCAGCTTTTTAAGATTTATAAGATGGGATAATTCCCTGATGTTCACAATTTTATTGTTATCAAGATCAAGAACAATCAAATGTGATAAGTTTGCTAGTGGGGCTACAGAATCTATATGATTATCGCTGATTTCAAGGCTCATAAGATTGGTAAGATTCCTTAGCGCAGTAATGTTTGAGATGTCATTATTCCCAAGTGCAAGACGATTCAAATTGGTGAGTTGCGCAATTGGTGCTATATCAGTCAATTGATTCCGGCTCAAGTTGATTTCGTGTAATTGATGCATCTGACAAAGATCGCTGATGGATGTAATGTTGTTTTGTGCAAGATTAAGTCCTTCCAGCTGTGTTAACTGGGTTAATGCAGACGGGTCAGTTATTTGATTTTGTCTAAGTGAAAGCTTTTTAAGATGTGGAAGTGCGCGCAGTACATAGACAAGTGAGCTGATGTTATGGAGATTATTATCATCGAGGTTGAGTTCCCTCAAGTTGGTAAGTTGTGACAGAGCTGAGTGATCGAGGATGGGATTTGAGCTGAGGTCAAGTTCTTCAAGTTTTGAAAGCTATGACAATGGTGCAATGTCAGAAAGCCCTTCACGACCAAGCGTTAATGCTTTCATACGCTTTAAACAACGTGAGGCATCGAGGACATTGCGTGCCATGCATTCTATGTTTGCTCTACTTGCAAGCAGACTGAGACATTGAAGAGAGTTTGGATAGTGAATGTCATGCGCGATCATAAATGCTAAGTGATCGAAGACAAGTGTGTCAAAGGTCTCGCTCCATTCGAGGAGGTCGAGCCAGATGGAAGATTGAGAATGAAACATTCAACACGCTAAAAAACCAAAACTACCAATTCGAACATAATTTTGGCCACGGTGATAAAAACTTAAGTACCGTATTTGCCATACTTATGATGCTTGCATTTCTAATTGATCAAGTGCAAGAGCTTTGCGATGCCACATTTCAAAGGGCATTAAAAAAACAAGAAAGAAAATTGTATTTATGGGGACAAAATGCGCAGCATTTTTTTTGGCTACGTTGTATTAAGCTGGGATGATATGTGGAATGCCTTAACCTATGGCTTTCAACGTCATGTTTTACAGCCCACCAATAGCACTTGAAAATATTTCTGTTCGATACGCTATTTGGTGGTTTTGAAGCGTTTTAACCTTTTATAGACATTAATCGAATAAAAGCCAAACAAGCAGGATTTTTGTCTTTTCTGGGACTGTTCGCTCAAGCCACATTCTAAGACATTATACTTAACCTTGGCGGGAGAAACTGCTAAGAGGAACCATCTCTTGAAATTTAAAGAATTTTTGGGTTATTGTTCAATATATTCTTACAAGAGGTGACCTATGACATCGATGACTAATCATATGGGCATTGTGGCGGCGAGACTTAATCTTTCGCCCATGTTTATCAGCGGGCTGGCAATTCTTGTTGCCATTTACTTACTTATCATGGTTATTTTAGTAATTCGAAAGCATGATACAAGTTTTGGAAATTTTAGTTGGGGTGGGGGCGTCTTGCTTGTTACACTCTATTCTTTTTTTGTGTCAAGTTCCTATCTCCCTCGTCAAATTTTGGTAAGCGTACTTGTGCTTTTATGGGGTATTCGGCTTGGAGTATATTTTTATTCACGCTATAAAAAAGGAAAAGATCAACGCTATATTTCATGGTCGCAAAGATGGGGAATATGGAGTATTCCTTTTACGGTAGTGTGGGTTTTTGTTTTGAATGGTCTTTTTTTATTAATCATGTCTTTGCCTTCAATAATGGTTAATACTCAAAAAAGCGGTCAGCTTACTATTGTTGATGCATTTGGTTTTCTCTTGTGGGTTATTGGTTTTTATTTTGAATCAATGAGTGATTATCAATTACATTGGTTCATGCAAAATCCTGAGAATAAGGGAAAGATTATGGAAGAAGGCTTGTGGAAATACTCGCGTCATCCTAATTATTTTGGTGAAATAACCATGTGGTGGGGAATATTTATTATTCTTTTATCCGTACCTTATGGTTATTTAACCATTATTACTCCTTTGGCGATTAGCACTACACTTATATTTTTCACTGGCATACCTTGGAATGAACAGGTGTTTAAAGATAATCCAGAATACGAAAAATATAAAAAACGCACTAACATGTTAATACCCTGGTGGCCACGATGAAATTGCAAAAAATTATTTCGTTAAATCCTGGCAAAAATTATGAAGTGATCGGTCAAATAGCTGTTACTGAGCATGCCGAATTAGATAAAAAAATGGCCAAAGCACGCATAGCACAGTGCTCATGGGCGGCATTAGGTGTTAAGGAAAGGGTTATTTTACTTGAAAAATTGTATAAAGAATTTCTCAAAAGAAAGGATGATATAGGGTCATCAGCTTCACGTGAAATGGGAATGCCTTATGCCGTTCGTAATCTTATTGATATTGATGCAGGGCTCCTCTATATGCGTGGATATCTGGATTTTGCCGAGCAATGGCTTGCGCCAGAAACCGTTTTTGAAGATAAAAATGAAATACATACCCTTTTTTTTGAACCGAGAGGGGTGGTTGGAATTAGTGTCCCTTGGAATTTTCCGTTATTAAATTTTATTTGGGGAGCGATTCAGAATTTGGTTGCGGGTAATACCGTCGTTTTAAAACATTCTGAAGAATGTCCACTGACAGGCAAGCTTATTGAGGACATAGTAAATTCTGTCGGATTTCCTGAAGGAATTTTTGCAGAAGTATATGGAGACGGTGGGGATATTGGTGAATATCTTATGAATGCGGATATCGATCTTTTATACTTTACGGGTAGCACGAGGGTTGGCAAGCATTTATATCAGGTTGCTGCAAAAAAATTCATCCCTGTGATTTTAGAGCTTGGTGGTTCAGCTGCAGGCATTATTTTTGACAACGTAAATAGAGATACCACTCTTGAATCGGTATATTTTAATCGTTTTGTAAATAGTGGGCAAACCTGTGATGGGCTTAAGCGCTTGATTGTTCATCGTAGTTGTTTTGATGAAGTAACACAGAAATTAAAAAAGCTTTTATCAAGCAAGAGAATTGGTGATCCTGAGGATCCGGCAACAGATATAGGACCACTCGTGGCAGAACGGCAATTGATTGCACTTGAAGGACAGGTTTCTGATGCGGTCACTAAAGGTGCTACCATTGTCACCGGAGGAAAAAGACCTGCCGGTTTGTTAGGAGCCTATTATGAGCCGACAATTATTACCAACGTTCATTTAGACATGCGCATTTGGAAAGAAGAGGTTTTTGGTCCTGTTTTGCCAATTGTGCCGTTTGATTCTGAAGATGAAGCGGTGACCTTAGCCAATGATACTCCCTATGGCCTTGGAGGATACATTTATACAAATGATAGAGAACAGGCATTACGAGTAAGTAGTCGCTTACAAACAGGTAATATTAGTATTAATGGCGCATACTATGGAAAAACACAAGATCCATTTGGGGGGTATAAAAATTCGGGCTTGGGAAGAGAACACGGAAAACAGGGGTTAAGAGAGCTTTGTTCTTCAAAGCTCGTAGCAATAAAAAAATAAAACTTTAATTTATTTTAATGTTGTCGAGAGGACCCTTAATGCCTTCGGAAGTTAATTAATCAATAAACGTCAGCGCATTACCTGCTTTATTAGCACGACCCGTTCTGCCAATCCTGTGAATATAATCTTCATAGCTTTGTGGCATATCGTAATTAATAACATGGGAGACATCATTGACGTCAATCCCGCGAGCGACGACATCTGTTGCTATAAGAATACTGATTTGATCGTTTTTAAATGAGTTTAACGCCTTATTCCTTTGTGCTTGTGTTTTATCACCATGGATAGGTGCAACTTTAAAGCCACGCTCGGTTAATGCTCGGGATAATCTATCGGCAGCGTATTTGGTTCTTAAAAAGATAATTGTTTTTTTACAGTCTGGCTTGATTAATAAGTCATGAAGTACTTCAATTTTATTGTTCTGACCAATTTTTACTACATCTTGATTAACATTTTCTGCTGACTGTCTCGTTTTCACACTCACAGAAATAGGATTATGCAAAAAGCGGTTCATAACATCTTGAATGGCCTTAGGTATTGTTGCGGAAAAGAATAATGAATGTCGTTGAGTTGGTAATTTTTGAATTATATATTTTATATCGTTTAAAAATCCCATATCCAGCATAGTGTCAACCTCATCCAATACAATTGAGGTATAGTGATTAAAATTAAGAACAGCATGTTGTTCCAAATCTATTAATCTTCCAGGAGTACCGATGATAAATTGCGGATTTTTTCTCACTTCCCTAATTTGGGAATAGATGCTTAATCCACCAATACACAAAGCAGATTTCATATCCGTTTTGTGTGTGAAGCTCTTTAGTTCTTCTTGTATTTGACCGGCTAACTCACGTGTTGGAGTAATAATCAAGACACGCGATGTTTTTTTAGTTAAAATGTTATGTATGAGAGGAATCAAAAATGCGGCAGTCTTGCCAGTTCCCGTATTGGCCGTACCTATAATGTCTTTGCCTTCTAAAATGAGCGGTATTGTTTGATCTTGAATTGGTGTAGGGACAAGATAACCTTTATCGATAATATTTTTTTTAATTTGTTCATTAATTAAAAAATCATTAAATGTATTTTTAGGAATATATGTTTCAGATACTACTTGTTCCTCTGCTTTTTTTATAAAGAGAGATGGGTCAAATTTTTTAGGAACCCTTGATTGACGATTGCCACCCCGAGAACGCTGGTCAAACCTTCCTGAATTGTTCTTCATACCATTTTTTGATGTATTACTCTTATATTGACTCATGTTTTCCTCGGGTCCTCTCATGAAATGCATGATGCATGAATTTGTTTTTAATGTAGCTATACGCTCTCTGCTTCTTGTGATCCTGTCTCTGTAGAGCAGTTGAATGTTTTCTCATTGTGACGTCGCGGCTATTGGTTTATAATATTATATTAACATTATTAAAAAAAATATCCAGAGAATCCGAAAACAAAGCCCATTCAGTAAAGAGTATTCCTATTTCACTCATTATAGCATAGTCATAGAAACATATACTTTTGTTTGGATGTTTTTTTAAAAAAGGGTATAGAATAACATGGTATTAAGCAAAGATGGTTGAAGGAGCCGAATTATTTCCTTTTGTGATGGATTGGGTGTTAAATGAGCCTATGAAAATGAGACAGAAAGGGATGCTATGCTGTGCTTTATAAAAAAATTATTTCTTCTTTTATTAATAATTTCACGATTTATGAGCTGTATGGAATCAGAGTGTACTTCTCCCTAGATTATCTCTGTCTTAAGTCAATCAGACAGAATGACAAAGAAACTCTTTCATCGTTACTTGAAAACCCTTATAACTATGGGTTTAAAGAATCTTTTTTGCGTCAAGCTGCTTATTTTAATAGGCATGAGATGATTGAGTTTCTCATTTTAAAAGGTGTGAACCTGAACATGCCGTACTATTCATGGTTTTACCCCTCTCAGTTATGCAAAAAAATTAAATCACTATGAAATTGCAGAACTGCTTATTATGCATAGTGCGTACGCAGGCGAACAGACGATTCGCTCAGTAATTGTGGAACCTTTTTATCAAGCTGCGGCTTTGGGAGATAATGAATATATAAAAGGTGAACCACAAAATGGCCCTGAGTTAACACAGGCGCTTTTGTTTGCCATTGGTCAACGGAAAAAAAATGTCATCGATTTACTCATCGAGAAGCATTAACTTTGGTAAAAGAAATATTATTGCGCTCTCTAATGCAACACGTCCGAAAGGAATATGAGCAGATTCAGCATGTTATCGAGCAAGCCTACAGGTGGATTGTAAGGAATCCAATTTTGCCTCGAAATGATGATAGTCTCCTTGCTCCGCGAAGCGTTGAGATGTTGTCTCTCGTGTTTTTTGCTAAATAATGTGTTGGATAGTATTGAACAGAATTTTCTTTAAAAAACATGTATCATAAAATTACATAAAATCTGGTCTTTTAAAAGCGTCATACAGTGCACTTGATATGCCAAGTGCTGCCAAGCCGGTCATAACGGCCCCTTTATAGGCCCAACGTTCCTTTCGAAGAGCCAAAAGCAGACTACTATACAAAACAATTCCCGTAAGATGTCCTGCATAAGCGCCCATTACGGCAACTTCTTTTGCTTGGGGCGGGCGAGCATTTAATGAAGTGACAAAGGCATATTGACCAACAAGAGGAACGAGAGATGTCTCAAATCCAATCTTAAAACCTCTTAAAAAGCCTATTTCTTCAGATTCCTTTGGAAAGAGAGCAAAGACAAAAAATAAGGGAATTAAAATGACTAAATTCTGCATAGCTTGCATTTTTTACCTCGATAAGTATCATAAGATTTTTTTTAAAACTTTTTGCCTACTATTCATGGATAAAGGCTGTGAGATATCGAGATGGGCTTGCACGAGATCAATCATGCGACACATCAGTTGTCCCTTTGTATGATAATAATAGCTATTATTTCTTAGGTCGCAAATACTTGTCCTTGTGTATAGTGAATGTGGAGTTAGAAATACCATGAAATTGCACCATACCAAGAGATTCCCTGAGAGTTTTTGCCAAAAGTTTTAACGAGATTTGTTTCAAACCCCATCGACAATTGATCATGATAATAAAAATAATCAAAATAGACTGAATTTAATTGCTGGGAAGATAAATTCTGTATGCCTTTTGGTAATTCGTATGAGCTATTAATCAAGAATGTAGGAACATATCCACATTCGAAATTGTGACCGTAATACCTATAGTGGATAAGTGTCATCAAATCAATAACATTGCCTGGGTTGTATACTGCATTGCTGGGCAGTATTGGTTCATAGGTTCGCTTAAATCGATGCAAAAACCGACCAAGAAAACCAATAAACAAATCTCGCTCTTGATTACGAATAAAATCGTAGGCGCATTCTATCACTGGCCCCATGGCAAATGTTCTTGTTCCAAAGAGCGGTTCTTCTTGTTCTGCCAGACTAACCTTCCAGTGTAAGGGAATGCCCGTCAGCCAGTGCAATATGATTTGCATTTTTCCTTTTCTATCAAGCAAAAAGTTGTATCCAACGTCGATCAAAAAATCATCACAACCAAATCGTTTTTTTTCGCCTCGATGTCCTTGATGATTAAAACGAACATGTTCCTGACCAATGGCACCAATGAACTCAATCCACGCATGGTTGTAAGTTAATCGGAGTGATTCAACTGTGCCAATAGAAAAGCGCTTTTCCCACCAATCATGACCTTTGTTAGTAAATGAAGAAATAAGTGGCATGACCCCAAATCTATTTGGAAAGCCGGGTGGTTCACTATAATATTCGTTATGTAAATAGAGTTCATAAAAGTATGTATCGGAAAATCCGAAACCAGAGAGGCTCCAGAGGAGAGAAATAATGCAAATCAAAGTCAGAAATACTCTATTCTTCTGGATTGAAAAAAACATGAAAAGATCATTCTTTAAAATTCCACCATCGCTATATTCTTTGCTTTTCATTATGTACTCTCTCTCTTAGTGATGTGACCAAAAGTTTAACATCAGGTTAACTATTAAACAAATGATATAGATAAAGAGAGGAATTATCCAAGGAAAAGCACGGCCTCTTGTTCATTTAAAAAAATTTATGGTCTAAGTGATTCTAAAAAAGTAAGATGTTCTTGCATGAGCAATTTAATTTCTTCAAGCGATTTATTTAAGCACTTTGATGGTAGGGATTGATCACGTTGTTTTAAAATAGTGACCCAATCAAGAAGAACATTAATTATTTGTTGCTCCCTCTTGTGCTGCTTAGCGAGAGATTTGTTCATATATCCAAATAACGCGTGAAAAATACCAACTCTGCTGTGTGTTAATGCATGGATGAGTGCATGTTCTAAGAGTGTATCATTCTGCAGAAGGGTAATGTTGTCCGCAACCGCTATTATGTTATTATGTATGACATCAATAATTACCGGATTTATTCCCATAGTATGATAAGCATTTTCGTCGCGTGGGCGTCCTCCTGCCATTACCAGAAGGGGTGATATATGGTAATAGCCCAAAATATTTTCTCGACTTATAATATAATCAATTGGCTTCAAATCTGCTGACAGCTGGTTACTTTGAGTTGACAAATTAGGGTCAGCACCTGCTCGAATGAGGAGCATAACAACTTTTTCATTCACTATGCGTTGTCTTAAGCTAACAAATAAGGGGGGCAATCCTGTTAGGTGATTTTGCACGCCTGAGACATGCGTATTGGCACATGTATTCTGAAACAAAGCAGTATTCATTTTGTGACAATTTTCTTCTTCAATTGCATCTAACAATTGATCGAGTATGCTTTCACCAAATCCTCTCTCTGCCTGCTGTGTTGCTAAAGGGTCATTATTCACCCTTACGCTATAAGATACAGAACCTTGGGTTTGTAATCGTGGTAGGTGAAATGGTAGTGGGGTCTTTGGTTCCATGCCAAGGAGAAAGCAAGAAAAAGTTAATAGAGAGCAACTTAATAAAAATACTATCATTTTCAATTCCTCTTCAACTGGAAGGCAAAATAACTATTTGCAAACTATACTAAAAAAGTTGTTTTAGCAACACGTGTTTCTAAAAAAAGGATTATCAGTTCTAGATTTCATCGAAAAATGAATGTTGCAGTTCAGAATAATGATATTGTTTTAGTAAGAATTGTATTATAATTGTACAACGTCATTTATTATAAATGTGAAATTTGCAATGTATGTAATTACCAAAATTAATATTATTATTTTTCATTTCCTTATTGTCTTAAGTCATGCAATTTCGGGTCAATCTGCGCATGTATCGTCCTGTAGTTCAGATCAACAATGTATGGACATCATCGATGAAAAGAACAATGTTAAGGATTCTCAGACATCTGTGCTTAAATACGTTTTAGATAATGGATTTACAGTTCTTGTCAAGCCGGTTGATACCCAGCAAGATATTGCGATCGAACTTTATATTAGGGTTGGAGCAAAACATGAAGAATCTAATCAAAAAGGAATAGCACATCTTATTGAGCATATGCTTTTTAAAGGAACAGAAAAGCTTTCTGAGTCAGATATTTGGCTGATATCTGATAAGCTTGCGGGTGGCTTTAATGCCTTTACATCACACGATTTTACCAAAATGGTATGTAGCTTTCCTATTTCTGCATGGAGAATTGCTTTACCCATTTTGGCTGATTGCATGAGCACCTGCGCTTTTAAACAAGATCATCTCAATTCGGAACTAAAAACTGTTGTACAAGAACTCAAGATGTATCAAAATGATTTTTCGCGCACTCTTATGCATGCCATGATGTCTTCTATGTATGTTGAACATCCCTATCGATATCCTGTTGTTGGGTATAAACAGAATATTTGGAATGCAGATGTTGAAATGCTTAAAACTTTTTATCAAAAACACTACATTCCCAGCAATGCTATGCTCGTGGTCGTTGGCAATGTTAATCCCGACGAGGTATTTAATCTTGCACAAATACATTTTGGATCATTAAAAAATAATCAGTTATATATTCAGCCAGATTTTTATTTGACCAAAGATCTCAAAACTCAAAAAGTTGTCATATACCGAGATGTTGCAAAACCCATTGTGCAGCTTGCCTTTATGATACCGGGTCTCAGAGAAAAGCAAGACATGATTATGGAAATTGTGCAGGCTCTGCTTATAGAGGGGAAAACAAGTCGACTTTACAAAAAATTAATAGACAGTCAATTGGTTGATTCACTAGATGGATGGAATTTGGAGCGCTTTGAATCAGATATTTTTTTTATTAGTTTTCAACCGAGTCAAGAAAGTTATTGTGAAACTATCATAAAGATTATACTTAATGAGTTTGAAAATATTGCCCAACAGGGATGTTCGCATAGCGAATTGAAAAAAATTTTTAAAACCTTTCTCTCCCGTTTTTATTCGTATATGGAATGTAATAAGGGTCTTGCATCAGCTATCGGTCAGTACTATCTTGCGACCAATGATGAAAATTATATTTATCATCAGCAAGAACACTATCACCTTAAAAAAAATGTTGATTTTCAAGCTTTAAACGAAACAATCAAAGAGTTCGTGGGGAACCATTTTCGTTTAGCACTTATGCATGAAGGATATGTTCTTCCCATTCCCTTTGGTGAACAAGAGTATTGGAATAAGTTACAACAACGTTCTGACGAAGAGGATAGCCGTATTCTTTCGGGGAAGATACGTAATTCATCTCTCGAGCCAGGTTCATATGTTCATACCATTGAAGATGCCGCCCATACCGATTTTGTTTCTCCCAATCCCCATGTTATGAGTTTGAAAAATGGAATAAAGGTAATTTCATACCATACGGATGCGGTACCGAAAATTGAAATGCAACTTCTTTTTAAAGATGTATTGCCCCGCCATCTTAAGGGGAAACATGAAATCATCAGTTGTCTTTCAGCACTTCTGCACAAAATTCGAACAAAAAAAAGATCAGCAGATGATTTAGACTTGTTATTTGAAAATTCGGGAATTGATATCGATTTCTCCGTGCAGGGGTTGAGCGCTAGTTTGATAAGTGATGATCTTGAATATGCGTTACCACTGCTTTTTGAAATGACAACTGACTGTTGTTTTGACGAAGAGACTCTTGCAAAGGTTAAAACAGAGCTTATTTCTTCTTATGAGGCGTCCTTCGATGATGAAGAGGCAATGGCTTGGACACTAAGTACGTCGACTGTTTATCACCGTGTGCATGATTCGTCTCATGAAGAGTTTTTTGCTGCCAAAATGAAAAGAGTTACTCTTGATGATATTAATGAGGCATATAATGAATTAATAACACCAGATGGAGCAAAAATTATTATTGTAGGTAATATTGGCAATCAGCAAAAATTATATGAATTACTCAATAAAGAATTTGGCTCATGGCAAGGATCTTTGCTGCCGGAACCTCAATGTGATGCAGTACAGAGAGCCGAACCGACACTGAAAACTTACTATATAGAGAGAGATCAACTGAATCTTATGCTCGTTGGTCCTTCGATAAGTCGTACTGACCCTGATTATGAAGCTCTTCTGTTATATGATCGTCATTTAAATTCTCGACTTTTTTCCCTGCGAGAGCGAACAGGTGCTTTTTATACTATTCATGGATCGATAATGTTTATTCAAGGGTGGGAGAGGGGAATATCATTTATAAAAACGTTAATTTCGTTAGATAGTCTTAATGAAGTGAGAAAATTATTTTCGACTTTTATTCAGGATGATATCGAAGCATTTACCGAAGAGGATTTGAAATTAGCTAAAAAAACGAGGCTTAAAGAACGTGAGCAACTCTACGTCAATAATGGTGAACTGATACATACATTTAATTGGCTCGACACCTATGACTTGCCATTCAGTTATTTAGACACCTTGGATGAAAAATTTAAGCATATAACTGTTGAGGATGTGAAAAATGCAGTTAAGCGTGTCTTTGATGTGACGTTACTGAGCAATATCCTTGTCGGCCGAGTTGGTGAGAGAGATACTTGTTTTGAGCAATCCCTTAACTAACCTACTCAAAACTTCTTTCAATAGAGTTTTTGCCAAGACCTTTACAGTGGTTGCGCGATAAGTTAAGATGTCGGCAGTCAATTGTTCTAAAAAAAAGGAGAATTATGAAAATGTCTCATTGCCTATTCGTATTTTTGCTTTTTCTACTGCAGCCTTTACATGGACATGATGCGAAAATGTCTATTAACGAAAAAAAGGTGAAGAATGCAGATCCTGAAAAATGTTGCAAAAGAGGTTGCAGAGGAAAGCGCGGTAAAAAAGGATGTCCTGGTAACACTGGAGCGACAGGTGCAACAGGAGCTACTGGTTTGACGGGTGCGACGGGGACTACTGGGGCGACCGGGGCTACCGGAATTCCCGGGGCGACAGGGGCAACAAGCACATGTGCTTGTCCAATAACTGCGGCATGTTCAAATGGTTTGATTGTTTCGAGTGGAAGAGTAGATATGACGATCACTACTGTGCAGAATGGACCCGGTTGGTCAGCAACTGTTTCTACGATTCCTTCACCAACGGGAACAATAACGTTTACTGATCCACTCATACAGAATGATGTTTTTCCGATTGTTTTTACCGGTGAGTCAGCAGATACTGTTGAAGTTACCGTCCGTGGAAATGGAACTGTATCATTTAGTACCGATACAGGAATATCTGCAGTTGATTTTGTGGTTCTTGAATGTCCTTGTGTAACTGGCTCATGTGGCACATTAACCTGTTGTGGTGGAGGATGTGTTGACACCACGAGTGATGTTAATAATTGTGGATCATGCGGTAATGTTTGTGCTCCTGATGATGGCTGCCTCATGGGCACCTGTGTTCCTCCTACATAATATATTACAGGCATATTATTTGGAGAATTAAAGTTAAAGGAGAATTATGAAATTGCTTTCTCACATTCAATGCTTGTTTTTATTATTAGGCATGATGGAACCAGTAAGAGCGGGTGTTGCTTTCTCGCAAGATAAGATAAACAAAAGGATTCAGAAAAACGACAAAAAATGTCAGAGAGGACCGCGGGGTAAACAGGGCAAGCGAGGTTGCAAGGGAAACACGGGAGCAACTGGATTAACTGGCATTATAGGTGCAACCGGTTCAACCGGTATTGGATTAACTGGTGCCACAGGAGCAACCGGGGCTACAGGATCCACTGGTGGTTGTGTGTGTTCCATAAGCACCTCCTGTTCAAATCAAGAAATTGTAGTAAATGGAAGAATAAATATGACGGGTACTACCGGGCAAACAGGACCGGGTTGGACTTTGACCGTGTTGACTACAACGACAGGAACGATAACATTTTCTGATCCCCTTTTGCAGAATGATGTTTTTCCAATAGTCTTTACCGGTGAATCTGCAGACACCACATTTATCATATCAAGAACAAATGGCACGGTATCATTCACCACTGCTGAGGGGACCACGGCTGTAGATTTTATTGTTGCTGAATGTCCCTGTTCGGTGGGTTCTTGCGGCACATTAACATGCTGCAATGGTGGATGTGTCGATACTACCAGTGATCCAAATAATTGCAGTGGATGTGGCATTACATGTCCTCTAGGTCAGAGCTGTGCAAGTGGAAGCTGTGTTTGCCTCACTTTTGAAACACCTTGTGGAATAAGTTCAAGCTGCTGTTCTGGTTGTTGCTGTGTGACACCAATCTTAGGAAATATATGTTTAGACCCTACAATATGTATAGGAACTGCCTTCTGCATATAATCACGAAATATCTTTAAATTTTTATTATGTGCCATTGAAAAAGTCATTTTCGATGGCACATAATACATTCACAAAACGATACCTTACTGGAAAGTTACTCTTCACGGATGTTTTTATCGCGCAATTTTTTAAGTGTGCTTCTCTGTGATTTGGCTTGCAAACGAGCTTCTTTTATGGACTTTGGAACTGCGGATTTCATTCGTTTTTTGGGGACATAGAGTGCTTTACGAATTTTTTGCGCAAGATTCAGTAAAGCAAGTTCTTTATTTTTGTGTTGGCTACGAGTTTCGCTATTGTGGATTATTACATCCCCATCTTCTGTGAGAACTGATTTAAGAGTTTGCAAAATGCGTGCTTTTTGTTGGGCGTCAAGTGCTGTTGATTGCTTTACATTCCAACGAATGGTAATTCGCGTATCGGTTTTATTAACATGCTGGCCTCCTGGGCCACCCGCTCTAGTTGCGGTTATTTCAAGCTCGTGATCGGGAATAACGATATCTTTTTGAACTTTTATGTCATATTTCATAATATCCTCGAGTTGTATAACGAAAGTAAGCATGTCACAGGAGTACAACGATGGGCTAGTCTTTACATAAAAAAATTGAATTTGTGAAATAGTTTTTTTAAGGCTTTCGCAGCCGGCATTTGGCGACGGTTCATGCCACCATCCCCAAAATCCCAGGCACCATCTTTCCTCTGGACCCTCATACGGCCGCCAAGTACGACACGGCTGCATTTTAATGCAGCGATAGCTAACATGCGGCCTAATTTGTACTTTATTTATAAAAACGATTGAGTCATGCATATTATTTTATGCTCCGACTTGAATTTCATAAGCAGCAATTTGATTTATATACCAAAAAATTGACGCGAACGGTGCAACAACCTTTCAAATTCTTGATGGTTAGCAGTTAATGAATCCTGCCCTCTCAAAAAAGTTATCCCGAGGATGCCAGATTCTTTTGGCGCAAAGTAAATGAGCTCATCACGCGGCGTATTCTTTGAGGTCTGCATAGTGACTTTCACATTTATCATATACTGCAAGTGTTCCCTTGATGGTTGATTTTGGAGAGTGATGAGATGCCCTTGAACGGGAATAAGTCGTGTATCACCGGTTAGTTTTTTAGCACCCATGCCAGTACAGTTAAAAATGATAGTGGCAGACACGTCATTAAAATGATGAACTGTTTTCTTAATAAGAGGGATGGAAAGTTTTCTTACGAGCCGATGAAATTCTTCCATCATGACTGAGGAGTTAATGAAAAGCGTACGATACTCATGTACCCGATGCACGGTTGCGCCAAATGTTATAACGCTTTCTTTGGCAACAGGCATGAGGCCACGTGCTATAAAGGGCTTAAATCCAGGATCGATGTCAAGACCAAAATATGCCGGAAGTATTTTTGTTCCTTTTTCAATAAAAGGGTGATCGCCATAAGCGATCTGTTGATAGACTGTGTAGGACTCTATGCCAAGCGATTCAAAAATAGTGATTTCATCGGGAGTCGACATTTTTCGTGGCCGGGGAAAAAAGAAACCAGCAGCTTTATATGAGGGTATGTTTTCGGTTTCTTCGGCAATGATCTGCACCGGGTATCCCTTGAATGCAAGCATGATCGCAGTGAGCAGGCCATAGCAGCCGGCGCCGATGACTGAAATAGGCGTTTTTTTTAATGAATGACTTTCTTGGAATGCGTCAAACTGGCGTAATGATTCATTGACACATCCAAAGAGAAACGTCCACCCGGCACCGCCGTGTCCATAATTATGAAAAATTATTTTGTCTTTCTTTTTTTCAAAAGATACCTGAAAAATTCGCTCACGGTGCGCGCGGATACAGGAGATCTTGTCTTCAATACAGTCGTTGCTCAAGCGAGGTGGAGTGAGCTGAATTACTTTTTGCACAAATACGCCATTTGTATAACGTTATACTTAACAGCATCTATTATAGCATACTGGATGATGACATCGATCACCACTTGAAAAAATCTTAGGAAGCAGAGCTTAACACCTGACAAAAAACAAGTGTTTATACAAAGAGCTGAAGTCTATTGAGGGCTTAGAAGGAGGCAAGAGATTTTTTCTGGACTACGCGTCCAGCGGCAGGCGGGCGCTTAATGCCCGCATCAGTCATCGCTTATCCGGGCCTTCAGGCTCGGTAAGCTGACAGTCCCCCTGGCCTGCCCGAAGAAGCCTCGTGCGTAGGCGGGCACCCCCGACATCATCCTTCACATAAAGTTTCGGATGACAGGCCGGCGCATGTCCTCTGTAGTTTTAACGTAGGAGGATCCCTAATCAGGCAGAAATTCAATGACAGCAGCGCCTAGGGCACTACGATAGTTGAATGCTGCCTACCGTTTGAATTATTTATATAAATTTAAAAATTTATAGATTTACAACGTCTTTGCAGATACTGATAAGAAAATGTCAGGTGCTAAGGAAGCAGCGTCTTTTTTGATATATTATTTGAAAAGCATGATTTTGTCGGGTAAACTTACGGTATTGTAGTTTAAATATGTTATGAGGATCTATGAATTATCAAGTTCACCCCAAGGAAGAATTTTATTTAAAAATAATGATTGTTTTGGGAATTACGCTCTATGCCGGGCTTATTTTCGGCGTGTTTTCTTCTTTTTCTGCCATTTTTATGCTTTATAGTTTCTATATTGGCATTTTTCTCCTCTTCAGTTTTCTTATGAGAATTTATTTTGCCGGTTATTTGCGTGGAAATGGCGTCAAGGTAAGCTCTCAGCAATTTCCCGAGATGCATAAGATTTTAGTGTCTCAATCTGAACGATTGGGGCTCGATACGGTTCCTACTATGTACCTTTTACAGGGTAATGGCGTGCTCAATGCATTTGCAGCGCGTTTTAGTGGGCATAATTATGTGGTACTGTTTTCAGAAGTAATGGCTGCTGCTTATCAAGAAAGTCAATCGGCAGTCGAATTTATCATTGGACATGAGCTTGGTCATATCAAACGAAATCATGTTAGCGCGTGGAAAGCATTTTTGATGTTTCCTGCACGATTCATTCCTTTCTTGGGTTCTGCCTATTCGAGAGCCTGTGAATATACCTGTGATGCCATTGGCCATAGCCTATGCCCAGAAGGTGCGCAATTTGGTATGTTGATTTTAGCTGCCGGGGCAAAATTATTTAAAAAAATTGACGTTAATGAAATGTTGCAAACGATTGCCCATAAAGATTTTGCCATGTCGTTTGCTGAAATTTTTTCTACCCATCCGCATTTGGTCAATCGAATTGAAAACCTTGAAAAGCTTCAAAAGAGTGCGCTGCCGCAGAGTGCCTATGTAATGGATAAAAACAAAGAAATTGTACGTCAATTTGATCAGCAGTAAGTAACTGAAATCACTATAAAGGCTGCTATGATGCAGCCTTTATAGTAAGAGATAAGCATGTGCGGCGAATTAAACTTTTCTATTATACTGCTCATAAAACATATTTGAAAACATTCCCTTGGGGTCATACACCTGTTTTAAAGTAATAAATGTTTTAAAATAAGGATAAGCTTTTTCAAGCTGCGTTTGTGTGCCCAATAAATGATAGGGTAGGTAATAAGAACCATTCAGCTCGAGTGCTTTATCAATTAATAATCTTGTCCAGTCTTCTGTTTGCTCATAAGCAATTTTGTTATTGCGGACAGCCACATAGAGCACTAAGCTGCAACAATGTTTGGGTGCACATGAAAGCATTGCCTCATCGTCTTGATTAAGGTGTCGTGCCGTGACGTTTAGGATATTGATGTTCTTTGATACAATTACTTCTCGCAACTGCTGCACAAAATTATTTAATTGTTCATAAGGCAAAAAATATTCTTGAAGAATATATTGTACGCGACGTGTGTCAGATGGGAGACCCGCAAGCGGCTCGTTCATAAAATTATTTCGTGAAATAACTTCGTTGCCTGAAAATAGTGAGCTTTCGAGCTTATAGCGGATGTCTTTGAGTTTTGGATAAGAGTTCATAAGGCTGAAAGATTTCCTTGCAAAGAAATTGCGAAACATATTTTGAGGTTTTAATCTCATTAAACGGGATGAACGTTCATCATTCTTTTCATACCATATAACCAATACATTTTTGAGCAGGTCATCTTTTCCTATCGAAAACCGGGCAGAATAAAGTTCGGCTGCGGGATTTTTGAGTACATTCTTATCAAAATATTTAGCAAGCTCGGTTGCTTTGATTGAAGCTGTTTTTCTTGTCAGAAGGCAATCATTCGTTATTTCGAGTGTTGCCTCTGTAATGATGCCAAAAAGGCCATAGCCGCCCAAAGCAAGTCTGAAGAGCTCGTTATTTTCCTCTCTGCTTACCGAAATAATGGTGCCGTCAGGGTTCATAAGTTTAAACCGCTTAACCGTTTTAATGAGCGGCGCATTGCGAAAGTCACGGCCATGTGCATTTACACTCAGTGAGCCGCCTATGGAAAAGTCACTGTATGATTGCATTGACTTAACCGAGAGAATATGGGGAGCTAACTGCCGTATTAACTCATTCCATGTCATGCCAGCTTGAACGGTGACATGCATCTTCTTTTTATCCAACGAGATAAGCTTATTAAGGTTTGATAGGCATATTTTAAGAGAAGATTGATCGGATGAATCTGTTTGTCCACCTTGACTTTTTCCCAAACCGACAATACTTATTTTTTTGCTTGTGTGGAATGCTTCTTTAACAAGAGATTGTAGCTCGTCAAGCGTTGCAGGTTTAAAAACTTCTTTGGAAAGTTTTTGGCTTTTACATGGTTTTGACGCTGTATTTTTTTTTGCCTCCAAGTCGCTTATCAAGAATGGCAAAAAAGAAAAGCTAAAAAAGATCCAACGCTTTATTGTCATATAATGTCCTTATGATGAACGAATAAATGTCTATTCCTCTTTCATTTTATTTGCTAATTAAAAATTATCAAGAGAAAGTGCTTAAATGATCAGCCGCGTAGCTTTTTTGAGAACATTCGTTTCTTCACCTATGAGGTTAAGAACTATGACGGTATCACAAGAATCAAATCATGCGATCAGAATTATTTGAGATATTGTTCGATACCTTCTTTTAATTCATCATATGATGTTTCGCCAACGATACGACCACCTTCTTTTTCGTCTTTCATAAAAATGAAGGTCGGTAGAGCGGTGATTTTCAGAAGACTCGTCAGATCAGGAAATTGATCAATATCAAATTCAGTGAATGTATAGCTTTTGCCGAGCTCTTGTTCGAGCTGCTCATAGATTGGTTTCATCGCAGCGCAGTGAGGGCACCATGTCGCGAATGCTTTGACAATAAGAGGTTTATTTGATTCTTCAATAAGTTTTTGTGTTAATTGTAGTGGCATAATTATTCTCCCTATTATTAGCCTCATTATAGCAGAATGAGCCGTGCGAAAGGAATATCCGTTTTTTTTACTTCTAAATGAGCCTTCTTTGTTCTCTCTATTCTGATAAATGATTACATGCTATTCTCTGGAATAATCTCAATTAAGGATCTACAAAGATGACCAAAAGAATTCTTTATCTTGCATCAAGTTCTCCCTCTCGGTACGAGCTTCTCGAATCGGTTGGATTTCATGTTGAAGTTCTCAAGCAAACTTATGATGAAGATTCCTGTGATTGGAATATTCGCGCAGAAGATCTTGTTGCACAAATCTCACGAAGTAAAATGGAGCATGTTATTCTTCCTGTGGAAGATCAGCATGAATTATATGTTGTGACTGCAGATACGGTGTGCACCGATCTTGTTGGAACCATTTATGGCAAACCTAAAAATCAAGAACATGCTGTCGCTATGATAAAAGCATTGCGTGCGGGGTCTTATGTTTTTACGGCATTTTGTTTAGATAAGAAATCCAAGGTCAATGGAACATGGGTGACAGACAAGCGAAGAGAGAAAGTAATAACTGCTTATTGTGAGTTTGAATTGCCGGATGCATGTATCAATGATTACCTAAAAAATACCAAATCGCTTGAAGCTTCTGGTGCATTAATCATTGGGGGCTACGGTTCTCTTTTTTTAAAAAAAATCATAGGCTCTTATTCGGGTATCATTGGATTGCCTCTCTGCGAATTACGAGAATCTCTTGCTGAGCTTGGCTTTTTTCACGAATAGAGCGGCTCTTTTTTTATAAGTAAGACTTTTGCCCTCATAATTCATTTGAGTGCGAATATAATAGTCAATGAAGAGGCATACTGCCAAGATAACGATAAGTAATTTCTTCACGGTGCAATCCCCACCTTTTTTCATATGTATTAAAAATAGCACCATTGAAATACAAATTGCAATAATATGATTGTGGGTAACTAATGGCAATGTTGAGATGTATTCTTGGGATTGGCGGGATCGCTTTCATTGAAACCCTTATATGAAAGAGGCCTCTATAGAGTCAGGAGGCGGGTATATGTTGCTATCTGAAACTATTGATCTTTTGACCAGAAAAAGTCTAATATGAAATATATAGACAAAAAGATATAATT
Source organism: uncultured bacterium (assembly GCA_963699715.1). GTDB lineage: Bacteria > Babelota > Babeliae > Babelales > Babelaceae > CAVOUX01. The sequence goes on from CAVOUX010000004.1 coordinate 95,563, forward strand.
ATCACTATTTATAAAAAGGAGAAGTTATGAACTTCAAGTTAACAATAAGCACCGCTCTTTTAATAAGCGCTTCGGCGTTTGGTGTCATTTCACAAACGGGTCAAGAACCTTCTGTGACTGGCGTTGTAACCGGTCAATCTACAGCAGCTCAAGGTTTATCAGCTGCTAACACCAAGGTTGGTGGAATGCAATATAACGATATAACTGACAAAGTTGAATTGGAAGCCCCATTCAAGTTCTTAAATGTAAAAGTAATGAGCTTTCAAAATAACCCAACAACGGGACAGTTATCATTGAATGTACCTTTTGAAAGAACTACCGAAAGAAGAACTACCACTGAGTCTAATGATTCAGACTCAATTCTTGTAGGAACCATTAAAGGTTCAACTGTTGGTTCTACCAGTGACTTTTATATTTACGTAAAACGTGGTGACGTCAAAAATCTTTTAAAAGCTGGTGGATTGACATCTGGTTTAAAAGGAATTTATGACCGAGTAAGGCAAACCATGGGTGGTGGTCCTGTAGTTGCTCAAGAAGGATCAACAACCACCGAACCTACGGAATCTAGAACGATAGGAAGTCTTGTTCAAAGAGCAAAGGAACTTGGCAGTTCAATTCTTGGTGGCGAGCCTGTCGCATACAAGTAGACTATCGGAATAAAGCTACCTGAATAGTTTTTTCTCAAAGTAAAGAAATGAGATGGCGTGATTTTGATCACGCCATCGTCACTTAATGCATATTTGATTTCTTATGAGGCTTCCACCTTTTGAGAAGTTCTTTGCAAAGAACTTCTTTGGGATTTCGTCCTTTTCTTCCCGCGATTGCCGTTGCCTTTGCAACGCTTGTGGAATATGCTGTCGAGTCATACATTGTCGCATCAATGCTATTGATTGCTGGAATTAACGATCGACGGAGGGCATCTTCGACTTCATCTTCATTAACGGTTTCATGAATGAGTGAATCAAGAAGGCCAAAGAAATCAATAATATTCTGTTGCAATTCGTCTGGATCATTTTCTCGGTTTTTACCGTGACTTAAAAAACCTTGGTCGACCGCGTGCTTTACAAGTTGTTTAAGACTCTCTTGCTCATGATCGATAAGCCATTCAAGAAGCTTTAAAAGCTCATAAGATAGTACGAATTGGTAGTGATCAAAGGATTCATCGTTGATCATGAGAGCTCCTTGAGTTTACCGGTTTATCATTTCTTTTTCTATTGCGCGTAAACGCTCAATTCTTTTTTGTGTTGGTGGATGCGTCATAAAAAGTGTTGTCAATCCTTCTGCAAGAAAGGGATGCACGATAAATAATGGTGCCGTGCTTGCATGCAATGTATCGTGAGAATCTAAATGAGCATCCGGTATATGTTTTTCTAATTTAGAAAGCGCTGACGCCAATGCTAAAGGATCTTCGCAGATGTGCGCACCTGTCTCATCAGCTTGATATTCTCGAGACCGAGAGATTGCAAGCTGAATGAGGGTTGCAGCAACCGGCATTAGAAGTGCTATAACTATAAGTGCGAGCGGGTTTGTTGAGCGTTCTTTCTTGTCGCTTGATGATGAAAAGAACGCAGCATACCGCATGAATGAGGCAACGTAACCGATTGCAGTTGCTATTGTGGCTGCGATAGTGCTGATGAGGATGTCACGATTTTTTACATGGCTAAGTTCATGTGCGACAACAGCCCGCACTTCACGCGGTTCAAGAAGTTCTAAAATTCCTTGGGTGAAAACCACTGATGCATGTTGGGGGTTGCGGCCAGTTGCAAAGGCGTTAGCCATACGTGTAGGAACCAACCATAATGTGGGCATAGGGAGTTGCATGCGCGTTGTTAACTCACGGACCATATCATAAAGATGTTCATAACGATTTTGATCAAGCGGAACAGCCTTATAGAGTGAAATTACAATTTTGTCAGAATAAAAATAACTTACGAAATTCATTGCTATGGCAATGATAAATGCAATTATTACGCCATTGGTTCCCCCTAAGAAGCTTCCAATCAAAAGCAATAAACCACTGAGGGTTGCAAGTAAAACGACGGTTTTTAATTGATTAAACATGCTCATTACTCCTTTTATGTTTCCTGCGAGCCTGAATTTTTAACATTCTTCAAATCACTCAGGGCAGGACGAAATTCCTTTTTTTCTTTTTTGGGCTTTATCTCAAGAAGTCGTTGAGAACTTTTTTGGACCAATGATTCAGAGAGCGCTACTTCTTTATCGAGCTCTTGATTAACCTGCTTAAAAAGCTCGTTCATTTCCTTTTGCATCTTTTTCATCTGCTTTTTAAGCTTTAAGATCATCTCAACTCCCGCAAGATTGATACCCAATGTATGGGTAAGGTAAATAACTTCTTCAAGTCGTTGCAAGTCTTCTTCTGAAAAAAGTCGAGTATTGCCTTCAGACCGCTTTGGAGAAATCAATCCTTCTTTTTCATACATACGGATAGTCTGTTGATGCACAGAAAACATCTTTGCAACAGCAGAAATGGAGAAATATCCTTTTTTTCTCGTCATAATTGTTTTAAAATTTTTGCGACAATAATTTTATGTAAGTATAGCCCAAATATGAAAACATGTCATCGCATAAACATCTTTGAATTTTGACCGCCTAATGCCACTTTTTACCTTGATTTTTGAACATTTGCTCCTTCTTTGAATTTTGACCATGGTTTTGCCCGATTTGCTTTGAAAATCAACCATTATATGCTATAATTATCCTTGATTTTTCGCCACAGGAGTTTGGCAATGAAACGATTAGTCGATGAATTTCTCATAAATTGGAAAAACAGTGAGTCTCGCAAACCATTGTTATTACGGGGTGCTCGCCAGGTTGGAAAGACCCATGCGGCAAGAACGTTAGGTACTTTATTTGATGATTTTATTGAAATCAACTTTGAATTGAACACCGAAGCTGCTTTGATTTTTGCCAAAGACTTACAGCCAGAGAGAATTGTAAGGGAATTATCCTTGCTTATGGGCAGGCATATTGTGCCGGGTAAAACGTTAATTTTTTTTGATGAGATACAGGCGGTGCCTCGTGTTTTTTCTTCATTGCGTTATTTTTATGAGATCATGCCGCAACTTCATGTTATTGCTGCCGGATCACTCCTCGATTTTGTGACCTCAGAATTGGGTATACCGGTGGGAAGAGTAACGTCCCTTTATATGTATCCCATGTCGTTCATTGAGTTTTTATCTGCAATGGAACAAGATCTTTTAGCAGAAGAAATTTTGCAGCATGTGCCTGAGGCGCCCCTTGCTGAATCTCTTCATCGTCGGCTGCTTAATCTTCTTGGGGAATATTTGGCGGTAGGTGGAATGCCAGAAGTGGTAAAATGTTGGAGAGAGAAAAAAGATAGCTTTGCCTGTTTTGCTTTGCAGCAGGGACTTATTGATACCTACAAGCAAGACTTTAACAAATATGCCAAAAAGTTTCAGATTAAATATCTTAATGTTCTTTTTGAACACGTTCCTCTGCGTCTGGGCAAAAAATTCAAATATAGTGCATTAGGTGATCATTATAGAAAAAGGGAATTGGCACCGTGTCTTGATTTGCTTGCAACTGCAGGTGTGATAAACAAGGTTTTAAGAAGTCACGGAAACGGAATACCGTTAGGTGCTGAGGCGGAGCCACAAGATTTTAAGGTTATTTTTCTCGATGTGGCATTGAGTCAAGCTGTGCTTGGTTTGGATTTGAGTGCATGGATTATTAATCCTCTTGAAGAACTCATTAACAAGGGGGCAATCGTTGAAGCATTTGTGGGGCAAGAGCTTTTGGCTTATGCAAATCCATTAAAAAAAGCCTCACTTTATTATTGGCATAGAGAGGAGCGGAGTAGTCAAGCAGAGGTTGATTATCTTATTCAAAAAGATCATCATGTTATACCTCTTGAAGTTAAAAGTGGAAAATCGACAACGCTTAAAAGTATGCAATTATTTCTTGAAAGTCATGTGCAATCACCGTACGGGGTTAGGTTTTCTGTTCTCAATTATGGGGTGAAGCCTAATATTCATTCATATCCTTTATATGCGGTAGCTAAAGCGCTCAATCAGTGAATCAACATTGTAAGAGAGGGGCCAGATAGGTTATACTAGAAGAGAATAATCATTAGCAAAGGGAGATTACGATGTATCTATTTTTACTGCTTGGTTCAGTTATTGCGATTACTCTTTTTTGGTTTATTGCGCGATACAATGCTTTGGTAAAATTCAAAGCACTTGTGGATGAGGCTTGGAGTGGAATTGATGTCCAGCTTAAGCGTCGTTATGATCTTATCCCTAATCTTGTTGCGACCGTTAAACAATACAGTGTTCATGAGAAAGGAATTTTAGAATCCATTGCCAATGCACGTGCGGCTTCAATAAATGCTCCGACCGTGGATCAAAAATCTGAGGCAGAATTAGCGTTAACCAAGTCCTTGCGCACGCTCTTTGCGGTTGCTGAAAATTATCCCGATCTGAAGGCAAATCAAAACTTTTTAGCTTTGCAGAATGAGCTTTCTTCTCTCGAGTCGGAAATTCAATTATCAAGACGTTACTATAACGGCGCGGCCCGCAACTATAATGTTGCTGTCAAAACCTTCCCTACGAGTATTGTTGCTTCCTTGACGCATTTTGCCACAGCTGATTATTTTGAAGCTTCAGCAAACGAACGGGAAAATCAAACAGTGAGATTCTAGATGCGCACGTTGAGAATTATTGTAATTCTTCTCTTGGGTGCGGCCAATAGCAATGCCATAGAAATGGTTCTGTCTTTTACGAGCGATAGTGTTATCGATAAGGACGCAACCATTTCAGTTACCGAAACAATTAAGGTTTTGAGTGAATCGCGGCAAATTCGTCATGGCATTATGCGTGAATTCCCGACACGGTATCGTGACCGACTGGGCAACTCTGTGCATGTTGGATTTACCCTCGGCCAGACACTGCTTGATGGCCGCCCTGTGGCGTCCAAAGTCGCTCATAAAGCAAACGGCGTGGTTATTTATCTTGGTGAAGAACGGACGATGCTCAAGCCAGGTATATATACGTATGTCATTAACTACATGACAACTCGACAGATTGGTTTTTTTAAAGAGTATGATGAACTCTATTGGAATGTAACGGGCAATGGATGGCGATTGCCAATCGGTCGTGTGCAAGCTCATGTGACAATGCCTTTGCTGCAGGATCCTCTTTCGCTGGCAGCTTACACTGGCCCGTTTGGTGCCAAAGGCAAGGATTATGAGTATGCCGTATCAAAGGGTACCGTGACCTTTAAAACAACAAAGATGCTTCTTCCTGGTGAAGGACTAACGATTGCAGTATCATGGCCGAAAGGCCTTGTGCATGAACCCGGAAAAGCCACTAAGATTGGGTGGTTTTTAAAAGATAATGTATCACTACTCATTTTATTAATGACAATCATCGGGATTTTGATGTTTTATATTCATGCATGGCTTGGTGTGAAGAGAGGCAACAAACCGGGTGTTATAATACCACTTTTTGAGCCGCCAGCAGGGATGTTGCCTTCTGAAATTCGGTATCTGACAAAGATGCGTTATGATTCACAAGTGCTTGCCAGTGAGGTGGTTAATCTAGCGGTGCAAGGATATATAACTGTTGACCATAATAAACATTTTTGGCAATCGTCTTATATCTTCAAAAAAACTGATAAGACTTTCGAGAAATTACCCCTCATTCAGCGCACTATTATGGATGCATTTTTTAATCAATCACCTGCGTTGACGTTGCCATCATCCAGCATTGCGCAGCTTGCAGAAAAGATTCAAAAAATTCTCAAATCACAAAGGGGTTCAGAAAACTTTTACACAAAAAGTGAGGTCATAAGTACTAGCTTTATTCTTTCAATCATTGCGGTGATTGTTGCCTTTCTATGGATGCCAGGATCCAGTGCTTTGCTCGTGATGCTCTTGAGTGGCGTTTTAGCGCTTATCAATTTCTTTTTTGCTCGTTGCCTTACCGCATACACTCTGGAGGGCCGTGCATTAATGGATAAGATAGAGGGGTTCAAACTCTTTTTGAGCACTGCTGAACTTGAACGAATGAAAATCATGGGAACACCGCCCACAAAAACCCCCCAACTGTATGAAAAATATTTGCCTTACGCTATGGCATTGGGCGTCGAAAAGGAATGGACAAAACAATTTACTCCTGTTTTTAAAACATTAGAAGCCCGTGGAACGCCCTATAATCCTGTGTGGTACCACGGGTCAGGGTTTTATGCATTTAATAGTGCTGCTTTCTCATCCAGTTTAAGCAGCAGCCTTAATTCGGCAATTTCCTCTTCCTCAACTCCGCCCGGTTCGTCTTCTGGCTCTGGAGGCGGTGGCTCATCTGGAGGAGGTGGCGGAGGCGGCGGTGGTGGCGGCTGGTAACGGGCAATGGTTCAAAAATTTGGTCACGTTTTCTTGATTTTTTCTTGTTCATAACTAGACTAGTATCAATTTATACGTGAAAGAAAACTGATTTGTTGAAAATAAGCAGACGCCTTCTACTCTCTGTTTTGTCTTTCGTGACATTTGCACTTATTGGGATGGAACCGACTACTGATACGATAGTTGGTTTCTCATTGATGTCGCCCTCAACGTGGGTAAAAAACAATAAAACGCCGGATGTAACTAAGAATGTGAGTTGTTCTGCTCCGGCATTAATACTTCCCCGCACCATGCAGGCACCAGATGATGAAGATTTGGTGCTCTTTGAGCCTCCTGTCCATCAGTCTTTATCACGAGCCATTGTATTACTCGAAAATAGAGCGAACGAACCGACAGAACTTGACAGAATTTGGCATCTGATAAGGGCCGGATATGCACGCAGAGTCACGTTAAGTAAGCCACAAGACAAACCGGACGCTATTTATTCAGCAGTTTATTTTGATAATCGCCTTGAGCGAGCATGTTCTATTATTGCAAGCAATAAAAAGCAGTTAAGTACGGGAGAACGTCTTGTACCTATGTCAGTTTTGGAAGAATTACGCATTCTTCCAATGAACGAAAAAGGGGTTGTTGATTATTTTTGTCCACAAAGCAAAAGTGGCATGGCGTCTTTTGCACGTATACTCAGTACCCAGAAAGAAACGTCACAGCTTTACTTTTTTCAGAAAATTATAAGATTTTTTATGTCGCTCAATCAAGAAAAATTGAAAGAAAAAATACATAATATTAGTCGTTTGGAAAATTATATAATTGCAATGCTCACTCCCGATGCGACAATTTTTGACCAAAATCCTCTCGAACTACTCAAAGTTTATTTTGGAAAAGACAATTTGGATGAAGCGCTCGCATTTATAGCAAATACACCACTTATGCATTTTATTGCAGATGCTTTTTCACTGGAAAATATGGTGAATTCGGATACTATGAATAAAAGGGATGATTCGAAATTTTGGATGGACCATTTTACCAAGATTAAGCAGTTATTGGAAGCGGCTAAGGATCTGAAACTTTTCTTAGAGTCGTCTACGGATTCTGTAATTATCGAAGATAGTGAAGTTCGAGATTATGTTGCCATAGTATTAAAAGATCTCGATAACGAATCTCTGACTATGCTTAGAGATAATCTCGCAAAAAAGATTAAAGAGATGGGCAATGCTAAAGGCGACGAGCAAATCTTGCCTAAGCAAGTGAGAGAGCTGTGTTCCTCTTTTTATACGTATTATGACAGTGCGGGGAATTTGTATAGGAAATTTGGAGAGATTGATTTTTTTGCAACCTTAGCAACGCTTATTGAGAAAAATGGTTGGTGCTTTCCAACTTTTGTGAATACCGATAAACCTTTGATAGGCATTAAGGGAGGGCGATGTCTTCTTTTTGGCGAAACTCATCCCGTGTACACGGGAACGATTGGTGGAACATTTCCACCGTGTGTGTTATTGACAGGCCTTCCTGGTTCGGGTAAATCGATTCTGATAAATATTATTGGCACAATAGCCCATTTATCACTTTCGTTAGGCATAGCACCGGCTCAAGAAGTATATCTCGCACCCATGCAAATAGTTACCTCCTGCAATATTCGTGATTCCATTGCCAACGATTTGTCGTTATTTAAAGCTCAAGCGAAAAGGATGGGGGAGATTATGAACAACCTTAATAAAGCAAAAGAGAATGAATTATTCCTCGTTATTCTCGATGAACCGATTACTTCGACCTCTGCAGAAATAGCAAATTCAATGATTGCAGCCTTTATGCAACAGTTTGAACTAAACAATAAAGTAATGTTGTTGCTTGCGACTCATTACAGTGCCGGAAATGAGTATTTTGAGAATGAATCGCATATATTTCAACAATATCGGGTTAATCAGGATCATACGATTAATGTTCGCCTGTGTAATGGGAATTAGTGGTTATGAAATTAATTTTTTTTATGATGATTATTGGATTGCTTAATGATTGCGTATTATCCATGCACCCGCAGTCACTCTTTGAAAAAGCTTTTGAAGAGCATCGTGCTGCCTTGTCAAGAAACGTTGTTCCCCCAAACGACAATATTCCTGCTGGAACCGATAATGAAAGTCAAGAGCTCTTAAGAATTATCAGGGAACAGTTATCTCCTTCGCAAGAAACGCTGTTAAAGCGTATAGCAATGCTCTTTGGCAAGCATCACGTTGTTAAAAATAGTAACGAAACGCATGAAGATATTTCTCTAGAAACCATTCATGACCTTCAAGTGTTACGTGGTGACTCTGATAATCCTACCAGTTGTATAATCTGCGTAATTCCCACACAAACAGCTGGCGGTCGTATGAGATTGGCAAAAAGGTTAATGCGTTTGTATCCGATGGACCATATCCATAAATTTCAAGAGGTTCTTAATCAGATTCGAGCAATAGCTCCTTACCAATTAGATTTTCTTTGTGGATTGATGGGTCGCCTAAGCACCATTGAAACTGCATTATTATCATTATGGATTGCAGAAGAGCCTGGCAAGAAAGATCCATTACAAGATTATGTGAGTCAACGTACACCTTCAAGCTCATTTGGAGAACCTTCCGCTGATGTTATTGGACTTTGCAATGCCACATCCGACAAGATGGACCAGGAATGGTTTTATCATAGATTTTTAGCCTGGTTTTATAATTTTTTTACTCGAGCAAAATGTAAATCGGATGCATTTATAACTGTTGTTGAAAATTTATTAAAAAATAAAATTGATTCCCTTTTTGTTTTTTTTGATGTTATTCAAGAGATGAATACTGGGCTTCATAAGCTGAACGTAGTGCCCGAAGTGAGCTCAAAACTTGGGGCATTTTTAAATTTGAAGGAAGTGCAGGAGCTCAAACGCCTGAGAAATGAATTAAATATGGCTAACAATGCTATCACTCGTCTTGGATTATTCTTTAAAATTTCCACTCACTTGTATGCGATTCGTTCAAATCTTTTATCTATTTATTATGTTTTGGGAAAGCTTGATATCTTCCTGGCTTTGTCGCGACTAATAAGAAGGTCTGATTACTCTTTGGCGACTTTTTTTAAAGGACAACAAACGAGCTTGGATCTTAGTAACTATTGGCATATGTTGATCCGTGATAAGATTACTTATAATTCGATTTCATTATCTCCTACTGAACAACACATTGTGGTAATTACCGGATGCAACGGGGGAGGCAAAACGATTGCCATTAAGGCAATAGGCCTGTGTCATTACTTGTCAAAAACCCTTGGCATTGTGCCTGCTGAAAAGTGTCTAATATCCGAAAATTTTTCATTGTTGACGAGCATAAGAATTAAGGATGTGGCTGCACAGCAAGGGCAGGGAGGCAGGTCGCTTTTTCAGTCACAAGTTGAAAGACTTACTACGATAGTCAATCAAGCTGTTAATTCATCTGGGAAAACAGTGCTTATTATTGATGAACCATTGACTGCAACCTATGAATCGGTAAGCGTTCAATTATTGATTACCTATTTGGCTCTTTTAAGAGGGCGAAGTGGTCATATTTTATGTTTTCTAACGTCGCATTTACCATCCCTTATTCAAGAACTTCATAAAGATCCAAAGAATTATCGATTGTTGTATGGACATAAAGATTTTTTAGTTAATAGTGATCCGAAGGGATCAGATACTGTTGAGGCGGCGCTTGATATGGTAGCACAATACATGTCTGCTGGGTTAGTTGCCAATGTGAGAGAGAGAATGTTATTAAATGCTGGTCAAAGGATATCCCCATGAAATTATTATATGTTTTGTTATTATCCTGCATAATCAATTCAGTTTTTAGTATGGAAATTAATAACCAGAATGATGTTGAACGCTTGGAATTTATTGGAGATGAATCTAAGATCCTTGATTTGCTTGAAAAAATAATGACCGACGGTCTTTCAGTTCGTCGCATACAAGGATCGGACATGGAAAAAATGAGAGCTGATGAAAAACTTGAATATCTTATTGAAGCGCAGCTTAATCCTGATGCAATCCAGCGGATGTTGCGGATATTTACGTTGCTTAAAAGCAATCTTAGAACACCCTTTTTTATAGAGGATAATGATTTTGTAGTTCCCCAAGAATCGTTGCGTGAATTAGATGTGTTAATAGGATCACAAGCTGACAAACGTGATCATTCGATAGCGCAGCATTTAAAAAGGACAAAGCTGCACATAGGCTATATTACGTTATGTAGACATCTTATGCAGATTAAAAAAATACAAAATCTCGAAAAATTGCAAGAGCAAGTAAGAATTTTAAGCGAAGATGCAAGCAATAGGCGACTGATTAGCGATTTGCTTGCTGAAATTGCACCGACAGAAGATGCCTTTTTATCATTTTGGGTCGGTTCCGAACGTGGGATGCGCGATTTCTTGGTGGATTATTTAGATCATCAGGCGTTTCAGCATTTGTATTGTTTGAATGAATCTGCGAATTCTAATTCGGTGGTTATTGAGTTTAAACAGCTCTATGATTTTGCGTCACCTTTGATTGGACCAGGTCTTTCAGTTGGATCACTTTGCGTTGGAATTGCAACGTTGAATCCGGTTATGGCTGTAAGCGGAGGATTTTTTACTCTCACAACCGCTCTACAAATGCCTCAAAATATTCAAACATTCCGCTATTCTGTTATGGCACTCTATTTGATGCAAAAAAAATTGATAGCAGTAGCAAGTTTTACAGAAAAATTAGAAAAAATTAGGGCTTGTTTGATTGGTCATGGTTTCCCTCAAGAACTGACTGATGCCCTCACGCTTCCTCATGATAAAATTCGATTGAATGAATTACAAGAACTCCTTAAGACTGGTACATTTCATGGTACCGCATCATTTTTCTCGCATTGGGGCAGAATTAGCACTGCCTATCGTGCTATGGTGGCAATGAAAAATGAATTTATCAATGCTTATCTAGCATTAGGAACTGCAGATTTCATTCTTTCGCTTGCTGAGCTTCTTGAAAATGGTAGTCCATCGCAAACGTATTGTTTATCCGAGTACAATGATGAGTTGGATATTGAAATAACTAATGGACGTAGCATTTTGGTAGCAGGTGCGCATGTGGTGACAAATAATATTCGAATTGGAAATGAGGAAGGTAGTCCATTTATGGTTATAACGGGTCCTAATGCTCGCGGAAAAACCACCATATTGCGCATGGTTGGAGCTGCAGCCTTGATGGCCAGCACGATTGGCATTGCACCTGCGAGCGCGATTCGAATCCCTTGTAGTCTGAATATTTTGACATCAATCAACATCGCAGATAATCCCGCAAAAAAGTTATCACTTTATCAGGCGGCTAGTAAGAGATTGGCCTCGATCTTGGTTACCCTTAGCCATGATCCTGCCAGACCATGTTTAGTGATACTTGACGAGCCATTGGTAGGAACTGATCCAGTTTTAGCATCGGCAACAGCGAGCGAATTTCTCTTGCTTTTCGGTGCCCAAGCAAATGTTATGGGGCTTGTTACATCGCATTTAAAAGGGATTGCAGCGCTTGCCAGTGAACATGATACCATTTTTACTAACTATCATATGGCAGCTGGCTATCAATTAGTGCAAGGATTTGACGACAATGTCGAAGCATATACAAATGTGGCTCTCGATATCGTGGGGCAATATGTTCCAAATAATTCTTTTGTCCAGAATGTTAGAGAACGTTTGATGGCCCACGGCGCATTATTCAATCGAGCTCCTTCTAACTCTTGATTTGTTGACCGAGAATAATAAAATGTGAGATATTTTAATCATAGAAAACGGATGATTTTATAATGAGTAAATTCTTTTTTGAAAGGTTTAGAAATGAATGAGGTATCTTTGATTCTTGAAATAGAGAGAGCTTCGCAAGTTACACTTGGTGGTCTCGGAATACGGAATGAACCATGGCGTGAGGGTACATGCTTTGATATTTAAATTAGGCATTTATAATTTCCATTGTTTAAGCCACAATTCGGCAGATATAATTCGCAATAGTGGCATTAAATTGCGTCCATTACCGTGGCGTATTTGAGTCAATTTGGTGTTCAGCCATTCTTTGTCAAGAATTCCCTGTTTTATCAAAGAACCGTGGTTGATCAAATTACTTACGCTATTGAGTTCTCGATTTAATGCTTTCAACATGGAAGCCGTTATATGGCCTTTATTTCGTCGCCATATTACGGTGGAAGGACTGATGCGACTTATCGCTTTGCGCAAGAAATATCGGTTATATCCATTTTTGATTGTTTTGTACGTAGGAATTTTTAAGGCCGCATCAACGATGGGCAAAGAAAGCAAAGGATGTGTAACAATACGGTCATCGAATCGTTGGTCTCTGTCAGCATAAGTAACCGCGTGCCAGAGCGCTTTTATTTGCGCAGCTTTTCCAGGATGATAGTTCTTTAATAGGCCGTCAATATAAAACGGAGAATTACTTAGTTGAGTTGTTAATTGTGGATCGAGGGGGGATACAAAATCTTCATGCATCGTTTCCATACGACCCAAATAATAGTTTTTTAATGATTTGACCGTGGTGCCCATAAGTTGCCACCAGGAGGTTCGATATGAGGAACTTAATTCATGGGAAATGGTATTAATACCACTGAGCCCATTATCAAGCCAGTAATCAGCAATGCTTTGTTTTGGCGGTGGCGCAAGAAAGACGTGATCCCCGCCTTGGCCAGACATGATCATTGAAGTTCCTGCAAATGCTTGCACTCCTTTGCTCATTCCCGGAAAAGTTAAAAAAGTGACAGGTTTTGAAGGTCTCCAATCACTTGGTAATTCATCGATGAGTTTGAGGTTCTGATAGTCAATCACATTAAGTTGAGTGTCACATTCTTGTGCTATTTGCTCTGCATAACGGATCTCTTGCGAACTAATAATCTGGCTATCATTATAATGTACTGCTGATATCGAGGCTTCAGGAGCGCAATGTTTTAACATGCATAATACCGATGATGAATCAACTCCACCAGAAAGCTCGATGGTAAAATCTTTAATGCCGCTTGTCCAAGCCTCTGTTGAGGATTTAATGGAATTAAATATAATATCTTCAATAGCGTGTTCGTCAGTATTTTTTTCGGGGTGGGGAATGTTCCAGCCGAATTGCTCAGACAAGGTACCGCCTGGAGTTACTGTTAAAATCATTCCCGGCATGAGTTCAGTAATATGTTGGAAGGGTGTTTGAGCAGTCGCAAAATGATACTCCAAAATATATTCCCCAAAAAAAAGCCAATTTATACCTGGTTTTGAGTGGAGCATGTCATACAGTGACGATAATTTTGTACTAAAAATAATACCCTCGGGAACTGAGATAGAGAATAGAGTTGATAATCCCAAGGGATCGCGGATGAGAGATGCTGTTGACGTTGCCTCGTCATATAATATTCCAGCGTATCTGCCCCAGTAATTGTTAAGGCATTCTGAAGGAGTGATGAGCTTATCAAACTTGTGTACTGGTCGTGAATGTTCATTATTGAATAATTTTCCCAACAATAAACCATTGCCGGTAACCACCGAGGCATCGCTGTCCTCTTGTGCAAATATATTCAAAAGACCATCGGCACTTTTATAGATAATAAAAGTATCTGTATGGGGTACAGTAATATGTTTTTCTACATTACGGCCAAACCAGCCAAAAAGAACTGCCATTGATTATGTTCCTGTAATTTTTGCAAGGATTGAAAGAACCTGGGCAACTTGAGGATCATCATTAATAATAGTGCCATCTTCTAATTCAGCCCATGCATGAGCATAAAATGGGTTAGCCTGAACGCCGACAACCAAGTGGCAACGGATACCGTGTTTAAGAGCTAACATGACAAAAGTTGCTGCCCACGCAAGGCAATAGGATTTCTTGGGATACAGCTTTGTTGCTGCATCAACTGCCGCTATTAGAGCATCAAGATCTTGCCGATTATTTATTTTTGCGTTTGATGTTTTTCTTATGAGGTGAAATATTCCTTGCATGCCGCTTTTCTTAATGCCACGATGAACTTTGCAAAGTATGAGAAAAGCCTTAAAAATGGTGAAGGAAGAGGTCTTTTTGAACGGTTGCCAATCAACCTTTGTGTCCCATTGATATTCTCGAAGACCGCCTGAAAGTAATGGTTGAGAACCAATTACCTCAACATGCTCTCTTGATTTATCGGTTATCAAATTATATTGTTTAAATTGCTTGATCCATTTGTTATGCTCTTCAAGTGATAACGTATTCTGCGTCGCGGGAATAAACGTATGATGATCATTTTCCTGCAGAATATATGTTTGTTTCAATACATATTCAAGACTACATGCTGCATCATCAACAAGACTTATGTATCTATCATTTTTTACATCAAGTATGATAATGCTGTTCTCATACCGCGCTGCATAAAGTTGATCACAAAGGGTGAATTGTTTCATAAAAGACCGTAATTATAAGTTATTTTTAATCTAAAGGTCTTCTTGTTTTTGTCAATATAATAAAAAGAGAGAGGCAGAAAAATAAATTTCTGCCTCATCCAAATTAAGTATTTTGGCACCTTTATAACCAATGATTAATTAAACTAAATCAACAATCGGCCGTTGCTTATATTAGGCGTACCAAGCGTATCCATTTTTTGGTTCAAGCATGTCTCCATCAGCAGTTCCAAATGTTAATTGACTTGCGTGATCCATTATTAAAATTGTATCCATGTACGCTCCTGAATCATAAATAATATATAGGCATGTTTCATAGACTGATTTTAATATTTTTGATAATGTAAAGCAAGCATAAAAATTCTCAAAATGGCACATCACTGCTAATCGCTTGACGTATTTGCAATAAAATAATAAAGTTTCTTTTGATTATTACTATTTATCGGGGGAAAAATGAAAAAGATTTTATTCATGTTTTTGACAATGCATGGCTTTGTTATTGGCATGGAACCAATAGAAAAAACGGTCGCAACTCGCTCTTCACAAAATGTCAATTTGCTGCGCGCGATTTTAACGAGGAACGTTGAGGGCGTGCGCAATGCATTGGCAAATGGCGCCACTCCTCATTTAAGTGTGTCAGATTA
The DNA here is from genome assembly GCA_963699715.1 of uncultured bacterium. Lineage (GTDB taxonomy): Bacteria > Babelota > Babeliae > Babelales > Babelaceae > CAVOUX01. The sequence continues at coordinate 111,007 of CAVOUX010000004.1, forward strand.
TAGGCATAGAGTCGATTCAGGGCATGCTGCTCCTGACCACGTTTTTGTTGGAGGTCTCTACACGAACCATCATTTGCCACAAACTGTGTCATCTCCTTTATTGTTAGCCTTCACGCTTAATGAGTTGTCTATCATGAGACTATTGTTAGACCATGGGGCAGAGCTTCCAGATCCTGATTATTTTCCAGCATCATCGTCAGACTATTCTTACCCCGTCAAAGGGTATCTTGATGCGTTTCGTTTATTATTCATGTATGGTTTTAAGGGAAAACCGGTGAAAGCAAGCTACCCTAACCCATTTGCAAAAGCAAAATTGCCAACATTTAAGGATAACCTTGCGATCGACAGCGATGTAGTTCCCGAACCACTTGCTCTTGCTGCGGCAACTGGCAATGAGAATGAGGTTAAGCGCTTGCTTGCTCTTAAGCCGTCAGAGCATGATTTGAGATTAGCATTGAATTTTGCTGCAGGACAGGGTCAGTTATCAGTAGTTCAACTTTTATTAAATGTCGGCGCTGATGCAACGCAAGCCTTCCATATTGTTACCAATATTCTTCCGGGTTCTGACCTCGGCACAAGAGCATTGTATCTGAATATTTTAGAGCTACTGGAAGCGCCCGGAACTATTCAATTGGTACTTAATTTAAGAGAAGATAGCGAGTCCAGGTTCTCTGCATTGCCTGCAGAACTTTGCCTTATATTGGCGTCCTTCGTTGCCGCTAAACAAATTTCAAAATAAGAACTTGAAATTCAAGAATAGGTCTTTTTCAGTTGCTATTGAACAAAAAGCTTAAGATCGCATTGGTTATGCGATCTTAAGCTTTTTTGAGTAGCTCTATCAAACCAGAGAATCTGAAATATATAATTATACTTATTTATATGAGAAGGGGGGAAATTGGTTAGAAAATGGTCAATATTCTTCTTCGCATCGATCATACTCAAAACGTGTGAAATTAGTTGCATGGATGCAGAAAAAAAACGACTTGGTGAGGCTTGCGAGCATGTTCAAAGCAAAAAAATTAAAGTTGAAGAAATGGTGCCCCCTTCGGATCCTACCAAACTTCTTTTTGATGCAATTCGAAGAGGTAATGCGCAAAAGGCAATTCAAGCATTAGATGCCGGTGCCAATGTTAATGCACGTAAAACGAGCGGAGTGCCGGTAAGAAGCTCATATGAAAAACAAATATATAATGAAACACCACTTCATTGGGCAGCCAAAAAGGGGCAGGTGGCGATAGTCCATGAACTTCTTAAAAGAGGTGCCAAAGTTAATGTTCAAACAATTGCACGAGATCGTAAAACGCTGCTCAATACACCATTATTTCTTGCTGCCCAAGAAGGCTTTCCTTATCCTCGAGAGTGTTTTATTGAAGTTGCCAGGCTTTTGCTTGAGGCGGGCGCTAATCCTAACCTACGGGGTGAAGAAGGGTATACCGTCTTGCATTTTGCTGCTCTCCATCGTAATGAGGAAATGGCTGCCCTCCTTCTTACCAATGGAGCCCAACCATCGTTAATGAACGATCAGGGAGAAACAGCTCTGCATAAAATTATTCGTAGAAACGACAGGCACCATAATTGGATACGGATGATACGATTGTTTTTGAATCATGGTTTTGCGATTGACCAACCAAATGATCAGGGCGAAACATTGTTATGCATGGTGGTAAAAATGAGAAGTCGCCTCCCGCATGCTGTTGTTGCGGATCCCTTGGGTGATTCTACTCTTAAAACAATCAAATTTTTACTTTTGCATGGCGCTGCCCCAAGAGGATTGCAGGAAGATGTTCTGCAGCAGGTTTTTAAGGAACAACCACTTTCCTTGGCATGTATTATCGGCAACATGCTCTTGTTAAATACATTACTTAACCCAGACACATCGTTATCCTACCTGACGGAAGCTTTTATGTATGCGGCAGCACAAAAACAGAAGGCTATCATTATTCGTTTGTTACAGTTTATTATTGAAAGATGGTATTTGAGCAACGACACAACCAATACTCTTATGAGTGTAAGATCTCATGTACAAGAACTTTTGATGAATATGCCATCGGAGTCTGATCGTCAGGAGTATGAGCATATTACAAAGATCCTTACCACACCGCTCGCCATTGCGTCTATCCTGCCACAAAAGGGGGAGCACGCTCGCTTTTTTTTAGAATGGTTGCCAGCTGATCTTTTTAGACAACTTATATTCTTTGTAATAGTAACGGTGGGCTCGCATCAACACCGCTGAAAGAAGCTCTTTCTGACTTCAGTCTATTCGAATTGCTTTAAATCATCCAAATCATTCTATCGATTCAAAGACTAAAAGCCGTCGTTTAATTTCTATGTTAACAGCAAAGCCGCCTAATGAACCATCGCTTTTTATTACCCGATGACAGGGAATGAAAAGGGGAAAAGGATTTCTACCACAGGCAGTTCCTACTGCTCGTGCAGCTCGTGGTGTTTTAAGATGTCCGGCTAAGGATTGGTAACTCATCGTCGTGCCAAAAGGTATTGTAATCAAGGCTGCATGAACTTTTTTAGTAAATGAGCCTTGCGTTTCAAGTGAAAAGGGAATTTGCATCGATTTTTTTTGAGCGTAATTGATGAGCCAGGATGTCACTAAATCGTTAAGTTGTGGGCTGCCACCATGGATTTCGAAACTCATCGTTGATGATAATCCGAGCGACAATGAAACATTTTGGACGGTATCATTATGCAATGCTATGCGCGCATGAATTGCTGGTCCGTTAGTAAGAATTACCATAGTTTTTACACGTTAAATTTGACGTTAATGATATCTCCATCTTGCATCTTATAATCTTGGCCTTCGGTTCTTATCTTGCCGACTTCTTTTAATTTTGCTTCGGAGCCATACTGTATGAGATCGTTGTAATTAAATACATCTGCGCAAATGAATCCTCGTTCCAGATCTGAGTGAATTACGCCCGCTGCTTGTCGAACCGTGATACCTTCCTTTATAGGCCAAGCGTGTATTTCTTTGGGGCCGCAGGTAAAGAAGGTGATAAGGCCTAAGTTTTTATAGGCACTTTTAATGATCTCGTCTGTTCCTCTGTTTTGCAAGCCCATCATCGACGCCATTTCTTGAGCTTCTTCTGGATTTAATTGAGCGAGTTCGCTTTCAAGACGTGCCGAGACGGGAATTACTTTGTCCTTACCAAATGTTGTGACAAGTTTTTGATAGTACTTGTTTTGAAAATAGGCATTATCCGCGATCTCTGATTCGGATACATTGGCGATGATAAGAAATTTTTTAGTTGAAAGAAGGGGTGTTGTTTGCACCTTTGCTTCATTTACTAATGTTTGCACCATTTTTAAATCACTTGCATTCAAGGCACCTTCAAGACGTGTTAGTAACGATTCTTCAGTTTGTAATTCCTGGAGTTGCACGGGATTATTCTTGGCTTGTTTGAGCAGATGTCCTACTTTTAACCTGCGTTTATCCACCGACTCGATATCTTTAAGCATAAGTTCGGTAGTAATGATATCAAAGTCAATTAAAGGATCAAGTTCATCGCGTGAATAGACAATCAAGGGATCTTCAAAACAGCGAAGTACATGCAAGATAAGATCGACCTCGCGAATGTGACTTAAGAATTGGTTACCAAGGCCTTCTCCGGATGCGGCACCTTTAACGAGCCCAGCAATATCAACAAATTGAACTGAGGCTGGAATAATTTTGCCAGATTTATAGAGTGTTTGCAGTTTTTCAATGCGTGTATCAGGCACGATAGTGATTGCTAGATGTGGATCTATGGTGCAAAATGGGTAATTTTCAGCGGGAATAGATGATTTTGTGAGGGCATTAAAAAGGGTTGATTTACCGACGTTAGGAAGGCCAACAAGTCCTGCTGCAATACTCATGCTCGAAACTTTCTTAATAAATGGTAAAGGGTGGTGACCCTCTTAGTTTGCTTCAAAACTGAAAAAGTTGCAAAAAGAGCGAAAAATACTTCTCATTTGCCTTGGGTATGCTTGAATTTTACATGAATGCACTGGTATAGTAAAAGAGTAGATTTTATATAAATAATGAAATGGAAGTTCTCTTATGAAGCACTTGTTTCTTTATCTTTTCATGGGGGTTATCATGCACTCTTGTGACATCTCTTATTGGTGTGTAGGGTGTACCCGTTGAGCATAGACAAGAAGAGGGGAATCCTGATGAAGGTAATATTCAGGTCAAGAAAAATCCAACCGAGCAAGATGGTGGTCCAATCCAGTCCAAAACACCTGAGAAAGAACCAACGCAACCGGAAAAAGGCCCTGATAAACGCACTGGGTGCTGCTATTTCTGCTTTTAATAAACAGGTTGGGACAACCTCTTAAATTATCAGATAAACCCCTCCCTCGGGCATATTAACACCTGACAAAAAATAAGTGTTTATACAAAGAGCACAAGCCCATTGGAGGCTTAAAAGTAGGCAAGATATTTTTTCTGGACTATGCGTCCCGCGGCAGGCGGGCACCCTCGACATCATCCTTTACATAAAGTTTCGGATGACAGGCCGGCCCGTGTCCTGCGTGGTTTTAACGTAGGAAGATCCCTAATCGGCAGAAATTCAACTACAGCAGCGGCCCTACGGCACTACGATAGTTGAATGCTGCCTACCGTTTGAATTATTTATATAAATTTAAAAATTTATAGATTTACAACGTCTTTCAATTTTTTCTTGTGGTCCAGTATCTTTCTTGGCTGGCTTAAACGTGGATGGCATTTTCTGAAATGTGCACATGCCCTGATCTTTATGGTAATTAAACATTACGGCTAAATCTGTTTTCTTATTAATCTCATTAATGCCAGGCCTTAATTGCGCAAGAACATCAGACGGATAATAATCTTTAGCATTACTTCTTTTTTCCAAAGTAAGCTTCTCAGCAAGATTTTTAATCGAGATAACCCACATATCACGATCTTTAAAATTCTTAATCAATATTTCATAAAGCCGCGCAGAGACTGCGCTTTTCAATTTTTTATATTGATCAAAATCAATCAATTTGTAAAAAGTCGTCTCATTAAGCTGTTTAATATATTGTTGATTAAAGCGTATATAAAGTTTTTTTGTTTTGCTGTTAAGTATCACATCATCAATTATTGAAAAATACCGCTCTGAATGACTATTATCTGAATAAAATATACCTTCAAAATTAATTGAAACGGCCTTCCATTTTTTTAAGGCTTTCATTATACGTGCAAACTGTTCTGTATCTGTTATTTTTCGATCGAAAATGCTTTTGGCAATAGCATAACGAGTAGTTGTAATCTCTAAATTTTCATTGGATGCTGCAAATAGTTTATGCAACAAACAATATAAGACAATTTTATCAAAATGAGTTGGCAAGCCTCGGGGACTAAATATCTCATATTTACCATTCTGTCTTTCGACTACAAGATGTTGCTGCTTTGTCTTTTCATCAACAACCCAATTAGGATATTCCAAAAAATTGATGTCATCCTTAATGATTTTTTTCTCTTCTAACATGCTCCCCTTTTTGTTATTCAACTAGTATGGATTTGTGGAGTAACACTATAATATTAAAATTATAGTATTTCAAGGGTTTTATTAAAATTATCAGACTCAGAAATCCCCATGGTAGGGGACGACTGTAATTTTGAAATAAAGTGGTAGGGGATGACTGTAATTACCCCCCCTTCAAACACAGCTACCTATCGTGTTTTCCAAGCCTCTAGAAAGTTGTTAGAAAGTTATTGAAAGATTACGCGCACGCGCGAGGAGTTTTTTAAAACCATCAAAAATCTAAAAAACTTATAAACAAAAATATTGTGTTCCTTAACCCGTTCTTAAACTGCAAATACTGTATCGGGCGGAGCCCGATGAAGCTCAACGCCGCACCAAAATAGAAAAGAATCCCATAAAGGGATAAGGTAGAAGAGAATTTTTCTCCCAGGTTCTTAGATTAATTCAATTTTTTCAATTTGTTGCTGAAACAATTCTCTATTCCAGTTTTTAACAAATTTCTTTTCTTCAGGACGAAGAAAATTTTCGACATCTCGTATAGCTGCTTTCCAATCTACCTCATTGATTTTATTTTTGAATGCTTGATAAAGCCATGCTTTGCTATATGGTATATCTTTTCCTTTATATGGCCCTGCTTGGTACAAGGCATTTTTAAGTAAGAGAGAATTGATGGACACTCTTCTTGAGATGTACCAAAGAAAATCAAACCAATCACGTCCTTTATCATATTTTCTACAAAGTATCGCATGGCATTTACTAGCAAACAAGCTTGGTAAATCTTGAATAAGAATAGAAAATGGGTATGGGTAGATTAAAAAGACATCGTCAAAATGAGATCCTGCCGGAGGCGATGTATCAATCTCCAATTTAATCTTAATTTTTTGCACATCAGATGGTAATCTTTTATAGGTCAATTCAAGAATTCGAGCAAAAGAGGCTTCTTTTAAAAATGCTGTCTTTATAGCGCCTTTGGCATCAGCACGGTTCTTGATTTCTAAATTTACGCCAAAGGAGTTAAATTCCAATTCAATAGCTTTCAAATACGAATCCCATTGAAATGTTTCTGAAGGATTTAAAAGCACAAAATCTAGATCTTCCGAAAATCGTTTTAATTGGTATATGATCCTAAGTGCGGTTCCACCTTGAAAAGCAGCTAATTTAAAAAAATCACTTCTTGCTAGGCCAGCTAATGCAATTTCTTGATAGATTTCTTTCAAAGCGTTAAGTTCTTCTTGCTTTGAAAGTGGACCATAACTTTTAAGCCTGTCTTGGATAATAGTCAATGCAGCCCCTTCAGCAAGTTATTAAGAGTATTTTTTTCTCTTTTGCTTGGATAATTCTTAATAAGCTCGATAATTAATTTTTTTTCAGAATTTTGAAAATTTTCAGGATCAATTCTAAGATCTTCCGTTAGCTCATCAATAGTTTTCCATGTTCGCTTTCTTGCATAAATTATATCCGCAATAGCCTTAATGGGAGCTGCGATAAACAAAGTTACACCATTTTCTTGCTGATGCTGTTCTACGCCAATAGAAAATGCCTTAATTGGGATATGCTCATAGGAAAAGATCCCAATACTTGTTTCAAAATTTTTTGTTCTTTTAACGGTGGCACAGGTTGTGGTTATCACTGCTTCTGGAATCCATCCGTGATAACTTAAAGCAGATTCAAAACTAACGTAAGATGGGCCATAGATAACTGTAGCAATCTCAAAAATATTTAAATGTGATCTCTTTGAATTTTTAATGAGATACAAGTCTCTTCTAATAGGGATAAGATGACCCTTATGGATAGCTCTTTTAATACTTGCATAACGAGAATTAGCTGATTTATCCAAAATATGAGCTAGATTGATTCCCGAAATATAGGGCTTGGGCCAGCTTAATAATTTTTCAAGAAAATTTTTATTCATAAAAATCGTACTCATTAATGTATAACTTGAGCATAGAAGAAAGATCTTTTTTTGCAAGAAACTGTCAAAAAGTGACAGTTTCTTGCAAAAAAACCAGATTATTGCCCCATTATTTTCTGGGTATAACGATTAGAAAAAGCCTCTTTGGGACTTAACTCGCGCTCGGGAGAGCGGGCGCATTACCTAAGGGCGTTACTCGTGGTCACATTTCGAATCAACAATAATGTGCTTGAAAAAAATTCATCACAAACAAAAACGTTGAAATTTGAGCATGGCGATTTTTTGTTTATGGAATGACCTGTGTGTGGTATGACTTGCTTATTAAAAAATCAATCAAGAGGCAATGTCGTTTAATTTTGAGCGGTTTAATTTCATGAGATTTAGTCAAAAATCATCGATTTTCAAGAAGTGCACCAAAAATCAATATGGTTAACATTTTCATAATCCTCGATGAAAACCATGATCCCATAAGGAAAAATTGATTCTGATTAAACGTCGTAATCGTTTTTTTAAAAAGTTTAAAAAAAATCAAAATAGTCTATGGTTTTTCTGCCACATCTACCAGTCGTTCTTGATAGATTCGTAGGGAGACATGTCGCAATATATAGCAATTATGTCGTAATGTGTAGTAATTATGTCGTAATTTTTTTAGCTAAGAAATATAGTGTAGCCTGGGGTTTTCCCTTTAGACTTAACAAGCCCCATTTTTTTAACCTCCCAAGCTCTAGTTGCATTACTCTATTTGTCGCATAGTTTGTGGACTTTTTTTCATAAGTAGTAAAGATGCTGACAATGGTGCCATAAGGTTTATTTGCTTAGTTTTTCAATAATAACAGAATTAAGGCTCATATCACGCTCTAAAGCTTCGTGTTCTAATCTTGTTAGAAGTGTTTTTGAAATTCGAATTTCGTCTAAGAGAATGTGTTTAGCGTTAGGCTTTGCTTTCTTTGATGAAGCTTTGGTTGTCAAACCTTTACGTGTAATTTTTTGACCTTTAGGCTTATCAGGAATTTCAATGATGGTTTTTCGTAAAACCTTTTCATTGAGCTCCCCTCTTTTATGGGCTAATATATCTTCTAGACCTTTCTTTAAATGCTCAAAAAGTTTTGGCATATTAACTTCCCTTTAAAGTCAAGTCCCAATTTTTGTGTACTTTCAACTTCGTGATTTAAGACATGGAATGATTTCAATTTAGTTGAGTTGTTGCGCAGCTTTTTAAGCAAGCACCAACAGCACACCCGAAGGGTGTCATATCCTGTTTCATTTATGTGTCGGCATCGTCACCTCATACATGCATATCAATATACTTTCTATTGCCCCAACTCTCTGATATTTCCTGACATATCGCGCTCGAGAGCCTCAGGCAACTATCCGCATTGGGGAAGATGCGCACCACCCGAGACCTTCTTTTCAATTCTTGATTAAGCCGCTCCAGCATATTGGTCGACTTCATTTTTTTGCGATGTTCAGGTGGCAATTCAACCACGGTCAATGTTTCCTCAACATTCTCTTCAAGCCATTGCACTACCGATTCTTTTCTCTTGCTGAGTAAGAACGCATAGACTTTTTGTAGCCGAGCCATTGCATCCTCTTTCGTTTCAGCAGCAAACACGTCTTGCATAAGTCTTATGGTAAGTGGCTGATCAACCTTGGCAAGCTTGTCTATAAGGTTGCGCATGAAGTGTACCTGACACCGTTGTTGTTTCACTTCCTGGAAGTACTTTCCCAGCGCCTTGCGGAGCCCCTTGTTATCATCAGTCACGACATACTCAACCCCGGTCAGACCTCTTTCTTTCAGTCCTTTAAAGCAATCATCCCAAGCCTCGTATGATTCACTGTTGACCACCCAACAACCTATCACTTCTCGTATCCCTTCATGCGTGATGCCAATCACCACCACAACTGCCTTACTGATAACAGAGCCATTCTCGCGTACTTTTTCATATCGCGCATCAATAACCAAGTATCGATATGATATGTTGAGTGGCCGCTCTCGCCATTCCTGCAGATCATGATCAAGCTGACATACCAGCCTACTGACCTGGCTTTTGGATATGGATGTCCCACTCAGCTCTTGCATGATATGATTCACTTTGCGGGTACTCACACCCGTGAAGTACATCTCTGCTATCACAAGCATCAATGCTTTTTCGCTTCTTTGGTATCTGTCAAAGAGCTCAGGCTGGAACTCCCCTTCACGATCGCGGCACACTGCCAGTGTCAAGGCGCCCACCCGTGTGCTCAGCTGCCTTGTGTAGTGGCCGTTTCGGTATCCTTTTCTGGAATCTGTCCGCTCATATGCTTGAGCTCCTATAAACTTGTCAAAGTCGGCTTCAAGTACTTCCTGGCAGATCTTATTGATCATCTCGCGCATAAAATCATCCTGATTGATCAATGCTTCTTGCCATCTCTTCGTTCTCTTGGTACCATCCATATTGGGCTTTCTTCCTTGGTGTTTGTGTTGTTGTTATTATCTTAACACGAAGGTTGATGGCCCTCTTCTGCTTTTATGCTCGGGCCAATTTACACAATTTTATGGGCTTTATCCAAGCGCATTATCAGTAAGCTACAATACTGCAAGAAAATTGATTAACCTGTTTGAGGATCTTGGCATTGTTCAAGAAGTAACGGACCAACAACGCAACAAGCGTTATCAGTTTAATGAGTATTTGGCCGTTCTTGAAAAGGACTATAGTGTTTAAGCTAGAGCAAAAACAATAAGTAATTCCAAAATTTAACCTTATAATCTATAAGTTTTTCAGGTTCGTCAAAGGGCAAGCCCTTAGCATAAGATTATCCAACAATGTTATCGAGGGCCATACCCTTGCGATTTATTGATTAATAAGGCTAAACTTATAGATGAGAAAATAAGAAAAAATAGTTAAATAAGGAGATGTTATGACTAAGTTATTAGTAATAAGTCTTATATTCGCTGGCCAACTACTGATTGCCCAAAATGAAGAAAGTTATTGGGACATAGGAAAGAGAAAAGTTGCAGAATATAGGGAAGGACTAGAGTCGCCGATGAATCGAGACATCGATGTCGAAGGTGCATGGCGACGTGCTCGGGAATACGGTTCACAAGCCTATGAGCATGCGGCTCCCTATATAACCATGGGGATGGAAGCAGGTAGACGTGGCGTAGAAACGGCACAAGAATATACCGGTAAAGCTCGTGAAGTGGTTACCCCTTACCTCAGAGAGGGCGCAGAGAAAGCGGGGGTAGCCTTTCAAACGGGAAGAGAATATGCGCAAAGAGCTCGGGAAGCTGCCGCACCTTATGTAACAGCTGGAGTTGAGCAAGGAAGACAAGCGATCCAAGCAGGAAGAGCGTATATGGGCCAACGATTTTCTGATATAAAACAAAGATTTATTCCTGAAAACGATATAACCTATGCGCCTTAATTGAATAATTATGTCTACCGAGGAATTTTCTTGTCTCGGTAGACAATCTTTTTTAGCGAGGAGAAAAGTATCATGAAGAAAATATATAGAGTATTAGCTATCACAGTACTCATTTGCGGTCGCATCTATCCAGCATCTACTGAAGAATTGAAAGACCAGGCAAGTTCCGTACTTTCCGAAATGAGTGAAGAACAATTACGACTTAATAAAGAAAATGTGGCGCTCCAGCAAGAATTGGTGCGTTTGCAGCAGGAACAGAATGAGTTGCAAAAAAGAAAATTAGCATTGGAACAAGCTAAACGCACGGGTAAATCTATAGGGGGTGCCATTGTTGCCGCAGCAAGCTTTTTAGATTTCTTAGATCAAGAATCGAAAAAAGGGAGCAAGGGATTATTTGATTTCTTACATTAAGGAAAAATAGCTTTATCAGGAGTTACTAGGCTGAGGTCAAATTTTTCTATGAGTTATTGGATTATAAATTCCTTTATCGACAATTTCAAGCAGGCGTAGGGCAGAATGGCTTGGGGCACGTTGTCCAGATTCCCATGATTGCACGGTTTTAATGCTGACATTAAGCACCTTGGCGAAAAGACCCTGAGAATATCGATTTTTCTCTCTTATTTTTTTAATGTCTTGAGCTTTGTAGTGCGCAGGTGGTTTTGGGATGTCTATCAACTCTGAACGCAGATCAAGTTTTCCTTGATCATGTGCTATTGCTTCTTCAAATCCTTTTTTTAATGCTTTAAATAGTTTTCCCATTTATAAACCCTTTTTAAAGTAGTTTGCGAGGTCTCTAAGAATTTTCTTTTCTTCCTCAGTTAAGTTTTCCTGTTCATTCTTTCCAAAGATATGAAACAAATATATCCGTTCTTTTACCTGAAAGTAGAAATAACAAACTCTAAATCCACCACGTTTTCCTTTGGATGCCGATTTTAATCGTGTTTTGCGAACACCACCTGTTCCAGAAACAACATCTCCAACCTTTGGATTCTTGGCAAGTTTTTCAATAAAATTATCATAATCTTCTTGTAAGAGCTGTCTCTTTTTTAGAAGAATATCTCGAATTTCGCTAAAATGAGTTGTTGGTATTATCTCTCTCTTCATGTTTTTATATATACTACAATGTAGTATGCAATGTCAATTTCTTTTTTTTATAATTGAAGACAGGTAAACCACCTCTTTTTTTATTCACCATGAGCTTGGACTCAATGGAACGAGACAATTCCCTTGAGGCTTTTAAAGACCAAAATCAGCTCATTGACACATGCCGTCAATATTTTGATGAGCGAGAGCGCGAGCGATTGTTTACTCTTAAAGGAGGGTCTCCGCCAAAGCTTCACTCAGTAGTATGTGCTCTACTCGGGAATCACCATCAACCATTGTTGTATTTATTGTATCGCATGGCTCAATATGACATGGTCAGAACAAAAAATTTTGATAAAATTCTTGCGGTGGCTTATCGACGAGGCATTCGTGCAGGATCGGCTGCAAGAAGCGTTGATGCTCAAAGATGGTGATGCTGTTGATTTTGTTCGAAACCATGTGGAAGGACCATCACGACCGTCATTAGTTACGTTGGGAATTCCTGTCGCATTTCTGGTGGGTGCAATCGCAATAATTCGCTCATAGAAATCTTATTGGCGCTTGGATACGGAGGTTGGCGACCGACTGTATCACCACGGCACCCACTTTGTTTTATGTTGCAAATAATGTTAAATTTGATAAAATTATTCTCAGTTAGTCTTGTGCGATTGGAATAAAAATGAATCTTTTGCAATATTTAATTATCGTTGTGGTTTACTTCTTTAATTTGTCAATTTTAAGCAGTGAGTTATTGAAGAGAGAGCGATTTTATACGCAAACTGAAGCTCATTTAAGTAAGCCACAAATAAATGAGGGAATCAATGGCTTAATAGCGACAATAAAAAAAATTAAAAAGGACTTTGAATTTACGGAGGAGCATAAAGCATTGATTTCATCAATGCTAAAAAAAGAACGCGAATTAGCCGAATCCCATTATGTCTTTTACCATGGTCAAAGATTTTTTTATTTAGTTCTGAGTGACCTGATTAAGGAAATTCATTTTCAGGAAACAGGTCAAAGGATTCGCGATAATTTTTATTATTTAAGAATTCCACAAGAAGATAAATTTAATGAGACTCTTGAGAGTTTGCTTGCACATGTAAAAAAAAGTGAAAATCCAGATTTTGAGAAAGAAATTTCCTCGATTTCATTATCTTCTAATGTATCATTATATGCAAATTCAGCTTTTCCCGATGATGCATCACTCTATTATTTTTTAATCAATTTCAATGTCCATGGCTTTTCATGGGGTTATATCTTCAAAGAAATGGGATTAGACAAATCGTATGTCAATGAAATTAAGGACTTGACAGATGAAATACAAACGAATGAAGGGGTAATGGTACAGATCTTTATTCCTAAGGACAGAGTTAACAAGTACGTATATTTAGCCAAAAGTTTTGGAAAAACCTTGAATGCAAAACGAACAGTATTTGCCATAAAAGGTGAGGGCGGCAACATTTTAAAAACATGTTATTCCGATGATCAAGATTTTGATTCATGTTGCGCAACGGTAACTGATCCAGAAGCTGAAGAACGAAATTCTATAAAAAGATGTATTTTGGAATTTCCAAATAATGATGATGAAGATTCAGAAGATTATGAAAAATTTAATACCTGTATCGAAAACATATCCTCATATGATAAACCACAACGGATAGATCATATTTGGGGTACATTATCAGATGATACTGATGTAGTAACTCTTAATTTGCCTTGTGCTTTAAATCAAACATGTCGAGCAGCCTATTTCAATCGTTACCCTTTAAAATCAGTTCACTTCATAGACAAGGAGGGAATCTCATATAATTATGACTTAAAATCTATTGATCCCAAAAGCTATCTAGAGATTTTCTGCAGGAACCCAGAAGCCATAAATAGTAAAGATATGGATAACATTCAAGCACGAATCTTGATGTCAAATGACTTTATGCTTAATCCAGCAAGCGATGTTCAAATATATGCTTACACCATGATGCCGGAAAAAAAACGATCATCTTATAAAAAGAAACTATCTGATCTTGCAAAGAAAATGTTGGCTCATAAGAAAACAAGCTAACCTTATATATCAAGATCTTTGTCTTAGTTCATTTTGCGGCCTGTTTTTGCAATAAGAATCCAAGTTCTGTATAGGAAACAATTTTAAGCATTGACAATTTTAATCTAGCTAAACTAATTATTCTAAACAAAGATGAGTGGGTTGCAACCCACTCATCTTTGTTTATGCGACTGTCGCCGAGCGTTCTAATAGTGTGAAATTCCTAGTTAGCAAGGTGGATTTGGACACGGAGATGGAGCTTGACAGCTATTATCTATCAAGTCACATACATTTTTCAATTTATCCAAACTTACAACTCCTGGTGTCGGATCCACCTGAGTGCAATCCGGATAATCTGGCCGGAATGGTGGAACTGGAAAGTTAGGTGCGTGTTTATGTTTAGGTGGGCAATTATGAATACTGTAATGCTTAGTATTATTTTGATAAACTATATCATTATAAGCAAGTGGCCAGTTATAACTTTCCATAAATTCAGTTAACGGCTTTTTGGCTTTGTGAACACTTGTTTGACGAAGCCAACATTTGGCGGTCTTATTGCACCATTTTTCACCAGGTTTGATAACGTAATATGCCCATTCTGGATCACAGACAGTGGCCATGAACAACAGTGATTGTCCGGCTTCAAGCGGTGTCAAGTTCCCAAGTACGCTATTAACAATCCACTCACCGGCAGCATCAAGTGTTGGATTGGTAAGACCCCCGATTGTTCCGGATGAATACTCGAAGATATCTCCAGTATCGAAGACATTAGCGGGACATACTGACGGTGGATAAGTACCTAAAGCGGTTTCCACAAAAGTTCCCTGGAAGGCAATTGCTGTTGTTTTAATAAAATCTTTGCCATTTTGTAACTTGTTAAAAAGAATGCGCTCCATGTTGAATGTTTTTACCCAAGCAACCTCACCACCTTTGTTTGTTGCATAGGGACCAACACCCAATAGAGGGAAGTCTGCGGCCAATGATGCGAGGGTAATAATTCTTGAATCATGAACATCTTTCATCTTCTTAATTGCTTGAGCAACAACTCTTTGACGTCCAATGAGCTCTGAGTTAATAAAATGGAAAAAATCGCTGCCATTGCATTGTGCGACAAATCCTATTGTTGTCTCAAGTCCGCCCAAAATTAGGATATGGATTTTATCCCAATTGCTGACGGTTGGCGAGGTTTGGAAGAAATTTTCTATCGTTGCATTGTCGGTTAAATCAAGCGGCACTGGATCAAGCCAGGAAAGTGAATAATCGGATGGATTACGGGAAGTTCCGACGACATTAGCCCCGGCAGCAAGAAACGCTTGCGCAGCTCCCATACCAATACCCTTGCTAGCCCCAATTATCAAAACATTTTTTCCACGTATCGGATTCTTTTTGTTTTCATGAAAGTCGGCGATGGCGATATTGTCATCAACTTTGCAACACTCTTTTTTGTGTTTTTTTGGAGATTTGCTTTGCGATAGATGGCCATGGAATGCCATCATGGAAATCATCACTAATAATATTTTCTTCATACAATTCCTTAATTGAGAAAGCCAATGTTTTTTCTGAAACGAATTATTTTTTGATTATGCTCCCATAGCAAACTCCTTTCGCTCAAGCAAATAAGTTTGTATGCCATAGCTAAAGGCAAATAGATCAAAAATTGTTTTTCTAAGGATTAAATGAAAGAAAAGAACATTAAATGATTGTTGATGGATAATCTGAATTACCGTATATATATATATATTATCCATGACGCTTCCTGATTAAACAGAAACCTAGAACCATAGAGAACATAACTTTAGATTTAATTAAAAATCAAGTGTTAAAATTTAAGTCATTTCTATGTCAACAAATTCTGAGTTGTTGACATGCTTTTTAAAACAAGGCACTATACAATGGATTTTCATGTTCCTATTTTGTGGGCAAGCACTGATCTTAAAGCCGTAAGTTTTCTATTGATTGTTGTTTTTTTCATTCACAGGTATAAATGTGTTGTCAATAAAAAAACGATGGTTTTGCTTTTGTCGTTTGTCGATCGGACAATTCATAAGGCATCATGATTATTCCTCTTTGTTTATCGCTATTTTGTAAATTTACATAATTAAAATGACGATCTGGTGGGTTGCGAAAAATTGGCGGACGAGGATTGTTCAAGGTGAGTGATTTTGTTCTTGGTCAATACAAAACATGGCTCAATAGATTTTGTTGATAAAAGCAATCCACGTTTGTTTTTGGGAAAAGGGTCATTTTGGATCATGGATCAACAACAAACCGGCTAAGCTTTATCAGCGTACTGCTGGAAAACAAATTATTGATTTTCGACCATTTTTTTCGATTGCGTTACATAGCATTCTTCATCATTACAAATCAAAGACATATTGTTTTCTTTGATCACGGCATGTTGCAGCTCCTCTGCATGATCAAGAAAGAATGAAAGATCATCATTCAAACGTTTTATTATCAACTCCCGATCAATCCCCAATAAAAAAACGACGAGTGCATCGACCTTATCTCGATCAAGACTTTCTCGTAAATAGTACTCAAATATTCGTGCTAAATTGAGCTTGTCATAAAATGAATGTGTTAATGGGCGGTGGATTTTATGCGCCGCTTTCTCAGCAATTAGGCACTGAGCTTGGTTTTTCGCTAACCCTTTCTTCATATGATCCTCAAGCTGCGCATTAAGCTCATGTCTTGAAATTTCCGAACCCGCTATTAACAAGTGTGGGCTATCCACGTCGTTATTGATACGATACATATATGATACGTAGTTTCCGGCTTTACTTTGTACTCGATAAAAATCAACAATAGCGTCACTCTCGGGAATGCAAATAAAGCCTTCTTTTTCATGCCATTTCATTGCTGATTCATTTTCGTCTGATACATTTGCCAATATTGTTGAATATCCTCGTGCGGACAGGTCGCGTAACGCAACGTTAAATAACCGATGCCCATATCCTTTGCCTTGATATTTCTGATCAATGCCAATATAAGAAAGCTCTGCAGCATTGAGTTTCGTAAAAAGCGATCTTATCGACGCTGGTAATAGAGAATGAGGAATGAATTCATTATAGATAATAAAACCCATGACAGTAGCATCTTCTTTAAGAATTTTAATCCATATGTTCAAGTCATTACGAAAGGCAAGAGTATAAAGAAGACTTAAAAATAAACCACCACAGGCTTTACATTCACCATATGCTTTATGATGTTGCTCACAGATAGCTAAAACTTTCTGGCGATCCTTTGCCGGATCATAATCACATATCTTAATAGTGGCTGTTCCAATTTTGGATAATGCGATAGAAGAAAATACCAAAATGAGCACTGTTATAATACGTTTTAAGACGTTTATCACAATTATCCCCCTGAAATTAATGACACTTACTAATTATTTAATTCGAACATATTGATTATATCATCATTTACATGATTTTTAAACATCCTGTTCTTTTCAACCCCCCCTCCTGCAAATTGTTTATCTTTTTCTTGCGGCCATTGACCTAGAATATGGCCTTTTATTGAATCCTCATCGAGCAACCGCTCTCAATCCATTATGGAAAGACTTCTTAGGGGAAATCAATGTAGTGCCATTCGATGAAATGGAAGCTGAAGCAACCACTCGAATACGTCACCAGCTCAGGAATAACACTATCGGCGCATATGATTGCTTAATAGCAGGCACCGCTCTCGCACATAATCTCATCATTGTGACTTCAAATCTGAGAGAATTTAATCGATTAGCTTCACTTATATCAATTGAAAATTGGCATGAATAAAAGAAATTGGCAGAATGAAAAATATTGATTTTACGCCATTTTTCTTGCTATGGTTAAAATAAGAGTACATCTCAACATTAAAAATTAAATAAGGATAAAAAATGGAAGACACTAAAAAAAATGCCTCGCAAAACAACAATAATGAAAATGAAAAAAGAGAAAAAAAAGCAGCCGATTCAAATAATGAAGAAGTACGTGATACTTCAACATCTGAAAAAAGTGAATCTGCGGCCTCACGATACGGTCCAAAAAATTGCAAATGGTAGCTCTGCGATTTGCTTTTAATCTTTTTTTATCATAAGAAAAGGGTCTGTTCTTTTCTTTGGCAGGTTCACTCCAGTCTTTGTTCATCTTTTCTTCATCCCTGTCCTCTTTGATG
The DNA here is from genome assembly GCA_963699715.1 of uncultured bacterium. GTDB lineage: Bacteria > Babelota > Babeliae > Babelales > Babelaceae > CAVOUX01. The sequence goes on from CAVOUX010000004.1 coordinate 129,080, forward strand.
AACAAGAAAATGCTCCATTTTTTTACCAAAATATGTAAAAACAGGGCCCTCATTTATCAAATTCATGCAAAAAGAGGGTCCTCATTTGACAAGTCCTTTGCTTTTTTGGTACAATGAATATCAAGCGATGAAGAGGGCTCCATGGAAAGAACTGGTATTAAATTTTTAAAAGAATGGATTATAGCGCATAATCGAAAGCCTTTAGTCATCCGAGGTGCTCGGCAGGTCGGCAAAACATGGCTCGTTCGTCATTTTGCAGAATCGATCGACAAAAAACTTATTGAAGTAAATCTTGAAAAGAATCCTAAATTGATTTCGGTATTTTCACCAAATGAGCCATCGATCATCATCCAGCGATTACGTTCAGCATTAGAAGCAACTATTGACCCGTCACAATGTATCTTGTTCATTGATGAGATCCAAGCTGCTCCTGAGCTGTTTGCAAAATTACGCTGGTTTGCCGAAGATATGCCCGAATTGCCTGTCATCGCTGCAGGTTCTCTGTTGGAATTCATCCTTGGCAAGCATGAAATGAGCATGCCAGTAGGTCGCATAAGCTATATGTATCTGGAACCATTGTCTTTTGAAGAGTTTTTATTGGCACAGGGCAGAAATGAATTGGTGGCATTTTTAAAAGAATTCTCGTGGCATTCAGGCATCGATGCGTTTACCCATGAAAAACTGATCGAACTCTTTAAAGAGTATCTTATTGTCGGGGGTATGCCCGCAGCAGTAGCTGCCTGGAGTTTCAATCGTTCAATTCAGGAAGTCGCTCAAGTGCATCATGACATCATGCATACATATCGTGATGATTTTGGAAAATATGGGACCCCCCGCATACTCGCTTCGCAACTCAACGAGATTCTCACGGCTGTCCCTAAGCACCTGGGTAAAAAATTTGTGTACAGCAAAGTCAATCCAGATATTCGCATTGCCATCATAAAAGAAGGACTTGAACTCTTATGTCAGGCAAAAGTATGCCATCAGGTGAAGGCTTCCGCTGCAAATGGTGTTCCGCTTGGCGCTGAACTACTCAGTCATTATATAAAAGTCATTATGCTTGATGTCGGACTAAGCTCTGCTGAGCTTGGACTTTCATTATCTTACCTAGAATCAATCACTGAACTGGATCTTATTAATAAGGGAGGCATCACCGAACAGGTAGTCGGGCAACTTCTTCGGACCCTAAATCCTTTCTACCAAGAACCAGTATTGTATTATTGGCTCAATCCCAAAAAGGAGGCCAGTGCAGAAATCGATTATGTAATACAATATAGGAATAACATTATTCCTATTGAAGTTAAAGCGGGCGCCGCTGGATCATTAAAATCGCTTCATCAATTCATGAATCTTAAAGAGCTTCCGAAGGCAGTTCGCATCTATTCAGGAATGCCTTTAATATCTGATATTAAGGTCAAAAACGCCCAAGGCACCCTTACGCAGTACCAACTATGCTCATTACCTTTTTACCTGATCAGTGAGCTTTATCGGCTCATTGAATGATGATGATAATTTCGCGTGACTCAGTGTGTATTGCCATATCTATTATAGTGTCTTCCCAAAACATAAGAGAAAAGAAGAGCAAGTAATTCAGGGGAAAGAGGTCGCGCCAATGAAGGATATTGCTGCAAATGTATAACTGGCGATACGTAGCGTTCACGGATTAGTTTTTCAATACGCTCTTTCTCCGTCATTAACGTTTGTTTCATTGAATCCAAGCGTTCCAATGCACCAGCAGAAAGCGCGGGACGCTGCAATAATGCATTTACGATAACGATTGCTTGTCGAACAACAGATACTATCGCTGCTTCCCGTTGATGATTCATATGTGTTAATATCATTAATAATGGGCTAAATAGTTCCGGAGCGATTGCTTCGTGACCAACTATGTATTGAAAAAGCGGTGAAGTAAGCAGTATCGAGGGATTCGCGCTAACTCTAGCCAGCCATTGTTCGCCAAGCAACTGATAATTACTATTTACAGGACGAAATAACAGCCCAGGCACACTACCTAATGAAAATGGTTCAAAAGCTTTTAACAATCTCAAAAGATCCACTTCAATCTCTGTAAGCCCTAATGATGCAGCATGAATTTCTATTACTTGAATCAATTCAGGGGTGACTGGTGCACCAAATTGCAGCAGCAGTGAAATAATACGCCACCAGGAAACAAGATCTCCAGATTCGTTCATTCGTTGAATGGCATAGGTTAGGACTGATAACCCTCGATTGTCGCGAAGGTTAACGGTAGCACCATGTTCTAATAAAATTCGAACCATCGACTCATTCGCCTGCAAAAGCGCGTAGAACAGTGCCGTTCTCCCACATGCATCGGTACGATTAAGATCCGCGTGCTGCTCGATCAAAAGGCGCATGAGGTCAGGTTGATTGGTGTTTATGGCAATCATCAACGGCGTTTGGCCATTGCTTCTATTTTGCTGATTGATATCTAATCCATGGTCTAAGAGGACCGTCACACTGGCCATGTCACGATTATTAATGGCAGTATTCCAAGGAGTGTTTTCCTCTTCATCAAATAACTTTATGGACGGATGCGTTGAAAGTATCTTATCAATCAGATAGGCATTACGATCTTGCAGCGCTTGAAAAAATTGCTTTTCATCAAACGGCTTCTCCATAGCGATGATAGAAAATGTAAAAAACAATAGAAATATCAATAGCTTCTTCATAATTACTTACTCTTATATTTTCCTCTTTAATGATAACAAAATGAGAAGGTATTTAGATAGAGTTTTGTGCAGAATAATCATTAAAGAGGAAAAGATAAATTTCTCATTTTAATCTATACTAGTCTATAGTTATCATTAAAAAGCCGGGGGTACTCATATGAAAAAGAAAGTTTTGCACATTTTTATTCTTTTGTGTTCAGGTTTTGTCGGCAGTTACGCTATGGAAATGCCTGATCCCAAAAAGCCAACAAATCCTTTTCTCTTCAAGGCCGGCACCAAAAGAGAAATAAAAGCCCGAAGTCTTTCAATTATTCCCTATAAAATGCGCTTTCGGAAAATTCGAAATACTTTGGCTTTTCAATTGGGAATTCCTGCCCAATACCATGACTCAATGTATGAAAATATCGATTATTGGTTAAAGCTCTATAGGCAACAACAATTTTCCTCAACCACGATCGACAAAAACACGCTCAAAAGAAAAATTGATGGCATTTATTATGAATTTGTTGCAGAGTGCAAGGCATTGCTTGAATATAACATCGCGATTCTCTCTGTATGCTCCAATGCTGCAACGAATATATTTGGCCATTTGCATCAGCAAGCAAAAGGAGATTCTGATCAGCTAGCCCACCTTGATGAAAAATACAGGGAATTTAAGAATATGATTGCGCCGCTAAAGAAGCTTACCTTGAATGCTCAGAGAGATCCTATTTCACCGTTATATGAAGATATTAATTTTCTTATTGATCACGCTGAAGAGTCACTCTTTACTAACACATTTTTGTTGAAAACTATATTGGCATGCGAAATTAAAAGTACCAAGATCGTTGCTGACATTATGGATACATTAATGAGCCTTATAAGTATGATTCATGGACCAGATTTGACAGATCATGAGTTTTGTCAGCTGATAATGAAAAAGAAATAAGAAATTCCCTTTTTGTAAAGGTCTCGGTACTTATGAAATACTCTTGATTCTTTGATGATTTGCACTTATCCGGATGACAAGTAAACAAAAAGTCCTAAAGGGTTAATTCATATCTCGAGCGTTAACCCATCATATCCGACAATTAATTCAATAGAATTTTCACGGCCAAGTCTTTTAAATTCACGGCGAGCTTTAGCAATGTCAACATAAAACCATGCCCCAAAATGAACAAATACTATCGTGCTTGTATATTTTTTAAAGAAGTGAATAAGGTCCGGAACCCCCGTATGCCCATAGATTTGTCCAGTCTCTTTGTTTCTCCTTATCATTCCACCTTTTCTCATGAAGCTTGCCTCTGTGATAACTAAGTTAAGCTCAGGAATAAGATGATGGTATTTCTTATCAATCCAAATCATATCGCCCGTATAAAGAATTTTTTTTCCAGCGTGCTCGATTAGATAAGCGTTTGACTTTACCTTTATACTATGAACAGTCGGAATAGGCGTTATTTTGTAATGATCAATGCTTAATGGTTCATTGATTATATGTATGTTTAAATCATCATAAAACTCAGGAGCATAGAATGAAGTGAATAGAATTTTTTGATGATGCCTTACAAAAAAAGCATGGTCTGGATGCAGATGCGTAATGAGAATATACTCAGGATTATACTTCAAAAAACGTTCATCCCCACAATCAAGAAGGATTTTGTTATTCAAAAGAACTCCGGACTTCTTAGAATGGTAAGGGGCGGATTCTTCAATCTCCCCGCGAGTTCCAAGAATTTTGATAACCAAAAGTTTATTTTTTCTGTTAGATGAGGAAGGGGCAGAGGAATCCGCCCCACGCTTTATCTTAAAGATCTTTTGAATCTTTCAAGCTCTGCATGATGCTTACGTGCCAAATTCATTGCATTTTTACTCGTTTTTTCATGCCATTTCTTCCAATCACCATTTTGCTTTTCATGGAGATCGATCATGAGATTTAACTTGTGATCAAGAGTTCTTCTGCCAAGAATCTCCCGTTTTAAGAGGCCTAGCTCTTTATTGTGGAGATTTATACGCTCATCATGATGCTTTTTAAGCAAATCATATTTTGCTTCATGGAGCTCTTTAGCAAAATTGAACCAATCATCCATATGCCCTTTTTCCATCGTATTAAATTCGATGATTTTATCAACAGAAGAACTACGAGCTTTAACAATCTTTTCAAGCAAAGGATGTCTTTGACCTTCACTCTGTATCGCTGTTAGCTTTGCTCCAAAGGGGATAATAAATAATGCCGTTAAAAGTATACGTTTCATAGACTCTCCTTGTTTTTTATAGGTTTGAATAAGATAAGCGTCGTTATCAATTTAAAACTGATACATTGCTCTCATTTCATTTATATTCTCTATAATCAAAATATCATTAAAACATGCATAACTGCAATACTTTCTGCCCCTTCAAGGGAAAATGTTAGCACTTTATCCGTTCTCATCCGGCCAGATATGCCATGAGAAGTCCCAACTGCTCTTGAGGAAGTCTATGCATGAAGCTTGAGGGTTGCAAGCAAAGCGGTAAATTCCCATGCCTTTAGACTATCCAGAGTGCCTTCTTTCGCTTGATCAGCAATAGCGTCAAGAGGAGACCCAGGGCCATTATTCACCTCTATTCCTGATTCAAGCAAAATTTTCAAAATGTCCAACTGCTTATTTTTCAAAGCATACCAGAGCACTGTTTCACCTCGATAATTTTTAATGGCAACGTCAGCACCTCGAGCGATGAGGAGTTTGACAATGTCGCGATGTCCTGCTTGCACCGCTGCAAAAAGAGCTGTTGGCATCTCATTATCGTGATTGACTTCATAAATATCAGCTCCAGCATTAAGAAGAGCCTCAACAACACCATAATGACCTAGCAGGGATGCATAGAAAAGCGCATTGACTCCATTCTCGAAGCATTTGCTGTGCCATTTTTGAGAGCGTTTTCTACATCATAGAGATTGTTTCTCTCTATGGCATCAAACAGCATCCTCACTGGAACATCAAAACAGGTTCTTTTTAAAGGTGGTTCTGATTCCATAGCCGAAATTGTCGAGAAGTTACACAGAAGGATCAAAAAAAGGAATTTACACATGCCCCGCCCATTTATTTTCATATTCTATTATGATAACAAAAAAGGAGCAAACGCCAATAAAAAGAGCTCTTTTTACTATATATATTCGAATTCGAAATAAATGTATTGATATCCAGTGCATTAATTTTCTATTATGAGATTGTGTGTCGATAATGGAACGCGTACATTACTGACGTACAGGAGTAGTTTAACTTATAAAGGAGCGTGTTATGTTAAAGAAGTTATTAGCTATCATTTTGCTTGCGAGCTTAATCAATGGTGCTCTTCAAGCTGGTTATGTTGAGCATGTCCCTAATGACAAAGCTTTCACCGACCAACACGGTAAAAGATTCCATAATCATTTAGAAAAAGACTATAGGGATGGAAAATATCACAAAACCTGGCCCGCTGACAATAGCTATCGTGGCCGCAATAAGTAGAAACGAATCGCATCAGGGGGAGATTCAAAAAATTTCCCCCTTTCTTTTCCCTCTCTCAACACAGTTTCCCTCAAAAGAATCTTGAACCTCAAGTCCCGTTAGTACTATGCTAAATATACAAGCTCATTAACCGAGGAGTTCTTATGAACGATTATTCTCATCCCAATCCCTGGCTCTTACAACAAATTCGTGAAAATGCGCCATGGTACTATGCATTTGGCATAGCCCTTATCATTCTTGGCATAGTTGCGTTGAGTTCAACAGTGGGCATTACCCTTGCATCCGTTTTTGTGTTTGGAGCCATTATCTTTATAGGTGGTCTTATCGAATTTGTTCATTCATTTTGGTCAAAACGGCTCGGTGATTTTTTCCTAGGATTATTTGCAGGAATTCTTGGCATGATAGTCGGGGGAATTATGTTTTTAAACCCGACCCTCAGTGCGCTATCGCTCACCTTAATCCTGGGGATTTATTTTGTAGCTGACGGAATTTTCCGCACTATTGTTGCCGTATTATATCGCCCACCTCATTATGGTTGGCTTATTCTTAATGGCATTGTTACGCTCTTGCTTGGTATTCTTGTTCTTGCTCAATGGCCCTACTCTGGTTTGTGGGTCATCGGTCTCTTTATCGGCATCGATATGATCATGAGTGGCTGGTCACTTATAGCAGCAGCTCTTATCGCCAGAAATGCTCCGCAACCCCATCATTAGAAAATATTCAGGGTGGAAGTTTTTGTTTCCACCCTTTACTCTTCTAGATATGAATGCGATGAACGTCATCTTTCTTAAGCTGCTCAACAACCAACTTAACCTTTTCAGCTTTCGATCGTGGAACTACCAAAAGAACATCGTCATTTTCTATAACACATAAATCATCCACATCAACAAAGACAACTAATTTTTTTGTGGTATGCGCAATATTGTTATGACCACCAATTTCTATGGTGGAATGCGTTAAGGCATTGTTTGCGCTTCTAATATCAAGATACACAGAAAGATTTCCAACGTCTGACCATGCAAACTGAACAGGAAGCACTGAAATGTTCTTACTTTTTTCCAAAACAGCGTAATCAATAGAAATATTGGGAAGTTTATCGTAGGTAAGAGCACCTTTGATAAATTGCTGCATGGATTGGTATAACTCTGGTGCATGGGTTTTATATTCGCGTATAAAGTGTTTCACTTTTCCACAAAAAATTCCTGCATTCCAGAGCATATTACCCGATTCGACATATTTTTTTGCGGTTTCTAAATTTGGCTTTTCAAAAAATCCTAGGGATTTGGTTAGTTTATGGTGAGCTGCCTTAGGATCATATTGAATATAGCCATACCCCGTTGCAGGAAACGTAGGTTTAATGCCCAGGAGTGTAATAGTATCATCTTTTCTGCTTATCGCCGTGTTCAAGTCACGCGCAAAGTGGCCATCATCGGGAATATAATGGTCAGCAGGTAAAAAGACAACAAATGCCTCATCATTTATTTTTGCAATTTCAAGCAAGGTAAGTAAAATAGCGGGAGCCGTATTTCGGGAAGCGTGTTCAACAACGATATTTTCAATTTTATCAGTCATGGTTTTCTTAACCAAGGGAGTCAGTTCTTGCGTTGTCACGACCCACTTATGTTTGACCCCCGTCACACCCGAAAGCCTCTCTATAGTTACTTCAAGGAGTGTCTTTTCCTGCTCAAGGGCAAGAAATTGCTTTGGTTTATTCTTTCTACTTAAGGGCCAGAGGCGCTCGCCCGTGCCACCCGCCAAAACAACACAATATACTTCATCTGTTTTTTTGCATTGTAACGTGTTGATCTGTCCGGCAAAACACATTACAAGAAGCAAACTACTCATTCTTTTTCTATGCATCATATGACACCTTCGTTTATCTATTCTCATATCCCCCTGGATGACAGTAGAATATAATACATAAAGGTCATGTCTGTAAATCAAAAATAATTTTTAGATTTTTATGTCTTTGAGTCGGTTAGCAAAATATTTTGTGGAAGATCTTCAAATGATACTGTGCCATCGTTATTAAAGGTCAACACCCAATATCTATCAAAAACCTTACCACTCCATTTAGCGGCATCTTTATCTTTAACACCAAGCCCCTTTGCTATGACGGGTATATTGTGGTGCTCCCACGTAACAACTGCAATCTTGTTTTGATAGGAAGGATTGTTGAGTAAATCATCGACAATTTGTTTTGTGGCGCTCTCAACCTGATCGGTCCTCAATCCTAAATATACCTCAACCGGCACTCCCAAGGCTTGGGCTGTTGGACCGATAGTAAACAAGGTGTGAGGTGTCGTTGCAAAAAAGAAATCAGGCTTGTTTGGCAAGAAGCTTGGCAATTTGGATCCAGCAAACACCGCCGTCAAGGCTTGTGCTCGTTGCTGACCGTGCTTTGAAAGAGATGAATAAGTCCCTTTCTTCTTTTCACCGTGACGCAATAACACAACCACCTTTGGCGTTCCGTTCAGTGACAGAAAAAGCGAAAGCGTAGCTATAAGAGATAAAAGATTCTTCATAAGTAATTCCTTTCTATCTCTAACCATATCACAGCCGTGAATTTTTTATCAATATTATTTCAATAATATTTTCAAATAAAAACCACCCTCATTTATAAGAGATAATCACAAGGATTATCTTGACAGCGCATACGGTTATGGCCCATAACTAATAAAAGGATAAGTGGGGGATTTTATGAAGAAGAAAATTATATATCTCGTAATAGTTCAGGCAATAACAGCGATTATGCCTCTTTGTGGTAAACCGAGAGAATTGATAAGGCACCTTAAAATTACTCCTCATCGTGTGAGCATTACCATAGACAAACGTTTTAGCGAAAAATATTTACATGAGGATGTTTTTTTTGCTGAATATGAGCGAGATATTAATTTAACAAAAGTACCAAAATCAATTGTGCTCATGCCTTTTATAATGAATGTTATCTCTCTTGTTTGGGTTTCTGGAAAAGAGTATATAATCGACTGTCTCGATTATGACCTGTCAATTGCCCTTGACCGGCTTCACCTTCTTTTGAAAAAGATGTATCCGAAAATCCGCTGGAACGGCAAGCTTATTGCACGTAAGCTCGAGCACAACAAATTAAAAGCACCGGTGGATCCAAGCAAAGAGACCGCAGTCCTTTTTAGTGGTGGGCTTGATTCAATTGTTTCATCGTTACGTCACGAAGAAAAAAAACAGGTGTTTATTACTGCCTGGGGCAACTCAGATTTTCCACCCGATCGTCGAGACTTATGGGAGGACGCTTATGACCGTCTTAATGAATTTGCAAAAATGCATGGGCACAAGCTTTCCATAGTAAGATCAAATTTCTGGTTTATCCTCAATCGCAAGTACCTTGACCATGAAATATCACCAGAGATAACCTCATGGCGCTTGGATACCGTGGAGGGTTTAGGATGGGCAGGACTCGCTGCACCTATCCTTTATGCAAAAAATCAGCCAATTCTACGTATTGCCTCTTCAATCTCGTGGAAATTTCCAGCAAAAATCGCATCGGCGCCCATTTTTGATGACACCATATCTTTTGCAGGTATACAAGCTGTGCAGGATGCCTTTGAAATGACACGAATAGAAAAGTTTGAATTTCTTCGCGATTACTTCAAAAAACATCACCTCTCAAAGCCCGACTTAAGAGTTTGCAACTCTTTTGGTGGTGAAAATTGTAATCGCTGCATTAAGTGTTTACAAACCATCAGTGAGTTAAAAACAATTGGAGAACCCTATCGAAAATATGGATTTGATATTAGTCCTTATCATCTTTACAAGCGAATGCACGGTAAAGTTAAGCATGTAAAGTATTCAAAACGCCGCGTATGGCATTTTTGGATGCTACAAAAGCGTTTGAGAGAAATGATCGCTCAAGGCAAGAAGCTTGATAAGTACTTACTCTGGCTTGCTCATGCAAAGATTAATTACAAGCCAGAGATAAACTGGAGAACGTTTATGAGCCGATTCCCGTGGTACAATTACCATGCATTCCACAAAAAATACGATATGATCGCAAAAAAGGAAGACTAAGCCTCAACATCTTCGGGGAGCGCTGAGTCTCACTATTTGTTTATGCGGTTTCTTCAAAACCCTCAAGGAGTCCCATGGTCATGTCAAGATCGATTTTGTTCACCAATTTTAATTCCACAAGCTCTTTTAAGAGAGCCTTTATTTTACGTATAAGCTTTTCAGACAATTCATCTGATTCTAATAATAAAGCATTAAGCTTTATGCGTAAGCTTTCTAAAGAACCATTCTTTTTTTCGTGGGCTATATCATTCATTTCTCGAATCAGATTAAGCAGTTCTTTCTCAATTCTCTGATTCCTTTGAGAATCTGATGGTGATTGAACGTGCACTGCTACTTCAAGAGACTTTCCAGCACCTAGTGTGATGGGCGCCTGTGGCCCCTCACATGGTGGCCTTTTTAACTCTATCTGCGTGGTATCTTTTGTATATCTTGGCTGCCTTTTCTTTTTTATCTGAATCGGTGGGTTACGATATTTAGCAACAATTTTCAAAATATCTGGCAATGCTAAATAAGCACTAAAACCTGCAAATCCTCCTATGAGACCACGACGCAACCAGATAAGAAATGGACTCAAAACCCCAGCTTCAACAAAGGCATAGTGTGCTTCTGAAGTCCAAAGTTGAGAAACGTAATCCTGTGCTCGATAGTCATCATTATCTTTAAGTTCCGTATTTGCACCAGCCGCAAGCAAGAGCTTAATCATTTCAGGTCGTTCCTTTTTTGCAGCGACTATCAAAGCAGTATTCCCCTCTGCAGTTTGTGCATTGACATCGGCGCCCGCTTCTAAAAGTCTTTTTGCAACTTCAAAATGTCCTTTGTCAACAGCAAACATCAGCGGTGTTGCAACCCACAAGTTTCGGTTGCCTTCTTCTTGCCCTCTCTTTAATCCAGAATCAGGAGATGCATCATAAGAAAATAATAAATCCACCATATCTTTGTTTCCCGTGTCTGAGGCATAATGAAGGGCAGTCCAGCCAGTTGGCTGAGCATTAATATCAGCACCCGCCTCAAGAAGCTTCCGTGCAATTTCAATAAAGCCTCCTTCACTTGCCATCATCAAAGAAGTAATTTCCCTATCGTCTTTTGCATTGACATCTGCTCCTGCCAAGATAAGATCGCTCACAATGTCTCTATGCCCTGGTACCACAGCATAGATCAAAGCAGTAACTCCCTTTCCTGTCCGCTTTTCCAATCCTGCACCCGCAGCAATAAGAAGACGTGCTATTTTCGTATAACCTTTATAACAAGCAAAGAGTAAAGGTGTCCAACCATCGGTTGTTTGCGCATTTATATCAGCACCATAGTCGATCAGAAGTTTCGTTATACGATACTGATTAGCATCGACTGCTAAATGCACTATTCTAGAATGATTATCACGAACCTCCTCATTCGGATCTGCACCTGATTCAAGCAAATTCCTGACGCCTTCATAATCATGTGATGATACCGCCATTTGTAACTGATTTGGTCCTCCTTGAACCATTGAGAAAAATTCCCCACCCTGAGCAAAGAGAACACCCGAAAACACTAAAAAACTAAAAATAAGACTGATACATAACTTCTTCATAGATATTCCCCTCTGCTTCTATTTTATTGACGAGATATGATTATAAAGTAACAAAATCAACAGAATTGTCAAATTGAAATAATCAGCCTGTCGACTGCAAGATCGTGAAAACTCAGAAATGCTTTTTCCTAGAGAGATGCTATACTCACTAAAAACTCCCAAAACCTCTTATAGTCATGAATCAAACTATGGAAAAACGTTTTATTGTCGACCAAAAAACACTTTTAAGCCTTCTTTCATCCATGCAGCCTATTTGCACCAAGCGCACAACCCTTGATGCAACAAGTTCAATCCTCTTTCAAGCAGGCCACAAAGAACTTGTACTAAAAAGCACTGACCTGGAAATAAGCCTCCAGTCCAGTTGCTCACTCGAAGAAAGTTCTTTAACCGAACCGGAAACCTTCCTCGTACCAGGTCGCCGCATCTTTGAAGTAGTCAAAGAACTAGAAGGTGCTATCACCTGCCACCTAAAGCCAAGCCAGTTGGTCCTCCAAGCAGGAAGCGTCACTCTAGCCCTGAACATTAAAGACCCGCAAGAATTCCCACCATTTCCCGAGCGTATTGAAAATCTCATGCACCTTGATGCGCCCTTATTTCTTAGAATGCTTGATAGCGTTGCCTTCCTCATTCCCCAAAACAATGCAAATCCAGCCCTTAATGGCCTATTCCTGGAAATATCAAGCAATGACCTTACCATGACAACTACCGACGGCCATTGCCTTGCACAAATCCGTTCACCGAAATATACACTCACAGCCCCAAAAACCTGGCTCCTTCCTCGTCGCGCCATCTTTGAACTCAAAAAGATCCTCGAGTCATACTCAGACCAAACGCTCTTTATCGGTACCTGTGGCAATCAGCTCGTATTTTCAGGAGACCTGTTCAACTTTTTTACCAAACTTCTCGTTGATGCGTTTCCTAAATATCAAACAATCTTGGACAAAAACTCATTTATTGCCGCACATATAGACCGCACACGCTTTGTAAAAACATTGCGCCGATCATCATGCCTTCTTTCTGGCCAATTCCTCGCCACTAAGTTTGCATTCAATAATGAATCACTACGCGTTTCTATGAACAATAAAGAAGTAGGCACCCTCGATGAGGAACTCCCTCTTAACGGATTTACCATTGACCCTCTCGATATACGGTTTTATGCCCCCTACCTTCTTAATGGGCTTCAGTCATTCACCAACGAAACCCTAACCTTTTATCTAAAAAACAGCACAAAGCCAATTTTGTTTGAGTCACAAGCAGAAGACATGCAAATGACATACCTCGTTATGCCGGTTGCACCAATGACTACATAACTATGTTTATAACAGCACTCACTATAAAACAGTTTCGCTGCTTTCAGTCAACATCACTCGAGTTTACAAAACCACTCGTTTTGATAGAGGGCCCCAATGGCTCGGGAAAAACCTCACTCCTCGAGGCCCTCAACTACTCTTGTTACCTGCGCTCATTTAGAACCCGCGCTACTCGAGAATTGATGCATTTTGGTGCCTCAGCCTTTTCCATAAAAATACAGTTCACTCCACCTGACTCCTCAGCAAATAATAATCTTCTTGTCGGCTACTCCCCAGAAAAGAGAAGCGTAAAGATTAATGATGCCCCTATCGAGTCCTATAAAGACCTTATATCCTCTTATCGCATCATTACCATAACCGACGATGACCTCTTTCTTATAAAAGGAGTCCCCGAAGTCCGCCGATCATTCTTAGACCAGGCCATCACCCTGACCGACCCAGGTTACCCCTCCCTTTTGCGCCATTACTCAGCAATACTCGAGCAGCGCAATGCCCTCCTTTACCATCAAGATAAGAATAAGGAGTCCTATGATCTCTGGACAGATCAACTCGTGGCAGCATCCCTATCAATAAGGCAAAAGAGACAAGCGCTTGTTCTCTCTCTTGAAAAAAAGATTAACAATACCCTCGTCACCTTCTTTGAGGGAGCTCTTTCAGTCAAACTCACCTATAAATCCAAAGAAATGCCCAGGGATATCACAGCACAAGAATATGCCGTGAGACACAGCCTCTTTGGAGCACACCTGGATGACTGTTCAATCTTCATAGCCGATAAAGCATCCAAGTACTACGCTTCTCGAGGACAACAAAAACTTATTACCATGCTCCTCAAACTCTCCCAACCCGCAACACAACATCCAGAGTCTTGCGTTTTTTTACTTGATGACGTTGTATCAGACCTTGATAATAATAGGCTAACCCGCCTTTTTACCCTTTTAAGCTCTTACAAAACTCAAGTCATCATAACTTCTCCCGTAGCCCATCCCCTTCTTCACACCATATGCCAACCCTACGACTATGAAAGAATCCAACTAACGACACCCCCCTAACACTCCTCTTTTGTGACCGGCTGAAAACAAGAGGCTCAAAATCGCCATTTTGATTTTTTGATATGTTGACAAAGAAAAAAAAATAAGTATTCTGAGAATAGAAATAACGCGGAAAAGAGATGAATTTAAAGACTCTTTCTTTAGTTATATGCAAGAGAAATTACTGAGGTAATATCTCCCAAGTACTTAGGCTTCATTACTACTCTCCTTTTTTCCACCGCATTGGCTATCTGTCAGTGCGGTGGTTTGTTTTAATAAAATTCTCTTGGTTACTATCATCCACCCTTACTATACTCTTAACAAAACACCTAGTAGGCTAGCCGTAGTATGAAAGCACGCATCAAAAAATCAATCCTTAGAAAATCAATCCTTCTTTCCTTTTTTATACATGCAATAAACCTTTATGCGCCCCATTTTCAACACCCTCTTTCTTTTCTTCTCAAACCTCAGAGAGGCGCACCTACACCCTCTTGGCACGAAAACTTCCCCACCCTAGGACTACGCTGTCCCCAAAAACCAAATTATCCTTTTCTCCCACACTTCTTCTCCCTGCATGACCTAGCACCCCGTCAAGCCAAAGGCATCACCATAGCAATAATAGATACAGAGCCAAATACCGAGAATGTCAGTCATGCAACCCACAACATGCGGCTTCTACGATCTCTCTGCCCAAAAGCAACAATACACCTCATCTCACCTTATAAAAAAGGTACCTGCACCAAAGCTGAGCTCATCAATGCAATACAACAGGCCGCTGATAGCCATGTAGACATTCTTGCGCTCCCCCTAAAAATTGATTCTTCCATCAAGCCCACTACGCCAGCATCACAACTACTCAATAAGGAACTCGCCCGCATCCCCTACATAATCGCTGCCGCAGGCAATGACGGAACAAATAACCTCGCCTACCCAGCGCGATTCACCTCAACCACGCTCTCGGCAGGAGCCTTCGGCTACGCCAACAACGAATGCTTCATCCCCGACTTCTCACAATATGAACCTGCTCACGGACCAACCTTTCTTCTGCCCGGAGTTGCAATAACTACCCCAACTCCCCCACAGATCGATAGTGCTTTACACAAATCCTCAACGCAACCCGCTCGCCCTGCAAAGAGCACATCTTTTCTCACTAACACAGAAAAGTCAATGACCGGAACCTCATCTTCAACGATACTTCTCGCAGGATTTATCGCCCTGCTCTTAGCCGAAAATGAAAATCTCCTTTCAAAAGAGCAACTCCTGAGCCTTATCTTCAATTGCTCAGTAACACCCGATGACTCGCCAGAATGGCTCATCAAATCACTCCATGGAACCCCCGATATGCGTATGACCCTCTTTATCCTTAACATCCTTAAAAAGACTTCCTCAAAAACTCCTTTAAAAAAAATATCTTTAAAAAAATTCCAAAACAGACTTCACTCCCTAAAAAAAGTCCTCTTAAAACCCATTAATGAATATGCCGAAGAACTATACACACGCCACCACATAAAAAATCCATCAAAAAATAACCTTTTACTTAATTCATCAAAAAAAAAGAAAAGACAATGCCCTAATCAAACAACTCAACCATTTACTTCAAATGTTCTTAACGTTATAAATCAAACAAATCAGTACCAATCACAAGAAGTTACACATCCACTATGCATAACCTTCTCAAAAATGAACATCCATGATGCTACAACCAACATCGATGCCACCGTCAGTACCGTTCGTGCGTCGACAAGGAGGGAGACCGCGACAAAAAGGGAGCGGCGCCCGACGAAGGAGTACCACGAAAAGGTATCATGGCCACAATGGGCAAAGATTTAACAATTCCATAATCATAAAGACGTGAACGAAAATGCTCAAACCACGAAGCCGATAAAAGTTCGTTCGAACATTCAATCCAACAAAAATCAAAGTAAAAATTCTGCAGCAAATATAAATCAATAAACTCTTCCGACATCTCGAGAGAACCATTTAAAAACACATCATATAACGAAACAACAGACCCCGGCACAGAACCTATTAAACTCAAACAACAAACAGAAGAAAAACAGGCAAGCGTTCTTAGAAAAGTATTTATAACCAAACGACCCTCTCCAAAAGAAGGCACCTCAATAACATGATAGCCATGTGTTAAAAAAATTTCTTGCAAGGCAAGAATATCATGATCTAATAAAGGCTGCACCCCCAACCCCTTGTCTACACCAAAGTGTCCCATTAGCAAACTCCCACCCAAAGAATGAGTCATTGTGCACTCAAACTCTACATGAAAGTATAAAAAAAAACAAGAATTTATTTCAAAACAGCAGATCCGCGCCACAACCCACATAATGCGAGAGCCACCGCATCCGTCACATCAAGCCTCTCAGGAAATACAAATCCAGGAAAGAGCCTCACCACCACTCTCGCTAACTGATCCTTATCCGCACCACCAAACCCCGTCAGCGCATGCTTTACCTCCCGGGGCGCAAACTCATGCAACCGCACACCAAAAGTTTCAGATAAAAGATATAAAATGCCTCTTACATACCCCAGTTTTAAAAAATTTTGAGCATTCTTTCCCAAAAAAGGAGTCTCCAAAACCAAATCAGTAACCTTAAATTCTTGAATCTTCGCCAAAAAAAAATCATGCAAATATTTAACTCGCGAAGGCAAAGACTGGGATGAAGACATCTTCACAACCCCACAATCCAAAAGCATCACCCTCCCCTGCGAACACGATACAAGCGCATACCCCGCAATAACAACCCCCGGATCAATGCCCAATACTATCATCTCTTATACCCTTCTTTACCAAATAAATCATTGCAAAATAACCAATAATTCTGCTACGTTATTCTCATAGATGAAATCATAAACCTAAATGCGGAGATTTACCATGAAAAAGCAATTACCACTTATAATACTCTTCCTATCAGCATCAGCGCCCCAAGCTTTAAATGCTGAATCCCTCGTAGAAAAAGTTAAACTCTCTCTTAACAATCTCTTTAAAACAAATGAACAACGCCTCAAAGAACAAGAAGAGAAAAAGAAACAAGAAGTAACAGAGAAACAAAACAGAGAAGATCAGAAAATACTCGCAGCTCGCAACAAACACTGCGGGCTAACATGCACAAATATAAAACAAAAATGCTGCGTCGCACCGATGAATGGCGGAACTCCCTATACCTACTGCGCAGAGAAATGTCACGCAGGAAATGTCGAAATACTATAAAATTCAAAAATACTCTCTGGCAGGTAACCAGAGAGTATTAGCTTAAAATAAAAGCCCGATGCATAGGCTCAATCACCATCCTCAAACAACGTCAATTCTCGCTTGTAATTCAGAAATACAGTTCCCGTTGGACCATTACGTTGCTTACCAATAATAAGTTCAGCCAATGAAGGATTCTCCGTATCCGGGTGATAAACACTATCACGGTACAAAAACATAATAAGGTCAGCATCCTGCTCAATAGCACCTGACTCCCTCAAATCAGAAAGTAAAGGCCTTTTATCAACACGACCATCAACAGCACGCGAAAGCTGAGATAATGCAACGATAGGCATTGACAACTCCTTGGCCAATGCTTTTAACGAACGTGAAATTTCAGAAACTTCCTGATGTCTATTCTCATGATGCTTATGCGAGTTAATCAATTGCAAATAATCGATTACTAAAAACTGCAATCCATGCTCTTGCTTTAATCGCCGAGCTTTCGCTCGTACATCCATTATCGTCTGGGAAGCAGTATCATCAATAAAAAATTTACGCTCCGCAAGCCGCGCCGCAGAATTGGTTAAATCGATCCACTCATCAGAGGTAATGGTGGCATTCCTAATATTTTGATGCGACACACCCGATTCGCCAGAAAGTAATCGTAATGTCAACTGCTCTGCAGACATTTCAAGAGAAAAAAAACCAGTTACAAAACCACATTGCGCCGCATAATTGGCATAGGACAAAGCTAATGCTGTTTTTCCCATCGACGGACGAGCCGCCAAAACAACCAAATCACTCTTTTGAAACCCAGAAGTTAACTCATCAAGCTTTCTAAACCCAGAAGGAATCCCCGTTATACCCTTAGCATGTCCCTTAATCTCAGAAAGTGATTGAAAGGTTCTTTTCAACCAAATATTGAGCTGCACAAAGCTTTGGGCCGATCGCTTGGCAGCTATCGTAAAAATAGTCTTCTCAGCATCATCAACAACCGCCTCAATCCCACGCTCATCCTGTGCGTAACAATTAGTGATAATGGTCGTCGCTGAATCAATAAGTTCTCGCAAGGTAGACTTCTCTTTAATAAGCCGAGCATGCTGCTCCAGTAACCCAACAGCAGGAATATCTTCCTGTAGAGCAATCAAATAGGCAACTCCACCACTCGTCGCTAAAGAATTACTCTTCTCAAGCACATCCTGAAGTGTAATAAGATCAACCCGTTGACGCTGAGCAACAAGAGAAACCATTGCCCCAAAAATCAATCGATGCGCAGTCACATAAAAATCTTCAGGCTTTATTATCTCACCAATTTCCTCCAAACGAGAATCATTGAGCAACAAAGCCCCCAACACAGCCCGCTCAGCCTCCATACTGTAAGGAAGACTTTTGCCTATCATTTTTTCAGCAATAACACGATTAACAGGCTCTTGCGTATATTTTTTTTGCATGAAATTACGCAGCTTCAGGAACTATCTTAAGAGTCACCGTAGGCTGCAAACGTGAAGAGAGCTTAATCGTTATCGTATGCGATCCCGATTTTTTTATTGCCTTATCAAGCATAACCTGACTCTTAGAGATAGATATTCCCTTTTCACCAAGCAAATCTACAATATCAGATGACGAGATCGCGCCATACAGCTTTTCGCCATCATGAACTTTTCGTTTTAAGGTCAATATCGTGGCTTTTATCTTTTCGGCAAGCATAGAAGTTTTCGATTCCAAAACCTCAGTACGCTTTTCAATGACCTTTAATCGATTCTTAAATGATGCTTCATTTGCAGCAGTAACTTCTACCGCAAGTTTTCTTGGAAATAAAAAGTTATGGCCATAACCATCAGAAACCGAAATAATCTCACCAGCCATCCCAACTTTTTCAACGTCTTTTAAAAGAAATACTTTCATACCGGCTCCAAAAATGCTTTAACTATGCTTGAAATCATCTCAAGTATAGCTCAAAAAAAGAACACTGGAAACTCCGATATTTAATCTTCCCTTGGCATATAATTCAAGTAAGGATCAAGTAGTTTCAAATCACATCGTTTATCAATTTTCCTGGCAAAGAGATATCCACGCTTAATCGCATTCAATAACACCTGAAGATCATAATGATTCGAGAGATCCCTAAAAGTATAAGGATGAGCAGCACCTCGGCGCTGCCAACCCCAATTTACATAGGTCAAATCTCGCTTCTTTACCTCTTTTAACAATCCTGTCTTTGCTAAAACGGTTCCAGGAAAATGTTCATTATCACAATAAATAGGACGTTTTAAAAAATGCGCATGATCCAAAACCGCTTTCGCATGTTTTCTGTTGAGCACGACCCATTGCGAGTGTTTTCTTTGATACTTAGTATCAATGCCAAAAACTCTTCTCGTTGCCACATACATACCACTTTTTGGATTCAAATGCTGATTAAGCTCAAACTTAAATTCACTCCCACGATGGGACATAATATACCGATAAACGGAATCAAAATCTCTCAAGGGAATAGTTGTTTCTGAAAGAAAAATAAATTTCTTGTTATTTTCATTTTTATAAGCCTCAGCCAACATAGCTAATTGTGCTTGCATGGTATGAGCCCAATCGGTCGGAATCGTTCGCTTAATTTTGAATTTCTTAAAAAAAGATGACTTCAAAACACCTTTAGAATGAACATAAATAGAATACTTATTTTCATGACCCGCAAAAAAGGGCTTCCAATGCTCCGTATGATGCGGCCCCGTAATGGTTAAAAAAAGAAAAGCTAGACGATGCATTCTTACCCCCCCCGTACATTCATGCTTCTTTATAAATTACAATAAAGACTTTAGCATTAGCAAGAAAATATGTTTCTCACCTTCTTTCAACAATAACTTTTTTAGTGACTGGATCAGATAAAAGCAATGCACTTTTGTTGCCACATGCGCGTTGTTCCTTATAAAGACTAACCTTAAGTTCAAAGAGCGTTACAGAAGACCTGATAATTTCAATCTGTCCATAATAATCACCCGTATCACGTGGCCACGGATTCAAAGTACACGAATAAACACCAAGATCCTCTAAAATAGACCTCATTTTGGGCTCTTTGACAAAAAGTGCCAGTCCATAAGAAAAAAGATGCTCAAGCAATAGTTGTTCTTCTTCAAAAGAACAAAAGAAAGAGGTTGTGTCGATTAACAAATCAATCCTATGCCACAATTGCGCACCCAGAGCTCCGGCCAAAAGCATAATCATAAGTATCATCAAAACATGCATATCTTCTTCACCTATGTCATAAGATAAACATTAGTAAGACCCCGAATCCAAAAAACATAACTTTTGCCATAAAAAACAATTTTTATTTCAACTAATTTCGAGACTAAAGGCCCACCCTGGACAATAACCTCAAATGAATCAACAGGCATCAAAACAGTACTCGTTGTTCTTGAGACCCACGACTTAGTTAACCTATCATAGGTTCCAACAATCCGCATTAGCCGTTTATTGACAAGCTTATATCCATAATCCACTCCTCGATGAGTCCAAATAACATAAGCAGACTCCAGCCTTTTCCATAAGGAATCATCGTAAGGAATGCACGAAAAATCATTCCACAGACAATGACCTACCTGACATATCGAAGCTGTCTGTTGCGAGACATCCTGCACCAGCTTGTAAAAACGTGAAAGATCAATAACTAACTTTACACAACAAAGCGTTAGAATCGTCCCCAAAAGAAAAGCTATCAAAAATTCAAAAATCATGAAGCCATTACGCATGAAAAAAACCAGAACGAACTGATACGGTAACGCGCGGAGAGATTACCCTCACCTTCACCTCATGAAATACTGGATATTGATTATCTCGCAATACTTCACTAGTTACCTCAAAACCACCTTCAGAAAAAGTGAATGAACCACACTTTCCATGGGCAGCCAACCGTTCAGCATACGACTTTGCCAGAATAAGAGCCTGTAATCGATCGCGTGCATATACAATGCCACCAATACCACGTCCCATTATCTGCGCAAGCACCACTACCATACAGAGAAAAAGAATGAAAGCGCAAAGAATCTCCATAAGAACAAAACCTCCTCGAAAATGTTGACTTTCAGAGCGCAGACCAGTAAAATTAAAAATAGACAATAAATAACGCGCCATAGATGAAGCTAGTCCCCAGACTTCAAAAAAAAGAGTTGCCCATGAAGTATACCATAGTCACAAAGCTCCACAAAAAAAGTGTACTCACCGCTGCTTGCATGTTCATTTTATCCATGAGCATAACCTCAACAATACAGAGCGCAGCAATGCCCCCAAGTGCATTTCCTGGAATGGACATTTCAGAAAAAGAACTTGAATCCCTTTATAATGTCCTCCAAAATATGAGCGATGATGAATTGCAAGAAATTGAAACATTAAGCAAAAAAATGTTAGCAGATATGGGTTATGATCCCGAAACATTAAAACCGATAAACCCAACCACACCACCCCTTCCGTCATTGCCCCAAAAAGAACATGCCGCGCCCATGCCGCCGAAAGCTGAATTAAAACCTATAGCTGAGCCAGAACCACCAAAAATAACGTTAGAATCCATACCTTCACTCCTCAGCTCATTAATTAGTCAATTAACAATCATTAGAACAAAGGCTTCATCAACTCAATCTAATGACCGTCGTTTAAATCAATGGATTTCAGACATCAATGAGCTTATCTATTATCTGAAAGTTATAGATACGCCGACCCAGCATAAACGTTTGGCTCTTCCGGAATTTAATACATTAAGAGAAACACTTGTAAGACTTAATTCACGACTGACTTCTGCAACGCCCTCCTTTTCTACAAATGAAAACGATAGCGAATTGTGGGAAAATCCTTATGAAATGCTTAATCTTGAACCATCAGCAACACAAAGCCAAATTGAACAAGCCTATGATTCTTTAAAACACCAAATAGGACCCGACGCTGTCCGGGAACGACTTACCCGAGAAGGTCTTGAAATAGGTGCAATAAAAAGAGCAGTCAAGGAAGCAGAATTAAGCTTTGAGTTCATTACCGATGCCTATGAAAAAATCAAGGAACCAGAATCGAGAGCAATTATTAACCGCGAACGTGAAGCGCTCCAGCAAAAAAAAGATCTCTCCACTGGATCAACCAAAAAAGCAATTGATCTTTTAACCACCGCTTTCAGTAACGCTATATACCAGGAACAAGTGCTCAATGGACTTGAAACCTTCTTGAAAAAATATGAACCTACTCAAGCAGAAATGAGAAAGCGAATGGAAGAAGCAGAAGCTGCACGACTTCAAGAACATAAAGAATTTCTTGCACGTCCTGTTTCAAGTGAAACGAAAGCGCTTCATATCAAAAGCACCAAAGGAAGAGAATATCGTCCCTATGATTATGGCGCAAGCCTGAGAGGGTATGAATACCCAGGCGCTAGGTCTGGCTATTCACCGTCCTTCTATGGTGGACCTTCTGAACACCACGGAGTACATCAAAAAACAGGCATGTCCGGCAAAGGTGAAAAATCTAGCGGAGGAGGCGCACCAAGTGGATCCGGAGCTCACCAAGCAGTTCAACCACACAAAGAAAAAGAAGACGAAAAAAAAGAAACTCCATCAGAGAATGCACCTACCCATACTCCTGCTCCTCGTGCTCCCGAGCAAGAAAAAGAAATAGATCCTACCGCCTTAAAAATTTATAATCTTGAAGAAAAGATTCATAAATTTAATAAAAATTTTGACCCAGAATTTTTCAAAGGGCTCGAAGCTGAAAAAACACCCCTGCAAGAACAAATTGAAGAAGTTAAACCGGCAGATATCGAAAAAAACATTTTTGAATACAGTCAAGCATCTCATCTTAATGATGTATCGGATGATCTTGAATACATAAAAGAGAAAATTGAAAAAGCAAAAGATCGTAAAAAACAGCAATACAAAACAACGCTAGGCGGTATAAATAAATCCGATGATAGCAAGAATTTTAAAACGAATCTTGAAATAACCCAAAAAGCACTGACCACTTTGGAAAAATCGGATGGAGAGGTCATTAAAAGTGTTAATAAACTTGTCAAAACAACACTTCAAAATTTCGACGAATTAACTAAATTGGCAGAACCTAAAGATCGCCAAAAGAAGCATTCATTGTTCTCCTTGACTTAATTGTTCAAAAAAGGATACTCTCTCAGGTGGATGATGAAGGAGAGTAGTTCATGAAAAAATCCATTGGTTTCTTATGTATCGTATCTGCGATCAAAATAGTAGGTTTTTCGTATAATAAAGAACGATTTTATGTTGACTTTAATCAGTCTATGCAAACCGACTCGGCGGATTTTCGAGCCCGCATCAAAATAAATCGTTATAAAGCTTCAATAAGTTATCTTGAAAAGCTTTATAATGGCAACAATCTCCTCAAAAAAAGCCCCTCTACAAAAACAAAGGTTCCCAAAATCCTTCACCAAGTTTGGGTCGGGGGAAAACCCTTACCTAAAAAGTATCATTCCCTGATTAAAAGTTGGAAAAAATTTCATCCTAAATGGAAGCACGTTCTCTGGACAGATCAGAAAGCAGCAAAGTTTCCCATGATAAATCGCAAGTTTTATGAGGCAACAACCGACCCAATTGAAAAAGCCAACATTTTGCGCTATGAAGTGCTTTATAAATTCGGCGGCGTCTACGCAGATGTTGATTTTCATTGCTTGCAACCGTTTGATATTCTTAATCATACTTATGATTTTTATACGGGAATATGTCCCCCCGATTGTAGAGCGATTCTCAACAATGCACTCATAGGATGTACGCCAAAACACCCCATTATGGAATACTGCATAAAAACTATAGAACGCGATTTCCATCGAGGCAGCCGCTTCGAACGTACAGGGGTCATGCATTTTACACGATCATTCATGAATGTTGCGCGAAAAGCTAAAGGAACCAAAATTGCCCTACCACCAAGCTTTTTTTATCCAGTTCCAAAATTTTATGACCCTAAAAGCCATTATCTTAGAAATTATGTAAAACCCGAATCATTTGCAGTTCATTATTGGGCAAGCCAACATAATGGAGTTCACCGAACCATTAAAACCAAAGCCAAAAAAAAGTCCTCTAAGCAAAAAGCAGTCCCGGTGATCGCCCCACAAACTCCTTAAGTCAACTTTTCAACAAGGCGGAACACCTCCGGCAGAGATTGTGAGGAAGGTTCACATCATCCCAATTCCAACAACGTGGACATTTTACTCCCTGTGCATGGGACACGGTTGCATAAAATCCTTGAACTGTTGTTGCCATTAAATCTTCTTCGCGTGCATGAAAGAAAACTTGTGAAACAATAAAAAATTCTTTAAAAAATCCAAGAAGCGTTTGCCCAGTCAACTTCTGACCAAACTCGGTAAAGGTTTGAAATCCCTTCATCGCTGGATCGATATAAAGCTCTACTCGCGCTTCAAGTGAATGTTTTATGACTCCTTTCTCTCGTTCAATTTCCAAAGCCTTAAGAACAGCAGAACGTAATTCTTTGAGGAGCTCCCATTCATTAAGACTGAATGACAATCGCTTCATATCCTCAAGTGATGGGTTAGCAAAGAGCTCGAGGTGGATTGAATCTTTTTTGTCTTTTTGATAAACATCACTCAATTGCTCAGAAGTGAATGACAGAATGGGGGCCATCAAACGCGTAAGCGTATCAAGAATATGCCAACACGCTGTCTGCGCTGACCGTCGCAAATGACCATCAGATTTCTCCACATAGAGCCTATCTTTAATAATATCCAAGTACCATGAACTTAATGTCACCGTACAAAAATCTCCTAATGCGTGATAGACCGCAGTAAAATTGCCACTATGATACTCTTCAACGACCTCATTATTGAGGTTTGTCAAATATCCCAAAATAGCCCGATCAATCGCCAAAAGATTTTCAAAACCGATGCTGTCTTTGTTTTTGTCAAAATCATAAAGATTTGCAACCAAAAAACGTGCGGTGTTGCGAATCTTGCGATACACCTCACCGACATTTTGTAAAAGTGCCTTAGACATTACCGCATCACCATCATGGCCAACACTAGCAACCCACAACCTCAAGCCATCAGTCCCTAATTCCTTGATCACATCCTCAGGTGCGACGACATTGCCCAGTGATTTTGACATTTTTTGGCCTTTTTCATCCACGGTGAAGCCATGGGTCATAATGGCTTTCATAGGAGGCCTTTTTTCTAAGACCATCGCTGTTAACAAGCTACTTTGAAACCAACCACGATGCTGGTCAATTCCTTCAAGATACAAATCAGCAGGAAACGTTAGTGCCGGATTATTCAAAAGGACAGCATAATGGCTTACTCCTGAGTCAAACCAAACGTCAAGAATATCCATTTCTTTTTTAAAATATTTCCCCTTGCAACCTGAACAGCTCAATGAAAGCTCCTTAACAAGTTCCTCAGCCGTGACTCGGTCCCAATACTCGATACCTTCGGTAGCAACCGATTGAGCAACTCTGTCGGCCAATTCTTGAGACACATAGACATGATCACAATCATTGCAAAGTAAGGCGGTAATAGGAACACCCCATACACGTTGACGTGATAAACACCATTCCCATCGGCTCTTTAAAGTAGCCACCAAAAATTCACGTCCCTCAGGTGGCATAAAGGTGATAGCTGTTGATGCAGCATCAACAGCACGTTGCCTGACCTCTTCATGCTCAAGATTGAAGAACCATTGCTTAGTCGCCCTAAAAATAAGACCATTGCGACATCGCCAACAATGAGGGTAGCTGTGAGTTATCGATTCCTTATGGAGCAATGTCCCAGCTTCCATCAATTTTTTGATGACCCACCCTTGGCCATCGGTCACCGATGTACCTTTAAGTTCAACTGGTTCAATCCCTTCGGTATAGGTTCCATCCGGAGCGATTGGTGAATAAATTTCAAGACCATTTTTTACGCCAAGTTCATAGTCATCGGGCCCACAACCTGGAGCAATATGAACACAAGCGGTACCATCATCCAAACCAACGCTCGTATCAAAAATGACGGGCACTAAAAGTTTTGCAAAGGGATGCTGAACCCATGCATTGGCTAGATAAGAGCCATGAAAAGTTTTAAGTGATTCTGACTCAGTCTGCTTTATAAGAGCAGCAAGCTTGGGCAAAGTACGTGCACCAACAATCGTGAGCTTGCCACCAAGGCGTACTAATACATACCCCGCTTCAGGATGCATAAGGACTGCTCGATTGAGAGGTAGAGTCCATGGTGTCGTTGTCCAAATCAGGAAATGTACTGCTTCCCCCTTAGCTTCAGGAAATAAGCGCGCCGCATCTTTTGGCGCAAGCTCAAATCGTACATACACCGAAGGATCCTTGCGCTCTTTGTATTCAATTTCAGCAGCAGCAAGAACCGTTTTGTCATGAAAACACCAAGCAACGGTTTTATTTTTTCGCTCGATAAACCCTCCCTTAATCAACTGACCAAATGCACGAATTGTTGATGCTTCATAACCGGGATCCATAGTGATATAAGGGCGATCCCAATCCATGACAATGCCAAGTCGCTTAAATTCACTCCGTTGAACATCAACCCATTTTTGGGCATAAGCACGACACGCTTTTTTGAGCTCAACACGAGATAAGTCAGGCTGTTCTTGCACCACCTTTATTTCAGTCGGCAACCCATGACAATCCCATCCGGGCGTTACCGGCGCGTGAAAGCCCGCCATTCGATACCCTTTTGTCATAATGTCTTTCAAAATGGTGGTATAAGCATGCCCTAAATGAATGTGGCCATTGGCATAAGGTGGTCCCATGTGAAGGACATATTTTTTATTTCCCTCATGCGCATAAAAAGCTTTTTCATAAAGCCTTTCACTTGCCCATCGTGAGATCATAGCAGGATCATCGATCGCCGCATTGGGGCGTATGGGAAAGTCTGTATGGGGAAGATTTAAGGTGTCTTTAAAACTGACACTTTTGCTTTCGTCTGCCATGGGGATACCTTTACCTATAACTTAAAGTAAAAAGTATAGCATACTTCATGTTTTTGACCATGGAAATGCATAAAAGGACGAATTGTGAAATTCATAGCCAAATAGTCTGATTTAACATTTCATGATTTCACTCAATTCTATGGTAAGCTTTGTCTATTGTTATCTTTATTTTTTAAATACAGTGGGCAGGTATGAAAGAATCATTTAAACTATTACATTTTTTAGTCATGGCAAAAATTGTCAAGCATATATCTTGCAGGCATGGAATTGGAAGATGAACTCACGGAAAATGAATTTACACCCTTAGAGCGTGAGGCTATATATGCAGCCATGTGCCCTACAGAATTGCATAAGGCTTGCTTCAACGGCAACGTTCAAGAAATAGAGAAACTATTAAGCGCCGATGCAGCAGAGGTAAATACCCAAGATAAAGAAGGCTATACACCGTTACTGTTGGCGGTGGCCAATGGTCACCCTTTAGCAGTAGAGGCATTACTTAAGATTCCAAGAATTGATATTAATATTCCGAGTGTTGATGGCATCACCCCTTTACATGAAGCTGCCATGCAAGGAATGGAAGCTATGGTTAAAATATCCTCAAAACACCCACCATAAATGTTAATGCCCTTGATATGACAGGCTACACCCCGTTACTATGGGCTACAGCCAATGATCATGTTTCAGTTGTAAAGGTGCTCCTCACGGCCCATGGAATTGACGTAAATATTCCCGATAAAAATGGCATCACGCCGTTACATGAAGCTGTAATAAAGGGAAATGAATCTATGGTTGAAATATTGCTCAGTGCATCTGACATTAACGTTAATGTCAACGATGCCACTGGCTGTACACCGTTACATTGGGCGGTGATCAAAGGGCATGTACCCGTGATGAAGCTACTCCTTAAGGACTCCAGAATTAATGTTGATGCTCCCGATAAAAAAGGAGCGACACCGTTACATCTTGCAGCTGATAATGGTCATGAGGAGATAGTTAAAGCATTGCTCGCCCATCCTGGAATAGAAGTTAATGCTCCACAACACGATGGGTGGACGGCCTTGCATATCGCTGCTTATACCAATCGCCAAAACATCATTGCTACTTTGCTCAACTTTCCGGGGATCAAGGAAGACGCAAATTCTTATCTCTTAAATGAGCAACAATCACTTTTAAGCAATCGGGTTGCCATAATTGAGAAAGAAGGGGAAAAAAAGGCATATTCATTCCTTGGTAGCCATCTGTTTGCACTGATAGATGATATAAGACAAAATAATCCCTCTTTGTTAAATACATTACCGAATGAATTACTCGATCTCTTGACACTTTTTATCGTGGGAAGCTCCACCAGGAAAAAGCTTGATAACCTCACTTAAGCACCCAATCGCTATGAAAGTAACTTTTAAAGATCAGTTAATGCTTGGGCTTCCTCTTTCGTTACCGATAGTTTAAGAGATATTGTTCTCTTCAAAGCACTACATTATGATAATTACTCTAAATCAGATGTAACACATCTTGCTTTACTGTGCAACTTTATCTTCATCCAATTCTCATCCAACACTACAGTGAATGCTCATTCCTCACCAGGATAAAGCCTGTTGTTTCCCAGGCATATAATGAAGAGAACAAACAATCGATTACTAGCTTTTAAAAATTCAGCTATCTTAAGTTAAGAACTTTTGCCCTCGATCATCTGATAGCTTCTTGGCTAACGCAAAAGCCGCGTTATCGTTTATTTGCTGCGCAACTTCACTATGGCTGATGCTTTATGCTAATTCACAATTACTCTCATTCAACTGGCAGAGCACAATGATGATTCATGAATTGCGCTCTGCCAAAATTCTTAAAAGATTACATAATGCTCATAACGGGTTCATGTCGAATGATAGCGTGATGAGATATAAATTGTTCAATTTCTTGATATAGTACCTTGTATTCTGGTTTAGCGCATCGCCTTTTTAAGCCATTTGCAAATGCAGCAAATTCGCCAAATTCTTCAGTTTTAGAATGCATATTTCTCCCCTTGATAAGCTCTTTCATCAATAATTTGACCATTTCCATGCGTCCCTGCGAAATGGCAACGAGAAGAGGTCCGTCAAAGATTATACCTTTTCCACTATTTATTATGTTCATTATTTCTTGATGATTACCACATATAATTGCAATCATTAATCGCTCAGGTAGACCTGTAGTCCTCTTAGAGAGAGTGTCGATCGCTGAACTCAAAACATTGTCATCAAGATCTACAAGAGCTCCTTGTATAATGAGGGCCATCATTATATTAAAATAACGGTTTGCATCGTCCTTTGATTCAAGTGCTTTTTTTGCAGCCAAGCTTAAACATTTTTGCAAATCCTTAATTGGATCAGGAAGTCGATAATTTTCTAAAAGAATTGCAACTTTATCAAAATCCCCTTCATTAATTGCCATTTCCAAAAGAGTAACATTATTAATTTCAAAATTTATACTCGCACCTGCTGAAAGCAATTCTGCCATTTTTTGCAACTTTCTTTTGAGTACAGTCTTCAGAAAATCTACATTCAGGTTATCCATTCTACATGTAGGACAAGACATTGCATGCTCTAATAATGGTTTAATGCATTCACCATGATATTTATGGCCGCATCCCAGGTAATTAGCTTTCATATCAGGAGTATCATAGAATCTTTCCATACAAATGAGGCACTCCTCATCCCGCTTCTCTGCATCAAACAAACATAATATGCGCTTATAGAGTTTTTTATAAAAAGAATGTAATTCCTGCCTCAATAACACGGTGACATGTTGTAGTGCATCGTCAGCCAGTTGCTTATTGATAAAGGGAAGCATGCTTTCCACCACCTTAATTCTTCCTTGACCCATAGCAAACCATAAAGCTTGTTTAAGTGACATGGAATCACTTTGTCTTATCAATGTTGGTATAGCTTCATGGTTATTAAAAATAACCGCCATAATGAGTGGATTATCACCAAATACTTTACGCAAGATATCAATGATACCATGATTAATGTCAACGATGCATCCATGATAAAGTAATTCCTGAATCATCGGCACATTCAATGGATTTTGATTGAGAGCAATATAAAGAGGAAGCTCATCTTTCTCATTTAGAATATTAACGTTAATACCATACCTTCTCAAAAGCAACTTCACCACCGCATCATGTCCATGAGTAATGGCCGCGTGCAATGGCGTTGGCATTCGGGAAACGGAAACTGGCCACATACGGCGGGCTGAATTAAAAAAACGTAATATAAGTTCTTGTGCTTGCACAGCAATTTCATCTGTTGAAGAAACTTGATCAAGAATAATTGCATCATTGGCCACGAGAAGCTTTACCACACCCTCACGTTTATGTAGTGCTGCCAAAGTCAGAGCCGTTTTCAATTCAGAAGTACGCGCATTTATTTTAATATGTGGAACAGCAATCAACATCCGGACGACATTTTCATGCCCGTTAGCTGCCGCAGCATGTAAAGGAGTATAACCCTCTTTGCATGCAATATTTATGTCAATTCCGGGAGCAATAAGTAGCAACTGCACAATCGCATCGTAGCCATAATACGCTGCAGTATACAAAGCAGTCATCCCATCTATGATTTGAGCATTAACATCGATTCCCGGTGATTTGAGCAAAGACTTAACTTCTTCTATATTTTCCGTACGCACAGCCTCATATAATGAATTTCGATCGTAGGAACCGGCTGATTTTCTTTGAACTCCATTCAATGAAATTTCTTCTGTCGATGGAGGCGGCACCGGAGCGCATTCGATATAATGCGATACAGTTGGGTTGAGCATTACTGCCGCACGTTCAAGAATGGCTTTTACCACCGGTGCATGTCCCGCCTTTGCAGCGAAATACAAAGGTGTCTCAGATGCAGGTGAAAGAGAATTTCCTTCAATGCCGCTAGCAGTTAATAATAGCCTGACTATATTTTCACGGCCGAAATCGGCAGCTGTATGCAAGGGGGTATAACTATCCCTATATCGCTGATTTATACGAATCCCTGGTACGCCAATCAATACACGTACAACTTCTTCATGTCCCTGTTGAGCAGCTGCATATAAAGGAGTAAACCCTTCATAGTTGGAAGCTGGAGCATTCACGTCAAAACGATAATTTTGAAGCAACGCGGTAACTCCTTGCACGTTTCCCGCAATTGCTGCCTCATACAAAGCATTTTGATCGCCCAGAGGAGCTGTTGCATTTACTAAATTTTCGCCGATATTTCCATTCATTTGCACATTTGCTTCGTTGAGTGGTATTGGCATCATTTCTTGCGATGGCAACTCCATCGAGTGAATAACGGGTGTGACAAAAAACAGACCACAGAGAATCATTTGCATAGAAAAACGATACATATTACTCCATTGAAATATATTAAAGACAATTAAATCAATTATAAATAACGTGATGACAGAGTCAATAGATAAGCTTAAAAATTTAATTAATAAAATTGTCTCATCATTGGCAAAAATATTCCTGATCACAGTGGATAATGCTCTTTTAGAAAATTCTATTTTCAACAATGAAGGTCCGGGTACCGTAACGCTCTCAAAAAAGCCCATGACGTATATGAATACCCCATGGGCTTTTCAACGAGTGCCTTGTGTTTTTAAAATTTCTTAATAGTTTGTATCATTTTAAATCAATACCAAACTTCTTTCTCAGCCGTTCTCTGACCATTAAAATTCTTCCTTTATCCATCGCTCCATTATCGAGTGGCACATGCGCAGTAGCAGCTGAGGGTATTTTGTAACGCGGATTTGAAAGCGGAATGCGCTTAACCAATTTATCGAGCTTCTTTGCCGGTATTACTGCCCCAAAATATTGAACCGATTTATATGTTCGATCATTGCGGCCATCATACCAACCAAAAACGAGATCGCCTGTTACCGGATCTAATGCCATTGATTGAAGTCCGCGATTGGCAAAATCAGTTGTTGAAATATCGATGGGATCTGACCATGTTTGCCCGTTATCCCGTGAAATACTAAAATACAATCTCATATTTTGCGAGAAATCAGGGAAATTACCTAGAGTCACTTGATAAAGAGCTTTTCGCTTCTCATCATAAATGTTTGTTTGGGCAGAATTAAAATACCCAAACTGTGGTTGAGAAAGTGGGGGTGCAAAGGCAGGAATGGAAACAGTGGCAGATAAAAGATTAACGATAGCAAAATCCCAAGGCCCCGCATAATTCTGATCAAGAGGACCAGGAGATTTGAAACTTGTTCTCACGGGAGCAATGCCTGAACCGGGAGCCGCCAAGACGGTTGGCACAGGTCCTGAAGGATAACCAAATGTCCACACCCTTCCATCCAATGCAGCTGTTATACATTGAATATTATTGACATTTGATAAAC
Organism: uncultured bacterium; assembly: GCA_963699715.1. GTDB lineage: Bacteria > Babelota > Babeliae > Babelales > Babelaceae > CAVOUX01. Next base: position 161,687 of record CAVOUX010000004.1, read on the forward strand.
CCTTTAATTTCACAAAGGACGGCTTACCTAGTGATCCATGGCCTTTGATGGGAATAAAACCAAATGCGGGACATGTATCACCAGTCACAAGGTTTACGTAATCTGCCACAAACCAAAGACCGTAGTTGCCAAACTCATCCCCTCCAAAACAATATTGTGGGAAATCATACATTTCAGACGGAATATTGGCTGGTAGCGGAGCCGTGTAAGCAACAGAAAAGGTTTTGCCTCCATTGGTACTCATCCAGAATGTCACTTGGTTAATAATATGGCCATGTTTATCAAAGAAGTTAGTTGTTGAATACCAGATGTTTCCAAACTTATCTGGCAAAACACCACGATTGTCTCCGGCTCCACTTGGGTTGCCCGTTGGTTGGATGTTAGTTGGTCCGTTGATCGGCCATGTTGCGCCACCATCAAATGATACTGCTCTATGGGGCCCCCCAGGAGCATTAAGGAGTGACCATGAAACGACGATATTCTTTTTGTTAGTTCGATTAATAGCCACTGCGGTATCCCAGACAAATAATCCCGGCTCTAGATGAGTGAGCTGTATCGGCTTACCTACCTTAAGTTTTCCATTCTTTTCCACTTCACCAATCGCAACAAATACATTGAGAGTGCCATTGGCTTTATCGCGTATGTTTGCGTTACTGGTCCAAGCCCATGCACAAACACCATCAAAAGCATCGTTAACGTGACTGTCCCGTAACTGAGTATGAGCTTGGACACCAGTAAATTGAGTGGTGTTAGTCAATCCAGAATCAATAACGGTATTTTTGCAGAGTTTCCGCTGCTGGGGCTTTACCACATAAGTTATCTCACTCGGCATAAGAATCTGAGGTCCTGGTGGAATGATGTTACCATATGTCCCAGCGCACTGAACCACCAAGCCACCAGCATTAGTTATTGATACGTTATATCCGACGACAGGTTTTTGCAAAGAATCTGGTTTTTGCGTATAAGAAAATGGCAGACTCGCCCCATTGTTTGATGCCGCTAGAACTTTTATCTCAAGACAGCCTCAATTAGCCATTGCATGATTCAGTGGTAAGCGAATTGATGAATTACACGCAAATGAATCAATATCGTTAAAAAAATTTCACTATTAATTCTCTTCTTCAATACACTTGCTTTTTTAAAATTCATCATTTTATAGTTAACATGCACTTAGTTTCAAAAGGGAGCAGTATTTCACCCAGGCAATCCCTATAATTATGGGCCCTTGGTTGTTCCTAGCAATGCAAATATTGGTCGACGTTGGGGAGATACGAATCATCACTCTGCCCGGATCCAAGCAATGACCTTGATATCTGGAGCACGGGCGAGTGGGCTGCTGTTTATAATGGCTGGGGCATTCAAGCTACCCAATTAAAACCAAAACATTAAGGCAATGGTATTGCTCTTATTAACCAATCCACCAATACCACCATCAAAACCAACAGCGCGGGAACTGCGCCCTTTAAAACCACAGTATCACAAGTAAAAAAAGGAACTTTCATCAGCGCTACTGCCATGCGCCTTTCTCATTCCCATCCAACTGACACTTCATCATTCAGTGTCAACGTCAGAGTTCAATAACCCATATTCAGGGGGAGTGCTTGCATGCACTCCTCCACTTTTGCCATCTTACCATACATTGGCGGTTGCCCCAGGCTTGATAATAATTCAAGCAAAATATTGATATTTTCGTATCCTTGATTACACTTAAAAAGACAAGGAGCGGTCCATTTACCCGTTAGGTTGTAGTATGGAAACCAGAAATTTGTCATCATTTCTTTCATATCACCCCCAAAAAGCTCGTCCATGCTCTTTAATCTCGAGTTGCTTTTGCACAAATACTATACAAAATTTGATTGTGAACTCATACGTATTCCCTCTATGCCTCTGGTTGAGCGAACTAAATTTACACTCGCACAATTAAAATTATAAGGGCGCCTCTGTATCTTATTATTCAGCCCAATTCAGCATTTCTTAACTGTGTATAAGCACCCTGTTTCTCTAACAACACCTTGTGATTTCCTGACTCAACAATAATGCCTTTTTCAAGTACAAAAATAATATCTGCAGCACGAACCATTGACATACGATGAGCAATGATGACAATCGTGTGGCCAGCTTTGAGCTTGGTCATTGATTGCTGAATAGCCGCTTCAGTTTCATTATCAATCGCAGAGGTTGCTTCATCAAAAATCAAAATTGGTGATTTTTTAAGGATAGCACGCGCGATTGAGATGCGCTGACGTTGGCCACCCGAAAGATTTTTGCCATGCTCTTGTATGATCGTATCATACCCTTCTGGCAATCGCATAATAAAATCATGTCCCTGCGCCATTTTTGCAGCCTCAATTATCGCCTCGCGCGATGCGCTGAACGTTCCATAGGAAATGTTATCAGCAATCGTACCTTCATTCAAATAGACTTCCTGACTCACGAACCCAATTGATGCACGTAAATCGTTAAGTTTTAGTTCATTAATTGCATGGCCATCAATTTCAATAACACCACTATCTGGATCATAAAATCGCAAGAGCAATTTAACAATAGTGCTTTTTCCAGACCCAGTGGTACCCACAAAGGCAACAGTCTTTCTCGCGGGAATTTCGAAATTAATGGTTTTAAATATCTGCATACCATTTGAGTAGGTAAATGAAATGTCCTTAAAGGTAATTTTTCCTTCGAGAGTAGATAAGTCAAGACAATCAGTACCGTCATGAATCTGAGGGGAACATGAAAGAATAGTTAGCACACGCATAGCGCAAGCCAGCGATTTTTCATACATATCGGTAATTATCGTCAACGAGGTAAATGGCCATAAAAACCGCTGGGTTAAGAAAACCAAAGCTGCATACCAATTGATGGGAATTTTCCCCTGCAAAGCATATATCCCACCCACCACCAACGACATTATAAACCCAACCATGATTGCCATACGAACTGTAGGGATATATTCTGCAGTTACTCTGTTTGCCTTACGATTTGCATCTTTATAAAGATTGCTTTCCTTTTCTAAAAGATCTTGTTCATGTGATTCAGTTATATAACTTTTAATAGTAGCAATTCCTTGAAGACGATAGGCAAGATGACTGGCTACATCGCTTGAGGTTTGGCGGACAACTTCGTATAAAGCTGCTAATCGATGCTGAAAATAATAAGCAACGCCAATCACAAAAGGTATAGGGAGCATTGCAACGAATGCCAACACCGGTGATAAAGAGAGGAACAATATACCCATAACAATAATATTAACCGTCAACTGAATTATTTCATTAGGCCCCTGAACCAAAAACTGTTCCAATTGATTGATATCATCTTGAAGCGTGTTTAACAAACCGCCAGTAGTCTTATCCTCAAAATAAGCAAGATCAAGGTTCTGAAGCGTCGCGTACGTTTTTAACCGAAGATCATGTTGAACATCTTGAGCAAGACTACGCCAGGTAATCGAATAAAAATATTCAAAAACAGATTCTAAAATCCATAATAAAGCTGTTAAACCACCAACAAGGTAGAGCTGATGAAAGGGATTAACAATTCCTAACCGTGCAATTATTGAATGATTTTGATTTACAATAACGTCGATTGATATACCAATAAGGATTTCAGGAACAATATCACAAAGCTTATTAATCATCGAACAGATCGAAGCAAAGATTACTTTTCCTTTACCCACGTCAGTATAAGATAACAATTCTAAAAGAGCATTTTTGTGATTCATCGGATTACCCTTCAAATAAGCTTATTCTCGCGAAACTTGTTAACAACATCTTCAATCGCACCATTTATGTGATAGGTCATTAATGCATGTGCTTTTTGCTTATCTCGTTGCAAGGCAGCCTCAGCTAACTTTTTATGTTCTTCATGGTTTACCGATAATTCATCTTTGGTAATTTGGTAGGCCATGCGACAATAACGATCAAATTTCATATACAAGATGCGTCGAATTTCAAGAAGCGTTGGTGAATTACATCCCGAAATCAAAGCAACGTGAAAATCATAATTTCGCTCTGCCCACACGGCATACAAATCCAATGTCTTTTTATTTTCCACCAATGAAAGTTTATGAAGTGTAGCAACAATAGAAGCTTGCCAAGCATCATCCCCCTTCTCCAGAGCAAGAGCTAGTGCCATATTTTCGATTCGCGTAAATGTGCTATAGATATCACGTATATCTTCTTCCGAGATCGCTGCAACACGAAATCCTTTATTATCTTCAGCTTCGACAAGCCCAAACGCAACAAGCCGGGATAATGCTTCACGAACGGGACTTTGCCCAATAGAAAACCGCTCTTTAATGGGCCCAACCTTTAATTTTTCACCAGGTTTTAAGATTCCATTAATAATTTCGCTCTGGAGGCGCTCAAAACATTGTTGAGACAGAGTGCTGTCGGGGGTAAATTGTACTTTTTTGCCCATAATCGTCCTGCGCTATAAGTTTATCAAATTCTACTATATCGACAAAAACACATTTTGTCGACAAAATTTTTAAAAGCTCACATTTCGATCTTTTATCATGCTTTAAAATTCTGTCATTTTAAAATCGACTGAGACGTTAGCAAATCTTTTCAACGTCAAAAAAAATCCAAGACCAGCTCAAAGAATTAAGAGATCAGCCGTTCGATAAAGAAAGGTTAACTTCCTTTTGGCACAATTTCAAAAAACTCAAATCCTTCCCACCGTGGCGAATGTGTTGCATTTGCGACCTGAGGCACAGTATTAAGAGGCAAAACAAGATCAGCAGCTTCAATAGCCCGCTTCATGGCCCCGTAATTCATTTTTTGCTGTGTAGTAAGTTCTTGCGCAGTAAGCAATTGTTCAAGATAATCCAGCACGTCATGCAAAATTGAAGAAGAAATTGCACGCTTGGATGCCAATAATGCATGCACCATTGCTAAATTTTCGACTTTAAGGGCATAATACAAGGGAGAATGTGCATCAACATCAAGAGCATTAACATCCGCACCAACATCAAGCAGGTTTCTTACTATTCCAAGGCATCCTTTCTCTGCCGCTTCATGAAGAGCTGTCAATTGACGACTATCACGCTCATTCACATCCACACCGCGTTCTAATAACTGCCGGACCGCATTATTATCATTATTTCGAATTGCTTGTATAAGACCAGGCACCGGTGGCTGAGACTTTGCCTTGACGGGCACTGGTGGTAACGGCTTGTGAAAACGTGGTTGAGGAGCCGAGGAATAAGGTTTAGCGGGCGATGGATAGGATTGAACTGGCGGATAAAGTTGACTTGGTGACGGATAAGGTTGAACGGATGATGGATACGGTTGAGCAGGCGGAGGATAAAGTTGAAGGGGCGCAGGATAAGGTTGAACACCAGGCGGGGGATAACGCCTAATTCCTAAAAAAGTAGAAATGACGGCGTAGCGCGCTTTCTCCTCGGAAGAAAGTGATGCATTAGTTAATAATGCCTGCACCTGAGATGACACTTCGTTCAATAAGGGTGAAGCTATCACATCATCGGGTTTAAGTAATTCTGCAACAGCATCTTTATTCCCCTTGAGAGCTGCTTCATGAAGCGGAGTTCGCTGTTCTTTGTTGCGCATTGTAAAACAAGCACCGTATGAAAGTAATTGTTTTATCACCGCAGCCTGATTTTCACGGGCAGCATAATGCAAAGGAGTGTCATTATCATTGTCTTGCACATCAACCTTTGCGCGATGAGAAAGTAAGACTTTGACAACCTCCTCATATCCTTTTCCTGATGCAAGATGCAGCGCCGTTTGCTCCAGAGCAGAAGCATCTACAGCTGCTCCATTTTCAAGAAGCAGCTTAACAAGAGGAGCATGTCCTTCATAGGCAGCCAGATGAAGCGCATTCAGTTTCTGGGAAGGCATTTGTGCATCAACACGAGCTCCCTTACTTAAAAGCAAATGAGCCACATCATATTGACCATTTATTGCTGCAAGAAGGAGGGGAGGCTTTAAAAAAGGATTATTGGTATTAACTGCTGCACCATGTGCTAACATAAGCTGCACTATTTCAATCCTGCCAAGACCTATTGCAAAATTAAAGGGGCTCAAGTCATTTTGAATAGGAATATTGATATCAACACCACTTTTAATAAATTCCGCCACAACATCCAGGTGACCATTTTTAATGGCACAAATAAGTGCATTCATCTCGTTAACGATAACATTCATGTCCGCATTATGACGCAATAATATTCTTACAACAGACGCATGTCCATTTTGTGATGCAATATGAAGAGGTGTGGCACGTTCTGTTATTTTTGCATTGACATTTGCTTTGTAAGTAAGCAATAACTCAACCATTTCAACATCGCCACTTTCAGCAGCGAGATGAAGAGGACTTACATGTTCGTCCGTAATGAGGTTAGGATCTGCATTATGCAAAAGCAGTTCTTTTGCAATAGCGGTAGCATCTTTCATAATAGCAATGAATAAAGGAGTACGGCCGCCGATAGCCAGCGCATTGATACTGGGCTTGTGTTTGAGCAGCTCTTTCACCATTTCAAAATCTCCCTTGAAAACAGCTGTATGCAAGGGCGCAAGCTTACCATGAGTCCCAGGAGCATCGATTTGAGCTCCATTTGCCAATAATTCTTTTGCTATTTCAAGTTTGCCATTCGCTACAACCACGTCGAGTAATGGCACTGAATTATCGTCGTCATCCACAAGTTTAGCATTAACATCAGCACCCTCATGAATTGCTTTTCTTACGTGCTTCACATCATTTTTTTTGATCGCCTCAACGAGAGCCAAAGTAGCTTCTGCGCCTGGTGATAACGTTTTTTGGCTTTCCAAGAGCTTCTTAATTTCTTCATACTTCTTTTTATGTTCTTCCTTCACCCAAGATCTTGTAAGCAACATAGAAACATGGCCACATCCTTTTTTGATCACTGGCGCACCAAGACGTTTAATGACCGCATCAAGTAGCCCTTTGACAATTTCCACATCACGCTGGCCAAGAGAAATCATAAATCCCACATATAACCCCTCATCGTCACACTCTAATCGCTTGGCTATGATCTCTTGATCAGAAAGTTGATTTTCACCCACCACTGCCCCGTACATGAGCAAGAGAACCTGACAGCCTGTGCTTCCTTCTGCTCGCTTATAGGGAACGGTTCCCATTCTGTCGTGAGCATTCACATTTGCACCATGCTCTAATAATGCTTGAAGAACAGCAACATCGCGCCCATCGCAGGCATAATGGACCGGTGTTTCCTTGTGATAATCCTGGGCATCAACATCAGCGTGATTGCCAAGCAATATTTTTACGATCTCTAGTCTTTTTGTTTCGTCACGAATTTTTTCAATAGCACTGTGCAGTGGTGAGATATCATTTTTGCCCGCTATGTTAGGGTTAGCTCTATGAGCAAGCAATTCGTTAACAATTTCTGTATGACAAAACCGAACGGCGATATGAAGAGCTGTATTTTGACCAATATTTTGAGCATTGATATCAACTCGTCGTCCAATTAATTTTTTGACAATCGGTAAAAGATTTTTTTCAGCCGCGATATAAAGTGGCGTTTCTCTATATTTTCCCTTTTTATTGACGTCTGCACCACGGCTTAACAATTCATCAACAATAAGCGTATGTTTATTACCGATGGCAAGGTGAAGAGCGGTATTTTCTGATTCATCCTGGCTATTGATATCAATGCCACTGGCTAGGGATTTCTTTAACTCTTCAAGGTTTCCAGATTGCGCGGCAACGTGAAGACTGTTTGTTTTTTTTGCCGGCTCAACTTTTTGTGAGCTCGCTTTCTCTTTCTTTGGCTGATGAAACTTTCGGAATAAACCATCCATTCCATTCAGAGAATATATACCTGTTATGAGGAGAAAAAAATGTAGTTTCATGACCAATCATTCCTTAAAAAAACGAGCTTGATATTTGAAAATTTCATAAGTCTCTTAGCGACGGCAGCGAACTTACTGAAAAATGCACAATCTGCTTTTCTTTTTCTACATGCATAATTCTAATGATCTCATTATAACGATTTTTATACTCGGGTATTAGACATCTTTCAAAAAGTACTTTCGCATGCTCCAAAAGCTCTTCAATAAACTTTCTTTCAAAATTTCTAAACTGCTGCAATATAATGTTAACAATAATCGCATGCCCCTGACCAATAGCATATCGTAAAGCTGACTTCACCATCATACTATTTGATTGCGCATTAATTAATGCACCCATTTCAGGTATATTGCCCCATACAGCACCTAATGCAAATGGATTTCCTGCAAACATTCGATCTATCACTTTTACATGAGATCCATTTGTGGGATCAACAATCGCGCCCGCTTCAAGTAATGCACCTAACACATCATAATATTTTTTTTCATCTGATTTAAGTATTTCTTGGATCACCGCTGATAAACATTCTTGCAAATCCTTTATGGGATTTATCTCCGCATATTCCAACATCATCCTCACCACATCAGCTCTTCCAAGCAATGCAGCAAAGGTGAATGCTGTCATGCCTCCATGTTCAGCAAAAGGATGCGCTCCTTGCAGTAACAATGCCTCTATATCAGAAAATTTATCTTGTCCTATTGCAATGAACAATCGATAATCAATCGCTTTGATATCAATCTCCTCGACAGAACATCGACAGCCGGGACATTCATTTTTCATTTTCAACCATGGTTCAATGCATTCCTTATGAAATGCATGACAACAGGCAAGGATTATCTGTTTTTTACTCCCGAGTTGGGCCTGGCATATCGTACACAATTCTCTTTTTTTTGCTGATTGATTCAGCAATGACCCTATCTGCTCATATATCTTTTTTTGTTCTTGCGTTAACTCATTCCTCAGCACCACGCGAAGATGAACAAAAATTTCTTGGGTTATTTCCTCAAGTGCATCTACGAGACATTCCACAGATTCAAGATGACCTTGACCAATAGCATAGCACAATGCCTGATTAATCTCTTTTTTGCCTTGTCGCTTGCTTATCATTTTTTGTAGCTCGAAAGTATTATTCAATATGGATGCAAATACTAACGGGTAATTGCCAAATATTTTTTGTAATACTTGAAGTGCTCGATCATTAAGATTAACTACAGCAGTCCCACCAAACAAATTTTGGAAGATCGCTTTTTTTTCATAAAACTTACACTTGCCGCCATGGAGTAACAGGTATTGAACAATTAATATATTTATTTTTTTTTGTAATGCAGTATCTAGGGGCGTTAATCCCGCCTTGGTGATAGAATTAACACTTATACCTGGTGCTTTCAGTAAAGTCTTTACCACCCCTCTGTGACCATTTTGAACAGCAAGATGTAACGGTGTCATTCCATTTTCATCGGGAATGTTAAAGCTAATTTCTGGTACAGCAAGTAATGCTTTTGTCACTTCTTTATGACCAAATAATACAGCAGCTAGGTGCAAAGCTGTCATTCCGTTTCTTGTTTTCGCATTAAAGTCTATTCCCGAGGCAAAAAGCAATGCTTTCACCACTGGCGCAAAGCCTTTTCGAGAAGCCCAATGCAATGGCGTCCATCCTTCTTTATCTACCGTATTAATGGTTATTCCCGGTGCAGAAAGCAATATCTTTACCACCGCCTCATGGCCGTGTTCAGCAGCCTTATGCAGGGGGGTTCTCTCATTTTTATCAAGAGCATTAATATTTATTTTTGGCGCATCAGTCAACATTTTTACCGCTGTTTTACGCCCGCTTTGAGCAGCACAATGCAAGGAAGTCAATCCTTCAACATCTGCACTGTTAACATCGATTTCTGCTACACCAAGTAATGTTTCTATAACATCATTGTCGTTATAGGCAGCATAATGCAAAGGAGTCCAGCCTTTTTTATCCTGTGCATTAACATTTATTCCAGAAGTAGCAAGCAACGTCTTCGCCACAGCATTAGTACCACCAGCACTGTGTAATGGTGTCCTGCCATCTTCATCACGAGCATTAACCTCAATACCAGATGCTGCAAGCAACAGTTTCATCACTTCAACCTGATCCTTCGCAACAGCCCGGTGCAAAGGTGTACTGCCCTTTTTGGTTGGTAGATTAACCTCAATACCAGGTGCTGCAAGTAACAATTTCACTACCTCAACATGACCATTCTCAACGGCACAATGCAATGGCGCAATGCCATTTACGTCTAAAAACCAATGCTCTGGTTTCATGCCCTCTTTGGTTGGTACATTAACCGCAATAGCTGGTGCTCTAAGTAACAACTTCACCACTTCAACATGACCTTTTTCAGCAGCACGGTGCAATGGTGTCTCGCCATATTTGTTTGCAGCATTAATTTTGATATCCGGTGCTTTAAGCAAGAGTCTTACCACTTCTTCATGACCTTTTTCAACAGCGATCCCTAAGGGAGAATTGCCTTCTTTATTCGATGCATTAACATCGATTCCCGATACCTTAAGCAATACTTTTATCATTTTTTCATTACCATTCTCGGCAGCAAGATACAAAAAGGTCCTTCCCTCCTCATCTGGAAAATTAACCTCAATACCAGGTATTCCAAGCAGCAGTCTCATTACTCCTTCATCACCTTTCTTAGCAGCCAAATGCAATGGTGTCTGGCCATATTCGTTTACAGCATTGACCTCTGCACCAGAGTCCAAAAGCCTTTGAACAGCAACAATATCTCCTTGGGCAGCGGCTGTATGCAGAGCAAGGGCAGAAATCACTTTATTTTCCGGTTCCATTCCCCTTACTATTACCGTGAAAAATAATGCACAATAAAACAAAAACTTCATAACACCATCCTTTTGGAAATTTTTCCAAGAACACACACTGAACTGCATTGTAATTTAAAAAGCTTGCAATTAAAGCCAAGAATCTTCCGAACACCAGGCTGTGGTATTAAACATTGCCACTGTTCCATAAGCGCCGACGCATGCTAAATATGCATCATTAGGAGAAAAAGCCAAGGCAACCGGAACACTAACGTTCATTGGATATGAAGCAGGATTTTCTAATATCGTTCCCACCTTAAATACCGATATATCATTCGCACTTGAATCAGCGGTAGCAAGCAATGCGCCGTCGCGAGAAAACGCCAGTCCATAGGGAGACTTTTTCGGTAACGAATAAGTTTGACCAGAACCTAATGCACCGTTACTAAATGGATACATTATGATATTGCTGCCCACAGGGTCAACACCTGCAAGATAGTTTCCGTTTGGAGAAAATGCAAGTTTATTTACTGAGGAAGTTCCAGTCGAATAAGTTTGGTTATTTTCTAATCTGCCACCATCAAATTTAAAGGTTACTATTTCACAAAAAGATTGTCGCTCATTATCAACACCTATAGCAAGATAAGACCCGTCAGATGAAAAAGCAATGGACGATGGCGCTAAAGGCAAAGGATAAGCTACCGGATTTGAAAAGATATTTCCTGTAACTGAAAGAACGATCGCTTGCATTGCCCCTCTATCAATCGCTACAAAATACGCACCATCGGGAGAAAATATCCCGTCGTAAGGAGAAAACGGATAATGCGAGTATAACGTAGGATTGCTTAGATTTCCGCCTTCAACCTGAAATACATATATTCCTTGCATGCATACTACTGCTAGCAAACTTCCCCCGGTGAAAATGACAAGACGGCACCAAAAGAATTCAGATCATAGGGGGTGCCAGCATCAAGAACACCATTGTTCACTTTAAAAATCGTTACACTGCTACTGCCGTCGCCATTATTACCTACGGCAAGCAATTGTCCTGCCGGTGAAAAAGCTATTGTACCTGAATTACCTTCATTGTCTGGCAAATTATAAGTCACACCACAAGCACCAATGATACCGGCAACTGCAAAACTTGCCACCAGTGCTAACCTTCCATATATTTTCACAAACGTTCCTAAAAAATTATGCTTAAAAAATAAATCATGGAATCGAATATAATAAAGCGTTGCGATTCCTGCAACAATTAATTGATTGATCTAACATCACTAAAAATAACAAAATTTTTTCTTTCCAAATCCGCATCTCCTGAAACCATAGCAATCTTCCAGAGACCACCTCATGTGCATTTGCAATTTACTGCTGAATATGAGCACGTTAAATACACAACAAACAATAAATCTATATTTTTCCCCCTTAATTTCATTATGCTTTTGACACGCTCATTTTTTCGCTTAAAGGTTGCCATGCGTCTAAAAACTATTACTTTTTTTCTTCTCTTTTTTGCTCATTCATTAAGCGGCAAAGTACTCATTTGGGATCTTGGATTCACTCTTATTGAACCCAACAATTTCAAAATTGCACGAAAGCTAGGCCTTATCGATTGCATTGCAATGTACCTAATTCACGGAGACCTCTCATACAATGTCGTCAACGACTCTTTATACGATATTTTCATGGATGGCGAGGAAGATCACATTGCCTGTGTGCCCTGTGAACCTGAAGGCCGTCTCATGCCCAATTATATGTGCCATTGGTTCACCAAGGAAAAAACAAGCAAAGAAATCTTAATACTTGCTTTAAAAAATGCAGACAAATATCCCGACTACGTTAGCGATCGACACAAACGTATCATCAAGAAACTCCTCAACTGGATGCTCAATCCACGAGCATTCGCCGAATGCATGCGACCGATGTATAGAGCACCAAAGCTGCTTAAAGACTGCGCACAGAAGAAAAATGCACACGGAAAACCTGCTCACACACTCTATGTCCTCTCAAATTGGGACTCAGAATCATTTGAACATCTCTACAAAAACCCTCAAAATGCGCCCATTTTTAAACATTTTAAACCGGAAAATATCTATATCTCGGGAACGGGAGACTACATAAAACCGCAACTCGGTATTTATAAGGCTATGATAGAAAAATATAACTTAGATCCAAAAGAATGTATCCTGATCGATGATCAATCAGATAACGTAAGAGCCGCCCGCGCATGCGGATTCATTGGAGTGCAGCTAAAAAATTCCAATTTTAGAGAATTACGAAAAAAGCTTAAAAAATTAGCTGTTCTTTGATTCAAGCCCCTTGAATTATTTTCTATTTGTGATATTATAATTCTATCACATAAGAGGAATGCGAGCACTTTCAATGAACAGAACAATTCTTTTCTTATCACTTATCTCTGCATCTTTTACGTTTACAAATCCTACTATAACCCGTTTTTTTCTTATTCGACACGGAAGAACCGATTGGAATGAGCAGGGAAGAATCCAAGGGCATTCAGATATTCCTCTTAATCAAAAAGGAATACACCAAGCTCTTCATGTTGCAGAACTTCTTTCAAACGAACATGCTATTGATGCCGTTTACTCTTCTGATCTTCAACGTGCTTTCTCGACTGCACAAGCTATTTCGACGACATGTGGCACACATACACCGATAACTGATCCCCAATTGCGCGAAGCATTCATGGGAGATGCTGAAGGTATGTATGCCGATGAGTATCAACAAAAATATTCAGACTTAGAATTACAATTAAATTCTCAATACCCCGATTTGCATGAACGATGGAAATATCATGTGGTCAGCAACGCTGAAACAAAAGCCGCTATTTTGCAAAGGATCGAAACTTCTTTGAAAAATATGGCATTGAATCATAGCGGACAAAAAGTTGTTGTTGTCACGCATGGTGGTGTTATTAAAACACTTATCCAGCACTACACGAATCAACTCGTGAGTACTTCAAATTGCTGCATTGCAGAATTTGTGTATGATCATACCAACAATTCCTTATCATTTGTTACATTGCAACATACTAATCAGTACTCTGAATAAACTGTGAAATTACTCAATAAAAAATAAGATGAAAACGTTTTTTTTATAACATTAAAATTCTAGGCCTTCGCGGCCAGCGCCCGGGGACGGTTCATGCCACCATCCCCAAGACCTCCGCCGTCGTTAAAACTATGGCGGACTTCGCCCGGCACTGTTCCTCGCCTACCCTCCGAAGTTTTAACGTAGGAGAGGCCCCTATCTACCGCGCATATTCACGGATGTCGAAGCCCTGGGCTTCTCCACCTGCTCAAATGCGCTCAAGGGACTTTCTATTCAATAAAAAAAATAATAAATAATTCGAGGTAACTGATAAATCAAAGGAATCTGATGCGGCTCTTTTGTGTGAGGCAGGTCCCGAACATTCGTAAGAATGTGAAGACGCCGAGTCAGAGCCGAGGGTTCCAAGGGCTTGCCCTGGCATGTGGGGTTGCAAGGGGTGGGTCATGATACCCGCCCGCTTGCCGCTGGCCGCGCAGGCCATTCGAAAAACACTGATTTATGGCAATTGCAGATAATTAGCCGAATTACAGGCAATGGGGTGGCCCGCTCTTGTCCGGCGAAACTGCCTTGTGAAAGCGGATGCCGCAGGCCGCGTAGGCCGAATAAGCAACAACTGATCGCACAAGCCATTAAAACATCTTTTTATAAACATTATTTTCATCAAAAGTTAAGCTGAAAGTCCTCGACTTTCATCACAAACCTTATATTCTAATGAGTCAGAAATAAAAAAGTGATGTAGATGAAAGCGCGAATGATTTTTTGTATCATACTGTTTCTTTTGTTCTCTTTAGCAGCGTCCGCCCAAGAAAAAGATCAAGGCTTGCGCGGCAGAATTCCTGGTCTTGCTTTAAAAATAACACCCCAGGAAATTAAAGAATATGATCTGCTTCCGTATGGCTACGCACAGCTCAGTAATTCATATGACACGCGGCAGCTCTTTGGTGACAATGAAGTCCTGGGAACCTTCTTCCCCAAACCGATCGTCCTCGATCCACGGGGACATGATATCAATGATCATCCTGAATTTCGAATGGTCGTAACGCAATCAACCATAGGTCTGCTCGCACGCGGACCTAACTGGGATTCGGTAAAAACGTTTGCCACCCTCGAAACAGATTTTCTTGGTGAATCAATATCATCTATCGGCTGCATGCATGTGCGTCATCTTTTTTCATTTCTTGATTGGCAAAAAGGCTCCTTGTTGATGGGACAATACTGGCACCCCCTTGCACTCCCTCAGTGCTGGCCGGGAGTGGTTAACTTTAACGGTGGTGCACCTTTTGAAATATTTTCTCGCGATCCGCAAATACGTCTTACTCAGCGCTTCGATGGCATTGAGATAATGGCATCCGTCGCAAGTCAATTTGATTTTACCAGTAACGGTCCATTTGGACCAACGCGGCTCTATATTGAAAGAGCCGTCATTCCAAATATAGACGCGCAGATACATCTTATCGGTGACAGCTATTTTGGCGGCGTTGCATTTGATTATAAGCGATTAAAACCGCGTCTGGTAAGCAACAAACATTACAATGTGCATGAACACATTGACAGCTTTCTGGCCCAAGCATTTTTAAAACTTAACGTCACGGAATCATTGAGCTTACGAATGAAAGGTATTTGGGGACAAAATGCTAATGATCTTGGACTTATTAGCGGATTTGGGGTAAAAACGGTCAATCCCATCACTGATGCAAGAACCTATGCAAACACCGCTGCTGCGTCTGGATGGTTTGACGTCACCTACTTTTTTGATAAAGAACAAAAGTATCAACTTGGCCTGTTTGTGGCATATGCAAAAAATCTTGGTTCTCAGCAAAAATTGTTTATCGATCCCAAGACAAAGCTTCCCATTATTTATGCATTAAGTGGCGTATCTCAAAATATTGATGATCTTTTTCGAATTTCTCCCCGGTATATTATCCAGCATAATCCGTTTTTAATTAGTTTTGAGCTTGAGTTTACACAAACGGCATGGGGGCATCCCAATGAGAGGGGAAAAGTTATCCATGCAAAAAATGCCAATAACGTGCGGCTCCTTGCTCAGATAAACTATGTGTTTTGAAAGTCAAAAAATGAAAAGATACGCTATTTTATTTTGCTTGATACCAACGCTCATGCATGCGAGCATGGAGCACATGGTAACCGATGGGTTGCGAGGACGTATCCCAGGCCTTTCATTAAAAGTAGAACCTCATGAATTAGATGAATACACCATTCGTCCTTATGGTGACGTCCAAATGGGCACCATCTGGGACTCACGAGTCGTCTACGGCCAATCTGAGGAACTCGGCTCACTTTTTCCCGCCCCCATCATTATTGGGAAAAATGGAGAAGACATTAATACCCATCCACACTTTCACATGTCAATTACCCCAACCACTTTTGGTCTTTTGATTCGCGGCCCGGACATAACCTCAGGATCAACATTTGGAGCAATCGAAACTGATTTTAGAGGATCAGATCCTTCAGTAATAGGATGCCTTCACGTGAGGCATGCTTTTGGGATGGCAAGTTGGAAGGATGGCTATGTATTATTCGGTCAGTTTTGGCATCCTCTGGTTGTCCCACAATGTTGGCCCCATGTTATCAGTTTTAATGGCGGTGCACCTTTTGAAACTATTGCACGCGATCCTCAATTTCGCATGGTCAAACGGTTTGATAACCTAACTTGCATTCTGGCTATGGCAGGTCAGAGAGATTATGCGAGCAATGGACCATTGGGAAAATCACCGGAATACATCAGAGATGCTGTTATACCTAATCTTCATGGGCAACTACGCTATTATGGAGAATCATATCTTTGTGGAGCAGCATTCGACTACAAAAGACTCAAACCACGGCTCGTGAGCGCCAAAAATTTTGATGTACATGAACATATTGATAGCTTCATTGCAGAAGCATATATGCGCGTCGATTTTGATCATTCAAATATTAGACTCAAAGGAATATGGGCCCAAAATGCAAATGATCAAGGTCTTATAAGTGGCTTTGGCATAAAAACCATTAACCCCGTAACTCAGCAAGAAACCTATGCTAACACAGCAGCCGCTTCATTCTGGATTGATAGTTCATACTTTTTTACAGAGCATTTTAGGATTGGTCTTTTTGGAGCTTATGCAAAAAACCTGGGCTCATTCAAAAAGCTTTATATCGATCCAACAACAAAAGAACCGATCATTTACGCACTGCTTGGCGTGTCTCAAAACATTGATCAACTTTTTCGCATTTCTCCACGCGTGGTTTTTGAAAAACAACCATTTCTTATTGCTTTTGAACTTGAATATATCAATGCTTCATGGGGAAAGCCAAATGAATTTGGCAAGGTTGAGCGTGCTCGACCTGTAGGTAATGTTCGATTCGTAGCACAGATTAACTATGTGTTTTAAAGATTTACCAGCGTATAGGGATAATCTTACCTTGGAAAAATGTCAAAAACTCGAGATGAAGAGTTATTTTGCTCACACCACTGTTGCAAAACTTTTGTCCGGCAATTTTGAATTTATTTTTAATTTGTGTTATTTTAAGAAGAATTAAAACAAATTAATCTCAACTTTAGTCAGGGGCAGGGAAGTCAAGTCCCAATTTTTGTGTACTTTCAACTTCGTGATTTAAGACATGGAATGATTTCAATTTAGTTGAGTTGTTGCGCAGCTTTTTAAGCAAGCACCAACAGCACACCCGAAGGGTGTCATATCCTGTTTCATTTATGTGTCGGCATCGTCACCTCATACATGCATATCAATATACTTTCTATTGCCCCAACTCTCTGATATTTCCTGACATATCGCGCTCGAGAGCCTCAGGCAACTATCCGCATTGGGGAAGATGCGCACCACCCGAGACCTTCTTTTCAATTCTTGATTAAGCCGCTCCAGCATATTGGTCGACTTCATTTTTTTGCGATGTTCAGGTGGCAATTCAACCACGGTCAATGTTTCCTCAACATTCTCTTCAAGCCATTGCACTACCGATTCTTTTCTCTTGCTGAGTAAGAACGCATAGACTTTTTGTAGCCGAGCCATTGCATCCTCTTTCGTTTCAGCAGCAAACACGTCTTGCATAAGTCTTATGGTAAGTGGCTGATCAACCTTGGCAAGCTTGTCTATAAGGTTGCGCATGAAGTGTACCTGACACCGTTGTTGTTTCACTTCCTGGAAGTACTTTCCCAGCGCCTTGCGGAGCCCCTTGTTATCATCAGTCACGACATACTCAACCCCAGTCAGACCTCTTTCTTTCAGTCCTTTAAAGCAATCATCCCAAGCCTCGTATGATTCACTGTTGACCACCCAACAACCTATCACTTCTCGTATCCCTTCATGCGTGATGCCAATCACCACCACAACTGCCTTACTGATAACAGAGCCATTCTCGCGTACTTTTTCATATCGCGCATCAATAACCAAGTATCGATATGATATGTTGAGTGGCCGCTCTCGCCATTCCTGCAGATCATGATCAAGCTGACATACCAGCCTACTGACCTGGCTTTTGGATATGGATGTCCCACTCAGCTCTTGCATGATATGATTCACTTTGCGGGTACTCACACCCCTGAAGTACATCTCTGCTATCACAAGCATCAATGCTTTTTCGCTTCTTTGGTATCTGTCAAAGAGCTCAGGCTGGAACTCCCCTTCACGATCGCGGCACACTGCCAGTGTCAAGGCGCCCACCCGTGTGCTCAGCTGCCTTGTGTAGTGGCCGTTTCGGTATCCTTTTCTGGAATCTGTCCGCTCATATGCTTGAGCTCCTATAAACTTGTCAAAGTCGGCTTCAAGTACTTCCTGGCAGATCTTATTGATCATCTCGCGCATAAAATCATCCTGATTGATCAATGCTTCTTGCCATCTCTTCGTTCTCTTGGTACCATCCATATTGGGCTTTCTTCCTTGGTGTTTGTGTTGTTGTTATTATCTTAACACGAAGGTTGATGGCCCTCTTCTGCTTTTATGCTCGGGCCAATTTACACAATTTTATGGGCTTTATCGGGCAGGGACTTTTATGACAGATTTTCTATCATCTCCATTTACAAAATTATTTCTTCTAATTCTTATGAGCGCACTGAATTCGACTTTTTCTATAGTTAAAATTCCCAAAACGTTTATATCGCGCCAGACACCATTTTGTGTAATTGCAGCTACTACTCCCATTATGGCCATGACAGGTTTTCTAGTCATTCAGCTCTTTAACGAATATAAAAGACAAGAAAAAGCTATGGCAAAAAAGAGCGAAAGCATCCGGTGAAATATCTTAACACCTGACATTTTTTAAGAATATCCATAAAGCAGTAATAGAAGCGAATAACAAAACAGCATGAATCAATTTTCTGATTCCTGATTTAAAGAGAGAAGTTAGACTTCTAAGTTCTTTTTTTTTGAAGGCTGTATTTTATATTCGCGTGGTTGCATACCTGTTGAGACAGCCCAGAAACAAGCGATAGTCAATACAAGTATCAAGCGCTCAATGCGATCAGCATGACGCAACTGTGTTTTGGTTATGCCAAAGCCTCGAGTTTTAAGATCTGAGAAGAGAGCTTCGATTCCCCATCGAAGACTATAGTCCAACGCTTTTGCTGCAGATGGTACTGCATCCATAGCGATGATCCATGGTTCAGGATGACCATCTTCCTGAATAACACCAATATTAGTAACAACGTTTCCTGAATTAAGTTTAGCTTGAGTAAGGGAAGGAAGACCAAGCTTAAGAAGTTCTCCGGTAACAAGCTCACCACCCTTGTGATGAAGAATAAGATTATTTTTTAATCGGATACGATATCCCCATTTTAAAGATTGGCAAAGAGCTATTAATGAAGCTGTTCCATAGAATCGATCAGCCATCAATATAACATTTAGTTTTAAAGGCAGCATTTTTGCAACTTCTTCAAGAAGTTGCTTTTGGATAGTGAATCCAATCTCTCCTTCAGTTTCAATAACACGCCATGCTACTGGCATTGCTCTTCCATTCATATGTAAGGAAACCATCAAGCATTCAAACCCATCGCTTATTTTACTTTGGTCAAGCATAAGCACAACTTTCTGACCCTGCGCACTCACCAACTCCATGATCTCTGGTATAAAACCATGCATGACTCTGATTGGATTGATATGCTTGTTGCTCAGCCATCTATTGATAAATCGATAACGCTCTTCATCGCTTTTTACTTCACGCGGCAATATATTTGCAAGTTCACTTGTGTTAATAGAACGTGTTACTATTACAGCAGCTGCTATATCTGCGAGTCCTGCCGCTTGTGGTTTGCTCAATCCTGTATCACGACCTTCTAAATCATCATTAATTATTTCCGATAGGTGTCTCACACCGCCATCTTTTCTTCTCACAACTCTCTCCTAAAAAGATTCTATCTCCTTTTAGAAGATCTCATATTTTTTGTCAGGTGTTAAGGGTGAAATATTGATTTTCTGGTAATTTTGGCTTTTTGGCGATATACTATATCGTAAAATTTTAACCAGCACAAATCATGAAAAAAATTGGGATATGGGGCTTAGGGGTCGGTGGAACTTCGGTTATTCGATACTTTTTAGCTCAGGGATACAAGAATCTTGGTGTCTATGACAAACGTCCCCTGAACGAAAGCGAGCGCGCTTTTCTCGCTGCAAACGAGATCGCTCTTTTTGATATCAAAGAGCTTGATGAGTTCCTCTCTTCATATGACTTCATTATTCCGAGTGCCGGAATTGATTTGCGCCCTTATACTCATTATGAACATAAATGGATAAGTGAGGTTGATCTCTTTGCGCAAGCACATAAAAATCCTCTTATTGCCATAACTGGTACTCTTGGAAAAACAACCGTCACCCATCTTTTATCACATCTGTTAAATTCTGCAGGGTTGTCTGTGGCATCAGGAGGTAATATCGGTATTGGTATGCTCGACTTAGCAGAAATGAAAACCGACTACACAGTCCTTGAGTTATCAAGCTTTCAACTGGATATAACTAAAAAACTTGCCCCCGACCTTGCTGTTATTACCAATGTGTATCCAAATCATCTTGATAGACATGGAACCATGCAAGCGTACATTGATGCAAAATATGCGCTTATAAAGAATCAAAGTAAAAATCAAAAAGCCCTTATTCACGCGGATCTTTACCCGCTCATAAAAGCACGCAACCCTCGTGCGGAACTTCGTATCTTTTCTGAATCCAAGCCACATTTTGACAGTGAGCATTCTTACTACTTTGAGAATGATCACACCATCATCTTTGAACAGAGGGGCAACAAAAAAGAATACCCATCAACCTGCCAACAAATTCCTATCCACTTAATTGGCTCACCGTTATTGCTGCTCTTGATATACTTGAGCTCAACATTCCTGACCTGAAAAACCTGCCGATTGAACTTCCCGCACATCGATTACACCATGTTGCATGCATCGAAGGGATTGATTTTTATGATGATTCAAAATCAACGGTACCTCAGGCCACCATGGCTGCTGTAAGCAAACTGAGCACTCGTCCTGTCATAATTCTCATGGGCGGGATGGGCAAAGGCGTTAATCGAGAACCGTTGATTGAATCCCTTGCGAGCACCATAAAAAAAGCTCACTTTTTCGGTGCCGAAGCTGCTCAACTTCATGATTATGCCCATCGTTATAAACTTTCATCACAAATGCATCAAACACTTGATGATGCATTCGCTGCTGCCATGAAGGACGCACAAACCAACGACCAAATACTTCTTTCGCCGGCTGGCGCAAGTTATGATCTTTATAAAAATTATCAAGATCGCGGAAATGCCTTCATGCAACTTATTTTTGATTATCAAAAAAGAAAGTTGTCGACAAAATCTTGACCTCGAGACGACAGCACGTTAAAGTTACGAGCAGCAAGTTTAATGAGAGCAGTAATGAATCAAGCACCATCAAAAACACTTTTTGTTTTTTTAACTGTTATAGCCCTCCTTATAGTTATTGGGTTTGTTTTTATCTATTCATCAAGTTCAATATTTGCCCTTGAACGGACGGGAATTCCTCACTATTTTGTTATTAAACAGTTCTTTGGCTTTATGGTAGGAATCATAGGATTAATTCTTGGCAGAATGATCCCTTTGCAATGGATAAAAAAAGGTTCACCCTATTTCTTTATTGGAGCACTTTTATTGACGGCATTGACCTTTGTGCCACATATTGGCGTTACCATTCATGGCTCGCGACGATGGATATCATTATTTGGATTTGCTTTTCAGCCCAGCGAACTTTTAAAAATCACGCTTATCTTGTATCTTGCCTATATCCTTGATAAAAAACAATATTCATTAAAATCATTTATATATGGCTATCTTCCCTTTTTGTGCATCCTTGGTGTATCCGCCCTTATATTTTTAAAACAACCTGATTTTGGACAAACAGTCACTATTTGCATCATGGCATTACTACTCTTTTTTATCGCTCAAGTGAATCAAAAGCATCTTTTGGCAACGATTATACCATTAATTCCGCTTACTGCATTACTTGTGTATCTTAAACCCTACCGATTTCGCAGAATTTTAATTTTTTTAAATCCATGGCGAGATCCACAAGGAGCAGGATTTCAAATCATTCAATCATTAATTGCCATTGGCTCGGGAGGATTTTGGGGGTCGGCATTGGGAATTCTAAGCAAAAATTTTTTTATCTCCCTATGCAGCACACAGACTTCATTTTTTCTATTATTGCTGAAGAAACGGGCTTTCTTGGTGTATTAGTACTCATCATGTTGTATTTGCTTTTTCTTTATAGCGGCCTCAAATTGGCGGGAATTTTAAAAAATCCATTTTCCTCATATGTCATCTTAGGATTTGTGTTATTGACAAGTATCCAAGCATTAATAAATATGTGCGTTGCTACCAGTTTGCTTCCAACCAAAGGAATTGGATTGCCTTTTGTTAGTTACGGCAATTCAGCGCTCACTTGTGGGATGGCCATGATTGGCGTCATTATCAACTGTGTTACCTCTGAAAAAAATTAATCGACTTTTCATATGCATTTATTCTTGCGGAGAGACTGGTAATTTTGATTAAATTATTTTATGGTTGATAGCAGTTTGCAACCCATACCTGAGAGGACGAAAAACATGAAAAGAATCTTAACCATTGGACTGAGCATAGCGTTACTCAGCCTAAAACTTACTGCTATGGAACTTGAAACGAGCCCTGAAGTGCAGAAGTTAACCCCCTTTGAAAAAGCTATAGTCGAAAACAGAGTGAATGCCGTAAAAGAGATGCTGGCAGAAGAATGGAATAACCCAGAATTGGTAACAATCCAAGCACGCACGTTTGCGATGGAAAGACCAGAAATTGAAAAACTCATTGCTGACTATGACGCTCTTAAGAAACCAACGAATACGGAGTTCGAATTCCAAGATGCCTTGACAACCCCAAGCGGAGGCTCACCTACACCAATTCCAAACCCGCAAGCGGACGATCGCTTAAAAGAAGAAGCAGAGGCAAAATTACCACTGACACCACAAAGCGGCAAAAAAGCCCCTCAACCACAGCAAAGAAGGAGTTTGGGAAAATGGATTGCCATCGGTGGTACCGGGATTGGACTTGGTTATGTTGTTAAATATATTATTGATCGGTTTAAAACAAAAAAGACAATTCAGGCTAAACCGGCTAAAACGGGAAAACCTATTCGCAGTCCCTTAACATAGAACATGAGGCAAGAGTCAGCGTTTTAGCACTGACTCTTTTTTTATAAAAAGGAGAGAAAGCTATGAAAAAACCAGTAAAAAAAGCCATAATTTTTTTAGGCATTTTCTTGAGCACACAGATTCCAGCTATGCAATTCCCCCCCAGACAACCAATAGCTTTGACCGAAGCTGATAAAAAATTACTATTAAGCTTGGGCTATAAAAATCAGACCTTCATTTCGATAGCTCAAAATGGTCTGACTGCACAAGATATACTTTTCTTGGAATCCCTCAGGCAAACGGCTAAACAACAGATTATTGTTTCCAATTCACAATAAGATCGGCAAACAATCTGACTCCAAAGCCACTTGAACCGGGTCTGTAATAACTAATATCAGGAACATTGAATGCTGTTCCTGCAATATCGAGATGGGCCCAAGGCACATCGCCAACAAAGCTTTTTAGGAAAAACGCGGCGGTAATGGTCCCCCCTTTATACCGTATTGTACCTATATTAGAAAGATCCGCGACGTCACTTCGAATAGCAGGCTTGTAGTCGTCATGAAGTGGTAATCGCCACGTTCTATCGCCAGATCTCTGGCCAGACTTAATAATATGCTTACTCAAGTCATCGTGCTTGCTTAAAAGTCCACAAAAAAAGTGGCCCAGGGCTGCTGCACAAGCGCCAGTTAATGTTGCGATATCGATAATAGCATCAAGTTTATAATGCTTTACTGCATAAGAAAGAGCATCCGCAAGCACAAGCCGTCCTTCAGCATCAGTATCTTTTACTTCAGCAGTTACCCCATTATAAAATTGAATAATGTCACCAGGACGAGTCGCCGTGCCACTGGGCATATTTTCTGCCAACGGTGCAAGTCCAACAACGTTAATTTTAGGTTTTAAATGAGCAAGCAATTCGATCGTTGAGATTACCACCGCCGCGCCAGCCATATCATCTTTCATGGTCTCCATAGAGGCAGCTGGCTTAATGCAAAGGCCACCCGTATCAAAGGTAATACCTTTGCCCACAAGAGCAATCGTCGGTGCATTTGGATGATCTGTTTTATATTCCATAACAACAAGACGCGGTTCCTCGGCCGACCCTTTGCCCACAGCATAAATTCCACCCATACCCATATCCAAAATTTCTTTCTTGCCAAAGACTTTACAAGAAAGATCATGCGTTTTAGCAATTTTTTCTGCCCTTTCGGCCATTACCTTGGGAGAAATCATATTACCAGGAAGGTCAGTCCAATGCCGAGCCTGGTTGACAGCGTAGCCAATATGAGTGCCCTGTTCTATCCCAACTTTATATTCTTGAGCAACATCATCAGAAATACAAAGTGTTATGGTATAATTTTGGGGGTATTTGCGGGACTCATCGGTAATGTATTTATCAAAATGATACGTTGCTATCTCAGCAATGGAAGCTATCTCTGATCCAAGAGTAAAAGCTGAGACATCAAACTTTTCATGGTGGGGAAATGTTAATGCCACCTCCGCTATTCCTAATGATTCAGCTGAACGCATCAGAGACCCGACTGCCCGCCGAAACCGCTCAATTTTTTCTTCTAGGGGCAAACCAGCTAGTTTCCCGAGTCCATAAAACATTAGGTAGACATTCTTTCCTTTGTTGTCACCAGACACGACAAGTTGTGCTCCTGAAGCTCCTTTAAATTTTCTTTCTTCTATACTACTTTTTAACGGCTTGTAGAAGGTTTCAAGCGCCATCGCAACGGGATTAGAAAGCACGGCATCCTGTTCGCATAAAACACCATAGCCTTGTGCTTTATTTTCATGGAGTTGCTTATTACTTAATGTTATGGTGATCATAATGCCTCTTAATATGTTCTTTTTCTGATAGCAATAGGATACACCATTTTTTTACAATCAGCGACGCCCAGACTCATGGACCATAACCCCCCTCTGCCCCCCCATTTTATCATCCGACCATAATGCCAAAAAAATTAAAAAGTGCTTTAATCAAGCCCTTTTTTCAAATCCATGAAATTAATTATAAAAATTATTTTAAAAAGTATTGCAATCAGAAAATTTATTTTACTATACTGAGGTTAGATAGAAAAAGATTGGA
Source organism: uncultured bacterium (assembly GCA_963699715.1). Taxonomy (GTDB): domain Bacteria; phylum Babelota; class Babeliae; order Babelales; family Babelaceae; genus CAVOUX01. Next base: position 187,124 of record CAVOUX010000004.1, read on the forward strand.
GAAAGCGAATGAGGCAAAAAAAAGATAAATCTTCAGAAACTACATCAAAGAAGGCTAAGTTGTGCCACTTTTGCCAAGGTCGCGAAGGCAAGGGAGTTCGGAGTCTAAAGAAAAAAGCCGACAAAGTCCATCACGGTCATTATTGTGGCCGTAAATGGTTCCCCTGCCACTAACAAACTTGACTGCTTCTACGTATCCCCCCTGCTCATTCCTTCAACGTAGAAGCAGTCATTCTTATACTACCCCCCCCATCATATATAAAGACTCTTATTTGAAATTCCCAAACTCTCTGCACATCCCCCTTTTTTACCCTTTTTATCTCATGGGTTGATTAAACGTATACGTGGTTATTAAAGAATTCTTTAACAAGCCTTCAAATTATGCTATCTTATTAAAGAATACTTTAATAGCAATGATAATAGGGTCATTTAATTCAAGAAACCTTTAATAGGACACTTTTATGAGCAGAAGCGGCACGTACATAAAGCAATTAGCGGGTTATAAAGCTTTTATACCAACAGATTTGCCTTCTTATGCCAATCTTCAAATAGATTTGGTATTGACTCAAAAACTTGCCAAAGCCTCACTTTTAATAGCCCGCCTTGATGGTCTTGCCTATACCCTACCCAATACCGACTTATTTATTAGTATGTACGTAAAAAAAGAAGCACTCTTAAGCTCACAAATTGAGGGAACTCAGGCATCCCTCGAGGACATTTTTGAATTTGAAAGCGGTATTTCTGTTAACAACATTGGTGATGTTGAAGAAGTTGTTAACTATGTCAAAGCATTAAACTTTGGAATTCAAAGATTGAAGCAAATTCCCATGAGCGTACGTTTGATTCGTGAACTTCATGCGATTCTTTTGCGTGATACACGAGGGCAGGAAAAAACTCCCGGCGAATTCAAACGATCCCAAAATTGGATTGGTGCTTCCAATTCAACCATTGCAAGCGCGTTGTTTGTACCACCACCTGCCGATATTTCACTTGATGCAATGACTTCATTAGAAAAATATATGCATGATGACCAGGAAACTCCCGATCTCATTAAATGCGCCCTTATACATTACCAATTTGAAACGATACATCCATTTCTCGATGGCAATGGAAGAGTTGGCCGATTGTTAATAACACTTTATCTTTATTGGAAAGGAATTGTTGAAAAACCGTTGCTTTACTTGAGTTACTTCTTTAAAAAAAACCGCCAAGAATATTACGACCGTCTTATGATGGTCAGAAACTCTGGCAATTATGAGCAATGGATATCCTTTTTTCTCGATGGCGTTATTCAAACTTCTGAATCCGCTATTGATAACACAAAGAAAATTCTCGAATTACATAACGAACACCAAGAATTATTGTGGCAGCAAAAAATCTCATCTCCTTTTGCGGTTATGTTACTTAATAGACTTTATTACACACCAATTCTTACCATATCTGATATACAAACCATGTTTGACGTCAGTTACCCAACAGCATCGCATTTGGTTAAGGACTTTGTAAGGGTCGGTATTCTTAAAGAGGTAACGGGGAAAAAGAGGGCAAAGCGATATAATTATGTTGATTATCTTTCTATTCTTTCTGAGGGCACTTCACCGTTCTTGGAGTAAAAACATTATAATTTAATTGCGTTTTCAAGCCCCAAGTGAGGTTTTCTAAAATAATGCTTAATGGCCTATGCGGCCGGCGTCCAATACTTCCAAGTCAGTCACTCTTTCAGAAAAAATGAATTGCAGTTTTTTTTTATGGACAACGCGTCCAGCGACCAGCGGGCGGGTATCATGACCCCCCCTGGCAACCCCGCATGCCAGGGCAAGCCCTTGGAACCCTACGGATCAAACTCGGCATCTTCGCATTCTTCGAATGCTCGGGATTGCCTCACACAGGCGATCCTCAACAGACTCGTTTGATTTATCAGTAACCTCAAACGATTTCATTATCTTTTTTATAAATAGAAAATCCCTTGAGCGTCATTGAGCAGGTGGAGAAGCCCAGAGCTTCGACATCCGTGAATTGACGCGGCAATTGGGGGCCGAGGAACCGCGGTGCCGGTGGTCCAGGGGGTGACGGCACGAGTCGCCGCCTGGCGCTGGACGCGCAGTCCGTAATGAAAAACTACAAAAAATTATTCCATTTCAAAAACCCATTTATACAAATCATCGCTTTTTATAAATCACGCCATTTGTTTTAAAACGGCAGCAGCATCCAACGTATACACCCTTCGTGCAGGAATATATGATGCAATAAAACTAATAATAAGCACCAAAGCAAGCACTGCCAAAACAATGGACACATCCATATGAGCCGGCAGGTGAGAAACATAATATACTTCCGGCAATGCAATGAAAGGATAGCGTTCAAGCACATAACTGGCAACCATCGCTCCCACCAGTCCAATACATGCAGCTAGCATCGATATACCAACACCAATCATGACAAACACGAAAACCAATTCTCGAGAAGAAAAGCCCATCGTTTTAAGTACCGCAATTTCTGTTTTCTTTGTTGTTATATACATAAAAAGCAGCGCCACAATATTCATGCTTGCAACTAACGTAATAAGAGCGAGGATAAAGAACATGGCATACTTTTCTAAAATGAGCGCTGAAAGGATTGCAGGATAAAGTTCCTTCCACGAAAAAACATTCAAGGTTGGAAATCGTTCTTTAAGAGTAGCAACAGATGAATCAAGCAGCCTCTGATCACGCAATTTCATTCCGATTTGGGTGATCCCCTGGTCAGGAAAAAGAGTTTTAAAGAGAGGAAAATTAACAAATACCACATGCGCATCAATGTCATCAATCCCCGTCTTAAAAACTCCTCCGACAGCCATTTTATGTTGCTCAAGCATAATATTGTCAGTTGAATGAGTATCATTCGTGAAAAGAAACGTGGTGAAATCACCCTCTTTGACTGCCAATGATTGCGCTAATGATTGCCCCATTAAAATACGATCATCTTTCAAAAGATCAACAAGCGATACAGGTTTATCAGATTTTATCATTGATTCAAGCTTACTCACGGAAACTTCTTTTTCTGGATCAATGGCCATGACCACCACAAGCGAAGAAACTTCATCGCTTTCTGGTGACTTGATCAGCGCATGACCTTGAGCGCTTGGACTCACTCCTTTAACAAAAGGATAGGCGTTCAGTATCGAATTCAATTTCTCAAAACTTAACGCACGTCCACCAGCATTCATAATAATATCCGGTTGAATTCCTTGAATCGCTTTTTGCGTTTGCGTATCAAATCCATTCATAATTGCTGCAACAAGCGCTAAGGCAAATGATCCTAACATAATGCTCAGGAACGCTATGATCATCATCGTTCTCATGGTTTTTTCTGAGGTGTGCATAATAAAGCGTCGAGCAAGAAACAGCGATATTTTCATGTTACTCTGATTTAGGGTGAACAGCTTCACGTGGATCTTTTCTGAATTGCTGCACAGCAATTACGTGGGCTCGTGCACTGTAGTAAGCCCAAACACTCTTGTCACCAATCTTATAAGCAAGCTCAAACAATTTATCATATTTTTCATCATACAAATTGAACATCTCAAGAAAACTTTTCATATAAGATCGAATGCGTGGATTAGCAACCTGCGTAATCCATGTACACATCGTCGCCTCAAGAAAATTCATATAAGGATCAATTTTAAAAACAGAAATAGCGCGCGTCTCAGCACCAGGCTTGCTGACTTCGCTCATCTCAGAGGTTGAAGGCATTCCAGGCTTTGGTAAGGTATAGGGCGTCGTCCAATGAATTTTTCTGGCCAGCATGTCGGTTGTTGCAGTAGCAAAATGCATAGCAAGCCAATGAGTCAATCGATTGGAAACAACAAAATATAATGCTGCAATAGAAAGTATTCGTGCATCTTCGAAAGTAAATACGGGAGCCCCATCAACAGCCACCTCAGCTCCATCCTGGTTTTTTGCTTGCTCTTTCTGCAATGCAGCTTGGTGCGCCTCCTCACGAATTGCTCTCCAAAGATACCAGGCCTCTACAAGCTGTGCGCCACATTCATAGGACGTATAAAAATTTCGACCCGCATCCCATGCTCTCGATCTCATGGTTCCTTGATTGCCAGGCAATGTTTTGAGTGCACCAGGAATGTCATTAAGCGGCGCCTCGGGAAGCCATTTAAGGTAATTACCAAAAAATTCTCGGGCTACAGCGTTAATAAGATATTTAATATTGAGCCTAATCGGTACCAAGACATCACCATACTGGTGAAGATAATCAGCTCCTGTGTATTTTCCGGCATGATGGCCCCAGTAATTAAAGACGTTTCCGACGCCCCAATAGAGCGCGGCATCTGCATAGGGATTACCTGTATGCAGAGATTGAGGCTTACTCGAGCTCACAAAACATAATGCTATCATAAGCAACTTTATTAATTTCATATCATTCATTCCTTCAAAAAACAATAAGTAAAGCACTCTTAGGTTATCACGACTTTAACGGGTCACAAAATCTTCTTTTAATCTTTTTAGGCAACATGCTACATTGCAAGAAAATCATCATGACGGAGAAATTATGAATATCGCACTGGGAGCTGATCACCGCGGATACGTCTTAAAAGAATTCTTTAAAACATTAACTACCCTCAACAACATCCCACTCCAATGGGTGGATTACGGCACCTACTCTCCTGAACGAACAGATTATCCGATATTTGCAAAAAAGGTTGCAAAGGCGATGCAAGCTCACGAAGTTGATGCAGGAATTCTTATCTGCGGTACCGGTTCTGGTATGGCAATTACTGCAAATCGCTTTAAAGGTGTCCACGCTGCTGTTGTTTGGAACCCTCAGGTTGCTTGCGCTTCTAAGGAGGATGACAACGTCAACATTGCGGTGTTACCTGCCGATTATCTCACGCAAGATCAAGCACTGCACATCATCACCTGCTGGCTGGGATGCTCTTTTAAAAAAGATCATTATGCTGAACGTCTTGCAATGATTGATAATTCTTAAATTCGCAAGAAATCTTTCAAAAAACAAGTGCGGCCTCTATTTCACTGAAGGCCGCACTTGTTTTTAACTAATCTAAATGTAGTCGTGGCTCACGGTTAACATTTCTCCAAAAGGTCATGGCCGCAGCAGTCACCAATCTTGAACCATGCGCACATGTTTTAGGGGAAAATGTGCAGATGCCATGTCCAATCGCCACAAATGAATCAATGGCAAATGGTCCTTTGCTACCAGCTTTGTAGGCCTGAGTTGCAACATTTTTCATTTCTGTATTATTAGTACCAAAATATTCACATGTTTTATCTAATGTGGGAACAACGAGATAATCCTGAAAAAAACTTGATAACAGCATCCCAACGGTTGTTGGTATTATTTTGTCGAGTGGATCTTTTGCAACAACTGGCATGAAACCCGAAACATGTTCATTAAACGCCTTTCCAAGTTGTCTGGTTATCACACAGGTCATAAATGAGGCCATCAAATAACTTGCTGCTATTGCAGCTGCATGGGGATCCTTCGTAAACCGTAATGCAAAATTATAAAAATAGGCATCCACCTCAGAAGCTTTTTGTGGAAGCTTCTCTATTTCTGCAAGAGTTTTTTGCGCATATTCCCAAAATTCGTAAAGAGAAACTGCTTTATTACCTGAGTCAAAAATCTTTCCATTAAAGGCATCTTTATTATTCGCATCAGAAAATTGAAGAGTCATATACTTTTGTAGAGCCGTAGGCAAGGCTGGTGGTTGTGCCGCAAGCCATGGTAGAGCAACAATACCTTTTGCCAATGCTTGTTTAATAGCAGTATTTGCTACAAACTTAATATCCTGTGCAACAATGGCATGTGCCGTTGTTGCTTGTGGTAATTTAAGCACGTCATTTGTAATTCTCTTTCCTGCCTCTTTGCTCAAAGACATAACTTTGTAGCCCAACCAACCATAGGCTAGTGTTAATGCATTTTGCCGAATAGAATCAGGAACGAATGTTATACCTTGTGTCTGAAATGTGGTATTCAAAAGTAACGATCCGAGCAAAGAAAAAGCAAAAAGAGATTTACTATGGATCTTCATAGACGAGCCTTTCAGATATTTGATTAATTCCTTCTATTAGTATTATAGCATTTAAATTACACTCCGTCTCTCTTATTTTACGTTAAAAAAGGAAGTTTTGAGGTTTATAGGTAAATCATGGGGCAAATGCGCATCCTGGACATTTTTTTACAATCTGAGTTATACTGTAATCATATAATTCCTGGTCTCATTCACAAAGGAATAGTAATGCTTAAACGCCATGTCATTGTTCTTTTACTCCTTATTCCACTCAGTATACTTGGCTTCTTTTGGCTCTTCAAACGGTATTTACCACATCAAATTATCGACATTAAAAATATATCCGCATCAAAAAATTTAGTTCCTGTAGCAATTATAGGTTCAGGTCCAGCTGGTTTAAGTGCAGCATTATATGCGGCGCGTATGAATTATTATACGGTAGTGTTCAAAGGAAGCATGCCTGGTGGCCAGCTAACGCAAACGACCTATGTTGAAAATTGGCCTGGTGTGGGCACTATGCTCGGTCCTGATATTATGAAAAAATTAGAAAGACAAGCACTCAACTTTGGCGTACAGTTTGTTCCTGAAGGTATTGAAAAAGCAGATCTAACGACTTGGCCTTACCGGTTATGGACCGAGGATGGCAACGAAGTAAAAGCGCTTTCGATTATTATCTCAACCGGATCGAAACCAAAGCGTTTGAACATTGAAGGCGAGACAAAATTTTGGGGCAAAGGCGTCACCACATGCGCTGTGTGCGATGCACCGTTTTATAAAGATAAGAATGTTGTTGTAGTAGGGGGTGGGGATTCTGCCGCGGAAGAAGCTATGGAACTTGCAGCAGTGGCAAAGTCGGTCGTCATGCTCGTTCGAGGTAAAGCATTGCGTGCATCGGCTATTATGCAAGACCGAATTAAAGGATATCCTAATATAGCTGTTCGCTATGATACGCAAGTCAAAGAGATTCTTGGCGATGAACATGTTACAGGAGTTCTTTTATCCGATGGTGCTCGCCTGGCCATTGATGGCGTATTTTTAGCCATTGGCCATATACCTAACACTGAGATCTTTAAACCATTTATCACCTGCGATGAGCAAGGGTATATTCAACTTAAACACCCCTTGCAACATACATCTAAAGAGGGAATCTTTGCAGCGGGAGATGTGGCAGACTATCGTTATCGTCAAGCAGGAATCGCATCGGGAGATGGCATTAAAGCTGCCCTTGATGCTGCAGGGTTTTTACGTGATCTTGGGTTTAATGAAGTGGTTGCTAAGCAATGGGAGCATGAGTACTTTGATACAGAGAAAGACCTCGCCCGAGCACACCTTCAATCATTAGAGACCGCAGAACAATTTGAAAAACTCGCCAAAACAGAAAAATTGCCTTTGGTTCTTGATTTTTATGCGCCCTATTGTCCTTCTTGCATGCAAATGATTCCAGTTGTCGAGTCTGTTGCTTCAAAACTGGCAGACAAATTTGTATTCGTAAAAGTTGATACCAGCAAATCTGATGCGTTAGCAAAACGATTTCATGTTACCATGATACCGATGATCATCGTAATTAAAGATGGCAAGCTCATTAGTCGAACAAGTGAAGTTATGAATAAAAGACAGTTAACACAATTCTTGCAAAAAAGTGATTCTCTTCCAACACAGAAAATTGCAAAAAACCTTGTGAAAAAAATGGTGGCACCTCTTGAAGTATTAGTACCAAAAAAGAAAGCTGTCTAAAACAATTATTGATTTTTCGTGTCAAAATAATTTTGAATCAGATTTTTGGTAGCCCCTTTGGCAACCGCAAGCGCATCATTTCCCGCATTATTCTTTATGGTTGGGTCAATGCTATCAATCTCAGCAAATTGCTCGGCACTGTAGGTATAACAAATCGATCCTTTTAGTTGTGCAGGATCAAAAAGCCTTGGTGCTTGCTGCACATGATATTGACCTTGCACCTCCAAGAGATAGCTAACAACCTCATCATTACCAGCTTGGGCTGCAAGGATAAGAGGAGTGTTTCCTTCGCTATCTTTGGTATTCACTGAAACTCCCTGATTTACAAGCTGTTCAACAGCCTTTTTTCCGTTCTTAAAAGTTGCCGCTTGCAAAATCTCACTCGACAAATCGGGTACTTTTGCCCCAGCACTCAAGAGAAGTTGAACCATCACATTTGAGCATGCATGATTTTTTCCCGATAATTCAGCGTTTTGGGCGAGAGCTAAAGCCGTTTTTCCTGTTTTCTCAGGAATATCAAGATTAATACTTTGTTCTTTAACAAGGCTTGGAATAACACCTATATTGTTCGTTTTTATTGCTTTTATGAGAGGAGTATCACCATCACGATCTTGAGTATTAACATTTGGGTGTTTTGCCATTATTTTTTCACCAAGACCATTCCATTCCCATGATTGTCCCGAAACAGCAAGATGCAATGGTGTCTCAGCATTATTATTGGGTATGTCAATTGATGAATTATCATGGTCAAGAAGCAACGATGCTGCATTCGCCCACTTGACCAGATCGGTCACTTTATCCCCATCATTAATTTTTTTTAACAATATCATCAGTGCGGTATTGCCATTAGCATCCAGAGCTGTCGTGTTGACATTATATTTAGTTGCAAGCATCATTCTAAAAATTTTAAAGGGCTCACTACTCTGGGCAGCTTTAACGAGCGGAGGATTTCCATCCTTGTCAACGGCATTACTATCTGCGCCAGCCTCTAAAAGAACGGGGATGATAGCTAATGACGGATTACCACCAATACCATTCAAAGCGACATTGAGTGTTGTATTTCCCTCCGCATCTTTACTCATGACATCAGCACCAGCTTTCAACGCCGCGATCAGTTGAGCTTTATCATTGCTTTTAATTGCAGCAAAAAGGACATCATTGGCAGCAGCAGGAGACGGCAATGCCGCCCCTTTTACCGGCGATTGTTGTGATTGCACTGGCTTTGACATTATCGTAGGCACATTAGTCAGGTTAGTGATAACTTGCGAATGCAACGAGCTTATGGAAAGACAGAGCACAGAAAATCTTGATAGTCTCATGGCGTATATTCCTATTTCTGCTTATACAGCTAGAATACCAGATCTTTAATCCAATTTGCAATGCAAACAAAGCTCATCTTCCGAATAAAGATAAATAAAGCATATAGACATCACATCTAATTTTGAGACTTAAAACCTAACAAAGAATACTCAAAAAAAGTGTTATTTAAAAATTCGGCAAACTCATTGGAGACCTGCTTGATATTATCGATAAAACGATTATGTGAAACATGTTTGCGAGCGGCTTTCCAAACTTTTTCTTGGGGATTTTCATCAGGGGCGTAGGGTGGAAAGTGGACCACATTGATGTTTTTATCTTGATCTAAAAATTCTTGAACGGCTGAGCCTCGATGCCACCCCGCATTATCCCAAAGCAAAAGCAGTTTGCGTTTCGGATATCGGCTTCTAAGCTGTGTTAACACCTCAACCGAGATGTACATGTTCTGTTTTTCTGCGATGAAAGCATGTTCGCGACCAGTTTTTATATTTAAAAATCCATAAAATGATCGATTTTCTCGTTTGCTTGTAACCTCTATTTTGGGATATTCATTAGCAGGTAGCCAAATCTTTTGAAATGTTGTGACTGAGGAAAGAATCATCTCGTCAGCAGCGAAAATCTCGACTTTATCGTCTTTCCAAGCATTTTCAATTATAGGCATAACATCCGCTTTCCATTTTTGAACTTGTTGCTCATCGCGTTTTCGATAAACCTTTCCAGGTTTGTGAAATGTAAAACGTGCTTCTTTAAAAATAAGATATATTGAGGTTTTTGACTTGTATTTTACGCCATATTGCTCACGGATAAAGTGTCCCAGCGACCACGTTGTCCAATAATCTTCTTCAAAACCAAAATCTCGAGGCCTATTATTTTTGAGTGCTTCGAGAACCTGCGCTCTCTCGCCTTTAGTCAATAACGCCCGTGGTTTCTTCTTGTTCTTGTCTCTGATGCCTTCTATTCCTTTTTTCAAGAATTTATTACGCAATCCAAATACTGTGCTTCTCTTGAATTCGGTGAGGTCTTCTATAAGTTCTAAATCGAGTTTCTTATTAAGCATTAAAATCGCCTGAGTACGCAACGATTCCTTCGAATTAGTCTCTTTGTTTTTTGAAAATTCTTTGAGTTCTTCGATTTGCTTTTGTGTTAAAGATATCTGTTTTGGCATTTTACTCTCTCACTTTTTGCCAAACAGTTTACCGTTTTTAATCTATTTTTAAAGTGTGATGTCTATAGTTGTATCGATAAACGCTCTGCTCAGCACCTTGGATCATTTCTTTTATTAAATTATTCAGTTCTGCAATAATTTAATGTATAATATAACCATGAATAATAATTTGTATTTGGGTGCTGGGGGTAAAGGACATGAAATTTCACTGCATTATCATCTGCATACTGTTCATGGGCTGCTTAATAAGTAGTCAGCATACTGTTGCACGTGATCAGCTTCTGGTGCACTTGAGGCATCCCTCAGTCCGAGCCTTTCTTGACACAATTGCCTATGCGGAGGGCACACTCCACGAGAATGGTTATCGAACCATATTTGGTCATATTCTTTTTAAAAAATATACGTGGCATCCTCGATTAATTGTCTGTGCCAATTATAACAACAAGCAATTGTGCTCTAGCGCAGCGGGCAAATATCAATTTTCTCAAAAGATCTGGACAAAAGTTGCCGGCATTATTAAGGCAAAGGATTTTTCTCCTCTTAACCAGGAACGCGCAGCCGTTTATCTTTTAATTGATGCAGGCGCACTTTGTCACGTAAAAAGTGGAGATATCGATTTAGCGTTTGAAAAAGTTAACACGATATGGGCAAGCTTGCCTGGTTCGCCACACAAGCAACCGACAAAACATAAACGGGTGTTGCATCAGGTATTTAAACAACAACTGCATTTTCATTGGAAGAAGGGATTTAGGGGAGGGATTGCGGTATGAAGTTAAGTACAATGTTGATAGTAATCACGGCTCTCATCATAATGGGATTTTGGTTTGTTTTTAAAGTTTCTATGCAACTTTCTGATGTACCACCCGTCTACTCAGGCCCCATTGAACGGTATGCCCCCAAGATTAATCGCAAAAAACGGTACCTCCAGGGCAAGGATGAGGTTATCACTTTTTTTGCAAAAGAAAACGAACATTCAGACAAAATGATCGCTCGACGAGCATTTCTTACTCGAAGACCAGGAGCTAAAACAACGGTGTTAGTCTTTCACGGATTTATGTGCAACAAAAATGATATTCGCTTTTTAAGCAATACGCTTTTTGGAGGCACCTTCGACAACGTACCTTGCAATACGCTCACCATAGATTTTAGAGCACACGGTGATATTGCAGAAGGCCAATGTTGCTCCTTCGGTCACAATGAAAAATTTGATGTCAAAGGTGCCGTTGAATTTGTAAAATCTGACCCAGAACTTAAAAAAACGAGGAGAGTTGCCTATGGTTTTTCCATGGGAGCAGTGTCATCAATCGTGGCACAGTCAGAAGATCCAACACTCTTTGAAATGGCAATCTGGGACTGTCCCTTTGAATCAACAACTAATATTATTGGACGGGCCATTGAACGGTTAAAATTTTCATTCTTCGGGTATGATCTCGGCCTTCCAGGTCGCGCTCTTTTGCACAAATATGCCTATAACGCCTACGTCCAATCATTCTTAAAAACCGCATTAAAAACAATAGCCAAAGTTGACGTACATCAAGTTGAAACCTGTATCATGCCGGTAGACACTATTGCTGCCATGCAAAAAATCTCGATCCCTCTGATGCTCATTATCTGCAGAAACGACGAAAAAGTTCCCGTATCTGCAGTCAAACAACTCTACGATGCCGCTAAGGGTTACAAACGCATGTGGATCACCAACGGCCGCGTACACTTTGATTCCTATTTTAATAACCCAGAGAAATATATCTACAAAGTGCGACGTTTTATTCAAAAGGTCATAGACGGCACAATAAAGTATCGTCCTCAAGCCCATATAAGTGAAGATGAGCCTGACGAGATAGCCTAATCATTGATTTTTCAAACTGAAATATAGTATTGTAAAAGTAACTGTATCAGTGCTTTTGCAAAAAAAATCAAAAGGAGACTGGAATGAAGCTCAGTCACTCAAAAATCGTCCTCATCGGTATACTATTATTTTTCGGTCAATCTTGTTTAGGGATGGAAGCTTTAGAAACCGGTCTTGCTGATGGTATTTCAAAAGGACTTGGCGAAGGCGCTAGCTCAGCTATCGGAGAAATTACAAGCAATATAACAGGTGACATAACCAAAAGTCTACCCGATGCATTAGGAGAAAATGCAAGCTTACTTGCTGAACTTCCCGGCTCCGCGCTCGATGATATTACTGAGCTTGGAGGAGAATTTGGAAGCAAGATTGCTGATACCTTTGAAGCTTTGCGTGATGAAACCATAACCACCGATGCTGCAAAAACAACCATAAATGAAGCCGCAGAGACCATGGCAGCAGATCTTTCTAAAACTCTTTCTGACGCAGCAGGAAAAGATATCCCCGTTGATGCAACAAAATTACAAGCCGGGTTGGAAAATGAAGTCGACCAATTGGAATCGAGTGCAACCCAACTTAATGAACTAGCTGAATCAAATGCATTGAGCGAAGTTGCTGACACTGGTCGTGATGTTGAGATGTCCGCTGCAGCAGAAAATCCATCTCCTGAAGTAAAAAATGCAAGCGACGCAACTGATATAGCCACAACTAAAGAAATGAATGCTGATGCTTTAGAAAAGAAGGGTGAGAGCGTAACGACAGAAACCCCCCAAAGTTTTTGGGAAGGCGGCTGGGGAAAATTTATTAAAGAATCATTAGGAATGGGCCTTGTTTCCGGCTTTGTATTTTTATTCCCTAACTGGATCATGTCTGCAATTCAAGGAGCTTTAACAAAGAAGGCTCAGCTCATGTCAGTCAAAGCACCGCAGTATTTTGGTGGTATGTGGCTTCAAATTCCCGACGAATTAATCAACGTCGACAATCCTCTTAACACCATACCCGTTTATAGTTTGGTTACTAACCCCGATATTAAGAGTTTCTACGGAGATGTCACTTCGGCGTTTGGACAACCTGGAGGGCTTGGCCTCCACTACGGAACGGTCGATAATAATAACTACTTTGTTTCAAGTGGTAACTATGACGATTGTCCTAATCCGAGTAGTTTAAATATATCATGGGGAGCATCAACAATTAATGGTTCAGGATTTGCCAGCCAAATGGTACATTTGAATTCAGGTTTGGAATTTTTAGCTGACGGCTCCCCACTAAATCCCCAATTGCCTTATCGTTTCCTTGCTGGTACTCCTTCATCACAAACCAGCACCTGTCCAGCGACAATCTACAATTATTTATATTTTATCGGGCCTAAAATAGCTAATGGAACTCCATTTAACGAAATATCGGATATGTTTAACGGCACTGGCATGATGAACACCAGTGGCACATTGGCGCGAGCACAAGGAGGAAATGCACCACCCGCCGGACAACAAAGTGGTAGTCAAGCACAATCAACAGTGCAAAAACTGCAAGCGCTTGGCAAAAAACTTTCTGATTCTAGCAAAAAAACAACACTTCTTGACTATAAATATGCTGATATAAACGAGCCCAAGGGTTCACAGATCTCAACATGGGATCGTATGTCAGCACCATTCAATGTTGGCTCCGCTAACGATCTTATTTTATCAACCGTTAAACAACCGACAACAAATTTGATAAACGCATTTGGTAATCTGTCCACTCCATCGCCTGAGGATCTCCAGTATCCTCTCGCTGCACAGGGACTATATGTGTATCAAACGGCAAATACTCCTTTAGCAAAAACAGTGCGGGCAGTCCTCGCGTCACAAACAGGCAATTATGCCGCGGCAGCAAATGACTTTTACGATTATGTAGTAACGCTTAATACAAGTTCTAGCCCCGTACCTGGCCTTATCCCTCAGGTGAACGTCGCATCCAATGGCGCAAATGATTCAAAACCTGGATACGTTAGTTGGGTTGTAAACCCTGAAGTAAAATATCTTTATAGCCTTGTTGACCAAGCAGCCTATGATGTCACGACAGGATTAACAGCACAAATTACCTTCGATCCAAGCACTTTATCATCGAAAAATTCGGTGCTTAGTTTTGCGACATCACTTGGTGAGAGCGTTAAAGATCTTATAGCTAAAGGACCTTTCACCTATGGTAGCTATATCGTGACAATACCACCAGAACTACAAAATGCAGATAGATTGGCCTCGCCCGTGTATCTTATCGATCCCGCTAAAAATAATAATAAAACAACACTTGAAGGCGGTTACGCAGATTACGTCGTGCCTCTGAACGCAAGCCAATTGCCAGTCAAAATTCCAGATCCGGCTCACAAATATTGGGCAAGCTTAGTCTCATCCCGGATGTATAACAGTGATTTAACATTCGCTAATGGTACGGTAGGATTCAATATTCTCTCCATACGAGGTGGCGTTTATATTGCTTTAGAAAGCGAACTGAGTAAATATAACGACCAATATCCAGGTGAAGTCAAAACTTGTCCCGGCGGAAGCCATGTTAATGGACCACTGAGTACTCTCTATATGGAATATGACCTCAATCCATTTAACAAAGACCTTGTTAAAACTATGGCAACGTTAACCCAAGCGATTGCCCAAAGCATTACTAATTCAAATGATCCGATTTATGGCGAACTGCCAAGCACGCAAAAATCGGCTATCGCCATTACCGCTGCATCAAGCTTTGTCACTTCATTACAAGCGGCAGGATTGCTTCAATGGTTGCCTAAATTAAGCAGTCTCACCACTGATCAAATGAACCAGATTGCCGCAGCATGTGCACCTGCAATCACCAAAGCTCTTGCAAGTTCAAAAGTTACTTTAAGCAGCGCAAAGCCAAGTGATATTACCACTGCATTAAGCATAAGCAAGCCAGCAGTTGCAGGCACTACAACAACGCAATCAGTATTTGCAGGGCTTGGCGCAACGGTGAAGAATTTCGTTCCATCAGATGCTGCTGCAGGAATTGAACAAGTATTTGATGCATTCCCAAAATATGCAGGGCTCAGTGTATCTTCTTTTCAAAGTCAATTATGTTCAGCCGGACTAATGCCACTAGGACCCTATTACTTCTATTACAATAAAAACTTTTCAGTTACCGATGAGGGAGGAGGCAAAAGCAGTGCTCAACCATTATCAAAAAATCCGTTAACAGCCCCACAAAAAAATCTGCAAACCCCTACTATCTTTATCTTTAATGACATGACAAACTCCCATGATCGTTGGAAGCGGTGGCTGATGGGTCAGTCGCAGTCAGCGTGGCTTGCGTTTGAAGCGATGGGTCCTTTTAGCTTTACGCTTAACGGCATTCCTAACGTCTTGATTGAACCAACGAGTCTTACCGATATTCAAAATGGAGATTACGTGTATCAAGTCGTTGGCAAGGTACCAAATCTTCCAAAAGGCGATTACTATGCGGTTGCTTCAGCAATTTCTGAAAGCAATGCATACACCGGCAATGCATTGGAAGCATTCAATCCTGCTAATCCCCAACCGTATCTTATAAGCTTAACAACAGGCACGGTTTATACTCGAGATTCAGGAAATGCAAATGTTATTAAATCGGGAACATTATCGAATTTGGCGGCAGTGCGTGGCATGATCAAAAGCACAACATTGAAAAATACCTTAAATATTGCTGCACAGCAACAGGCTAAAAGTCCCGATTGGCAAACGTATACGCGTGGTAGTCGTACCTTAACAATCGATCCCCAAGATGTCCAAAATAATACCTATGTCTATCAACAAATCGTAGCGGGTACTCCACTGCCTCAAGCATTAAGTACCATAACCGATTTCTTTATAGGTGCGAACGACAGCCAAACTTCAAAAAGTATAGATTTAGGAATTCCTCTTGATAACAACCCAACCTATATTGTGTCATTAGTAACTGGGCAGGGTTATATAAGAAATGGAGGCAAAGCCTCTTTCAATCCCCTCCCGAATCCAGGCTCATTACTGAACAATCTTCCCGGTAGTGCCACCGTACGTGATGCTCTCAAACAAGCTATTGCCGCTCTCATTACGTTACAAACTGCTCCTGCTAATAAGAAAAAGCCGGTCACGCCGCCAGCTCAATATAAGCTTGATGAAGACACCATTAAAAACTTGAGCGACAATAGCGCTCATACTAAAACTCCTTATCTTTATGGAGCTTACAGCAACCTTAAATTTTATAATAATAAATATTATGCAGTTACTGATGCAAACAACCCGCATGAAAACGTTACTACTTTCTTTGATTACTCAGCACAACCATTCATAAAAAATGGAAAAAGTACTCAGGTCGGAGTTCTCTATGATGCATCTGGCAATCCATCACTGTTTTATGATGAAACACTTCTTGATATAGCTCGAAAAAAAGCAGGCGTCATTGTCGGAACCACACAATCATTGGGGGTTCCGAATCCTAACCAGCCAATCATCATTAAAGACTGCACCGGAAACAAAAACCCCGATGCGTCATGCACGCTCTTTGGGTTTGACACACCACTTACGGCCTCAATGCCCGAAGGAACTTACACGCTCTATCAATACGGGTCGAGTGACTTGAAAGGTTTAAGACTTCTCGCTCGGTTTGAACCATCAAGTGGCACTGGCTACTATATCGATATGTTCTCAGGTACTCAATACAACATGGATGGTAGCACGCGAATTGCCCAATATCCAACACTCCTCAATAGCACCACCAAAAAAATCGCTGCTCCTCTTGGCTTTGATGAGGAAGGATTCCCCTTAGCTTTCGCGCCAGACAATGATGGCAATTATCAAGTATGGAATTATTATGCGCAAATACAGAAGGACAAAACCTCAACAAAATACGAGGGCTTTACAGCGGCAGCTTACAAAAATCTTAATTTTGCGGTAACTCCCTATACTCTTGACCCACAAACCCAATGGACGGCGTATAATGGATTTGGTATTGATCAAAATAGTATGCAAAAATTTAATTCTGCCTCACCACAAACATTTACACCACAAACAAGCGCGGCCGCAGAGCAATTGCGCCTCTATACCTACATTGGGTCTGGAGCGGTTGATTCAGGCATCGTGGTGAGCAAAACAAAAATAGGAAATAATTCTAACTATAATGATGACTTAGTAATAGCAGGCACAGGCCAAGGGCCAGCATGGAAAGTGACTCGACTCTTTATGACTCCTGTTATTGAAGACGCACCTGAATATCTTGAACTCAAATCTTCAGAAGCAACTGGCTCTGGAGTTCCTTTTGCAACCGACCCGGCGGCGTCGACACAGTATAGCGCCACACTCTTTGACGGATTAGTTGATACCGACACTAAAGCACCATATATCGCTGTGAAAGATACCAATGGCGTCCACTTTTATGTCCCCACCTCTCCGACAACACCAGGTGCAACACTGAGCGCGGTGCAAAATCAGCTTAAAAAATATGTCAGTTTGACAACGTATGGTGACGTGGGGATCTTTCTGCCAATTACTAACCTGACAGGACTGTCGGTGATTCCAACGATACTTAACGTCCCTAACGATCAAACCTCAATCTCGAGTGCAAACCAGGTCTTAGGCACTGGACAGTTTGTGTATGAATCAGCTGAACCACGCAGATATTTTTATCAATATCAGGATACTGATAAGACACAAGCTTACTATCGAGGGTCACCAGCAGCATATGTTGACCTCCGGTACGGTGTGCTCTATGATGCAAATGGCATTCCAACCGGAACGGCGATCTCATATGCGGAATTGGCAGCGCTCTTGACTATCAAAAATGTTGCAGTACCTCAAGCAAGCGATAACCCTACAAAATTTACTGAGCCTTCAGATAAAACATTCGTAGGACAAAAACCCAGCTCTTCAACCGATGGTTTCTTATGGTATGGGACTACCACGTAGTATATTGGGGACGGTTTTGTTGATAAATTGCCCTGCAGGACCACTATTTTTGTGATTTTTTTAAAAATAGTTTCTCTTTAAAAGAAATTTGTGTATCCTGTTACTAATTCAACCTAGGAACAGAATGGCCCATAATTATTTGCTCTTAGCGCTCATGACCTGTTGTCTCACTATCGATGCAACAAGCTATCGCACATCAAATTCAATCGATGAACAGGTAGTGGCAACAACCAAATTTGTCGACAGAAACATTGTTCGTTTGTTTTTAGCACGCAAAGATCTTGATTTAATGATAAAAAATAATGAGGGCCAAACAGTACTGGACCTGGCAGCAGACATGCCAGCAGTTCGTGAAATGTTCGATGAGTATCAGGATCGCTCACCAAAACCAAAAAGCCCCGAGCGTTAAATCAGTTCGATTATATCTACCGCGCTCTCAAGCCGCATCATTTCTTTATAATAAGTTCTCTTGCAAACAATGGTAACCCAAACAAAAAAAGCAGTCGCCGCATTTCTGCCGGAAGGACATGCAAGTACGATGATGGAATTGTCATCGATAGGTTGAGATTCCGCAACAGATGTATGAAAATGAACATTTTCAACCTGTCTCAGAAGGTGGTTGTTGACTCAGCATGCGTAATCTTGGAGTTATGCCTTCTATGGATTTAGAAGTATCTTCATCCAAACCTTTCTGGTCCATAGCAGTAGCCGATAAGGAAATCCTTGGATAGAATCCTGGGACCAGGACCGCACATGATTCTTCCCTTGCTGATAGGCCAAGGAAAGTCGTCTGGAGTCATATTAGAGGTCTTGATGAAGACTATCACCGTTTTACCCGAACCATGACGAGAATTGATCTTCGTGAAGCAGTGTATGATTTTCCAAAACAAAATGTTATCACGAGAGCTAATGTTATGACCGAGATTAATGCATTCGTGTATTATCACATCATTGATCCAAAAAAAGCAGTTTATGAAGTCTTTGATCTCCCTGAAGCCATCGAAAAACTGGCGCAAACTACCTTGCGCAATGTTATTGGGTCAATGGACCTCGATGAAACCCTTGTTTCGCGCGACCAGATCAATACAAAATTGCGTGTGACACTTGATGAGGCTGCCCACAAATGGGGAGTGAATGTCACTCGTCTTGAACTGCAAGAAGTCAATCCACCTATCGATATTCGCCATGCCATGGAAAAGCAAATGCGTGCCGAGCGTGACCGTCGTGCTATTATTTTAGAAGCAGAAGGTGCAAAGCAGTCAGCTATTTTGCGCGCTGAGGGTGAACAAGAAGCTCGTGTTAGAGAAGCACGTGGTAATGCTGAAGCAAAATTAATCATGGTTGAAGCTGAAGCCACTGCACGCCTTCGCGCCGCGCAAGCTGAGTCTCAGGCACTGGGCTTTATTGCAGGCGCTTTGCCAGAAGGAAGAGACCCTGTCGCTTATACCATTGCTCGTGAATATCTTAAAACTCTGCCAACATTAACCGAAGGAAAGTCGACTAAATTGGTCATTGTTCCTTATGAAGCGACAGCTCTCGTTGGCTCACTTGCTACGATCAAGCAGATTTTTGAAGATAACAAAGGTTCGGTTTAAAAATCTTACTGTAATCTCTGGGCAAAAATATCATCAGTTTTAAATGATAGCATTTTTTCTTCAAGAAAGACTTTTTGGATCAAAAGTCAGTTGCTAACGTCAATTCGGTTTAAGACATTGACAAGAACTGTAACATTGCATTTTAACGGCCCCGAGCCACAGCTGCAGCATAGCCAAATCCATAAAAATAAGTTTGCCAAAAAGTATCATCAGTCGCATATTCATTATGGTACATAAAATAATCTATCAGAGCTTCACGAACGCGAGTTAATTCTTTGAGTTTGCTTCCCCTGTTTTTAGGATCAGCAATAGTGAGGTCAAGAAGCTCTAAAGCACGCCAAAGTGCATTTTGGCTATATTCTTGGTTTTTGGTTCTCCATTGAATTATGCGTTCCACATCTGAGCCAACATTCGCCAATTGTTCAAAAAGTGTTAGTTTAAACCAACGCTCTGCAGTTAAATCTTTATGAATCATCGGATAACCAATTTATGTACAATTTGTTTTATTTTATCTTGAATTTGTTTATTTTCAACACTTCGGCTGCGGTTACCACTATGAGGACGGATATTGATCATAGAATCAAAAACTATAAATCGATCATTGCCAAATTCATGCGGATACATATTTATTCCCCACAGATTTTCTTGTAAGGATTCATTTTCTAACAAAATGGCTTCTTCGTCAGCAGTAATGGTGCGTCAACCACCATTATTTCTCGTTCAATATCAACAACAGCTTTAACTAAATTATCAAACATCGTTTCAGACATCTTTTTAAGCTGAGAGAGAGTAATGGTGTTATCGATAATTTTCATAGAGGTCCAATCTTGCTACAACTATTACTTATTCTATCATTTTTTTGGATGAAGTTATATTGTAATGCGATCTTGAGTAAATTCAAAATTCAATGGCTTTATCAATAATTCGATTGCCAATCAACATTTTCAGTATTATGGTAATGATTCTTGAACATGAGTAAGAAAACTCATACCCATAATCATTTACCTCACAAAGGTTTTTCATGATCAGATTTCCCGAATGGAAACTTTCAAGCAAACGAGTGTTTTTGCGAGCAGATCTTAATGTTCCTTTGCAGGGAAGCATCATCGTCGATGATTTTCGCCTTCTTGCAATAAAACCAACGCTTGATTATCTCCTTTCAAAAGGATCGAGTGTCATTCTTGCAACGCATATCGATAGACCCCAGGGCTACGAAGAAGACCTTTCCACTAAACCACTTGTCGACTGGTTTTCATCCCGTGGCTATAAAACGGCGTTCTTACCCTATCAATCAAACGGTTTTGCAAAGGAAGATCACTGTGCCCCGGGACATCTTTATATTTTAGACAACTTACGTTTCCATTCTGGCGAACAAAACGGTGATGAATCGTTTGCAAAGATGTTGCGCGGAATGGCTGATTATTATGTTAATGACGCCTTTGGTGTAGCGCATGAAACGTCTTCATCAACAATCATATTACCTGCATTGTTTGCCGCTTCACATCGCTCATCAGGATTTCTCATTCAAACAGAATGTGTGCATCTTTCGTTTTTAAAGCAGAAAGAAAAAAACTTAACCATTATCATCGGTGGTGGCAAAGGGAACGACAAAATTCCCTATCTCGAAAATGCACTCAAACAACCCCATACTACGATTCTCGTCGGACCAGCAATCGCCTTTACCTTCTTAAAAGCAATCGGGTACGACGTTGGTAATTCTTTGGTAAATGATTCAATGATCGATACAGCGCGCCATCTCCTCAAAGAAACAACCATGGGGAATAGGCAACTCATCATACCCCTAGACATAGTAAGCCAAGTAAGCAATAAACAGCTTATGAGCCATGCAGTCAACAACTTTCCTCAGAATGCCGTCGGCGTAACGATAGGACCCAGAACACTCGAGCTGTATAAAAAGTATATCGATAAAAGCGATCTTATCTTTTTTAACTGTGCAATGGGGTTTGCAAATCAACCAGAAACACTTGTGCCAACAAAAGAGTTGATGAACTATGTAAGTGAATCAAAAACTTATCGCGTTGCAGGAGGTGGCGATACAGTTTCTCTCTTGAGATCGTTTTCTCTGCAACCAAAATTTGACTTTTGCTCAAGTGGAGGTGGTTCGGCATTGGCATTCATTACCAACTCTCCGATGCCGGGACTTGAAGCTTTATAAACGCTACAACATCCTCAATTGAGCGCACAAAATCCTAAGAGATGCAGTCCGTTGTGAATGCAATCACTCAGATCATCATTCTCAGGCAAAACAATCTCATAAATGAGAATACCAACATTATCATGCTTGAGTGGCCAACTATAGCAACGTGGATTTTTCATATGCAATTCTGGGGCAATTTCTTTTAAAAGATCGCCGTCATGCCTCTGCCTTTTTTTGTAACTGTCATGGACCATTGATTGGACTTTTTTATTAAAATGACAGGTGCTTAAATGATCTGGAAACTCTTGTCTACCATGAGCATCATGCTCTTCTTGACTGTATCCAGCAACACCTCTCAAGCAATCGAAATCAGGATTATCAACAAAATATGCTGCCTTCGACATGTTGAAACACTGCTTGTTGCAAAGTTCATGCAATACAAATTCATTCGTGTGCTCTTTGCCACAAAGCGCAAGAATCTTTCTTGGCATATGACTAAGATGCGACAGGACCTGATGGTGTCGAGATGACACTCCGAGTGGCTTCATCACAGAATCCCCTTCATTAACAAAAACTATCAAACTACTCTGACCGGTTTATCACGGCCCTTAGATTAACAGACCTTTTTAATAAAAATCAACCCCAATTTTAAAACTCTTGAAGAAAAACATTTCATACTGATATTCTTAAAAAGCTTTTATGGGATTCCAGGGGAAGATATGAAGAAACAGCTTTGCACAATCTTAATTATTTCTTTTTTTTCCTCGCTCCCGACAATCCATGCTCGCAGCATACATAGAAAACATGACAAAGGTTTATCAGAAATCAGGACACGCTGGCTTGATGAAGATACTGAATATTCCTTAAAAAGTTATGAATTTGATGGTCACACGTTATTTAAACTCTTTGATTATGACCATATTCAGCAAAATCTTTTTCCGGAAGGCCCGATTAAATACCGCGGTGAAGATACCACGGTGCTTGGAAATGAGCTCTATGAAGAAATCAATGATCTTTTTGAAGAATTAAAAAAAACTAAACACACCAAAAAAGAATATAAAAATTTCAAGGTTCTTAAACGGAATAATTTCAATGCCAAAAAATCAATCGGTGCACTAATTCTTAAATTTAAGAAATATCCTTTCGTCGTTAAGCTCTTTATGGAATCGCCGCATTCCTTTGTAAGACCCTATTTTCGAGACCTCGAGCAAAATTGTCTCTTTGTCATGGGTGGCGGAATAAGTAGATATCTTGTCGGTTTTACGCGCGTAAAAAACTTGCATTATATCGAACGTAAAGTAAAAGGAAGTCCTTATTGGTCATCAAAAGTAGATATTATACGCAAGTGGTTTGTGTTGCCGAAAAAGAATCGATGGTTTGAATTACGAGGCTATAATATTGGAGGCATCGCCGAACGACGAATCACGCTACCCTCTATTTATGCAACTATCGCAGATGAAGTTGATGCTGAACGAGTATTTTCAGCTGACAATGAAGACGATCGTAGAACAGTTTTGAACTTAACCACCTGGCTTGAAGAAAGGCTTGATCCCAATATTCCAAATTACATGATTGAAAAAAGAACGGGAAAAATGGTATTTGTCGACTCTGAGCATTTCCCCACTAATCTGGGTATGAGAAAAAAGATTGGATATAATAGTTATTTTACGTGGTACTCAAATCTTGTGCGCAAATATATTACCGAAAATTATTTTCGAACAAAACGGTGCAGAATAGCAATTCGAGATGCAAAAATACCACCCATTATGACCGTACCTGAAATCAATAATGAATCAGTCGACCGTGAAAAATAGATTCATTTTTGTACTTTTAGCATATTCTTCTTACGGTAAAGGCGTCATTATTCAAGAAAGTTTTCTCAGGCAAGCTAGTTTTAAGACGATTACACTTTTTCATGATCTTCACATCAATTCTAGCGCAAGCACAAAGATTCAGTCCCAACGGATGATTGAATTATATAATACCATACCCAGCGGGAAGTGGCTCATAGAATTCCCTTCTTGCTCTGATTTTGAGCAGATTACCGTAATTCTTAAAAGTCTTAAAGAATATAGCCAATTCAATCTGGTTAATCATTATATCGATACCTACAATGAAACTCAACTCCTTACAAAAGTGGCAACAACCCTACCCCACAATGAGACTGTTGCGTGCATTGATCACAGAGCACTCTTTTTGGCTTATTTTGATTTTACACTCATTATAACCAATCATCCAATCGATAAAAAAATTTTTAAGAATGTTCTCAGCACGCAGGATTTTTTTGAAAAATTCATTGACTCACTCATTACTATTCTTTGCACAGTACACAACCTTTTAGAGCTTGTTAAGCATAGTGAAAATAAGCAGTGGCTCATAAAACTTCATCAAAAAACTCAAAAAGCAATCACCCTCGCGCATAAATGCCAACGAGACTATAAAGAATATGCTCAAAACAGCTTTTTTGAAGCCATTTGGCCAAGAAAACAAAAGAATGACAAGAAATTTTTGAGTACAGCGCTCCAAGAATTAATTAAACAGTATGCAAGTTATGATATGCTCCTCCTATCTCTTGATGCTGAATTCTTACATGAGATTCTGACTACGTCTGCAGAAAAACATATCTTTGTAATCATTGGCAGTAAACATGCCGAACATCTTATAAAAACTCTACAGCGAGAACATTTCTTCCTGCAAAATAAAAAGGGAGCTTAGACTAGAACTAGGCTCCCTGGCAGTCCACCCCCGACCCCATTTGTTTTAATTATTGAGATCTAAGAGAATTATAGAGAATAGATTGTCTTAAAAGCAATAATTTGTTGCTTTAATGATTGAGTTCACGTTCGATTCTATCCAAAAGAGAAGCAAACTCAAAATCTTTTTGATAAGCATCGTGTATTTTCGTTATCGCATGCAAAATAGTGGAATGGTCTTTGCGCTCCAAACACAATGCAATCTCACGTAAGGATCGGTCGCTGTATTTTTTCATGAGGTAAATTGCCACATGACGAGCCAGGGCCAAGTTCTTACTCCGTTTGGGAGACTTAATTTCACTAACACTATAATCAAAAAATCGAGCGACATGACGCACAATATAGTTGAGATCCAAGACCGGTTTTTTTGACTCGCGAGGATAAGCAAGTACTTTATGTGCCAGATCAAGAGTAAGCGGTTGACGAGTCAATGATGAAAAAGCAAGAACACGTATCAGACCGCCTTCCAAATCACGAATATTATCCATAGTACGTGCTGCAATGAAATAAGCAATATCATCTTGGAGCGGTACATTCTGTGCCCGTGCCTTCCTTTGCAAAATTTGAATTCGCGTATCAAGAGACGCTGGCTGCAAATCAGCCACCATTCCACCCTCAATGCGCGATCTCATCCTATCTGAAAAACCTACAATATCACGGGGTAACACGTTGCTCGTGCAAACCACTTGTTTGCGGGCTGCATGCAACGTATTAAAAATCTGAAAAAATATTTCTTGCGTTTGTTCTTTATGGGACATGCACTGAATGTCATCCATCAACAAAACATCAATTGTTTTGTAACGCGATTCAAAATGATGAACTCTATCGGTGCGCACAGCGGCAATAAACTCATTAACAAATCGATCAGCAGATTGGTAGAGAATCTGAGCACGCTTATGAGTCTGCTTAATTTGATTACCAATAGCCTGCAAAAGATGCGTTTTGCCAAGCCCAGAGTTGCCCCAAATCAACAACGGATTATAAAGGCTCCCAGGATTTTCAGTTACGGCAGTGGCAGCAGCATAAGCCAAGGAATTATTGGGACCCACCACAAACGTTTCAAACTGGTGCTGCCAAGCGAGGGAACCTCGCGTTGGATTTTTTGTAGGAAGAGTTCGATCTTGCAGCGTATCATAGACATCGGATTCTGGTTTTGCAATCTCATGGACCATTCGGCCGTTTTTTGGCGGAACTTCGGGCAACGTCTCTTGATCAACAAAAACTACCTTAAGAGTAGTCTCATTAAGCAATCGACCCAAATGTTGCTTAAACAATGATTGGTAGTGACCGTCGATCCAGTCTCTCACAAAAACATTGGGCGCACGAAGATAAATAATTTTTGTGTTGGAATCCCATCGGACAAGGCTAACCGCTTTAAACCATGTCTCGACAACACGACTTCCAACCTCAGCACAGAGAATTTTTAAAAATTCTTGCCAGAGACTATCAAGCACCATTTTTTTCGCTTTTATAAATCTTTACCGTAGAAAACTCTTAAGAGAATACCTTTACTTTACCGGACACACAAGCTTTTAAAAAATAAAATTCAAAATTGGTTTGCCAAGCTATTTTTACTTACTTGTAAACTTGAGCGCAGCGTTTTGTAAAGCGTATGCAAAACTTTCAAACAAAACCGCAGCACCCATCGTAAGTACTGGAGCAGGCAATAAAAGATTTTGGTACTTAACATTGATAACTGATCCAAGTTTGTCAAGCATTCCTATCGATAAACTCATGACCCAGGTAATCGATCCGCTCATTGTAGCAAGCAAAGTACCGATGAATGAAAAAGCATAAAGACTTTTAGCACCGAGCGTAGCCTGTTTTAGGATATCGGAATCAATAATTTTAAGCAAAGCAGCAGCATCTGATGCTTGTCCATCAAGTCTTTTGATGAGCTGTTGTCCGTCACCCAGTGACCCACTTACATTTTGGGCTATGGTCAGATCATCTTTCGTGATACTTTCCCCGGTGGAACGATACCATGAGGATACAAACGTTAACAAATGAGAACCAAGTTCGGTTGGATTATCAATCCTTACGCCCATCATTTTTGCGGTTACACTTAACGTTGAAAGATATCCCTCAAGCGCGCTGCGCAGCGCAAGAAGCACACGTTTTTGATCAAGCGTTAATGGTTGTTGCCGCAATTCAGTCACGATCGCAGAAGTACTGTCGATAAAATTCTCTAACTCATCCAATCGAATTGCAAATTGATCGTAAGCTTCTTTGAGTTGTGCTTGAGTTGATGTTGAGGAAAGGGATTCCGCCAGTGCATTCCATGCATCTGCTTCAAGCCTTTTGCCTTCACTAATGTCTTTGACTGTTCCGGCAATGGTTGTCACTTTTAATGAGATAAACTCCAAAAATTTTTTAATGCGTTCAAAAAGATCGTTTACTTTGGTGGTAAACGTTTTGGATTGAGATAAATTCCATTGAGTCGTGACTTTCCGAAGCAAAATATTTGTTTTGTCTATCAATTCATCAAGCGCAGTAATAGCATCATTAAGCTTCCTTGAATCGCCCGTATATTTTTGAGACACAACTTCCGATCGCATCCTGACAAGTGAATCCAAAAAGAAACGAATCGCCTGGCGTTCGGGCAATACTCGTTGTAACGTTGTCGTTTGAAAGAGACTTCGAGCGTCAAACGCAAGAATTTTATCTCTTAGTTCTTGTAGGTTTTGCTTTGTCTCTTCAAGCTGAGACTCATGAGCAAAGCTTTGGGTCGTAACCGAAAAATTTTCAACAAGTGGAGTGAAATTATTTACTCTAAGTTTGTCACTCATCTTAAGGTAATCAAAGATTTTTCGTTGCTCTTGCGCAATTTCTCGACGAAGAGAGGCAAGTGCCGCAAGAGTCATTGATGTGGTTAATATCTCTTCAGACTTTGCCGTTAACGTCATACTTTCTGCATACCGCAAGGCATCATCGGAAATACGTTTTAAGACAGCATCAATTTTTTTGAGACCATCATATTTTTCCTTCAAGCTACTTCGCACGTCGGGATTTGCCAATGCATCTTCTTTTAGTGAGCCCGCTTTAAGATTTTCAACGGTTGCCAACAGATCAACACGTTGAGCTGCTTGAGCAAATCGCACTGCGGGCAGTGCTGATGTGACATTTTTGTTATTCCATGCCTGCAGAAGCGTATCAGAGACCAATTTTTTTTCGGTGACCACTATTGCAGAAGAACGCTCTTCTGGAACTTCTGCCACCGTAATCGCTGGTTGCTCAACTTTTTGTGCTGTCTCTTTATCCACACTACGTGATTGGGGTGATTGATTTTTGTCTCTTATCAATGAGGGAACTTCTTGCCCATGTTCTTTGAGACCTGGTTCAATTTTCCCCTCTTCTCTTTTTATCTCGGTAGGTGCTTCAATAGAAACTTCACTAACAGGCGCGCAAACAACGCCCGTTCCACTCAAGAGACTTGCTATCAGTACACGTAAGCATTTTTTCATGTATCCACCCTTTTGCAATGGAGGAGATTGGTTTGCACTAGTTTAACAGAAATCTCATGTGGAGAGTAAGTTTTTAAAAGAAAAAAATTGGTGCGCCCGACAGGAATTGAACCTGTGACCTACAGATTAGGAATCTGTCGCTCTATCCGACTGAGCTACGGGCGCTTTCCGTATTAGTATAACTTAGCTTTTATTGTTTGCGAAACACGCTTTTGCAGGGCTAACCAAAAGTCTTTAATTGTTTGACTAAAACTAGTGCTTAGAATAGGCAGTGATCGAGAAGAAAATTCATAAACCCTTCCATCAGTTACCGGCAAAACACCTTGCGCTTGTCGCAATCCCAAAATAACATCTGCGGCAGCTTTTTGTGAAAATTCATGTGCTTCATAAGCCACAAGCACCGTGTCCACTTTACCACAAAGTTTTAATGCATAAGGGGTCCCAAATAAAACGATCGTTAAGAATTTACCTTCGTTTCGTAAAGACTGAATAAGTTTGAGTAAAGCTGAAATATCCAAATAATTCGCATCATACCGATGCAAACCATAGACGGTAATTAAAATATGGTTATGCTGTTTGAGGAAAGTAATCATTCCCTCAATTTCATTTTCACTGAGCGAACTGGATAAACAAACTCGTTTGGCATAGGGAAGTTGCTCGTTAAGTATGGTTTCAAAGAATTCCTGAGAGGGACGTCCTATTTGAATCCTTGCAGTATACTTATCTTTATCTGCAACAAAATCAGTAGCTCGCTTACATGAATGACAAACGCTCATCGCTTCAGAAAATAATTTTTCTTGCAAAGCAAGTGCCTGCCGGGACGTAAGATCACCAAGATTTTTTTCATCAACATCCCTTGCGCAACCACCATTCTTCAAGAGCCATTCCTTTGCCAGCAATATGCGTAATACATGCTCATCAAGAGATTCTTGAGTTAAAATTCCGTCGACCAAAGCTTTTTTTATATACTCTATTGCCAAAGGTACATTGGTAGGACAAAGCAATATATCATTTCCCGCAAGCAATGCTTTCAATTCAATCTCTCCAGGCTTATGGTGCTTGGTAACACCCTTCATTATTAATGCATCAGTAATAATAAGTCCGTCAAAACCAAGTTGTTTTCTGAGCAGATCAGTCACAACGGCTGGCGATAGACTCGTTGGCACTTGTTCTTGAGGCTCCAAGGCCGGTACTTCAAGATGTGCCGTCATGATTGACAAAACACCGGCATCAATTATTTTTTTAAAAGGATAAAGTTCTCGGTCATGTAGTTCTTGCACCGTTTTTAGAATTTTCGGCAAGTCGCGATGGGAATCTAAGATCGTGTCGCCATGACCCGGAAAATGTTTGGCATTAGCGATAATGCCGCCCTCTTGAAGACCCTGCATATAGGGGACTGACTTGGCCACCACATTTTCTTTAAACTCACCAAAGGAACGAAGATTAATGACAGGGTTTTTATAATTTGTGTTGACATCAACAACAGGAGCAAAATCTACGTCAACGCCAATACGCTTACTTTGTCGAGCAACCTCACGCCCCATCTCATAAAGTAAGGTCGTATTAGTTAAGGACCCTAAGGTCATTGCATAAGGAAAGTCAATGGCATCATCTAACCGATCGTTCAAGCATGTTTCAAAATCCTGCGCAATGATAAGAGGATATTTACTGAGGTCTCTAAAATAATTGGTGAGTTTAATTTGTGATTCGACTCGTCCTCGACCTAAAAAGATTATTCCTCCAATGTGATAACGCTTAATAAGATCGGCAACCTGTTCAGGGTTCCCATACTCTTTCCATGAACAGGTGAGATTTGCATAATCAACAGCTTCTTTATAAAAGTGCTCCCACTGTGGGTGTAACATTTCAGGATTGCTTACCGCCGTTACAACAAAAAGTTGCCCAATCTTTTCATCCAAAGACATGACTGAAAAAGTACGCTGGGCCCAGCCGTCATACTCAGATGCTTTGTTGCTTGCAGATATTTCGAAAATATTTTTAAAAACCTGCTGAGCACAGGTATTGTCTTCACATACATTTGCTTTGCTCGACTGTAGCGAAGTTAATAAAAAGAATGTTATTGCTAAGAACGGCTTTTTCATGACTATCCCCCCCGTTTGTGTATTCACCTAATTTTAGTAAATTTTTAATGGGGAGACAATGGATTGAGAAAGAGAAAGTTTATCTTTTCAAATCACGATAAAAATTCTCGTGGGTTCCTAATTCAATCAAAATTAATTGCAATTGTTCTTCGTCGAATTCGTAGGCTAAAAGAATTTGTTGATTCATCATTATAAATTTATAAACCCTGATTCCAGATAAATCAACTTTCTTTAAATCACCAATAAGTGGATTTTCAACTATCAACTTGATCGTCTGATCAAGTTCAGCTTTCTGATTCTTATGTAATTTTTTTACATGTCTTGTAAAGGTAGGAGTTTGAAAAACATCCATTAATCAATCCTTATTAAACACATATCGCTCCAATTTGCCAGCACGCGCTTCTTGTTGGGAGATTAGAATGTTTTTAATAAATTCATAGGTTAAATCTGGATTCTCTTCAGCAATTTTTCCGATTCTGGCCCAATGTTCAATTTGTCCAGCTACTGAACGGTTTAATGCTTTTGAAATGATCTTTGCATCAGAAACAATATTTTCAGATAATTTTACGGTTGACATGATTAAGTCCTAAAATAAGTTCATGGTTTTATTGTACTACTTTTAGTTTCATTTTGCAACCATCGGGACTGAAGATGCTCATTAATCTATAAAAACCATATATGCTCAAAAGAAAGTAAGCACTTCAATTCATTTAAAATAGCTAAATGCGAAAATCAATATGAGCGCATTCACGATATACAGTGATGTGCACACAAGACAAAATGACTTGATCTTAAAATAAAGAATGTAACCCAGAAATAACGATAATACGCATGCTGCAATGCCGGCAATCAAAATAAATGTGGTTGCATCAAGCAAAGCCAAAACTCCTACAAATGCATAAAAGAGCATGCCTGCAAGAGTATTTGAAACCCAAAAAAGATTTGCATATTCACTTTTTAAAGGCTTTGAGCAAGATATTCTCTCAGATAAATCACATGCCGGTTTGTAATCTGCATCTTTTTTAATCTTACCCTCAACAAAATAAGCATAGAGAGAGATCCCAAACCCGATGAGTGCAAGTACAAAAATTGATAAAATCATACATTTACCCTTTTCTTATTACGTATTTTGAAAATACAAAATTTATGTAATAAATCGCAAGAAACATAAAAAAGATTACTTTCATATGCTCAACCAGAGTCTACATAGAAATAAAATGCAGCATCTGAAATGTACATTTTCGACAAAACTCTTTGAGCTCGACATTAACACCACCGAGCTCATTACCATCTTATTTATAAAGGCCTGAAGTTAGGCAAGTTTCTTACCGGTATCCCTAAATTATTGGGAATTTCAATAATGACAGCACTACTCAGTATCACAATAATTTTGTCATACCGCGCCTGATAATCCTGATTGAGGCAACGCTCACGCACCATTCTTGCTAATGCCATAAATTCATCAGTAATAAAAATAGTTTCTTTATTTTTACAGGCAGATACAAGAAGATCAACAACACCAACATGCCCCTGTGCAATGGCAAACCGCAATGCAGTTTTTAATACTTGAATATCAGCCTTATCCAAAAGCGGTCTCAATGCATCTAATTGACCAAATAATGCAAACAATAAAAGAGGTTGCGCAATCAGTGCCTTTTTAATTGAGTTTGCCAAAAGCCCATTGTGAGGATCAACAATTGCCCCCGCTTGAATTAGGTTAAGCATTACCTCATAATGCCCTTTTTCAGCTGCCAGAAGCAAACATTCGGCTAATTTTCTTATTGGGTTAATACTCATATATTTTAAAAACTTATTAACACATTCTGGTCGATCTTGACCAACAGCAGCCTCAAACGGCGTTATTCCTGCTAATTCTTGATTGCCATCAGCACCCGCTAGCAACAGGGTTTCTACCACTTCCAAATTTCCCTGTGCCACAGCAGCATGCAGACGTGAATCAAGCGCTACATCGTCAATTGCATCGGGAAATGTTCGATCATGAGGACATCCTTTTCCTTGCCGCACCCATGGCATGACACAAGCAGAATGGAATTTATGTGTACAGGGTAAAATTTTAGCCATCATATCCGGTGTTTCCTGATATGAAAGCATGCAAATTGAACATTCATCTTTACTTTTAGGTGCCTGTTTTAACAAGCTTAGGATACGCAAATAAAAAGTTCTTTCTTGTTGCGTTAACGTTTGTTTAAGCAATAAATCAAGATGGGAGAAGAAATCTTTTAATTGTGACTCATCAAGAAATGAAATAAGTAACTCAGCAATTTCAACATGACCTTGACCGATTGCATAATAAAGGGCCTGTTTAATTGCTCCTTTTTCGGTCTCACTATTTATTAATTGTTTCAATCTCTCCTCGTTCTTAGTAATCGCATGCACGACAAGCTCATTGTGGGCATACATGTGCGCTAAGCGCTGCATAAACTGTGGACGATTAAACCTAGCCCCATGTAATAAAAGCGATGTAATAATTGATGCCTTCGTACCATTGTTTTGTAATGCAATATCTAATGGTGTGGCACCTTCAGCAGTAACCACATTGACATTAATACCAGGAACTTTTAATAATGCTTTTACTATACCCTCATGATTACCATAAACGCCACAATGCAATGGCGTTAATTTACACATTTGATTGTCCTTCAATTGCTCCATGATGGCATTCACATCAAGATCCGCTCTGGGAAGCAAACTCGTGACTACTGGACCGTGGCCATTGTATATCGCAAGATGCAAGGGGGTCGCACCATTATGATCATGAACATTGATCATGATTCCTAGTGTATCTAGAAACAGAGCAACAATGAATTGATGTCCTTTTTCTGCCGCAGCGTGTAATGGGGTTGCTCCATCAATGGCAGGTGCATTAACAGCTGCATCTTCACCTTTCAAAAGCTGATTTACTATTTCTACAGAGCCCTTTTCAGCAGCATAGCGTAAAGGCGTTTTGCCTAAGTGATCGGAATTATTTTTTAATCCATGCTTTAATAACATCTCGACAATAACAGCATGACCTCTAGCGGCAGCGAGATGAAGCGCCGTTATCCCTTCATTATCTAAAAATTTATCGATGCTTTTCAAACCCAACAATTTTCTGACAATCTTGACATTTCCATTGTACGCCGCTGCATGCAGGGGTGTCCTGCCTTTATTATCGGATGTATTCACATTACACCCGGGAATTTCTAAAAACATTTCTACAGTCTCTGAATGATTATTCAATAATGCAAGATATAACGGTGAGCGATTATTTTCATCGCGAGCATTGATATCAGAGCCAAACAACAGGCAAAGTCTTGCAAACGTGGTCGATCCACTGGCAGCCGCTTTATGAAGGCGTGTTGTCTGACGAGAAGGTTGTTGCTCGAGTGTTCGCTCCATACTTATTAAATCATGGACCATCGTCATAAGAAAAAGAGAGCAAACAACATAGTTACATTTCATAAAAAAATCCTTTTGTTTTAAAAAACAAGATCAACTCTACCAAATGTGGGTTAAAATGCAAGCACAATTTTGCAAATAGAATCTTTAATTCTTCTGAATTTTTCTATGCTTTGGCATGGTGTATACTTATCAAAAAAAGAATAAAAATCTCAGCAAGTTCAGGAAAAAATAGCTTCCATGTAGAAGTACCGACTTGATCACATTGCTTGACATCTGCGTTATGCATCCCCCGGAGCACAAAAAGCACTAAAAGATCTCTTAGCTCAGGCATCAACAAACTCATAAAAGATGTCTTATCTTGCCTTTGTTGTTCAAGGATTTTGTGCATATGATCTTTAAAAAGAGAATACATTTTATCAGAGCCATCATCATAAACTCTCTTGATAATGGTGTTACCATGAGAATCAGGTAAGAGCGTATTTGCTCCAGCGTTCAAGAGCTCATTAGTTACCTCTAAGTGACCCATCTTTGCTGCTTGATATAACGGTGTTTCATCATTTTTGTCTTGCATATCAATGTGAGAAACAGCAAGCAATATTTTGACAATAGTGGCATGCCCCTTCTGAGAAGCACAATGTAAAGGGGTTAATTTTTCATGAGTTTGAACATTGAAACATACTCCTGGAAGCTCGAGTAAAGTTTTCACTACTGCTTCGTGACCGTTATAAGCGGCCCAATGCAATGGCGTTGCTCCCTGTTCATCTTGAATATTAACATTCATGTTTGGAGCCTCCAGGAATTCCTTAACCACGGCGTGGTAACCCTTGGAAGCCGCAACGTGCAAAGATGTCCAGCCATTATCACCTCGAGAATGAAGATCAATATTCGGTGAGCTTAACAGAACTTTTATGACTTCAACTCGACCATTTGCAGCTGCACTATATAAAGGTGTCCTTCCTTCTTTTGTCACAGCATTTATTTGACCAGGGCATGTATTAATCAATATTTTTAAAACATCAACATTTCCCTTGACTACCGCAACATGCAATGGTGTCCCATCTTCATTATCTTCCGCATTAATTCTCGAGGCCAAAACTTTTGCCACGTTATGATGCCCCTTTTGTGCAGCAGCATAGAGAGGCGTAACGCTATTCATATTGCGAGCGTTGCAATTGATTCTCGGATCACTGAGCAAAATTTGCACAACCATGAGATGCCCATTTTCAGCAGCGTTGAGCAAAGGAGTTGAACCCACCTTATCTCGAACATTAACATCGATATTTGGGGCGCTCAGCAAAGCAATAACTGTCTCTTTATGTCCTTTTACGCAAGCCCAATGAAGAGCTGTTAAAAGCCAAGCCTATCTTGAGCATTAATTTCTATTTTTTGAACACAGATTAACACTCTTACGACCGATTCATGGCCATTAATTGCAGCTCGATGTAATGGCACCCACATATATTCGTTTTTGGCAT
This sequence comes from uncultured bacterium, assembly GCA_963699715.1. Taxonomy (GTDB): domain Bacteria; phylum Babelota; class Babeliae; order Babelales; family Babelaceae; genus CAVOUX01. The sequence continues at coordinate 222,077 of CAVOUX010000004.1, forward strand.
TGATATTAGCTCCAGAATTTAAGAGTTCACTTACCTTGGCAACTTCCCCCTTTGCAGCAGCTTCATGTAATGACATCCCTTGAGATGATCCAATAAGCTGTCGTTCCATTCCTACGAGAGATATTGTCCCTAATGTCAAAATAAAAGAATAAATTTTAAGATAAAAATGCATGCCTGTTTCCTCAACGTTTCTCATTGCCAAATAAATACTTTATTTGAAATTCAAAAAAATGCAATTTCAACCTTGTACTTAAAGTTATTGTCACAAAATTTCTTTATGGGCTCGTAATTCAAAATATGGAAATTAATTTAGGATTTGTCGAACTCTCTCTATTGTTTTTTTGGCGCGGGCTTTGGAAGACATCATTCGACCCATTTTTTTGCCACCTCTCAACATCAATACTAAAGCAAGAGTCTGAAAGAATCGGTGTAGGAAGTCATTTTTTCCTACACCGATGAGAATAAAAAGATCAACTATTTCTTTTTGACACACTTGTTATTTTTGCAACACAGCTTTTTGTTCGAGTTGCCACACTTTGAATCATTTGGAAGCTGTCCAGGGCAAATTTCTTGAAAAATTATTTCCCTTAGCTCATCAGCTGCTTCAAAATCTGCATTAAAACCTGGCGCCAATATGTTATTGATTTCATCGGCAGGAAGCGAATTGAAATCGATGATTACATCAGTTACCGATACTGGTGTTCCCGCAACTTCAATAGTAGCATTTGGATTGACTACCAGATAGCGCGTGCTTGGTTGTTGTGAGAGAGCAATTGAGAGTATAGCATCGGCAACTTGGGTCGGCGTGGTGACCTCACTCAGACCAAGAATCTGAAATTCTTGGAAATATTTGCTGGCACGTACGAACTTATTATGGCTCGTTGTATCATGTGGAATATTGTATTCATAAGAACCAATCTTAGTCGTTACAAAATACGGTTCCACTAGTGAGAAGAAGGGACCTCCCTTAACAACACCTCGTGCTTTGAGGATTGCTTCCTCAACGTTCAGAGTTTGAGTAAGAACTTGCAAGGCTCTCTTTGACATTGCGTAGCCAACGTTGCCAGCTACCACGGGAAATTCACCCGAAGCTGAACCAAGTACCACTACCCGTGTACTATTAGAATGACGCATATAGGGCAATGCATTCTGAATGACCCTTTGTTGGCCCGATACAGTGAGGTTGAATTGTTTAGTTAGATCTTCACCCGTTGCATCTTTTGCGAGTCCCCACCATTCAAAATTACCAGTCGTAACCAACACATCAATTTTCCCAATCGGCTTAATCACTTTGTTGAAGAAATGGCGAACCGATTCTTCACTAGTCATATCGAGCGACACTGACGAAAGCATATATCCCTTGGGCTTTGGATGACGTTTGGGAAATCGCGATGTCACAATAACTTTCATGCCTGACGCAGCTAATGCTTTAGCGGCCCATTTACCAAGACCTGTCGATCCAGCAGCAATGAGGGCGACTTGACCTTTTCTATTTATGGGATTGGTAACGTCTTTTGATGGTACCGGAATGACGAATACTTGACCTTCTTGAAATGTTAAGGTTGGATTGAGCGTATAGGTTAATTTTCCTGGTTGGGTTGTTGGCGGCAAATCAACGGGTTCAGTGAGCTCTTTGCAGTAGCATTTTTCACTTAGACAAACATGATTTCCATATGATGGTTTTTTGTCCACCGTGCCACAACAATCGGGTGGATTGTCTGGAAAGAAAAACGTATTAAGCAGTTTATTATTACTTTGACCCGGGCGAATTTTCTTGGGGCTATGAAAATAGAAAATAAGTGCATTGGCAACGCGATAAGCACCAGAACTAACAGTTGTTTTTTCATCGATCTCTTCCTTATCAAAGTGGTGATTTTGTATTCATTTTCTTAATTGTTTTAGATGGATCTCCTTTCCGAAACGATAATTTTCATCCAACTATAATAAAGCAAAAGTTTGATTGTCAATACGAGGATAGAGTTTTCCAAACCAATTCTTTTAGTGATAATCCACGAGCTCGCAAATTAATCATAATTAAATCGATTGCGCTTTATTATCGATAACTTTTCTTTTATACTGTATAAAATAAAGATAATTCATTATTACAACCGCATACTACCTCCTTATATAAATTTCCCAACAGGCAATAGTGAAAATGATTATAATTCTCGCCCTCCTTTTATTATCCTCTTCGTGGACACTGCCCATGGAAAAACCAACAAAACGACTTTTAGATGCAGATCTACAATCTGAAAACAAAAAGCGCTCTCGCACTGCAGCTCCTCATCGCTTGCCGTCAGGAGATAGCGGCAATGAACTCCATTATGCTATTTGTTATCAATCACGTGAGGAAGTTAGTCTGCTATGCAATCAATATGACGCTAATAGCCGGACGGCTCATGGATTTCCTGCCATGCATCTAGCCTTTCTATGCAACCGCATAAATTACGTTCGCATTCTTCTCGCCCATGGTGCTGATCCAGATGCAAAAAATCATGCTGATCGTACTTTATTAGAAGTTTCTATTGATACCTTCAATAAAGATATGGTTGTGCTGTTGTTGACGTATGGCGCATGCTACAATAATTTGAACAATGATCGGTTGATCATGATGGAACAAATTCTTGGTCAATTTTTGCGAAAGATAGTGTGCGAAAAAAATTACAAGATAAAAACGAGAAACTGTTCCTTAGTCCCTCACAAAGCTACTGTACATGAACTTTATGAGGCACTGCTCATTGCGGCAGGCGCGGGTAATTTATCAATGGTTAATGCATTAATTAATGAATATCAGTTTCCCACTTATCGTGCCCTGCAGATCGTGCAAACAATTCTGCAGCGATTGCTCGCCAGTCAAAACCATGATCGTTTGAGCGATTATCGAGAGATTCATTCTTTATTAACTAATGGCTATTCAGATTCATTAAAAGAGCCTAAGACTTACACATCGTGGCTGCCAAATTCTTTATTTAATCTTGTTTTGTCTTTTAGATTGGGAATGAAAGTAATGACATTGAGTTAAGAAGGACCATTTAGGTTTTAAAGAAAGCACATAAACTATGAAATATATATTCTTTATGATAACGATTCTTTGCATGGCTCATTCCTCCGCACGAAGACATAAATACCAAAAAATAACGTCCCCTCAAAATTTATTTGAAGCAATTGCCGAAAATAATTACCGCATTATAAGAAAAGAAATTAGAAATGGATTCAATCTTAATGAACAAGATAAAGATGGTAATACCCCTCTTATGGTAGCCATTCTCTATGACAACGAGACCGTGGTAGATATGCTTTTGCATATGAACGTAGATTTGACTCTTGCGAATAAGAAGAAAGAGACCGCATTAGATCTTGCCACTAAATCGGGAAATAATAACATTATCGCAATGATTCAAGCAAAGACCACGCCAGAGAAACACCGCTTCTCGTTTCTTGCCAAATCTGCAGCTTTGGTGCCGGTAGCATTAATTGCAGGAAGCGTTTATGTGTTCATCAAATATTGTAGAAGAAGTCCAAGTGAACACGATCATATCGTCTAAATACCTTTTTATTCGTCCCTTCATGACTTTAGAATCGCCTTTGCACATAATCACTGATGCTTTTCTGAACTGAGCTATAGATGATGCGATAACTAATTGATGAACGTGCGCTAAGCCGTTTCAGATATGTTATTAAATCTTCAAGATCATTTTTTTTCCAAGAAACTTCCCTGTTTAAGAGAAGCTTGACCAATCCATGACGTCGGTGAAGACAGGCATGCCGCAAAGCTAATAGATATACATCATAGGAACATACTGGCAAAATATGCCCTAGCGTATTAGGTTGATACTGTAAAACTGCCGCCGCCACTACATACCGTTTATCTTCAATATTCAAAAGATTGAAAAGTGTTATCTTAAGATTGGGATCTTTATGATGCAGAATCGTAGCAATTACTGGATCATTATGAGCATTCCTCACCTCTTGATCAATCGGAGCATTGAAATGAATACCGTGGCTATCTAATAATTTGATTAATTGATTAAAATTTTTTTTAAACAGTTCACTTTCATCTCCCAGCACTGGCGGCAAAAAAGCAATTTGGGCGGCAGCTTTTTTATCTTTCGGATCATGGTATGCTGGAAAAGTTATTCCCTCATCCAGTAAAGAGGCAATAATAGTTATTTCATCAGCAGTGCCCATAAACCATGCCACTGACTTTTGCAACATATTTGCATCAGGCCTTGCCCCTGCTTTGAGCAATAAAGTAACTATGTCTTTTGACCGCATCATGCATGCCTGGGCAAGAAATGAAGAATCCTTATGATATCCATTAGGATTGGCACCAAGGCTGAATAATCGACTGGCCTCAGGAATATTTTTCATCACAATGGCTTGCTCGAGATGAAAATCAATCTCTCTCGGTTGATAGGGATGAGGTAAAGTAAACCTTTGTGGTAATACAGAAATCACCATCGGCCGAAATGCGCTCAATTCCAAATCCATACCCCTCGCAAAGAGATGAAATAACGACATTGCGGCAAACAATAATGCAAACAACATTCCATTCCTTCAAAAATGATTATATCACTCTAGTGTATGAGCCCAGCAACAAATGCATACCTGTGTCCCTTTATCAATCGAAAAGCTACCCTCTTTTTTCCCAAAGGATTTTTCAAGCATTTAACATTTTACTCTTTTTATTGTAAAGGAAAATATTCTAAGTTCCAACTTTCAATAAACGTGATTAAGAGAGATGAAACACAGGCACTGCCAGTTATTTAATTAAAATTGAAACAACAAAATTTTAAACATAATCACAAACTCATTTTACAATTTGTTTAGTAAGCGAGTATAATTGTGCTGGGACAAAAAGATGGCTAAAAAGGAGCAATAGTTTGAGCGAAATATTTTACGCAACCGGCAACCAAATGAAATTTGATGAAGCAACAGAATTTTTTAAGAAGTTTATGCCCGACATAACTCTTAAACAATGCGATAAAGAGTTTGATGAAATCCAAACACTTGACCAAAGAGCAATCGCATTAAATAAGGCACAACAGGCGTGGCATTATCTTCAAAAGCCTGTCCTTGCTGAGGATGCAGGTATCTACTTTGAAAAATATCATGAATTTCCCGGAACTCTAACCAAACACGTTTTTCAGGGCATTGGTTATCAAGGCATTTTGCGCCTTGTTGATCACAATGACCCTGCCTCATTACAATTTGTGCTTGTCTTTGTGTATGGCCCCACACAGCACCATATTTTTGAAGCTGCATGCCATGGAAAAATCATTCATACTAGTAAGCTTGAGCGCCTGTATGATGGAGCTCCCTTCGATCCTCTTTTTATTCCTAATGGCCAAACCAAAACATTTGATGAATTACGTCGCGAGGGAGTTTTAGAAAATTATAACTATCGAACTCAGGGGCTCAAAAAATTTAGCGAGTGGTTCCAAACAAATTTTTGCAATGGCAAGCAACGTGACGATCAACAGCTTAAGAATCATGTCATTTGATTACTTCTCGCAAGTTATAGAGATATTGCACGCGCTAATTTCCATTTGTGCTGTCAAAAGCTTCCGTCATTTTTGACGTTATTACATTCTCTTGCTATAATTTACAAGTAGATATATATAGCGCACAACTTATGAGCAGGTTGACATGAAGTTTTCAAACAAGATTCTTTTGCTTACCCTCCTTCTTCCCTCAGTAATTCTTGGAGGCATTTATGACAAAATTGCGCTAGAGAACCTCAAATCAATAACACCAGTTATAGAAACACGGCCTGAAGATATACATCTCTATTCTCAACACTTGAAATGGAATTTTGGCAAGCAAGTGAATCTCAATGCGGCTGATAAACGACGTTTTGTATTCACTATGATGCAAGAATATGAAAAAACTCATCCACTAAAGACAGCTGACGTCCTTGATTATACATCATGGCAAGATCTTAATCTCTTGTGCGGACCAAAATCAAATAATGACATATACTTAGCTCAAAAAATTGATCGAACAAGCACAGAACTTGGAAAAATATCACTGTTTCGTATGATTATTGACCCTCTTACCACCGTAGAAACGCTGCGTGAAAGACAAGCTATTATACGTGAGCTTTTACATAATAAAGAGCTTTTTGAAAAACTTGATCATGCCTTTCAGAACCTAAAAAAATCAGAAAATCTTCTCTATTCCTTTTGGCAAGAAGATACCTTTCAACACGCTGTTCAGCGAAAAACCATTACGTTGCCTTGGAAGTTTGATGTCATTGATGAGCTTAATAAAAATAGCCATGTAGTCGAAGCACGAGAAAGACTCGATCAAGCAGGACAGCTCATGCTGTTGGCAACCGAAGTTGCCGGAATAGTCGTTCTTCCTTCAGCAGCAGTATTGTTTTTAGCAAACTATATTCCACAAGCAAAGCGCCTAAGGGACTTTGCGCAAAATCGCTTATACGTTTCACCCGTCGTCGGTTTTTTTTCAATTATGGGAGTTGCAAGCTTTCTGCTAAACCAAATGGTTCCAAACAGGCTGACCAATGCGGCAAGCAATGCCGCCGTTGGCATTAATTACGGAACACAGATCTATTATTCTTTTGATTTTTTTAAATCTAACATTCTGGTGCTTACGTATCTTCAAGAAAAATTAATCGCCGTCGCACATTTTACCAATGCTCTCATGGAATTTGAAAAACTCATCAATGAAAGCGGGGTATTGAGAAACTATTTGACTGCGGCACAATCAATCAATCACGTTATTACTGATCTACCTGAGCAATCGCAGGATTTCAAAAAACTTCTCGAGCTTTTATCGTCTGATACCTTCAAAGGAGAAGCTTCATTTTTTTCACGCGCTGGAAGAATTCTTGCAACCTATAAACTGATGAGTGAGCAAAAACATCACTTAATTGAAGCATTGATTGCACTCGGCGAAATTGACGCTTACATGTCAATCGCACGTTTATATAAAGAAGGCCAGGACAGAGCAAACACCTGGTCATTTGCAACATACACAGATAGCAAACTTGGAGAGTGCGCAAACTCAGAATGCGCTGTAAAACAAACACACGAACCTTCAGTTTTGATTGAAAACTTTTGGAATCCTTTTATTGACTCGGTCAATGCAGTAGCCAACTCTGCTGCGTGAGGTTCACATAAAAACCCTCGAACACTTATCATTACCGGTCCTAATGCCGGCGGCAAATCAACCACAATGAAGGGCATTGTAGTCAGTTTAATTCTTGCACAAAGTTTTGGAATTGCTCCCGCAACCAAACTTGAATTTACACCTTTTAATAAAATCATGACCTACCTCAACATCACGGATGATATCGCTGCAGGCAATTCGCATTTTGAAGCGGGCGTGTTACGTGCACAAGAACTTGTCGAAATGGCTAAAAATCTTAAAGCTCATGAGTTCGGTTTTGTCGCTGTTGATGAGCTTTTTAATGGCACCACCTATCGAGAAGGCCAAGCAGCGGCTTACAGCCTTATTGAATTTTTAGGCACGCAGCCGAATATTTTATGTACAACAGCAACCCATTTCCCCCTCGTCGCTGAGTTAGAAGAGAAGACAAAAGGGACACTCTTTAAAAATTATAAAGTATCAGTAGATTATGATGACAAGGGGCATATCAAATACCGTTTCAAGCTTGAACCTGGCGTCTCACATCAAAGTGTGGCACTTGATATTCTGCGCGAAAAAGGCTTCGAAAATGATTTTCTAGCACGCGCTCATGAAGTGTTAAAAGAGATTCCAGTAGCAGCTTAAAAATAGGGGGCCTACCATTCCATTTCCGCGCTCGTTAAAATTTCATGCTGAGAATAATCGTTATCTTTTTTAACAATCATGCTATAATCGACTTCAGAAAAAAAATCGAGGAACCAACATGCTTTCCCTTCAGGTCAAAGATTTAACTAAAATTTTCAGATCACGCTGGAGTCCCTTGCGTCGCCGTCAAGAATTTGTTGCCGTTAACAAGCTTTCTTTTGACGTCGCTCCGGCCGAGATTCTTGGTTTCCTTGGGCCCAATGGTGCTGGCAAAACTACTACCATTCACATGTTACTGGGTGTCTTAACGCCCACCTCTGGCTCTATTTTTTATTGGGGAAAAGATTTTCTTAAGCATCGCATCAAGCTTTTGGAACGTATTTCATGTGCCAGTGGATTTGATAAACTCCCTGCCCGATTAACAATTATTGAAAACTTAGACATTATTGGTCGAATGTATAATTTGAGCTATCCGGAACGAAGAGAACGCATCAAATCACTCATGAAATCATTTGATATCTGGGACATGCGTGACAAAGAAACGGGGCTTCTTTCCGCCGGGCAATCCACACGTGTCATGCTGACTAAAGCATTTTTATCCAATCCCGATATCGTTCTTCTTGACGAACCAACAGCAGCACTTGACCCAGATGTTGCCGACTTTGTGAGAAAGTTTGTACTTGAGCAAAGAAAGGAGCGCGGCATTTCTTTTTTGTTTACTTCGCACAATATGGATGAAGTTACCCAAGTATGCGATCGAGTACTGGTAGTCAAAAAAGGAATCGTTATTGCAAATGACAAACCAGAGGCACTTGCACGTTCAATTGCTCATGCAAAAATCCATATTATTATAGAAGATAACCAAGAGCAATTGGTGCATTATCTGCGCTCACAAAATATTCACTATGAAATCGAAGCCCATGAGGTGAAAATTGAAATTGAGGAGCATAAGATTGCTCCTTTCTTGATGGGACTGGCCGATCAAAAAATACATTATAGCCATATATCTATCGATAAACCAAGTTTGGAAGATTATTTCTTAACCATAGCAAAACAAAAATAGGAGATTTGCATGGAAGCTGCCCATATTGGCGCCATTATTATGCGACATGCACGCTTATGGTTGCGTGATAAAAATTTATTCATGATATCCCTTTATTGGCCCGTGTTTGAAATTGTAACATGGGGCTTTTTAGGACTTTGGATGCAAAACACAATGGGTGCGTTTGGTAATGTGCTCATACTGAATATCATCCTATGGCAGCTCTTTTGCCGCAGCTCATTAGGCACGTTTGTAGCATTTATTGAAGAAATCATGTCTAACAATTTAAGCACTCTTTTTTCAATGCCATTACGGCTTAGCGAGTGGATTTGCGGTGTTATACTATTTGTTATTGTACAAATGATTTTTATAATTTCTATTGCTTCAGGACTCGCCATGTTTCTTTATGGCCTTTCAGGAGTAACATTACTAAAATTACTTTTTGTTTTTGGGCCACCCTTATTTATCGCTGGGCTGGCTAGCGGCTTCTTTATTATTCCAATCATTTGCATGACAGGAAAACGAGGCCAAGAAATTTCTTTCATAATCAACTGGCTTTTTACCCCATTCAGTGGCGTTTTTTATCCTGTTGACATATTGCCTCCCTTTGCACAAAAGATCAGTGCCTACTTTCCTATGACCTACATCTTTAAGGGCGTGCGGCTCTGGGCTTTGGGTGAAGCTTCCTACATTCCGCTTGTTGCCCATGGATATTTGCTCTCCTTTATTTACCTTTTCTTTTCAATAACGTTCTTTTTTATAATTTTTTAAAGGACAAAGAAAACAGGGTTTGCCCGTCTTTCTGATTAATACTTCACTGCTTTATTCAGCAGCAAAAATCGTTATAGGCTGCTTTAATGTATTTTACGAGTGAGGCCTGTGAGCTTCCTCATCACCAGCAATGATCGCCGCATGCAAAGATGCAACTCATGATTCACCCGCCCCAGCATGCCATTGCCCGTTTTAAGAATACTCGCTGGTAATATTGTCGACAACAAAGGCGTTTCAACCTCCATACCCGACAGTGTACCCATGCACAATAAGAGCAATACCTTTTTCATAATCCCCCTCAATTATTTAGAATGATTTATGGGTAATATATAACAACAATAAGGTAATTAGTTCACGCGGCAAACGAGAAAAATATCCCTGCGTAAATGAGTGTTCTATTAATTTTTTAATATCTTGATAGGTTTGCAGCGAAACATTCATTCGCTTTGCGGTTTGTTTAAGAATGCTAGTGATCAAGGGCCATGCTTCAAATGGATTACGCTCAACAGATAACAATGAAGCAACCAAATCATACCGAGCTTGACCGACTGACCAACGCAATAATGCTGTCCGCGTTGCCGGCAACCAGTGTCTTACTTGACTCTGATTAATCGAACCCGACAACCACGGGAATCTATCCCAATAAGATTCCTGCTTGCTTTGTGAACGAGACCCGTATTCCTGCAATTTTGTTGACACAAACATTTTAAACGCATAATTTTTTTCTTGTTCCTTAGATTGATCATTATCAAAACCAAAAACAGTGAGTTCACGAGGATTTGCACCGGCTTGCAAGAGAACACGCAGCGTCTTCAATATTCTCTCTTTATCCGCATCTATATTATCAATGATGATGTTTTTCTTATTTTGAGCCCGCACATGAGTGTGAGCACCAGCTTGTATTAAGGAGGCAACCATCTCGTAATTGCCCATACGTGCTGCACCTTCAAGAGCCGTCTCTTGCAGCTCATCCTTGGTAAAAAGATCTAACACGAAGAACAAAATATCCTCACGAATGCTTTGAAAAATATGGTATGCATTATAATCGGCAAGACTATGTATTGGAAGGGATCCAGCCATGTTGTATAAGTCATAAGAAAAATCGGGAATACATGCTTTAATAAGATGAAAGGTTCTTACGTCATCTTGCATCATAATGTATTGCATTTCAGCAAACAGCTGCGGGATGGGTAGCATTTTAATGAGCTGTAAAACCTCAACCAGCATTTTTTGATAAAGCAGTTTTTTTTCAAGATTCAGATTCTCTTGTAAAAGAATGCCTTCGATGGTGGGAATAATCCAACATAAACAAGCACCTTTATTGATCAAGGGCTCAATTAATTGCCACTGACCATGCCCAATGGCTAAGCGCAACATACTATTCAAAATCCAAGGGCTATCTTGATTATTGGGTAAGTCCAAATTATTGATTAAGGTTAAGGAGGTGCTCGTTTCCCGTTTATTAATCGATTTAAAAAGGTCATCCAAAGTTTCTTCAGACTGTTCAACTTCCCAGAAACCTGAGGGCATTAAGTTTTCTTTAATTTCTTCAAGTTGATCATCCAAAACCGTTGTGCATCCATAAAGATGTTTTTCAGTAGCACCAAAATAATAAAGTTCTAATAAAATTTCTAAATTAATCCACCAATCAGAATTGGCAGAATTAAAATAACCTTCAACTATCTGCCCACCAAATGTCTGCGGCAGACACTCAGAACTGTCAAATTTACGAGTAAATAAGTCTACTCGTGCACCTTTTAATAACAGTTGACGCACCAGATAAAGAACGTCATCGCGATTAAGATAATCGATACACTTATGTAATGGCGTTTTTCCGTGCTTATCGTAACTGTTTACCGACTTGTCATTTAACAAATATCGCTCAATGTGCTCAAGTGAAGGTATTGGCTTATAAAGCTTTTCTAATTCTTCAAAAGCGCAATTAATCTTTACGATTTCTTCAGATGCATCTACCTGCATGGGCTCCATGCCCAAAGCTCCAAAAAAGAAAAAACAAACAACCACAAAAGACGTCTTTAGTACCATAAAACCCACTCATCGAATAAATTATACCTTCCTAAAGGATAGTATATGCTTTAATAAAAAAAATTCAATTGAGATAATTTTAAAAACGGCTTTGATTATCAAGGATAAAATAAAATGGCATATCCGGAAAACCTCATACTTTGCGTAATTCAGCCTGTTCGATTGATTCACCTTCTTCAACTTCCCTTCCGATGGTACACCAAAATCATTTATTGCGCGTTGATAAGATTTAAAGCTTCATTCCCAATAATAGGCTTGTTCAACTCATGATTAAGTCGACTTATGAGGTATAGTGGATAATTAATGATTTTGCCATCATACTTAAGGTTCATTAGAGTCGTACGATAGAGAATCGATGGTTTAGGCCATAAAGAACCGTAAAAGGCAGACATAATTGCTCTGGGTTAAAGCAACCTACACTGCTTCAGTGCTATTAAATAATTCATTTAAGAAGCTGGCTCGCCCAGCTAGAGCTACCACTTTAAATGACCCCTAACAACGTAATCGAACTAGAATGTACAAATACATCCCAATTAAGCCGAATCGCATTTACATAAAAAATTTTATTTCTCATCAGATTCTTGCGCCAAATAGAGCCACCATAAAGCAGGATACGCGTCATGATTTCTCATCTGATTTCAAGAACTCGTGAGCCTTTAGAAAAATACCGGAGCGATATCATCATTAACAATAACAATGCGGACATGATATAAACAGCCGTAGGATGGTATATAGACATCATCACACTTTAAAAAAAGATTAAAAACGGTAAACTGTTTGGCAAAAAGTGAGAGAGTAAAATGCCAAAACAGATATCTTTAACACAAAAGCAAATCGAAGAACTCAAAGAATTTTCAAAAAACAAAGAGACTAATTCGAAGGAATCGTTGCGTACTCAGGCGATTTTAATGCTTAATAAGAAACTCGATTTAGAACTTATAGAAGACCTCACCGAATTCAAGAGAAGCACAGTATTTGGATTGCGTAATAAATTCTTGAAAAAAGGAATAGAAGGCATCAGAGACAAGAACAAGAAGAAACCACGGGCGTTATTGACTAAAGGCGAGAGAGCGCAGGTTCTCGAAGCACTCAAAAATAATAGGCCTCGAGATTTTGGTTTTGAAGAAGATTATTGGACAACGTGGTCGCTGGGACACTTTATCCGTGAGCAATATGGCGTAAAATACAAGTCAAAAACCTCAATATATCTTATTTTTAAAGAAGCACGTTTTACATTTCACAAACCTGGAAAGGTTTATCGAAAACGCGATGAGCAACAAGTTCAAAAATGGAAAGCGGATGTTATGCCTATAATTGAAAATGCTTGGAAAGACGATAAAGTCGAGATTTTCGCTGCTGACGAGATGATTCTTTCCTCAGTCACAACATTTCAAAAGATTTGGCTACCTGCTAATGAATATCCCAAAATAGAGGTTACAAGCAAACGAGAAAATCGATCATTTTATGGATTTTTAAATATAAAAACTGGTCGCGAACATGCTTTCATCGCAGAAAAACAGAACATGTACATCTCGGTTGAGGTGTTAACACAGCTTAGAAGCCGATATCCGAAACGCAAACTGCTTTTGCTTTGGGATAATGCGGGGTGGCATCGAGGCTCAGCCGTTCAAGAATTTTTAGATCAAGATAAAAACATCAATGTGGTCCACTTTCCACCCTACGCCCCTGATGAAAATCCCCAAGAAAAAGTTTGGAAAGCCGCTCGCAAACATGTTTCACATAATCGTTTTATCGATAATATCAAGCAGGTCTCCAATGAGTTTACCGAATTTTTAAATAACACTTTTTTTGAGTATTCTTTGTTAGGTTTTAAGTCTCAAAATTAGATGTGATGTCTATATATCCAATTTTTCTCTCATCACCCATACATTCTATGCAAGTGTAATGTTTTTCATCAATCCAATAGAGGGATATCTTTATCAACGATCAATTTTAGAAAAAGTCAGAATCGATGGATCTATTCATTGCTTCATTATCGATCGTGACATCCATAAACCAGACAGTCAGCTTACATCCAAACAAGTTGACTCATTTATGAATTTTTTTCGCTACGATAGAACGCAAAAAGAGGTTCATCTAGAATCTTTCTCGCTCAATGATTCAATCCATAGTGAAATCAACACCATCTTTAGGCAAGCCCATAACCTCTTCGCTGAAAAGTATTCAAGTTCTTATCTCTTGCCACATTCGTGGGCACATTCGGCTAATGATCAATTTTTGGAAAAATTGGCCACCATTCTTTATCAAGAAATGGATTTAACAGGCATTGATGACCGTCCAGTTATTATGGCACTTTGTGCAATGACCTTAACATGCGCATTTTTACCCCTGTGGAGTGAAACACCCTTATATGATTACCTGGAGCACAAAATAAATGCACTTCCATTGTCGACAAAAGACTTTTGGGGGATTCTTAGTATGTTTTTTGATGAGACTATCCGACATGCCATAAGAGCCTTAAATAACATTACACATTCAGATACAAAAAAAGCTATTCTTCTCACCATCGAGGGATTTCAAGAAATAAAAGCCACTATAAACTTGGCTAAACAAAATTTTTTGAACGATGATGACAAGCCATGGTTTAGCTCCATCATTAAAAAAAGTAGAAAAACATATGTGCAAGACAATTCCTTCGGACATATTCCTCGTCACTCAGGAACTCGACTTTTAGCAAAAAAAATTCTTGGAATTTTACCCTTGAAAATTATTGATGAATGGACTTCGAGTGATACCCCACTGCTTTTCAATCTAGCATATGATATGAAATTACTTTCACGCATACTGACTTTTGAGGATTCACATCATTATGTTATCACCGGAGGTTTTCACGGCAATATTATTCACGATATCTTAGTTAAGGAAGGCTATAACGTAATTTTTGAATCTAAGATTACTTTCAATGACGGCACCATCGTCGATAAAATTACCGAAGCAGATCCTCGAGCGTTACCCTTAGGTGAATGCATCTTTCACAATGCAGCTCTTTTGTTGTATCAAAAACAGAGTAAACATGCTCATAAAAGTGAACTTTAAGAATTAAAAAAAAGCAAAAACAATGTTACCTTTGTTACACATAAGTTCTTACTGGTAACATCAATCAATGTTATGAGGAAATTGATATGAATCTTCTGCGAAAAATAATTCCAGGCCTGTTACTCATATCCGCCTGTATTTTTATAGAAAAAAATATTGGTGTTTCACCTAAAACACGTTTACTGGCTCCTCTATCAACTCAAAAAGAATCAACTATAAAAACTATTGGATTTGTTATCAAGCACAAAGAACCAGAAGCAGAAAATCTTGCTGTCAAATTAGCTGACTTCTGCTTATCCAAAGGTTATTCAGTAACTTTTGCCGATGAGAGTAAGGATGTTGCAAAAATAGTAAAAAAAAACATTGAGGTCAATCGTGCATCATGCATTCACGTTGTTGACAAAGTTGTCTTACCTGAAAAATCTGATTTAATCGTGGTTTTAGGTGGAGATGGAACTCTTTTAAGCATTGCACGTTTGATGCAAAAACGGAGCGTTCCCGCGATGGGTATCAATATCGGAAAATTAGGGTTCCTTGCAAAATTTAAACCGGAAGAGACACAGGATGCTCTTGCTGCTATTTTGTCAGGAAAAATGCCCCATGTAAGTGAAAGATCTTTGTTAGAAGTAAGTATTACCAGGAATAAAAAAGTGGTTTTCAAGGGACCCGCCGTTAACGATGCAGTAATCTCCAAAGGAGCTATATCTCGTATAATCGGCCTTGCAGTATCTATCGACGGATTCTCGGCTTATGATGTCCATGGAGATGGAATTATTATAAGCACTCCAACAGGATCCACCGCGTACTCCCTTTCCGCTGGTGGTCCGATTATAGAACCATCCATGCCTGCATTGGTAATAACTGCAATCTGCCCACACAGCCTTTCACAAAGACCTTTAGTTGTTTCCGACAATGTTAAAATTCAAATTCGTTTGTCAAAACGTACAGGACACGTCTATCTAACTCTTGATGGCCAAGAAGCGATTGACATGGAAGAAGAAGATGTAGTTACTATCAAACGATTTAAAGATCGCTCACTCAAGCTCATTTCATGTTCAAAAAATGATTATTTTAATGTGCTCAGAGAAAAGCTTAAATTTGGATAAGACAAAGGAATCTTTATGACAAATAAAATGGTTTTTCTTATATGTTTTATGTTTATCGGATGTGTCTTACTCATCCTTTGCAATTTTGATAAACGCACGCAGGCAGGATTCAATCGCAAAAAATTGATAAGTACTTCCGAAGGCAGACGTCCGACAGTATTAGTTGCATGCGGTTCATTTTCTCCAATAACAAATGCACATTTACGCATGTTAGAAAATGCACGTGATCACCTGCAGCTAACAAGACCTGACCTGACGATTGTTGGTGGTTTTATATCCCCTGTAGGGGATGCCTATGAAAAAAAAGGCTTGATTGCCGCCCACCATCGTGTTGCTATGGCACATCTTGCCCTCAATGACTCTTCGTGGGTGCACGTTGATTCATGGGAATCACAGCAACCTACTTTTCAACGAACGCTCATTATTTTAAAAAGGATACAACAACAGCTCATAAAGCATTACAAACGAAATGATGTCCGAGTTCTCCTCGTCTGTGGCACTGATCTTTTGGAGTCATTTAACATTCCTGATTTATGGTCTACTGAGGACCAACATGAATTGACTAGCGATGATTTTGGTATCGTGCTTGTTCAACGGAAAGCATTAGACGTTACATCTGTCATCATAAAAAACGATATCCTTTGGAAAAATCAAAAGAATATTTTTGTCGTCCCGCTCATTGTTGAAGACAATATTAGCTCAACGCTCGTGCGTTCTATGATTAAAAGAAAAATGAGTGTAAAATACCTGATTCCATGCGCTGTCGTCGACTATATCAAACACAATAAACTTTACCTTGCCTAACATTTTAGAAAGCTATGTGAGACCAATTTTTATGCAGCTTTTCTTTTGCTCGATATGAGTTTTTGCAAACAGAGCTGCTTTGACTTTATTGCGTCCCATCTGGTATTCTGATGCTATAATAAGGAACAAAAGAATTGGCATGATTGGACAAAAAATGGTTATCTTCTTCTGCATTGCAGCAAGCATTATTTTGTTAGTCTTTGTTCTCTTTTTAAACCTGCATAATTTCCCTGCCCCAACAGGTATTTATGGCGTTGGCAAAACTCACTATCATTTGACTGATCATAATCGCAAAGAAACCACCATCCAGAATGGACATCGTGAGCTTATGCTCCACGTCTGGTACCCCATAGACAAGCAAAAAACACTGCAAAAAAGTCCCTACGATCATGACGCACTAACCAATATCCAAGAATTTATCAAACAGCAAAGCAAAATTCCTCTTTGGTCTTTGTGTGGTTTGCGTTATACCAAAACGTATGCGAAAGACAATGCTCCCATAACACACGATAAAACAACTTTTTCCGTAATCATTGCCACCCATGGCGCGGGTCCAATGATTCAACAATACTCATGGTTATGTGAAGAACTCGCAAGTCATGGATATATCGTTATCGGCATTAATCACCCTTACTTGGCAGGTATAACAAGATTTCCCGATGGGCGGATTATCAAGGGATTACTTGATACCAAGATAAAAGAAGGAAAAGAGATGGTTAAACTATGGAAGCAAGCTCAGTTGGAAAGAGGTGTCGAGGATGTCAAATTTGTACTGAAAAGCATTGCTGAGCTTAATCAGCAACCTTCGTCACCACTCTATAACAAACTTGACTTAGAATACATAGGCATATGCGGGCATTCCGCTGGCGGATCATTAGCTATGCGAATGTGCTTAGAAGATAAAAGGATAAAAGCAGGAATAGGTTTAGACAGCGGCACACGCGGCAATCCCTCTTTAACGCCCTTTTCAACTCCTTTTCTTGTTCTTTTGGGGGAAGAAAGCCGGCACCTAAA
Source organism: uncultured bacterium (assembly GCA_963699715.1). Taxonomy (GTDB): domain Bacteria; phylum Babelota; class Babeliae; order Babelales; family Babelaceae; genus CAVOUX01. The sequence continues at coordinate 239,675 of CAVOUX010000004.1, forward strand.
AACTGCAAAGGGACAAGAAGATTACAAAAAACTTATAAAGCTGAGCACTCTTCCAGGTATGCACCTGTCCATTATCATGGTGAAAAACATTGGCCATGCATTTACCGATTTGCCTTTACTTCTAAATTCCACCCTATTAACACGAATAGTATCAAAGTTTATCAAATCAAAAGTCGATATTGATGCATCCTCTGCACAAGCAAGTGCGGCACTTAATACAGCAAAAAACTATTGTGTAAGGTTCTTTGATAAATACTTAACTACCTAGCATCTCATCATGCTTAATTATATACAAAGCAATTATTGCTCATGTAAACATAGTAGTTTTTCAAATCGGTTTTTCGCAAAATTATTTAAATTTCAAAGATTTTCTGTAAAACTAAAGAGATGCTAATCCGCATGAGGGAAAAAATGAAAAAAATAATTGTGCTTTTTGGTGGCATTATTTTGCTTGTGGCCATCGCTATCATATATTATCCAAAACCAGCAATTATGCGTGTTGATAGCGGCAAAGCCCTTGAACAACAGTGGCCTGCCGTTGATAAAGATACCTTAGTAATTTTTGATATTGATAATGTTCTACTAGTCCATGCAGATCCATGGGAACGAGGCTATAAAAAAGAACGTAGTGAAGCAAATACTGTAGCCACGCTGTATAAACCAGGCTCACCATTAGAAAGAACATTGGATCGCCAAACACGTGATCATTTATGGTCTCTCTATGCCCTTGCTCGAAAAGAAATGCCTGTAGACACCAACATATTGGCGCTTGTAAAGAAATTGCAAAAAGAATCAGTGAAAGTGATAGCGCTAACCAGATTTCTTGTAGGCCGTCTTGGTACAATTCCTGCAGGTGAGAACTTGCGTATAGACGCACTTAAAGAGTATGGCATTGATTTTAGCCCAGCCTTTTCTGCTTATCCTTTGATCGTATTTGATCATTGCAATTATGAAGGAAAATTCCCCTTATTCAAAAATGGCATATTGTTTACCACACTTGCATGCTCAAAAGGCGAGCTTTTAAAAGCATTTTTCGAAAAAGTCGGATGGAAACCACGCTTTGTTATTATGGTCGATGATAAACGTGATAACATGGAATCTGTTCACAAGGTGCTCAAAGAAATGGGTATCGCATTCAAAGGCTTTGAATATACGGGAGCTGAAAAACTGCCTTCGTTATTTGATAAAGAAATCGCTGAATTTCAAATGCAGCATCTTATAGATCATAAAGAATGGTTGACTGGGGATCAAGCCCAGCAAAGACTAAAAGAGCAGAACGTGCATGAAAAATGAATGGCACGGACGTTGGCAAAAGGAACATTCAATTGCACCACTCTAAATGGTAACTAGACGATCATTTACATGCTTATTACTTCATCTCGATGAGATAAAGAACGCAGCGTCTACACTTCTCAGATTTATTTTCCCCATGATAGCAGATATAATAAGTATTAAGCGCAAAGCTTCATGGGAGTGCTGGTGAATAAAATGTCTGACAAAAGAAATGATTCCCACATTATTTTTATATCCGGTGCATCTGGTGCGGGCAAAACCACCCTGCTCAAAAAGTTGGCAGCACAACTGCCATCTGCGTCAACTTCTATTTTTCACTTTGATAGCATCGGCGTACCAACAATTGATGAGATGATTAAGCATTACGGAAGTCCTCGTGAATGGCAAAGAGCCATGACCGATCGATGGGTTGAGAAGTTAGTGATTGAAAATACTGACAAATCCCTCGTTTTTCTTGAAGGGCAAGTTGATTTAGACTTTATTGAATCAGCCTTTGAAAAGCATAATTTTAAAAACTATACCATTATACTTGTTCATTGTGATGATGCTTTACGGCATAAACGATTGCTCCATGATCGCAAACAACCCGAGCTCATCAATGCAGATATGGATAATTGGTCACAATTTTTAAAAAAACAAGCAACTGACAAAGGGATAACCATTGTAGATTCCGGAGTGATGGGCACTGATGACATGGTTATTTCGATTCTTGAACGATTGTTCCTTGGTGATACAGGATTTTCCAACCTTCGTCAGTAAGCCGCCAAATAGTGGAACGACGAGTTATCCTCTTTCTATTCTGAATCAATGTATATGTTAACGTGAGTTCGATAATAAAAAGTTAACAAAAAACGAGCATTATACTATCTTCTTTTAAATTTTTGCACAAAAAAAAGAGGAAGTAAGAATGCTCGTAACAATATTTTATCATATTGATGAATTCTGCAAAGTTTTTGAAAAACAGCTTGGAAATCGATCTTTAGCTTGCACAGAAAAAATGAGCGCAAGAGGTCAGTCATTAACCCTCAGCGAAGTGATGACAATATGCATCAACTACCATTATTCGGGTTATAAGACGTTTAAAGATTATTACTGCAAGCATGTACTTGTGCATATGAATGGCGAATTTAAAGAGTTGGTAAGTTACAACAGATTTATTGAATTAAAAAAGACAGCAGTCCTGCCTCTAGCCTTATTTTTAAAATTGTGTTGCGCAAGTTCCTGCACTGGAATATCGATTATAGACAGTTTTGCATTGCGGGTCTGTCACAATAGACGGATACATTCTCATAAAGTTTTTAAAGGCATTGCACAACGGGGCCATACAAGCATGGGATGGTTTTATGGATTTAAAGTTCATTTTGTAATCAATCATAACGGTGAAATCATTGATTTTTACTTATCTGCAGGAAATGTTGCAGATAACAATCTAGAGGTTCTGAAACAACTCACAAAAAATATTTTTGGCAAACTTATCGGTGACAAGGGATACATCGTCAACCAAGCGCTTTTCGAACAGCTATTTGTCAATGGCATTCATCTCATCACCAAACTCAGAAAAAATATGAAAAATAAACTCATGCCGCTTTTTGACAAGCTGCTTCTCAGAAAACGTGGAACAATCGAATCATCAATAGGAATTTTAAAAGAGAGCTTTTCAATTGAACATTCAAGACATCGAAGCCCGACAAATTTTCTCAACTACATTTTTTCTGCTTTGACAGCGTATTTTTTTAAACAAAACAAGCCTTCGATTGTTGATTTAAAACCTATTTTGCCTCAAGCTGTTTAGTCGAACTCGCGTTATGTTAGTAAATAATTATTTTGCCCAATCTCACGACAATGAAAGTCGATCGTTTCCCATATGTCTTCATGAGGCGTCTTGTAACGCTCTACCACTGTATCTATAACATACTGTCTACTGTATCTACGACCTGACGCGCCAACCTCCCAAAATGCATTATCGGTCATCTTCTCAAAATCAGCTTTGTTCCAAATTCAGGACGATGAAAGATTGGTTCTCGTTTTATGAGTTCTTCCATTATGTCCATCAGTTTTGGATCTGTGACTAATTGAGGTTCCATATCCCAAGCTCCATTGCTTTCAGCATTATTTAATTTGGGTTCTTATGATTAGCATAGTAAATCAAGAATGTTTTGTAAAAATTTTATATCCAACTTATCAATCTCTAAAAATGAATATTAATACACATCAGTTAATTATTACGTAGACATTATATATTAATATATGATAGATTAAATAATATTTAACCAATAAGGATAAACTATGAAAAAAGTGAATATTACTTTTTCCATACCGATTGAAACACAACAACTTTTACAATCTCTTGTTGGCCGTCGAAAAATGAGCGCCTTTGTTGCAAAGGCATTAGATAAGGCATTACTTGAAAAAGTAGAAGTCTTAAAAAAAGCTTATATTGAGGCAGAAAAGGATCCCTCAAGAAAAGAACTTATTAATGATTGGAAAGACAGTGACCTGGAAGGATGGAAATGAAACAAATTCCGAAACGCGGTCAAGTCTATTGGACAAACCTCGATCCAACTATTGGATCAGAAATAAAAAAAACAAGACCTGCGCTTGTTATTTCAAATGACATCGCGAATGCCTATTCAAATTGCATAATTGTTGCACCAATAACAAGCAGCGCCACAAAGCTATTTCCCTTTGAAGTTGAAATTGAAATCAATTCAAAGAAGGGAAAAATTTTACTTGATCAAATAAGATCAATCGATAAAATCAGATTAGGAAAGTTGATTACTCAGCTCGAAGAAAAAATTATGCACAAAGTTAATGAAGCACTTAAAATTTCGCTTTCTCTGGAATAAAAGATTGAGATAATTCATGAAGAACGGCAATCATAGTTGGAATGGTTCTCATTACCATGCTCATTCATCAATGCAAGAATCTGCAGCAAAAACTACTTTAAATGGTATTACACTTCAGGGCAGGATTTTAGATATCGGATGCGGTTCAGGTTCAATAACCGCCGATATAGCATCTCATGTTACTGGAAATGTCTTGGGCATTGATTCATCACCAAGCATGATCGCTTTTGCACAAGAAAATTTCAAACATATTCCCAACCTTTCATTTGAAATCATTGATGCAACAAACTGGCCTTTTGCAAAAGAAGAATTTGATTACATTGTTTCTTTTTCTTGTCTTCATTGGATAAAAGATCTGCAGCCAGTGATTGATAACATTACGCTTTCTTTAAAAGAATCAGGTCTTTTTGCGGCTTGCTTAGCACCACCTAATCATTTTCTTTATAAGCCACTGATGGAAGTAGCTAATTCATCCCGCTGGGCTCCGTATTTTGAAAATCCACAACAAAAACCATGGTGTGGCTATGATCCTAACAGTTTCCAGAAACTTCTGGAACATGCACAACTTAAGCCGCTAGCGATTGAAGTTTGGGACAAAAAAACGTCATCCAAAAGCAGAGATGATTTTATCGCATTTCTTAAAGGTTGGATCATGGCTGTACCTCATGTTATACAATTGCCGGTTAAACTTCAGAATCCTTTTATAGAAAATGTTGCTGATCATTTTCTTATATCAGTTCCTCTTGCTGATGATGGATCGTTTGAATATATAACACCATACTTACTCGTTAAAGCATCAAAGGAAGTAGAGTAAAAACTAAAAAAAGATTCTTAGATTAAGCAACATTGCGACTCTTTGATCAATTTCTTTCATTGTACGAAATGAAAGTGAGCCCAAAACCGTTCCTTCAAATCGTTTAACTGATACATTTCTAACTTGATCACAAATTACATATGAAGGTTTAGTTAGGCCCCCTTCGGGCGGCATTACGGCGACATACCAAGGTATAGGCCGAAATTTTGATGTAAGAGGTAAGATGACGATTAGGTTTGCGGGCCCGTTATTATAGGTATCCACTGATATTATGGCACACGGTCGCAATTTTGCTTGTTCATGACCCACTGTCGGGTCCAACTCAACAAGCCAAACATCACCACGATTGAACTTTGTTTTATTCATCGATGCCGTCAGCCAATGTCACATCCCATTCTTTATACTCATCCATCATCTCTTTCCAGGCTTCTGGATTTTCTTTGATTCGAGCATAAGCTTCATTGGCTTCCCTTAGAAATTGTTCACGAATCAACAATTCAATAGCTTGCTCCAGAATAAGCTGCCTAGGCTTTTTAATTTTTTTTACTAAAACATCCAAATTTTTAGCAGCTGTTTCAGAAATTCGAGTCATTCGCGACATAAGCATACCTTTTTTGCTGTATACAAAAAGTATACAAGATTAAGGTGAAAACAGCAATAGTATAGTTGGTCTTCACAAAAACGAATCTCTACCTGCCAAGTCTTCACTTCAACCGATGCAAAAACACTTCTCTTTCAATCCCAATGACACTTAAAAATGCTTTGTCATGTGAAACAATAATCATTGCTCCCTGATAGCCTTGCAATGCCTTTTCAAGAACGAGCATACTTTCAAAATCCATATGATTTGTCGGTTCATCCAATAAAAGTAAGTGCGGTGTTTGGTCTGATACAAAAAGGCATGCCAACGCAAGACGCAGCTTTTCGCCTCCACTGAGAGACTCTACTCGTTTAAACACGTCATCATCAAAAAAAAGAAAATGGGCCAATCGATTACGACACTCTCCTACGCTCAAGGATGGACTATACCTTTGGAAATTTTCTAAAAGAGTCATCTGCAAAGAAAGCATCGTCAGATGTTGATCCAAATAGGCAACATGGTGCACCCCTATTTTTATTGTACCTTGCACCGGCTTGAGCAATCCTACGATCAATTTGAAAAGTGTTGATTTACCGCTGCCATTTCTTCCCTGCAAGGCAATGCGTTCAGGTCCAGTAATCGTTAAGCAAAAATCATTCAGCAAGAGTTTTGTGCCTTGAAGATAGTTGAATGAAAGTCCCTGTATATCAAGAACCACTTTGCCCGCAGGAACATGGGTTGCAGCAAAATCAATGTTCATGGTAGCTGAAAACTCACTTTTTTTATGGGCCTCGATAAGCTTTTGTTGTGCTTCTCTTTTAAGACGTTCGCTTATTTGTGATAAAGTCCCGACTGTTTTTTCACTACGTTCCTTCGCTTTATTCAATATCACTTTTGCTTGTCCACCACGAGCGCTTGTCTTCTTACCAGCTTCTTGACGTTTTTGCTGCCGCTCACGTGCTAATTGTGAATCAGTTTTTACCTTTTCAACTGTTTTGTGCGCATCTTTAATCTGCCGAGCAACAGCTTCATCTTCAAGTATTTTTTGTCGTTGGTATTCAACAAAATTACCACCATAGGTGCTGATACCCAATGAGGTCAGCTCCATAATCTGATCCATGAGCATAAGTAAAGATTTATCGTGACTTACCACAAGCAACCCTTTATCCCAGGATTTTATAAATGCGTATAAAACCTCGCGCGATTTTATATCAAGGTTGTTAGTGGGTTCATCAAGCACCAATAAGTCAGGCTTGCGCCAAATGACAGCAGCTAAAGCCAAGCGGGTGAGTTCGCCACCGCTCAGTGTTAAAGCCTTACGATCAAGATCAATATGTCCCAGTTCAAGCATGTCCAACTGTGCTTTTAGTTTATCTTCAACCTCCCAATCGTCTATAATCTCAAGATCAGATTCAGTATGTTCGCCAGAATGCACCCTTTTTAATGCTGCCAGTTGAGACCCAGCACCAAAACATTCACCAACGGTGGATTCATGTAAAAAGTGAAAATCCTGAGAAAGATATCCCACAGTACCTGTTCGAGATACATTTCCCATAGTTGGCTTCAATTCGCCCACTAATACGCGGAGTAAGGTAGTTTTACCAGCACCGTTCTTTCCGACAAGTCCGGTTTTTTGTTGCGAAATAATCACGTTAATTGCTGAAAAAAGTACACGCCCTTCAGCAGTTGTAAATCCAATATTTTGTGCAACTATCATATAATCTCCTGGAGTCTAAGCTAAAAAGAAAAGAATGTTATTCTTAGAAAAATAAGAATGAACAAGACAAAACGAAAATTAAGAGAAGATTATGACATCCATGATAGTGCTCCTCAGGTTTTGAGGGAAGATGCTGAGCACCCTCCCTCGTTACGTTATCACTCTATGCTCTAAAAAAGCAATTATTGTGTTCTTAACAAAATCCAATCGGATATTGTTTTTAATGCACTGGGTGACATTGTTTCTTTAATGGTTGCGTATTCAGATAAAGCCCCCGTTTCACATGTTTGAAAAACATGATTAAGATGAGGCAACTCAACCATCATGTAATCTTTGTGTCCTGACGTTTCAAAAGCTCGTCTCAGAACAGGAAAGATTTTACCGGGCGATGTTGTTAAATCCCGTTCACCCACCATAGCCAATACCGGAACCTTAATCGCCTCTAACACAGGAGCTGGATCATAGGTCAAAAAGAAACGATATCCGGGAGAGGTCATTACCTTAACCCACATGTCTGCCTTTGCCTGAGTTATCGCCCAAGACAGTTTTTCAGCCTCAAGCTTTTGAGACTCAGGCAAATGTGCGGTATAGCTTAAGATTGCATCCCGTATACTGTGCGTAGCAATGTGCATGTCTGGCTCCTGACGAGCTATCGTATAAAGAGTCGTTCGCACCGTTTTATCGCATTCAATAAATTCAGAACTTGCACCATCGGCACGCAACTGAAGAGCGGTGTGATACACGATATCATCTATACCCAATGCAACATAGGGCGCCATAAGTAGCACAAAAGCAATCTCTGGTGACTGCGATGCTACCATAGCAGCAATGAGACCACCTTCACTCAAGCCAACAAGTCCCATTTTGTCGTGGTTAATTTCTTTTCTTGTTTTTAGGTACGATATCCCCGCTACTACATCAGTGGCAAGCTCGGCACTGGTCACCGAGGACCAATTACCGGTCGATTTTCCTACACCACGTTTGTCATACCGTAATACGGCAATACCCTGGGCGGTTAAATATTCAGCAAGAACCTTAAAATACTTGTGCCCCATGCCCGTCACATCACGGTCATTAGGACCATACCCTGCAATAAGAATAACGGCAGGATATGCACCTGAAGAACGAGGAAGCGTCAGTGTTCCTGAGAGATGGATTTCAGCTTCTTTATTTGGATACGTTACTTCTTCTTCATAAAAACTCATGGTATCTTCCTTTGCAATACAATGACTGGTAGTTAAAATCAGCATGGCAACAGCCAGTTTGTAAATAGTTGATTTAATCATTGAAAAACTCACGTTATTGCGTGCATAACCCTGATCGCCTGATTACAGACTTTCAGTACGCAAACACGCTGAACTTATTTGTCTCAATACAAGAAACAAATAGATTGATTATTAAAATCTATGGGGTAACAAAGAATGAGATTAAAGAGAAATAGTAACTTTCATAAGACAATCCTGCATACTAAAGGAAGCTGATAGACCAACTTCAGTTTTATGATAGCAAGCAGAAACAAAAAAAGCAACCGACGTTTTGAGCGCGTGCCCCTATCTAAGGGGCTCAACATTAATTTAGTGTAGGCAAATTCCCAGCCCAATAAAAAACCAATTTGGTATACTGTTATAAGTATTAACGTTTAACATACAGAGGAGGGCCTCATGAATGGAGAGATCGAGCTTTGATATGAAGTTGTTGATGAATCAGCATTTTAAAAAAATCATTATCTTTGCTGCCATTTCAGCTGCACTTGTCCGCGGACTTTACTATTTTCAGCAGAACGATCTTGTTCATTTTAAAATCGCCCAACACGATTTTGAGCAAGATAAGAATCAATACCTATTTGAGCTGCGCAAACAACAATTGCAAAAGTATTATACCTGTGGCAATTATGAGAATGACGTAAAAGGTATCTGCCAAAAAGCTGCACGCTGTTTTTCTTCGCTCTGTGTCAAAAAAGATTCTCTTGTCATTTTTGATATTGATGACACTGCCGTTTATCATTATCAGGTCAATGACAAGTTTGATTTTATCTGGTCACAGTGCCCACAATTAGTTAAAGCGCGACAGACTGATAGAGGACCTGCCATTGAACCAGTACTCGAACTTTATAACATACTTCTTAAAAAAGACTTTAAAATTATCTTTTTAAGCTCCCGTAATGCCGGTGACTATAACCACACCCACAATGAACTAACGCAAGCAGGTTACACCACTTTCGAGCAGATTATCTTAATGCCTGACGAACTTGCCTTCGATCGTTCGATTAAGACCGCAGATTGGAAACTTTCAATACGCAAAGAACTTGCCAAAAGATACACTATTGTCGGCTGCATAGGAGATCGAGATAAAGATTTTGAAGGTGGATATACAGGACATGTTATCAAGTTACCGAATTATCTTTATTAAATGTTTTCTCCTGACAACTCATACCATAAAAGTTTCAACGAAGCATCTCTTTTTATTCAAGCCAATAAACTCCGATTTCATACAGAATGCGTATAGGATTGCCACCAATATCAAGGCCGCAGAGGAAAGCAATTTTTCATGATATGTACACAACAAGGTTTATCCTAGAATCTTTCAACTGCACTCATATTTGATTCTGATGCGCTTTTTCATGACCAGCAATCTGTGATTCCAGCCCATATCGCTTTCTGTCTTCTGGATGTATAAATCGGGACTTAAGATAGTGTTGAAAGTTTTGTTTTCGTAATACCAAGGCTTCAGTTCCAATTTTGAGCCGCTCTAATTTTAATGGGCTCAGAATTTCTTCCATTTGTTTCGTAATTGCATCAAGATTGCTCGTACTTGGTGCCATCATTTCAATTTCAAGGAATGTGCCCAAATCTTTCACTTCATCAATCACAATAACAAAATCTTCAAGTGCATAGGTAGACCGCACCTTATCAATAACTCTATGGTCTATGAAGTTATTGCGTGCTTTGAACTCCTCAAAAGTCTGCGCTTGCTGCAATCCAAGATAATGCACAACATCATTGAATTCAGGTAACTTTTCTTGCATCAATGGCAAGATAAAAGAATGCTCTTCACAATACGGTTGATATTCAAGCAGCGGATCTTCAAGACATGCACGATTAAATTTTATATCTAGTTTGTGGGTGTTCCTAAGCCGTACGTAAATTCCTCTTTCAACTAAGTTTGCATCATTGGTATCAAGGTAAATATCAATAATATGCTCTTTCTTCACAAACGTTAATGGAGCAGTAAATTGTTGTAATCCCATTTCGTCAAGAATCTTATACCGCAATTCTATTTCAATTTTTTTTGCAGAGTCCACTTCACCATCCTCAACTATGACTAATTTTTCTTGGGAACAAACGTACAAACTTGTCACTGCTATAACAAGCATTTTGATAAGAAATCGATAAAAATGCGTCATGATCTGAAATTTCCGTTTTAAGTTCTGATTCAGTATATCTCAGAAGAACAAAAAGATCACTTTTTTAGTTGAAGCATTTTATGTAACAAACTTCTTCAATATTGTGATGTCAAATCATTTTCTACAATCTTGCATAAATTGGTCAAACTCGCGCGGCATTTCAATGCCAAAGTGTTGACATAAGGCAAGAACATCATGGTAATCATTTTCGTCCAGTTTGTAACCGGCATGAAATTTTACCATCCATTCGGGTGATATACATTTTACTGTATAGCCATTTATGATTCCTGTGCCGGTTAATGATTCTCTGGGATACGCCACGCCAAAAATGGTATTGCCTTTTTCATCGAATGTGTACGAATGAATATCTATTTCATGTCCCTTATCATCACTCATGACAAAATTGTACTCACTTGTGTCGTCACGAGGTATTTCCTTGTAGCCACGCACTGTCAGTAATTGCCGCAAGACTGGAACATCCTTATGTTGCAACGCGATATCTAAATCATTGTGAGGACGAGTTTGTCTTCCAAGAAGTGCATCAACTCCCCATCCTCCATCAACAACAACGTCAATTCCGTTTTGTTGAAAGAGTTTCAGCAATTCAACAACCGTTTCACTTTTCATGTCTTTGCACAACATTTGTGATCGTTCTTCTATGATCATAGTATCCATTCATTGCCCAGAAGTATTTTATTGCTTCCACGGCCTGCATAAATAATAGACTTTGATGCACAATATATATCAACGCTCGGAATATAATACTTTTACAACATCGAGAATAAAAAAATAATCAAAATCCAAATTCTGCGTATTTATTCCCTTGAAGACTCATGATGAGACCTTTTTCCGCAAAGGGAAGTATGGGCTGAGGTAGATTATCTAGAGGATAAAATTGCAACTGATCATGCTTATGGGGTTCTAGATTAATAATCTCATCTTCCCATTGATCACTCATAAAGAAAAAATCGATAGCTTCAATACTTCGTCGATCAGTTACTTTTGAATGTATAACACATCCTAATCTCAGCCATTCTGGTAATACTTTTATATTCGTTTCTTCACGCGCCTCTCTAATAACAGCTTCTGTTACCGTTTCATTTCCATCAACACAGCCGGCTGGCAACCCGTAATATCCATCTTTCCAGCCTGTGCCACTACGCCTTAACATAAGCACTTTATCTTTATGCAACAAAATGAGATTTACTGTCACCAGCATCTTAAAACGTTCCATGAATCTTTTTACCTTATAATGACCATAGACAAAGTATAATTCAATGGCGGTGTTTTTTCAAAAGACGTCAAATGTAAGCCGTGTTTACTCATCACTTTTGATGCCTTTTAATTTTCCTTTAAGCGCATTGACCAATTCAGGAAATGTTTGTTTATAATAATCACCACCAAAATGCCCCTGATTAGTAAACTCATAATATTCTGATCCAAGCTTTTGATGAACAAATCGCGGTTCCTCGATTGGAATCCATGGGTCATCGGTAGAAGCAAATTGAATAATCCATTGTTGATTCTTCTTTATAGCATCCCATTTCCATGGGGTATCAAAATAACCGCTCAATCGCTCACTTTCAATTCCCAAATCAGTATGCATTGCACCTACAAGTACCGATCCTAATATTTTGTTTTGTTCGGCAAACCGCATTGAGGCCAAAGCACCAGACGAATGACCAACCAGTATTGAATTTTCATCTGCAAGCAGTTCATTTTTGAGAAAGGGCAACCAAGAAGATGCGCGAGCTAATTGAGCATCAGGAAATTGTCTTGCAACAACCGTAAATCCTTCTTTTTCCAATGCTTCTTTTACATAAGGAAACCAGTTGTCATGTGGTGTGCTGTTGCCATTGCCGTGTAAAAAGATTATTTTTATTTTGTGATATTTCATATTGATAACTCAATCTCTAGTGAACGAATATCGTAGTAAACAAACACAGCCTATTCATTCTTTACTTGCAGAGCAATTTCAGCATATCGATGTTTAACTTTTCCTAAGGCCTGATCTTTGTCTTTAAGGTACTTATCAAAAAAACTGACTAACAAGCCACGTGTTATCTCAATACCACGCTGTGGATTAAGGTTAAGCGGCGGATCAGCTTTCCATGGGATGAACAAAAAAAGATCCGTAAATGATCCATGCAGAGCATCTTTAATGACAGCATAATAAGATGGGCCCGTCATGTTATGAAATAATTCACGAATCAAGTCTTCCTTTTCTTTTTTTTGGAAAGGGTTTCTAATGATCATCATAGGAGTACTAAATCCTTTTTGTGCATTCGGGCCCTGTGACCTGCCGTCAATATTAACTACAGCCTTACAGCTGCTCAAAGTGCGACATGCAGTGATAGAAGCACCTCCGCCAAAAGAATGGCCAAAAAGACCCACATGTTCAAGATCTAATTTGTTTGTTAATAGATTATGGGGATCATAATGATTAATGCTATGAAGTTGATTCAAAACAAATGTGATATCCTCAACCCACAGTTCTTGTTCTTTTGCCGCTGCCTCATCTTCAGAATTAAGTTTCCATAACCCTTGTAATACCTTAAAGCTCATCGGCTCTCTTATTCTTCCATCAGGAAATACAACTGCATTGGTAATGTAAGGATAAGAAATGGCAGCAACGATATACCCATGACTTGCAAGCTCTTCCAATAAGCTGGTGTAAAAATTCACTGGAGCGCCTGAACCGGGAGAAAATATGATAACAGGATAAGACACATGTTCCTGTGCTATAGGGACATCAACTCTTGAATGTGATTTTAACGTATCCAAGAACGTAAGTTGCTAGTTTTGAGAAATTCACGGAAGCTCATGATGCTTTATGTAATCAAGATGAATGGATTATAGAAGGCTGTATATCAAACTTTTCTATCAACGCGCTCTTCATGCCGATGTCATTATTTTCCTTGATGTGCCACGACATAAATGTATCTGGTATGTATTAAAACGCTCAATGCTTAATTTTGGTAAAGTATTACGTGGAAGTCCCGAAAATTGCAAACAAAGATTATTCAGTTTTGAATTTGTGAAATTTTTAAAATGGGTATGGGATTTTAACAAGATAAATAGGAAATCTGTTTTGGATATACTGAATGAGTTCAAGGATAAAAAACAGATCTCTATTTTAAAATCATTGAGAGAGATCGATACCATAACTCTTTTTCCAAGCGAATGACCTATGAGCATATTTTTTCCAATTTGACAAAATTAATACTCCTCAGCATATTAAAAGTAAATATAGAGCATTCGCTCTTATGAGAATGCCAGTCAATCGAGAAATCAGGAAAAGAATGTCCACTCCATCCGACAAACTTGAAATTACATTATCAATGGTAAAAGACCTCATCGCAGAACAGTTTCCACAATGGGTGAATTTGGAGATTAAACCTGTTGAGATAAGTGGTTGGGATAACTGAACCTTTCTCTTAGGTCCATATGACTACCAAGCGCTGAACGTTATGCATCAAAGGTTCAGATAGAACAAAAATTGTAAATGAACATACGTCTGAATAAGGAAACATTTGGTGTTATTGTAGTTAGCCTGGGAGCGCGCTCCACTACTATTTTTATAAAAAAATAAGAAAAGCATTGAAGAATTATTTGAGACGATGGTATAGTCTAGTCAAGTCTACAGAAAAAAGCCTGTGGACAAGACAAGAAAAGTAACAAGAGGTAGATTATGAAAAACGTAATTTCAATTAAGAGTGCTGCACTACTACTGACAGCTACTTGCCCTCTCATAAGTCTTGCAAGAGTCGATCAAGACATTAAAGCTAGATTAAATCATCTTGAAACCAAGGTGCAAATGTTGGAAGATAAAATTAACGACATGACAAAAGGTGATAAGGAACAACGATCTCCAAAAAAAGCATCTGAAAGTGCACACGGTCTTAAAAAAATAAATACTAAAGCTGACTTAAATCGCGTGCTTAACGAAGAGGGTGTAAAAGTCTTTAAAATCTCAACTGACTGGTGTGGTCCCTGCAAAGAGATCGCTAAAGATTTTGCTGAAGTTGCAAAAGAATTTGAAGGCCAAGTAAAAACATATGAGATTGATGGCGACAATGGAGCGCTCTTTGATTATTTTGCAAAAGAATTCAAAGTTCCAGGTTTTCCTACCGTGGTCACAGTGCCCTCAAAGAAATCTAAAGTAGGCCCACGTTCAAAAGCAGAATACCGGATTTTTTATGCTCAAGCTGCTAAAGGCAAATAAGAAATTGGCGTAAAGCGCACTATGTATAGAATTGAGCCCTGCAAGTAAAACTGCAGGGTTTTTTATTCAACTCTTCGCCTAATTAAGTTCCCTTGTAACGTGCAGGATTTGCTAAAATTGTCACCCATCGCGTTAACTTCTTCTTGATTTTCGAATTATTAATCACCTACATTAATATTAATTCCATACCACAATTATTGCAAAAAAAAGGATTCTGTGGTGAAGAACACCGTTCCAAAACCAATTCTTGATCCGATTATACAAAAATTTGTAGACGCGCTGTCTAAGCGAGGCGGCAAACCATTATATGAACTATCAGTTAAAGATGCTCGCAAAGTACTTGATGACCTGCAAGCAGGTCCAGTTTTAACCTTGCCAGCAGACATCGAAGATCGCACCGTACCAAGTGCGTACGGAGATATAAAGATTCGCATCATTCGACCACAAAAAAATACACAAACGCTACCGGTCATCATTTATATGCATGGCGGTGGTTGGATACTGGGTGACACAAAAACTCATGATCGTTTAGTCCGTGAGATAACTAATGGAACCCAAGCTACTGTGGTGTTCGTTGATTACACTCCTGCACCTGAGGGTCAGTATCCACTCGCACATGAGCAAGGATATGCGGTCGCCCAATGGGTTGTCAAAAATAGTACTACGCTTAATGTCGACAGTTCGCGTATGGCTCTAATGGGTGATAGTGTAGGCGGCCTTATGGCGACTGCAATTGCCACGATGGCTCAAGAACGTGGGGGTCCTCACTTTATTTTCCAGGTACTGTTTTATCCCGTAACCGACGCACATTTTGATACATGCTCATATCAACAATATGCGGAGGGTCCATGGCTCACAAGGCCCGCTATGGAATGGTTTTGGAATAGCTATGTACCTAATAAAGCTGATCGCTCAACCCCCTTAGCCTCCCCTTTAAAAGCTTCACTCGATCAATTAAAAGGGTTGCCTCCAGCATTAATTTTCACGAATGAATATGATGTATTGCGTGATGAAGGTGAAGCATATGCACATAAACTTATGCAAGCAAACGTACCGGTGGTCGCAATTCGCCTCCTCGGCACGATTCATGACTGTCTCATGCTCAATGCAATCACTGACACTCCCGCCGTTCGTTCGGCAATAGCGCTCGCAAACTATACCTTGGTTGAAGCTTTTAGGAGTTGATTAGCGCCGAAATTTTAGACTTGAAATTCAAAGGTGGTGACCACGGGCTTCTTCATCCATGGTTTCTTGGTGAAACTCAATTTCATATATTTTCTTTAAAATATAAACAAGCGTAGGAAGGGATATAAGAACGCCTACCAGTACCGCGCGTTTAAAAAATTGATCACATTGTTTCTGTTCAGCTTTAGTGCGTTGCGGCGCGAACAACTCCCATGATCCACCAAAATGTGTCGCATTGAGTGATGGGGTCATAAATGTTGCAAAAATTAGTGTTATTAACAATTTCATCATGATTCTTTCCCTTCCAATCTTGATAGCCCAATCGATACTATTATAATTTGTGAATTTATAGTGCTTAGTGGGTTAAGTCAACACCGTAGCACACGTTTAGTATGCAAAACATTGCCTGTGATGTTCAAAATGCTTCAAGGTGTACAAATGTTATTTTTGTCCAGAATTAATTGCAATTCTTGGAACAAATCTTCTGGCCAAACAAGAAACATTTATAGCCTGTAGACAAATAGAAAGTGCTGCTCAAAGCACTATCGCCATTGAAAGAACCTGATTTACGCAGTAAAAATTAATTCTTTGTAAACGCCTTTGATCTTTTATCTTGGCATAATCTTCGCCTGATGAGTTGCTAACGCTATATTTTTTTGCATTTACTTTCATTTTTCGATCATATTCCGTTGTGCATATGTTGCCGTTGCAAGTGCATGACTTGATCCTGCTGGCCCAAAAGTAAGGACGGCACGCGTCCCAGGTGCATAATTGTGCATCGCATTAAGTACATCGCCAAGCAAAAATTCTAAGGCACGCACTTTGTTACCACCAAAAAAACGCCTTCCACTCTGTCGCATCTTTCCTGTCAAATCGTCACGTTTAATGTAAAAACTACCGATACCACATTCACGCGCGATCGTATCGCATTTAGTGATTGGTGTCGGAAGGTCAGCTATTTTGATGTGAGGAATGGTATGTTGTAGTGCCGGAAAGTTTTTAAAAAGTGGTATTTCAAGTGATGCTTTATATTCATTGCGCAGAGCTTCTCGTGGCTCTAGGTTAGCCAAATTAAGAAGATCTTCCAAAATTTTTGGTGAAATCGTAATGTATTCATTAAGATTATAAATAATCTCATGTTCAAAGCTTAGGTCGCTGTTAGTGTTTTTACGCCAATTCATTTTTAAGCACATCCCGAATTTGAAAAAGAATTACTTCATTAAGGGTAAATGTATCCTTCAACCGTATCGTCCATTGCCCAAGTACTTCCCAACGAGCCAGTATTTTTTTCATACTTTCCTTAATTATATCTGCAAGCTTATGGTGTAGCATAATGATGAAGTGTATACTAGGCAAGCCAGAGGTGACAAAATCTACTAACCTTGTATACTGAGTTATATGAATTCAACAACACTGTTTCTGATACGACACGGTGAAACTGACTGGAATCTTGAAGAAAAGCTGCAAGGCCACACAGATATTCCACTCAACACAAAAGGCAAAGAGCAAGCTCAAAAAGCCGCTGCGTTTCTAAAAAAAGAGACATTGAACTTAAAGCTCTTTATTCCTCTGATTTACAAAGAGCCCATCAAACTGCCCAAGAAATCGACAAGCTTTTTTCTTTAGGAATTACCCTTTCAGCGGATCTACGGGAAGGATATTTGGGCAAAATCGAGGGACTCACAAAAATGGAAGCACATGATCTCTACGGCCCAATCAATTACCAAGCGTTAGAATTACAAATATTTGATGCTGAACCTCGACATCAAGTTGTGACACGAATTAAGAAATTTCTTATCGCTATCGCGCACAAGCATAAAGGGCAGCAAATAGCGATTGTTACTCATGGCGGAGCGCTGAGGTCATTAATCTCGCACTGGGGGTATGATCTTAAAAATTTGCCCGCTATAACCAATACTTCAATTACGACGGTTACTTGGCAATCTGATCAAGAAAATTTGTTCTTCCTTGAATCAATCGAACATCCAGATTGATGTTCTCAGAAACTAGCACAAATGTAACTTCAATATTATTATGAATCCGATCATTACCAATTATTGTTTTGGGCCAAATTTAATATAGCATGGTTTTAAGATGTCCAAAAAACTCATATATGTATATGATAGGATTTGAGAAAAACCTCACAAAACCTTCTTTTAACTTTCAAAAAAAGTTAAATAGATTAAAAAAGTCAAAAAAACTGACGATTTCCAGTTTAAATCAACTTTAATAAAGCAAAAAAAAGAAGGGAATTTCATTTGCAAAATGTTGCGTTTTGTGCAACAATTGAAGAATGAAATTCCTTCGAGATTACATCAGAACCCTTCTTGCACATGGCAAATATTTCTTTAATGCGCAAGAAGCTCTATCCGTATTGGGACTTACACCTACACAATTTAGGTTTCAGGCCTATAGGTTGGTCCAAAAAAAAATAATCAGAAGGCTTTATCGTAATTTCTTTATGATAATACCTGATGAATATCACAAAATAGGATCTTTGCCTCCAAGTTGGATAATTGATTTTTTCATGAAATATTTGCAACAAGATTATTATATTGGGTTATTAAGCGCCGCTTCAATATATGGGGCTACTGAACAGCAACCCATGTCTCTTCAAGTTATCACAACCAAAGCGATGAAAAGCATTAGTCTACCAAGAGGATCTATTGACTTTCATGTTTTTAAAGAATGTGCTTTTGCACAAAAAGACACTACAGTTGTTCATACTGGCACCGTATTTGTTTCTTCAAAAGAACAAACTATGGTTGATCTGGTACGCTTTTATAAAATTTCAGGGCACCTCAATAAGGTAACACAAGTCATAAAATCGTTAGCCGAATCATGCAACCTTTTTAGCCTTAATGCTGTCGTGCAAAATGAAAAAACTGTGGCAGTTCTACAAAGATTAGGGTATGTGTTTGATGTTCTTGAACTACCAAAATTGGCATCAATAGTAGAACGATCTCTTGAAAAAAAGAAAATTAAAATACATTCTCTTGAGACCAGAATTTCATAAAAAAGAGGGGGGGAAGAATAATCGCTGGAAATTATTAATCAATGATACATTGGACTTAGAATGATACCGAAAGCACATCTCATTGAGTGGGGTACCATTGTTCCTTGGCAAGAATTACGACAAATTGAGCAAGACCTTATTATTACCCGAGCGCTCATTGAACTCTATGGCCATCCACTACTCAAAGAAAAACTTGCATTTAGAGGTGGAACCGCCTTAAACAAATTAATTTTCAACCCACCGTCTCGCTATTCGGAAGATATTGATCTCGTTCAAATTGCCAGTGAACCATAGGACAAACCATTGATGCCATTAACTCGATTATGAAACCTTGGCTTGGCAAATCCAAGAGAGACACAAGTCATGGACTTGTTACCCTAAGCTTTCGCTTTTTAAGCGATGACAACAGAAGCTTAAAATTAAAAATCGAAATCAATACAAGAGAGCATGCTTCCGTACTTGGTTTTAAAGATTATAATTTCACAAGCAACTCTTAGTGGCATTCAGGTACTGTTTCCATAAAATCTTATCATCTTGAAGAGATGTTAGGTACTAAATTGAGGGCGCTTTATCAAAGAAAAAAAGGAAGAGATTTGTATGATCTACACCAAGCATTTACATCATTACCAAATCTTAATACTGATCTCATTATCATATGCTTTAAAAAATATATTGGTGACAAAAAGATTTTAAGACTTGATTTCCTCAAATCAATGGAAGAAAAATTGCTTGACCAACAGTTTCAGGAAGACATAATACCATTATTGCCAAAAGAAAAAAGGTCTTTTGACCCACATAGTGCTTATGAGATGATCCGAATAAATTTGATAGAAAAAATTTGACGTTTTTAATGATAAAGCGTTGGGCAAGATTAACATGCCCTTTCTGAAGCTTATTGAAGATTAAGTGCAGAGCTCATTAATTCCCATTCGGCCTAATCGGCAATGTCCATGGATATTTAAACGCTCAATAAGCAAAATTGATAAAAGAGCCGAGTAATGCAGTCATTCATCTTAAGTTGACGACATTGTGGTGCCCGCTGGTGGACATGTTCAGAAACAGAGAAATCGAATTTAATTTTACTTTAAGTCACATACAAACGGCATTTTCAATGCTTGAGATGACTTGTGATTATTAAAAAATTTAAAGATTTTTATATTTACGCAACAACTGTTGCCTAATTGCTCACCCTCATGATGAAGCAATACTAGCTCTCCAGGTTAGCAGAAAGATTTCACTTACAAATCCATGCATTTTGCATGATTTAGAATATGAAATCCTTTTTATCTTTTTGACTTCCATTGGTTTCCCGACAATAACGGTGCTAGTTTTTCGTCTATCATTTGAAATGCTTCTTCTTTCAACCAACTTGACGGATCAGTTATTAGATTTATAACATCACTAGCGAAATCATTACTCTGCTTTTTTTCAAATAAATTTTTCTCAAACATTGCTCTGGTAACTGACAATTTTTGATAGCCACAATATTTATTAAAGACATCTACAACGGCTTGGCAATCAACAAGATTCATTTTAAGCACATACCAAATGTCAAACAAATCTCTTCCCTTATTGCGCTGATATAAGGCCCGCAATTTTGTTCCAATAAGTTCATTAAGTTGATAAGTTCTAATTAGAGAGCTTCCACTAAACCAAGAGCTATTTAATATAAATTCATGATCGCTTAGTTCGTAGACGTTAAAATGCTCTGTTGTATTTATTTCGATTTTTAGTTTTCGCCGAACATTGTCCACAGACGTATATTGATAAAGTAATTTAGCACTTCGATTAGTAAGCTTACCTTTAGGTTGTCCTAACCATGCTAAAGCCACACGAATATCAGCAATAAGAGGACCAATCGGTTGTGATTTAATTTGAACCAAATCAATATCTTCACTATACCGCAAAGGTGGCTTAAAAAATAATTTATTAAGCGAGGTGCCACCTCTAAATATTAAATTTTCTCTGATATTTTTTCGCTCATGCAGATTTATTAGTGCGCGACTAATGATTAAATCTTGCTCCACTTGATAATCTGCAATCCAAGGCACAGATTGGCGCCATTCCGACAAATAAAAGCGTTCAATCATATATCACTTTCTATTTTTACATTTTCAATAATTTTCCATGTTTCATTTTTCTTTTTTTTAGTGAACTTTTTTATATTTGGGTTAAGTAATATGTAATCAATTCTTTTTTGTTTGGAGAGGTGATTTTCAATTACATCTGCTAAATTTTTAGCACCAATAAATTCAAAAATATACCCCAATCGCTGTTTCCAAGCCAATTCTGGTTGGCTTTCCAAAATCAATCCCAATTTATCTTCGGATATTTGCTCTTTAAGATCTGAAAGCAACGTTACTATATTATTCAAGCCACCAGACTGCTTAATAAATCGCAAAAGGTCCATAGCTGTACTTTCTGGAGTTGATATAATCAAACGACTTTTAGGTGTAGAAACCATATTAGTCGGAACATCTTTAAGCTGCATGTTCTTTATAAATTGGATTTTTACTTTTCCACAGGTAATTCGACGTAGTTGATGTTCAGTTATCACTTGAAATATTTGACTGGCCTGATGAGAGGCACCATAGTAGCTTGCTGCTGTAATTAGTCCTACATAATATTTATGACCTAAGCACTCCATGAGATAAGGAATAAATTGATCTGCAGGAATACAGCCTATAACCCTATATTCAGGCGGCACCATCAAATAAAAGCCTTTTGCAGGACTGACAATTTCATTTTTCGCCATTAAATGACTTATCGATAAACGTATGGCATTTTTAGATTTTCCCAATTCTTTTACTGCATCATCTATAGTAAAATAATTTTTGCCATGAGCTATTCTTTTCTCAAGATAATGATAAAATTCCATATTTTCCCGGTTTAATTCACACAAAATGTCTAACTTGGACATTGTTTGCATATTCAACCGTTAAAGGTATAGCAAAATCTAAGAATTGTCAAAATGATTTTAGCACTATTGCATTAGCCCCTTACTTGTTAAACATAATTTTTTGACATAATCAGAAATCATTTCATGCCCTTTAAGTGTCATTTTTCGACACCCAAAGGGCATGATAATACAAACTCGAAAGTGAATGATGCTAAATTATCTAACTTTACTCAGTTAATAATGCCCAACCAAAAGAAAAAGAATGAACATGAATGTATTCCTCAGGAAACAATTGCTGCTAGCCACATACATGATTGGCTTGGGGCAAGCTTACCATTCAATTCCTTCAATAATTAAGCTTGCATCAAGTAAGCTTAATTTTCAGCTTTTAAACAATCTTATTTTTTAGTCGCAATTAATAAAGTAAAGAACTGATTATATTTCAAATTTTAAGTATCATATTATGAGCTTTTAAAGGATTTTATGACAGAGAATGAGCGAACTGTTCGTCCTGTTGTTTTGACTGTTGAAGAAGTCAAAAGACTTGCAGAGTTTGTTTTGATACTTGACCAGATAATAGCCACCCTCAATGAGATTCATAAAAATAAATCGAGTTCCAGAATAAGCACTTTAATGAGCTCACCAATCGCCAAAAAGAAATCAACGCAATGCTCGATACTTTGTACCTTGATAAGCTCAAGGGAAGAATTACGGTAGACCAATATGACAGATTTTACACCCACTTGCGTGAAGAAAAGGAAGATATTGTCCACCGCCTTACCCAACTTCAGGACGCCGAGGACAACTATTACATAACCGCAAAACATGTTCTGGCTCTGTGTAATCAAGCACATGACCATTTTGTGAGTTCGGAAGTTGAAGAAAGGAGGCAAATTATCAAGCTTGTACTTTCGAACTTACGGCTCGATGGCGAAAACCTCGTCTACGACGCATTAAAGCCCTTAGATGTGATACTAAAAAGTTCGGATCAGTCAATTTGGTGCGCCCGGCAGGACTCGAACCTGCAACCAACGGATTCGAAGTCCGGTACTCTATCCTATTGAGCTACGGGCGCAGTAGAGTCATTATAGTATCAAAATAATCTGAAAAAAGCCAATACGAACTGCTATTTACCAAGCCTGCGGAATCGTATTATCCTTACTCAGATGGCAATTGAATATCTTTACGAAAAACGAGAGAGATTTGCTGTTTTTTAAATTTTGCAGCAAATCTCCTCTTATAAAATCTATTTAAGAATTTCTGCTAGTTCCACTAGCTCGTTTTTTGATAGTCAATTTCTTTCGGTCCATCCGAAATTTGCTGTTCTAAATGGTCACGCATGTTTCCCGTCATATTCAAAACTTCTCGGTCATTACCATACTCTTTTTTATAAAATTTGTAGCTGAATTTACCCTGACTTTTAACACCCTTCTTTATCAAAAGCTTAATTAAAGGTTTCAACTTAGATAAATCATGTGGCTGTAGTTTAACATTAAAATTGAACATTGATCCCATTGATAAAAAAGCCAAGGCAATATAATCAAATTTTACGTTTATGTAGTCACACTTTTTTTTCAAAAAAGACTTTTTATTAATAACTGATCTAATAGTAAATATTTTATTTTTAGGTATATTCGATTTGGCCAAAGAACCAATATCATTCGTTAAGATTGCTTGAACAATCGGATCATCCTTATATTTCTTTTTAAATTCAGCAGTAATTTGTACTATCGGTTCAAACAACTGCTGTATATTTGAGTAACATTTCATAGAAATTACCATAGTAACTATGGACAGCCATATGATAGATATTCATTTAACACTATTCATAATATTTCCTTTAAGAAATGTTAATTATCAATAAAAATTCATTTCTATAATAACAAATTATTCTCTTTTATACAATTCAACACACTTCGATTTTAAATTACAGATAAGTCTTCCATGAAAATTTACCTAAAAAAACTTAAAATCAATCAACTCATGAAAGGTAAATCACCCTGCTCAATTTTTTTGATTATTGTTTTATGAAATAAGCTAAAAATTCTTTATTCCCCGTAGCACCAAGAATTGGTGATTCTATGACCCCCTTACAAACAAATCCATAATGCTCGATCCCTGATTGTAATGATTCAACAACTCTTTGGTGAACCGCTTCATCACGAACAATGCCACCACGTCCAATATCTTGACGACCTGCTTCAAACTGGGGTTTGATAAGAACAATAAGCTTGCCTCC
Organism: uncultured bacterium; assembly: GCA_963699715.1. Classification (GTDB taxonomy): domain Bacteria; phylum Babelota; class Babeliae; order Babelales; family Babelaceae; genus CAVOUX01. The sequence continues at coordinate 263,892 of CAVOUX010000004.1, forward strand.
AGATTTTAAGATCGAGACAATAACATCCATAACTTTAAGCACCGAAATAAAAGAAAGATCAAGTGTTACAACATCCACTTTTTCAGGCAAATCAGTCAGATAACGCAGGTTAGTTCTCTCCATAACAATAACCCGAGGATCATTTCTAACTTTTTCATGCACCTGCCCATAGCCAACATCGACACCATAGATCTTGGATGCTCCATGTTGCAAGAGACAATCGGCAAACCCGCCGGTGGATAAACCTGCATCAAGCGCTATACAATCCTTCACGTCAATGTCAAAGTGTACGAGCGCCGCTTCAAGCTTATAGCCGGCTCTCGATACATATTTTTCTTGTACTTTATTTAATAGCAATGAAGCATCGGCAGTAACTTGATGCCCAGGTTTGGTAACCATTTTTCCATTCACCGTTACCAAACCTTGCATAATCATACTTTGAACTTGTTGACGACTAAGATCTGGATGGAGCTCAACAAGTGCCTCATCAAGTCGTTTTTTGTTTTTCATCTTTTACAACGAGTTGTTTTGCCTTATATTCTTCGATAAGCTTTTGAACCGTTGGTGTTATTCGATAGAAGAAGCTATCGGCTAATTTTTCTTCTTCTTCCAAAATGGTATCAAATGGCAATACGACAAAAATATTGTGACTCGTTTTAATAGTCAAATATTTAGAATCCATACTCTTGGCAAGTGCTTGTCTAAACTCATCAAGCGTCTTGACTGGTTGACCATTGACTTCTTTGAGGACAGCAGCTGGAGACAAGGTACGGGATCGAGATGCAGCAGATGTTGGAAAGACATGTGTTATGACAACCGCTCCGTCCATTTGATTTTGAATTTCCATGTACTGTGTCAGTTCTGGTGCAGCCTGAACAAGAATCGGCAAATGATTCAACGTCAGTGGCATAACAACAAGGCCACCTATCATTTCAAAGTCAACTTTTTCATAAGCTGGATACATTCGCCTTATCGGTGCAATCTCAGATGCCTGGAAAGTTAAAGAAACAGTCCGTTTTTTCCCTTTTCGAAAGGTAATCAAATTAATTTTATCACCAATCATAAGCCGTGAAATATAATCGATAACCGAAATTTTATCTTCGCTCCAAGGAACACTCATTTCACCAAAGATATCAAGATCATAGCCATCAATGTTATAGATCATATCACCCGGTTCAATGCCCGCCTTTTGAAGGGGACTGCCTTTCTGAGTTCCTGCCACATAGAGACCACCGGGTGGTGGATTGCCCAAGAAGCTCGTTAAGCTCTCCGATGCTGGATTGAAAAGAATTCCAAGATAAGGCTTTCTCAAAAATTTAACCTTACTTGTTTCTCCTAACTGATCCAAGTGGTTTAAAAAAAGTCTCATTTCATCGTATTTGGAATGATGTACCCAACATTCTGTGCACCAGGAATATTGGCAGAATTAACCCCTATTACCTCACCACGACAGTTAACTGAAGGACCTCCAGAACTACCGGGATTGATCGCGGCATCAATTTGAATCATATGCTGACCAGCAATATGTTGTCTTCCGCTGACAACACCGGTTGTACTTTTTAATGACTCTTGACCCAATGGATACCCTATGGCCATAATCTCTTCTGCACGATGAACAAGGTCAGAATTGCCCATACGCAAAACGGGAATTTTTCCTAATGCTTTCCTTATGATTTCTAAATCTGATTTTTTAACCGCAACGAGCGCCAAATCCCTTTCAGTACTTACTCCACGAATGTCAACGTCAAAACGTCTTTTTCCAAACGTAGGAATTTGAATGGTTACTGAGCGAGCTTGGTCAACAACATGAGCATTCGTTATTAAGTCCCCTTTATCATTAATAAAAAAGCCCGTACCACTCGTACCATATTGATTTGGGGTTTTGTAAGGTTCTAACCAGTTAAACTCTGCAATCTCAGAAAACACTTGCACCACGCAGTCTTTTAGTTCAGTTTGAAGAACTCCCCATGGTTTGACTTCGCCAAGCACCGAAGGACAGGGTACCTGAGCTGCCGAAGCTTTCACTTCTTCTATTTCTTTTTTAAGCCCCGTTACAATAGTGTCAAGTTTGCGATCTCGCTCATAGACACGATAGGCAAGATACCCCAGTCCAGTCAATCCTAATGCGAATAACAAAAAATATAAATTACGCATCAAATTCCTTATCTTATTAATGATCATATATCAGGTTTTACCATTATCTAGTTTAACCCAATATAACGTTGTTGACTACCTGGCCTTGAGGAAAAAAGAAGACTTACAAAATGAAGTGCTTTAAACGTAGTTTAAGATCATTGACATCGATAAAAAGAATTGTATGCCATCCAACACTGCGAGCAGCTCTTATATTATCTGCATCATCATCTATAAAGACAATAGAACTCGCATTATGCAAAGAAAAAATCTTCATAAATTCAGTATAAAATCGAGGATCAGGCTTGTAGATGTTATCATTTTCTACCGATGGGAAATAGAGAGCATCAAAAAGCATAAGAACATCAGGAAACAACTTTTGCAAGTGCGGCAGCACTGATTGCCATAAATTAGACGCCAAATATATTTTACAACCATCTGCCTTCAGCTTTTTTATAATCTCAATAACACCATAATTTCTCTCTTGACAATTAATCATCGAGATAAAAGGGGTTTGAGCTCGCTAATAAAGGGCAACGAGAAGCTTCAGCATCAAATGCAGGTTCGGCAGGTGAAAGATTTTTGAGGATTAAAAAGACTTGATAGAGAACGTTGGGATAAAAAAATATTTTCCAACCATACTGAAGTCGAGCTTGCCAAAAAAGGGTAAGCATGCGCTTACGTTCTGGCAACAAAATAACATTATGCAAATCAAAGGCAAAAACAAACATTGTCTGGAGAATCACTAAGCCGTAGGCAATTCACCTACGGCTTAAATCTTTACTTAGGTACTGTTACGGGAGCAGGAACTACTGGAGCCGCTGCAACGGGAACTGCTACCTCTTCATGTCTGTGTCTTACTTTCATGAAGTAGTATCCAACAGCTGCAACTACCAATAAACCAATAATTGCAGGTAAGATGTAGGATGAAAAATCCTGGTCATTTCTTCCATTACCATTTGTCATCTTCTCTCCTTAGGTTAAGAATAAATACTCTTCTACTTTGAATAATAATAGAAAAAGACCTTTAAAATCAATACTTTCTTTATATTTTTGTACGTTTTAAAGAACATTTCCCCTTATTCGTCTCTCTAGTCTAGTCAAATGACATCATAATCGCAACCGCTTCTCATTTGGACATCGTTACATTTAACATTATTTTGAATTATTGATTGCTGGGTATCCTCAGTGTATAGTATTCAATAACTGGCAGCGGGATGGGCTTTTTATGACAACATTTTTATCATTGACAATCTTTATGATGACCATACTTACCACAACTTCAAAAAGTATCGATATTTTTAATGAAATTGCACTTCAAAAACCTGAGGGGGTTCAAGAGCTCTATGAACAGCTTACTTCTCATGAGCGAATTGTTGCCTATTATCTTTATCGAGCAAGTTTGCCTGCTAACAAAATAACGGCAGATCAGTATCATAGACACACTCTCCTAATTCAAGATATTTTTGAAGGACTTTATCGACATAAAGAACTAGTGGAAATAGAGATTGGCACAGAATTTGTTAATCAAATAAAAACCTATCTTGTCTATCTCTGGACAAATCATGGCCCTTATTTTAAACGCGAATTTGCCAACAATAAACGCACCATTACCAAGCTTGGATTATCACTTTTAACACCTCAATCATTAAAAAAAGCAATGTACCTCTTAGGAATGGATGATGTCGATCAGATCCTTAGCAAGATCAACGACACTCTCTACAGTGGCAGTGTAGAGCCTACACTGACCGCAACAGGAAGCATTGAAAAAAGCGCTGTTAATATTTATTCCCCAGAGTTTACCAAGGCTTATTATGACGAATTGCCTGCACATGAGCGAGGCCATATTAATGCACGATATAGTGTTGACACTAAAACAGGCAAACCTCTTGTAACCAGATATTCTATAAACGGATGCTATAGCAATGAGCTCACCGTCGCCATTTATTGGTTGCAAAAAGCGCATGATTACGCTTTATTACAACCGGATCTTTTTGATAGCTCATTCATTAAAAGTCTTCACCATTTAATTGAATTTTTCAAAACCGGCGATGAAGAACAATTCAAACAACATTCGCGTGAATGGCTCAACATCCAAAGCACGTTGGACTACACCTTTGGATTTATTGAAACATACGATGATCCCCTTGAAACCACCGGCACAATGGCCGCTGAAATTACCATAAAAAAACATGCCTTAAAGAAGCTTGCCACCCTCTTGCCCAGCCTTGAGGCAAAGTTGCCTTTCCCTAAGGAATTTCATCGAGAGAAAATGGATACATTGCCAAATGCTTCTATCAACACCCAGCTTTTTGGTGCTGGCGATCTAGGTCCTTTAAGCAACACTCTTGCCTATTGTTTACCAAACTACAGTGAAATTCGTTCACAAGTAGGTTCAAAACAAGTAATTTATCCAGCACACAAAAGTTTAGCGGAATCCATCAACAAAGATTATGCGCGTAAACTCTTTTACCTTGAAGAAGAGCTGGCATGGTTTGCTAAGAATGATCCCTCATTCACCCTCTTGCTTGATATTGAAAATCTACTGACCATTCTCCACGAAACAATAGGACACGCCAGCGGTCGATTAGCAACTCACACATTCAAGGAGGACGAGCCCTTAACAACTCAGGGTACAACTTACATCGTGGGCACAACCATAAACGTAACAAGCGAGATTCTTTCTGAATTGTTATCCGGATACGAAGGAGCTCTGGAAGAACTAAGAGCAGAAATCATAGCTCTTTACGTTGCAATAACACATACAGAAGAACTTGCCGCCCAGGGCTTTTTGGGCACGTGGTATGCAGTTATCACCAAGAACGAATTGATTTCATTGATTATTTTACAAATGGCTCGCAGCGGATTGCGACGACTTATTTCCCAGAATGACGATGCAAAAGAAATAGCGGGACATCACGCGCAGGCAAATACCTGCATCATGAATTATTTAGTGGACCATGGTGGCTTAGAGATCATTACTCAAAAACTCACAGTTGAAAACAAAGATCACGAAGTTGTCGGCCTTCGCATCGTGGACCTTGATAAAACTATCTTCTTAGTGACAAAGCTCATGCAAGAAGTTCAACACTGCAAGTCAACAGCAGAGGTAACAGGCACAAAAAGGTTGATTGATGGGTATGGCAAAAGGGTAAGAAAAGATTGTTTGAAAATTATAAAAGATAATCAAAAAGCAGTTGTCGGCGATCTCAAAGCACGCGCCTGGATTTATCCAACCTTTATTCCAGTTTACCAAGAGGGAAACATTGTGGATGTAACCATGTCGTGGCCGAAAAGCTTTTTTGAGGCAAACATGGAATTTTCAAAAATTGCTTTAGAAACAACATAATTTGTTATCAGATGATAGAATCTTCTCATTCAAAAAAGTTTCAGGTATGCTAAGGGACTATACAATGATTTACATGAATGTTCAACTATGACTCACGCTCCATCCTCTCTTCATGTCTCAAACAAGAAGCAATAGACATGCACATACCATTTAAAAACAATATTAAATCTCTTGGGATTGCTTTTGGTGATATTGGCACCAGCCCCATTTATACCTTATCAACCATCTTCATCCTAATTCCTCCTTCTGTTGTTAATATTTTAGGAGTTTTGTCACTCATCATATGGACATTGGTGCTCCTTGTGACAGTACAATACGTGTGGCTAGCCATGAGCATAGAAGGTGGTGAAGGCGAAGGTGGTACCATCGTCCTCAAAGAGACGCTTTTACCTTACTTAACATCACCCGCACAACGAGGTTTGGTAGCTTTTCTTACCTTTTTAGGAATCTCATTTTTCATTGGAGATGGGGTTATCACTCCAGCAATCAGCATTCTCAGCGCAGTTGAAGGCTTACATCTCATTCCTACTCTTGAAGGGCTACAACATATTTATATCATTATTGTTGCAGTCTTAATCACCTTGTGCCTTTTTGCATTTCAGCGTCGCGGAACCGAAAATGTTTCAATGACTTTTGGTCCCCTCATGCTTGTCTGGTTTCTCTTTTTGGGAATTCTGGGCCTGATACATGTTTTGAAATATCCCATGATTTTAATGGCTCTCAATCCCATCCATGCTCTTACCTTAATTCTTACCCATAAATTATTAGGCGTAATAATACTTTCAAAAATCATTCTTTGTGCCACAGGAGCTGAAGCGCTTTATGCAGATATGGGTCATCTTGGCAAAAAACATATCATACGAACATGGTGGTTCGTTTTTGCTGCATTAAGCCTTATATACCTTGGACAAGGTGCTTTTTTAATTGCGTATCCCCAAGCGCAAAATGTTTTTTATGAAATGGTGTTTGCTCAATGTAAACCTTTTTACATCCCCTTTTTATTGCTAAGTATTGCAGCCACGGTCATTGCATCCCAAGCAATGATCAGTGGTATATTCTCAATTGTTTATCAAGGCATCACCACGAGAATTATGCCACGTCTTCATGTTGAATATACCTCACGCAAAAGACAATCGCAGATTTATATACCTTTTGTTAATTCACTGCTTTTATTCTTAGTACTCATTGCAATCGTAAAGTTCAAATGTTCTTATGCACTAGCAAACGCCTATGGATTGGCAGCAAGTGGGACAATGACCATAACGGCTATTTTGTTAGTGTGGGTTTTCATCGCAAGGCAGCAGTTCTTTAAAGCAAGTGTTGCTTCGTTCATTTTATTGGTAAATTTTCTTTTCCTGTTTTCTAACATTTTCAAGATTCCGTGCGGTGGCTATTGGTCGCTCATTACGGCCTGCACACCATTAACGCTTATTATCATTTATACAATGGGCCAACAAAAACTTTATAAGTCACTCAAACAAATGCCTCTTTCACTTTTTATTGAAAAGTTCTCGATATTCTCACCCAGTAGTACCCCCATAAGAGGCACTGCGGTTTTTCTTGCAAAGAATTTTACCACCATACCCACCTATATGGCACAAACAATATTCACCAATAATATTGTTTATGAGGATAATGTAATCGTAACCGTTATAACGTTAAAAACCTCGTTTGGGGTTACTGCTCTTTTTAAGGAAGATGTGGCTCCCGGTATCCGAGTATTTGAAATTCGTGCGGGTTATCTTGAAAATATTAATCTCGAAAAAATATTTAATGCCGAGCATATTCATCCTAAAGTCATCTTCTATGGAGTTGAAGAAATTGCCTCCAATAACCTTTTTTGGAAAATTTTTACGGTCATAAAAAAGCTGACACCCTCATTCGTACAATTCTACAAATTGCCCGTCAATAAGCTTCATGGTGTTGTTATCCGTGTTGAGATGTGAAAAGAGTTTGTATATTTTTTATCTTAACGCTTCTTCTTTTTCTCGGGGAGTCATTTTATCCTGTTTTTTTAAAAATGCGTTAGTCACAATCACTTTACTACCTTAATGAAAGAAACATAGAAATCTATCGGGCATCGGCTTAAAAGCATATATCTGCACATTTTTTTGTAAGAAATTAATCAGCGTCCATAGAAGATAATCCAGGAAAAAAGTGACATACAAAACAGTTAAACACACTGCAAATAGTCTCTCTCGGGGCTTCAACTCAGGTTGGCGTGAAGCTCGCCGCGCCGGCGATTGAGGCGAAATGAAAAAAGCGAAAACTAATTACCTTGATGAAAACCGGAACTTTTCACCCTTGCCTTGACAGCGAAAAATTAATAGGCCTTCTTCAACTTTTACTTGGGGTGAAAACGAAGATCAATTTCAAGAGATGAAAATGGCTTATCCTGATGATATAAGCTTAATTTTTGAACTAGGAGAATTTCAGATACATCACCCTCTAACCGATCAATTTTACATACATTATTTCAATGGATTAAAGACCCACTATAATCGATGCTTTATATTTTTTCAGCTTTTCGTTTTCTGATGTTTTCAAGCAATTCTTCTAATGATTTAAAGTTTGATTGAGTTAAATAAATTCCTTTAATTCGTTCTGAAATAAATTCATCAACATCAGTATAATCATCAACTATCCTATTTACTTCATATATTGATTGAACGTTAGTTAGAGCTTTCTTTGCATGAACTTCGGCTTCTAAAAAGCTATCACGTTTATAGTAATAGTCAGCCAAGTCATAATGATTATACACATACTTGTCACAAAGAATAATTGACTTCAGCAAATAAGTTTCATAGAGCTGTTCTTTATTCCAGTAAAACTTTCCGGCCTTTGCAAATTCAATCATGGATTGCTCTTCATTGTCTCCACAGTCAACATTTATGAGTTTGTTATACAATTCATTTCTCACATCACCGAAGCAATAAAAATCTGCATACCAATACAAAAGCAAAGCTTTCACATTATTTTCGTCGTATTCTAATATCTTTTTCGTACATTCAATTGCTCGATACCCGTCGGCAAAGGGTGGATTAATTTCAACTATAGCTAGTCGCAACCATGCATCAGTATCCTGGGGAAAATTTTTCAAATAATTTTTTAATAGCTTTTCGATTTTTATTTTATTTTTTTCACTATAGAATATTTTTATTTTTTCAACCAATTCTGTCTTTGTCATTTTTAACCTATTAAGGTAAATAATGGATAATTTTATTAATAGTCCTTTCAGACCATCCCTTAAATCCATCAATGCTCACAACCTCTCCATTTCTAAGAAATACTTTAATTTCTGCTCGGTGTCCATTAATAATCGTACGGATTTGGTTTGATCCGATAAAGCCCATAAAATTGTGTAAATTGGCCCGAGCATAAAAGCAGAAGAGGGCCATCAACCTTCGTGTTAAGATAATAACAACAACACAAACACCAAGGAAGAAAGCCCAATATGGATGGTACCAAGAGAACGAAGAGATGGCAAGAAGCATTGATCAATCAGGATGATTTTATGCGCGAGATGATCAATAAGATCTGCCAGGAAGTACTTGAAGCCGACTTTGACAAGTTTATAGGAGCTCAAGCATATGAGCGGACAGATTCCAGAAAAGGATACCGAAACGGCCACTACACAAGGCAGCTGAGCACACGGGTGGGCGCCTTGACACTGGCAGTGTGCCGCGATCGTGAAGGGGAGTTCCAGCCTGAGCTCTTTGACAGATACCAAAGAAGCGAAAAAGCATTGATGCTTGTGATAGCAGAGATGTACTTCAGGGGTGTGAGTACCCGCAAAGTGAATCATATCATGCAAGAGCTGAGTGGGACATCCATATCCAAAAGCCAGGTCAGTAGGCTGGTATGTCAGCTTGATCATGATCTGCAGGAATGGCGAGAGCGGCCACTCAACATATCATATCGATACTTGGTTATTGATGCGCGATATGAAAAAGTACGCGAGAATGGCTCTGTTATCAGTAAGGCAGTTGTGGTGGTGATTGGCATCACGCATGAAGGGATACGAGAAGTGATAGGTTGTTGGGTGGTCAACAGTGAATCATACGAGGCTTGGGATGATTGCTTTAAAGGACTGAAAGAAAGAGGTCTGACTGGGGTTGAGTATGTCGTGACTGATGATAACAAGGGGCTCCGCAAGGCGCTGGGAAAGTACTTCCAGGAAGTGAAACAACAACGGTGTCAGGTACACTTCATGCGCAACCTTATAGACAAGCTTGCCAAGGTTGATCAGCCACTTACCATAAGACTTATGCAAGACGTGTTTGCTGCTGAAACGAAAGAGGATGCAATGGCTCGGCTACAAAAAGTCTATGCGTTCTTACTCAGCAAGAGAAAAGAATCGGTAGTGCAATGGCTTGAAGAGAATGTTGAGGAAACATTGACCGTGGTTGAATTGCCACCTGAACATCGCAAAAAAATGAAGTCGACCAATATGCTGGAGCGGCTTAATCAAGAATTGAAAAGAAGGTCTCGGGTGGTGCGCATCTTCCCCAATGCGGATAGTTGCCTGAGGCTCTCGAGCGCGATATGTCAGGAAATATCAGAGAGTTGGGGCAATAGAAAGTATATTGATATGCATGTATGAGGTGACGATGCCGACACATAAATGAAACAGGATATGACACCCTTCGGGTGTGCTGTTGGTGCTTGCTTAAAAAGCTGCGCAACAACTCAACTAAATTGAAATCATTCCATGTCTTAAATCACGAAGTTGAAAGTACACAAAAATTGGGACTTGACTTTTGATCCTTCAACAAAATTTCCCGACGTATCTAATTTCTTAATAACACGAACAAATTCATTCATAATTTCTGATTCACTATTTCCTAAACTCATTATTCCATCTTTGCGATGTTCATCTGAAAATATATGTTTTTCATATCTTTTTTTTATCGCTGCTTCATCAAATTTTTTTATCGCCCCAGAGTTTGGTTTTGATTCGGTTGGATATTGAGAACTCTTGGGCTTATCTTTTGATACCTCACCACCACCGGCATCATTATTACTTGTGGCTTGCTCCACCGGTCTTTGATTAAGATAATTGTTAAAAACCCTGCAACCGTCTGCCGTACACACCACCGCGGCGGCAGCTGTTGCTGGAATAGCAATTGCCGCTGCTCCTCCGCTCAATGGCGTTGCAATCGCTTCGGCTCCCGTAGCAGAGAAGGAATGCATCCACAAACTGACCTGCAGCATAGGCTAGTCCTGCCATATGGCCAAGCTTGCGGCCCCATACACCACTTTTGCCCTTGGGTAACATCGCTGGATTGGTTACTCTATTTCAGATACATCACCCCATCTAACAGATCAATTTTACATGCATTATTTCAATGGATTAAAGACCCACTATAATCGATGCTTTATATTTTTTCAGCTTTTCGTTTTTTGATGTTTTCAAGCAATTCTTCTAATGATTCAAAGTTTGGCTTCGTCAGATAAATCCCTTTAATATATCCATCAAGAAATTCATCAACATCAGTATAGTCCTCAATATTTCGATTTTCAAAATATATTGCCTGGACATTTTCTAAAGCCTGTAGTACATGTACTTCTGCTACATCAAACTTTCCAACTTCTAAATAATGTTGAGATAACCTTTTATGGTTATATACATGCTTTTCATAATAAATTATCGATTTCAATAAGAACTGCTCATAAATTTGATCATTTTTATCCATGAATTTCCAAGCCTTTACAAATTCAATCAGGGATTGTTCTTCATCATCTTGGGAATTTATAGTCATGAGCATTTCATATAAGGTATCACTTATTTCCCCAAAACAGTAAAAGTCAGCATAGGCATATATTAATAAAGCTTTAACATTTTTTTTATTATATTTTAAAATATGAGAGACTGCATTAATTGCTCTATATCCATCGGCAAAGGGTGGGTTGATTTCAACTATCGCAAGGCGTAACCACGCATCAATATCCTCGGGATGATTTTTTAAATAATTTTCTAATTCCAATTCTATATTTACTTTATTTTTTTTACTGTAAAGCAACTTTATCTTCTCAAGCAATTCAGTTTTTGTCATTTTTTAACCTGTTACGGTAAATAATGGATAACTTTATTAATAATTCTTGTTGACCATCCTTTAAATCCGTCAATACTTATCACCTCTCCATTTTTAAGAAATATTTTAATTTCTGCCTGCTGTCCGTTAATAATCGTATGTATTTGATTTGATCCTTCAACAAAATTTCCTGGAGTATCTAATTCCTTAATAATACGAACAAATTTGTTCATAATTTCTGATTTAGAATCCCCTGAACTCATTACTACATTGTCGATATGTTCCGGGGAAAAAATATGCTTTTCATATCTTTTCACAAGCGCTATCTCGTCAAACTTCTTAATCGCCCCAGAGTTTGGATAAGGTTTTGTGAAAATCTTGCAAACTCACTTAAGTACTAATTCCCTAAAACTAATACTTATTGGTCTCTTTTCGATTGCCCATTTAAGCGAGCAAGCAATAAACTTTTTGCATCGACTATGATTTTTAATGTAATTCTGCAGATTTAATTGTAAATGATTTTATTAGTCTCTTATAAGCCAGAAATCCCTTACAATGCTTTTTAAGTTTCTCAATATGCTGAGCATAGGTTAACAAAATCGACCATTTAACAAGCGATACAGGATTTTTGCTGTCACTGCGCCAGGCTGATTGAAAAAGATTTTGTTTATTCAAAAATACTTCTTCGGATTCTAAAATTTGAATGTCATTAAGCAATTTTTTTGCAATGTTAATCAGTCTTTGGCCCGTTTCTATAATATCAAATGTTACTCCTGGATCTTCGTCTTTTTTTCCGAAATTTTTTGAATAATTCTCAAAATCATTATATATATGCAACAATTTCTTTTCTGGACACTCAATACTACCTATTTTACACTTATCGTGAAACTCTATCATGTAGAGGGAAATTGGATTAAATATCCAAGTATAAAAGCCAACTGCGGTAATATCATCAAAAAAGGGAATAGCATATTCAAGTTTGGTTTGAATGGCCGGCACCAAATAATCGTCCCAAAAAATTATTATATTTGTATCAATTGACTTACCCATCAATTCGTTTAGGTTTGGTTTAAGATCTTGAATTGAATTTACTTCAGCTTTAACCCCCACTTTAGCCCAATCAATGCTTCCCCATTTTGCAAAGGGAACCATTTCAAGAAATGCTGCAAATGCCAATTTGCTATCTTCATTAGATAAAATGATTACTTTATTTGCAAGCGATTCAACACATTCTTTAAATGTCAATTTTTCCATAAAGCCAAGCCTATTTATTCAAATGTTTTAGCAACGCCGCATATAATTCGTAATCTCCTTCAAGCGGAATAACCATCTTGAGGCCGCCCCGACCAGATTTTCCTTTACTGAAATCATTTACATTAATATGAATTCCTTTTTCCAGATCCCAGTCTAATCGCCACAGTTTCTTGCCATCTTTCGATTGTCTACCAACTATTCTTCCCTTTGCAATATCAAATTTACCAACAAATGGCTCAGTCCCTTGACCCAAATCACCAATGATTTCAAGAGCTTTGTTACGAGCTTGCTCAAATGTTTTAACTTTTTCTAAAACTACCTCATTTTTAAACTCTTTAATATCATTAATTTGATTTTGCTCAGAATGTTTTCCTTTATTTTCTCCACCACCAGCATCATTATTACTTGTGGCTTGCTCGACCGGTCTTTGGTTAAGATAATTGTTAAAAACCCTGCAACCGTCTGCCGTACACACCACTGCGGCGGCAGCTGTTGCTGGAATAGCAATTGCTGATGCTCCTCCACTCAATGGTGTGGCTATCGCTTCGGCTCCAGTAGCAGTAAAGAGAAGGAATGCGTGCACAAACTGACCTGCAGCATAGGCTAGTCCTGCCATATGGCCAAGCTTGCGGCCCCATACACCACTTTTGCCCTTGGGTAACATCGCTGGATTGGTTACCCTATTTCAGATACATCACCCCATCTAACAGATCAATTTTACATGCATTATTTCAATGGATTAAAGACCCACTATAATCGATGCTTTATATTTTTTCAGCTTTTCGTTTTCTGATGTTTTCAAGCAATTCTTCTAAGGATTTAAAGTTTGGTTGCGAGAGATATACTCCCTTGATTCTTTCTGAAAGAAATTCATCCACATCACTATAATCATCCTTTATTCTGGTCAACCGATATATTGCTCTTACATTTTTTACCGCTTGTTGGACATGATGTTCAGCTAAAATTAGATTTTCCTGGTCTAAATAATATTGTGCTAATTTTTCGTGATTCCAAACATGGCTATTGCAGTAAAGCACTGATTTTAGTAAATACTTTTTATATAAATAATCAGTCTTGTACATGAATTTCCAAGCCTTGACAAATTCAATCATCGATTGCTCTTCGTTATCTAGCGATTCGAGTTTGATTAGTCTTTCATAAAGTGAATCATCAATCCCATCCCAATCATAAAATTTGATATAACTTAAAATTAATATTGCCTTGACATTAGTTTGATCATATTCTAGGACTTTTTTTATATATTCTATTGCTATATCAGTGTTTGCAAAGGGCATACTGTTTTCTACGAGCGACAAGCGAAGCCATGCTTCTGTATCATATGGAGCTTTTTTTAAATGTTCTGTCAATAAAGTTCTTATCTGTTCTTCCGAATCTTCTTGCTTGTATAATTGCTTAATTTCATTTACCAATAATTCATTCATAATATTCCTAAAGTGGAAATCGTATAAGATTATTTACACTTCTTTCGGACCAGCCTATCATTCCATTAAAACTGAGAACCTCACCATTCTTAATAAAAAATCTTATTTCAACTTCGTGCCCATTAATTATTGTCTGGATTTGATTTGAACCATTTTGTACTAACCCGGACTTATCACATTTCTTAATAATTTGTATAAATTGGTCCATAATTTCAGGACGGGAGGTACCAAGATTTAATAATCCTTCTTTCTTGTGCTTATCAGAAAATATATGCCCCTCATGTTTTTTTTTCAAAACAGCTTCATCCAACTTTTTAATAACACCAGGTTTTGATTCCGTATGTGGGCTAGTTTGTGGTCTCTGTCCAATTTCAGGCACTCCATCACCACCACCGGCATCATTATTACTTGTGGCTTGCTCCACCGGTCTTTGATTAAGATAATTGTTAAAAACCCTGCAACCATCTGCCGTACATACCACTGCTGCGGCAGCTGTTGCTGGAATAGCAATTGCCGCTGCTCCTCCACTCAACGGTGTGGCTATCGCTTCGGCTCCCGTAGCAGTAAAGAGAAGGAATGCGTCCACAAACTGACCTGCAGCGTAGGCTAGTCCTGCCATATGGCCAAGCTTGCGACCCCATACACCACTTTTGCCCTTGGGTAACATCGCTGGATTGGTTAAGTCATATCCCGTATAAACTTCAAAGAGCCCTTGGCTTAGTTGATTTGTAAAATCAACCACATATTCCTTGTTTTCCTTAAATATCGTACCAAAATAATTAAGCAATGCTTCTTTGTAGGTCTTAGTATTTGCATTACTTGGAATCGATTTAGCCCTATCAACATCAAAACGATAATAAAAATACTTAGTATGAGGATCAAATGACCAGGCCGTATACTGCAAATATTCCGGATACCTTTGAGCTTGCAATAACGTCTCAATTTCTTCAAGGCGAGGAACTACTTTCTCGGCGGGCAACCCTACAAGGATCGTTTCCTGTTGACTTCCTGCTTCATCAGCCGTCGTAAAACTAGCAATCGTATTTATAGTTTCTTCCGCCGTATTCTCATAAGTACCTGATGCGGTATCTTGCTGCTCTGCCTGAGTTTGATCAGGTTCAGCTCTTGCCTGCTCTTGTTCTTGCGGCTTTGTTTCTGTTTTTTCTTCTTCTTGATTGCTTGCCTCATCAAGATTCTCTTCAACAACATTCTCTATCTCTTCTTCGATTGCCGCTTTTTCTTCGGGTGTTCCTGCAGTGCGCAAATCATGATAAAGATTTCCTAATTTCTTGATGTTCAATATCGGTATAACAATGCGAAAATCAGCGCCGCCCTCATCGATGACCTGCCTTATTTTTTTCTTATCTCGATTTAACTTCGAGATATCATTGCCGGCCTTAAGATCAACATCAGCAGTGACGGTTGCTTTTATAATCACTTTCTTATGCTTATCCTTATAAGCAATATCAAAGAATCCTGGAATACCACTCTTTTCCCCAAACTCAAGCCCGAAGCCAAAGAATTTTTCATGCTGAGACATGGTGATATCTTCATGTATCAACTTCTCAGCTTCTACCCTTGCAGCGCCCTTCTTGCCAGCAACATAAGCACCAATCAGTTCTAACACCTTAGCCGTTACTTCAAGCCTTTTCTTACCCGTTAAGTGAGTAGGATTTACTATGTTCGGTTTGGCAGTATCACCAACCGCAACACTTCCGCTAACAAGTCCTGCTGAACTTAATGATGCTGAGTACGCTTCTTGTTCCGTTGTCGCATGGTCTACGTGTGAGACTAAGGTATGCTTGCCACCAACGTGTGATACCGCCTCATCAGCCTCAATACTCTTTTCTTGAATAAAGTTCTTTCCTACTATAATTGTCGCTTTGTCTAGTTTTAATGCGGTTGCATCATGAGTCACACTTTCACTTTCGCGATGCGTGGAATCTGGTCCGCCCCACACCGTTTGACCATTCGTACCAACAGATAACCCTTGCTTGTCATAACTTGTGTGTTCTGTTGTTTTAGTGGTACCCAGATGAAGACTATTTTTAAATGCGCCCACAAACTCTTTGATCTTTGAACGGGAAAACACAACAATATGCCCATCCTGTCCACTTGCAATCCACTTCTCAAGATGCAAATGCGGTCCCTGCTGAATCTCTTTTTCATGATGCCCTTCAGCATGAGCAAACTGAAAGGTAATACTTGGGTGAAACTTTCCTTCTGCATCAGTAATTCCCACTCTTTGACCCAAAAAGGCAATCTTTTTGAGTCGTTCACCCTGTACCGCACTGGATTTTGCTATCTCAACATAACTAGAAAGTAGTCGATACACTTGTAGAGCCAGTATCTCTGAGTTTGCAATCGCATTGGCTGCAGTTTGTGAATAAATTGCATCGTACAATGCTTTCAAGGTAGGCTCTTCTGCCGTAAGCGCTAACAACGCATTCTTATATTCTCCGGAAAACAATAATTGAATCGCCTCAGAACCAAAAAATTTCAAGCCTAGAGAATACGATTCAGTGTGCGAGCTGCTTCGTTCGGTTACAGGAGTGACTTCGAGCTTCTTACCAGCAACGGTTCGCAATATATTGCCTTCCATGCGAATTCCAGGCAATGAAACATGACGCAATGCCTCAACATCAAGTACCTGAGTTTTATATTCCGTCGTGAGAGAATGTTCTTCTTCTGTCCTCGTTGTCGTTGTGCCAACTTGCAATCCACTCACACCCGTTGTTATTTTCTTCTTTTTATTTTTTACCTTAACAGATTTATCTCGTATGTCTTTTGCCGCACGTTTTTCAACTTCTTTAGATTGGTAGACCGTAGCCTCATCAATGACTGAACCTGCTTGAGAGGCAATCTTTACTTTATCTTCTGACTCAATATATGAACGTGCGCATTCATCAGCTTCTTCCTTAAAAGATTCTACCGTCAGACCCTTCAAGGAGGTTGTATGGTTGTAGGTATGCCTTGCCGTAACACTTTTCAATAAAACACCAAGGTAGCCCTTAATCGTTACCGATTTACTGCCAATAATCTTCGACGCTTCATTGATCACAAAACCAGCTTGTGACTCAAGAACTACGTCACCAGGAGATTCAATTTTGCCTCCTTCAAACGTTTTCTTAAGTGCAGCATTCTTATTGCCTAATGCTCTTCCTAAAAGCCCAGGCTCCCATTCAACCACCTGGGTTCCAATAAGAACTTTATTGTGAATGTCTCCTTTGGCAACAAGGTACACCCTGTGCTGAGCAGATATCGTTCCACCAACATTTTGTATGCCAGAGTTTTTGTCCTTCGGGTCACCATCACTTTCAACTTCAACCACCATGCCAAGCATGGACCCTCCTGGTTGGGGTGTTACTATGGTATAAGTCGTTGTGTGACCAGCATTCACAAGCTTTTTGTGAGTCTTAGAAACAGGCTTTTGATTAACCACCGTGTTTGCTTTGATCTCGAGTTTGTTGAGCGCAATCATTGACCCAAAGTTATACACACGATCAAGAAGGACTTTAATGTCCCGCGCTTTGATAAGCCCCTCAGGGTGATAATTATTCTTCTTGTCCTCTTTTGCAACATGTAAACGCGCAGAAATCACCCACTGCCCGTTAAAGGGAATTAATTGGTAATACACCAACGAGACAGGGGTTGCCTCGTATTGTGATTCACTAAGCCGCGCGCTATGGCTTCCCGTTCTTACTAAGTGCAACCGTTCATGCAGTTGCTCGGGAGTGAGGGTAGTGTTGGACAAGGCCAAGAGCTTAATCAGTTCCCTTAGGCGATCACGCTCCTCAGGCGCTAATGGTGGAATCGGTGAGACTTTATGATTGCCCGGAATTTTGACTAACTCTCCACGAATGATGGCATAGAGAAATCCTAATTCTTGCAAAAATACCAGTTGCTCATGTTCATCAGAGTAGTCATTAACAAAGGGCATTCCGGTATGCTTTTCGATAACAAGGCGTATCAGCTCTGCCTGTAATCGCTCTGACATAACAAGTTTCTCATTTCCACTGAGAGCCAAACCAGTGTACCCAAGCAAATGCCGTGGCCGCTCTATCGTGTTTTTATCATCAAGCACATGAGAATAAATATATAACGGATGATTCTCATGTCTTTGTGATGAGGTTGTCAAAGAGAGGTGAGCATGCACATTGGGCTTGATCGCTAATGACTGCAACGTAGGCTGATCATCACTTTTTTCCTGAGAGCCATTCACAAGTTGGGTTTTCGATTGCTTGGTGGAGGTGATACTGACTGTGTCCCCAGCCTGTATAACACCAGTATTGTAAACTCCAGGTATTCTTTTAAAGGGGGTAGCCCTGGTTATCGTGAAAGACTTTCCGTCAATAACAAAAATAACCGAATCTCCTGCTGCAATAATGGCAGGCGTATAATGGCTGTAGGAGCGAGGATTATACGTATAATAATCATTAAACCAGCCCTCAAACCATTGCTTATCACATGCAATATTTTCAAGGGTATGAACTGTATTATGAAACTTATGTGCATTAATGGTAATTGCGTGAGGCGCAAGAATGCGGCTTGCTTCATTTTTTCCTTCATGGCATGTGATAGTAATATTCCCCTTGAGAGATTCTAAACTGGCAGCCTCACTTGTTTCAGAGAAGATAATCTTTTTGCAATCCTCACTCACACGCTTGGTCAAACTGTCCAGCGGAAGTCTGTCATTAGTGAATGTCTGAGTGGTAACAACAATATCTTTGACCGCCTTGATTGGACAACCATGGTTATGCCAGTAGCGTGATGTAATGGCCATATTGCCACCCACCTCACAACAAGCACCCTCTGATTGAAAAAATAATCCTTCAGGCACCGCAACCATAAGATCGCCCTTGCATCTTAATACGCCATTATTCGTCCACGACTGAGCATTAAGCTTGCAAGAACCATCACACGATATCCCCTTACTCTCAATCGCCTTCGCTTTAATCGTCAGATTGTTACACTGTATGTGATCAAGCTTAACCCTTGCTGGGGCTTCTATCGTCGTATGAGCAGACGTTTCTAGCTTAATTATCAAAAGATCCTTGCTTTCAGCATTCACGCTCCCTGACAATGCTATTCCGTCTTTATCAAAAAACACAGCACAATGCGTAGAATCCAAACGACTGAGTTTCCAAGGCGCGGTAGATTTCGGGATTCTAAAGGTATTATGGGAACCCAAAGGAAGAGTGCACGAAGAGATGAGAGAACCTTTTTGGTCTTTTATTGAAATCGTTATAGAATCCTTCAAAGACTTTACATTGAAGAGATATCCCGAACTGGTCGCTGCTGACAGAAGTCCATTGCAGAGTATCAAACTCGCAATAAGCCGATTCAATAGATTCATTGATCACTCTCAAATTATATTAAATTAATTGAATAATAACATGAATTTATTCAAAAATAAAGCATGAATTTTATTTTTGTCATTTGATTACTGCGAGCCTGGCATCGAGTTTAATCCACGCACTATCGCATCAAGATCTATTACTTCATGCGCATCTGATTCAGCAACAATTCTAAAAAGGTCCTTTTTTGCATCCATAAAGCGTTTGTGAAAAAACTCATCTGACTTATTACATCGATAACACAGATCGATAGGTACTGGCTTTTCGCTATCCCATGTAAGCGAATAAAATTGTGCTCCAACCACAAAGCACACACCGCTTATTTTTTTTTCATCCAAGGTGGTCTTTGAGAATCTATTAAACAAGAAAATGTCACTAAAACTACATAATGAACCAACAGGCACATGCTTAATACACAAATCATTTATGCACAATAGCTTTTTTATATAAAATAATTTTCGTGTTTTTACATTATTGATGGCAAAAAAGCCATGTACCACTTCAGAAAAAGTGCTCTTATCTGCCTCAAAGTTGTCAATTACGTGGCAAGCCTCTCCAGGAATCATTGAGATAAATGCAGGAAAATCACGCGATGCTTTCTCAATTTTTAGTGCAGGAATTGAGGGCGCATAAAGAAGAATGGCATCAGTATCTGCCACACAAACTCCGCCAAGCAATTCTTTTTTTAAAAACCGTGGACTGACTGATAAAAACCGACTATTTACATCAATCACCCTAAAATGCGCTTGTCTCGATAATCGAATAGAAGGAAGATTTCTCAGTTCCTCATAGGGTACTGTCTTCTCAGGACCATCTTGTCGCCACATTTTCTTAATCGAATCATACCAAGTACATACTTTTTTATATCCTCGTTCGATCCAGTTAGTCACCTGAGTTTCAGATTGCTCATCATTTTTGCAAAAAATTTTGTACATGGGACATACTGCTTTGAGCAAAGATTTAACTGATTCCTTTGAGGAAGCAGCATGTGCTTTTTGAAAAAATGTTTTAAAATCATAAGAACTTTTGCAGGTAACAATTCTATAGTCCCAATCAACCAGTTCTCGAGAGGGTACAGCATAATAATAATAATTATGTACATCCGAATAGTAACTCAGAGGCATCCTAGGACATATTGAATGAGAAGGAGCTTCAGTCAAAGTATCAACAATCACGCAATAAGAAAGCATCAATGGCTTATAGGTGAGGGCATTACGATAAGGATCAACACTATGCTTTCCACCTGCAGAACAACTACTATAAAAGAAAAGCTTAGTGTTACAATATTCATTAAAAAATGTTAATAAAGAGTTAAAATGTCCCGCAGATATACCGGCAATCGTATTTGCACCCCTGAGATCTTGAATATTTTGTTCAACTATTTTACGATTTCTTTCAATGGCTTGACATCGTTTACGACAGATCACAGAATTTTTTCTTGCGATTTCATGATTGCGTATAAGAAAATCCTTATCTCTTG
The DNA here is from genome assembly GCA_963699715.1 of uncultured bacterium. Taxonomy (GTDB): domain Bacteria; phylum Babelota; class Babeliae; order Babelales; family Babelaceae; genus CAVOUX01. The sequence continues at coordinate 284,942 of CAVOUX010000004.1, forward strand.
ATCCTTTTTTTGCAATCCTGTCCGCATAATCCTGCATTATTGAAATCCATTTCTGCTCTTCTTCGAGCTGCTGTTGAATTTGTTGCTTGCAGCTATCGTGTTCACGTTCCTCATGCATTAACTGTTGATATGCATCTTCAGAAAAAGAACCATGTCCGACAAGATAAAAAACCCAGTTATGACCACTCTTCTTACCTTTTAAGATCATCTTAAGCACTGCAATTAAAGTCTCATCGTAACATGCTGGAATGCCTTCTTTTGGTGTAAGCAAATCTGAAGTCAAAACATCTTCATAAGAAGTAAGTTTAAGACCATCGCAGGATGAAAGGAGGGGCTTGGGTATAAAGAGAAAAAATTCACACCCGGACGTGGGCTCAGTAACCTTTTTTACCCAATACCATTGAAGGGGTATATGCGCGCACATAAGATAGGTTTGAACTTCACTCATAAGATCATCATAACGGGAGCCACAATATGATGAAGCATTTTTTTTATCAAATCTTAAATCGCACCATATTTTTTTTTCGAGAGATTCGGGCGTGTTTATATGTGGAATATGTTCTTCTAATGCTTTGTAAAGTTCTTGCACATAACAGCACGTATCTTTAAATTCAGCAACTTTGTTTCTGTTTGCAAATCGAACCGTAGACCCATAGTGCTTATTAAGCACGGTTGTACTGTCAGAAAGATAACGATTAAAGAGCTTTCGATGTGCAAGGATCGTATTCCATAACGGTGCAGGAACCAAGATGGGTGCAGCCCTTTGATAAAGCGCAATCAAAAGCATACATGAAGCCGCGCCCAACCCGAGGGGATTATGCTCATCATCACTCACTTTTTCATTGAGCGTTTTATCGATATTTTCAACGTGGCCATATTCATAGATAATAATCAAATTCTGCTGAGTAGAGGAACCCAGAAGACCGATTTCACAACCCGCTCCATACAAAAGTAAAAAAAACAGTAGTTTCTGACGCATGATATTTATAAAAACAGCAATTTTTCAATAATATTTACAAGATAATTATATCATAGAAAGAAATCTTATATAGAGTATTGTCGTGAGTTTGCTACCATTCTTATTCAAAGCTATACTAATAAAAAACATTCATCATTACTATAAGTATCATGACAATTCAATCAACAGCGGTCACTCTAGAAACAATAACTTCATTTTGTAAACGACGTGGTTTTATTTATCCATCCGGTGAAATCTATGGAGGCCTTAATGGTATTTATGATACGGGTCCCCTGGGAGCACTCCTCAAAGAAAACATACGCAAGGCCTGGACCAAGAGCCTGAAGCAATTGGATTATGATGTTCTCTTTCTTGAAGGTGCATTAATCGGCTCCTCAAGTATGTGGGAAGCTTCTGGCCATGTAGAAAATTTTCATGATCCGATGGTTGATTGCCTTATTTGCAAACATCGATACCGCGCGAATGATATTGATCTGGAAAAGGGTTGTCCCCATTGTGGTGGACGATCATGGACCGACGTTCGCCAGTTTAATATGATGTTCAAAACGCAATTGGGCGCATCATTGGATGCATCATCCACTGCCTATCTGCGTCCAGAAACGGCTCAGGCAATTTTTATCAATTTTAAAAATGTTATTTCAAGCAATCGCGTTAAAATTCCTTTTGGTATAGCACAAATCGGGAAAGCATTTAGAAACGAAATAACCCCCAAACAGTTTATTTTCAGAATGCGTGAGTTTGAGCAGATGGAAATCGAATGGTTTTGTGCACCAGAAACAGCTGCAGATTTCTTTGAGTTTTGGAAATCCGAACGACTCGCATTCTATCATTCAATCGGCATTAAACCGGAACGAATTCGAATACGCGCACATGAAAAAGATGAACTTTCGCATTACTCTAAGGGGACTTCGGATGTCGAGTATCATTTTCCCTTCGGCTGGAAAGAACTTGAGGGGATTGCCAACCGCGGAGATTATGATTTGCGTCAACATAGCAAATATTCAGGTAAGGACCTTGGCGTTTATAATGAAGAAACAAAAGAATCTTATCTGCCCCATGTCGTTGAATGCTCTGTTGGAGTTGACCGCTTAATGTTAGCAATCTTATGCGGTGGATACCACGAAGAAATGGTTGAAGGCGAACAGCGTATTGTATTACAAATACACCCAACATTGTCTCCCATTAAGGCAGCTTTTATGCCACTTACAAAAGTTCTTGCTCAACCAATGATGGAGCTTTATAAAGAATTCAAAAGAAAAGGATATAGTGTTCAGTATGATGAATCGGGTTCTATCGGACGACGATATCGAAGACAGGATGAGATAGGCACTCCATTATGCTTTACCTACGATTTTGAATCAGCCGGGGATAAAAGTGTCACCGTTCGTCATCGAGATACTATGAAACAAGAACGCATTGCATTAACTGAAATCGAAAATTATATAAAGAACTATACCTTATGAAAAAGGTTCATGCCTTATTTCATCATGCGGTGAGCAGCAAATACGCTCTACCACTTTTTATAGCGGCGGTGTTTATTGAGCCTTTTTTTATCATGCCCACTATTGCCATATATACAATGTATGGCATTGAGATGCCCAAGCGAGCACTCTGGTATGCGCTCTTAGCATCAATAGTATCGGTGATTGGAGCTGCATGCGCTTACTGGTTTGCCTATTGGCTTTCAATTACGTATGGTTTAAAACTTTTGCATTACCTCATTTCACCAGAAAAGCTTGACTCCTTCAAATGTTATTGCACACCATGGGTCATAGCATCATCAAGTTTTTTGCCTGTTCCTTTTAAGTTTATAACAATTCCCGCTGGCTTTTTACATCTGCCCTTTATAACCTTTATTGCAAGCGTAGCGATTGGTAGATTTGCACGTTTTATGCTTTTAGGAATTGGTCTCTCTCTTTGGGGACAAAAACTTCAAAAAGTTATTGATAGATACTTTTATTATTTTGTAGCCTTGACAATGAGTATTATTATTGCTCTCTGGTGGTTTTTCCATTAATAAGGTCTCTTATCACTATCAACCATCATGAGGCTGGCCCATGACAAAACGCTTATCACCCTTGCTCACACCAGGAAGACTCATCCTTGCCGCCTTAATTACAACCGTCGCATGCGGAACAGTGCTGCTTTCCTTAACCTGCAGCCAGAAAAACTCTGTAGCATTTATTGATATTTTCTTTACTGCATTGTCTGCCACCACGGTGACGGGATTGTTAACAGTGCCTCTTGAATCATTCACCCGATTTGGGCACATGATCATTCTCAGTCTCATACAAATCGGTGGTCTTGGTATTATAACGCTGAGTGTTTTTTTGGTAACCTTTTTTGCAGAACTAGGAATACCAACCACTTTTGGGTCGGGTACTTTTGGGGAAAATCATCGCAAGACACGAAAACTTCTTCTTTTTATTATCTTTATGACCGCCCTGTTTGAAAGTATTGGTGCCTTCGTAATTTGGCATTCACTTCCAGTCCAATACAAAGGTATGCAACGACTCTTCTATGCCTTGTTTCATTCCATTTCAGCATTTTGCAATGCTGGCTTTTCGCTCTTTCCTCAGGGGATGGAAGAATTTCGTCATAATGTTCCCTTTTTATTGGCGAGCACCTTTCTCATATTTTGTGGCGGACTAGGATTTATCACCCTTTATGAACTCGTCAACCGGTTATACGGACCAAAAGAGCATCACTCTTTGCCCTTATCGCTTTATACAAAAGTCGTCTTAATAACCACTTTCTTGATAACAATGTTTGTAACACTTATATTTTGGATTTTAGAATATGGTCATACCCTGAAAGGGATTCCTTCACTTGCCGTCGGTGCAAATGTTCTTTTTGACGCAATAAGTGCTCGCGGCGCCGGCTTTACTACCCTTGATATAGGATCGCTACGACTCGCTACCACGTTCATCATCATGATTGCCTGTTTTATCGGATCGTCTCCAGGATCCACCGGTAGCGGTATTAAAACTACCACCTTTGCAGTCTTTCTGGCCACAATCAAGGCAGTCTTACGCGGGCATTCTCGTGTGGAATTACTCGGCCACAAAATTCCACATGATCAAGTATTTCGAGCCTTATCAGTTTTTTTTCTCAGTCTTACGTGGATAGGTCTTGCAATCTTCGGTCTCTTGATAACTGAAGAAGGTTGGCATTTTCTTGATGTCGTGTTTGAATCATTTTCAGCATTTACCAATCTCGGTTTATCAACAGGGATAACGCCCTATTTAACGTGGCTGGGGAAAATATACATCATGCTCGTTATGATCGCTGGAAGAATTGGCTCATTAACAGTGCTTATTGCATTACGACCCCATTTAAAATCTCCTGAAATAGAACAACGAGAAGAACATGTAACCATAAGCTAGAAGACCACTTTACTATCAACAATAAAGTTTCTATTTGAATTCTCTTGACCCTCTCAGGATAAAAATAGTACTATATTTATTAGAAATAAATATACCAAAAGGATTTTTAATGTTTCCACTCTTCATTTTATGTATCTCCTTACTTTTGACAAACATGATGTCATGCCAAGAACCTCATAAGAGCTGCTCCCAACAAATACGATATTATGAGCAGGACATACAAAAGAAAATTGAAACCTTAAATCCTTATCAATTTGATTCTCGCGTGGATAATTTTATTGATCAAGCGGTACCTTTTTTAAGGCAGTTGCATGCGATCGATGACAAAAATTCTTGTCTGACTGAAGCTTTGGCACATGAATTAGTCGCTCTGGAAAAAAAATATGTGCTCATTTCTACGTTTGTTGCACTCGTTCTTATAGGTGAACGTAGAAACGAACTTTTAAAAAATAGTAATCGCTTCTAAGACCAAGCAGCTCAAACTGTTTGTCTTTAATAAACAATTGCGCAATCTTTAGCGGGGTTTATTGTTTTTTAATATGCTAAATGAACCTAATAAGACAGCATACTGCGTAGCTCTTGATAGCAATAGATTTCTAAAAATACCTGCACGCTGCAAATCCCACAGCAAATCGAAAATGACTTCATATTCGAAAGCTTCTGGTCGCTGTTCTTCATCATTTCTAAAACGGACTCTAATTCTTTCAAGAACTTTTAATGCACGCCGAGGATGCGCACCATAGGAAACCAAGAGCTTAACCGTTTGCAACTGCAGTTGCCCTGCAGCAAGTGCAAGAGCATAGTCAAGCATGTTTTGATCCCTCTCTCTGTCACTATCATCTCCATCGCTCATGGTGTGAAGAATGCTCTCAAGACAGGTCATCATTTCAGCAATGTTACCATATAAAGCTGCTACGTAGAAAGGATGATTAATCATTTGGTTAAATCGATCGTGAAAAACCGAATTAACGTGATCATTATCAGGCAACTCTGCCCCATGCAAAGCAAGCATGTGAACAAGTCCGGTATTTCCAGAAAGTATTGCCGCTTGGAGAGGAGTAGCAGGAGTAGAGGGTGTGATAGTATTTACTTCCACTCCACGATCCATTAAAAATCGAGCAACCTGACGGGCAAACTCTCTATCATTGTCTTTTAATGAAGCCAAGAGGTGTAGCAGCGTTTGAATACCATTTTGACAACACTCAAAATCCGCTCCCGTTTCAATGAGGAGAATTATTGCTTCTTTATCTCTTGCTAAAAATGCTTCATAGAGCGAAGATCTACCTTCATTGGTTCCAGGTATTTGGAGAAGATCATTGGGGTTTACGCCTTGAGCAAGTGCCTGACGCATATCATCATGACGATGCTGCCGTATCATTTCAAAAAACTGTTCTAATGATGGCGTCTCTCTTTCCATGGCATTACAAACGAACGAAATTGGTAAAAGAAGTAAAAACAACTTTATTTTCATGGATAATTACCTGCTCAATCGATAAGATTTAAACTCTGATTAGTTATAAATTAAGTATATTTGAATAGAAAATAATTGCAAATCATCTACGCTTGCACAATTATTGCTTTATGATACAATTAGCCTATGATAAATAGATTTTTATCACTTTAATACAGCTCTGTATTAAATAGTAACATCATAAATAACAGGGGTTTTATGAACTATAAATCTGTCGTTGCAGTAGTAACAAGTCTTCTAATTTCTTCTTCACTCGTTTTGTCAGCATGCAAACCATGCCTAACTTATGAAGAAAGAAAAATGAAAGATATCGTAAAAACAATGTTCATCACTGATTATGCTCACCTTAAAAATGCAGGCAAAGTTGATGCAAGCATCGTAAATAAATGGACCGACCTTTCAAAGAAATATGGTCTTGATTTGGATCGCGCTGTGTCAAAAGATGGCAGAACTCTTCTTATGTTTGCAGCAGTTACAGGTCACTTTACCCCGGTAAGAACACTTCGCAAAGAAGGCGTTGATATGAACGCTCAAGATAAAAAAGGGTTATCAGCTTTGAATTATGCACGGATGGCTTATGATTCAAGAATGGTTGATTACTTAAAGAAATACGGCGCACGTGATGCAAAAAGAAAACAATCGTAAGTTTCTTTTGTTGTTAAAGGGGCAGGTAAATCCTGCCCCTTTTTATGTTCAGAAAACTCACTACTGCAAGAGTGCGGCGACTTCTAAAAATCCATTTTTCTCGGCAAGCATAGAACTAGTCGCTCCCCAATAATCGCGGGCATTCAAATCGGCACCTGCATTTTTAAGTAACATAACAAGAGCTTTGTCTCCCCTCATAGCAGCAGTCATAAGGGGCGTATAGGCAAACAGCCCACGTTCGCGAATGTTAACGTCTGCTCCAGCCTCAATCAATCGAGCGACAATATATTCATGACCCCTTCTGACAGCGTATATAAGAGGAGTTCCATCGATATTGTCCCTTTCGTTCACATAAGCACCTTCCTCTAAAAGATGATTAACCTTCGCACTATCACCTTCCGCAGATGCCTGCATAAGAGTCGTTATGTCCCCACAATAATTATCTATTCCTGTCCAATGGTCATGACAGGGCATAGCCCCAAACAAATACCAATAAACTGAAGAAGTAAGTACCGCTGCACCAAGATTGAGCGCTACGTTATTTTTGATAGGTTGGCCTCTGATTGCTCCCTGCATTATAAGGAACACCAAACATACATATGAACTTTTCATAGCGAATTCTTTCTTTTAGAGGTTAATTAATCTAACTGTATCATATGACAAATTTCTAAAGAAGAAAGTGATCATTTTTTTAAAAAAAGACAGCAAAAAGGCCGCCTGAGATCCAGACGGCCTTTTTTTTAAGATATACTCTTAGATCGCTTCTATTCGCACAACCGTAAATGGCTGACGATGGCCAGCTTTTCTTTTGTACTTCTTACGACGTTTAAATTGAAAAATAATAATCTTAGGAGCAAGCTCGTGCTTAATAATTGAAGCCTTTACGGGAGTCTTCAAGAAAGGCTGCCCTATTTCAATTGCCTCTTTGCCTGCAGCATCCACCATTTTTCGAAGCAAAACTTCTTCAAATTTTATGCTTTCTCCAGCCTTGGCATTTAATTTTTCAATCGCTACCGTTTTTCCAACAACTGCCTGATATTGCTTGCCGCCAGTCTTAAAAATAGCGTAAGAACCTGATGCTATCTCTTGTTTCATGAAGCTTAACCTTTTTTAAAATTAATTATATACGCTGATCAATTGATGGTATCGAATTTTCTTTATAAATAGTCTTAATAGCAGTTTAGCAAAGAATAAAATTCTGTCTACGAACTCCTTACTTGATTTTTTATCATCAGCTAGTATACTAATAGACAAATAGCAATACTTTAATAGAGAAGGGTATAAGAAATGAGCAGAACCAGCATGTCAAAGTATTTATTTTTATTAGGAAGCATCCTGCTTGCATCAGGCTATATAATTCCGATGGAACGCCCGGAAAAGCCACTTGAAAATACTTCCCTTTCGACAGAATCACTGGCACAGCTCTTGGCAATGCTAGCAATCGCGCAGCAACAGCAAGAGTTGTCCAACTATGAGCAAACTATGTTTCATTCAAAACCAGAAAAAGAAGAGGGCATTAGCCCGGAGACGTCAAGTCGCGCATTTTTTAATGCGGCCCAGTCTGGACTTCCACCAGCGATTGCCTATCAAAAAAAATTCAAAGAAGTTTTGCAGACAATGGAAGGAAAGGACAATAGTCTTGTAATTACCTATCTGCGATTAGCTTTGAGCTGGGGAGCAGATGTCAATTATGAAAGCGAAGGAATTACTCCTTTATGGGCAGCCGCAATTCGCGGAGATTCGCTCATGGTTCAATATTTATTAACTATTCCCAATATTATCATCAATCCTATCAATAGCAGAACACGTGAAACGTTAGTTAATCATTTACAAAATATTGTAAACAATCATGCTCCCCATGCCATTTTAACAAATCCAGAAGAAATGCGTCATACCTTGTTAGGTGAATTATTGCCCGAACACCATAATACTCTTATTGCTATGCTTGATAATCACCATGCAAGAAGTCAAAATCAACAGGATAATCTCACGGTACAAGATATTCTTAGAATTCAAGAAGTTATCATAGTCATTCAATCTAAAATTCAAGAGCAGCAAGAACAAGCGGAAAAGCCATGGCGTATGCAAAAGGCCAAAGATGAAGCATCTCAAGAGCTTTTTAATGTTATTAGTAGATTGCCCATTTTGAACAAAAATGGAAGGTATAATGAAGAGCGCATCAAGAGGGTCAAACGAGCCCTTCAAAATGGTGCCTATGTTAATGGTGCAAATGAAAATGGGGCATTGCCGCTTTGGGTCGCCGCTATGGCAGGAGACACCAGAATGGTGGAATTATTGCTTGAACAACCAGGAATTTGGATCAATCCCCCTAACCCACAGACAGACTGTCGTTTGCTTGATTATTTGGCAGCCATTCAAGAAAATCGCGTTCCTCGAACAACGCACTACTTCACCGTAGAGGAATATCTTCAAAATATTCGTATCATTTTGAAATTGCTCACACAGCGTGCTCCAAACATTCGAATACGACTTTATAATCCCGGTTTGAATCTCAACAATCCGTTTAGATTACTATTTGAATCAAACACACGTTAAATTAGACTATGAGGGGAAGTTCTTTTCCCCTCTCTCATTTTCTCCTATCGCCAATTAAACGGTTATTTTTAACCTGCATTTAAAAAATTCCTCTGCAGAAGCTGTTAAGGTTCTTGATTACGTATCATTTTTTGATTGCTGGAATTCAATCTTTTTGGCAAACTTAGAAGGATAGATTTTGTCATAAGCCTTTATAAGGCATAAGAAGGAGTATATATGTCGACTATTACGCTTGATATGATTCAACAGCTACGCGAACGTACAGGCGCGGGAATGATGGATTGCAAAAAAGCTCTCCAAGAAGCACAGGGCGACATGGAGAAAGCCATAGAACTTCTCCGCAAAAAAGGAGCAGCCATCGCCGAAAAACGAGCAGGCCATGCCACTGCAGAAGGCATCGTTCATGCTTACATTCATCCTGGAGCTCGTGTTGGAGTTTTGTTGGAAGTTGATTGCGAAACAGACTTTGTTGCTCGCACCCAGGAATTCAAGCAATTTGCTAATGATTTAGCGATGCAAATCGCTGCCTTTAATGCTAAATATATTTCTCCTGAAGATGTTGATAAAGCGTTTCTAGAAAAAGAACGCGCACAACAGACAGAAGAACTTAAAGCATCAAAAAAACCAGATGCAGTAATTAACCAAATAGTTGAAGGCAAACTCAACAAGCTTTATAGCTCAATTTGCCTTATTAAACAGCCGTATATCAAGAATGATCAATTAACAGTCGAAGACGTACTTAAAGATTTGATTGGTAAATTAGGGGAAAATATTAAAATACGTCGATTTGCGCGCTTTGAAATCGGAGGCTAGGTATGTGTAAACAAAACATCATACTTCTTAAGCTAACGGGTGAATTTTTACGAAATTCTCAAGAAAATGCAGTTATTGATAGTCTTTATATTAGAGAAATTGCAAAGCAAATACGTATGCTCCAAGCTACCCATTACTTTGGGCTTGTCGTTGGCGGTGGCAATTTCTTTAGAGGAGCAAAGGAAGGTATCACTCTTGGCATGACCCCCAATACGAGCGATACCGTAGGAATGCTCGCTACACTCATGAATGCTGCAATCGTTCAAGATCTTTTTTCTCAAGAAGGTGTTGACGCTGAGCTTTTTCTGCATTAGAATGTCAAAGCGTGGCATTGCCACTTTCTCCGCAAGGGCTTCAAAACGCATTGAGAACAAAGGATTGCATTATTTTTGGTGGAGGAATGGGGAACCCCTTCTTTACAACTGATACGACATCCATTGTTCGTGCAATACAGATCAATGCAAGTGAAGTTTGGAAAATAACAAAAGTTGACGGTATATATACCGAAGATCCTCGTATAAGCCCTGACGCAAAACGCATACAAACTATTACCTATACTGAAGCTCTTGAAAAAAAACTGGCAATAATGGACGAGACGGCATTTTCGCTTGCACGTCAACACACTATTGTCGTTCGTGTGTTCTCTCTCTATACGCCTCAAGCATTAATGCGAGCCGCACATGAAAGTTCATTTGGAAGCAAAATTTTGCCTTAATAAAAGGACTACCCATGATCACTTTTAATTTTGTTGAGGGTGCACCTACTAAACAGTTTGATAGCGCTGTTGAAAATGAGATGCAAAACCCTCTTAAATTTTTCGAGAAAGAATTAATTAAAATCCGTACTGGTCGCGCGCACACATCGATGATTGAAGAAATCAAAGTGAATGCTTATGGTAATATTATGCCATTAAAGCAAGTCGCTGCGATTTCGGCGCCCGACGTTAACCTTTTGGTTGTTCAACCATGGGATAAAGGAGTCATGGCTGATATTGAAAAAGCTCTTTCGACATCAGATCTTGGGGTTACGCCACTTAACGATGGAAACGTTATTCGTATCCAATTGCCACGAATGAGTAGCGATCGACGTGATGAACTGGCCAAAACCTTGAGTAAAAAGCTTGAAGAGGCAAAAGTTGCTTTGAGAAATATTCGTAAGGAATATCATAATTTAATACGCGAATCTGAAAAAGGTAAAAAGATCTCTGAAGATTATAGTAAACGATTACAAGACGCTTTGCAAAAGGTCACCGACAAAATGATCGAAGCTGCAGATAAGTTAAGTCGAAAAAAAGAAGAAGAAATTCGTTCGATTTAAGGCTTCCTTTCCTTGTGATCTTATGATAAGGTTATAGGGAAATTTGGCCCAAACGATGGGCTGCTAGCTCAATTGGTAGAGCAACAGACTCTTAATCTGTGGGTTCTCGGTTCGAGTCCGAGGCGGCCCACCAGTCTTTGCTTATCCGGGCCGTCAGGTTCGGCAAGCTTCGTCTGGCATGGTCATTTTTAAGGATTGATAGTAATGGAAAAAAGAACGTAAGCTATCCATGAGCGAAGCTGAATAGATACGATGAAGTACTAGTATGGAAATGCAAGAGTGGCGAAATTGGTAGACGCGCTGGACTTAGGATCCAGTCCTTAACCGGGTGGGGGTTCGAGTCCCTCCTCTTGCACCATTGTCCCACAAAAAAAGGAAGAAGCTATGTCTCATGAAGCACATTTGAGCTTTGCTGCTGAAAAAAAGAGTTCTGATCATTGCAGAGCGACTGTTACCATTAGCCCATCGTATATCAATGCAATGTATCACTATATATTGAAAGTCAAACAACAAGAGATTATTCCTCAAGGATTTTCCAAGGGAACCACACCTCTTTCCTATATTGAATATACGTTTAAACATACCATTATAGATCACCTTAAAGAATTTTTCTTTACCCATTGTGTCATTAATTTTCTCTATCAAAAAATAGTTGAACATAAAATTAATTTAGCTGGGGAGCCTCTTATTAAAGAGATTACGATTGATCCCGAAAGAGGGGCTTGTTATGTATTCGATTTAAGTCAGGTTTCAACTCCAGTAAAGCATGACTGGAAAAGACTTGCTTTCAAAGCTCCCACACGGAAAAATTATAAGGACCTTGATCGTCAAGTTGAACATTTCATGGAGGAAGAACTTGAACGATCGGCCAAGAATCATGCCGAAGAAATTGGGCAAGGTGATTGGATTTATTTTACCATGACCATCGTCGACCATGAATCAAAACCGGTATTGAACGGGTATTCAGATAATGTATGGATGCGTTTAGGCGATGAAATTATCGACCGTGATTCCTATGAGATTTTTGCAGGAAAACGCGTTGGGGATAATTTTGTCAGCGATAGTGATCTGCTACAAGGATACGTGAACAATACTTTAGATATTCGATACACTTTTTTGATTCAGATTAAAGACCGTGTCCCTTACACATTTTTTTCGTTTGATTATTTTAAAAAACATTTCAAACTCAAGACAGCTCGTGATACTCATACGAAGTTAATCGAAGTTTTTTCATTTAGAAATGATATTTCACAAAGACGTGAAACCATTGAGTCTATGCTTCAGCTCCTTTTGCAAAGCTACTCCTTTTCTGCGCCTGAATTTCTCACTGAGCGGCAACAAGATCTTACCCTCAAAATTATGCAAGCTAACCCCGACTATCATGTTTATAAAACGCAACCCGATTTTAAAAACAAGATACGAATGCTTGCTGAAAAACAAGTACGTGAGCAAATTTTAATTGATTTCTTGGCATATGATGAACAAATTAGCGCGCAAGATGAAGATGTTATCAGCTATCTCAATCTTACCAAACGTCCTCGCACTAAGGAATTTATTTACTTTGATGTCCCATCGTTTAAAGCGAAGGGACATGAAACTCCCGTACCATGTGAATTAATACGTTACTGTTGTTTACATGAAAAAACGTTAAACTACCTTATCAGTTATTTAACTAAAAGAGCATAATATAATGTCACAAAGTATAAGACCACTCATCATTATTGGATCTGGACCTGCGGCGTTAACGGCTGCAATCTATGCTAGTCGTTCAGGAATACAGCCTCTCATCGTTGAAGGCACGGCACCTGGTGGACAACTTATGGGTACTTCGTACGTTGAAAACTGGCCAGGCATTAAAAAGATTATGGGACCCCAACTCATGATGGATATGCGGGCACACGCGGAGCATTTTGGCACTGAGTTTTTACATGGAGAAATTACCCGTGTCGACTTTTCATCGAGACCATTCAAATTGTGGACTTCAAAAAATCAAGAACTAATGGCGCGATCCATTATTATTGCGACGGGCTCTAATCACAAAAAACTTAATTGCCCCGGTGAAGCAGAGTATTGGAGCAAAGGGGTCACAACTTGCGCTGTATGTGACGGCGCGTTTTACAAAAATGGCAAAATTATTATCGTGGGTGGAGGTGATACTGCCATGGAAGATGCCTCGTTCATGACCAATTACACGGATGATATAACTATTGTTCATATTTTGGATAAACTCACTGCATCTCACGCAATGCAGGAGCGTGTTCTGAAAAATAAGAATATTAAGATCATTTATAACAGCACGGTTACCAAAATTGAGGGCAATGGTCAGCATGTCACTCACGCGATTATTACTGATCAAAAGACCGGAAAAACCCATCAGTTAGCAGCTGACGCGATTTTTATCGCAATCGGGCTCACACCAAATAGTGGCCCCTTTAAAGGACACGTCGATTGCGCTCCTAACGGCTATATCCTGGTAAAAAATCATACGCATACCTCAGTCCCTGGAGTCTTTGCTGCTGGTGACGTTGTTGACTATGTGTATCGTCAAGCCATCACATCAGCAGGCACCGGCTGCATGGCAGCACTTGACTCCGATCGGTTTTTAAAGGAATAAACCAAAAAAAGTGATTTAAATCAGATCCAGAGCCAAATATACCCTTTGATTTGATAAAAGTGTCATTTTGCTTTAAAATAAAGAAAATATAAGGATTATCATCATAGATTTGCAAAGAAGGGAACTAGCATGGCAAAATTAACCAAAAAAAGTCGTGTTAAAAGAAATAGAAAGCATGGCTTTCGCAAAAGAATGTCCACAAAAAGTGGTCGTACTATCGTTAACCGACGCCGTTCGAGAAGCCGAAAACGTATAGCTGTCCATAACTAATGTCGAGCATCGCACGTCGAATTACGCAATGGAAAAATTCCGAGGTAGAGGCCGTGTTCAAAAAAACGCACCGCCTCTATAAGGGACCAGAATGCGATATTCGCGTTGCCAGAACCACCAATGAGATTGGTCGGCTTTTACTTATCGTATCGCGTAAAACAGGCACGGCGCCCCAACGCAACCTCTTCAAAAGACGACTCAAATCACTTTTTTTTCAAGAACATCTTTACAGTAAAGGCTATGATTGGATTATCTTTGCCAAACTTGGAGGGATTCAAACAACCTTTGATCGGTTGAAAGATATCATGAAACAAGCACAGGATTTGTTATGAAGATAAAACGCTGTATCATTCAAACAATTATGGATGCGATTATTTTTGTAAGACCCCTATTGGGACCCCTGGGTGTTTGCAAATTTGATCCATGCTGTTCTCAATTTGCTCGTAAAGCACTTTCTACCAGACCTCTCTTGGAGGCATTTCTGGCAATCGCCAAAAGACTTCTCTTATGTAGCCCCTTATCAGCTCTATAGATCCACGGAACATTTAGAAACTTAACATCTTTGAGAGAGATCACGCAAATGATTCTTTATAACCCTTTTGCATAAGATAATTGCAGGCAAAAGCATAGGCTTCTGGATTTGCATGCTGCAGGGATTCCATAAAAGAGGTAATATTTTTAGAAGTGTTATCTTGGTAGCAATTTAAAAGTTCAGCAAGTGGTTTTGCCAGAGCTGTACTACTGCATATACCTGATTGTAGGGCACTACTTATAAGAAATTCTAAAAGAACTATTCGAAAAGAATGGGAGAGAGGCGATGCTTCAAAAAAACTGTATGCTGCCTCAAAATCATGCTTGGCAATAAAAAGACGTATGGCCATTTTCATATAATGAATAATTTTCGACTCATGCCCTAACATAGAATAAAGACGAATAAGAGGCAAGATATATTCCAGTGAAGCTGTAGTCATGCATAAACAATGTTCATAAACACCAATTGCCTCTCTGAGCTTTCCTTCTTTTTCATAACTATCAGCTGCCTTACTATAACAAGCAAGTGCCTTTAAATCATTAAATGCAATAAGTAAATCTCCCTCAAGTTGCAGTCTCAATGCTTCTCCTGGCAACGAATGTATGAGCAAACGATAAATACCAAGCGCACGTTCTTTTTCCTTGCGACCTACAAATTCAGCAAGTTTAAACCAGGCCACATTGAATTTATCTGAACTTAGATGGGACATCTTCTATTCCTTTTTGCTCACAACACCTCACCAATTTTCCTAACAATAACTAGAATAGAAGAACTTCGCAAGATTGACTATAAATCTTTTTAAAAAAGTTTTATTAAGATAGGTAACAAGCCAAATTAGTTGGAAAGAAAAAAAGAACCATTGAATGGTGCCGGGAGACGGAATTGAACCGCCGACGCAGAGCTCTTCAGGCTCTCGCTCTACCACTGAGCTACCCCGGCCTTTATATGTCATTGTTATGAAGAACAGAGTATCATAAGAGGCATTTCTGTCAACTATTAACCTGAAAAAAACCTTACTATCTGATGTACTTAAAAAAATTGACATTGTCAAGGCAAGGTGAAAAGTTCCGGTTTTCAGCAAGGTAATTAGTTCCGCTTTTTTCATTTCGCCTCAATCGCCGGCGCGGCGAGCTTCACGCTACTCTCCTGCTGGGAAACTTGAGGTGGAAGCCCTGATGCCCAGCGACGACTGTTTGCATTGTGTTTAAATGGTTTGTATGTCACTTTTTTCTCCTGGATTATCTTTTGTGGACGCTGATTAATTTCTTTAAAAAAAAGATGCGTGTTTCTGATCGATAGCTTGATGGATCCATCCAAATGAGTATTAACGATAATTATATCTTTAGGCCTAATAATGGTACGTTGATGAGCGGTAAGCTGAAATATTCGTTTGTTATAGACAATCGTGTAATCATTAGCCAAAACTCGTTTTTCTCTTATGCAAAAAACATGATCTAAATCATACAAATCTGCTGGTCGATGACCATTACCACTTTCTGCAGCTGCTACTGCAAATTGGCTATTATGTTTATCCAAATAATTGCTTTCTCTAAGAAATTGATTTGCTGCAGTAATTGAAGATATGCCAGCAAGACGCAATTCTTTTATAAGGCGATCTTGCAATGTTTCATTAGCACGTTCAACACGCCCTTTTGCTTGTGGGCTATGAGCATGACTTACTATGATATTAAGCTCATTCACAGCACGTTCCCATTGAGTTTTTTTATCCCGTTCTTCGTTGTTTAAATTAACACTGAAGACTCTGCCAAAATCAACGTAAAATTCATGGGGAATGCCGCAATGCTTGATATAATTTTTTGTTGCTCTCATAACATCCATGTTTGATTCACTATTAACAAATTCAAGCCACAGAAGCTTACTTGTAGCATCATCAATAAAAACAAGTAACGTACAAACCGGTCCCCATCCTTCAAACCATTCATGCAGTGACCCATCAAGCTGAATCATTAAGCCAAGAATTCTTCTTCTAGCACGTCGTTTGCGATGTTTGCTTTTGCTCTTTCTGGCCTGCCAGACATTACTTTCAATCATTGCTCGTCGAACGGTTTCCTTGCTTATCATGATGCCTTTGAGTTCCTTGAGTTTTTCAGCCGTAAAAGTTGGACCAAAACCATGCCACTCTGATTTTAATAGCTCAATTGTCAATTCTTTCTCTTGTTCACACCAGCGTTTTTTGCTTACACGCCCTCTGTTTCTATGAATGAGCCCAGCGTCTCCAAGCTGTTTGTAACGCCTAAACTTCTTCCTAATCCATCTTTCAGATACATTTAGTTTCAATGCCGCTTCTGCTTGCGTTATCTCTCTCTTTTTCAATCTGTCAAACACAATTAACTGTGTACGTTCTTTTTTGCTCATGTTAAGATGTCCCATGTAGGTTCCGTGTTTTTAGGTCCGTTCTTTGCTTTTTTGTCAAAACTCAGAATACCCTAAAACTGGAATTTTCTATTTTTCCCTAACAGTTTCATTGATTTTTGATTTTGTTTGAAGTACCTTGTCTTTTGAATGGTTAGAGTTTCTAACATCCTATTCAAGGAGAATCCATGACAAAAATTTGTTTGCTTGCGGCATTATTCATGATGTCAGTAAACGTCCCAAGCTTTGCACCACCGAAAAAAAATCCAAAAACCTTCAAATTTTTTGAAAAAGGTCGGATAGAAAGAGAAT
Source organism: uncultured bacterium (assembly GCA_963699715.1). Taxonomy (GTDB): domain Bacteria; phylum Babelota; class Babeliae; order Babelales; family Babelaceae; genus CAVOUX01. The sequence goes on from CAVOUX010000004.1 coordinate 302,210, forward strand.
TAGAAAAGATATACGAGCAAAGACGCAATGAACCACGAGGTGCATGTTATGAAAACCTAGTGGAGTTCGTGAAGTGCAAGAACGACGTACCTAAATTTCAATGCCAAGAACGATCTATGACATTTAGGGCTAATGAAAGATGTCAATGGCATCTAGAGAAGATAATAGATAAATTGAGGAGAAAATAGATAAATTTAAGTAGCACAAACTATCATAGGATTAATATCGTAATTTAGAAACGAATTTGGCTGGTTTTAAAAACTGGCCAAATTCGTTTTCTTTAAGAAGTTTTGACCTATGCTCCATCCCTTAAATACTGATACAACGTCTCTCTGCTAATGCCAAATGATTTAGCAATATGGCTTTTTTTCTCGCCACGTGAAACTCTTTGTTTAAGTTCAACCCGCTGAACATCGGTAAGCGATTTCTTTCTCCCCTTGTACGCACCACGTTGCTTGGCAAGAGCAATCCCTTCTAGCTGCCGCTCACGGATAAGAGATCGTTCAAACTCCGCAAATGCTCCCATAACTGACAAGAGTAAATTGGATAATGGGGAGTCTTCTCCTGTGAATATTAGGTTCTCTTTTATAAAACTAATTTTCGCTTGTTGACTTGTAATTTGATGCACCAGTTTACGTAGATCATCAAGATTGCGTGCGAGTCGGTCCATGCTGTGTACAACAATGGTATCACCATCACGAACATAGCTCATCATTAAATCTAATTGTGGTCTGTTTATATCTTTGCCGGAAGCACTATCCACAAAACTTTTATCAAGCTTTACGCCTTCTAATTGTCGTTCTGGATTTTGGTCTGAGGAGCTTACACGAATGTACCCGATGGTTTTTCCTGCCATGAGTTATTCCTTTGCTTTGATCCGTTTTTTCTTTCTATTTTCAAGAAAATTATCTTTTGTTATTAAACTTGTTGTTGATTGTCGTTCAATTTCTTTTCGGGCAACTCCAGCAACTTTGCCACCATCTTTTGCATCCTTCTTGAGTTTTTGGAGTCCCTGAGAATCTCTGTCTTTATGGAATTTTGTTGTTGTAGCTTCACCAAGCATGGTAATAATAAGCTCAAGATCATTCATATGATCGCGTAGCTCTTCTCGGTTTAAACTCTTGTGCTTTTTGTATTCACTGACTTCCATGCCAAAAGTGTTTTTCATGATTTCATTGGTTAAAATTGCATACTCAAGACCTTCTTTTGCTCCGCGATCACTCCACTCATCAGTTAATTTTTTTCGAACAACAATACCTTGAACTCTTTTTTCAATCCATTCTTTTGAGTAGCCTTTTTCTTCGTATAATTGTCTTGCTCTCTGTATACCAAGTTCCGGGTTCTCAATTTCTTCAATACGTTCTTTGCCAAGTTTTGCTAACCAACGTTTAAATGGTTCTGCTTTTGGCGAGGGAATTGATTGAATGATTCTAAAGATTCCTTCGATATTCGCGCAGTCAGTCATGTATTTTTTGCCATCCGACGCTTCTAATTTCAGTCCGTGACAAAATGTCACGACCTCACTTCCTTCTTCAATTAACCGTTGTTTGAGTTTTCTCCAATAAGCACCAGAATCAGCACTTTGTGTTAAGATTCCACAAATATCAACTACCGAAAACCACCATTTCCCCTCAAAGAAAATTTTCCGGATTTCTTTGCCTTCAAAAACAGATGCCTTGGTTAATTCATTTTCTATGATCATGTCGCAACTTTTTCAAAACGTCAGGATTGAGTCTATGAAATTGTTATTTTAGTGTCAATAAATATATGGTTTGATTTTAATCTGACATGGATTAAAAAGATGCTCAGGGTAGTGGGGTACACCCCAATTTGACAGGTATCTTTGAAAAACTATTTGTCTTCGGGATGTTTTTATACATAAGAGGAGAAAACTAACAGCTTGCATAATGAGACCTTATGTTGCCCCAAATTGCTGTTTCTTACTTGTTGATTGTTAAAATGTCATGCTTGTTCAGTATTTTCTCTTCGATTTAAAAAGAACCATATCCACTGGTGGCAAATCTTAAGAGCATTTCCCGTACTTCTCTTGGCACAAGTTGGGTATAAAGAGTATTCGGTTGCCCTGGTGGAGGTATCATACGAATTAACTCATCACGCTCATTCAATCTATAGGCTTGATTCAAAATTCTTTCTCTAATATTTTCAACTTCAGCACCAAGTCCAATCTTCTTTGCATGCTGGAGAGCCCAATCAATGAGTGATAATAGAATATTTCCCTGATCATTACCAATACGAGGATCAGCTCCATTGACCAAAAGCTCTTCAATAATAGATAGCACTGCTCTAGCAACTTTCTGACGGTGCTCAATCCACCAACTGAGCTCAGCAATGCCCAGAGGCTCAGCAAGTGTGACAACATTGAGCAAAATACTTGCAGCCAAGGTAAGCGATGTGTCGCCCCTTATGGCCTCTGGCTTTTTTGGATTAAATAGAGTACGTGCATTGACATTAGCACCATATTGAATAAGTAACCTAACAACAATAGGAATTGTTAAAGGATTATAATGCAAATAATCACCTCGTAAAAGCAATGTATGTAAAGCAGTTTCTCCTCGAGAATTATAGCTATTAAGGTTACCTCTTCTTTTCAATAGACTTTCAAAAAATTCTGGGCCATCTGGTAAATCAAGATAGCGATCAACTATTGAAGTAAGAAATTCATTTAAAACCAGATCAGTTACTTGGGCACCTGAATCAATAAGCTTTTTTGCTATTTTTAATAACTTTGCATTTGGCGTACCGGCAAAATACATTGACCTGATAATACCGTCTAAAACAGACTTATCCTTTTCAATAAGATTTGGATCTGCACCATGACCAAGCGCCAATTCAAGATTAGTATAATTTTCGGCAGCAATAGCAGCTAAAAGTTCTTCATCGGCTTTCTTTTGAGTTTCCATGCTATAGATATTCAAGTAAGAAAGGGTAATGCCAAGTACTATTATAATTTTTGTAAAATTCATAAGCTATCCTCTAAATCTATTATTTTCGCTACTTTTAATTATATTTAGTTTACAGCATCAAAAGGCAGGGTGATGCTTTGCATGCAATGTAAGCTCAAGCAATAAGATAATACGACTTCTTTATGATTATAGTATGCCGCATGACGAAGTGGGGTATCACCTGATTGATCAGCGTCATCAATATCTGTCCCAGAAACCAAAGCATGCTCAATGTCTGCCATATTACCCGTCTTGGCTGCTACAATCAATAGCCGGTTTGCGGTATCTTTAGAAGTCTTTCCAGTCATGTCCATGCACAAGACAGGTTGGCTGACAAGAAGAGTAGCTATAAGCAGTAAGGCGATGTAGTTAAATTTGTATAAGTCCAGCATTTAATCCTCTCTTTTCTTCACAATATTCTGCTAGAATCCAAAACTATATCGAAGAACCATATTCCTGAGATCTGGTGGTAAGATAGTTAAATAAGTTGCTTGATTGGGGTCGCGTACAAAAGCATGAGACAAAGTATGGACTTGCATTATTAAATCTCTTACGTGCCTGTATTCACTTCGAACTTCATGATCATGAAATTCACTATTAATAATTTGCTCTAAACAGGAAAGAAGGTTGTTTCGATTAATAGCATGATCAATAAGACCTCTGGTTGCTAATATGGGTAATAGTTTTTTTACAATAGTAATCCTTCCACCACGCACCGCTGAACAAAAAGCCCTTACTAATAAAGCTTCGATCTCAGGTTTTTTTTGTAGTAATACAAGCTCTAAAAGTTCATTAAAAATAGGGCGGCCAAGCGCTGCACTCAATACAAAGAGATCATCAATAATATTAGCCTCTGTGCTCTTAGCAATTGACTGAATATAAAGGGTACGGCCAAGAAAAAGACTTTCCAATAGGCCTTGTCCATTAAATATCTTATTTGGATGTTGCCTTAAAACATCTATATCAAATCGCATTCCTTCCATAATACATTCTCGTATCATTGGCCAGACAATAGAATCACCAAACTCAATCCAAAGCCTTTCAGTTTTAATAAGTGATCCAGCACCGATAAGATCTCTTATCATAGTCATATGCAACTCTTGTGGAATGGTAAAATAATTTTCAAAACAGGCCAAAAGGAAAAGTGGAGTCCTACTAATATTATCTTGAGCGTTAACCTGAATACGCGGGTCTGCAAGAAGAAGTTTCACCACCACCGCATGATCACAGAGAACAGCAATATGCAACGGTGTCTCACCTTGCTCATTTCTAGCATTGATATTTATCAGTCTGTCCTCAAGAAGCGTTCTTATTTTTGTTATATTACCTTTACGAGCAGCCTCGTGCAATTGCTCCTCTTTACTCTTTGCATGACCTGATTTTACTTGCGTATCGTTTACTGCATCTTGCACTGCCTTTCTTATAGCATCAATAATATTTGTATAATAACTTCTTTGAACGTCATTATCAGAAATGCGTTGCAAATATTCAGCAATGCCAAGAGCTTGAAGATACATTCCGCCATCTATTACAGGCGGTAGTAATAATCTAATAATGGTCATGGAACGTCCGTGTCGGCCAATTGCCAGTGCTAGCGCATTACCAAGATGTTCAAGCGATCGTATCTCATAATTATCATTTGCTAAAATATCTAAAAGGCTATTAATATCTCCTCGAGCAGCTGCATTCTCAAGAGGGTTGTCCACGATATAATTTATTTCCTGCTCAGTTGCTGTTGCCCCATACATGAGCAAGAGACGTGCAGTTTCCCAATGACCAAATTTATATGCTTCATGTAAGGCGGTGTATTTATTTGGATTCTGTTCATTAAGGTTGGCTTTATTCAGAATTAAAAATCTTACGACAGCAGAATGACCCATACTTGCTGCTGCTATTAAAGCAGTAGATTTCATATGAGTGGTAACTTCATTTACTTTGGCACCTTTTTTTACGAGAAGCATCACGAGAGCCAAGTTACCTTTGAGTGCAGCCTTCTTGAGTGGCGAAATTCCTCTCGAATCTGGGGCATCAACATCAGCTCCAAGTTCTTCTATAGCTTGCTGCGCATCCTGCAAATTTCCTTTATCTATAGCATCGAAAAGAGCTTGATTTATATTACTCTGTGATTTCATGAAATCCATGGAAAAAGATGAGAATACAGGCCCGACACACATAATGAACATTGTAAACTTTTTGATAAATCCCAAAAACATAGTGATTCTTTCTTTTTTGATTATTCTAATAGAATATCATTTCCCATATCGATGTCAAAGCAACAATGCCCCTTTGTGTTGCAGCAAAGTGATAAGTTCCTATAGTAGAGCAAAATAAAAAGTTCCGGTTTTAGGGTATTCTGAGTTTTGACAAAAAAGCAAAGAACGGACCTAAAAACACGGAACCTACATGGGACATCTTAACATGAGCAAAAAAGAACGTACACAGTTAATTGTGTTTGACAGATTGAAAAAGAGAGAGATAACGCAAGCAGAAGCGGCATTGAAACTAAATGTATCTGAAAGATGGATTAGGAAGAAGTTTAGGCGTTACAAACAGCTTGGAGACGCTGGGCTCATTCATAGAAACAGAGGGCATGTAAGCAAAAAACGCTGGTGTGAACAAGAGAAAGAATTGACAATTGAGCTATTAAAATCAGAGTGGCATGGTTTTGGTCCAACTTTTACGGCTGAAAAGCTGAAGGAACTCAAAGGCATCACAATAAGCAAGGAAACCGTTCGACAAGCAATGATTGAAAGTAATGTCTGGCAGGCCAGAAAGACCAAAAGCAAACATCGTAAACGACGTGCCAGAAGAACAATGCTCGGCTTAATGGTGCAGCTCGATGGATCATTGCATGAATGGTTTGAAGGACGGGAACCGGCTTGTACGCTCCTTGTTTTCATTGACGATGCTACAAGTAAACTTTTATGGCTTGAATTTGTTAAAAGCGAATCAAATATTGGTGTTATGCAAGCAACAAAAAACTATATCAGACCTTAACACCTGACATTTTTTAAGAATATCCATAAAGCAGGAATAGGAGCGAATAACAAAACAGCATGAATCAATTTTCTGATTCCTGATTTAAAGAGAGAAGTTAGACTTCTAAGTTCTTTTTTTTTGAAGGCTGTATTTTATATTCGCGTGGTTGCATACCTGTTAAGACAGCCCAGAAACAAGCGATAGTCAATACAAGTATCGAGCGCTCAATGCGATCAGCATGACGCAACTGTGTTTTGGTTATGCCAAAGCCTCGAGTTTTAAGATCTGAGAAGAGAGCTTCGATTCCCCATCGAAGACTATAGTCCAACGCTTTTGCTGCAGATGGTACTGCATCCATAGCGATGATCCATGGTTCAGGATGACCATCTTCCTGAATAACACCAATATTAGTAACAACGTTTCCTGAATTAAGTTTAGCTTGAGTAAGGGAAGGAAGACCAAGCTTAAGAAGTTCTCCGGTAACAAGCTCACCACCCTTGTGATGAAGAATAAGATTATTTTTTAATCGGATACGATATCCCCATTTTAAAGATTGGCAAAGAGCTATTAATGAAGCTGTTCCATAGAATCGATCAGCCATTAATATAACATTTAGTTTTAAAGGCAGCATTTTTGCAACTTCTTCAAGAAGTTGCTTTTGGATAGTGAATCCAATCTCTCCTTCAGTTTCAATAACACGCCATGCTACTGGCATTGCTCTTCCATTCATATGTAAGGAAACCATCAAGCATTCAAACCCATCGCTTATTTTACTTTGGTCAAGCATAAGCACAACTTTCTGACCCTGCGCACTCACCAACTCCATGATCTCTGGTATAAAACCATGCATGACTCTGATTGGATTGATATGCTTGTTGCTCAGCCATCTATTGATAAATCGATAACGCTCTTCATCGCTTTTTACTTCACGCGGCAATATATTTGCAAGTTCACTTGTGTTAATAGAACGTGTTACTATTACAGCAGCTGCTATATCTGCGAGTCCTGCCGCTTGTGGTTTGCTCAATCCTGTATCACGACCTTCTAAATCATCATTAATTATTTCCGATAGGTGTCTCACACCGCCATCTTTTCTTCTCACAACTCTCTCCTAAAAAGATTCTATCTCCTTTTAGAAGATCTCATATTTTTTGTCAGGTGTTAAGATATCAGACATTGCGGCATTCCCCATGAATTTTACGTTGATTTTGGTAAAGTCTTCAGTGTTAATCTGAATAATGCTGAACGAGAGAAAAAAACGCAGTGGAAACATGCTATGCATGAGCTTAATATCATCGTAAATCATGCTCATAGTCCACAAGCAAAGGGACGCGTTGAACGTGCTAATGAAACATTGCAAGATCGTCTTATAAAAGAGTTACGTCTTGCTGGCATATCTTCAATTGCTGCAGCAAATCAATTTCTTCGCGAAAGCAATTATTTGGATAAACATAATAGCCAATTTGCAGTAGCAGCTGTAGAAAGTGGCAATGGTCATCGACCAGCAGATTTGTATGATCTAGATCGTATCTTTTGCATACGTGAAAAACGAGTTTTGGCTAACGATTATACAATCGTTTATAACAAACGGATATTCCAGCTTACCGCTCGTCAACGAACCATTATTAGGCCTAAAGATGTAATTATTGTTAATACTTATTTGGATGGATCCATCAGGCTATCGACAAGAAACACGCATCTTTTTTTTGAAGAAATTAATCAGCTTCCACCAAAGATAATCGAGGAGAAAAAAGTGATCTACAAACCATTTAAACACAATGCAAACAGTCGTCGCTGGGCATCAGGCCTTCCGCCTCAAGTTTCCCAGCAGGAGAGTTGGGTGAAGCTCGCCGTGCCGGTGATAGAGGCAAAATGAAAGAAAAGCAGAACTAATCACTTTGCTGAAAACTGGAACTTTTCACCTTGCCTTGACATCAGTATCTTCCTGGAAGTTTGCAAACACCCAATACTATGGTACTCTTACTTCCATTATAGTACCCTCTTAATGACTGTTTAGCAGCTATGCCAGATCTAAAAACCTCCTTAATCGATATCGCTACCGATTTTTGGTCAGAACTTGAAAAAGTAATGACCCAAGAAGAACTGGAAGCTCTTCGGCTTAAATATCTCAGCCGTAACGGTATCTTTGCAAACCTGATGACTAACCTCAAAGTTCTTTCTTTAGAAGAAAAAAAAGAATTAGGACCAGAACTCAATAGGTTCAAGCAACAAGCAACCGATGCGTATGACAAAAAGCAAACCGAACTCACCCACCGAGCTCAACAGGCTGATCTCAAGAAAAAAGAACAATTTGATGTAACTGCCTCTAAAAGAATCCCCAAAGGAACTTTACATCCGCTAACTCAGATCATTGAGCACATTGAGAATATATTCATTTCAATGGGATTTATTATCGCTGATGGTCCTGAAGTTGAAACTCCTTTTTACAATTTTGAAGCATTGAACATACCGACTGATCATCCTGCCCGAGAAATGCATGATACTTTTTGGCTAAACTTGCCAGGTTTGTTGTTGCGAACGCATACCTCATCGATTCAAATCCATACCATGCAAACGTTAAAACCACCATTTGCTATTTGCGCACCCGGCAGAGCTTATCGCCATGAAGCAACCGATGCTACTCATGACTTTGTTTTTAACCAATGCGAGGGGCTCGTCGTTGACAAAAACATCTCGATTGCCGACCTACTTGGCACGGTCAAGGTCTTTATGCAGGCATTGTTCAATAAACAGACGTTAGATATCCGTGTTCGGCCAAGTTATTTTCCCTTCGTTGAACCTGGTTTAGAAATCGATATAACCTGCCCCTTTTGCACACAGGGCTGTTCGGTATGCAAAAAAAGAGGCTGGATTGAATTGGGGGGTGCAGGTTTGGTACACCCAAATGTTTTGCGCGCCTGCGGTATCGATCCTCAAGAATGGAGTGGGTTTGCATTTGGGCTTGGCGTTGAGCGATTAACGATGCTTATCTATCAAATTCATGATATACGCCTCTTTAAAAGTGCAAAGCTCGATTTTCTTAATCAATTTTAAAAGAACCAAGATCTGACGGAGAGAAAAACGTGGAAATACCAATGCATGGAATACAAAAAGTGGTTATTCCAGCTGCCGGGCTTGGTTCACGATTTTTACCCTACACAAAAACAATTCCCAAGGAAATGCTCCCGCTCATTAATAAACCGGCTCTTCAAAGTATCATCGAGGAATGTGTTGCATCAGCGGCAAACAATATTGTCCTGGTGACCAATAAAGATAAGGCCTCTTTGACCGATCATTTTAAGATCTCGGACCGCTTTAAAGAAATTGCTCACAGCGGCAATCAGTGGTGGTCATCACTTAATGAACTTGAACAATTATCGTCGATGATTAACCTCACGATGGTTGAACAAGCAGAACCACTTGGCTTAGGTCACGCCATTTGGGTCACACGCTCTCTCATACAAAATGATTACTTCGGCATTTGTCTACCAGATGATGTTATCTTCTCAAGCAAGCCAGGCCTTTTACAACTTATTGAGCTTGCACAGCAGCAAAAAACCTCAGTTATTGCAGTGCAAGAAATAGCTCCTGAAATGTCGTCATCTTATGGTGTTATTGGCATTAAAAAGCAAATGAGCTCGTCACTTTACGAAGTTTCTCATCTTGTTGAAAAACCATTAATGCAAGATGCCCCCAGCAACCTCGCCATTGTGGGTAGATATGTATTATCACCAATAATTTTTACCGCATTGGAAAATATAAGCTCCTACGCTCACGGAGAGTTGCAATTAACCGATGCCATCAGCAGAATGCTCCACCTTAATGAACGTGTGCTGGCTTATAAGATTCAGGGCGATCGCTACGACATAGGAACACCTTTAGGTTGGATTAAAGCTGTCATTGGCTTGGCATGGAACGATCCGCTTTATGGACCGCACATACAAAGAGAAATGGAAGCATTGCAGATGCGGGACAGACCCAAAAGCTTTCAAGAATTACCTTCAACAACAAAAAAACCCTATAAGAATTAACAATTTTCACCGATTCCACTTTTTATTGCATATCTGAACATAGATGGAGTAGTATAGTGATAGATATTTCTTTAAGGGGGAACAATGAATCGGCTACTCGTATGGGGATTTTTTTTAATCTTAACACCACTATCGCTCACCTCATGCATGTTAATTAACACAACATTGTATAAGAGGTCTACCATCTTTTATGTCAATCCGCCTTCGGTGATTGAAAACTCAAAAATGGGAAACAATTCATGAACAGAAGAAATATGCTTATCTTTTTATTTCTTTCAATGCCAGCCGCCTTAACAGCAAAGGTAGGTTGTATGGATAAAAGCAAACATGCCTTTCGTTGTAGTGAAGATTGTCCAAACTGCTCTCTGCCTGACCACAAAACATTACATCCGGTAGAATGCGCATGTGACTGTGACAGATACCCTCAATTAGAACAATTTGGTCAATGTATTCGTTGCAAACATTACAGAATTCCAACCGAGTATTCGTAAGGAAATATCATGAAGCAAACATATTTCATTTGGCTTCTCATAATAAGCACAACGAATATATCTTTGCATGCAGAAGGTTATAAAAAAGAAACAATCAGCGATTACACCAACAAAATTGCTCAACGTATTAATCTGGTTTTGCAAAAAAATTAAAAAACATTGAAAGAGCATCCACATTTAGCGACAACGACGTTATACCAGCATCCATTAGTTCACGTGCAAGTTCAGGAAAATCTGATGGTGCTTGACCACAAATACCAATAGGCTTGTTAAAGCCGCGTGCCACTTTGATCGCCTGAAACATTAATTTTTTTACCGCAGGATCACGCTCATCAAATAAAGGCGCCAAAATCCCAGAGTCGCGATCAACACCAAGGGTCAGCTGAGTTAGATCATTTGATCCAATTGAAAAACCATCAAAAAGCTCACAAAATTCATCCATCAAAAGACAATTGGAAGGAATTTCAACCATCATAAAAAGAGTTATACCATTCTTTCCTTGGTGAATCCCATGATTTTTTAAAGTATCGATAGTTCGTTTTGCTTCATCTACCGTTCTCACAAAAGGTACCATAATACAAATGTTATCAAATCCCATTATTTCACGTGCATGCTTAAGCGCTGCACATTCCAGTTCAAAAGCAGATGCATAGTGAGCGCTCGTGTAGCGAGCAGCGCCCCGAAACCCCAACATAGGATTTTCTTCGACCGGTTCAAAGAACGCACCGCCCAAAAGGCCACGGTACTCGTTGGTTTTGAAATCAGTCAAACGAACGACAACCTGACGGGGATAAAAAGCACCCGCTATCATCCCAACTGCAGATGCCAAAACTTCCTTATAAAATTCACGAGGATTGTCATACCCTCGTGATAATTCCTGAATTTTCTTACGGGTTTCACCATCAATCGTCTCGGGCTGCATGATAGCCATGGGATGAACCTTAATCAGACTTGCAATAATAAATTCAAGTCGTGCAAGACCAACCCCCAAAACAGGTAAACAAGAAAGTCCGAAGGCCTTGTGAGGGTCTCCACAATTGATCATGATCGATGCGGGAAGCGCCACTGGCTTAATCTCCAACTTTTCTTTTGAGAAAGGCAGAGTACCTTCATACACAAAACCTTCAATCCCTTGACTACAATCTACGGTGACTGTATCACCATCATGTATCATCGTTGTAGCATTACGCGTTGCGATAACTGCAGGAATACCCAGTTCACGACTAACGATTGCCACATGACAGGTCCTTCCACCGCTATTGGTCACAACAGCGGAAGCTTTCTTAAGCAAAGGTACCCAATCGGGATCCGTCATCTCAGTCACTAAGATATCGCCTTCATTGAAATGCCTCGATTCATCAATGCGTGAAATAACACGTGCAGTTCCAGAAGCGATTTTTTGGCCAATTGCAGTGCCTGTTGTCAGCAGTTTCTTTTCTTTGGCATCAAGTCTATAAAAAAAAGGGCTATGATCTTGCCGGCTGTGGATGGTCTCCGGACGTGCCTGAACTACATATAACTTGCCATCATTGCCGTCAATCGCCCATTCAATGTCAACAGGTGTATAGTGCCCATTCAGCTGAGAATAATGATTTTCAATAATGATAGTAGTTTTTGCTACGGCAAGAATCTGGTCGTCATTCAAACAAAAGCTTTCTTGCTGTTTTTCAGAGACACTCACTTTTTTCGTTCTGCCAGGAAGACCTGTATCATAGACAAGTTTGCTCTGTTTAGAGCCCAATTTCTTTTGTAAGATTGGTCGAAACCCATGCATCAATCGATCTTTATGCACGTAAAATTCATCAGGTATTATTTCACCTTTAACCAAAAGTTCGCCGAGTCCATAAGAAGCTGAAATCGTTACCACTCCCTTAAAACCAGATTCAGTTTCTATTGAGAAAGCTACCCCCGATACCGCCAAATCAGAACGAACCATCTTTTGCACACCAACTGATAAAGCTATTTTTTTTATGTCCACCTGCAAACAAGCACGATAGGCAAGAGCACGGTCGGTAAAAAGAGACGCCATACATTTTTTGACTGCTTTTAATAAATGGTCTTTACCTTTTATTGCAAGATACGTTTCTTGTTGCCCTGCAAAAGATGCCTCAGGTAAATCTTCCGCCGTAGCAGAAGAACGAACGGCGACATCACATTCATCTTGACCATACTGTTTGCTTAATGTCTGGTATGCATTGCTAATCGCTTGAGCCAAATCGTTTGGCATGTGTGCTTGTACAATCCGTTCACGAATTGATTTACCAACATGTTCAAGTTCTAATACATTGTTAGCATCAAGCTCTTCTACGAGCTTGTTGATATAATCGATTAGTTTATTTTCTTGTAAGAAATGCCAATAGGCTTCAGAGGTGATTGCAAAACCATCAGGAACGAGAACCCCTTGTGCACTTAAGTCTTGTATCATTTGGCCTAATGATGCATTCTTGCCGCCAACAAGGGGAATATCTTTTAAAGAGACTTCACGAAATGGTTTAATATAATTCATATACTCGTCAAAATTTTGTTTTTATGAGTATAGCATGGCTGAACTATTTTTGCTGAATTGTTTAACCAATCATTTTATTAAAGCGCGCGTTGCAAGCAGGGAAAAAACCATGGCCATGATCTGTTTATTATGACTCGAAGCAGCACTCGACGTAGTACCAGTCCCCATTGTACCAGATGATGTTGCAGTTGTGGTTGACGTGGTTGAACTACCCGTGACTCCGGAACTTGATCCACTACTTGTTGGTCCACTTGAAGAGCTTGCAGCCACCCTCGTTGAAGTATCACTTACTGATATACTAATGGCCGCGTTATGTGTCGCAGAAGTTGTCGCTACCGCATTAGTCGTCGAGAGAGATGCAAAACAGGAACCTACATTAAATATCGTTATATCATTGGAATTATAATTTGCAGTCGCCAAAATCGGTTCCTGAGACGAAAAGGCAACAGAAGCAGGACTCTGAGAACCTGACGGTAACGCATATGAAAGTGGGTCACTTAAAGCACCTAGAGAACTTACTGAGAATACCGTTACGATATTCAGTTGATAATCAGATACTGCTAGATAAGATCCATCTGACGAGAAGGTCACGGCTGTTGGTTGACTGAAAGATGGTAACGCATAAGACGTCGCGTTAGTCAAAACTCCCGAAGAACTCACTTGAAAGAGGGTAACACTCCCCGATTGATTAACGACAGCAAGAAACATGCCGTTAGGTGAAAAAACTATCCCTTTTGGTGTATTGCTTCCTGATGGAATTGCATAAGAAACCCCTCCACTCAATATTCCACCCGAACCTACTTGAAATACTGTTACATCAGCTGAACCTTGATTAGCAGAAGCCAAATAAGAACCGTTTGGCGAGAATGCTATTGACCAGGGCATACTCGATCCTGAAGGCAATGCATATGACGTTGCATTATTTAATATACCATTTGAACCAACCACAAATGTAGATACGTCAGCTACGTTGGCAGAAGCTAAATAAAAATCATGTGGAGAGAATGCAAGAGAACTGGGAGCTGCAGAACCGGTTGGCAGAGCATACGAAGTAGCATTACCCAATACACCATTTGAACTCACTGGAAAGACACTGACATCGTTTGACTCATAGTTAGCAGTTGCAAGGTATGTTCCGTTTGACGAGAAAGCAACGGCTAGTGGCAAGAATGACCCTGTCGGCAATCCGTAATTTATTCCATTACTCAGTATGCCTGTTGATCCAACTGAAAACATCGTTACTCCATCTAAATATTCCCCCACAGCAAAATAAGAACCATTAGGAGAAAACAGACCAGCTTGAGGGCCTGCAGCTCCATAAACAGGATATGCCGTAGCTCCACTTAAAACACCACTCGAATTCATATTAAAAACAATCAATGCATCGGGACCGTTAATAGGAACCGCAAGATATTGGCTTTGTGGAGAGAACGCCACACCCACTGGACTTTGAATATTACTACTGCCTACAACAGCTACTGGGTAAGAATTGAGAATACTTAATACTCCTGTGGTGCTCACTCGAAATATCACAATGTCTTGTCCCCCAGTACATGCCATTGCTAAATATGATCCATTGGGAGAAAAAGCAAATGAAAAGGGTCCAGTCGCATTTGGTGATATACTATATGATGTATACGAACCTAAAGTGCCATCCGAATTTACTGGAAATGAAGCGACTGCATTACCCGCTGATGCAACTAAAAGGCCACTGTCTGGTGAAAATGCTATTGTAGTGGTAAAACTATTTCCTGAAGGAAGAGTGTAAGAGGTACCCCCGCTTAATCCTCCAGTCAAACTGACATCAAACATCGTAACATCACCTGATAGCCTATTGGATGTGGCTAAATAACGCGAGTTCGACTAAACAGCTTGAGGCAAAATAGGTTTTAAATCAACAATCGAAGGCTTGTTTTGTTTAAAAAAATACGCTGTCAAAGCAGAAAAAATGTAGTTGAGAAAATTTGTCGGGCTTCGATGTCTTGAATGTTCAATTGAAAAGCTCTCTTTTAAAATTCCTATTGATGATTCGATTGTTCCACGTTTTCTGAGAAGCAGCTTGTCAAAAAGCGGCATGAGTTTATTTTTCATATTTTTTCTGAGTTTGGTGATGAGATGAATGCCATTGACAAATAGCTGTTCGAAAAGCGCTTGGTTGACGATGTATCCCTTGTCACCGATAAGTTTGCCAAAAATATTTTTTGTGAGTTGTTTCAGAACCTCTAGATTGTTATCTGCAACATTTCCTGCAGATAAGTAAAAATCAATGATTTCACCGTTATGATTGATTACAAAATGAACTTTAAATCCATAAAACCATCCCATGCTTGTATGGCCCCGTTGTGCAATGCCTTTAAAAACTTTATGAGAATGTATCCGTCTATTGTGACAGACCCGCAATGCAAAACTGTCTATAATCGATATTCCAGTGCAGGAACTTGCGCAACACAATTTTAAAAATAAGGCTAGAGGCAGGACTGCTGTCTTTTTTAATTCAATAAATCTGTTGTAACTTACCAACTCTTTAAATTCGCCATTCATATGCACAAGTACATGCTTGCAGTAATAATCTTTAAACGTCTTATAACCCGAATAATGGTAGTTGATGCATATTGTCATCACTTCGCTGAGGGTTAATGACTGACCTCTTGCGCTCATTTTTTCTGTGCAAGCTAAAGATCGATTTCCAATTTTATGATAAAATATTGTTACGAGCATTCTTACTTCCTCTTTTTTTTGTGCAAAAATTTAAAAGAAGATAGTATAATGCTCGTTTTTTGTTAACTTTTTATTATCGAACTCACGTTAAATAAGATCCATTTGGTGAGAATGCTGCAGACTCAGGCAACGTAGATCCAGCGGGAAGTGAGTAAGAGCTCCCTCCACTTAAAACGCCACTTGAACTGACCTGAAATACTGTTACATCACTTGAATCATAATTTGCAGTGGCCAAATAAGAGCCATTAGGCGAAAAAGACACCGAAGCGGGGCCATTGGACCGTGAAGGGATAGAATAAGAAATCCCTTGATCAATCGTACCATCGCTATTTACCGGAAAAATGGTTACATCATTTGAATCATAATTTGCCGTTGCAAAATAATCAGCATCAGGAGAAAATACTCCTGATGCTGCGAAAGTTGAACCAGAGGGTAATTGATAGAAAGCTTGATTAGATAATACCCCCGTAGAGCTTACTGAATAAAAAGTAACTCCGCTTGTAGACGTTGCCGCTGCATAATCGCCATTAGAAGAATATGCCACGGAAGTCGCCTGACCCTTAGGACTCGCTGGTACTGCATAAGATATTTCAGCACATGTCCCACTTGCAATCGCTTTTATTCCAATGCCCAAGAATGTTAATGCCACGCTATATTGAATCTTTGTCATGTCGACTACCCTTTCATATAATTATGTTTTTCATCAATTGATGTATGTCATTAGCCATTTTGTCACGTCCATTTTTTCTGGTAAAACAAAATAGTTTTTTCATTATATCATAAAATGGAAAAGACGAATTCAATAGTTGAGTGTACATGCGCCCCAAGCTTTTCGTAATATTTAGCTTCTCTTGGGCTTATCAAAATCTCTACTATCATAACCAAATTCTTGCCTTCATCAATGAGCACATATTATTTTCATCTTATCTAATACTACCCCATACTAAAAGGAATTGTATGAAGAAAATGATTTCACTAGGCCTTGCTCTACTGGCTTCATCAACTCTAGCCAAAAGAAATTCATTTCATGATATTGAACAAAAGCTAACCGGAAAGAAAGTTGCCATTCTGGTTGCCGATGGCTTTGAGCAAGTTGAAATGACTGAACCTCGTAAAGCTTTAGAACAAGCCGGTGCAAAAACGGTAATAATCTCCCCTGTTGAAGGCAAAGTACAAGGATGGAATCGTCATCGCTGTGGCAACAAATTTCCCGTGGAAATTCCCCTAAAAAAAGCTAACCCTAAAGATTATCACGCTTTGCTTTTGCCTGGAGGAGTCATTAACCCCGATACCTTACGTTTAGAACCCAAAGCTATAGAATTCATAAAGCAGATGGGACTCTCAGGAAAGCCAATAGCAGCAATTTGTCACGGTCCGTGGACTTTAATCAATGCAGAACTTGTCAAAGGAAAAACGCTCACTTCATGGCCTTCATTGCAAATCGATTTGAAAAATGCTGGTGCACAGTGGGTTGATAAAGAGGTGGTAAGAGACGGCACGTTAGTTACCAGCCGCAAGCCTCAAGATATTCTCTCTTTCAATCAAGAGATGATAAAGCTTTTTGCTGAAAAATGATCGTTTTTTATTGTGCTCGATAATAACCCATAAGAGTACCTTGAGCGAGAACATGCTTTTTAAGTGCTCCTTCAACATCTCGAGCATTGGCGCCTGGCGGGAGGTCGAGATTTGCATCGAGAGCATAGACGGTAAAATAATAACGGTGTTTACCTGAGGGGGGACAGGGACCATCATAACCAATTTTTCCAAAATCGTTCTTCCCCTGCATGGCTCCATTAATATCGCTTAAAACTAATTCTTTACTAACACCTTCCCTCAGTGATGGTACTGATGGCGAAAGATTATAAAGAGCCCAGTGAATGAAATGTCCACTTGCTGCATCGGGATCGTGAACAATAATTGCAATGCTTTGGGTACCCTCTGGTAAATGACCCCACGACAATTGGGGTGAACTGTTATCGCCACCGCAATCAGTGTATGCATACTTTAAGGGAATTTTTTCTTCATGAATAAATGAGGAACTCGTTACTTTCAACATAGAATCTGCTCCCGATGAAACAAAACAAACAAAAAAAAGAGCTTGAATTAGCTTTTTCATTGCTTGTTCCATAAACTTTTATCTGATTCTTCAATAGCGTCTTGCAAACTTTTACTTCTATCACGCTCCACCAGTCGTTCCTCAGGAATATCGACCTCGCTGACCGGCAGATCATAGAAATCTTCAATTTCTTCTTGAATATCCCTAAAAAATCCTGCAAAAATTGCCACATCATATGAAACATATTTTCCAATAATTTCAGCAAGATTGGGGTCTTCTGGGTTTCCTGCAATAACAGAAAGCACATCGCCATCGCGCATATAGGGAATAAAATTATTTCTAAGCAGAACATCTTTTGGAAACATCACCACCAAGTGGTGATCAAAAAACAGACCCATAACATCAACAGCAGGCATGTGATAATATTCACCTAAAGCTTCCAAAAGGTCTTTTCTACTAATTATGCCCTCGTCAATCAAGAATTCTTCAAAGGTCAAATCTGATCTATTAGCAAAATCTTTCTTGAGAGCACTCACGTCACGATCTTTAAGAGCGTGAAGACGTTGCAATATTTCGCAAAATTCATCAATAAAGCTTTGGTTAATGTGATTCATAATGCTCTTTCACTGTTATTTATACCTCTTTAAAGGTATCATAGTAATTATCTGTTTTTCAATGGTTTTACAGATTGTCGTTATTTAATAGATAAAAGATGCAAAATTACCCTTTCAAATCTATTTTTTCACCCACAAACCGCACAGACTGCATAGAACGAGATTAGTTTTTATAAAGTTTACCGATACGTAGCAGATGCAGGAATTTCAATTGGCCTCTAGGAAATTGACATATTACGAGCAATAAATAGAATAAAACCAATTCATGAGGTTAGAACGATCTTCTTATTAGGAAAAAGATGAACTCATTTTTTCATTCCTTCATCTTCGTAGGCATGCTTATGAGCATCACTTACACTCTAACAGCAATGGAGCGAGACAGCGACGCTCTCAAAGCTGCTGCAGCGATAGCCGTTGCCGAAAACCAACAAGAAATTCTGAAAGATTTGATCAAAAAAGAAGATCTGGACGTCAGAATGATTGAGATTGATGGCGAGGAAAATTTGTTGCATCTTGCCGCTAAAAAAAATCAGCCAGAGATGATTGATCTATTAATTAAGCAGGGTATCCCCGTTGACTCTCCAACAAAACAGTTTCAACAAACAGCACTTCATATTGCTTCTTATAATGGCTGCAACCAAGCAGCACAAGCACTGTTGCTTCACATGAAAAATAGTGATATCCGAAACTTTTATAGAGAAACTCCACTGAGACTTGCAATACGCAGAGGACATTATGAAATTGCAACACGTCTTTTTGCTGCCGGAGCTCAGTATGAAAACGATATAATACAAAGAGAACCAAATGGTGATATGAAATTATTGCCAAGCATGTTTTTAGAAGCGGCTATCAATAGCCACACACAAATCATTCAGCTTCTTTTAACAAAAAACCTTGCGCATGAATTTGATATTCAAACTACGCATTATATACTTCTTACCCTCTTGACTAATACAACTCATACTGAAGTTGCGTCATACAATCGTAAAGAATATGAGAATATTTTTGATGAAATACAAAGATTTTTGCATCTGCAATTAGTGAATGCACAAGAACGTTCGTACGCGATAGATGCACCTACTATTCCAAGCCGCACCATAGCATCAAACAATACAAGCAACTCCCGTCTATTTTTTTCAAAGCAGATAAGGAAATAAGGGCAAGCCAAGCCCGCCCCCGTAGAATTTGTAAGACTATTAGATCAACAATCCCGCAACAAACGCATTAAGCAGATTTGCAAGTGTTGCACCAAGCACTGCCAAAAGTCCTAACTCAGTCAAGGTCGGCCTTTTTTCGGGTGCTAAAGCACCAATCCCCGCCACTTGAATGCCAATAGAGGAAAAATTAGCAAACCCACATAATGCAATGGTAAGCAATGCAACCGCTCGCTGAGAAAGTTCGGTTTTGACCATCGATGAATAAGCAATCATTTCATTAAAGCCAAGCTTAACACCCAACAGATCGGCTGCCTTATGCACTTCATCTGAAGAAAGCCCTAGTAACCATGCAACCGGTTTAAAAATTGTACCCAGAATGGATTCTAAAGTTATTAGCGGCATTTTAAATGACAATCCTAGTGCTGTTCCAAGATATTGTAACCCACTCACGATTGCACCAATAATGCCATTACTAAAATAAATGAGGGATATGGTTGTAATAAGCATGGCACCAACGGCTAACGCAAGCGCCAACCCATCATTGGTACCATCTGAAATCGCCTGAAGGACGTTGCGGCCTTTGTCGGCATCAACATCTGACAGACCTTTTTGTGTCTCAGTTTCTTGTGTTTCGGGAAGCAACATTTTTGAAATTAAAATCGTAACGGGAATCGACATAACACTCGCACTGAGCAAATAGGTTACCGGCACACCCATGGCAGCATATACACTCAAGAGTGGCGCGCTAATGGTGCCCATGCCACTTACCATAACAGTTAAAATCTCCGATTTTGTCATTCGAGAAAGATATTTTCTAATAAGTAGAGGCGCCTCTGTTTGGCCCAAAATACTGTTTGCAACAGCGCACAACGTTTCTGCTGCAGATGTTCCAAAGAGAGGATATAGTAACCGTGTTATGGGAGCTGTCACCAACTGGAGTATTCTAAAATGAAAGAGCAGACCGATAAGCGCACCAAAAAAAATACCTATGGGCAAAACTTTGAATGCAAAAATGAAACCCCACGGTGCTTGATCAACAGCTAACGACCCAAAAAGAAAACGTGCTCCGTGCTCAGCATATTGGTAGAGCTTAATGACGCCTGCCGCAAGTCCACCTACAATAGTTTGGCCAAGTGATGTTTTGAGCGTAAAGAATGCGAGAGCGATTTGCACGAGCAATGCATTGAGAATAAGACAATAATTAATTTTTGGACGATTTTTTGAAAAGAGCCATGCTATTGCAAGCACTACAATAATGCCGATAAGATTCAAATATCGACTATGTTCAAAAAAGTATTCAAACATAACACTCTCCCTTTTAATTATTAAGACGGTTTTGCAAATGGATAGGCAATATTTTTGCGTCTATTTTCAGCATCAATTCGCATGAGTGGCTCAATAATATCATCTAAGTCACCTTCCATAACCATATCAAGTTTATTAAGCGTAATTTCTGCATTATGATCGGTTACGCGATTTTGAGGATAGTTATAAGTCCTTGCCTTTTCAGCGCGTGTTCCACCACCTACTTGCTCACGTCGCTTTTGTGTTTGTTCAGCCTCCTGCTTTTCACGCTGCGCTTCCAAAAGGCGCATTTTAAGCATTTTCATGGCTTTGGCTTTATTTTTATGTTGCGACCTGTCTTCCTGACATGCAACAACAAGTCCTGTTGGCAGATAGGTTATTCTAACTGCAGAATCGGTCTTATTAACGTGTTGGCCGCCAGCACCACCTGCCCTGTAGACATCAATGCGCAAATCAGTTGGGTTGATCTCAATCGATTCAATTTCTTCAACTTCAGGAAGCACTGCGATAGTAGCTGTCGATGTGTGTATACGCCCAGAAGTTTCGGTAGTTGGCACTCGCTGAACTCTGTGCACTCCCGATTCAAATTTGAGATGGCCAAAAACGCCTTTTCCTTCAATATGAGCAACAACTTCACGAACCCCTTTAAGGTCGGTCTCACTCTCACTGGCAATTGAAAAACGCCAATTTTTTCGTTGAGCATACATCATGTACATTCTCAAAAGATCCGCTGCAAAAAGAGCAGCCTCCTGCCCCCCGGTACCAGCACGGATTTCAAGAAAAACCGATGCATTATCGCGTTCATCGGGTGGAAAAAGAAAATCTTCAAGTTCAAGACTAATCGCTTCATGCGCGCAGTCAAGTGCGCTGAGTTCCTCATCGAGCAAAGCAGCAAACTCAGGATCTTTATTATCTTGCTTTTGCTGCTCTAATGATAAACGCTCTTTTTCAAGGCGCACCATTTCGTGATGCTTTTGTAAAATGTTCGTTAAATAGGAAAGTTCCTTCTGAGCCGTGACACGCTTTGTCTGCTCTAAATTGGGCAAAACAAGCTCCTGTGAAAGTTCGTCAGATCTCTTTGCAAGAGCTTTCCAATCTATTGAATCGAATTTCATGCGTTTTTATATTTTTTCTTGAACTTTTCAATTCGGCCTTCGGTATCCACAAACTTTTGTGCTCCGGTAAAGAACGGATGGCACTTTGCACAAATGGTCACCCTTATCGACTTCTTTGTTGAAGCCGTTTTGAACTCATTACCACATGCACAATGGGCAGTGACCTCAAAAGACTGTGGATGAATTTCTTTTTTCATAGCAAAACTCCTGCATTATTATCATAAACATTATCATTCTCTTCACTATAGCAAAAGAGAGAACATTTGAATATTGAATTATCGAGCTCGTTCAAATGAGCTTTTGCCCTCGAGCACTTCAATGATATCAAAAAAATACAATTTGTAAACATTTAAGTCTGCATCTGACGCGAAAGATACTCTTTTACATCTAAATGAGAAAGACTTACATCATCAAAAAAAGCCCTTAAAGGCTCAAAAAGCGGTTCGGGAAGATTATTCAAAGAAAACCAGTCCCATTCAGCACATTTATCGGGCTCTTTAACGTTAGGAATTCCCGAATAATTTTCAACAATCATAAAAACTGTAATATAGTGCTTTTTGTCTTCGGGAAAAAAGGTATTGACCCAACCACCCTTTCTGACTGAAAGTGCTACAAGACTTGTTTCTTCAAAAAGCTCACGCTTTGCACATTCTTCAGGGGTCTCCATAAATTCAAGGTGCCCACCAGGAACTGCCCACGTTCCTTTTCCCAAAGACCCTAAGCGCTTTCCTAATAAAATTTTTCCTTCATTAAAAACGTAGATTCCTACCCCTACGCGTGCGTATTGTCCCCCCGAAAAGGTTTTTGGTGTAAAACCCTTAACGGCATTATGCATGGTTCAAGTCCATCAATTATAAATTAAGTTTCCCTTAAACAAATTGTAGCGTTTTTTTAAAATTCATTCAACTCGGTGTATTTCGATAAAGTGCAATTCACGCTTTACTAAGCCATCGATCATGTGAAATTCTGCAACACAACAATTATCAAGGAGAATGTCCGATGTTCCAGTTGAGAGAAAGTTTATGAGACTTCTTATGATGCCTGCATGACTTACGATAATTACCGTAGAACCTCTATGCTCATTGTCTATAGCGTTAATACATTCCTGGATTCTATTAAGCAAGAGATCTTCAGGCTCGGAATGTGAATAATCAGCATAATTATCTCCAAAAAATTGTTTTCTTTCCTCTCTTGTCATACCTTCCGCCTTGCCGCCATAAGCTTCTCTTAAAGCAGGTTTTACCACAATATCCTTAGAGATTATTTTAGTAATTTCACCAGCTGTTTGGGTTGCTCTCTGCAAATCTGATGAATAAATTGCTGCAACCTCATCAGAAAACTGGGCGCAATACCGCGCGACCTGTTGTGCTTGTAAGTATCCTGTTTCATCAAGAGGAATATCGGTATGCCCCTGCAACCTTCCCTCTTTATTCCATGCCGTTTGGCCGTGACGAATAAAAAGCAACTTCGTGCGCATTACAATTCCCCAAATCCATAATTCTTAAAGAATAATCATAGTATACTATTTTTATAAAGCTTACATGCAATCTCATGTTACTGAATATCCCTTGTATGTTAAAAATTAGAGAATCAACAAATTATGTATTAATGTAAGTTGGATATCGATTGTTCATAGTAAAAAAGCTGATAGATCTCTTTGGAATGGCCTAGGCTTTTTGGAGCCGTCGAGCAGTTTGAGACTATCAGCTATACAAAATTACCTCGAACAATCACTAGAGATGTAAAATTACTATCTCGAATGTTGCGAGGCTGACGTATTTTCATGATTACTCTACCAAAAGTATATGTCGGTGTCGACGTTTCAAAAAATTCACTGGATATCCACATTTATCCCTTGGGGAAGATTTTTAAATTAAAAAACTCAAAATCGACAAATAGAGATTATAGAGGCTCTGAAAACAGGGCCGTTAAGTCGACAACAGCTTATGTTAAAAATGAAGACAAGATGGGCAGAAAGAACAGTTCAACTGGAATTGTTCAAGCTTAAAGATATGGGGCTGGTCAAATCTGAAGGTAAAGCAAAGTCTATTATTTGGTCATTGTTGGGAGTATTGGATCGCGCATGAATCGCGTAAAAAAATTAAAAAAAGGAAAGCTTTGTTGCGGCCACGAACAGCTGTTATTTTATAGAAAGATACCTGAATGTTAGCACATTATGGAAGTGGACGACTTAGCCGGGAAGAACGCTCGTTGAGCCAGGTAATGAGTACGTTAAGATGCAAATTAAATTTAGTATGATTCATTTAAGCAGTTTTGACCTGTGCTCCATCCCTAAGATATTGATATAAAGTCTCCCTACTGATACCAAATTCCTTGGCAACATGGTCTTTTTCTCGCCAAGTGAAACTCTTTGTTTAAGTTCTTCTCGTTGAACCTCATTAAGAGACTTCCTTCTTCTTTTGTATGCACCGACTCGGCCATTGCATTTGGCAATACAACATGGAAATTTTGAAATAGTTAAACTGCTTTTAGATCATGGGGCGGATGTTAATAGTAGATCACCACACTATGATAACAGAACGCCTCTTGAGGAGGCTTATCTTAAACATCATAACAAGATAATAGAGTTGCTTATAGCAAAAGGTGGTCGCACGTCATAATTATTTAATAAAATTTCAGTCCCATCAAAGATACATATTTTTAAAACAGATTCTTTTCAATCAAAAGTACCAGCAAGTTCTTCCCAACGCTTTAAAGCTTGTTCAAGCTGCTGCTGACTGACTTTATGTTGATTAAATAACTGTTGATATGATGTCGAGCCATATTCATGATCCGCAAATTCTAGACCGAGCTGTTCAACCTTCGCCTCAAGTCGCTTAATTTTTCCTTCCAGTGAGGAAAGTTCCTTTTTCAATGCGCAAGAATCCTTCGGTTCTTGTTCATCTACGTGGGTACCTGGACTATTATTCTTTTGAGCCTTTGTCGTTTCAGATGCTGGTGAGCGATCACCCATAGATTCCTGATGCTCTTTTTGAGCAAGATACGATTCATAACTACCCATATAGCTATGAAGCATTGCAGGGGTAAGCTCAAGAATCCGCGTCGCTAAACGCTCAATAAAATCATGATCATGGCAAACCATTAAAATAGTTCCGTCATATTGCTGTAAAGCTTGCAAAAGGACTTCTTTTGAATAAAGATCTAAGTGGTTAGTCGGCTCATCAAGAAGTAAAAAATTAGCTCTTTCAAGTAATACTTTAACCATTGCCACTCTGCTCCGTTCTCCGCCACTGAGCATACTTATCTTTTTATGTACATCATCTCCCGAAAAAAGAAACGATCCCAAAAAGCTTCGAACGGTTGCTTCAGTCGAAGTCGGACAAGCAGCAGAAACTTCCTCCAAAATGGTATTACGCGGGTTGAGAGCCCTTAATTGATCCTGCTCAAAAAGTGCAGAAGTCACATTATGACCAAATTCAACGGAACCTGCATCATTTTGCAGCATGTTAGCAATAATACTAAACAAGGTTGTTTTGCCCGCTCCATTGGGAGCGATAACAGCAATCTTTTCTCCTCGTTCAACGTATCCGCTAATATTTTTAAAAATGGTCCTCCCATTAAACGACTTCACGAGATTGGTAAATGTCAACACTATGTGACCAGCTCGAACCACAGGCCTGAAGCTGAATTTTACCGACGGCAGAACTGGGTCAGGCTCGATAAGCTCAATTTTTTCAAGCTGTTTGATCATACTCTGAGCCATTTTAGCTTTAGTCGCAGAAGCACGAAATCTATCAATGGTGGCCTGTTTTTGTTTGATTTCTTTCTGTTGCCGTTCATAGGCAGCTTCCTTAACTGCAGAGGCTTGCTCTTTTTGTTGGATGTAAGAGCTAAAGTTACCATTATAGAGGTGACCGCGACCCTGCTCGATTTCGAAAATCATCGTACAAGCACGTTCCAAATAATGCCTGTCATGAGAAACAAGCAGAAATCCGCATTGGCTGTATTTTAAAAAGTTAAAGAACCATTCTTTGCTAACAATGTCAAGATGGTTGGTCGGCTCATCAAAAAGATAAAAGTCTGCCTTTTGAAGGAGAAGTTTGGCAAGCACAATACGCATTTTCCAGCCAACACTCAGCTCAGCAACAGGCTGACCGAATGAATCTGTGGCAAAACCGAGTCCCTTGAGAATACGTTCGACTTGGGCTTTGCATTGTGAAGGATCATAATCAGCAAGCTTTTCCTGAAGAACCGCATAGCGTTCAATCATTTCTTCAGTACCTTCAGAGCTTTCTAACTTTTGCCCAATCGCCTGTTGTTCTTCAAAAGCAACGACCATATCTGAAAATACTGAATAAGCTTCATCAAAAATTGATTTATCTGAAAGAAGAACCAACTCTTGAGGCATATAAGCAATTTTCTTACCACGAGAGACTGAAATGCTGCCTTCATCGAGTACAATCTGTCCTGCTAGCGCTTTTAAGAGAGTGGATTTACCCGCACCATTTCTCCCAACAACACCAATATGTTGATGGTTATTAAAGGTGCAGGTAATCGAATCAAAAAGCAGTCGCTCACCGTATCGAAGTGTAACGTCACGAAGTTGAATCATAGATTCATGCTACCTAATCGTTTATGATGCCCGTTGATCTCTTTGAGATCTGCCATACGACCTGTAACTATCGCCAGTGCGACGACCATATCTTCCACCATATGATGATGAACTTCTACCGCCATATCTGCTTGAATGTCTTCCATCACCGCGGTTTTGGGTATATAACGATGGCTTGAATTTTGGCTCCAATCCTGGAATTAAATGGGGCTTAATCGGTTGACCAGTATAACGTTCGATTCTTTGCAACGCTAACATATCTTTAGAGGATGCAAACGATAGTGCTATGCCAGTTGCTCCCGCACGTCCCGTACGACCAATACGATGTACATAATCTTCACTCGACTGCGGAAGATCAAAATTAATAACGTGAGAAATTCCTGGAATATCAATGCCACGTGCAGCCACATCGGTTGCGACCAAGACACGAATATCTCCCCGACGTAAACGCGATATCGTTCTATTACGTTCACGTTGGCTCATATCCCCATGCAAGGGAGCTGCCATATGGCCTTTATCAATAAGATCATCAACAAGCTGATCAACATGACGCTTGGTTGCAGTAAACACGATCGTTTGATTAATCGTTTGATCACCCAAAAGATGCTCTAGCAATCTATTTTTGTGACTAAGGTCATCCACGTAATGCAGTCTTTGATCAATATTTTCATGACGCGCTTTTGTATCGGATATGCATACTTCAATAGGGCTATTGAGCATACGTTGAGCAAGATCACCAATCATACCCTTGAGCGTGGCAGAAAATAAGAGCGTCTGACGTTCTTGTGGTATGGCCTTGACAATTCGTTCCACATCATCAATAAAGCCCATATCGAGCATTCGATCAGCTTCATCAAGCACAAGCATCTCGACTCGAGAAAAATTAATAGTTCCACGATCAAGATGATCAATAAGACGTCCCGGTGTTGCAACTAATATTTCATAAGGCATTGATAATTGCCTATTTTGAAGGTGATAAGGCATTCCGCCAAGAATACAAATGGTTCTTATGCGTGGTAAATATTTGCTATAATTTGTGGCCGCTTGGGCTATTTGAGTAGCCAATTCTCGCGTTGGAGTAAGCACAACAACTCGAGGTCCACGGCCTGGCTTTAAAGCAGGTTGCGTCAATTTATGAAGCATCGGCAACATAAATGCTGCAGTTTTTCCTGTCCCTGTTTGCGCCGAGGCCATCAGGTCACGCCCTGCAAGCACATGCGGTATCGCTTGAGCTTGAATAGCCGTAGGCTGCTCGTAACCAGCTTCGGTCACTGCTTTAAGAATATCTGGATGTAATTCTAATTCTTTGAAAGACATAGTCTGTTCCTTTGTATAATAATAAAAAATATGGCTCAGTTTCTTCTGAGCATTTCCCTGATGGAGGAGCGAGCATATGCTGCACCGCCTTCCCTACAAATAGTCGTTACTATTTGTCACAATGTGACTGTTAAATCCCCACAGTACATCAGGAAAATACATTCCTCTGAACCACTTTATTACTACACTAAAACAGCTAGTATAAAGATCGCATGAGCTGCGGATAGTCAAAATTTGTCAATTGTTACACATTCTTAATAATGCGTAGACGGTTTGCAACGTAATGGGCAAACCCCATCATCTTCACAGGCGCTTTTAGCGCACAACAACAAGCAAATCATTTATTTCCTTTTGTTTGAATGTGCATTCAGAAAAAATAAGAAATCTGCTAGCAATGCTGTTGATTATTCAAAGTATACTACAATCTGAAAAAATATCAAATGATACTTATACCCTTCTTAACACCTGGCAAAAAGAGGTGGCCTTTTAACCCACTCTATCAGAATTAACTGTTAAATCCTGGCGCTGGTAAGGAATAAATGGATATTCCACGAGATAGTAAAGATCCTCCATTTCGTATTATTTCTATGATTTTTTCGTATCGCTCTACGTATTCTGTATTTCGACATCTTTGAAAAATGTTGTTTGCGATTCCTAAAAATTCATTCGCATCAAACTTATGTCTTTTAATTAATTCTTTAACGATGCATTCAACAATTTCCACATGCCCTTGTGCAAGAGCATACAATAATGCCCTTTTCAAGACATTTAGTTCACCGTGCCCCAGCATAACTTTGACGGCAGCAGCATTTCCTAGTGCTGCCAAAATCACAAATTCTTTCTTAAGCGCGCTCCACATAGCATTAACAACCCCTTCATTCTTAGGATCAACCTTAGGATCAACAATGGCTCCCGCTTCTATTAATAGACACATTATATCAAGAAATTTATTTTCAGCAGCCCAGCATAAACATTCTTGCAACTTATTGATTGGATTAATTGACATATATTCCAATAACAAGTGAACGCTATCGTCTTGCCCTGATAACACGGCCAGCATCAAAGGAGTCATTCCTTGCCGCTCATGATTGCTATCAGCGCCTAGCTTTAATAATTCCTCGATTTCTTTACATGTTCCTTTTTTAGCTATGGTTGCCAATAATTTGGCGTCGAGCGCTTGACTATCTATCGTTTCAGGCAAGATTCGACAACTTGGACAGGGGTTTTTCATTTCCAACCATGGTTTGATACAATCGGCATGAAACTTGTGAAAACAATCCAATGTATGAGTTTTACGCTGGGATGAATCATGATAAGTTTCCGTGCAAATTGAACAAACCTCGGTTCTTCTTGCTGCTCTTTCAAGCAGTTTAATGATTTGTTTATATTTCATTTCCTGTTCAGGTGTTAAAGAGTTCTTTAACAATGCGTTAACATGGTCGATCATTTCTGAAAAGGGTAATTCATCATCAATCAAAGAAAGCATACACTGAACAATTTCTATATTTCCTTGTCCCACTGCGTACCATAACGCTTGTCCAATCGTCTCACGATTTGACCGCAACACATATTCTCTTACTTCTGTATAATTGTTAAGTATCACTGCTCCTAGGAGAGGATTGTTCTTAAATAACTTATGTAGCTTAATTCTATTTTCATCATTAAGAAGCTTGCCCCCATACAACAGAACTTCTCGTATTATCGATACATTGAGATCGTCATTCTGCATTGCCACATCGAGTGGTGTTAATCCCTCCTGTGAAACAGCATTCACATTGATATCAGCAGTTTTGAGCAGAATTTTTACAACCGCTTCATGGCCCAAATAAACTGCTATATGTAACGGTGTCCACCTATGGACAGCAGTACCTGAACGCAGAAATCCTTTTATCATAACACCATTTACATAAGCACCGACAGAAAGAAGAGCTTTAACAATATCGTCATGCCCATTTATGGCTGCTGTATATAGCGGGGTAAGGCCATGTAGAGTTTGAGCGTTAATATTGATGTCTTTTGCACGGGATAAAGCATCTACTATGACTGCGCAACACAATGAAACTATTTCATGTTTATTTGGAATATTAACATTTGTTCCTGTCGCATTAAGCAAAATTTTCACTACTAATTCGTGACCATTTAAAGCAGCGATATGCAATGGGGTCCATCCCCCTTTATTTGGCACATTAACATTAATTCCTGGCAAACTAACCAAAGTTTTAACTACTGCCTCTTGACCATTCCCAGCAGCCCAATGCAACGGGGTCAATCCATCTCCATCGAGAGTATTAACATTAATTTCATTTGCATTGAGCAAAGTTTTAACTGCTGCCTCTTGACCATGCCAAGCAGCATAATGCAACGGGGTCCCTCCATGTTTATCTTGAGCGTGAGCATCAATTCCTGGGGCATCAAGCAAAACTTTAACTACTGCCTCTTGACCATACCCAGCAGCCCAATGCAACGGGGTCCCTCCATGTTTATCTTGAGCGTGAGCATCAATTCCTGGGGCATCAAGCAAAACTTTAACTACTGCCTCTTGACCATACCCAGCAGCCCAATGCAACGGGGTCCCTCCATGTTTATCTTGAGCGTGAGCATCAATTCCTGGGGCATCAAGCAAAACTTTAACTACTAATTCGTGACCATTTAAAGCAGCGATATGCAATGGGGTCCATCCATCTGTATTTGGCACATTAACATTAATTTCATTTGCATTGAGCAAAGTTTTAACTGCTGCCACCTCACCCCTCAAAGCAGCTAGATGCAGTAAGGTCAGTTCGCTCATTTCTCGAGCGTTGACATCATCTCCTGCTGCCAAGCGCGCTTTTTTCTCGTGATTGTCATAAGAAGTATAAGACTTATCTTCTCGCTCCATACAATGTAATGGGAACATCTCCAAAAAAGAAATCATTAAATATATTTTGACATACAATTTCATATTCAACCTTTCAATCTTGGGACATTGTGCAGATAATTTAACAAGTTATAGGTAACAAATCAATAAGATAGTCATTAGAACAAGACTTTTTAAAAGGCAACGCTTGCTGCTAGCCAACCAATTAAGGTCTTGCTTTCATCTTCATGCAGCCATCCGCGAGAAATACCAAGCGTAAAGAGAACAGGATAATCTTTTATAGATGCCGCGTAAGCATAAGAAAGATAAACATTATTACGCACGTTGCCACGTGTTTCAATATCAACTTCTTGGCGACCTTCTTCTCTCTTAAAACCAAAAGGAATAACAGGCGCATAGCCTATCTCAATACAATGATTTCCGATGCGGACCCCATGACCTATTAACAGATCAGCAAAATATCCTGGCTGAAGTTTGCGTTCATTTGTATCATTTTTTTCAAAAGCGATCGGCATTTGAGTTCCAACTTGATAAACAAGCCGAAGGTTGGAAAAAAGAGAAAGCCCATAATGTGGAGAAGAAAGATATTCATACTCAGCATCACATCCCCCACCAACGCTATAACGGCCCGTACCCAAAAGGGGAAATTCCAAGGGAGCATCCTCTTTTATCCGATGAGTTGGAATCCCAACAAGCCCATAAAAACTACAATATGCTTGTGACTCTACAAATGGATCAATGCCTAAGGTAATCAAGAAATCATCAAGACCAAATGCACGACGTTCAATGAAAGAGCCATTCTCAGTATCATTTTTAGATAATTCATTGTCATAAATAAGTGCAGACGTCAAATCAATCCACCATTTGCCAGCTGAATCTCGCAAACTTCCGACGAGACCCCCCATTACCTCCCCCACAGACGTTTGATCATGAGTGCGGTTAAAACCAAAAGGAACTAGAGAAGCCCATGTCTTTTTGCCCTGTGGCTCACATAACCCATACAAGAGCATTGATCTTCGCAAAGGCATGTTATAAACAATTGAACCAGCATTAAGTGAACAAGCGCCGATAAGCACCAATAAAATACCAAAAAAAGAGATGTGTTTTAACATGAGTTTTTAATCGTCTGAAATCATAAGCTGTTTGCAACAGTTGCTCAAGCAAAACAAAGTATCACTTTTATTTTACAAACAAATAGAATAACGTAAAGATTTTTTAAGATGAAAGGGGGTTTTTACAACCCCCTCAATTGATAATTAAAGTTCTTTCTTATCATTTTTCTTATGATCTTCATCCGAAGGTTTTTGATAAGTAACGGCCTCTTTAACAAAATACCCCGTCATTAATGCCGAGACATAAACCGCCGCTTTTTTTACTTTTTCAAGCCACGCTGATTGCTGATGATCCGTTGGCACACCCGTATTTGAGGTATAATCGCGAGGCGACAACTGTCTTTTTTGGGGCTCAGTGGGTTTTACGGCAGCTGACGCAATCCCCGTTGATGCGGTTAAGACAATATCTTCCCCTGATCCGGTTTTGGCAAGTGCGAGTGTAATGTCTTTAGCCTGCGCCGTTGGATTTTCACGTGACTGTTGAAGAGCAAACTGAATATATTCTATCCTCTTGCTCTCATCGACACGAGGATTCATCATTTGGACAAGTTCAAGATTTCCATTTCTTATGGCGTGGTGAAGGGGTGTATTCCCTTGTGCACTCTGCGCCTGTGGATCGATTCGATTATCGGCTAAAAGGCGTTGTACAATATTCACATATCCGTTCGTTACTGCGCGATGCAGTGCCGTCTCACCATATTCATTACGAATGTTAATCTGAAGGTTAGTAAACTGCAAAAGCCCCTCAAGAGCTCTTTCATAATTCCAGTCAGCTAAACAATGAACAAGTCGATATGCCGATATTTGAATTGAACCATTTTTAAGAAAATCATGGATAGGGACCAAAGGTGCGTCGGGATCGATAACAAGGTAATTATTGTCCGTCACTGGAAGCGACTCTTCAATTCCTTCATAATGTTTGAGCGGCAAATTGAGCAGCGCATCAAGAATCAAAATAACCTCTCCTTCAGTCGGTATCCGATCGGTAAAAACCGGTCCACCTTTCAAGAACAAGGCAAAAGCAGCACTACGAGTTCTAACATTTCGTTTAAGCAATTCCAAAAAATTTTTTATAAGAGGTGCTTGAAGGGGATCACGAAGGTTAGCACTCTGCAAGAGTCCCGCATTTTGCAGAAGCTCAATGTCATGATCAGTAAGTTTCTTAGTTTTCAAGTATTCGATATCTTCATTTGAAAACTTGGGTTTATCATTCATCGAATAGGTTAATGCTGAAAGCAAACAACTGATGGTAACAAGGGTAATCCGTATCATTTTGTGCATTGTCGTACTCCTCTTTTTTTATAGTCTCAGCGCAGAACACTTATTCAGTGCGCCAAATTCTTTTATAGTAATGAATAATCCTTTTCTTTAACGTTTGGATTTGCGCTCGTATGAGCATCGCGTTTGCCAGTATTCCAAAACTTATAGAGTAATCTTTCTAAATAAGGTTTTGCCGTACAGGTAGCTATAAAGGTTATAAGTCCTGCAAGATATGTCAATACCAGACTATTACTTATTTTTTTGACAAGTGATGATACAATCTTTTTAACACGAGGATTATTTTTTGATTGCTCAACGCGCTTAATAGCACCCGTATTCATAGCTGGAGTTCTTTTCATGGGAAAGCCAATCATTCCAGGGGTGCCTGAAACATACTCAAGTGCAATCGGTACTCGCTGCTGATTAATTTTTTTTAAATACTCAGAATTATGCTCAATAAAGCGGAAAGTGAAGTCTTGAAGCTTTTTATCTTTTTCTATCAGACTCAAGGCAGATTCGTTACCATCGTTTTTTGTGGAGAGATCAAGGTCATCACGTTGCAGCAAGAGGTTAATCATCATTTCGTTTCGGTTGATAATCGCATAATGAAGAGGAGTATTTCCTCTGACATCTCGCGCATTCACATTCATTTGGGGCAATTCAATAAGATATTCAACAGAATTACTATATCCCCTATCCACAACATGATGCAACAAGGTTTGCTGATGTTCATTAAGAATAGTATTTGGATCGTTACTATCTACTTGTATCAAGAAGGGAACTAAAAGACGAATTTCTAATGGAGAAGGATTACTAAAGGGACCCTGCAAACTAAACAGTTCAAATTGGTCAGATACCGGATTCGCGTCAAAAAAAGCAGCAACATTAGGATCATGGAGAGGATTTGCAAGATTCTTAAGTCGTCGCGTCATTCGAAAATCTTCATGGGATAATCCCCTCGTGAGAAGAAATTCGATCTCCTCCTGTGAATAAGGGAATTCAGGCTCCATGGGCGTGCACAATACTGTGGTAATCAAAAGAGTCAAAAAAAATAATGCTTTGCCCATGAACTACCTCCCACCCGCTACAAACTAATTATATAATACATAAAATTAAATAATTAATTCAACAATTTTATGTCTAAAGGGTATTAGAGGCTCAAGTTCCTTATTTCAGACCTCTTTCGCAGCCCATCACCTTTTCACAATAGTTTAATTCTTGCGGAGAATTGGTAGTTTTTAAACACTTGGTCAGCGCATCTTTCTTTGCTAGCTCTTTGGTCGATCCACCTCCAAAATAATGCCTGCCTATAGTATCGTAGGCCTCACACAAATAAGCATAACGCAACATTGTCAATATCGCGCTTAATTTTAAATCAATATTTCGTAGTAATTGGTCTTGCGATTCTCCCTTTAACTCTCTTAGCTGCTGTTCCAATTGTTCAATTTTCCGCATTTTTTCATGGCCATTACCCAGAGCCATGCTTGCAACCAACACAAAACAGGACAGCAGAAGATTCCTTCTATTCATGATCATTTTCCTTTATTTAAAAAAAAGCCCCATGAGTTTTCATGGGGCAATGAGAAATACGTACCATACAGAGCTTTTTTTTCCTACGAAGTTTAACGCAGGAAAGAAGTATGGCGGGGCTGACGGGCCTCGATCCCGCGACCTCACGCGTGACAGGCGTGCGCTCTAACCAACTGAGCTACAGCCCCAAAATTTTTCTGGCTCCCCGGGCAGGGATCGAACCTGCGACCTTACGATTAACAGTCGTGCGCTCTACCGCTGAGCTACCGGGGAATTAACCGCACTATCTGGTGGGCGGTGTAGGACTCGAACCTACGACCCCCAGTTTGTAAGACTGATGCTCTACCAGCTGAGCTAACCGCCCAGAACGTTTTTGACTGTTTCAATTTTATTGCATACAGTGTAATGAATGCTTAAAAAAAAGTCAAAGAAAACATGACAAAACAGCATACAATTTTAAATTTTTACCAAAAGGAAAACCTATGGCCCGAATTGCCGAAATACTGAAAAATATACTTTTCTTGATGGTAATTATTCAATTCTTACCTTCTCTTATTGTAACAGGAAAAAGATATTATAGCGATTTATTTGAACCAAAAACTCGAATAGGCATAGTTTCCTTAGAAGGAATGCTTATTGATACCAATAAATCGGCCAAGCAGATAAAAAAATTCTTTAAAGACCCGAATATTAAAGCAATAGTCCTCAAAATTGATTCCCCAGGAGGTGCTCCTGCAGCCTGCCAAGAATTATTTTATGAAATAAATGATTTAAAAAAGCAGTACCTCAAACCCGTTATTGCTTATGGGGAAAACTTTTGTGCGTCAGGAGCATATTACATCGCATCCGCCGCTGATCATATCATTACTCAGCCTGCAACCATTGTGGGAAGCGTGGGGGTTTACATAGGATTTCCTAATTTTCATGATTTCTTGCAACATCATAAGATAAAATACACCATGGTCGAAACTGGCTCCTATAAATCGTCAGGTTTGCTCTTTCGAGATCTTACCCCTCAACAACGCACAATGTTTCAATCAATAACCGACGATACTTACGCACAATTTATTCAAGATGTTCTTTCAAAAAGACCTCAATTGTCCAAAATTGAAAAAAAAGAGTGGGCCGACGGAAAAGCTTTTACGGGCCGACAAGCACTTGCCCTCGGAATGATTGATGAAATCGGATCACAAAGTACTCTGGTTCGTGCAATTAAATCAAAAGCACCAATCGAGGGCGAAATTAGCTGGGTCCACGCAGAGAAGCCTGGTTTGTTCTCGCGCTTATTTCAGTCAGACCAGGATAGTGAATATGATGGCCAAACCACAAGCATATTGAGGACATCATTTGCACAAACCCTCATGAATTGGTTAACACAACCCATTTATGGTTAATTTATTCGTCATCAGAAATTTTTAGAGGAGAAAATGGATATACTGGCTCATTCTCTACGGATTTGAGAGGTTCATCCCTTTCAGACGAAGACTCAATCACTTCATGAGTATTAGCTAATACTGCTGGTTCTGGGATTGGTAAAGCCGTCACTTCAGCATTCTTCTTTTTCTCTGTTGGGACAGAAGACTTTAAAACTTCTTTAAAAATTTTTTTTTCCTGTATTGGTTTGACGGCTGCCATATCATGATCCGAAAGCGCGGGTACTTCTTGGTAATATTCGGACCCTTTTGCAATAATACAACAATAATCAAGTGTCTCAAAATTAATGAGCGGTGTAATCACCACATCACAATAAAGATCATCAGCTCTAAAACTTTCGATGGTTCCTAATCCAAAACCCTTTGGAAATATCAACCCTTCTCCACTCGAAAGAACCAAGTCACCTTTCTTTAACCTTTTTTCTAAATCAAGCTGACTATCAAATACATAGCTCAGTTTCGTTTGCTTTAATGAACCAGTTCCTTCATGAATAGCATGGTCTTGAGAGTTTTTGCAAAAAGCTGCAACCTTACATAAAGGATCAGTTATTAGAGTGACCTTACTGTAATAAGGGTATACCTCACTCACTCTTCCAATAAGACAATTTTTATGAACAACAACCATGTCAACAGTGATGCCACGATTTTTACCGGCATCAATCCAGAAAAAGTGTCTCCCGTTAAAATGGCGACCAATCACTTGAACAGTAAGACCAAGAGAAGATGAATATCTCTTTTTAAATTCCTTGATCTCATCAGTCGCTCGAGCAACATCAAGAGCACTGCTTAATGCTATATTTTCTTGGAGCAAATTTTCTCTTTCAACCAAGCACTGCCGATAGGTGGCCTCCATTTCACGATGGATTTCAGTCATTTGCCTATAATGTTTTAAAGGACTGACAAAGGCCTTTTGCATTTGTAGCAAAGGATATATGCAATAGGAGATACCTGCCTCAACAAACGCAAACCGAATTCCTCGCAAACGTGTCGCGCCATACAAAAGAAAGAGTATTGCGCTAAAAAGAGAAAGTCGAACAATAATTTTCTTCATGTCCTGGAACCCTTAACCTATACGTATCCTTCTGGGTACATTGTGTGCCAAGGAGTATTTTGTTCATAGGCAAATGCTGTTTGATACAATAATGGTTCAGACAAGTCATTTCCTAAAAGTTGGAATCCTATAGGCAATTTATTTTTAGTAAAACCACAAGGAACAGCCAGCGCCGGTATACCTGTTAAGTTAGCAGGGGCTGTAAAATAATCCTGCAAATCCATCTCAAAACCTGAAACAGCATTAAATTTAAATGCAGGAGTAGGACTGACGGGAGCAAACAAAACATCTACATTTTTAAATACATTAACAAATTGTTCGCGCATGAGTGCCTGAACTTTTTTTGCACTGTTGTAGTAGGCATCTGCATGACCGGCAGACAAAACATAATTTCCTATCATAATCCTTTTTTTTACCGTGGCACCAAAACCTTCAGATCGCGTGCTAGCATACATCTGCATCAGATTATCAACGTCCGCTGCGCGATAGCCATAACGAACACCATCAAAACGAGCCAAGTTGGAGGCAGCTTCAGCACGACTTACCATGAAGTACACCGCGGCTCCATGATCCATAGTGGGTAATGACACAGAAACAATTCGTGCACCCAATTTTTTAAATTCTTCTAAAGCAGTTTGCAAGGCCGCCATTACCTCCGAGTCAAACCCATCAACATTAAGAGCATTTTCAATAACTCCAATGGTAAGGCCAGGTTTTATTTTTCCTGTCAATTCCTTCGCATAATCAGGAACTGAAGCAGAACGAGAGGTGCCATCGCGATGATCATGTCCCGCAATAGCAGAAAGAACTAATGCATTATCGTAGACCGTTCTCGTCATAGGTCCAATTTGATCAATCGATGACGCGTATGCAACAAGTCCATAACGCGAAACACGGCCATAGGTTGGCTTCATCCCTACAAGATTACAAAAAGCAGCTGGTTGTCTTATTGATCCGCCTGTTTCAGAACCCAAAGCCCAAGAAACCAAACCAGCAGCGACTGCAGTGGCAGGACCACTGCTTGAACCTCCTGGAACGCGAGTAATATCCCAAGGATTTTTAGTTGGTCCATAAAAAGAAGTTTCCCCAGAACTACCCATAGCAAATTCATCGCAATTAGCACGACCAATACAAAGTGCTCCGCTTGCTTTCAGTTTATTGACAACAGTCGCATCATATGAAGCAGTGTAACGAGAAAGAATCTTTGATGCACATGATGTAATGCGATGCTCCTGGCAAATATTATCTTTAATTAATCCGGGAATGCCTGAGAGCATACTTACCGAGTTTTTATCAAATGTGATGGTCTCTTTATCAAAAATTTCCAAAGCACTATTCAAACTCGAGTCAAATTTGGCAAATCGGTTTCTCGTGAAATCGTACAACTCCTCAACAGAAATTTCTTTCTTTTGCAAACGTGCGGCCAGATCTTTAAGGGAAGAAAATGCTAAATCTTTCATAATACATCTACTGTTTTACGATCACAGGAACAACAAAATAATTTTCATCATGTTCAGGTGCTGCAATGACAAGCTTTTCCGAAGGAAAAGACTTGGTTTCATCAGGCCTCATAACATTAACAGTATGCCACAACGGTGTCTCTACCTTCTCATCTGAGGCTAAAACTTTTAACGATGAAGCATAATTTAATACCGTTTCAAGTTCCTGTTGGAGTGTATCTAACTCACTTTCTTGAACTTCAATACATGAAATTTTTGCTATCTTTCTCACTTCATCTCTTGTTATCAGCGCCATAGTATTTTCCTACGTTTTTTTATAAGAACCGATAATTCGATGGTGCCAATCTTTGCCCGACAACCTTCTCATATACAACAGATTCATGATACCAGTATTTAAGAAAAATGTACCATAAATCAAAATAAATTTAATCAAGGTATTTTCTAGAGGGAGCCATGAAAAAAACCATGTTACAGGCACAAAGAATACCGTGCATGCAAACAAACGCACCAACATTACCGTTTTCACATCTCCCGCTCCCCGCAGTGATGCCGACAGAATAAGTTGTATAAGATCAATAATTGCTAAAGCACTAATGATAGGCAGGGCTGCTGCAGCAAAGTTGGTAAAATCACCCGTTTTATCAAAAAAACCTACAACCTTCTGCGCATTGAATGAAAAATAGATTAACACGACGGAAGCGCTCAGTACCGACATGATAAGAACCTTCTTTATATCCCGTTTTACGCCAAGCCAATTGCCAGCTCCCACATCATTACTCACTAAAAATGTGATTACCTGTCCAAATGCAATAGCGGGTACAAAGGCTAATTGTGCTAATTCATTAATCACATTATAACTTGCAAGTGCAGCCGTTCCCACAGGCGCAAGAAAGGGAACCAACCACATCTTCGTCCAGGCAATTGAAGCCTTGTCGATCATTACCGGCCAGCTCAATGAGACAATATTTTTGGCAGCAGTATTTCTGTAGGAAGAAAGGATATGAATGCTATACGTCCGCACGTCTTTGCTACAAATCATGTAGGTCAAAGCTCCCAAGCACATAACAAGGTGTTGAATTAAAAATGCCCATGATGAACCCTGCAAAGCAAGTCGGGGAAATCCCCAACGACCCAATACTAACGCCCAGTCAAAAAAAATAAAGCATAGAGCACCCAGCACGAAAAGAATCATCGGAACTCTCGTGTTTTTGATTGCTCGTAAAAAACCGATAATTGAAAAGTACAAAAACATAAGAAAAATGCCGACCGCTCGCAATCTCAAAAAAGAAGTTCCTAAATCGATCATTGATTCTGGAATACCATACCATCGATAAATCGAAGGGGCACCAATATAAAGCGCACTGCTTACGATAAATCCCACAATACCCATGATCCAGAGCGAGCTCATCGCCCCCACACCAACTCCTTTAAAATCTTGTCTACCATTATACTGACCACACATAACAACAGTCCCAATTGATAATCCTTCTGCTACCTTAGTTATGAAATTAAATAAGTGCCGCGTAACTCCCATAACAATAAACATTGGCGTAGCTTTAAGTTCCACGATAAGCAAAGAATCAAAAAGAGGAAGCGCCGAATAAAGCACAAAGGCTGTTATAAGTTCTGGAAAAAAATAACCTAAAATACTACTGACATTATTACCTGCAGTA
The DNA here is from genome assembly GCA_963699715.1 of uncultured bacterium. Taxonomy (GTDB): domain Bacteria; phylum Babelota; class Babeliae; order Babelales; family Babelaceae; genus CAVOUX01. Next base: position 342,411 of record CAVOUX010000004.1, read on the forward strand.
TGATGATGGTGTTCATGCGTCGTTGCATTCATGAATGCCTTTTAACAATAAATTGATTGATTCTTAAGTTATAGAGAAAAAGTGATAAAAAGTAAACTTAGTCCTGATGTTTTTGAAAAAGGATTAATTTTCTTTTTTTATTTCTGATTTTATAAGGGTATTCATCTGCAATAAAAAAAACTTCATCATCTTCCGGCGTCCATTGCTCAGAAGCCCAATAAATAAGTTTCTTATCCTTATAGGGCGAAGAAGGTTTGAACATACGAAGCAACTCACCTGGATGCAATGATGCTCGCGCGCAAAATAAATCAATCTGATCATTTGTTTTGCGCACATAGGTACGCCAATCGTAGGTACTGACGTTAATGCCCTCGAGCCCTAGCGCTTGAAAAACCTCCTGCAAAAATTGGACCTTTTTATGCGAAACCTCAATGAGGCTAACGGATAATTCAGGAAATTTAATTTTGAGAGGAATGCCTGGAAACCCAGCACCAGAACCAATATCAGCAAGAGAGGTTACGGTACTCAATGGTATAAATTCATTGAGCATAAGAGAATCTTCAAAATGATACGCTAAAACAGCTTGCAAATCAGTTATTGTTGTTAAATTAAAAAGCTCATTAGCGTCAATAAGCATTTCATAATAAGTTTTAAATTGCTCAAGCATTTTTGGTGTCAATGACAAGCGCTCGCTAAAATCATTCCACAAAGCTTCTGTATCTCTTTTCATGCGCTAGCCCATAATAGAATATAGGGAGTATTATAGCGCAGAGATAAATTTTTGTCCCATTCTTATGCTGCCATTGCTGACCCTTCCTGTGGTACAAGCAAAGTACTGACTTTTTGGTCATCCGATCCAAAGTATTTGGCCAAAACCTTATCTTCAAGATATTTCATCAATTGTAACTTAATTGACCTAAAACCAGGATCGTCATCTTTTTCGATCAATCCATTAATAGTTTGATAATCGGTCGAGGTAAAATCATCTTTAGTGAGTATGAGATCGGCTTTTTCATGCACCTCCAGAAGACTTGGGAAAAGCTCATCCCAGACAACTGATTTCTTATAATCAACACCATAACCATTAAAATGAATAATATGAAGCCGGTTTCCAAGAGCTGGGTCGGTCATATTTGAATTTCCCGCCAAAATAATTCCCAAATGCGAAATATCAACTTCTGTATTCAAGTAAGGACTAAAAAAAGATTTCGTCTCTGGTTCTAAGAGCGTTAGAATAAATGATGACAACTCATATTCACTTGAATTTAACAAGACTCTATCAGCATCATCTATTCCTAAAAGCATGTTTTTTGCGCCTTCTCCATTGATTTTGGCACGAGACAATACCTTAAGTAAAAGACCTGGATCATCTTCTGTCCCGACTAAATCTTTGATAGTCATTTCACCCAAGGAAATGATTTCGAAGGGTAAATCTAAAGCCTTGGCAATTAATTTGATGGCCCGTGTTTTACCAACACCAGGAACACCATAAAAGTACGCAGCAATCTTACGAACTGAGTCTGCCCTGCACGCTGCTACATGCCTGATACAATAACGCTTCAATTCACGGACGGTATCTGCGGGATAACCTACTAATGTTTCATTAATATGATTATTGTTATAAATGATTTCTTTAACGTTACGTGGCAAGTTTAAGACAGTATTGATGATCTCAAATTTTTCAGCCTTGCTCTCAGGAATGCTCTGCATTGCATTATGTTCAACCATAATTACTTCACAAATATCCTGCAACTCTTTGGCAACCCACGGCTTGTTTTTGACATACTCAAGCTCATATTTATTAATACCACCCTTAACCTTTGACCGAAATAATACTTTTTTAATCGTTTCTATCAAGGTTTTACCTTGGTAAATAGTACCAAAAACGCTTTCCTGGAGATACTGCTGCAAACCAATAATCGCCGCCATGCCTATGCTACTGGGTATTCGCGCCAATCTATCGCTATATTTATAAGCTAGAATCGATGCTGGCACCCATTCCCAAGGAAGAGAAATTCCTATCTCTTTTATTGACTCTAGATGTGCGTTTAATCTCTGCCAATAAAAATGCCTAAGCAGTATCTCCTGTTTTTCTTCTAGCGAAGCGTTTTTAAAAAAATCAGTGCAAGTAACTTTATCCTGATTATAAAGCTCTATCCCTTTAATCTCATAAATCAGATCATAAAATTCATTTTTTATATGGTATTCATAATCAGCATAATTCGTGACCGATACAGCGCAAAGCACTAAAAAAAGAAATAATCTTTTCATCATCTAAAAATCCCCCAAATGCTTATTTTATATGTGTAATTATTTTATCAGAATGTGACGCTGTTGTCAACCTGAAACGAGCACACATATTGGATTGAGATGTTAGACGTTAATGGAAATTATATAATTTTTCTGGTGACAAAATGATATATCTCTTCTGATTTCTGCAAAAGCTTTCTTGCAGTTGTCATATTAGGTTCAAAAAGACATGAATCTTCTTGGGCCACTTAAAGGAAAATGGAAGGCTTGCCTGAGCGACAAGCCCCAAACTGTATTATTCGTTAATAATTCTTTGCGATCCCCATGGATTCCGAACATAAGGTTCAATTGATTCTTCATCATTTACACAAGTCAAAATGGGCATAACATCAGATGTAGCACGATATTTTTGACAAGTACCACCAACAAGGACTTGAGACATTGAACTTCCACCTTTAATAGAACATGCATCTCCAACCTTTTTACCTTGGCAAGATTCAGGGGAACCTACCTGGACGGCTGCAACCATTCCTGTTAATGAGCACGTGATTAATAAAACGAAATATTTCATGACTTCTCCTTATCTTTCCATTATATAATATCACTTTAATTTACGCATAAAACGATTGACAATGTCAATAAAGAATTGATTATAAGCTGTTCTTGAGAAGTTTAATCAAGAAAAAAACACTCATACATCCTTTTACCTTCAAAAGACCACTTATTTAAAAAAAATGATATCATGAAGCATAGTTATATAAGATTGCAACTGAAATTAACTCTTAACACTACGCCATGAATAGAGTAAAACACTGTCTGTACCCAAAGTTATTCTTTGCATGTAACGTGCATTTTTGTTTCATGTTGACTACTCCTCTTCAAGAAATAGCCTATGAGCACATAATTCAACAAAATCCGCCTCTTTCACTTCATCTTGCGCTCGTAGATCCGGCACAGGTAAAGATCGTTCTAGAACCAACACACACCTTTGGCATTTCAGAAAAAACCTCATCCATCGCAAAAAGAACCAATGCCACACTTGCCATCAACGGTGGTTTTTTTGATTTTGGTCATACAAAATACGTTGATTTTTTTATCAGCTGCTTAGATGCTCTGGGATTTGCTTATGCCCGGGCCTATCCCGTTCAATTGATGAAAATTAACGACCAGTGGTTCTCATCATTGTCCCCTAAAACGGCAGCCGCACTGGGGTGGGACGAAAATGGCAACGTTCTTATGGATACACAGCAAATAGTGTGGCGTCTCGTCATAAATCATACCTCTTTTCCTCTTAGAGCGATTAATCGACCCTATGCATCAGGCCCCATTCTTTACACATCCCACTACACTCAAAAGACACCAATTCGGAAAAATAGTATCGAAGTTATTGTAGAAAACAATACGGTCATCGATTACAAAAGCGGCGGTGGCACATTCGTGCCAGCAAATGGCTTTATCTATGCCACAAATAGCTATAATACACATGATTTAATGGGGGGACAGCATATCCTAGGCTCCAAGGCAAACCTCGTAAAAGAATGTATAGAAAATGCATGCCAACGTTTTGAATCATTAAAATACGTGCTTGGCAGTATTCCCCTTTTGATCAAAGATGGCATGATTCAAAACACGGTGTATCGAAGCAGTTCTTTTTATACAAAAAAACATCCACGAACAGCGATATGCATCCTCTCCAACGGACTCTGGCTTTTTCTTGTCGTTGATGGAAGACAAGCTTCTAGCCAAGGAATGTCTCTGCCCGAATTAGCACGTTTTTTAAAAAAACGCGCCTGCATCTCTGCCCTCAATTTGGATGGTGGCGGCTCTTCTACGATGGTTATGCATAATAACATTGTCAATTCACCTTCTGGTCGAGAATGGGGCTTGTTCTCTGGCATGGCTGCAGAACGTGCGGTGGCAAACGCAATTATCATTTTGCCCAAAACAACCCCCTGAACTCTCTCCAATGCTTTACCCTCACATACTTATTTTCCGATAGCCGCACCATCCACAATTTACAACCATGAGAATTACCATTAGAATAAGAGGTATGAATACTTATAAACCGGTTACTTTATTTTTTGCCACAGTACTTGCTATGTCTTTTAGTGGATGCAACAAAAAGCCATCGATGGTACCCATGAAAAAAACTGAAGCAGAACGTTCACAAAAAAGAGATGTGTCTCCTTGTGTCACCGTAATGATCCATGGAACATTGGCACTTCCCAATGGGATCGCCCTAACAAAACCGCTTTACAGTGCCCTTTCGCGCTATCTAGGAACCCCGCTTGGACTTAAGCATTGGGAAGAACTTGAAGATCATGCTTTTGTGGAGCTCGCGCACATACTCAACCGCCAAGCCCCCCAGGAATTTCCGCTCTCCAGCTTCTACTTCTTTGGATGGCCAGGAGGCCTGGATGCTCACCTACGAAAAAATGCATCAATTGCTTTATATGATGAACTTAAAGCATTAAATCTTCCACCAAACGCACGGATCACCCTCCTTACCCATAGCCATGCAGGAAATATTAGTCTCTATCTTGATGAAGTCGTGCGCGAAAAAAATGATCCCACCTTCACGATAGACCGTCTGATCCTTATGGCCTGCCCGGTGCAAGACGCCACTGAAAAATACATTGCCTCGCCACTCTTTAACAAAATATACAACATTTATTCACCGGGCGATTTAGTGCAGGTGATAGATCCTCAAGGCATGCAAGGAAAGCGACACAATAAAGCCAAAACCTTCTTTTCGCGCAGGGTTTTTCAAGCACATTCGAACTTGCTCCAAGCAGAAATTCAACACAACACTCGAGCTCCAGGCCATTTAGCATTTATCAAACCTGATTTTATGAAAGCGTTGCCAAGCATCTTAAAAATATTAGACAATCCGCTTACCAGATCAACATTACCACTTTCAACCAGAGATACCTTGTGTATTAATCTGAAGCATATTAAGAAAATAACATAAGACCTATTTATTTGTCCTTTGGTATCCGCTTATCCCAGGTAGCAAATGTTTTCTTGCGCAACTTGATCAAACTTAATACCAGAAATAGGTGCTATACCCATACCCAGTATATCGTTATTTTGAAAGGCATTATTCTTTGCAAAAGGTGATGTGAGTGCATCCATTGCTTCTTGAAAATTACTGACCATACGGTTATCAGTGAGTGTGATAAATGAATCATATCTATTTTGAAAATTTTCACGTAAAATTACTTTATTAATATGTTCTGTGTGACTGATGCCCATTACTATAAAAGAATATTGCGGTGCGTTTGGCGATAGAATTTTTTCTAACACATATATATCTACAAACCAATTGAGAATCTCAGGAGCGCTAAAACCAATTGCAATAGCGTGAATTCCCTCCGTTAAAAGCACTCCAAAAAGATCTTGTGCAAACTGTGTTGAAGGCTTGATAAGAAGTGGTAGTAATTCTTGGAGTACGTGTTCCGAGTAGAGGTAAATCCCCTTAAATACATTTTCCTTAATTGATGCTACAAAGTTTGCATATTCCGGTATTACGTTATGATTCATAAGAGCTATCGCATCGTGAATCGTCTGTTCCAGTGTATTTAAGCGTTGTATAAATTCAATAATTTCATTTTTATTTTCTTTATGTTTCACAAGCTTATTAACTTTATGTGCTACCTCTTTAGTATTAGATACGAAATTCATGATCAATTCAAAATATTCGTGAAGCGATAGCTTAATGTCAGCAAGATCGCGCATACATGATGCATACAAAGATGTGCCTCGACATAAAGGCAAAAGAGCAATGAGGAAAAGGAGATTGTGGAAAGATACAAGAGCATTCCCATCACCAACACAATTCACCTCTCTCTTTGAAAAAACTTCGGCCAATCGAAACAGAAGCTGTTCATCGCTATTTCCTTCACCGTATACCAGGCATAACGATTCAAAAATAGCTTTGAGAGCTTCCTGCATTTGATCAGGGAAATGTAACCCTAAAATATCATGGCGAAATCGAGCTGCATTAAAAAAAAGTTGCTGTATTTTATTGGCACGTTGACGATGGTCCGGCAAAGTTGCGTCAAGGAAAAATTCTGCCAGACCCAATTTCTGAGCACCTTCATAATGTAACCCAATTTGCCGTATTTGATGATGAATGATATTCCCTGATGTTTTATAAGTGTCTCCATAATGAATATCTCCATAGGAAATCACCTGTTTATTTTCGCTATTTTGGGTTTTTTTTATTTGAATAATGGTGGGATTAATGGTATTAACAAAAATCGTCAAAAGAAACGCAATAAGATAGCTCTTCATACTCCTCCATGATACTAAAATACTTAGGGATATACTATTTTGATTTTTTCATTCAGTCAAATAATAATATGATAAGAACGGGGCCTTGACATGTTTTCCGAAAAAAAACAACATTATCTTTTGCCCAAATCGGTCACTGCTCATTAAACCGTCTGCTAACAACTTAAAAATTTTTATTCACATTCTTATGATGATCTTTTACAATTACATTATTCAATCTCTAAAGAAATGATCAATGATCAAAGTGCTTCTCATCTTATTTATTACCAATCTCGCCTTTTCCATGGAACGGCAGGCACTTAATCAGAAAGAGTTGCTCAACGACTTAACCATTCTGATCGCGCAAAAACGTTTAGTAGCTCTGCAGGAACACTTACCAACAATAACTATTGATCTTTTAACCCAGCTTGATAACGGCGAAACTATTTTACATGCAGCAGTTAGATCTAAATCCTTACCGATACTTATAAAGATAGTAGAAGCATTGAGAAATCAACAATGGGCAAGCCTCTACCACAATAATTCTTTTCTGTTTTTAAGTCCCCGTAACAGAGTGGGCAAAACTCCAGTTATGCTCGCTTGCCAGCTTGGTCTTAATGAGGTCATTACTTATCTGATGCACCAGGGAGACGGACAGCAATTGGAAGACGAGTTAAATCAATTGGGCACCCTCCAACACGAATACGTGTTGCGACAACACATTCACCATACACAATCAATGAGCCCTCTTCATACCCCAGAAGAAGCTCAAAAAATCATAATGCCTCGATCAGTATTAAAAAAAACGAACCCGGGAGCCGGACCGCAAAAAAAAACCAGACATGTTGTTTTCAGCCAAATAAGTAAAATCCAAGAGCAGAATACTCGACTTTTCGATCCTGAAATGATGGAGTTTTATCGTGTCCTTATGACGCTTTGTTTCATGCTCATTTTCTTTGAACGTTATAGCCAGTTGCACCCCAGATAACATAATTCTTATAGAAAAAACCTTTGAATAGAGGCGCTTTTTAGGACTATTTATAAAATATATTCTATTTCATATATGAAATGTAGTAGAATGATACTAACTTATCTGGGACCCTGCAGCAGAGGGTATAAAAGGAGAATGAGATGTCCCTTACCACAATAATACACCGAATGTTCTTTATTATTGTTTTACTATGCATGAATGTATGTTTTTCTTTTTCTGAAAGAATGCCTTCTTCCCATTTAATTGCATTTTCAATTGAGAATGGGGATGAGCCGGTCAAACCACTTGACAACATCGACAGTGAAATAAAAAAAGTAATCAAACCGGGAGATGGTGCTCGACTCTTACTTCAAAGTAACCTAAAGCACCATCCAAGAGCCGGTGTGTATGCAACCTATCTGGGCTGGTCGGCACTATCCGATAGAAATGGCCAAGTAATTCTACCCAGAAAGCATGATGAAGATCGCGTTCAACTTGTTATTACACGTTCGCTTCAACCCGTTATGTCCGAGGAAGTGGTAATACACCATTTTGTTGCAGGATTTGATGAACCGGTAGCATTTTACGATTTTTATTTTAAAGAAGATTATTCCAAAAAAACAGCGCAATGGACCGTCAAAAAAATACCAACACCCCCAAGCCGTATTATACCGCTCAATGCGGTAGTACTCATAGCCGCACCTGATCAGATGTATATCAAAGAAGGGACGTTTCCGGCATTAAAAGGTGGAAATCTCATTCTTCCGACACTTTATGCTCGATCGAATCTTACACCAGGTAAAAATGCCATCTATTTCTTACGAATCAACCGTTATTTTGCTCCCGTAGAATACGCATGGCGATTTGCGACAACACAATATGCTAAATTAGTGCTTTCTTGATTTTGCAGGAATAAAAATGATGTTATACTCTTTAGGAAGGCGCGCCTTGCAAGCAATAAGGATTTTTGTGCATGAAGTTACAAATTGCATTTGATCTTCTTGATCTCGATAAAGCGCTTGAAATTGCAAGCGAAATTCAGGAATATGCAGATATACTTGAGGTAGGGTCACTACTCATATTCAAACATGGTGATCATGCCGTACGATCATTTAAAGAAAAATTCCCCCAAAAAGCCATATTAGCTGATGCTAAAATTGTTGATCGCGGGAAAGAAGTTACCCAGCTCTTTTGCCAAGCTGGCACTGACTGGATTACGGTTATGGCTGGAACTTCCCGCAACATTATTCATAATGTTGCCGCAACGGCGCATGAGCTCGGTAAGCGGGTTATGCTTGATCTTCTTGATGCAAGCTCATTAGGCCAATCAGCCCTTGAGGCCAAAAGTCTTGGAGCAGACGCTATACTTTTTCATCGGTCGCCATTAACTGATACTCAAGTGACCCTTGCCGAACAATGGGATATGGTAAAAGGAAATACCCAATTGCCTGTTTTTATAGCAGCTCCTGTCACGAGAGAAAACATTCAAGAAATTCTTTCGGTAAATCCTGCGGGAATTGTTATTAGTTCAGCAATAACCCAAGCTGACGACCCGAAAGAGACCGCTGCATTTTTTCATGCAATTATTGAAAATATATAAACGATAAATCTATTACCAATCGAAGTTTTTTTCATATCCTAAATCGATCAATAACTGGCCAGCCAGTTTTTTAAAAGCGCGCTTATGCTTTGATGTGAAATATTTTTTCCAACCACCAATATGGCCTTTTCTAAAGGTTGTGGTACCTCCAAATAAATTTTTGCGACAATATTTGAGCTTTTGATTCGTTAATGGAATTCTGCAATGAGCGGCAATTTTTTGTATTTCTCTTATTTGGGCAGAATCACTACCCCCACCTTCATCGCCTACAAGGTTTTCAAATTTTACGGTATGACACGAAGGATCTTTTTGCCATGCTAAGAAACTTTTATAATAACGTGTAACATTTTTAATCCTTTTCATAAGATAGTTGGAAAAAAATGAAGGATTCGCTTCAAACTCTGCAGCTTTTTCGGGATGCGCCTCGGGCCTTGTAAGTTTCCAAAAGGTCATGGAAACAACTTGATCTCTTGGATCTCTGACCGTGAAGATGACAGGCATGTTATGCTTTCTTAAAAGCTTTGAAACTTTCTCATTATAACGCATGTGATACATGAGATATTTATCATGAGGAATCTCAGGCAATTTTCCCTTGATCATACGTTCTGGATCGTAAACCCATAAATGCGTTTTCCCCGTGAGCAAGGATAAACATTTATCAATCAAATGAGTCCCCGATTTGGGAATACTTGTGACAAAAAAATCACTTATCTTTTTTTGCTCACTCTGTGCCAATGCAAAAGTACATACTATACTTAATGCACTATAATAATAAACTTTTTTCATGAATACCTATCCTTACTCACCAGTTGAAATCTTTTTCATATCCCAGGTCTATGAGCAATTGGCCAGCAACTTGTTTGAAGACTCTTTTATGTTCTTCAGTAAAGTATTTTTTCCAGCCTCCAATTTGTCCCTTCCTAAATGTGTAGGTCCCGCCAAAAAGATTTTTTACACAATGACCAATAGTTTCATCGGTAAGAGCTATTCCTAGGTGTCGACCCATTCTTTTTATTTCATTTATCTGCTTTTTTCTTGTGCCACCACCCTCGTACCCGACCAGATTTTCAAATTTTACGGTATGAAACCGGGAATTTTTTTGCCATGGTAGGTATTTTTTATAATAGTCCGCAATATGTCGAATACGATTCATCATAAGTTCTTTTAAATACGAAGGGTCCTTGGCATAACGAGCAGCTTTGTCAGCATGTTTATTTGGTCGCATAACAAACCAAAATGACATTGAAACAAGCTGGTCCCGTGGATCACGCATCATTAAAAGACATTTGTAGTTATTTTTTTTAAAAAAAGCTTCCGCCTTTGGATGATAGGGAAGATGGGAACGAAATAGTTCATTGTTACGTTGCAAAGGCACAGTACTATCAATAACTTTTTGGGGATTCTCAATACGAATAACGTTGCGTTTCAATAAAAGCTCTAAGCTTTTAGAAATAAGGTGCGTTCCACTTTTTGGAATCGTGGCAACAAATATGTTCTGAGCGCTCTGGGCACTTGCTACAATACTTGCAAAACCAAATACGAGGTAGTAAAAAAGTTTCTTAAACAGCATCATTTGTTCTCCTTAAAAGCGCTTAATTTTAACCATAACAAGACCCCATTAAATATCAAAAAGGGAAGACAAGTCCTTCCCTTTTTGGTTGCTATTCTTCTTTACGACCAAATCTCGATAGGCAGATTAAATGGAGTAATTTCAACAGCGTGCTCGGCATGTCTATTCCGATAAAGTGTCAAATTATGATTATTTCTTTGCAATCTCCGTCTTCGTCCCATTGCGCCAGCAATTTCTTCGTGTCCTGCTTGTCGCGCTAAAGATTCAGGCGTATTACCTTGTTGATCATGCATGTCAAATGCACCTCTAAAATTCATCAAAATTATCGCTGATTCTAAATCATTGGTAAGTGCTGCTCCATGCAAGGGGGTTTGGCCATTGACGTGTAATCCATCTGGTTGTTCGGCTTCAATTGCAATGTTCACATTGGCACCCCTTTCGAGAAGTGCACGTACCGCACGAGGATTTCCTATTGCATAATGAAGTGGTGCAAGGCCATTTACATCACGCATATCAATATTCTCTGGAGTTATGAGTAAGGGTATTACCTCATGATATCCCAATTCTGCAGCTACATGTAACGGCGTCATCCCATCACTGTTTCTATGATTCCGATCAGCACCATGAAAGAGAAGCCTTTCTACAATCTCAGGATTGTTATTCCCATAGAGAGCATTGGCTCCATAATAGTCCAACGCATTCACCTGTGCTCCAAGAACGAGTAAAAGTTCGGTCATCTCCACGTTATTTTTTCCTGCAGCATGGTGAAGGGGACTAATACCGCTCACCGCCGGTCTGTTAATAAACTCTTTAAATTCACGTTCAGTGAATTTTTGCCGCGCATGCTCAACAAGGGTAAGAACATCATCGGTGTTTCCATTTTGCACAGCATAATGTAAGGGCGTTAGCCACAATCTTTTCTTGTTATCATCACGAGTTGCAAAATAAGTATCATCCTGCACCATCACGTCTGCACCACCATTTAATGCAGCCACAATACCGGCTGAATCACCTTCTCTTGCTGCATTGAGCAAATTGCGATTCGCTGATGAATTTTCAGGCATTTCCATTCCATAGCAGGGGAACATACATTGCATACTCATCATCATTATAAGTAATACATTAGACCGCTTCATACTGATCCTTTTTTTAACAATTAATTTTTCTGCTCATATACTCTGACGGCGATAGAGTAACTCGCCCGTTATACGTTTGTAAATAGTTGAGTTGATTTTTGTGACATGTTCCTAAACTATCGATACCAACGCATAATTAACATAATAGCAATTGGAATTTTCTCGAGGAAATGGAACGCCCTCATACTTAATAATTGAAATATATTTATCAGGAAAATTTTCAGATTCTCTTTACTTCAGGCTCCGATGTATTGTTTGACATTGCTGCTTAAACTTTGTGCCTGGGCTTTAACTTCATTTGACATGTCGGTCAATTTTTCCCCTTGGCACGCGCTGGCATCCAGTTTACCACACCTTACCCCTTCTCTCATATGCATCAACGTAGCTCTCACCCAATGCATCATACAGTTCAGCTGCCCATGACTGTGTTGTCGATAATGCAGGAGCTAGTGCGCTTGAATTGGACGCTAATGAATCTATTTGATTAGCATTTCCATTTAACACGAGTCCCATAAAGAGCGGTGCAATATCGGTCGCTTTCATAGTTCCTGGCGATAAAAGAGTGTAGAGCCCCGCTTGCGCATTATTTTTGGTTAAATAGGCAGTAACATTATCATCTTGCTTAGTACTTGATGGCAGAGTTATATTGAGTGCCTTTGCTACGAGCGGAATGCCGTTAGATAAAAGCGAACTTACATAAACCAGCGAAGTGAGAATGTCTTTTCGAACCATTTGGCAAAGCTTTTGGGCATCAGGATTTGGAGCAATGCTACCACACTCTGAATATAAATCATCAAAATTGTCTTTCCCAAAAATATTCGTTTGCCAACGAACTTGATACCATCCGATATAATACTGAGTTACTGAATTAAAGAGTGCAACCAGTCCGGCAAGGGCCATCCTTTTTTGATTGGTATCATCATTTACTTGAGAATAATTATCTTGAGCCTTACGATAATCAATATAAGCTGCAGCATAGTACTCTGCAGCAGCTTCAGGTGTGGTAGCCTTTTGTGCATAGGAGATGGCAACATTCGCGACCATTTCATAGAGAGCACCCAATTTTGTATACAACGATGCAACTTTATCAGCAAGCGGTATAGCCTGATACATTCCGGCTGCAGTCTCATAAAGCAAATCAGTAGTTTGTAAAAAAGTATTATATTGGGCATTAAGGGGATCACCAACCAAACACTGTTTGATAAAATCTCCAGCGCTTTCGTATAAGAACGCTTCAACGCCCTTTGCTTCAGGTATGGCAGGCACTGTATTACTATCACTCGCAGCCGTGGCGGCAAGGGTAGCAGGGATTAAAAAATAATTATTAAGACAAAATTAATTGCTTGAATAAGAGGATGATTAGGATCCGTTGGCAATTGGGTTACCGTAGGTTTTGTTGACAAAAGCGTTGCTAACTGAGTTTTGGCCGATTCAAGCGCTTGTTGTTCCTGTGCATCAATCGTCACCAGAGTGATTAATGATTGATCAACTTTTTGGCCGATCATATAGTTTGCTTTCATAAAAATCATATATGCTTCAGACAAATATGTTTGGGCAAGAGCCTTTTTTAAAGCGTCCACCCGATCCTTGGCATAGGCAACTTGCGTAGCAAATAATGTGTTATCACTATGAGCCGCAATAAACGATGTGTAACTTGGGATGGCAGAGCCATATTCAGTAGAAGCGGTTGGGTCGAGAGCCTGCTTTGCATCAGTCTGAGCGGGCAAGGGAAGAATTGGTAAGTTGCAATAAACCAACATTTGAGTTGCTGGGTCGGGGGCATAATATTCGAGGCTTGTTTTTACCGTCTGACCTGATGGCAAGGTAAATCCTGTCGTAGTCCATTGAGTTAATTGATCACGATACGCTTGCGCATCTTTGATAATTTTAGCCTGAGTGTCGTCGGTAGTTGAGTAATTTTTGTTTTGCACGGGTATTAAGTAATCTTCTAACGATTGTCCCGCTGCCGTTAGATGTTGATAAAGGTAGAGTGCTGCAGCCAGATCCAAAATGGCAGTTTTATTAGTAAATATAGTGGTAGGAACAAGAGGCACATTAGGAATTGGCATCAAACAAGGCGACATAAAGTAGCGAGCATAAGCAGTAGAGGTATTGAGCAAAAATGGTGAAAAGACCGAAGTATCTGGTGCGACCGGAATAATGAAATTTCCGTGTAGATCTGCATTTAAAAGAACCAATTCAGCAGCATTCATTTGGCCCATTTGTGCGGCCTTATCTGATTGGCACGCTAAATTGTAATAATTTTGCGCTTCTCCATAAGCTGCCCATGCAATACCATGAAAGCCGGTATTGAGCATGCAAGTATCTCCTGAATTGAGCGTAGCAGGCTTATCAAGGGCAGCTTGTTGGACAGCCCATTCAGCTTGCTTTTCATTAAGTTGGGCAAGCGTAAGTGCGACGTTATCAAGCTGGACTGGTGAGCTCCCTGCAATCAGTGGTGAGTCATAGGTAACCGCATCATAACTTGTTACACAACTACCTTGGGTGCCTGTTCTTTCTAACAGAGCTTTTCCACTTTGACTGGGCGTTGCCGCTTTTTGATCACTCAGCGCTTGCTGACAGCCATCAACCAAACTTTCTGCTTGTGTTTGCCATGAATAAAGATTGTTGAGGGCTTGCAGTGACGTAGCATAGCCAGTATTAGGATCAAGTTTAGGTGAACTGGCCGCCGTAACATTTTGAGCGCCGTCGTCCAAAAACGGTTTAATGAGAGCGGTTATATCTTTGAGAATAGTTTCTGGATCCTGGCTTGAATAACACGTTGCAGCGGCATTACTTTTTATATTTGATGATGCTGAAACAAGAAGATATAAACGATAGAGCAAAAGCACCTTGGTGATATTTTGATCTTGAAATGCGGCAAGGTTTTTTGAATTAATAAAGCATTGGAGACATTCTAAATAGAGTCCAGGACCGTCTTCAAAATGAGGATCCTGATTTCCAGAAGCCCATGCTGTATAAACGGCCAACGTCGCGCTTAATGCACTTTGCCAATCCTGAATAGCATCACTTCCCTGCGCCTTTTGCAAGGACTTTGAAGCGGTGGTTATGACCGATGGACGACTTTGTATAAGAGAACTAATTTGATTTTTCACTTCTGGTGAAACCTGGTACGGAGTTTGTGTTGCCAAAGCATTAGCATAGACATAATATTGATCAAACAATGCTTGCTTTGAGTCATCACTTTGTAAAGGTGCAGCCAATACACGATAGTAGTGAATCATATACTGGGCCACAAAGGTTGAAAATGATTGATCGGGCACTGCTTGATAGAGTGGCAAGATAGTACTTGCTTGCGCGCCAGCATTGGCCTGCCAAGCAATATATCCATTATCTGCTGCAGCAAAGCTTGTTAACGCTGTTAACACTTGTTGGTGTGCTTCTTGCATATCAGAGAGGCCTGGTGTTCCCTTCAAATTTTTTAATGCCGAAGCCAAAGAACTACTACCAGTTTGTAAATTGATAAGTATTTCATCAAGTGCCTCAGGATAAAGAAGCTGGCCCTTTTGCACCAACGCTATCTGTGCACTGGTTAGTGAGGGTTTACTTGCCAGACTCGTTTTTGAGGCATCTCCATAATATTGAATAGCATTTTCATAATTAGTTACGTCAACTGAAGCCAATGCAGAAAAAAAATCTGAAAGATTATCCGATGTCTGGATATCGATTGTGTTGATGACATCTTCCAATGCACTGAGCCGCTTATAATACTGAGTTAAAGGATCAAAAACTTTAGGCGCGCTTTGTGCAAAAAACTGTGCCGCAAGTAAATCAGCCACATCGCGTATATGTTGTGATAACCAAAGAGCAAACCCCGCTGACAGTAAACTTACAATACCACCCGACGCGTTAAGATTAGCAATTTGTTGATCGAATGTACCAGCACTTAATGCTTTATCAAAGCCTTGTAATGCACCCATCAAGCTTGAAATTTGAGTGGCATAAAGCTCTGCATCAGATGCATCATGGGCAGTTTGAAGATAGACGACCGCTTTTTGTAAGATCTTTCGATTATTATTATTCGGTCCAATCAAATCGGTTAGCGTCTGAACGGTTTCTTCAGGCTCCATGGCACCAAGTGCATTGTTAAAACCATTAAAAGCAATAAGGCTAACTTCTGACTGTACAGCTTGCATTGCCTGATCGGCAGAAGTAAATTCGGCAGGAATTTGGGCTTTAACATCCTTTGAAAACTGTGGATAGACAGCTTTTGCTGATGCAAAATATTTTTCAATCAAAGCCATCACCGTATCATCAATCAAACTTGCTGCACCCTTGGCATAATGTGAAAAAATATCTGCGTACGTAAAAAAAAGAATAATACTCACTTCTTCCGTGTAGGCAGCGTAAAGAGCATTCCAATTTGACTGCACATATCCTTGTAGGCTCGCCATAATATCATTATAAGCCTTTGCCTGTTGTTCCATCTGATCAACTAATGAAGCAAATTCTTTACCAAGATTTAATTGCTGATCAATAACTTGTTTAAGTGCATTCAAATTACCGGTAAAAGCATCGGACATGCTCTTTATAACTTGAACAACTAAATTAGTGCCATCGTTCCCATCTATCTTTTGATGTATGGTTGGATCAGCATAAAGATTTGCAAAACTGCCCAATGCATTTTTGAAATTGTCCATTACGCTTTGAGCAATCGGAGCATAGGTCAACACCGTGCCCGGCTTTTGCCCAATAGTGACTCCGGGACCCCCGGCATTCAATGCAGCAGTATATGCTGCCCATCCCTTTGTATAGGCCGGATAGGATGATAAGAAGATAAATGTTGTAGGTGTTGGTGGCTGGTTTTGTTGTTGACCTATACTTGATCCTCCCGTGCCGCTTCCTTTGCCACCAGTACCAATTGACGAACCGCCACCACTTGATGAAGTAGATCCGGTGCCAATGCCCGAGCTTGATCCATCGGTATGCGTTCCCACTCCAATCCCAATCCCTTGGGGATAACATGTTGTTACGACAAAACAAAGAACAACAATTGCCACGACCTTAAATTTCACACCAATCCCTTTTTGAAATGAGCATTCATTTAAAAGTAACATGGCAATTCACAGCAACGCAATAAATCAGGTAAACCCTTTTTACTTGCTTTTTTTTATTCTGATCTTCAAACATTCTTTTAATTTCTTCAATGCTTATCACC
Organism: uncultured bacterium; assembly: GCA_963699715.1. Taxonomy (GTDB): domain Bacteria; phylum Babelota; class Babeliae; order Babelales; family Babelaceae; genus CAVOUX01. Next base: position 359,391 of record CAVOUX010000004.1, read on the forward strand.
TCAGTCGCAGACCGATCGGTTTGATAACCAGTGAATCGTAATGCAAAGTCAGGAATCTTTTCTGTTTTACCAGTATATTACCGCTCATTTTTTGCGAATGTAAAATCGCTTATGGCCTTTTTTTTCAATTTAGCATAGTCGTGAACTGACTAACGCGGCCATTGGCGACACCTCGTTGAAAAAATTCTTGATCTTCCATGCAAAAATTGATATTTTGCCATAGAATGCTTTAAGACTTGATACTGACCAGATTCAAATAACTAGACACCTAACATATTTTATTAATTAAGGAGCTGTGATGGAGAACATTTTAATTACAGAACATGCGTCGATAATAACCCAAGGGCCTAGCGCACCTTTTCCAGAGTGGTGGCGGACGGGTAGCATGTTCGATTATTAATTAATCTTAATCTCGTTAATGATTTAACGGCTCTATAAGTGGGCAAGTTATATTTTCCAGTATTTGAGCCGTAATTGGTAACGAGCATAAGTATCAATACACTTTTTTCACATATAAGAAAAAAGCTCAAGAAATCCTCTTTTTATTCTGATCCTCAAACATTCTTTTAATTTCATCAACGCTTGTTGCCTCAGTCGCAGATTTGTCAATTCGATAACCGGTGAATCGAGGAAATCGTAATGCAAATCCTGGCGAATGCGTGGTCTTGCCCGCAGCGTGTAAAGGCGAAAGTGTAATTTCATCTGCAATTACCGCACACACAATTTCTGGTAAAACCCATACATCTGGATGAAGGTCTTTAGCACATATGACATTATGAGGTTGTTCATTTGTTTTTTTCTCATCACACTTTTTCTTTAATTCGCGCCATTCCTCATCAGTTAATCCTGTGCCAACTTTGGCAATCGTTTCAAAACGATCGTGCGCTTTATTATAAATACCAACTAAAAATGCGCCAATGCCAAACAGCGCTCGCTTGCCACTGCCCAGATAATAGCCGAGAATAACAACGTCAATAGTATCCTCAAGGCCACCCTCTTGCATGCGCTTCAATTTTATCCAGTTAAAATTACGTTTGCCAGGCTGATAGGGAGCATCGGGTCGCTTTACCACAAGGCCTTCAAGCCCTGAGGTTATATTTTCTTCAAAATAGTTTTCAAGATCTTCTGCAGTAGCAATCACTACCTCGTCAATGACTGAGATAGTTTTACTATGCTCAGCGGGAAATAAGGTGAGCATCAATGTACGGCGCTCACGCTCACTTTTATCCAAAACCGAAATGCCATCATAATAAAGAATATCAAATGCAAAAAAACGTAATGGCAATGCCGCAGACATTTCTTCTATTCCATGCTTTCTCTTGCGCTTAACAGTATCTTGAAAGGTAAGAAATGCACCAGCTTTTTCATCATAGACGATTGCCTCGCCCTCTATGATAAGACATTCCATGGTATAGTTCTCAAACGCCTTAACAAGATCTGGAAACATTGAAGACATATCAATAAGGTTTCGCGAAAAGAACCACATTGACCGCTTAGCTCCCTCATTCTTCACATGAATTTGCAGTCTGAACCCGTCAAGCTTTGGCTGTGCAACACAGGGTCCGATTTTTTCGAGAATGTCTGCTGCAGTGGGCAAACGTTCAGCTCCAGCTGGTCGAATGGGAACACCAACCACAATGTTAATATCACGAAGTCCTTCTATACCCACAGCTCTCAAAACGTAGGCAATCCGGCCCAAATCGGCACATAAATTATAGGAATTTTCAATATCTTTATGAAGTGACTTATTGCCCACAAGCATCCAGGAAAATGCATCGATGATAGTCATATCAGAAAATCCTAAACGCAGGGTGCCTAAAATGATGCGCACGACCACCTGTGCTGATTGTGCTGAAACTGACTTCAATAATGCAAGTAATGTCTGAGCCTTCTCTTCTTGAGAACCCACACCAGAAATCTGTTCAATTTCGCTCAGTTTGACATAGACTTCTCGCACGGTCAGCTTGTCCATTAAGGGAAGAGCAGCCTCAGCAACCACAAGTCCCAAATCTCCAAGTTCGTGTCCTCGCCGAATGATCCATTCTGAAGTCGTATTAAAAAGCTCTGCAAGCACTTTTGCGATACTCTTATTTGCGAGGCCAAATTGCGTGCTTTCATAGGGAGGCCGCAGGGACCCCAGCGCGAAATATGAGATGATTTTGGCCTCTTCTGGGTCCGCTTTTAAAAAAAGCTCAGCCAATAGTTTGGTAATTTCTGTGCGACTTGATGTTTTCGAAATTTGGTCAAAAACACTACTTACTTCGTTAAATAACATCTCAAAACCTGCTAATATTAATAATCCTCACTTTATCATGGAACGATCGCAAACAAAACAGCGCCCTTTCTTTTATTACCCTGGCTTAGGCACCTCAAGCGGCCTACAAATACCTTCTGTTTCCCAGTCTCTTATCAGTTTGTTAACATCCAGTCCCTTATCTGCCAAAAAGCCGATCATATAGAGTACACGTTCAAAATGGGAAGGATGGGTTTCCGCTCCTTCAATGACAACAAAGGGAGAACCATATTTTGTTAATCCTAACCATTCATCGATTTTAGCTATTATTGATGAAAGGTGTTTTTGCTCATATAATTTCTCGAGGCTATACAGATCTGCTCTTCTCTCACTTTCTAAGTAATATAACGTTTTTTTGTACTCATTTTGGTCTTTAGGAGGAATCCAGAATGTTGTAGCATGAGAGAGCACTTCTTGAACTTGTTTGCCAATATCGGTGCTCGCATTCAAAGCAGTTTTTCCAAGCTCGGTATAGTGCTTGATTTTTTTTAATTCGGGTTGAGACTCCATTTCCTTTAGAACTTCCTCATAACTTTTTTTACCGCTCTTCAAATCACTACGAATAGCATTATCACCGTTAACAACATGGCCCAATTCATGATAGACTGTAGATAGCAAAACATCTAAGTTTGGGTTATTACAAAGTGCTATTGCTGGTTTACCCGTAGGGGTTAGAGTAGAACTTCCCCCAACATCATCCGATTCCATAAATGGAACAATTTTCCTTTCCATTTTGACAATTTTGGCCGCTTCTTGGATAAGACTTTTTATTGCTTCTGATGGTGGCATATAGTCAAACTTTCGATGCATAATCCCTTCTTCAATAGAATCTAACCAAAGATAATCGATATCAGCTACAGAGGAAGCTTTCGGTTTCTTAGAAAGCTGCCGCAAAATATTATAATCATGAACCACCAGGTATTTACCTGCTAAAAATCCGGCCCATTTTTTTATATCCCACCATTTAAAATCGGGATCACCCTGCGAAATTCTAACTTGGTCAAGGTTATAATTCGTTACTAGCAATAGACTTTCTTCAGAATCATAGTTTTGCTGAATTTGCTTTTGAATCCAATTTTTATCTATTTCATCAAACCAATAAAACTTTGAAGACCTTTTATTTAATTCCTCTAAATAATTATAGGCATAATGAGCATTTTTATCTTCTCCAGAATACGGTTTTTCTTTATTCTTCCAATCCGAGAGAATAGTTATCATTTCATGTTTTTTTACGAGAGGATCTAATATGCCTTCACTTTTCCAACGTTCCTCTAAAGTGCACCCCCTTGTCAAGACCAATTTTGATCTAAATTAAGATATATTTTGCTCCTCATTTTTTGTATCTTATATTTCAAGTTTCAGTTTCACCATCTCATCTCATTAAGCAGTAGTAGGGCGAAGCCCCACGGAGTGTCCCCAAAGGGCCGCAGGATTTTCATTTTGCATAAAGTATATTTTTGCCGGAGTCTTATAGCCAAGACTTTGATGCATGCGTTTATTGTTATACATATCGATAAATCTATTCAAAGCACTTTTTAATGCTTCGACCGATTCAAAAGCATGAATCAGCAAATATTCATGTTTGAGTGTTCGCCAAAATCGCTCAATATAAACGTTATCAGCCCATCTACCCCGCCCATCCATACTTACTCTAATTCCATTTCCTTCAACTAAGTTAATCCATGCCTTACTGGTAAACTGACACCCCTGATCTGTATTTATGATTTGAGGTTTTCCTTTTTCCAGCGCATGTTTTAACATATCTAAACAAAATTGCGTATCAAGTGTATTTGATAAACGCCATGCCAAAACAAACCGACTATAAATATCAATGATCGCAACAAGGTACATAAAACTGCCCAATATTTTTATATAGGTTATATCAGTTGCCCACACCTGATTGGGAGCTATAATTGGCAAATCACGAAGAAGGTATGGGTATATCTTGTGACCAGAATTATGTATCGTTGTCTTTGGACCCGGATAGATCGCTTGCAGCTTCATTTCTCGCATAATCCTCAAGACTTTCTTGTGATTGATCTTTTGCCCACGATCTTGCAATGCAATAGTTATCTTCCGGTAACCATAATAGGTCTGCTCTAACCATATTTCATGAATTTCATTGCCCAGCATGGTTTCATCAGGCTCATCAACAGATCGACAATACACATTCGATCGCCAAATGCCTAACAGCGTACATTGTTGCCGCATACTCAAAAAGTTATGCTCTTTGTCAACCATTGTTAGCCGTTCCTTTTGCGGTATGCTGTGACATTTTTTTTTAAAAAGTCATTTTCAACCGTCAACTGACCTATTTTGCGCTCCAACTCTGCAAGCTGAGTTTCATCATTTTCTGGAAAGCTTTTTCCTTTGCTAAAAATGCTTTCAGCTTGCTTTTCAAGCGCTGCTTTCCATGCTTGAATCTGCGTTGGATGCACCCCATATCTTATGGACAATTGCGCTATCGTCTCGTTGCTCTTTATTGCTTCAAGTGCAACTTGTGCTTTAAAACTTGAGCTAAATTTTTTCCGTCCCATTTTTTGGCCTCCGTTATAATTTTATTACTTCTTATTCAGGAGGCAAAATTATATCTTAATTACTGGTCCGAATTATGGGGTTCATTATACTCCACATTTTTTTTCCAGGCTTCATAATCAGCTATCTTATTCTTCATCTCATTTTGAATCCAAAGCTTATCTATTGAATTAATATTTGTTGCTGGAGTTTGTTGCTGTGCTTTTCTGACATAATTGCGGCAAGAACATCTTCAGACTTTCCTGACTCAAGCCCAGTTTCTAACAATACATGAAAGTTTTGATCGAATTTTTTATAATCTGAGCCACTATACTGTTGAATTAATTTGTTGATCGCGTCATCTTTTAGATCCATTCCAAGAAACTCATCTGGAGAAGCACCCGCATCAAGCAACATTTCGATTATTTTTTTATTGGGAGATCGCATAAACAGTGCCTGCGACAGAGGACTGCCTCCATACTTACTTTTTATCGCGAGATTTATGCCAGGATAGGCAAGAAGAGTTTTTACTACAGCCTCGTTCCCACCATGAATGGCATAATGAAGCGGCGTCCAACCATTTTTATCTTGAGCATTAATGTTGATTCCTGGCGCAGTAAGCAATAGTTTTACGACGGCGTCATGCCCAGAATAAGCTCCAATATCAAGAGGCGTAGATCCATTCGAGTCTCGAACGTTAACATCTGCCCCTAATCTTAGTAAATCGTAAATTTTATTAACATCGGGACTGAGTGCTCCTACTTCTCGCAAAAGTTTCTCACTGGCGTAATCTTTGTTGTAGGAAGGATGACGTGCAAGAAGTTCCATAATCTTGCCATGACGATTCTCCCGTGCCACTTCAATAGGGGGCAAACCGCTATTATTTTGAGCATTAACATTAATTCCTTGTACATCGAGTAGAACTTTAACCACCATCTCGTTGCCTTTAGCGGCAGCCTTGTGCAAAGGAGTTTCGCCATAATTATCTTGACTATTAACATCCGCACCACTGTCAAGGAGAAGTTTTACCAAATCAGATCGTTGAGCATCAATGGCAACAGTTAACGGAGAAAAACTACCGTCGCCCTGGTTAGGGTTGGCGCCTGATTTTAACATCATTTCGATTATTTTTGTATCGGGATTTGATCGGAGTGCTTTTAGCAATAACGGAACCCCCTCATAATCATGCTGATTAACATCAGCCTTCGATTGCACTAATAACTTTGTCACCCTATTTTTCTTTTTATCAAGTGCCCACCAAAGAGCACTTCTTCCATCACTATCTTGTGCGTTTACGTCAGCTCCGCTCGAAATAAGTTGTTGAACACGCCCAAGCGTTGTCCCGGGCAAAGCAGTTTTTATTACGTCAATAAGAGGAATCCCGCTACTACTTTTAGGTTTCTTACCGTAAATCGAACTAAATACTGTTAAAATGATTATGATAATTTTTACAATCTTCATTGATATACACCTGTTAATCGTTATTTTATTACAGTAATAGAATAGCAAAAAGAGCGCGTTTAAATCAATAAACGCTTGAAATCGAAAGTTTGGAAAAAAAGATCCTTTCCCTCTCTTTGCAGGGAACATAATTCGCGCATAACTCATCACTTCTAGAAATTTACAGTTGCGCAACCTTCTTCTCTCTGTTATGGTATCCTACATACATCAAGAAGGGACCTGTTGTGAATCATTTTGCAATAACGTATCTGACCATCGCATTGGGGATTTTTTGTGCTGCTCTTTTTTTTGAGAGCATCTTACAAGCTCTGACAAAACATCCACGGCGTCCGTTGGTAAATTTAGTTGCTTTGACGGCTATCATAACAATTCTTTTTTTGATTTTGGAAAAATTTAACGTATTACATATCACCGTTGCATGCTGGTAAGAAGGAGCCGGAAAATGTACCGCAAAAATCTATTAACTATCGGTTTGTCTTTAATGCTTTTTGTAACAACACTGTATCCCCTTGCGCATGAAAGCATCTTTCATGAGTATGATGTTCGCGGTAAAGTTGGGCCCGAATTTACCCGGAAGATGCATATGACATTGCGCAAGCTATAGGTGCCTATTTTTTAAAGCAAAGTACTTCCATAAAAAAAATCGCTCTTGGCATGGACGGAAGAACCCACTCAGCGGAAATAAAAAAAAATCTTACTCAAGGATTTTTAGACAGTGGTTTTGACGTTATTTTTGTTGGTATTTGCACCACACCGGTCATCTATTTTACCATGCACAACCTTGACGTTGATGCAGGCGTTATGATCACGGCATCACATAATCCTGCCGAGTATAATGGTTTAAAAATTTGTCTTGGCAAAGAATCAGTCTTTGGTCCTGCACTCAAAGAAATTCGTGAACTCTATAAAGAGCAAACCAAGATACTGGGGCAAACTCCGGGACAGTACAGTGAACACGATATGGTCACGCCCTATATTGATTGGCTTGTCAATCATTTCAAACATCTCAAAAACATGACTCTTTCTGCCATTATTGACTGTGGTAATGGCGCTGGTGGAACAGTTATGCCACGTCTGGTTGAGCGTATGGGTTGGAAACAAGTTAAACTCCTGTATCCTGAAGTGGATGGTAGTTACCCCAACCATGTGGCAGATCCAACCGTTGAAAAATATATGCAGGCACTCAAAAAGGAACTCGCTGAATCAGATGCAACCGTTGGCATGGGTCTTGATGGAGACGCAGACCGCATGGCCCCGATGACAAAGTCAGGAAAACTAATAACAGGTGACAGACTTCTTTCAGTTTTTGCAAAACCCATTATTGAAAAAAATCCGGGCATGCCCGTCGTCTTCGACGTTTCTTCTTCCATCGGTCTGATTAAACTCCTGCGTGAATGGGGTGCTCAACCAATAATGTCACCCACAGGTATCAGCCATTTGAAAAAAAGAATGCACCAATACAATTCATACTTGGGCGGTGAAATAAGTTGTCATTTTGCATTCAAAGATCGCAACTTTGGATTTGACGATGGGGTTTATGCAGCAATGAGATTGTTTGAATTACTTGCCGATGGCAAAACCACATTAGAACAATTACTTGAAGAATTTCCAAAAACTGAAATGTCACCAACCTACCGAATTCCTTGCGAGCACAAAACACGTTTAGCAGTTGTTGAAGCGCTTAAACAACACTTCGCTCAAAAAAAAGATGCTGAACTTATCACGGTGGATGGTGTTCGCGTTAATTTTCCACATGGTTGGGGAATTGTCAGGCTTTCAAACACCGAGCCTTTGCTCAGCATAAGATTTGAGGGTTACACAACTGATAATCTTAAGGCAGTAAAAGAAGAGTTTGCAAAAGTAATGCGTCAGTATATCGATTGCACCTTCATGGAAACATAAATTGGACAGTTTATTTTTTTAATAATGTCATTAAACGCTTGGAAATGGGTGCCAGCCTTTCTGCGATGCTTACGGCTGACATAATTGCGCTTTCATGCGAATCAATATCATGCATATAAACACCAGCAAGCCATAAATTATGTCTGCCTTGGACTTCTTTAAGATAGTGTTGTATTGCAAAATAGCTCGGAGTTACCAATGCATGTTTATAATATCGAATCTCGATAAGATTTTTTGGCAACGTATCTTGCCGTGATGGAGTAATCCAACTCCGAAAAACAGGGACTTTTGAACGCCATCGTTTATAAATGGTCATAGCACTTTGAACGCCATCATTGTCGATATTGACTGTAGCCCAGAAAGCTTTGTCCGAAGGCAAGTATGATTCATCGCTATGCACTGCTATCATAGCATCCCAGTACTCAAGCTGCGCGAGATGGGTCCTGACACTCTCTGCCTCCTCAATATTGACCAACAATTGCGCAGCATCGTGCCCATTTGTCGCTATAATGAGATGATCAAAAATCTCATGATTACCGCGGTTATCGAAAATGAGGTAACAATCATTCTGTTTTAAAATATGAACCAATGTAGACTTATGTACGATAGTATTCTTTAAATCGTTGGTGAGAGCGTCGACATATACTTTATTTCCGCCAACAACTTCATAAAGAGGCATTTCAAAAAAACGCGCCGGTTTCATTTTTATGTACCAGCTTAAGATGTCATATGCAGCAAGCTTTTTAAAAATATCAAATGGCACACCCCATCCAGAAGATAAAAAGGGATACAAAAAATCATTTTTAAATGATTCACTGACCTCTAAGCTATTAACATAGTCTTCAATAGTAATATCAGTTTTGCAATCTTTAACAATCGATTTGCCCTTGGCTACAAACTGTTTAAATTCAATAAGCACAGCAAGATTAGAAGGGGAAAAATCTTTATAATCAATGATGCCATCATGAAAAGGCGGTAACATCATGCAGTCATCATTATTGGTACAATACAGTGTATAAGTACACGAAAATTGATTGATGGGCACATGCAAAAGCTTCAAAAGATTGATAAAGGTCGGAAATAGTTCAGATGAAAAAAATTCAAACCCAGTTTCTACAATCATTTCATCATGTATGATTGTTTCAGCGTGGCCGCCAAGACGAGACTGTTTCTCATAAAGAACAACATCATGCGTACCTTCAAGAAGCCATGCGGCAGTAAGACCGGCTGCACCTCCGCCAACGATAGCAATTTTCATAGTTCCTCACACACTGTTTTGGCATTATGAGTGTAAAGAAGACCATTGGTGCTTCTCAAGAGTTTGAATTCATTAATAAAAGAGTGAATTTAAGGTGACCACTTATCAAACAAGAGTTCAAGTCTCAAAAACATCATGTAATTACGTAAAGAAGACCCTCATGTCGCAGTATTGTTTTTGATCTGCTTGATCTGTTGCTGCAAGTCATCCATCCGATTCTCCAATTGTCCTACCGTAATCCCATTCATGGCAAAGTTCAACAAACTTCTCACAAAATTAAGAACTGCCCCGACAGCCAAAGTTGATTTGACCAATTTTGGATATTGAGGCCCACCCGGATGGTAAAGATCTTGATACTCACGATCACGACATTGGTAAAGCAGTGCAGAACTCAAAAACAGCATTATTGTAGCTATTCCCACATCACAAGATCCATTTGCAATAGCGAGGTTAAATAAGTAAGGTGAAGAAGAACCAGTCGTAACAATAACCGATGGTTGATTATATACCTTGCTAGAGAGATTTATATGTATTGATAACATCAAGGCAATTGCAAAAAAATAGATCATTTCCTCATTCCTTCATTTGTTGGTTTCTGCTCAAAATTATTTTACAAAAACTGCAAAAATGAAAGCAACTTCAGTATTAAAGATCATCCTTATGCTCGTGTTTTTCACAAGAGGCTTTTCCATTACGTTCAATAAGAGTGTTAACAATCGTACGTAATTGTGATATGGAATAATTTTGTCTAAGCATTTTATAGGTATAAGGAATTTTCATTTGCACCTCCTCTTTTATTGAGCTCAATCCCCAAGCAACCGATAGGGCACCACTTCTTTCACGAACATCCTTGAGAGTTTTCAGGAGCTCCTTAGAACCACCAGCTTGATTGGCAATTTGAACCGACTGATCTATAAAGCAATACCAACTAAGATCGGTATTATCAAGATCAGCGTATGTCTTAGCTAATCGAGTTGCTGTCGTCTCTAACTTGCTTATCGAAAATACGCAAGCATTAAATAGTATTGTGCATGGTATGAGAATAAGAGATATATACTTCATAGAAAAATTCACTTTCATAATTAAATCGTTATTGAGTATAACAACTCACCAAGTTTTTTTCCACTAATCAATTTTTATCCAAAAAAATGCTACATAGAGCTTCGACCTGTCCTTTGAAGCCTTGGCGAAAGAGGTAGGGCATACTTCGCCATTTACTTGACTACATCAAATTTGTATAAAAATCATTCCATTAAAGAAAATGGCCTGCCATACGAAGCCTTGGCTACCTACCTCGGCTTTCCGAGCTCTTCTATCTAAGAGCTGCCTCGGACACATTATGCGATACTACGCATAATGTGTGGTGGCGACGCAGGGACTCGAACCCCGGACCTACGGATTATGATTCCGCCGCTCTAACCAGCTGAGCTACGTCGCCTCAATCTTAGATACTCACTTTATGATAACCAAGGCCATCAAGAACAAAGTTGAAAATTGATTTCAGCAAAAGAATGCCGGTAATTAAAGTTGATATGATACCGATTATCATGGCAATAGCAAATCCGCGAATCGGACCTGCACCAAATTTGTATAATACTACCGCTACCAAAAAGTGCGTAATGTTTGCATCCAAAATAACTGACATCGCCCCTGAAAACCCTGAATCGAGGGCTTTCCTAAAAGGAAGTCCTTGTGCAAGCTCTTCGCGAATTCTTTCGTAAATCAAAATAGATGCGTCAATAGCCATACCCACCGTTAAGAGCATCCCTGCAATACCAGGTAGGGTCAATGTTGCACCCAACCACGCCATCGCAAAGAGAATCAAAAGGATATTGTAAAGCAACACGAAGAAGGCAAAGAACCCGGCCATTTTGTACATAACCACCGAGAAAATAAGCAATGCAAGTAACCCAATTGCACATGCTAATAACCCACTCCTAATCGATTGATAACCAAGTGAAGGACCAATATGACGTTCTTCTTCGAAGGTCACGGGAGCAACAAATGCACCAGACTTAAGAAGTGTTGCCAAATCAGTCGCTTCTTTAACCGTAAAGTTACCTGTAATTTGCCCTTCAGAGCTAATAGCTGATTGAACCACCGGCGCGGTGATGACTACACCATCAATCATGACGGCTATTTGACGTCCCAAATTATTGCTGGTTATTTCATAAAACTTTTCAGCACCTTCGGGCTTAAATACAAACCTTACAACAGGCTGTGCACCAAAATCTCCTCCAACATCACTAAAAGCATCCTTCAAAAGACGTCCATTGATATCGGTATATTTTGGTACAAGATAAAACACAGAGCGACCAAGTTTTTCCTTGCTCGGGACGATAATGGTATTGTCTGGCAATTTGCCATTATATTTTTTGAGCAATTCTTCTTGCGAGCCCGCAGAATCTTCAACGAGCTTAATCTCTAACAAAGCTGTCTTACCGATCATTGCCTTTGCTTGTCTGACATCATGCACATTAGGCAACTCAATAACAATGTGTTTATCACCCTGCCTTACAATAGAAATCTCTCCTGCACCGTAGGGATTGAGTCGGCCCTCTAAGACATGGATATTGCCATTAATCGCTTCAGTCTTTATAGTTGCGATTTCTTCTTTGGTCAAAGTGATTTGGAGTCTATTTCCGTCTCTTTCATAAGGAATTCGAGCATCTTGCCCTATAAGAAAATCTTCAGCCCTTCGCGCAGCTCCCTCAGATTTGAACGTCACATACCCCTCTCCATTTTCAATAGAGGTATTGGGAACTTCAAGCTCCGCTTTCTTTAATTTATCAACAATAGCTTGCATACCATGATCAAGATCAGCCTCTATCGCCTTGTCAGTCTGAACTTCGAGTGTTATATATGTGCCACCTACAAGATCAACACCGAAATTAATAAATTTCTTGAGATGCAAGAGAAAATAAACACCCAAGAGTGAAACAAGTACCCAAACTGTTAAACTTGAAAAAAGAAAACGTCGCACCGAAATTGTCATCTCATGATTCCTTATAAAATCTCATGCTTTAAAACTACCCTACCACGCATATTTTTATTTTATAAACTATTCCTAGTTCAAAGTTGGTGCCGCCAACCAAGCTCCAAAGTAGCGCAATCCTTTGCCTAATTCCACCTATTAGCAAAAGACAGGGCCCAGGACAAAATATATTCTACTCGATATATTTTGTGGTGCGGAAGAAGGGACTCGAACCCCCACGGAGTTGCCTCCACAGCCCCCTCAAAGCTGCGTGTCTGCCAATTTCACCACTTCCGCATCAAATTTATGCTAAAAATTTACCAGAATTGCCTGATAATGGCAAATTTTTCGGTTGATGAGCTTATTGCCATCATAAAAATTGTTCTCAATTGCTAAACAAAAACAGTATAGTGGGAGGTAGACACAACAAATCATGCCCATTTAACGCTTATAGCAATACCGATAGAAATTTCTTGCAAACACCGTTACTAAAACCGTCGATACCACTTTTTGTGCATTATCCCAATAAGCTAGCAACATTTGTCGTTCTCCAATTAAACGACGCGCTTCCTCAATTTTTTCAGGCTGATACTTCGCCACATACGCCAAAATCGGCAGGATTTCATTTTGCTTAAGATGCGCTATCGCATCCAACGGGGTAACACCCAGCGGTGTTTTTACCACAACGGATGCATTATCGTGTTATAGTACGTGAGAGTTTTGGCGATATTGGAGATGAGATGAACTTAAGTAGCAAAAAAAGCATTCAGAATATGATAGAAGTATTTCATGGAATGGCACATCTCGAATTTAAAAGACCGAATTTTTCAGGAAATTTAATTGCGCTAAAAAGGTTTAAATCATCAAGAACACATCGTTTGGATGGTGTTGACATCACGGTGGGAACAATGCTTTTACCATACAGAGCCTGTGAAGATTTTAAAAACGGCGAGTCTAATTTGCTTATTCCTATCTTATCAGACCCATTGCGCGTAGGAGCAAATCAATATTATGCGGGCCTGTATTTACTTCAAATGTTGATCATGGGTGAATTTGCAAAGCAATCAATCTCTCTTGCAAAAAATGGCTTCATAGAAATCACACAGAAAACCTGGATAGAAATGGCTAAAGAAGCAGCCGTTTTGCCAATTCTTCAAAAAATACAAGATAGATGGACGCAAGATGGCCTAGACGGTCCAAGGTTTTTGAAAAGGTAGATAATAATTTATATTCATTAGGAGAAGCTCATCAAAGAGAGCTTGATGTCTTAATCGAGCAGGGAAATCTTAGAATACAACAATCAAATCGAGGTAAAGCCTCAGTTGCCAAAAGAAAAGCAAAAAAGGTGAAAAAAGCGTTTAAAACAGGGGGATCCCTACAGCTTTTTTAAAGAAGATGCATAAATAAAGACTGTTTATCCTTAAAATTTTAACGATAACGATAACGTTATTATACGAAACGAGAGTTCGTATAATTCTCGGTTTTCGCCTTCAACGGTATTCTGCTTTTGCTCATACCGTATCGGCTCGCCTGAAGTAGAATTAATATATCTTGGTAGTTTTACTAAAATACTTGCCAGATGTTACCATTTTTGGTAACATATAAAAAAGAACGTGACTCAAAGGTTTTATGCTTGCAATAGAGAAAAAATTAATCGTTGTTTTTTACAAAGAAGATTCGGGCAGAGAACCTGTTCGTATATGGCTTAAGGGTCTTGAGAAGCATGAGACAAGAAAGATTGGTGAGGATCTTCAAACATTACAATACCAATGGCCCATTGGTATGCCATTGGTCGATAACTTGGGAAAGGGATTGTGGGAATTAAGAACCCGACTTGATACACGCATATCAAGAATAATATTTGTAGTAAAAAATGACTGTATTTTTTTACTACATGGACTTATAAAGAAAACTGAGAAAACTCCACCACAGGATATTAAATTAGCTACAAAGCGATTAAAGAAATTGGAATTACAAGGAACGATATACTATGGCAGTTCTTAAAAATAAACATGTTGGCTCTACACTCGATAGTTTTCTTGATGAAGAAGGCATTCTTGAGCATACAGAAGCTGTTGCAATAAAGAGAACAATTGTTCGAGAGTTACAGTCTCTTCTCAAAAAAGAAGATGTTACACAGGCTGAACTTGCACGCAGAATGGGAACAAGTAAATCTGCAATTAATCGTCTTCTAGATCCTAATAATCCATCACTCACGATTGTAACTCTTTTTAAAGCCGTACAAGCCTTAGGCAAAACAGTCTCACTTACAATCAATTAGGCATGACTGTTTTGGCCGATATAAAATAACGCAGATATTGAAGTTGACACAATATTCTAAGACGCTTTGTCTTATCTATTGTAAGAAATCAATTGGAATATCAGCCCATCTCAACAAACGGGATCCCTCAAAGACACCATTTGAATGCGATAATCCATATGAAGCCATCTTAGAAATTTCATCTCCTAATTGGCAGCTGCCAGAAATTGCACACATGTAGGAAAATTAAAGACAGTATATATTGGCCGCTTTCTACGAATTCCATCGGAAGAGATTGAACGCTTAATTGGAAATGATAATGAATTGCTTACGGTCAAAGAAGCAGCTGCAATACTCAGCATTAGCCAGGAAGCTATCAGAACATTAGCAAAGGCAGAAAAATGCAATGGAGTATTTCCCTTTTTATCTTGTACATTAATTTGAGCTGCAGCTTTAATAAAGGTTTTTACCAAGGGTTCATTACAAGTTCTCGCGGCGAGATGCAAAGGAGTCAAGCCTTTATTATTTTTACTATTTACACGCACCCCCTTTTATGCAAGAATGCATCTATTGCTTCATGATTTTTTTCGTTAATTGCATCAAAAAAATTCTTATCGAGACTTGTAAAAGATTTAATTGAAAACGGCAAGATGAACAACATAAAGAATAAATAAGATAGTTTCATATACAATACCTTTCTACTGACTCGATGAGTATAAAAAATTTCTAAAAAGCGGCAAGAGTAATCCATGGAGGGCCATTTAATTTTGATCAATTAATTTCGGCTTACAAGGATATCTTGATCTATACTTACGAGCAATTTCTCAAATCATCCAAAGATAAATCATCAATTTGTTATACTATAACAAAAAAAGGGAAGCAAATTTATGCCAAAGCCTAATGATTGGCTCCACTTTGCTCATGAAGATTTACTCGCGGCAAAAACCTTGCTCAAAGAAAAAGCAGAAAAAATTCTAAACCTCGTATGATATAAACTCTCAACAACAAAAATTGCATGAGGTTAACGAAATTTTCCATACTAAATCACTGCATTATATCGATACTAACGGCCACCGGGAACTTCTGACGGTTAAGGATTATTTTTGGTGATCGGATTGGTATTGTTGCCAAAACAAAATATGCCAAAAGATCCACAAGCTCGGGCAGTAAGTGGTGAAAATAAGAAGTGCGGTCTTGTCGATGGGTTGCAATTCGCTGGCGCATATGTTCCTTAAAACCGTGTAAACAGCATCGGGTTTGATTCCAGGTAAGTTGATTGACGTTTGGTGATTGGCATTTGTAGCAATGGATCTGCGCCAGCGGCTAAGAGTAGTATGTAATGGAGTGGTTTTGTGTGTATCTTGGGCATTAACATTGATCCCCGGAGCCGCTAGCAATCGTCTCATCACTCCCTCTTGACCTTTGCGAGCGGCACACAAATACAATGGCTTCTCAGCAGCGCAATGCAATGGCGTTCTCCTAGAAGAAGATCACCCTGAACCATGGATCATCGCTACGGATGCTATACCATCCGTAGGAAAAATTCTGGACTATGATTTGCGATGGGGATCGAAGCATTATTTTCCGATCTTAAAACACGTGGCTTGGGTATAACCAAAACACAACTGCATCATGCTGATCGCATTGAGCACAATTGCGCAGTAGATTGAGTAAAAAGACCTCGATACGAAAAAACCCATTTTTTAAGGTGCAAATACCTTCACGCACGTCAGTTATTAATTTGCGGCAGGATACCGTTAACATCCCGCATGTTTTTTTTAATCTTGACAGGGAATAAGTGCTATAATTCGGAAGTGGAACCCGTTGCCAATACGACAGCGGGAATCCCCAATGAGGCGAGAATACAGCAGCGTGTGCCAAACTTTTTTTTTATGAGAGCAAGTGTTGTTGCATAGGCGACAATGCCTGCCGTATGGCCAAGAAGCATTCCATTTGCTACTGAATCTTTTGTTATCTCATTCGCTCCGAAAATCAATGGAGCTATTTTATTCAAAAGAAGACCAAATCCGAGAGATGCCTGGCCTACGAAAGGGACCAGGCCAGTTCTGAAACCGTTTACTAATCCACTTGTAAATGGTTGTGGATAGGTAGTATAAGAGATAGATATCAATGCACACACAAGTATCACTATTCGTTTTGTTTTCATGCCGAGCCCAATCATATAATAATTGTTTCCAGCTTTAATCATTATGTAAAGCAAAAGCAAGATTCTTTGCACAAAATCGAGATGTGCCACAAGTAAAAAAAAGCAAATACTGAATGGTTAGTTGAAATGTTACGGGAATTATCGATTATTGTGCAGCAACTGCAAGCAAGCGTTTGCGAACTTCTTCTGCAGGCAGAAGTTTGAGCAACTCTTTGACTCCAATGCCTTCAATAGATCCCGTGAGTAAGAATCGCACGAGCCAAAAAACTTCTTTCAGCGCTAAGCCATGTTCCTTGGTAGATTTGGTTACCTCAGCCAAAAAGACTTCAGGGTTAAAAGGGGTTCCCATTGCCTCGACAGCATTGGCCACAATAATGCGTGCCTCGGGATTAAACTTAAGTAAATTCTCTTTACTTATAAGAGGTCGTTCAAAATAAAATCTTAAAATATGGACGATATCTTTCAGAGTGACAAGCTCGGAAGCGATAATGGGGAGAATATGGTGGGCCAGCAAATGTTCTAAATCTTTGGGCGTCAGTTCCGCAGCTGCTTTATAAGCTCTGGTTAGGAAAGGGCTGCAACGTTTTGCCAAGATTTCTGGTGAAAGCAGTCCCATCCATTTATGATTCACCCATCGTAACTTTTCAATATCATATTTAATCTGGCCGGTTGAGGCTAGTGAATCAAAATCAATTGTTCTATCCAATTGCTCGAGCGACATAATCTCATTCTTGAATGATGCACCAATGATTGCCAGGTAATTATCGATTGCTTCAGGAAGAAAGCCCGCATTTTTGAGATCAGTTAATGAAAAACCAAAGTCACGCTTAGATAATTTTTTTCCTTCACTATTGCCAATGATGGGCAAATGCCAGAATACTGGGCAAGGTGTTTGAAAGGTTTTGTAAAGAGCAGCTTGAAGTGCCGTGTTGGTTAAATGGTCTTCTCCGCGTATGACATGGGAAATTTTCATAACCAAATCATCGACAAAATTTGCAAAAATAAAGGTAAAGCTTCCATCGGCTCGTGTGAGAGCAAAATCGGAAAAATGGTGCAAGTCGTAGGTAATATCTCCACGTGCCATATCATGGATTTTAACGGTTGAATCATCAAGTTTGAATCGCCAAATATATGGCTTAGTGGCCAAGAGATGTGAACGTTCATCATCTGAAAGTTTAAGGCATTGTCTATCATAGCGAGGTGGCATTTTCAAAGCAAGCTGTCTTTGCCGTTTCATTTCAAGTTCTTCTGGCGTGCAAAAGCAGGGATATACAAATTTTTTGACCTTGAGCTTTTGTAGGTATTCATTATAGAAAGAAGATCTCTCAGATTGAAGATAGGGTTCAAAAGCCCCCCCCTTATCAGGTCCTTCATCGTATGTTAATTCGAGCCAAGCAAGATCGGCAATTATTTGTTTTCCATGTGGGTCCACATTTCGTTCAGGGTCGGTATCTTCAAGGCGAAGAATAAAGGTCCCTTTTTTTGTCGGGCAAATAAGAAATTCATCAGTGCAGCACGTACGTTGCCTAGATGCATAAACCCTGTTGGGGACGGAGCAAATCGAACTCTGACACTATCTTTGTTCATATGGATAGTTCCCTTATGGATAAAATAAAGTCTTTTCAGGTATTGTAGCATATTGGTCTTCTTAAGTATATGAACAAGCTTTTGACATCGAAGAATACTATTTGCTACCTTCAACCCCAGTCACACTGAAGCAAAAAAAGGAGAGAGTGATGATAAAATGCGTCAAGATAACATGTAGTATAAAACTTACTAACGCTATCACCGAAAATATTCAAAAACATGCTCGTAAGTTGAACCTTGAAGGTTCATTACAAGTTTTATCGAGTGATAGTATAAGGATAATTGCCTGTGGCACAAAAAAGAAAACATTGATGCTTTTGTGGACACCATCTATAAGGAAGGGGGAGATAAGAAGGAGTTTGCGATTGAGGTAGAACCGTTTCTTAAAGATAAAGATTATCGAGGTGTTTTCCGTATTATTGCATAAATGTCACGATTCTATTCCTCTCTCCCCATGATATACTAGGAAAGAAATAAGTTTTCCTAGGTTGCTCTGTGAATGTTCGCATTTTGCTAAATTTATTACTCTTATTATTTTTTTGCACATGCGGCAATGCGCAACAGTCATTTATGAATATGAAGGGCAAGATTCATATCCCCTTAGGGGCTTTGGGTGAACAATCTTGTCTTAATGTGTTGCCACAAACTTTTATCATCCAAGATTATTCATTTAAATCTGATGTCGTTGTCGATCAGGATGAACTGGTCGATATTTTAATGATCAATCGCTTGAAAACCGTTTCCCGGGAGGATCTTTGGAAAGGTATCCAGGCGCTTAAGGAAAAACAAAAATTTTCTTTTGTTGATCTTGAAATTTCTCACGGCAAAAAAGGCGTGATTGTTGGATTTACTCTACACAGTGAAATTACCGTGCGAAAAGTAATTCTTAAAGGTGCTTTTGCTCGATAAAAGCCGATACCAACATTACTATTTTCTTGTGTCAGGTGATTTTTTTAATGATATTCGTCACCAGCAAGCCCTTGAGTGTCTTAAAGAGGGCTTAAAGCGTGATGGTTACTTTTTTGCACAGCTTAATTCATCAATAGTTTATCATGCTGAAAACTAAAAGTGTTGATGTCGTGATTATATGGAAGTAAATAAAGGATACGATTTCGAATTTTTCGTTGAATGCGTAAATGATAAAATGATTGAATCAGACTCCTCAACTTTAGTGAAAGAAGCTCGGTGAATTCTTGAGCCCTTATTACTTTATAATTTATTTTTCGCAAGAACTCCTTGATGTTGTTTCTAACATCGCTAATTTTTTCAAACTGAAGGCTTTAAGTGATATAGAAATTAATCATATAATTTCATATGACCCGAGTGAAAAACCACACCTTAAATAATAATTTCTGTTGCTGAACAAAAAAAATATACCTTTGAGGCAAATCGTTTTTTAGCCAACAACTACAGAAAATGTTATAATCTTTAATCCCCATCACCATCTATCCTCCTGCTGTGTTGTAGAGGATAGAAGGAAGGATAAAAAGGAAGTTTTGGAGATGCGGAGGTTTCATGGTAAGGAGGTGAGAGAGATGCTTGGTTTCTATGAATGAAGGGGTGAGAACAAAATCACTCAAGTTTTAGGTAGTAGGAATGGCCGATGAAGGTGGCATCTTAGTAAGACCTTCTTGAACAAATTGCTTGGTAATTACTGTCAAGAACGTGTTCTTCGTGAATGTTGTGACCAAGCCCCGTAATGGTTTACTTCGCAAGGATATTGGGATTGTGTGGTCACCAGTCAAATGTTCATTCACAACTGCTTGCTGATAAAAGATCGTGCAATTATTTATCGTCAAGGATAATCAATGGTTTTTAAAAAATATTATAATCCATGATTTGCCCGAAGTTATGAATGAAGAACTTTTTAGATCATGCACAAAATTATCCACCCCGATCCCTTTCTCTTTGAGTTTGCTGGCAAAACAGCAACAATGGCTCAATACGTATTTCAGAAGAGAGGCTTTCTCTATAGTTTTTTTCAAATGATTTAATTAAGGAAAATGATGGGCTGGCCTTGCACTGGAAGCTTGTTGGGCCTCGCGAGCCATTAACGTTTGGAAAAACAATTATTATCGGTGTCACTTAAATACCTTCGGATGTTATGCTTCGTGAATTGCACTATAAGGAAGGCGATATATGGAATATCGAGTCGATTCATAAATCAATAGCGTGATTAAGGGAGTTTCGGGCTCTGAGAGGACTTCGCTTCAACAATGATCTTTCTAAAGCTGAGGATCCAAAAATATGATCTTAGGTGATTGAAGATGAGCCTTATGAAGTCCGCGCAAGGTTAGGTCTTGGTTTTATCGGAAGAAATCTTGAGATTCGTGGAGGTGCCACGTACCGAGTTGGAGCATCTTGTATTTGGAAAAACCCATCAAAGCGAGGAGACTGGCTGCGTTTTGACGGGGACATAACTCGTTATACAAGCGATTTAGCACTTTCTTATCAGCTCCCTTGGCTTGGACCAATTCCTGTTAAAACCCTCTTTAAAGTATATGATTCCCATTATTTACAGCCATTTGTGGTGGGGTCGCGCGATATATTATACAATGCAATTCATCGGGGATTTTTGGTTCGGTTTCAAGGCCGCCACAATTATATTGAATGGGGCATTAATTCTGGATTTGAATGGATGGAGATTAGCGGACTTTCTCATCGACTCGCTGGTGTTTTGCGCTTTCAACCAAATTTGATTGACCAACTTTTTCCCTATTACGTGTGCGAACCAACAGTATTCATTGATACCCTCGATAATAAGATTTCTCCTAAAAGCGGTATGCTGAGTGTTCTTACTTTACGAGGACTTTTCCCCTTAACACTTAATGATTCGTGGTTTGTAAAAGCACTAGTTGAGCAGTCGGGCTTTTTTTCATTAACGCCCTGGCTTGTTTGTGCGATGCGATTCTGTTGTGGACATATTTTTCATTCTCCCTTTGAACGAATTATGCCTACTGAGCGTTTTTATCTGGGGGGCGCTTGGTCACTTCGAGGGTACGAGCCAGATTTGGCTCCTCCACTCAATCGATTTAAAGAAGCTTCTGGGCGTGAAAGACTTGTTCCAATCGGCGGAAGTTCGATGCTCAATATGAATATTGAGTTTCGTTTTCCTGTCTATGGCGCTCTGGGGGGAGTCGTTTTTACCGATATGGGTGCCCTGTCGCAAAATAGTATCGCAGAAATTAAACGAGATGATATTCTGGGTGCAAGTGGGCTTGGAATTCGTTATGATACTTCTGTTGGTTCTTTGAGGTTTGATATTGGTTGGAAATGGAAAAGGCGCTTTGAAGGGGACAGCCCTTTTGTCTGGTTTTTGACGTTGGGGCAAGCATTTTAGGAGAGAGATGAAGGTTTGGAGCAGAGCTTTTATAATGGTGTTGGTGATACTCTGTGGTGAGGAGCGCTTGAGAGCATCAATATTCCCCCACATGAGTGAAGCGTTCATAAAAAGTTATAGTGCTGGATATGCCACTGGATTTATTCCTGTCTTTGGTCAAGCATTTGCACTAAGTACTCTTGCGGTTGATCAGTTCTCGGCTCCCATAGAGTCGCTAGCCTCATTTTTAGATAATAAGAAAAACGACTACTATGAATGGCTTTTAGGCCCAGGCTTTTCCGTTGCTTTTTTTATAGGATTGGCAATGATGTTGGGTAAAATTGACGGAGATTATTTTAACTGTACTCTTCTTGCTGCGCTTATCGCTTCAGCAATCAATAAGGGTATTCCTTATCTTAATTCACTCGTTATTGATGCTCTTACAGATCCTTCAAAGGAAAAGCACTCGATCATACGAGGAATTGTACTCGGACATTTACATGGCTTGGCTCTCTATGCGGGCATTTTGGTAGGATTGCGCCGCGTTGCTGGCAATGACAGAGCGCTTATGGGTGGTGCAGTTCTTTCCTCACTTTCGGTACTCTACCTTGTCTCATACCGTAGTATTTTTTGCTTTAAATGAAAAAACTACTATATTCAGTATAAATAAGTACTTTATTGGCCTTTTAAACAGCGTACATTTATGGCATATACACATCACGATAGGGACAAGCATGACGACCATAGTCATGCAAGCCATGAGTCATCTATTTTAAGTGAGATAGGATGTCACCTTCCATGGGCTACTTTTTCGATAGCTTTTGGTTTCATCATCTTGAGTCTTTTGCATTTTGTTGGTTTGACCATGAATGCATCACTTAAATCTGAGGGATATCATATTCTTTTCCATTCATTCCATTACTTGCATATAGTGTATGCTGTGGTGGGTACCATGGTAACATTTTCACGATTTTCTAATTCGCTATGGCGAGGGATACTTTTATCTATCATTTCCCCCTCCTTTTTCTGTACCTTATCAGATGTGGCGTTGCCGACACTAGCAGGTAATTTATTGGGAGTTAAAATGGATATGCATATTTGCTTTAGTTCAGAATTACATAATATAGTTCCCTTACTTCTCATGGGTCTGATTACAGGGTTGGTTTTACGTGCCCATCATGAGTCTTCCTTGAGCTTTTTTTCTTTTGGGATCCCATTTTGTTCATATACTTATAAGTTCATTGGCATCGCTTTTTTATATGGTAAGTTATGGATTTAATCATTGGCATGAATCGATGGGCATACTATTTTTTTTCTTGGTAATTGCTGTGGTGGTGCCGTGCACTCTTTCTGATGTTGTCGTCCCGTGGTATTTTGCAAGAATGAAGCATGAAGAACATTAGAATTGAAAATGTAACTAAAAGTTATAACGGTGAAGTGGTTTTTGAAAATCTTTCCCTGACGATTCCGGGTGGGAAGTTCTTTGCCTTATTAGGTCCTAGTGGATGCGGCAAAACAACGCTTTTAAGACTTATTGGGGGCTTTGAAGCCGTTGATTCTGGAAAGATTTTTTTGGGTGATGAAAATATTACCGACAAGCCAATAAATCAACGCCGTATTAACACTGTTTTTCAAAGTTACGCACTTTTTCCACATATGACTGTCTTTGAAAATGTTGCCTATGGGCTTGTGGCAAAAGGTATTGCAAAAGAAGTCATTAAAGAAAAAGTCCATACGATTCTGATTGCTGTTAATTTGCAAAATCAGATGAATAAATCGATCAAACAATTATCAGGTGGGCAACAACAACGTGTTGCGTTAGCACGAGCGATAATTAATGAACCTGATGTTCTTTTACTTGATGAGCCCCTTGCAGCATTGGATGTCAAATTAAGGGAACGACTCTTAATAGAGTTAATAGATTTGCAGGATAAGTTGAAAACGACGTTCATCTACGTAACTCATGATCAGACTGAGGCACTTACCGTTGCAGATCAAATGGCCATTATAAACTATGATGGTGAAATTGAACAGATCGGTACACCAAAAGAAATTTATGAGTTTCCGGTATCTTCCTTTGTAGCAAAATTTGTAGGAACCACCAATATTTTAAAAGGGACACTTCACGGTATCAACACTGATTCAGCTTCGGTTGAATTGGAGGGTTTGGCGCAGGTTGCTCTCGATTCTAGAAAGCCGTGGATGATTGAAGGAGGGACTGTTCTTTTGGGTCTTCGTCCCGAAAAAATATTAATTACTAAACACCTCAAGCAGGGGTTTTCAAATATGTTGCGCGGAACTGTTGAGGCGATTGTTTATCATGGTCGCTCAACACAATATAACGTGCGTCTAGAAAATGGTCAAAAGATACAGGCATTTGAGCAAAATGACGAGCATTTTCCTCAGGAAGTGATAGATTACGATAATTTAGTGTATCTTTATTGGCAAAAAGAGAACGTTATTTTTCTGGAGAAGTAATGAGTGAGTCGCTTAAAGGATTTTTTAATAGGAATATTGCCTTTTTTTTTGGGGTACCTGTCTTTATTTGGCAGGCGTTATTTTTTTTGTTGCCACTTTTCTTTATTATTATATTGAGTGTTTTAACGGTTAACGATGGCCATTACAGTCTGACGTTTTCACGCTTTACGACTTTTTTCTCATTTGTATACGCACGAATTATCTTACGGTCATTAAGCCTTGCTTTCTTTAATGCAGTCTTATGTCTTATCATATCCTATCCTGTTGCCTATTTTTTAGCGTTTAAAGCAAAAAAATTAAAAAATTTGTTTTTGTTTCTTTTGATTGTTCCTTTTTGGACCAATTTTTTGCTTCATATCTATGCATGGTTTTACGTATTAGAGCGTGGAGGTTTTGTTAACTCATTGCTTTTATCGCTGGGGATTATTCACCAGCCATTGCATATATTGAACACAATGGTAGCTGTAGTAATTATGATGGTCTATTATTATCTTCCTTTCATGGTACTGCCTCTCTATGCTGTTCTTGAAAGATTTGACCAGAAGCTTATTGAAGCATCATTAGATCTGGGTGCTAAATGGTCTCAAACATTCTATAAAATTATTGTACCATTAACGATGCCGGGGATTATTTCGGGATTTTTTTTGGTATTTGTGCCATCATTTGCGGAGTTTGCTATTCCTGAGCTTATGGGGGGGGATAAGAAGATGTTTGTGGGTACCGTAATCTCTTATGATGTATTAGGGGGACCGACTATTTCTCAAGGTGCTGCATTTACGTTCTTTAGCTCATTGATTTTAATGATATTTGCAATGTTATTTTATAGTGCTCTTAAAAAAGTAATGAAGCTGGGTTGATATGGTTTACGCTGGAAATAAAGTATCTTTACTGCGTGGTGTCTATATAACATTGCTTTATTTGTTTTTATACTTACCTATCATTATATTGGTGATGTTTTCATTTAACAATGAGCCTTTTCCCGCCCCCTGGTCGAGCTTCACATATAAATGGTATTACGAATTGTGGTATAGGTCTGATGCATTGTGGTCGGCATTTTATAACTCACTGATTGTTTCTTGTTGTGCAACGTTATTAAGTCTTTGCATGGGACTAGCGTTACTTTTCTATATGGTGCACGGCGGTCGCCTTCAGCGTATTATTAAGCTTTTTTATGCAAACTTAATAGTGCCTGAAGTTGTGTTAGCGGTTGGTCTCTTAAGTTTGTTTTCAATGCTTGCCATCCCGCTGGGAAAAATTACCCTCCTTGTAGCCCACACTGTTTTGGGACTTGGGTATGTTGTTCCGGTGTTGTATGTCCGCTATCAGGAGCTCGATTACCGCCTTATTGAAGCATCGCTGGATTTGGGGGCAACCTACAGTCAAACATTTTTTAAAGTAATTTTCCCCTTATTAAGACCTGCTCTTGTGGTTGCTGCATTACTTGTATTTATTATTTCATTTGATGATTTCGTGCTGTCCTATTTTTGCGCAGGGCCATCTGCGCAGACGTTGCCAATTTATATATTATCTATGTTAAGGTCGGGTGTTTCTCCCGTTGTTAATGCTTTATCAACAGGATTGCTTGTATTAAGCTCGCTCTTGGTAATATTGTTTTGTTCACTAACGATACGAATGCGAGTGTTTTTACCATGAAGAGATCTATAACCCTCTTTTCCTATGCAAGTTACCTATGTATTGGTTTTTTTTGGATGGTAACCATTGCTGGTATGCTGTATTCGCCCTATTTGTTACGTTTTTTTTCTAAAAAAAAGACCCTGAATGTATTAGCATGGGGAGGAGTTTTTGATCCTCTTGCATTAGCCCAATTTACTGAAAAAACGGGAATCAATGTCAATGTAAGTTTCTATACCACCAATGAAGAATTACTGGTATATCTCAATGCAACCAAAGGTAGAGGCTATGATATTATAGTACCCTCTGATTACGCGGTGACGCCGTTAAAAAATCAAAAATTAATAAAGAAAATCGATAAATCGAAACTCGACTTTTTACCACGTATTAATCCCAATTTGATGGGATATTCATTTGATGAAAACAATGACTATTCATTGCCGTACATGGTAGAAATCTTTGGGTTGGGCTATGACAAGAAATTTTTTAAGGGTACTTTTGACAATCCTCATTGGAGTTGGATATTTAATCCTCACGGTTTTAAGATTGTGATGGTCAATGATCCCATTGAAGCGGTGGTTTTAGCGGCTCGATATCTTTATAAAACGTTGCCTAAATCTGCTTTGCCTGAGCAGATCAGAGCGATCAGGGATCTCCTCACGAAGCAACGCCAATGGGTCGAAGCCTATAGTGATTTTAGACCTGATTACTTTCTGTTAACGCGTAACTGTCCTCTGGTTGTAACTGCTTATTCAAGCTATTTAAAAGCTGCACAGCAGGATTTGCAGATTGGGTTTGCCGTGCCGGTTGGAGGAACTTTTATAAGTATTGAAAATATTGCCATCTCTGTTTCAAGTGAAGAAGATGAGGCTATTTATCAATTTATCAATTATGTCTATACTAATAAGGTAATAAAGCAAAATTATCTCATTAAATCATCATTGCCAGCGACGTTTGATGTCTTAAAGGAGATTTCTCTTGATGATGTTGTTCATACCTTTTTAACTCAGCCGCGAACAGAATTTATCAAGAACGTATTGTTTTTTTCTCCGATCATGTCTGAGAGTTTATTACATGAATTATGGATAGCCGTAAAATCGCGGCCATAGCTTACAAAAGGTGCATCTTATGAATGATGGTAGCAATAAATTTTATGTGACGACACCTATTTACTACCCTAATGCTAAGCCTCATTTAGGGCATCTTTATTCAACAATATTAGCTGATGTTGCCGCAAGAATAAATAAAATTGCTGGCAAGGATACTTTTTTGTTGACTGGCACGGATGAACATGGGCAAAAAATTGCACAGGCTGCTGAGGCTCAGGGTAAAACGCCACGCGTTCTGGTAGATGAAACCATGCAAGCTTTTAAACGGTTATGCGAGATCTACAATATCCATTATAATCGTTTTATTAGAACAACTGATGAATATCATGTAAAAGGGGTCCAAAACTGGATTTTGAAGCTTTTGGCCAAAGGAGACATATACAAAGGAACCTACACAGGGTGGTATTGCATTCCCGATGAAACTTTTGTTCAAGATAAAGACCATACCCCTGGTCAACATGCTGCGCCTGAATGTCCCTCTTGTGGTAGGGCAACTGTAGAGCTTTCGGAGGAATGTTATTTTTTTAAGCTTTCTGCTTATCAAGATCGACTCTTGGCATTTTATAAAGAGCATCCACATTTTATAACCCCCGTTGAAAGAACACAAGAGGTCATCAACTTTGTGGAAGCCGGTCTGAAGGATTTGAGTATTTCGCGGACGACGGTAACGTGGGGGATACCCTTTCCGGGAGATGAACGCCATAAAGTGTATGTGTGGGCTGACGCACTTAACAATTACATAACGGGCATTGGGTACAACACGAATGAGGCTGAATTTCAGAAATGGTGGCCTGCTGACTTGCAGGTAATGGGTAAGGATATTGTTCGTTTTCATGCTGTTTATTGGCCTGCGTTTCTCATGGCAAGTGGGTTTGAGTTGCCAAAGCAACTGCTGGTGCACGGCTGGTTTAAGGTTGGCGATCAAAAAATGTCTAAGTCGTTGGGCAATGTTATTGATCCTTTTGAATTGGCATGTGCATATGGTCCAGACGCTTTACGCTATTACTTAATTCGTCATATGGCAATTACACAAGACTCTCCTTTTAGTATTGAAGATCTTGAAAAGCGTATTAACGCTGACTTAGCAAATGATTTGGGCAATCTTTTAAATAGAATGCTAACGCTGGCATCCAAAAATGGTGTGACGATGGTAGTAGCACCCCACCAATTAGCAGGCGCGGAGCTCGATTTGCGGGATAAGCTTTGGAGTATGTTGAGTGATTTTTCTGTGGATATGGAAGATTACTATTTTCATAGAGCGTATGCCCATGTTTGGAAATACATCAGCTACGTAAACGCTTATTTTCATACACAAGAGCCGTGGAAATTGGCAACAAGTGATTCAGAGCGTTTTAAAGCAGTTTTATCTGCGACATGTCATTCACTTTATGCATTAGGCGTGCTTATTTGGCCAGTAATGCCCACAAAAATGCATGAGTTGTTTACCGCCTTAGGAGTGACAATAGACTTTAACATAAACAATGTGGAACGTCTTTCAGTTGATCCATGGGCGAAAACGTTTGCACTGTCGGTGGTCCCACCTCTTTTCAATCGTATCGAGCGGAGTGAGGCGCCTGTCCAGAAAGAAGAAAAAAAGATTGTTGAAGAAGAACATGTCTCCATTGATGAGCTTAATAAGATCAAGCTTTGTGTGGGAACTATAATTTCGTGTGAAGACGTTCCCAAGTCTGACAAGCTTTACAAATTGCAAGTTGATTTTGGAGAGCGTGGCATGCGGCAGATTTGTAGTGGCATTCGCCAACACTTTTCAAAAGATGCATTGATTGGCAAACAGGCTGTTTTTGTTTTTAACTTGCAACCACGTAAAATCATGGGGCTTGAATCTCAAGGCATGATGTTATTGACTGAGAAGGATGACGGTTCATTAACGCTTATTGTACCAGCAGATGCTGTACCAAGTGGCAGAAGACTGCACTGATAAAAGCTCAATTCATCTCACTTGTGTAGCCACATGCTTGGTTATTGCACGCCAAAATATCGCCTTTTGCGTTACTTTTTTTAACCAAATAGGGCGCTTTGCACTTAGGACATGGTGTTTCCACAATATCACCTGAAATCGAGAATTTGCATTTGGGGTAGCTTGAGCATCCCCAAAAAACTTTACCTTTCCAAAACTTCTGAACGATTTTTCCGCCGCATTCTGGGCAAGGGAAACTTGCAGTTTTTTGTTGTATGTAGGTGCATTCGGGGTATCCAGAACAGGCGACAAAAGGCCCAAATCTGCCCATCAGCTGTCTTAAATGCTTACCACATTTTGGACATGTTTCTTCAAGTAATTTAGGTTCTTCAGCAGCAATGAGTTGCACCGTGCCATCTTCTGCACGGGTAAATTTGCTGGTGAACGTGCAAGCAGGGAATTTGCTACATCCCACGAATGATCCTGTTTTGCCGATACGAACAACCAGTGTTCCTTCACCACATCGTGGGCAGATGAGAGAGGTTTGTTCAACCGGTTTTTTAGTTTTATCGCCAGCAAATGCCGTGACATCTTTTTCGAAATTTCCATAAAATTCAATGAGCACTTTATCACGCTCTTTTGAACCGCGAGCGATTGCATCAAGGTCTTCTTCCATTGTTGCAGTGAATTTGGTATTCATAATTTGAGGAAGGTTTTCAACTAAAAGTTTAATTACTAACATCCCCAACTCAGTTGGTATAAATTTCTTTTTTGGGTCAAGAGTGGTGTAGGCTCTTGCCTGAATGGTTTTTAAAATGGTGGCATAGGTACTAGGCCTGCCAATGCCTTCCTTTTCAAGTTCTTTCACGAGAGAGGCTTCAGTATACCGCGCCGGAGGCTCAGTGAAATGTTGTTTGGGAAGTAATTTTTCAAGATCTACTGCTTCACCTTGCTTTATGCCGGGTGGTATTACTACTTTCTTTTCCTTTTCATCCGTTTCATCTGCGTCATTATAAACGCGCAAAAAGCCATCGAATAAGAGGGATGAACCAGTTGCTTTGAACGTATATGGTCCTCCTTCTATAAGGACTTGTCGTTGCGCATACTGTGCTGGTTTCATCTGACTTGCTACAAAGCGCTTCCAGATTAATTCATAAAGCCGTGCTGCATCTCGCTCAAGATGTTTTACAACGTGGTCTGGTGCCATAAAAACATCAATAGGTCGGATCGCTTCATGAGCATCCTGTGCGCCCCCTTTTGCGTAAACATTACTTTTTGAAGGCAGATAATCATCGCCGTATGATTTGTCAATATAGGTTCGCGCGCTTTTTAAAGCGGTATCTGCTATACGCAGCGAGTCGGTACGCATGTAAGTAATTAATGCGATGGGTGTGCTTGGATCATCTAAGGCTATACCTTCATATAATTTTTGAGCAATCATCATTGTTTTATCAACGGAAAAACCAAGTTGATTGTAGGCAGCTTGCTGCAAAGTACTGGTCATAAAAGGTGCAGCAGAGTTTTTAAGCCGCTTAGTATCTTTTATCGATGCTATGGCGTAGGAGTGCTTGTCAGCATCGGCAAGTATCGACTTGCTATCCTTTTCCGTTTTAAGATCAATTTTTTTCTTGTTTTTATGGGTAAGAGCAGTAGTGACTTTATCTTTTCCGGAAATAAAGATACCATCAATAGTCCAGTATTCTTCCGGTTTGAAAACTCTTATTTCTTCTTCCCTATCGCAGATAAGGCGCAGTGCCACCGATTGTACGCGACCAGCAGAAAGCCCTTTGCTGACTTTACGCCAGAGGATAGGAGAAACTTCATAACCCACCCATCGATCTAAAACCCGACGCGCTTGTTGCGCTGCTACTTTATTGAGATCGACGATTGAAGGGTGGCTAATGGCATCGTCGATAGCCGGTTTGGTAATTTCGTTAAAAGCGATTCTAAAAATTTTCTTTGGATCTTTATGATTTCTTAGAAGCTCTTGTTCAACGTGCCATGCAATAATTTCACCCTCACGATCGGGGTCGGGCGCTAAATATATTTCTTGGGCTTTAGCGGCCTCAGTGAGGATTTCGTTAATAATTTTTTCTTTTTTCTCGAGCGTAACATATTCAATGTCGATCGTCTCAGCACCATCAGTTTTAGTAAGAGATACCCCAATAGACCGCTGTGGCAAGTCTTTGATATGACCTACCGTCGACATGATCTTGAAGTCCTTACCAAGGAACTTGGAGATCGTTTTTATTTTTGCCGGAGACTCTACGATAAGGAGTTTTTTCATTAATTTTCACCTGTAACTACAGGGGAATTAGATTCCCCGGCCTTTTCCAAAGCTATTTTCTTTTTATTAATAGTAAAGTATATATTTTCAAAAAGTCAAATACATTATGATTTTTATAAAAAAGAAGTTTTTGGCGACGAATCACTTTCTAGAAGAGACTTAGCGGTTTCTTGATCGTTTTTGCCAAATTGATAACCTCATGAGGTACCAAAAAAAGGAATTTTAATAAATGACTCAAATTCGTCATATCGACTCTAATTCATCCATGTTACTCTTAAAGAGCATACTCCGCTTAACAAAAAAAATTTATCTATGGATGTTTTATCATTATTGGTGGATAATTCCTCTTTTGTATATAGTGACGGCAATAACTAACGTTTTAGGCTCACTCTATATAGCATATTTTATAATGACATATGCGGTTAGAATATCCTTTGATCACAGAAATTCTCGTCAGACTTTTGTTTTGGTGGCGCAAATCTTTTTATTTTTGGCACCTTTTTTAATTCTCTATTCATTTTCCTATGCATCAAAGTTAGCTTTGCTGTGGCGTGCGGTGAAGATCGTATGGGATTGGTTTTTTTATAAAAAGTGGCTCATGATCAGACTCTTTTTACTTTCAGTAATTATTATACACGCACAAGTCTTTTTTGCATTAGCTCTTATCATGTTCCTTGATATACAATTTTGCATTAAACGAATTATTAGAATTCCTCTAGACGTTATTACCATTTTTATTTCTCATTATCTCAATTATATAAGTATAGGTATTTTTATAGCAGTTTTACAGATCGTAAGTTTTGGATTAGTGCTTCTTGTTGAACGTCTTTTATCTCTTTTAACGGTTGGAAAGATTTTTAGCCACGATTTACATTGGACAGTAGCAATAATATCTTTGCCTGCAAGCTTCCTGTTTCTTCCGCTTGCTTTGTCTAGTCTTTATGTATTTTATCGAAAAGCATTGAGATATCCTTGAGATACCAGCTCTAAGGTTGTTAGTATTATCAAGCATGGATTTGAAGATTGCAGAAAAATAGAGGGGCATAATGGATCTCATAAGTCACCTTAAGCGATCATGGCTTTCAAGTATACAGCTTTTGCAGCTCACTAATTTTATTCTTATAGGAGCAGTGAGTCTTAAGACTATGAGCTCCACTTATTATATTCTGGCTTTGCAATTATGGTGGATTATTCCTCTCTTTTTTATTCTTCCCTTCAAACTTTTTTGTGGATTGCTGCTTTTTCTCATCATTTATAGTACGCGATCTTCGGTTGATCGTAAAAATATCAATTATTTTATCTCAGCGTTACCGTATGCTTGTTTGTATGCGATTATTGCAAGCATTTTTCTTTATGTAACGAATCATGCGCATTCATTTTATAGTACTCTGTCGGGGCGAATGGGTGCACTACACAATACGTTGCCAGTAGGTTTTGTATTCATGGCAGCTTCTCTTTTCTGGATATATGGCGCATTGTTTACACTGCTTCTTTTATTTTTCATTTTTAATTCTGGTATGTGGTTCAAGTCACTTGCTAATGCTCCGATTAATACATGCAGGCTTTTTGTGTACAGCCTTCCTGTTTTTTTAGCCCTAGGCTTAATTGTAGCCAGCTTATGTTTCTTGACATGGTATGTTCGAGGACTGCATGTAAATCACTCTGGATATACGCCGCTCATCTTAATAATTCTTTTTATGCCTTTCATAATCGCATTGCTTCACA
Organism: uncultured bacterium; assembly: GCA_963699715.1. Classification (GTDB taxonomy): domain Bacteria; phylum Babelota; class Babeliae; order Babelales; family Babelaceae; genus CAVOUX01. Next base: position 392,275 of record CAVOUX010000004.1, read on the forward strand.
CCATTTTTATAAGGCGAGTTTATGACCAAAGCGAACTGTATCACTATCTTTAAGAAAATAAAGCTTATGACCTTAACGCTGCTTGGCTATTGTATGGTTGGAATTGCTTTTGCTCTTTTTTTCTTGCCAGCATATATCCTTTTGTTAGTATTGCCAGCCAACAAGCGTTATGATAATCGTTTTCTTTTTTGGCTTCTCGATAAAGGCTTTGAAGTGGTGCTTTTTGGTCTTTTTAGAAAAATCAAGATTCAGGGACTTGAGAATCTTTCATGTTCGCCGGCCATTTATGTTGCAAACCATTCATCTGCACTTGATATTCCCTTGGTTGGAAGACTGATGCATGGTCATCCCCATATATGGTATGTTCTTGAATATTATTCAAATACTTTTTTGTTGGGTACCTTTGTTCGTCGTCTGGGTATCTTTGTTGATAAAGAGAAGACACATGATGCTGCACGATCATTGATACGGGGAATTAGACTTGTCGAGGGTCGCGATCGTCATACCATTATATTTCCTGAGGGAGGACGGTTTAATGATGGGACTATACATCCTTTTCATGAGGGATTTTCAGTTATTGCAAAAAAAACACAGTATCCCGTGATACCGATTTTATTGACCAATGTTGGAAAAGTATATCCTCCTTATAGTTTTTATCTTTATCGTTATTCTATAAATATTATTATTGGATCTCCCGTTTATTACTTGAGTGAAGATACTCCGAAATCTTTTGCAGAGAGAGTGCATTTTTGGTTTGTCAACGAGCAGAAAAAACATAAATCATGATTTTAATTCTGGCTCTTGGAGTTTTTTTTTGCTAACCTGACTGCCATACTTAATAACCTAAAAAAACGTGGTGAGTGAAGTTGTGTTACGGTTAAAAAGTGATTTTTACAGAATTCATCCTGTGCTCAGTGCGGGTCTTTTTGTGAGTATGGTGCTTGTAACAGTAGCATTGACCGTTGAATATCGATTCTTTAAAAGCCAGGTGCAAGAACTTAATGAGTTGAAAAGTGATTATAATTCTTGCATCAGCGCTTTACGAAGACAAGTTGCTGACAATCAAACTTCTGTTATTATTTCAACCTCCGATTGCCACATGAAACCAAAAGCAGAAGAAAGACGGTTTCTTGTTCTTAATCGAAAATCCAAATATCTCAAACGTGAGGCACTTAAATTTGCCAAGACACATAATTTGGAAACTCCCATTGGCAGACTTTATGAAAAAAGTCGTGGCAATAACAATGTGGCAAAAAAAGAGAAACGATCCTCCAAATATACAAAAATAAAAACCAAGTCACGTATAAAGCGTAAGCGTATTCGCAAGATCACATGCCTTCGATCACGCGTGAAGCGACTTGATCAAAAACTTCTTGATCTTAAACAAAAAATAGATCTTATATGGCCAGTGGCACGGGGTAAATTTAGAATTAGTTCTCCTTTTGGGCCGCGTAAAAATCCTAATGGAACCTATGGTTTTCACACGGGTATCGATCTTGCTGCAACGCATGGTACGCTTCTTAAGGCTGCAGCTGCAGGAACGGTTGTACAAGCGGGTTACTACAAAGGCTATGGTAATATGGTGCTTATTAGGCATGCTCATAACGTCAAAACGCGCTATGCCCACTTAAGTAAAATTGATGTTTCGGTGGCTCAAAAGTTACAAAAAGGACAATGTATTGGAAAGGTGGGTAACACTGGCCATGTACGCCGTCGCAAGGGTGGCGATGGATCCCATCTTCATTTTGAAATCTATATTTCCGGAAAGAGATTAGACCCACGTCCTTTTTTACCCTGAGGAGATCTCTTTATTGTCTTATGTGAACATCGAATAATTTTGAATGTGATTGTATTGTCCTTCTTGATTCCAATGGGTTAAGCAAACAGATTATCTTAAAAAAACTTGCACATGTATATATTTATGATAAAGTAATGAACCAGAAAGTGTTATTGTCAAAAGAAGAGGTAATTAATGAGGTATAATCGATATTCCCTAGGTTTTATATCTGTTGCGCTTTGCTTTGTATTGTCATCATGTTGGCACGGTACCAAGGAGTCTACAGATACAGCGGGTAAGCTTGTAGTGGTCAACGTGCTTAGTCCAGACGATTATCGAGATGTTCATATTAAAGGATCAATCAGTGTTCCTTTAGAGAACCTTGAAGATTCGGCCAAGAATTGGTCAAAGGATGCGCGAATTGTGTTTTATTGCGCCAATTATATGTGTACTTCAAGCTCATATGCGGCCAAAAAATTGACCGATCTTGGATTTAAAGATGTTTTTGCCTATGAAGGTGGTGTGGCAGAGTGGAAACAAAAAGGTTTTCCTCTTGAAGGGCCTGCAACGAAAGCTTATCTTGAGAATGTTGGGCAAAAATCAGAAGCTCAAGCTGGTGTAAAGATTATTGATGCAGAAGCATTGAAAAATGAAATTGAAAGAGCCGAAAAAGAAGGCAAGCTTGTAGGAAAATAGAAATTGGCGGCATAGCCAAGTGGTAAGGCAAGGGTCTGCAAAACCCTCATCCCCGGTTCAAATCCGGGTGCCGCCTCCAGGCCGAGGTGGCGGAAGTGGTAGACGCAAAGGACTTAAAATCCTTCGGGGGAAACCCTGTGTCGGTTCGAGTCCGACTCTCGGCACCAGAGCAACCCTTGGGAGCATAAGCGAAGTAGGGTGCTCTTTAATGTAGGAAGTGTAGTGAAACGTATATGTTTTTTTAAAAAAGGATTATTCCATGAATAAGGCCAAATTGATTGAGCAAATGTCCAAAATGTCAAAGCTGCCAAAAGCACAATGCAAAAAGGCAGTTGAGTCTTTCATTAAAACAGTTGGACAAACCCTCAAAAGTGGTAAATCAGTAGTGTTGACTGGATTTGGAACTTTTGTTGTGGTAAAAAGAAAAAGCAGAATGGGCATTAACCCAGCCTCTGGCGCGAAGATGCAAATTCCTGCTAAGAAAGTTGCCAAGTTCAAGCCTGGTAAAGCTCTAAGAGATCTCGTTGCTCTTTAATGCAGAGATTTAGGATATTAAAAGACGCTTAGAGTTATTCTCTAGGCGTCTTTTATCATTTTTAAAGGAGAAAAATATGGAAACTATTTCAGTAAACAGTTGGTATGAAGCTTTTAAAACAAAGCTTGCCGGTTATCCTGCTTTTTTGCCAGACATTATTATCGGCCTTCCTGCCGGGCTAATTTTAGGTTTTTTGTTGAAATCGCTGGGTCGCTTTCTGGTCATTGGGTTATTAGTTACTGCAGCAGTCTTATGGATTGCAGATTATTTTAATGTCATCACTATTCATCAAGGTGAAATTGAATCTTTGCTTGGTATGCAGCCTTTTCATTCAGTAAGTGAATTTGGTAGCTTTGCCTCACAGTTTATAAAAAATCACGTAGCCGCATCAATTTCGTTCTTTGTAGGTTTTTTGCTTGGTTGGCGCTTAGGGCTTTAATGTCGGGTGTACAAATTGTAGCTCAGATGCTTGATGATGCTTTTGAATCTCAAGCATCTGACATTCATTTGGAATCAGAGCCCAGCGGTATTCTTATTCGTTTTCGAGTTGATGGATTGCTTTTTGATCGAGCTGTCATTGATAAGGAAATTTCACATCAGGTACTAGCACGAGTTAAAGTTTTGTCACGATTGGATGTTGCCGAGAAGCGTATTCCACAGGATGGCAAATTCAGTATAACTAAAGATGGAGTTGAAATTGACCTGCGTGTAGCAACGTTTCCGGCTCTTTACGGAGAAAAGATTGTGATCCGTATTCTCAAGAAGTCCAGTGCGACAAAAACATTAGATAGTCTTGGCTTTACTCCAGAGCTCCATCAGAATCTTCTAAACTTAATTCATCGATCAACGGGATTTTTTCTTATTACGGGGCCAACGGGGTCCGGAAAAACGACAACATTATATGCGATCCTGAGACTTTTAAAATCTCCTGAAAAAAATATTGTTACCTTGGAAGATCCGATCGAATACAATATTGAAGGAATCACACAGGGACAGGTAATTCCGGAAATTGGATTTACATTCGCACGTGGCATGAGAGCTCTTTTGAGAGGTGATCCAGAAATTATTATGGTTGGTGAAATCAGAGATAAAGAAACAGCTGAGGTTGCCATACAGGCTGCTTTAACAGGGCATTTTGTTTTGAGCAGTTGCCACACCAACGATGCTCCCGGTGCGGTAATGCGCTTAATTGATATGGGTATCCCACAATTTCTTATTAATGCAACAGTATCTGCAGTGTTAGCGCAGCGACTGGTGAGAGTTTTGTGTGAGGATTGCAAATATCATGCACCGCTTGATGAGAAAGAAAGAGAATTTGCAAAACACATAAATATTCAGGTTAACACATCATTTAAATCTGCTGGCTGCAGCCGATGCGATGGTCGTGGTTATAAAGGGAGAACTGGTATTTTTGAGTTGATGATAATGAATCAAGAATTGCGTGATTTGGTAGGACATGCTCCCTCTTATGACAAAATAGCCTGTCAGGCTCTCAAAAATGGTATGGTATCGCTTCGTATCGATGCAGCACAGAAAATTAATGAGGGGATAACTTCGATTGCAGAGCTTGCACGTGCCATTTGGTAAACAGCAGCGTTAACTCTTGGGTACGGATTCGTGCTATGCAAGTAACTTATTCTAAAGGTGAATAGTTTTCTTGACATTGAATCAAGCCTGTATCAAAATTGTCCTGTTAAAAAATATGAAGATATGAATTGTGTTAAAAAAAATTTTTCTTATAGTGTGTATATGTTCTCATGTATCGTATGCTAAAAGCGAGTCACTGACCAATATTGTGAGATCGCTCTCGGTAACTAAAAATGAAATTCATGTGACAATTAACAAGCGTTATATTGCGCCTTATTTGAGAAATTCCCATTTTTTTGTTCATTATGATGATAAAAACGATATTCGTGGCCTTGATAAATCAATTTTGTTAATTCCTTTTATTACCTTTATAATTCCCCTCATTTGGGTTTCTGACAAACAATATTCCATCGATGTAATGGACTACGATCTCTATCATTCGCTTATTAAGATTAAGAACATTTTTAAAAAGTTTTATCCATCGTTGTCATGGTCTGGTGAGTTAATTCCAAAAAAATTAAAAAAGAATCGAATAAACCGATCTAAAAAGGAGGAGCGAGCGCTTCTTTTTAGTGGAGGATTAGACTCGGCTTTTAGCTCACTTATGCATAATGATAGAAAACAACTCTTAATAACGTTGCATGGTGTGGACATACCCTTGTCCAATCCGTTACTTTGGAAAGGTGTGCAAAGTAGTTGTCTTGCATTTGGACGTTACTATGGTCATGAAAATGTTACCATTTCCACAAATATGAGATTAGCGATCAATAATCAAATTCTCTCACAAATAACTCCTGAAATACCTTCGTGGTGGGCATATACATTAGGGTCATTAAGCCATACTGGAGTAACTGCACCATTGCTTTTTATAAAAGGACATACCTCTCTTTTGATTGGATCCACGCGCACCGTAGACAGTCCTTATCCGTTTGGTACTCATCCCTTAATTGACAATAATGTAGCCTTTGCAGGAATTCGTGTGCATCATGATGGAAGTCGTTATGATAGAGTTGAGAAATTACAGAATATAAGAAGAAGGGTACAAAACAATCCATCACTACGTTATCCATCGTTGAGAGCCTGTGGCCTTACCACGTACGTTAATAAAAACTGTGAATCATGTGAAAAATGTTTGCGGACAATGAATGAAATTTGGGTAAGTGGAGAAACACCGAATAAATTTGGCTTCAAGACAAATTTTGCTGATTTGGTTAAAAAGACTAAACACTATTTTTCTTTAAGAAATAAATTAAGCATTGGCTTATTGTGGCACTGGGAATGTATACAAAAGCATGCAAGAATTAAGTTGAAATACATTCACAAAAACTCTTTCAAGTACAATTATTACCAATGGTTAAGTTCCCTTAATATACGAGCGTATAAAGATGATAACGTTGTTAGGCAAGAAGCTCGAAGATCATATTTTACTAAGGCGTGGCAAACGGGAATTATATAAATTATGAGAAAGGTAATCATATTTTTTGTTTTACTTGCGGCAGCAATAGTTCTCAATGGTACGGTAAAAAAATTACCCGCTTTGATAGAAACTTTATCTGTTGAAGGTGGCTCAATCAAGATCTCGGTTAATTCAGATTTTGCCAAGCAGTATCTTTTAGATAAAAAGTTCTTTGCCCATTATGGAAATGATATCAATCTACATGAACTTGATAGCTCGATTACTGTAATTCCTTTTATTATGGCGGTAATACCGATTATTTGGGTATCTGAAAAACGCTATTCGATTGATGCTTTTGATCATGATCTTTATCATGCATTACGAAGGATAAAAAAACTATTCAAGATGTTTTATCCTTCGCTTTCATGGTCAGGGGAATTAGTGCCGCGAAGGATCGTCAAAAATTCTAAGATTCGCAAGATCCCGCAAAATGGATTTGCCTTGTTATTTAGCGGGGGACTGGACGCTGTTGCTTCCTCGTTTAATCATTATGACAAAAGACAACTCCTGATAACCGTTCAGGGAGGTGATATTCCCTTGGCTCAAGAACGGATGTGGCTTAACATACAAAAAAGTTGCAAAGATTATGCATCAGTTTATGGTCACCAGAATGCGTTTGTGAGTTCGAATTATTCAGCATTTATCAATAAAAAATATCTTTCTGGATTGACTCCTGAGATACCTCGGTGGTCTGCTTTTACCACGCAAGCATTAGCCTATACAGGGCTTGTGGCTCCCATAATGATACAAAAAGGATATAGGCATTTGTATATTGGAGGGACATATGACCAAGAATATCCCTATCCCTATGGAACTCATCCGCTTATTGATAATAGTATCAGCTATGCTGGGGTCAAGGTTAGACATGATCTGGCCGTGACTCGTCTTAAAAAAATTGAGCATATTGCAAAGATCGCACAAAGCAAGAGGACGCAGATACCGACGTTACGTGTTTGTTGGGGGCACGAAATAAAGGGCGGAAACTGTGGTAACTGTGATAAGTGTCTTCGGACGATAACAGAAATTTTAGCGGTCAAACAAAATCCTCGCAGTTACGGTTTTTCGCTTTCGATCGATCAAGCAATCGAAAGGGTAAAAAAGTATCTGACAAATTCCTTGCAAGGGAAAAGTAATTTTAGATTTAGCTCGCTATGGCGTGTTGTCCAAAATCATATAAAGGAAAAATCGTATGGGGATAGGAAAATTAAATCGTTTTTCAACTGGTTTATTGCCTTAGACCTTGCTCCTCTTATTCCGCCAAAAACTGATGATTTGAAAACGAGAAAATCATTTTTGAAGAAACTGTGGCGCATGGCGCATGAAAAATCTATGAATGAGGTATTTGATTATCTAGCTAAACAGGGGGTTGTGTAATGATATTAAAAAAAGAATGTTATTTATTTGTGTTAATTGTTTTTTGGAGTTGTCAGTCAGCGCTCAAGAGCGTCCCCGATATCATTGAGTCCATGAAGGTTAAACGTAATCGCATAGAGGTCAGGGTTAATAAATCCTTCGCTCAAAAGTATCTCAAGAAACCACATTTTTTTGCCGAATACAATTATGATTTTGATCTTAGTTTGCTTGATAACTCGATTGTATCAATTCCTTTTGTAACGTCGGTTATTCCCATTATATGGGTATCAAACACTGACTATTCGATAGATTCCATGGATGAAGATTTATACTACGCTTTGGCGAATATAAAAAATGTATTTAAACTTTTTTATCCATCGCTTTCCTGGTCAGGGAATCTTGTTCCCAAAAAATTGGTAAAAAATAGTCCGGTTGCTTCTTCTGAAAAAAAAATTGGCATTATGTTTAGTGGAGGGCTTGATAGTGTTTCTGCCTCATTTAATCATCTGGGGGTAAAGCAAACGCTTATCACGCTGCATGGTTTAGATGTTCCTTTGAACCAACCGGTAATGTGGAAAAATGTGCAAATAAAAGTAAAAGAATATGCAAAAAAATATGGCAAAGAAAATGCTTTTATAAGCACAAGTTACCCGACATTCATTAATCAACAATATTTAGCCACACTAACTCCAGAAATTCCACGGTGGAGCGCATATACCTCGCAAGCAATGGCACTAACAGGTCTTGCCGCTCCCATAATGGTGTTAAAAGGATTGCAACATATTTATATGCCTGCAACCTATACTGTTAATCATCCGTATCCTTATGGCACCCATCCCATGATTGAAAGTAAGATTAAGTATGCAGGCATCAGAGCTACCCATGAATTGCCACTCAATCGCTTGGAAAAAATTCAGCATCTTAGTTCGATTGCTAAGCAACGAGGCATTTACAAGCCATATATTCGTGTTTGCTGGAAAAATGATATAACGGGAGGTAATTGCTGCAATTGTGAAAAATGCTTACGCACGATTAACGGTATCTTAGCAGTTGAGGAAAATCCTATGGATTTTGGCTTTTTTGTTACGCTTGATCAAATTGCAATGCGCACAAAGACCTATTTAGCTGATTGCCAAAAAGGTGTGAGCGCAAAGAATCCTACGTCTTTTTGGAAGGTGACACAAAACTATATCAAAGAAAAATTGGCTCATGGTGGTTATAAGCATCAATCGTCGAGGGCGCGGGCCTACTTGAAGTGGTTCGCCTATCAAGATATTCCAGCCTTGGCCAATGATCAGGTGTATGCTAATGAACCGCGAATTATTGCCGACAAAAAAGAGTATTTTGCTTCGTTGTGGGTGCAAGCGCAAAAGAAAATGAAAGACATCCTATAAATAATGAATTTCAAAAGTTTTGTTTCGATTTATATATATGTTCTAACCATTTTTGCGTATTCCAACGAATCTATACGTATTGGTTTCATGGGTGATGTTATGTTCGGTCGTAAGGACAACCCGATTATGGATCAGCAAAACTATTCATTTATTTGGGGAGATGTCATTTCCGAACTGAAAAGAAATGATCTCAATATTGCAAACCTTGAAACAACGTTAACCAATCATACTGAGCGTGTACGGAAGCGATTTAATTTTAAATCAAATCCTACAAACGCTCGAGCGCTTGTAGAGGGCAAAATCCACGTTGTCAATCTTGCAAATAACCATATTTTTGATTACGGGTATCAAGGTATACGAGATACTCTATTAACGTTAGATAATTGTGGAATTTTGCATGTAGGCGCGGGCTTGTCAGTTAATAAGGCTGGTGAACCACTTGTTATAAAACGCAATGGTCTTCGTATTGGAATTCTCGGGTATACAGATGATGGTAAAAGATGGAGGGCGACTGCCTCCACGCCTGGGCATAATTATATGGATATCTCGAATGTAAAACCACTTATCGCTGTCATTAAAACCATTCGTTCAAAGGTAGATTTGCTTATCATAACACTTCATTGGGGGCCTAATTATCGTAGAAAGCCTACACAGCAATTCATCGAATTTGCTCATGCACTTATCGATGCTGGTGCAGATATTATTCATGGCCATAGTGCTCATGTGTGCCAAGCTCTTGAGGTTTATAAGCAAAAAGTAATCATGTATGATACCGGAGATTTTGTTGGCGATTTTACCATAAATACAGCGCTTCATAACGACCAATCCTTTTTATTTGTTGTCAGTGTGGGCAAACGAGGAATTAACAGGATAGAGCTTGTACCAGTTGTTATAAAAAATACTCAAGTAATGAGAGCGGGAAAAAAAACAGCACTAACCATGATCGAGCGCATGAATAGAACCAGTTTGCCCTTTGGATCTGAATATACGTATAATGTATCTAGTAAGAGAGGTTGGCACAAACCCCTTGTTTATTCAACAAAATAATTATATAATTGAATATTGATGTTTTATAGTTATAACCAAGGTACCTCTAAGAGTATATGTTTTTTAAAAAAGATGATTTTCCTATTTTCAAATCGCATCCATCGCTCTTATACTTTGACAATGCGGCTACGACCCATAAGCCGTATTCAGTCATAAAAGCCATGTCAGATTACTATGCTCAAGATTACGCCTCCGCGTACCGTGGTTATTATAAACTTGCGGAAAAATCTACTGATCTTTTAGCAAGCGCTCGGGCTTATTGCGGCGATTTTATTGGGGCCAGAGCAGATGATATCGTTTTTACGCGTAATGCAACTGAGTCGATAAATATAGTTGCTCAAAGTTGGCTTGCGCATGTATTATCTCCTGGTGATGAAATTGTATTGACTGAATTTGATCATCATGCCAATATTCTCCCTTGGCAGAGAGTTGCTCGGGAACGAGGAGCAATGGTTCGATGGATTCGGCTTAATTTTGATGGTACTATAACTGCTCGTTCCATCGATGATGTTATAACAGCAAGGACAAAATTTGTATCGATAACTTCTCACTCTAACGTTCTAGGCAATATTAATGCCTTGTCCAACCAACCCGATTTTTTAGAATCAATAATTGCAAAGGCTCATGCAGTCGGTGCACGTATATTGGTAGATGCTGCTCAGTCTGTTCCTCAGCAACGGATTTGTATGAAGAATTTGTCGTGCGACTTTTTGGTTTTTTCTGCACATAAAATGTTGGGACCCACCGGCGTCGGCATTCTTTATGTAACGCCCGAGCTTCACAATCAAATGAAACCGTATAATCTTGGTGGTGGCATGGTGACGGATGTTGGCTATCAAGAGTCAATGTGGAAAGAGTTTCCTCACAATCTCGAAGCAGGAACCATTGCGGTCGCAGAAATAATTGGATTTAAGGCAGCTCTTTCCTATCTTGATCAGAGCAACTTTGATGAATTGTCGAGTTACCAAATGGAATTAATGTCCAGTCTCATTGGACAATTGACATCCCTTTCACAAGTTACTCTTTTGAGACCATATAAAGGAAGCTCCCGTGAGCATCTTGTAAGTTTTATGGTGGAGGGAATCCACCCACATGACGTGGCGGCATATCTTGATAGACAGTCTGTTGCTGTCCGCGCTGGTAACCACTGTGCTCAGTTACTTCACAAGCGTTTAGGGTTGTCATCCTCAATAAGGGCAAGTGTTTATGGATACAATACGCTTGCTGAAATTGACGCCTTCATCAATTTATTGAAAGAATCTATGCTCTATTTTAATCACTCTAAAAGGAGCTAGAGCCCGCCTTTATAAAAGGGGCTCTAGACTTATAAAGGAGCTTGTAAAAAGCCTTCATTAAAGAGGCTTTGTTACTCCCTCTTTTATACGACTCCAAACTGATGGTTCAGCACTTTTTTTGGCTGTTTCAGATCTTCTACTTGGCGTTTCTTGAGTAGTTCTTTGAGAATTGCGCCATGCTTTCATGCATTCACGATTGCATGAGGTGCATTTTTTGCGATCTGCTTTACATGACTTAACCGCGTCTCTTAGTACATTTCTGCCTTTTTTGCCTTGCATCTTGTTGTGTAAACATTGGCTATAAGTTTTACACGGTGAGCAGTTTTCGCGGCAATCGTAGCGTGCTTCACAACGAGCAAGGTATTGTTCTTTCGTCAAAGGCGTTCTCTCTCTTGTCGTTTGAGCAACTCGGCTTGGTTTTTTCTTTGTCGCAGCCTCTAAAAGCGAAATCCCGCTATAGAGTGACAGGACGATGAGCGCATAAGCGATTGTATGAAAAAGTTTCATTAGGGTCTCCTTTTTGATGTTCATTATGACTATTCCTTATTTTGAATGATTCTCTTTTGGGCAAGCTTTCCAGCACTTCAAACAAGCAGCACTTTTTTCATTGCATTTTTGACAATCTCCAAGGTGCGGATTTTTGATGCAGGCGCCTTTGTATTTTTTTACGCACTCTCTATGAGTTTTACAAGCCTCATAGGCATGGCATTTTTTAGCGCAGGGATTGATTTGTTTATGCTCTTCAAATGCATTTAATAGCATTGAACTAGAGAAAAGTATGATCAGTGAGAATGATATCATATTCATATGGTATCCTACATTTTTTATTATATTTATCTATATACCTAATAATACTTGATAAAAATTCAAATAGTCAACGGTTTTATGGGGGTTTTTCAGACATTTCTGCTCTTCAGATTATGAAATAAAGCCATCGGTCAATCTCTCTGGAGCAGATATTGAATGCATAGGAGATGGATTCATCGGGACTGAGCCTTGTTTAATAAGCATGTGCATGATTTCTTCACGTTGAGCTTCATCGGTAATTTCATGTACGTAATCGACGGGCAGACGAGCCTCAAAGTTTGGTGTCAACAAATGTTCGTGAACATGAGTATCATATTTTATCAATATTTTTAACAAAGCAGCGCCACTTACATTAGCTTGGGCATATTTCATGGCTTTATGATAGAGCGTATTGCTTTCTTCATCGGGAATAAATGCTTGAGGTAGCCTGTTGACAGCCGCATAATGAGCAAGTAATTTTTCGATAAGATTCAATGGTGCATTAACATGAATGGCATGATGAAGCGGTGTTCTGCCTTCATAGCGGAGCGTGATTAATTCCGTAGGCGAAAGCAGTGTTAACAGTTCAATAATTTCAGTGATTAAGTGTGGATACTTTCCTTCAGTAATACTATAAACGCATATTTTGCTGAATATTTTTTTAGTTTGAGTAAGCGGTATTATTACGTGTCGATTTTTCTTACCGACTACTTTTTTTTGCTTTTTAATTTTTTTTACTGGTTTAGCCGAAGGTTTTTTTCTTGTGTTTCGCATCCAATAAGAATGTTTTTGCTCCATGCTTTTAAGAGGGCAATGAATAAAGAATAATACTATTCCAAAAATGATAAGGGTTAAGATACGAAATCGATGGTTAATCATGTAATATCCCTTCAAATAGTATGATGAACAGGTAAAGTGCATTGCCAAAGAATTAGAGCGAGACACTGTTTGTGCTGACATACTAATTCCTTCGGTAGCTCTCTTGTTACCATAGATAAATTGAAAATTGTGTCAACGACTGTTGCGTCAATGACGGGCCTACGCTTGCCTAAATGGCGGGAGAATAATTTTCTTGGCGTATTTATAGATGGGTTCTAAAACGATGCATCCCGAGCTTAAACTCGAGATGCGTAAGCATTGATAAGTACCGTTAAACGATTTAAGCTTAATTGCGAGACATTACAAGAGATTGCTAGTCACATTCGAATAGTGAGATAGAGTTAATTATTTATATGAATAAAACAACTGTGCAGGCTTTTACCGGATTAATAGCTGAGCTTTATGACGAACTTTTTTCATATTCCGAAGATGAGTATGACTTTTATCGTCATTTTTTAACTCAATTACCTGGACCAGCTCTCGAATTGGGGTGTGGAACGGGGCAATTTCTTATTCCCTTACTTGAAGAAGGATTCGATGTTTCTGGCTTGGATTGTTCACCGCATATCATTGACGTATGCGCTGCTAAGGCACGACAGCGGGCAATTGCAGCGATCATGATCTATTGCCAGGACATGGTCACCTTCGACCTTAAGGATCGATTTAAAACGATTTTTATCCCTTCATGCTCATTTATGTTATTATCTCATAAAAAAAGCGCTGAGAAGGCGTTAAGATGTTTTTATGAGCATCTTGAGGCGGGAGGCCAGCTGCTCATATCACTCTTTATTCCCAACCATCAGGATATTGAAGAACATTGTAAAAGTGTCGAGATCGAGTGGCATGGTCAACGAGTTGTTTTTACGCAGCAATTTTATTATGATTTTCTTAATCAGATAAAAAAGGGACATTTTAGTCTTAGAATCTGTGAGCAATCAAACCAAAGTTTTGAATCACATGACTTTGAATGGCGATGGTATAAACCGCATGAATTTGAGATGATGCTTAAAGCCGCAGGTTTTACAGAAGTAACCATATATGACGACCACACGCTGGCCAAATCAGATGCTGCGTCATCCACGATAGTCTTTCGAGCACGAAAATTATAAGGCCCCGTATTTTTTCAATGCATCGCGTATGGTTTTATAATTACCATCTTTCAAATGCAGGGCAGTGAGTCCACATAATTCCGCCGACTTTACATTTTCAATCTGATCATCAATGAAAATACATTCATTGGGATTGAGGTCAGCTCGTCTTAATAAATGCTTAAAGAATGAGGGACGGGGTTTGACATCTCTTAAAAAAGCTGAAATATAAATATTTTGAGGTTTGAAATAGTTAAAAACCGTTTTGTTGGCCTGTTTTTTATACATGAGTGAAAATGACTCGGCGTCTAAATTTGAGATGATATAGAGGCTGTTTTTTAATTTTCCATTTTCTTTTGCCCTGCTGCAATCTTTTAAAAGTTTTACTGCTTGAGGTATTGGCTTCATGCTTTCAGCAAAAAGGGATGGATCAAACATCCATTGAAGTGTATTTCCAATCATACGCCGTTTGCGTTTGCTGATTGTTTTTTTATAGTTTTTCCATTGTTCCATAGCCTTTTCTAAAACTTCTTCAGAAAAGAGCTTACCCTCAAACCAATGGACAAGCAAACGAGGTAATGGTCGGCCGTCGGGATCTTTGGGAGCAAATTCCTCTCTTGTTTCTCCTGGTTCAGTCAAGATATCCATGAATATTTCGCCCAATACTTTTTGGCAATTGCCCCCATGTTTAAAGTATACGCACAAACAGTCCCAGTATCCCAGGTGAGGTGCTATAGAATTATTTGAAGGCTTAAAAAGGGTATGTCCAATGTCCCAAATAAGGGCTTTCAGATCAATCTGTTTTGTGGTGCCCAAAAGAAGAAAAAAAATAAAAGCACTCTGTAATATATTTTTCATGATATCCCTAAGAAATTGACTATGAAGAGTATCATTTCTTTTCCATCCATTTTATGCTACCATAAAACGGAATGAAAGCATCTCACTTACTGCGTTGTGAGGCTTTTTTAGTATAGTGAGTGATTTTGCATATTACAAGAATTAGTTAGTGTCCCCTATGTTATTCCCTATTAATGGATCATTATCGCTATCCGCGATATCGTGGTAAGCTCGGTTAAACCTGGTTTTATAGAAAGTATTCATAATGCCTCGTGTGGTGACACCGTCACCTTATCTGGTTTGATTAGCACGATAAGATCGTCGATATAAGACAGGATGGAAACGGATGTCTTATAAGTCAAGCTGCCGCTTCATTGCTTGTCGAGTACGCCTATGGTAAACACATTGATGTCATAAAGAATATGACTCAAGCCATGATGTTGGATCTTATGTGCATTAAATTGGGTACCTATCGCATGAAATGTGCGTTAATAAGTTTGGATGCATTAAAAAGGGGCATTGGTGCTTAATCGAGCAAAAATTATTGAGGAACTATCCACAAAAGCAATTCAGTTTTCTAATGCTCTTCTAAGCGAACGTGAACGAGCGTTGAGATTATGGCAATTAGCTGTTAATCAGCAAGATCTTGCAGCCCTGGTATCAATGCAGTCACTGTTTCCTGTGCCAACGTGGGTTGATGCTGTCGGTAGTTATTATGCAATTAATGCATGTTCCTTTTATCATGCGGTTGCCTTTGATGGCTCTCAAATTTATCCCGATCGGCATCAGGGAATAGATTGTTTTCTTATTAATATAGGTCAAGCTCATTTTTATTACGGTTTAGATCGTAGCGATGTTTTCTTTGATTCAAAACCATTTATCACGTTAGGTTCCGATGAAAATGATAACACGGTTACGCCTGAGATGGTTAATGCATATCGAACAGAATTAGAATTGCAGTCAGGATTGGAATATGCCAAATCACTCAAGAAATCTAAAGAACCCCTTCTCTTCATGATGGATGGGTCACTCATTTTTTGGCATTTACCTTCATTGGAAGGTGATGGTTCACTTGATTTTTTTCCTCGTTATATCGCATTGTTAGAGCAGTTTTTTGAGCATGACATTTTTATGGTCGGCTATATCAGCCTTTCAAAGAGCAAAGAACTGATAAATGTGCTTAAATGTGTTGCAGAACATCATGGTCAAGATGCTTCATTTAAGCAGATTGTTGACTCTGATATTATGCAAGCTGTATTGAAGCCTGGAGAACGATCGACCATATTTTCGAGTCGTTCGGCTCTTATTTCACGTTACCCCAGCCACAGTCAGCCTCATTTTTTTTATATGAACACGGGTCACGAGATTGCTCGGATTGAGATTCCGGCTTGGATTGCCATGCAAAATAATAAATTAAATCTCGTATGCTCAATGATCTATGATCAAGCTATAAAGGGATACGGATATCCTATAGCACTTGCAGAGGCTCATGAACAGGCAGTTGTTGAAGGACAGGACCGTGAATTCTTTTTTTATCTTTTGCAAAATCTGATGGGGAAAAATGGGCAGAGTCTTTCATCTAAGCTGCAGAAAAAACGAAGGGCAAGTATCTAATTAAACGCTGCAATAATCTCTATAATATTTCAGATTACCACCTGAAAGTGTGCCTTTGTCATAGTGCTTTTTCATTTCATGGCAAGAAGACGCGCTTTCTGAAGGGTGAATCGGCCCAAGAGCCAGCAATATAAGTGCTAATGTTATTCCTGTTAGCCAGCAAAAAATCATCTCTTTCATGATGCATCCTCCCTAGTGTGGCTGAGTAGTAAAGGCCAATTGTCTACAGCGATCATAATCGGCTTGCTGATTTTTAGTCAATGTTGCTCTGTTGCTTGAAATAGATAAGTCATAGGCACTCAAGCATTCTGAAAGCTGTTCAATGGTTGGATTCAGAACATGTGATATGATTATAGCTATAATAAACAAGGGCAGTTTTATTTTATGAGACATGTTCCTTCTCCTTTTGAGATAATAAAACTGAAACGACTTTCATCTTTTATCATATGATCGCTAGCGTATCATCTCTGTCAGGCAAGCATTTCTTTCTGCTTCAAATTGAGAAGAGGTTATTTCGCCCGTCTCTAGCTTGTTCTTTGCATTGTTTATGCATTCTTCCGAAGGTAAGATTACTTTTTCAGGCATCGCACTCAAACCTATTATTGTGCTTGAAAGGAGAGTGAGTGTAAAAAAGTTAATTATTTTCATGAGTTTTCCTTTTTTTTCTTCAGTTATTACTATAAAGATACCAGGATTCTTAGGAAATAAGCAATGATTCAGGAGAGTATTTTCAGGGTATATATAAACAAAAGACTAATTATTGGTTTTAATCAACAAATTGAAGCTGCAACGAAACTCAGAGCCCAGCTGAGTTGTGAAAGTATTCAATGATGCCCTTTGCAGAAACTATCTTAAGCAAAACTAAGAAGTATTTAAATGCTCCTTTAGATAAATCAGGCGATACTGCACTGCATATCGCAGATCTCAATGATAATCTCGGTTTAATCGAATGGCTTGTCAATAAAGGCGCTGAAGACAAGTAGCCTTCCGATTATTAATCTTTAAAAATGATTGCAATTTCTCGTTGCGCATTTTCTGCTGAATCAGAGCCATGTACTGCATTATGTGTTACATCAGAACCAAACATTCGTCGCAATGTTCCGACTGCCGCTTTTGAAGGATTGGTTACTCCATGAGCTCTCGCCATTCTTTAACAGCGTCTTTTTTTTGCAGTTCTAATGCGATTATTGGGCCTGAGGTTATGTAGTTGATGAGATCTCTATAAAAATGCTTTTCTTTATGTTCGCAATAAAAGTGCTCTGCTTGTAATTGAGAAAAGTTCATTTTTTTGATTCGATTAATCGTGAATTTATTAAGCTCGATAAGCGATAGGATTTGTCCCGTTCTTCCAGCGGCCACAGCATCGGGTTTTATCATGCCAAAAGTCGTTTCAATTTTTTCAGATGGTCGCTGTTCACTTTTAATAGTTGCTGACGCGAGGCCTGTGAGTGACAAAACGAAAACTAAGGTTGCTTTAAAGAGAAATGACATAGTGTTCCTTCCCAATCATTGTATGTTTCTATGCTTACTATCAATCATACAAGAAGACTGGAAAATACCATTATTCTTAAAATTCTCGTTTTCACAAAAGTGATGTATTGAGCATTCAACCGAGAAATTTTTTAAAAAAGCCCGTAATTGCT
>CAVOUX010000005.1:0-57334 GCA_963699715.1 uncultured bacterium
TGAATTTTCAATCTGCTTATACTTTTAGGGACAACCTGGATGCCCTAAATAATGCCTGCCAGACTCACGTATAATTTTTTTGCACTTAATCCTACTTATTATATAATCATTGGACGATAACTCATAAAATAATGCTCTCATGGATATAATCACTTTTCCCGGTCAATTTTTATTCAAAATCATAAAACTTACTTTCATGCTAAATTCCCTTAACGTAAGAGGCTATCATGCAACGATGTATGTCTTATAAATCTATTTATTTATTCATTGTTTTTTTGGAACTATTTTCCGATATCAAAGTCTATGGTCATGGATTTGGAACAAATACGCTCATAAAAACGGCAAAGTCATACATGCCATTGAATCACATCGTCAGCATTTTTAGAAAAAAAAGGACACTGCAACTGAGAAGTTACTCTTTCTTTTCGAAAAAGCTTGTCACCGCTCGTATTAAAGCAGCGACTTACGGAAAAACTAACTGTTACATTAAAATCTATCTCAATAACTCTCAGCAAGATGAAATCGCATGCACCCCATCACAGGAGTTTTTTGCTCTACCTTCCTGCAAACACTGTACATTAAAGAGATGGATTCCTGCTTACAAGCTGAAAGTTGGGGATAAGCTTCTCACTGCCAACAATGTTTTATTACCGATTACTGGCATTGAATTCATTGAAGAACCACTAAATATCATATTAATCCATGTTAAGGGAACTCATACTTATTTTGTTGGCCGGCACTCCGTTCTAGCCCATAATATGTCTCTACCAGTTATTAGTCTTGGGTTAAGTGTTCCTTTTGGGACGGGCGCAGTTGCTGGAGGAACTGCTGGTTCTTTCTTTGGACCTGTTACTATAACGGGAGGGATAATTATTGGCGGTTTAATTGGCGTAGGAATAGCCTACCTTAAAAGTCCTGGCAAGCTTCCTGAACCATATCTTGAATTTGATAAAGTACCGATAAGGGAATATTTTAAAGAAGAGCACGGTTTTAATATAGAATCAAATGGCGCCACACAAAGTCAGGCAACTGAAGAAAATAGTCAATCAGATTTCACATCAAGTACAAAAAGGCCATATGCTGCAGCTGGGAATCCTGATGATGATCCATGGAAAAAAAATTACAATGGCTTCGACTTTTCAACAACAAATAATAAAATAGAAAACCTCTCTCGCAAAATACTAGACTGGCTTGGTCCAACTTCAAGACTTATTAAAAATAAAGCTGGAGATATCATATTATTATCAGCTGATGGACTAAAAAGAGTAAGATTTGATATAAATCGTCCCTTTCCTCATGAGAACCTACATTCTCATGTTGAAGAATTAATAAATGGCGAATGGCAAGGAATTAGAATTTACCCTCACGATGTACCACATAAATAAATTGGAAAAAAGATGAAACTATTAGATGTTGATCATCAAAAAAGTTTAGAAAATATTGCGATATATTTAACAAAAGATGAAGCAAAGGAAATGTGCGATCTTTTGAAAGACCTTATTCAACAGAATAAAAAAAATGATCATATTCATATAAATGACGCTGAATACAAGCACGAGATTACCATAGTGGTGTATGACAAAGCCGATCTCAATGGTTTGGATACAATTTCAAAAAAGATAATAAATGAGCATACTATTAATGATTGACAAGCCATTTTGGTTGGGAAATGAAAATTCTTGATATAGATACACAAAAACCTTTAAAAACAATTACATTATACCTAACAATCTCTGAAGCAAAAGAAATGCACCAGGACCTCTCAGAATTGATTAAAAACTTTGGAAAACCTATGCAACATGAGCATATAAACGACGCTGAATATGAACATGAAGTAACCTTGGTCATTTATGATGAAAACAATTTAGAGGGATTTGATAAGATTTCAGTTGATCTTATTAAAGGACAAAAATAAGCATTAGATCAGAACTTTGAAGAGGCAGAAAAAACTCTAAACACGATCGCATTATATCTAACATTTGCCGAAACAAAAAATTTGATAATGGATTTAAAAATAAGCATATTTGATATAATTCTTGTATCGTTGCAGATAGACAAGGATGCAAGTGGAACGCTCGGATTCTTCCCCAAAAAACTGCAACACCAGACTATTTAATTATCGCACCCAAATTGTGCTAAAGGAATATTTGTTTCACTTATGAAGAAAATATTATTAAGCTTACTAGTTGTAATAATCGGTACAATAATTGATCATAATCACAATAGATCATTCGAAAATAAACATGCAACCATTCTCCTTGTTTATGCGTTTCCTCCCACAGAAAGCTGTAAACAGATTAAAGTTAGTGGTTTGATGCATACTTTCAAAAATGCATTTTTGGAACAAAACATTCAGGCGACAATTATTCCAGTATTTTCATATCTCGATTCTTTCTCTGACCAATTGGAAGAAATATTAATCAAGCACAAAAATATAAAAATAACACATATCATTTTTGCAGGCCATGGTGCATCAGATGATCAGGGATTATATATTGGTAATATGTCTTTCAATGAATTTACCAGTAAAAAGCTGGCTCGTGCTTTCAGTGTACTTCGCCCTTTTATCCATTCGCATCTTAAAATTTTTTTATATGGATGTTCTACATTCAAAGGAAGCTTTGATGAAATCAAGAAAAAAGCCCACCTTTTTAAAACAATATTTCCGGCGACAGGTCTAGAGGTTTTTGGATATGAGAACGATATATACGCAAACATTTCATCGTATTTTGGCTTGAATGATTTTAAAAGCTTGGTTTTGATTTATGTCTTTGGATTGGGCATGTTTTTTATTAGACCTGACCTTGGAAAAGCATTTTTTAGTAAATCACATTGGCAACCTTTTATCGCCCTATTGCCGACAATACCCATATTCGCCTTATGTCATTACTTATGTGATAAATATCTAAAGTTTACAAAAATAATAACTAAACTTCGCCAGTTATATTACTATGACAACATGGGAACAGCGGTAGCATTTCAAGGTCCATTCGTTCAACAATGCGAGCGAATATTGGGGCATGATTATTTTAGAAATGTATTTTGCTCTTTTGATTGAAATCAAATTCTGTATCTTTAATCTTCAAATTTTGAAATGTGATTTTTATATAAAGATGCTCAGTTTGTCGCACTTTCCCATCCTTTGCCAGCAATCCCCATCTTCGATTATCCAAAAAAAAGCTGACAGACCAAGCAATAAATGAGAAGTCCCATAACGTCAATCAACGTAGTAAGCAAAGGTCCCGCTGAATAGGCAGGGTCAATTGACAGCCGTTTTAAAAGAAATGGCATACACGAACCAAAGGTCATTGAAACAATGATAATTATCGATAGCGATAGGCTTACCGCTATACTCCCAATAAGGTGATGATAAGTTAAATATATACGAATAAAAGAAAAAAACCCCACAACGATACCAATGAATATGGCCATAAAAAATTCGCGCCATATAAAACGCAGTCTGGTTCTTTCATTAATCTCACCTGTTGCCATTCCTTGAATTGCTAAAGCTGACGTTTGGCTACTCGCATTCCCGCCCGTACTAATTAACATTGACAAGAAATAGGTTAAAAATCCAGCCAGCAGCGCCTCATAATGCCAAACAATAATGCTTGAAAGGGTTTGAAAAAGCAACAATATAATGAGAATTGAACTTCGCTCCACAAATAACTTATAAAAAGATGTTTTAAAATAATTATCCCTTATAGGAAAAATAGTTGACATTCGATAAATGTCATCGCTAGCTTCTTGTTCTACAATGGAAACAAGTACCTCACTTGAAATAACTCCTAGAAATATTCCATTATCTCCTACTACGGGGGCTATAGTAAGAGAATAGTGAATCATTTTTTGTGCAACAGCTTCTTGATCCTCATCAACAAATATTTCCACGGTATTTTGTCTTAAAATAGACTTGAGAATTGTTTTTGAACTTTTAAGAACAAGATCTTCTAAATGTATATTGCCCACAAGGATATTTCGGGCATTCGTAACAAAAATCTTTTGATAAAGATCTCGATTCGGTTCTAATCTTTGCAAAATGTGTATACTTTGTTCAATAGTAAAGTTCTCACGCAACGATAAAACGTTTGCGTCCATAATTCCACCGGCTGATTCGGGGTCAAATTTAAGCAACGATAATACCGTTTCGCGCTCTCGTTTATGTAATAACTTCAAATACTGACTAAGTTCTACATCAGATAATTCATCTAAAAAGTCAATCAAGTCTGTTAAAGGTAGTGACGTTAAAAGATGCGCTCGATCGTTCTCAGAAACTGCAGAAAGACAAATAAGTTTCAAGGCATCGCTCAGTTCTTCAAAAACTTTTAATTTGAGTTGAAGATCAAATTTCACAAAAAGTTGGGTAATATATTCATCGTTCAAATATGAAAGAAGCTCTGCTATGTCGGCCGGATGAAGTTTAATTAATTCGCTCCAAAGAACAGCCCCCACCGGCGGCACTTCATGAATGACTTTCTCAATATTGGCTTGAATTTGGTCAAAAAGTTTTAAAGTAACCATGGCAAAAGTCTCGTGAAGCGTATCATTTCATCATGGATATTCCCTATTTAATCAGCAAATGTGGCCATGTCCATGAGACACTAATCAGTCAAGTCCCAATTTTTGTGTACTTTCAACTTCGTGATTTAAGACATGGAATGATTTCAATTTAGTTGAGTTGTTGCGCAGCTTTTTAAGCAAGCACCAACAGCACACCCGAAGGGTGTCATATCCTGTTTCATTTATGTGTCGGCATCGTCACCTCATACATGCATATCAATATACTTTCTATTGCCCCAACTCTCTGATATTTCCTGACATATCGCGCTCGAGAGCCTCAGGCAACTATCCGCATTGGGGAAGATGCGCACCACCCGAGACCTTCTTTTCAATTCTTGATTAAGCCGCTCCAGCATATTGGTCGACTTCATTTTTTTGCGATGTTCAGGTGGCAATTCAACCACGGTCAATGTTTCCTCAACATTCTCTTCAAGCCATTGCACTACCGATTCTTTTCTCTTGCTGAGTAAGAACGCATAGACTTTTTGTAGCCGAGCCATTGCATCCTCTTTCGTTTCAGCAGCAAACACGTCTTGCATAAGTCTTATGGTAAGTGGCTGATCAACCTTGGCAAGCTTGTCTATAAGGTTGCGCATGAAGTGTACCTGACACCGTTGTTGTTTCACTTCCTGGAAGTACTTTCCCAGCGCCTTGCGGAGCCCCTTGTTATCATCAGTCACGACATACTCAACCCCAGTCAGACCTCTTTCTTTCAGTCCTTTAAAGCAATCATCCCAAGCCTCGTATGATTCACTGTTGACCACCCAACAACCTATCACTTCTCGTATCCCTTCATGCGTGATGCCAATCACCACCACAACTGCCTTACTGATAACAGAGCCATTCTCGCGTACTTTTTCATATCGCGCATCAATAACCAAGTATCGATATGATATGTTGAGTGGCCGCTCTCGCCATTCCTGCAGATCATGATCAAGCTGACATACCAGCCTACTGACCTGGCTTTTGGATATGGATGTCCCACTCAGCTCTTGCATGATATGATTCACTTTGCGGGTACTCACACCTGAAGTACATATATGCTATCACAAGCATCAATGCTTTTAGCTTCATTGTATCTGTAAAGAGCTCAGGCTGGAACTCCCCTTCACGATCGCGGCACACTGCCAGTGTCAAGGCGCCCACCCGTGTGCTCAGCTGCCTTGTGTAGTGGCCGTTTCGGTATCCTTTTCTGGAATCTGTCCGCTCATATGCTTAAGCTCCTATAAACTTGTCAAAGTCGACATCAAGTACTTCCTGGCAAATCTTAAAGATAAGTCTAGAGCATAAAATCATCCTGATTGATCAATGCTTCTTGCCATCTCTTCGGTCTCATGGTACCATCCATATTGGGCCTTCTTCCTTGGTGTTTGTGTTGTTGTTATTATCTTAACACGAAGGTTGATGGCCCTCTTCTGCTTTTATGCTCGGGCCAATTTACACAATTTTATGGGCTTTATCGACGCTAATCTTCAATTTTCAATATCTTACAAAAGGTGGCTCTCAGTGATAATATAAAAAAACGATGATTTATTTACCACGACGTGTTATTACCAGAATAAAAATGCTCTAAGGATTGGTATTTGAGCAATCAGTACTGGCAAGGGTTATACCATCATCCGAATTTACCGTTGCAAAGTAGCCATTGGAAGAAAATGCTATTGTATCAAGGCTACACGGTTGAGTAGGTTGCCCTATTTTATATAAGGTTCCTTCGTCCAGACCATCGCTAGTAACATTGAATGCTACTGTACCATTTTCAATGGCAACTGCTAAACATTTGCCGTTGAAAAAGAATGACAATGAAGAAGCACTTGTTGCGTTATTTGGCAAAGTATAGGATGTTGCATTTGTTAATTTACAACCATCTACTGAAAATAAAATTATATCGTTATGCGGAATATGACTGAAAGGTAAATGTGTAGCAGCAAAATAGGAGTTGTCTTGCGAGAATGCAATGGCATAAGGCGAATATTTTTTTGGTAAATAATACTGATTTTCTTGGGTAAGTGTGCCATTAGCTACATTAAATACAGTGATCTCGCCTGAATCAGCGTTGCTTGCGGAATTGCTGCTAATAGCGAGACATGCTCCATCGGGAGAAAAAGTTACTGTAAAAAGAAAATTTGCTTTTAAGGGGGTACTGCTGCAATGATTGCAGTTGACCATCAACTAGCTTAAACATGGTAACTGATCGACCAAACACATCGCCCTCAATCATTGCTAGATACATACCATCAGCTGAAAGTGCTATTGCTGGCATTGCACCCGATACCGGATGGCTCGTAGCATTGCTCAATATCCCGTTGTTTGCTTCGAATATTATTATGTTACTGTTTACAAACTCGCTTCCCGGATCAGCTACAAAAAGGTATCTACCATCTCGTGAAAAAGTTACTGAGCTGATGCATCCTCCTGGATCCGACGGTAAAGGATAGGATGTGGCATTACTGATTGTGCCACTGTCTTGAGTAAATATTGTTATAGGTCCGTATGCAGCAGCTGTTGCAATATATAAACTATCGGGTGAAAAAGCTATTGAAATTGGGGCTGACGAATTAGGAGGAACTCTATGGGATTCGAGAATCTTTAGGCAACATTCACTTGATTCTAATCATTTATAAAGATTAAAAAAATGCTCAACAAAATTTTAGTTAATAACATCACACCCTCTTGAAATGAAACAATCATAAGGATAAGTGGACAACTTAATCAAAAGCAATAATTAGTTTTTGTAGATCGAATTGCGTTAACATTCTTAATCAAATATCCAAGCCGCCCCAGTATTGTCATCATCACCTGGTCCTCCAACAGCTAAGATGGTACCGTTAACTGTTAAGGCTACTCCAGTACCTTGCATTGCAGGTCCCGTGCTATTAGTCGCAACAAGCTTGGATCCTTGTTGGTTCCACACTGATCCCGATCGTGTAAATATCCATACTGCTCCAACGGCATTGTTATCAAACGGTCCACCAAATGCCAGGGTGTAACCATCTGCCGACAAATTCAATTCGGAACCCTGCCAAGCAGCGCCTGTGCTGCCAGTTCCCACAAGTTTTGTGCCTTGTTGCTTCCATGTTGATCCTGATCGTGTGAATATCCATACTGTACCAGTCTTGTCATTATCCATAGGCCCCCCGATAGCCAAAGTGTTTCCATCCGCAGATAATGCGATTGAACCGCCTTGCATAGCAACTTGTATGTTACCAGATCCCACAAGCTTTTGTCCCTGTTGGCTCCACGTTGACCCTGATCGTGTGAATATCCATACCGCACCAGTCGCGACATAATCAAGAGGTCCCCCGACAGCTAAAGTATTACCATCGGCAGATAATGCAACGGATTCACCCTGAGATGCATCTTCACTACTGTTCGATCCAACCAGCGCTTGGCCTTGTTGGCGCCACGTAGATCCCGATCGTGTGAGTATCCATACGGCCCCAACATCAGATCCATCCCCCGGTCCCCCAATGGCTAGGGTATTACCGTCTGCAGATAATGCTACCGAATTTCCTTGTCGGGTACCAAAAATTGGTTTCGTCACGATCATTGATCCTTGTTGATTCCATGTTGATCCAGACCTTGTAAATACCCACACCGCTCCCATCTTATCATTATTATCTGGTCCCCCAATGGCCAATGTATTGCCGTCAGCAGATAATGCGATGGAATCACCTTGACTGGCCCCCAAAACGCTCCCAGTCCCTACAAGCTTGGGTCCCTGCTGAATCCACATTGATCCTGACCTGGTGAATATCCAGACCGCCCCGGTGTTTTCGTCATCACCTGGTGCCCCAATAGCTAATGTCGTGCCATCAGCGGATAATGCTACCGAGTCGCCCTGTTGCGCTGGTCCAGCACTCTTGGCTCCTACAAGTTTTGTCTCAAAAAAATTGCTATCCGAAGCGTCATTCAAAAGATACTTCTTTGAGTTTAAATACTCCTCATGTGAAGAATAAGCATAATTAGAATTCAGTAAGATTATTGATACAAGCACAAAAAATCTTACATGCGATAAAACTTTTAGTTTCATTATATTCTTCCTCTCATAAGGGCCACGAAATGAATAGTGCTGAAATCATAAAAAATTCACGTACTTATGTCAAACTCACGCACAGGCCCGGGTGTAATTAAATCTGTTAGTTGAGTTGACATAGAATGGGAAGTACTTAAAATTGATGACAGGAACTAAGTAATAAGCTATATCAAAAAGGGAAAAGTTGTGAGTGAAAAAAGTAATAACAGAGAACAATTACTGAAGTTGCTAGACAAGAATCCCCATCTAGAAGCGAGATTTATGGCGATGCTAGCATTAATGGAAAACGTTACAGGAGAATATGATAGAGCTGATGACCTTGAAATGGGGCTTGTAAAAGAGGTCACTTCACAGTATCGAACAAGATGTTCTCTGCTCGTGGAAACTTCTAGTTCAAGCCATTCTTGAAAAGATAAAAGTAAATAACTTCCCTATCCATAAATTATTTTTTCCCACCCCTCATAATTTTATAATTATTTTTTCCATTCCATTTTATAATTCCGGATTCAGCTAATCTTTCCTTCATACCTGGAGTCAGATCCTTCCATTCCCTAACATGCCCATGAAATTTGCAATTTTCATATGAATCATGACAAGTATAATTAATTACCCAAATTCAACACGACTAATCCCAGTTCTACGTGGTGATTCTGATATTTCATTTACCGTGACAGAACTCCGAGATACTTCTTAAGCTTTAATTCCTCGTTTTTTCTTAGAACTCTATTCATCCTATTCATTTTCTGCACAGAAATCACAAGGAATTTTAAGATATTTGCGATCATTAATTTTAATGACAGCAAGAAGTTCTTGAACTTGTTTTAACCACGTCTCCGCGGTTTCTTTGGGTATTTCTTTAAAAAGACATGGTTTATAATTTTTGAGAAATTTTTCATAAGTCATATAGTTCTTATTTTTCTTGGGTTCATCATAATTCCAATTTGGTGTCACTTCAAAAATTATTTTATTATCCCAGTTATATAACCAAGTCGTTAACCTAGGCTTATTTACTAACCATAAAATATACTTCTCTCCAGCCCAATATGGAATCCCGTCTTCGCCAATTTTTTTAATTATATAGTCCTTATCTCGAAGAGTTTCATTCCACAGATAACCAATATCTTGAGAACGACTTGTAGGATTTATCGAGCTATTAAGTACAAATTTATAACTTAAAACAGCCCGCAATAAATCTTCGAACTTTATTAGCGCACGGAATATATTATCAGAGTACAATTTATAGTCATTTCCCAAATTGTCATAAAAAATAATTTCGACTTGGCTAAATCGAATAAGCGCTTCACTATGCGAAGTTTTTAATGATAAACCTTCTTGCTCATCAAGACAAAAGTCAATAGACATATCATTCAATTATTTTTTACCTCCCCTTATTATTTTATAATTATTCTTTCCATTCCAGGTTATTATTCCTGCTTCCTTTAGCCTTCTTTTCATACCGTCATCAAGTTCTTTCCATTCTCGAACGTGTCCATGAAATTTACAGTTTCCATATGAGTCATGACAAGTATAATCAAGTACCACAAATTCACCATGGCTGACCCCGATTCTCTCTGCGGAATTACCATACTTATCTATTCTCACCGAATTGTGTAATGCGCCAAGCCCATCTTGTGGCGCTTTGCTTTTTCCACCAGAATTATTTCCCACACTATTAAAGTGATGATAAAAAGCATCTTCATAATAACAATCGGTGTCTTGTGGATTGAATTTATCACATGGCCGCTTTGGTCGCTTCATTGCGTCAGGAATTGCGTTCTCAATTTCCATACGTCTGAATATCGCTTCTTTTTCTGCTTCTTTCGAGCTCGACCAAAAGACGCCTCCAACTGCTGCTCCCAGCATTCCAACTGCACCCGTTATGGCCACACCGATTCCTGGCGTCCATGTCATTGTCAATTGAACAAGCGGCAACCAATTGTGAACATGAATGTCATTTGTTGATATACAAAAGTTATGAAATTCTTCTACCGTAATATCATATAATTCAACTGGTTCATCAATCTCTCTTACTAAATCAATCGGCTTGAATTCAGTGCAATGAGAAAGAAGGACCTGGCCTGGCATTAAATTTTTAGCCTCAATCCATTTCCCACCTTCAGGCAAAAAGAATTTATCACCTGATGCGCAGCGTATCAACTCACCAGCAATAAAGACCTCAAAGTAGGAATCATGTTTTTGCTTATGAATGTATGTCACTGGTCGTTCAACACAATCATCTTTAAAGTCATAGCAAATGACCTTATTGCCAACTTTTAGATCAGCAATCCTCGCGTAACCTGTTGATGTTTTCACTAATGTATTTTCAACAAATCCAATCCCATAGATGATGTTTGTCGAAACAAAAAGGAGGGTTATTAAAATGTTTTTTATACTCATTATATCTTTCAAGCAAATTTCAAGACTTCTTAAAAATTAATTCCTAATTTTTTTCTTGCAGCTCTTTGTGCCTCAATTCTAGCCTTTCGGATCGCTTGAGGTGATATTGGCATTGCATGCGGCAGCGGCTTTGGCAAATAATTTTGACGCCACTATTTTTTCTTCTCTTCTTTTGGCGCATTTGTTGCCAAAGGCATGTATGAAAAACGTTAGGCCGCATTATGTGACTTTTTGCCGTTGCCAATCTCCGCACTTACCTTTCGTATTAGGGTTAATAAAAACAAAATTACCGTAATATTTACCGCTTTATATATTGCTCTGAATATAAAACATCCTTCATCTGTTAAACTTTCTACCACTTCTTGAAAATAATTTAACGTCTTAATTGAGGAGACCGCAGAGCATTTTTTTTCTTATCGCTCAGTAACTTTTCTTTCCAATATTTTTCGTCTGCAGCTTTCAGCTCTTGCGCTTGCTTTTGAAGCGTTTTTTTAAATTGAGAAATCCTTTGATCACTAAGCAGTATCACCTTTTGCTGCAGTCGCGCAGTATATGGAGAAACATTTCTGGAATATCGCTGCAAACTTGTTTGCGTATGCTCTCTTTCATGTACAATGGCACTAGAAGATCCAATTGTAAAAATCAAGAGCGTGATTACAAATAAATCTAATCTTAGAGATGAAAACATAATCGTCCTTTGATTGTTTGTTAAATGATAGATGATAAATTTTTTAGAAATCGACTGAATTGAACGGATTGTCGTCTTGAGAAAGCTTGGCCGAGAGGATAAAAATTTCTTGATAGTCATTATAGAGTCAAAGTTAATTTATTTTTATTAACTTATCGCAAATGAAATTAAATGTCAAAATCTTCTTTCCAGCACCTACTTGCAAGAACGTGATATTGCTACAACATCGAATCCATGCTAGTATTGCTACAAAAGTAATAGCCAAAACGGTAAAAACAATAAGGAAAATCGATGCTGACTTCACTAAAACATGCTTCACTTGCAATTGCAACTTGCTCTTCATTACTGTCTGGCTCATATGAGGTTACATTTTATAATACTTATAGCTCTCCGGTAGCGATAGAGCTGCGGCTTGAAAATAATAACGTCCCAATGAAATTCGAATTTTCTGCACGCTTTGGTCGGACAAATCTGACTTTAGAATCAGGAATACTCATTATCAAGCTCAATAACAAATCTCTCCCAGGGCAAGGCAAAAAGAGTGGAACTTATACAATTAATCAAGGTCAAGCAAAAGGCAATCTCGGAGGTTTACACAGGGGCAGTTCATATTATCCAATTCCATTATTAAGTTTCACTCCCGCCCCTACAACTTCTTCAAACCCAAAATCAAACGAGGCACGTTGCAAAACACTTATAAAACAAGCCAACTCCAGAAACACTGCGGAAGCAAAACGAGCGGAAGAGCTCTATAGAAAAGAATGCGTACGATAGATTTCAATTCTACCTAATTCACTTAACTCCGTGCGCCCGACGCACAAAAAAGCCCTGATTACATAAACCCAGGGCTTAACACTTTTATCTAAAGTAATACAAAAAAATTGTATTACTTTTGCTTACCACATACTTGATTATACATCATTTGTGCAGCACCATTTTTGTTTCTCCTCGCAGCCGATGCTAACTTCCCACACATGTCCGTGCGAATACTACTGCCAGGTGGATTTTTTCTTCTATATTCAATCTTTCTCATAAGACGCGAAAACGCTGAATTAATACCCTTATTTGGATTAGGCCTTTGAATAGCTACTAGATTTCCCCCACAAAAAAACAACATTAAAGATAGGAACATAGGGTATTTATTGGGATTCAATTCACACATATTTTTTGGCCTTTTAATTGCTTATCGTAGATTGAATACTTAATTCTAATTCATATACTGTCACAAAATTATACGACCGTCAAGCAATTACTTTAATTATTTATCAGAAAACATGACAATTTGGCCATAGACAATTGAAGCACACGGTCAATTTTCAAAATAAATACCCCCCGGGACAGCATTTTCCCTGGGGGTTAATTTTTTGTGGACGAGCATCCAGATTTTTTCCGACTTACTGGTTACTGATGATTATTTAAGCTCTTTTGCCTATACTTACCATCTAAAATGAGCTTAGCC
This sequence comes from uncultured bacterium, assembly GCA_963699715.1. Lineage (GTDB taxonomy): Bacteria > Babelota > Babeliae > Babelales > Babelaceae > CAVOUX01. The sequence continues at coordinate 13,141 of CAVOUX010000005.1, forward strand.
ACGCCATGAGTAGCGCGCGGTATAGCAGGACGTGGAATCGAGATCGGCCTTGGTATATTTGCTGCTCTGCGCTCTCTCATTCTTTTGATTTGATCTTCAATACGCGACCACGATTCTGGCTGCGGTATATCTTTCGCTGCTTCATTAACAATAGCAGTTACTCTTCCCATAAAAATAGTAAGCAAGAAAACAAAAAAATACTTTTTAGAAATCGAACGGAGCATTTGAACTACCCTTTCGTTATTAGGTTTATAATAAAACACCGCTCAATCCTTATACCCATAATGTCATAAAAGCTTATTCATTGTCAAGAAAATTTTCAGCGCAGAAAATTTATCAATAAACCCTACAAGTTCCAATATTTCTAATTTAACATGAATTGTTTCATTCCCCAGCAATTAGGCACGAGTTTTACTGGCACGTTGAAAAATAATGTCCAAACGCATCTTCCCATGTTTTCCCCATAAACTCCCATGGTTAGATGAGATGCTGATCCAATCTCTTTATAATCAACGTCTTCATATGAATCATTCGTTTTAGAGCCAATGTTATAGATTATTATTTATCTTAATAAAAAAATTAAGATAAATAATAATCACCAAAATAACTTACAAAGGGTTTTACTGATATGTCCCAAAATGACCTGTTATTCCTTCCCATGAATCCCCATAAACTCCCATGGTTAAATGAGATGCTGATCCAATCTCTTTAATTAACGCATTCATATGAATCCTTTATTTAAAAGTGAATATTGAAAAGTCCATTATCTATATTAATGAAATTAATCGTGGTATGCAAGAATAATTTTCAATTACTTTTTCAATATTTCAATCTTTAACATTCACAACACCAACTGCTTCAGGTATCATTTTTTCTTCTTCAAGTTTAACCGGTGATAACGGTTTAATTATCTCTGGAGCTGGAACAATATTAATTTCCTGCATATAGCTTTCAACAATAGGCTCTTCAGGGGGTGTCAGTCCAAAGAAGAACCTCACGATGGGGTCTTTAGGATTACCGAGTTGATACGTATCATCCGTCTTAGTTCCAGAGAGAATTTTTGATTTTGTATAAGCATTCATTTCGTCCCGTATTTTTGGCTCAACAATCGTTGGCCTTATAAAAATTCCAAGCTCAGTTTCTGTGGTAACAACAGAGGTCGATCGGAAAAACCATTGCAACAAGGGAACGCGTCCCAGTATTGGTGTTTCGCTGGTATCTTCACCCTTTGTGAGACGTGTTAACCCCCCCAACACCAACACTTGATTAGGGCTGCTCATATTCACATTTGTCTGAAGTGTTCTTGAATTACGAGTAAAATTATTTATATCAGCGGAACTAAACTCCTGAATAGAAACCAGGACCTCAAGATTCAATCGGTCGGCTGAGCTTATTCTAGGGGTTAAGCTAACACTCAGCGTTGCCGTGAAGTCTTGAATATTCACCGTCACCGCACCACCAGTTGCGCTCGAGTTATCTCCTTGCGAACGACGAATATCATTGCTTTGAAGGGTAGCATTCGTATTATTCAATGCGACAAGATAAGGATGTGAAAGGATTTTTGCTGAACCTACCGTATTAAGAATCCCCAGTATGCCCCAAACTCCAGTACCAGCCGGATCATTCAAAGACAACAAGGCTGTCCCAGGATCAACGGGAGTCACTAACGTGATGGTTTCTTGTCCAGGAGGTGGAGTTTGACTCGGGTTTGGAAACCATCGCAATAGATCACCAACAATATTTTCTTCTAATGGAACCGGGATAGTACTCGTAGGGCTAGGCAATATATCGCTGCCAAAATTCGCTGCTTGAAAACCAACACCCGGCCTAAAATCGAAACGTTCAAGATTCCGCACCTGACTTTCAATGCTTTTATTTTCCGTTCTCGTATAATCACAAATCATGACCTCAAGAATAACCTGTTTTTGAGGAATATCCAATTGATCAATCAATTTTTTAATCTGCTCCCAATCTGCTGGTTGTGCTGCAACGAGTAGCCTGTTGCCACCCTTATACACCGTCCCCGTTGATGAAACTGTACTAGATTGTTCAAAATCTCCTTGCCCGGTAGTACCACCTGTTTGAGCGGCTTCGGCAGGCTTGTAGGTTTCTGCTCGAACTACCACATTTTCAAAGAAGCGCCGAGGACCACCAGTTTGGATTGCTGTCGCTTGTTGCTCCGGTCCACCAATACCTTGCGACTGAACCACAGATGCTAATACCGTTGCAAAAGTTTCGGCATCAAGATATTTCAAATCATAGACATGGAATACCGACTTGCCGGTCTCTAGTGGTGCATCCATATACTCACGTACAAATTCCCTCAATCTATTGACCGCTGCTTCCTTGCCCCAAATAATAAGCGTGTTTCTTCTATCATCGGCAACGACTTTCATATTCGTAGAAAAATAGGAACCAACACCGGCGGGAGTTTTTTCTTCCATGCCAAAGCCCCGAGGTTGAGTGGCAAGAATTTGTGTCTTTAATAAATCGGCCACGGCGCCTGCTCCAGCATTATAAAGCTGGAGTGTGGTTAACACATATCGCGAACCCACCAAATCGAGTTCCCGTAATACTTGCAACGCCGAACGCACAACCCTGGACTTATCGGTCATCACAATTCCGTTCGATTGTGGATCAGTGAATATGTAGTCAGGCGTTGTACCCGTCAAGATATCTTGCAGTATCTTTATCACCGGAGAATCGTTGGTTTCTCCAACCTTGATATTAGAAAAATAATAAATCGCACGAACAGGAGCATCACTATCGGGCAAATCTTCAACCTTGAGATTGCTATTGGTGTCAAACACATACAACGGCAATGGATTCTTTCCGGCTTCTTTACCCTTTATAACGAGGGCATATTCTTGTCCAGGAGAAACTGCATAGCCAGCATAATCCAAGAAAAGATACAGATATTTTTCCGCATCTTTGAGCGTAAGAAGATGATCAGGCTTAAAAGTAACTCTTTGTTTAATGGCTGCTGTTTGTTGTGGCAAAATAACATTTAATTTTTTGGCTTCAGCAAACCGCCGCACAACATCAACAAGAGGGGTGTTATCAAAATTAAAATCAACAAGACCGCCTTTAGGCTTTCTTCTTATATGCTTTATCTCTTTCTCTTTCTTTTCCTTGGCCGGCACTTGTTCATTCGGTTTGGCAGGCTGACCCTTTGATTCTTCAAGCAATTTTTCAAATTCAGATTTTGGCGCAGCCGTTGGAGCAGGAGCTACAGGAGCTGCGGGAATTGCTGGCGGCGGAAAACCTGGAAGAGCCTGCGTGGCCTCTGGGGGCAGAGATACTTGTGGCTCAGGCACAGCCTGCGTTGGTTGCACTACTGGTGTCGGTATTGGGGGTTGCGCTACGACAACCTGCGGAATGCCCTGCTGGACCGCAACTGACGGTGGCCTCACTCCTTGTTGAGCACCAGCAACAACGGGAGGTTGTTGGACATTGGGCGCAGCGGCTGGCACCTGAGAACTCGGTGCAGGTATGGGAGCAGGTGCAACATTTTGCCCTTGTGGAGCAGGAAAAGGAGCTGTCACGGGAGCCTGTGGCGCCACCGCCTGAGGCGAAACTTGCGCCGCTGGTGTTCCCTGCGCCGACTTTGCAGGCACAGGAGGCAACGCCGGAGGGGGCACTACTGATGTAGATGGTGCAACTGGCGTAGCGGCTGGCGCTGGAGACGAAATAATAAGCGTCCCTAAACTCGGTTGGGTTTGCGCCGGTTGACTTGCAGCAGGTTGATTAGGTGAACCTGCTCCCGGCTGAACCGGACCCGTTGTCATAGAATAAAACAGCTGATGATAAAAAAATAATACTATCAAAAGGCATGAAAAATGAGAGTGTTTAATTATATTTTTCATGAGGCAATCTTAGGTTGTAGAGTTGCAATAACCAAGGACACATCAAGCTTTGGAGCTTTAGGAGATTTTGCTAAAGCAATCTCCTTTGTGTAAACGCGGTCATTTTGTTCTATTTTATACAAAAGGTCTGTGACCTGCTTGATATCCAAATCTTTAAAGGCGCTATCAAGCTGCACTTCATCGTACCCATTATTCAAATCATGTTCACTCACTACAGGCTCTTTGCTCATATATCCAAAAAGGCCAAGGTGTTTGGTCAGCAAATCAAAGTATTGCGGAAGCTTAAAATTTTTATCTTTAGCCAATATTGCATCAACCGCAGCGCGTTGTTGATTAATAAGCGCATGCTCTTGCAAAATTGAACGCACTTCATCACGCTGTTGGTTAACCCGCTTAAGCTTAGCTTCTAAATTCCACATTTGTCGTTTTTGAAAATAAAGCAATAAGGCAATTAAAGCATAAAAGATTCCAAAGAAAATCATCAAGTACCGCTGAAATTCTTTTTTATCCAAGTCTTGAATTATGTTTCTTATCGAAGTTAGATTCATCACCCTTCTCCATACGATTTATCAAGGGTAATTTTTACCGAAAATTTTAATTCTTGAAGTCGCGGCACATTGGTAAAGAGCTTCGATTGCCGCAAATCCTCTTCAAGTTGTTTGAGCGCCTCAAAGTCTTTGACGGATCCTTCAAGGTTTAACGTATCTTCATCAAGCGACAATCGGGTTATAATAAGTCCCAAACCGGTCGCATCAAGCCGAGTAAATAACTCCTGCAAGTAGTGCAAAAAGGAATCTCGGTGTTGCGTGGACAATGCAAACCAAATATTTTTTTCACGAGCAACTTCAGCCCTTGCGGCATTTTTGATCGCATCAAGACCAGTCGACCCATAACGCGCACTCAAAGAAGGAAAATCCTTCTTTAATTTAGCAACCGCTTCTTTTTCTGACGCCTCAATTTCTTGTTTTATTTTTCTTGCATTTAAAAACCCGCTTATCAGAATCGAACCAATAACTAAGAGAGCTAAACCAAGTGCTGCAATCATACGATAATTAAACGCTTTTTCTTCTTCCGCTTCAGCGGCTACCTTAAGCAAGTTAAAATCCTGGCTTACCGGCAAAGAAAGTGCGGTGCTTACTGCAATTAAAGAGTTATTGGGAATACCGTGATTTTCACCCATAGCTGCCAGGCCGCTTTGCAAAATAATATTGGCTGGAATTACTTCACAAGGAATTTGAAAAATATTCTCGACAATAGTGGGCATCCCTTTAATGTCAGCAGCAGTTCCCATGATAATAATTTTCTGAAACTTTTGGTCTGCAGGCATTTTTGCTGTAAATGATTGCAAGGTAAAGGCAATGTCAGCAAAAAAAGGCTTGGCTTGTTCAGTGGCAGCGGCAATGTCCTCATCAAGCCCTGAATGAATCATCTGCTCACTCTCTTTGTTAAAAAGCTTAGCAAGCTTGAGCGCGCCTTGGGGCAAGAGACGAGTTGCCTTCAATTGACCATTCACCACAATCCCAACGCGTGAGGTTTGCAGGCCCATATACAATAAAACAACATTTTGTTTGGATTCTGGATTAAGCTCTTTGTAAAGCGCATATAATTCCACAAGATCTACCGTCACCCTGCTTGTCTGAATTCCAGCTTTTTCAAACAAACCAATCTGGTCAATCAACATGTCATTCTTTACCGCAAAGGCAAGTATGGTAGTGGTGTCAGGCTTTGTGTCAGTTATAATGCAGTCGACCGTTGCATCCGCTAGCGGGAAGGGAAGCAAAGGCTCCATCTCAAAAGGCAAGATCATTTTTATTTTATCGACATTAACAAAAGGCAGCGTCAGCTCTTTGGTGATCACAACATTACTGGTCATAATTGCAGAAACTTTATCATACTTACCAAGCTGCGCAAAAACCTCTTGCAAGGTATTAGCTACTCGCTCTTGATAAGTAAGCGTAACATCGCCCGCTATTGGTTTCTCTACAATCTTTTCAATTATTCGATCTTTGCCACTAGCTTTTACAAGCGTAGCACGAATGTATGACCTTGTAATTTCACACGCAGCTATACGCACGGTAAACAAATAATACGATCCAATTTTTTCTGGAAAAAAAATAGTACGTATCATGCCGCTACTCCATTTCCTGCATCTTGCACAAAGTCTTCTAGTTTTTTAGGTCGTGACTGCGTTACTACCGATTGGCTCGGAATGATACCCAACTTTTGATTATTATAATTCATTCTACTTATTTGAGAATAATCAAGCGCATCAACTGGCTGGGTGTTATTCATCAAACCTGCAGCGGACAATTCCTGTGGCGGCTTGATGGTCACTGTGGTTTGTATATTCGGATCAACGGGTATTTCAGCATCTACTTTGCTGACATCATTTCTTTTTGATGCTCTTCTTGCTCTCTTGCCACGTCCTGGAATTGCATCATGGATAACAATCGGCTCAGTTATCTCGACGGGCTTTGCATAAGGCTTATCAAATGATTTCATATGACAACCAAGCGGATCACGATCCGTTTCAAAGAACCATCGATTGATCGGATCTGCTTGTTGAGTATCAAGGCGTGTACGATCTAGAATATTTTGCTCCCGCGTCAGTTGAGCATCGGTGAATTGCTGGATGATCTTACGATCCCTAGGATTAATAATCTCGGCTGAAATGAGAACCAGAAGATTGCTTTTAGACACAACTTTCGTTCTGCTCTTGAACAACCAACCCAACAACGGAATATCGCCCAGAATGGGTACTTTCACCTCGGATTCTGTCACATTATCACGCGTTAACCCTCCTAATGCGAGAACTTGATTATTTTCGACAATTACTGAGGTCGTAATTTTTTTATCATTTCGGTTGCCTTGCGAAGGATCATCTGCTGCCACGACACTTGCCGTCTGCGTAAATTGGCTACTATCAACAGTTACTGCTAGTGTTATCAGCCCATCGGGACTTATTTGTGGAGTTATGTTAAGGGTTAGACCAGCAGCTAAATCTCCAAATGAATCAACCGGAGTTTGTGGCGTACTTACAACTTGGGCATTTAATACCTTTCTAACCTCTTCAATGGAAATTTGTGCAGTATATTTATGTGTTGTTACAATGAATGGTTTTGAAACAACTGTTGTATTCGTATACGTCTGCAGAACTTTTAAGAGTCCCCAAATACCAAATGCATCAGTTCCAAGCGTGAGTACCGTTGATCCAGCAATGTTGCTAGATAGAAGATTGGCCAAGTTGCCCAGCAAGCGAGTCGCCCCACCATCCGGTGTTTCAGTTGAACTTGAGAATGGATTCAGAACAAGAGAGGATGAACTGGTATCACTCAATGGCAATCCTGATGTTTGGAAGTTCACTCCTTCGCTTAATACATTATCCAAAGTAGGAACCCGATTTCTTAACTGTGACCCAAATAACTTAATATCGGTTGACGACACATCAAGCACCAACACTCTAATTGCTGCCTGAGGCTGTTCAGTGTCAATCTTTTGCAGCAAATCAAAAATTTGAAGATAATCATCATAATCAGCATTAATAATCAAACTATTGGTTGATTTTTCAGCAGTAATGCTCACGGTTGGCTTGAGATATTTTGTGCCACCAATAATGCCCCCGTATTGTGTTGCACCTGCAGCACTAGGTGGTTGAAAATTTTTCAGCTCAGTTAAAATTTGAGCAGTTGTTTCAGCATCAATAAATTTTAATTGATAAACATGGAGTGGCGAGTAGGGCAGGTCCACATCTTTATCGATCTCTTTTTTAATAAAATCTTCAATGCGCTGCACATTAGCACGTGGACCAAGAATGATAAGCGAGTTGGTTCGAGGATCGGCAAACACACGAACATTTTCAGTAAAAAGGGAAACTCCAGACTGCCTTCTGCCACCAGGACTCAGCCGCTGCAAAAGCGTCTTTTCTTCACTCACAAGCTGGTTATATAGATCTTTGACTTTTGTGGCATCCACTTTTTGCAATTTGATTATGGTCAGCGACTCGGGCAATACTGGCTTATCAAGTTCTTTCAAGATAGCCAAGATCGAACGTATATTGCTTGCCTTATCAGTCATTATGAGTGCATTCAAATCTTCAACAAGTAACGGGCGAAGTGCCACATTGCTCTTGAGAGTATCTGCAACACTAGAAATAACTTTCGGCGTTGCATTTTGAATGAAATAAACATATCTAATAAAATCAGCCTCAGGCAATAAGACTGGATCTATTCCAATGAATGTTGGCACAGGATCTTTGGCAGTAGCAAATCGTGACTGCGGGTCATTGGAAGTGATTTGATAGACCTTATCCACTGGACCTGGAATCACCTTCAAACCAGCCATTTCCAAAAAGGTAACAAAGAGGTCCCATGCCTGTTTTTTGTTAAAGGGAACTTCCGTCTTAAACGAAAATTTGGTGCCAACGGGATTTTTGCCGCCCTCCATCGGCTGAACAACACTATCAAGTATAAAAGTAATTCCATACTCTTTTTCATAATACTTAATCAGATTAATCAGCTCAGCATTTTCAAAATTGAGCGTGAGCAGTTTGTCCCTTTTTACATTTTCCCACGGCTTTAAAAATTGACCTAAATAAGCATAATTCGGCAAATCTTGCTCCTCTTCAGCTTCCTCTTCAGTGTGGTCAACAAGCACTTCGGAAATTGGCAAAAACTCAGAAGTTTCGACCTCTTGATCATCTGGATCAGAATCGTCAGTTGCAGGAAGTGGATCTTTATCAATTTTAGGTTTGGGGCCAGGATTGATAGGAGCTTTGGCAAAATCAGAGAGCACATTTTTTTGAGGCAATAGCTTTGATTTTTTTGAAAGATCATCATTACTTTTTTTAGGCACAGGCGATGGAACAGCCACTTCTTCTCCACCAAGCGCAAATGACAGCATAAGGAGGGGCAAGATCGCGAGAATACGATAATAATGTTTGTATCCGTTCATCATAAGCTTCACGTTCTTTGTACTAATGCATCACGACCACCAAACTGTTTCATCGCTATTTTATCTCTTCTCTGCATGAGTGCAAGAGAAGGGGGAGGCGATTCTGTAATGTGGTTAATCGGTTGCGGTTTGACAGCACCATTGTTTACCACAATGGGTATAGAATTATCACCCGTTTTTAAAACATAGAGCAATTCAATCTCATTGCCATTTCTTTCAATCCTTACTCGTATCGTTGATCCTAGCGCAGCTTTCTTTAATGATTGATACACCGCGACACGTTCCTTCGTGGATGAAACTGGCATGCCATTAATCTTAGTAATAATATCATTGTACACTAAGCCAAGCACATGGCCAATCGAATCTTTATTCATCATGCCAACTCGGCAACCAACAGCAACTGAATTTTTAAGTGCCGTTGTAAGATCCAGCATGTCAATAAAGTCAGCAAGGCTTGGAATTTGTTCTTCAATCATTTCTGCATTAACCGCAAAGGAAGTACTTGATATTTTTTGTACGGCATTGTTCCATGTTGTATCATGCGCAAAAATAGGATCCAAAGAGGCTTCATGCGCATTAAGGAACATAATTTCTTCTTGTCCGTTTGACCGAATAAATATCACCTTGGTTGGATCTATTTTCAAGATTTCAGCATCTTCAATGGTATCTCCCACAGAATAAAGCTCTTCTTTCCGTGTCTTTTCGTCTTCAATAATTACGCGATCATCTTTTTCATCGCCGACGCTTATTATCCCCTTAATATTAATCTTTAATGGATCCAAAAACTGAACTTGTGGCCGCTGGAGGAGGGGGGCGGGCTTCATCATCGGCGGGAGTGGAACGGCCAGATCTATTTTTTCTGGCTCAACCTGTCTGACCGGCTTGATATAGGTTTTAAACAAATCGTTTTCATAAATTCTGCTCAAGTCAATAGAAGACAACGTTTTTTTTGGAGATAAGGCGACAGGTTGTGGAGTTAATGTTTTACGAGCAGGCAAAGGCTTCCGGGTAAAAAATATAATACCCAGCGTGAGAATAAAAAGAGATGCTAAACCTAAGTTGAGTATCCACAATGGATTTCTCATGTCTTTCCTTGCTCGAGCACTACTCTCTTTTACAACGTTGTTTTTATCATCACACAATACTTGCCGCTAATGACAAATTTGTCAAGAAGAATGGCGCAACTAAATTGTAGTTGTTTTGTTGATTTCGTCAAATATAATTGCATAGAAATCATAATTAGTTATGTAACATGCTCAAAAGCTACATTTCCTTTCCAAGATTGAAGAAAATTTTTTGCGTTTAAATTCAACTTATGATATTATGCAAAAACTAGATATAATTTGGCAGCAATAACTATTCAACCTCCCTTGCAAATAAAGCTCAATTGCAATAAAGGATTCATGATGTTGCGTCAAAAGCAAATAAAGGTTCTTTTTTACAACGATGTCAGTTCCTACTTTACCAATATAGGCAATCTTGAATGTGAAACATGGGAGGAATGGAGTAAAGGACATGGTCGTTTAGAAAGACGACAATGCTGGGCTCTTCGTATAGATAATTGGCTGCAACAAGAACATCAATGGCCGGGTCTAAAAAGCATAGCTCTCGTTAAATCAACCCGTACTAAGAATAATAAAACCACTTCTGATGAGCGCTTCTATACCTCATCACTACCCACAGATGCAGAACTTCTTTGCAAAGCAGCGCGGCGACATTGGGCCATTGAAAATGAATTGCACTGGGTTCTTGATGTTGTCTTTAATGAAAACAAAGCGTGTTTTCGATCTGATAATGCTGCAACAAACATGGATCTTATGCGAGCTCTTAATATTCTTAATTGTCAGCGCAAGAACGATGTTTCTATAAAAAGTATGCAGAGAAAGGCCTCTATGTCCTTTAAATACTTAACTCAGCTCCTTACCCCTGTCTTTCATGCGTAGGCCCTGGTCAACCACCACAACCTCTTGACAAAATGGTCATCCCATGCTTTACTGCGCTTGAACAAAACGAACTGGAGGAATCCCTTTGATTTTTAAAATCATCTCAATTAAAAAACTTTTAACAATTGTCGCTTTATTCATTGTCACTCCTAGGGTAATTGCTGACCACAAACCAAATGTGCTCTCGACCAGAATTCAAAATGACACCTGGTCTTTTGAAGCAGCTTTAAATGAAAACTTAGACCGGTCGGGCTCAAATTCAGCGGTCGCATTATCGCGTGATGGCAATACTGTCGCCATCGGAAATGAAGGAATCTATAATGCAACTGAAATTTACGTTAGGTATGGATCAACATGGAAACATGAAGCTTCATTGTCTCACAATGATCATCTTTCTTTCGAAGGAACCGCAGTAGCATTAAGTGGAGATGGAAACCTGTTGGCGGCGGGGGCCCCTTGTTTTAATGATACTGCCGGAGCTGTACAAGTTTATTCAAGGCAAGGAACATCCTGGCAATTTCGAGATACTTTAACACATGCAACCGCCAAATCAACCGAGGGTACGTCTGTAGCAATCACCGATGATGGTACAATCATTGCAGTGGGTGCACCAGAATACAATGGAACCGGTGCAACTCATATATACATACCGTCCGGTAACAATTATCCCTGGATTTTGCAAACTACATTAACCAAATCTTATTCGAATTCACAAGAAGGTTCTTCACTTGCATTTTCAGCTGATGGGAATACTCTTGCAGTAGGAATTCCAAACTATCAAACTGGTGCTGGCGCTACGATAATATATATTAAATCAAATAATCGATGGTTATATCAAGAAACATTAACGCAACATGCAAGCGATTCGCGAGAAGGTTATTCGGTTTCATTGTCGGCAGATGGCAATGTGCTTGCTGCGGGTGCCCCAGCATACTCGAATGACATGGGTGCAATTCAAATATATGTTAGATCAGGTACAGCTTGGAAACATGTGACCAGATTGTCGCAAGGTAGAGAGAAAGCAGGTGAGGGTAGATCTGTGTCTTTATCCGCAAATGGTACAATTCTTGCTGCGGGAGCTCCTGAAATTGGGGTATATCGATTTAATGATTCGGTCGCATGCACTTACCTTTATACTCAAGCGGGTACCATCTGGAGGTCCACAAGCATTTCACAGCCAGCCACGCATTCAGATTTTGAAGGAGAAGGTGTAGCATTGTCATCTGACGGCAAAATTCTGATTACAACAGCTCCTGATTACGACGAAAGCGGTGCGACGTTTATTTATGAAAGTGAAGGCGAATAACAAAATAGATCCGGCATTCTTGCAACTTATCCTTTTATAAAAAAAATATGACATTCCTTTTGTTAATTTTTGCATCCACTTTACAATTTATGGAAGGAGGGTTTTCACAGATTTATCACTTTTTGATATTAACGCTATTCACTTTTTATTGATTGCTTTTGCCTAGGTTAATTCATAAGCTCACGAAAATAATGTACACGATACAAACAGGCTATAATGCAAGCGAATGTTAGGAACACTGCCACCAAACCCCGCATCGTTTCATAGTCACATCAGACAATCGAAAGAATTAATAAATGACATGATAGCATTGTATCGCTTGATCCTGTACCACCAAAAATAATTTTGTGATCAGTTTGTATACCTAAAGAGCGAAGATCATATTAGCTGTCAAGCTAATTATTGGCTATATAGCGTGCGAGAGAGCAAAGGCATCACCTTTCTCGCTAACTGCTGCTATGCCGCCTCCGATAATTTTATCGCTTTGGATCGCTAAAATTTTGAGTTAAGAAAGCGGCGATGAGTAGGGGCTTACCTGGGAAATAACAATCCCCTCGGTACCGAATTTGCTATCGAGCTTGCCATTTGGCATATAACGGACAAGAGCAAAAGCCGAATCGCTATTTCCATTACGAAAAAAACCCACCCCAATTTTGCTATCCGCTTGCATTGCTAATGTATTTATTCCAGAAGTAGACATAATAAACAGACTCAGTGAGAACAATACCATTATTACCGAATGCGTTGTCAAGATCCATGTCCAAAAATCGCTGGGATGAAATGTAGCGGGATCAACAGACTCAATAACCGACATTTGTGAATATTCTTGAACAGAAAATTTAAATTTTAAAATTCTTCATCGCAACAACCTCCTATGCAAGATAATACTCAGTAACAAATTGCCCCGTTTCTGAATAGTGAAAAGAATGGAACATATTCTTTTCACTATTCTTGATTATGACACTTAAAGATTGAATTGATCAATTTATTTCATACATTCCCTAACAACTCTTTAATTTTCACAATCTTTTTCATAAGCGATTCAATCATTGCATTTGGGCTGAATTCTGAAGAATCCCCGGGGATATTATTATTAAAAACTGTTGCCGTCGCACTTATGAATGAATTTTTATCAACTAACGGAAGTTTCACATCCTCAAAACGACAAAATCCCATGCTATCAGTTTGCACTTGCACATTCCCTAGGAATTTTTCCCCTTCAGTTATATCCGTCACGTTACGTTGATTCGCAAAAAATTGAATAATAAATTGGCTGTTAGGAACACTATTTAGTGTCCCATTAACTAAAGTACCTTGATTTTCTATAACCACTTGATCAATAATTGGATAATTTTGAAAATGATTGGGACCCTTGCTAGGACTGCCTTTATGATTATCAAGCGGAAGGCTAAAATTACCTAAATCAATTCCGATCTCTCCATTATTAAAAATATTATTAGAAAGAATACCATTTCCTTGAGCCGTCATGTCAGACGTACTATTTCCAATAATAATTCCCTGTTGCGCATTATATGCTACAGTATTACCCTGATGAAAACCCAACCCTCCAACTGTATTATTGACAGATTGAAAAATCCGTATTCCTTGTCGATTTGGAATCGATTTGCTCATTGTTATATCGGCACCTATTATATTTCCGACAATCCGATTGTCCTGAGAGTTCTCAATTTCAACACCTGCTTCCAAATTGCCGGAAATAACATTTGTGGTGTTTCCCGATATGTCACCAATTATATTATTGTTACTGTTGTCTAATAATATTCCGGCATCATTAGGAATAGGCAAGTTACCACTAGCATTTGTTCCTATTAAATTATTAGTAATGCAATTATTGGTTGATGAATCTGAAAGAAAAATGCCGTGCGCTGAAAAAAAAGAATCAGCTTGATTGCCTGAGATAAGGTTTGCATCTATCAAATTATAAGATGAACGTCCCAAAATAATGCCACCATTTCCATTAGATAAAGCGGTATTTCCTGTTATATCAACGCCAATGTAGTTTCCAGTTATCAAATTTCCATTCGATAACTGAATATTTAAGCCGTAGCCATTTCCAGAAATAATATTTTTCCCCGCAAGAGTAGTGCTGCCTATCGTATTATTATTACCATAAAATAATGCAATTCCAGAATTATTGCCCATATCGGTTATTCCATTTAAACCAGTCCCAATGTAATTGCCTTTAATAATGTTCGCAAAAGAATTATATACACGCAGACCAATCCCATTTCCAGAAATTACATTTTTGCCACCATTATCGTCTCCAATTAAATTATTGGATGCAGAATCGATAAGAATTCCAATGCCATTGGGAAGAGATTTATTACCTGCACTATTAATTCCAATAAGATTCCCTAAAATCCGATTGGACTCGGCTCTATTACGAATCCAAATTGCATTAACAACTTTATTCAGTTGCGAATTTCCAGAAATAATATTACCCGTCCTGGCCCCGCCAACAGTATTATTGTCAGAATTATCAATTATTATTCCAGCAACTTTATTTGGAATTGAACTCATTCCAGCTGGATCAGTACCAATATAATTACTCATAATACTATTTCCCTGGGATTGATTTTCAATACCAATAGCAACTCCATTGCCAGAAATCACATTACGGTTAAAACTATTAAGTCCGCCTATTGTATTATTTGTGCAATAAGTATTTAAGTGAATTCCATAACCACATCCAGATTTTTGATTATTGTTTATATCCCATCCAAGATAATTGGTGGATATGATATTGTTGCTCGATTCATAAAGCATCACACAATTGTTGGCAAAATTATTAATGGAAAAACCACGTATGACTGAATTGCTTGAACCAAGCGTTAAATTGAGGCCCGTCTGAAGCAGTGAATTAGAAGTAAGTATAATTCCAATGGGATCAGCTCCTGGTTGAGTTGTTGCGTCCAATGATATAGTATCATTAATGCCCGGAAGCATAGTACGCAATGCTATTGTATGAGGTGTTGGACCGGGTATCAGAAACTTAACAACATCTGGCCCTTCGTTATTGTTTGCATTAAGTATCGCCTGTCTTAAAGACCCTGGACCACTATCATTATTATTACTGACAGTAAAGCTTGAAGAACTAATCTGACATGGTACAAACAAACAAATCAAAACAAGCAGCGCAACATTATCGAATTTTCGCAACATCCTAGAACCTCTTCCTGACCAAAAACTTTTTATCAATTATCTTTGAGCAAAAGTCAAATTGCTTCAAACCTAAAATAGATTGAGACCTCTGTCAATAAAAAATTGATAGTCTTGGGAACACCAAAATGATATATTAAATCAAACTTTTAATGACATTGTTAACTTTTGTGAACATATGAAATACCTTTCTCTTAAACTAATACTTTCGTTAATAACAATATTATTTTATAACGTTGGCTTCTGCATGGAATTGCCATCGGAGAGTAGTACAAAGCACATTGACACCCTCTTTTCAGCAATAAGAGCAGGGAAAGAGCCACTTGTTCGTAAACTCGTAGGCACAGACAATCTAGAAAGTCGAAATACGACCGGCCAAACGTTATTACATGCAGCAGCACAAACAGGTCACGTGGAAGTTGTACGTTTTTTGCTCGAAACCGGAGCAAATCGAGAAGCAGTTGATGCAAATCTTAACACACCACTTCATTTGACCGTTCAACAAAAGCATAGTGCAGCCACCTCGGTTTTGGTAGAAAAAAGACGCGCCTTTTTGTTGCAAGCTTTTGAAAAATGTCAGTCTTTATTAATGGAAAACAAAGAGGGAAAAACACCATTCGATATTGCTTTGCAGACTGGAGACACCAATCTTGTAAAAAAACTCCTCGATGCTGGCGCAGACAGTGAAGCCACTATTTTAAAAGCATGTATTGCAGGCAATCCCGAAGTTATATCTTTATTAAAAAAATTAGATATAACTCCTGACAGCGTTCAAAGACCAAGCTATAAAAGACCTTTGCATTTAGCTGCCGAGCACGGCCAAAAGACTGTTGTTGAAACCCTTTTTCGTGATGACGATACACTGGATCTAGAAACTGAAGATAAAGAACGCAATACACCTCTTTTCTATGCGGCATACAATGGCAAAGTATCCGTCGCTCAATTGCTCATACTAAAAGGTGCAAATACCAATAAAGTACTTTTAAAAGGTATAAAAGAGGACAATATACAGGCACTAGAAACTTTGGAAAGGGCTGGTGTCGATCTGATTGCCGTCAAGGATAAAAATGGAGATAATATTTTGCATACGGCAATCAACTATGGTTCCTATAAGACTGTTGAATATTTACTCGAAAAAATTAAGGCTGGAAATAGCGCTTTTATAAATCGTACAAACAACCAAGGTGAAACACCATTACATTTGGCGGCACAATCCGGCAATCCTCAGATTGTTCTGTTATTATTAAAGCACAAAGCGCATGACAATGTATATACAAAAAACATGGATTCCCCACTCCATTATGCTGCACGTGCCGGCCACGAAGTGGTAGCGGAAATTCTCCTCAAAAATCATTCTTCTATTACATTTAATTCTCAATTTAAAAGTCCGATAGATTTGGCAAAAGAACATAATCATGCATCAACCGTTGCCGTTATAAGCTCTCAAAAAAATCTTGCGCTATCCCACCAGAATATGCTTGCTTTGGCTTGTGAACAAGCGAGCCCAAATTTGGTAGCAGGCTTGTTAAATATGGGCATTTCATGCGATAAACCTGATGATAATGGAGAAACTCCTATCTTCAAAGCGGTAAGAAGTGGCTGCGAATCAATTGTATCTTTGTTACTTGAAAAAAATCAGAATTTAATCAACAGTATATGTGCCGGCAAAAATCTTTTGCAGCTGGCCGTTGAAAATGAATATCACAGAATAGCGCTTCTTCTCCTCGAAAAAGGCATACATAAATGCCTTGATGACAAAAATAAAGCTGCTGTTTATCAAGCCTTATTTGCAATTGCAGAAAATCTCTTCGAAAAAACCTTAACAGATCCAGCAAGCATTCGCCCTGAACAAAGAGTATCATTCAATGCCTTGATCCAAATATTGATAACCTACGCGCCTCAACTAGCAATGATTGATGAGCAAAAAAATCTGCTTGATGCTTTGTTAGCATTGTGCGCTGGGTTTTGTGATGAATCGATTATACAATTATTATTTGATAACGGAGCATCAATTCGTCTAGAATCGCCATCACCATTACTATTAGCTGCAGGATCAAATACCAATCCTCGAGTGATATCGCTTCTCCTAAACCACCAAAGGTCAATGGAAATCCAATCAAAAGAAACTCCCCGAAGCTCTCCCCAACTATCTACCACGCAAAATTTTCTTAGCCTATGGTTACACAACCGATGTCCCAAGAGCATCATACCCCGGCTAACCAATGAATTTATTCCCCTTTTATTGGCAGCTTTTTCAGGAAATAATGAAGCTTTGAGAATTATTCTTGAATCTTATCCGCTTGGGTCATTAAAAAATTTACTCAGTTGCGATCTTTCAGAATTGACACTTCAGCTTGTTATCGCCAAACAAATACCGCTTGTTGCTAATAATTCATGCACATTATTGCATGTGATTTCCGCAGGTGGCCTCGATCAATTTGACAAGTTCACCAAACTGTTCAATCAATTGATCACTACATCGCCTGAAAACGTTGATCAATTACAGTTTAATAAAACATCACCTCGCCAAACTAAAATGCTTCCAAATCGAAACTATGCGGCAGTAATGAAGCTCCTCGTTGATCATCAAGCAGATAAAGAATCAAAATATACGGATCTTGAATTAACACCTTTGCATATTGCCACCATTATGAGACAAGAACCTATGGTAAAGCTTTTGGTAGAACATGGAGCAAACAAATCCGCACCAGATAAGGCAGGCAATACGCCTTTGCTATGGGCGGCATACATGGGCCACGAGACACTTGTAAGATATTTTTTAGAACAAGGCGCATCAGTCTTGGAACGATCAAAGATGCTAGAATCAGCACTCCATTATGCGATATTGGCAAGAAATGAAAACATTATCAAACTCTTACATCAATACAATGCAGACGTAAACGCAAAAAATTCCATGGGTATAACACCACTCCACTATGCTGCCAATATTAATTATGATGAGGGCGTTGTATTACTTTTAGATGCCAATGCAGATACAAAAATAACCGATAAAAAGGGCAGAACCCCTGCGATGATCGCTAAAAAAAAGGGAAACATTATTCAAGCACGACTTTTAGGAGAAACCATCACATCTCAAGAGCTCGTTAATTCTTATATCAAAGGTCACACTGATTCAATAAGTGCTTTATCAGTTGATGATGAACATAAGATAAGTATCTCGGGATCGATTGATAAAACGGTTAAAATTTGGAATTTACTTGATGGTTCATGCCTAAAAACAATCGAATGTCCCTATCCAGTGCTTTCTTTATGTCATGATACTCCAATAGCCAAAATTTTTATCGGATTCCCTCGCGGAAAAATTGGAGTAATTGATATAACAACTGGTAAACTTATAAAAATTTTTGAAAGCCCTAATGGTTTTAATGATAATGATGATGATGTTATTAAAATTATTTACTCTGGACATTTAAATTATCTTATTCTTCATTCAAGTACCGGAAAAGTTATAATTCTGGATGCCATTTCAGGAAAAGAAGTTTACACCCTTGAACAGAGCGCCAATATTTCTATACGTAATGTATGTCTTGGAGCAGATGGTGAACGACTTATTGCAGGAACAGCTGGTGGTGCAATATACATATGGGATATTAAGACCAATTTTCTTCGTACTAGCTTAACAGCCGATGGAATGCTAAGCCACACAATGTATGATCCAATCAAAAATAGAATTATCTCTAAAGCAAAAACCATACAAATCTTTGATCACACCAGCGGCAAGTTAATTGGCAAGATAAATAACTTTACTGCATCAGAATTCATTTGCAGTTCCGTAGACGCTGAGCGGGGAAAAGTGGTTTTTGCCACTAAAAATGAGTTGTTCGTTCTGGACTTACAAACTAACATTGTGTCCAACATAAAAACAAATATTGAAAATATAATATGCATAGCTCCCCTTCTGACCCGTAACCTTGTTTTAGTCGGAACAGGTGATGGCTCGATACATTTCATAAGCACACAAAATTTTTCTAAAGATGGGTGTTGTATAAGTTAATGGGGCTTGAGAAAAACCCATACCTTAATTTAAGCTTTTGCCAGTTATATTCGTCTTTAAAACTGATTTGCATTCGTCGTAAGTGAATCTTCTATGTAAATAAGCCTGTTGTACTTTGCAAGGCGTTCGCTACGCGAAGCGCCGCCAGCCTTGATTTGGCCTGCGCTTGTGCCCACTGCAAGATCAGCAATAAAGGAATCAGCAGTCTCGCCTGAGCGGTGGGAAATGATTACCCCAAGTTGATTTTTCTTGCACTCATTGATGACTTGAAGAGCTTCGGTAATAGTACCGATCTGATTTGGTTTTATAATCACGGCGGTTGCAACATTGTCTTGCAACGCATAGCTAATACGTTCTTGATTGGTCGCAAAGATATCGTCCCCAACAATTTGGAGTCGATCACTGAGCGCTGCATAGAACATTTCCCAGCCCTCCCAATCATCCTCGGCAAATGCATCTTCAAGCGAAAAGATTGGGTAATCATCAACCAATTCTTGGTAGTACTCTAAAAGCTCTTTTGAAGTTAGTTGCTTTCCTTGAAAAATATATTTCTTTTGCGATGAATCATAAAATTGCGTTGCCGCTGCGTCAAGTGCTATACCGCATAGACCTGCATTTTCCAAAGTCACACGCTCAAGCGATTCAAGCATAAGATCAAGCGCTTGACGCACGTCTTTAAAGTTGCCTGTATAACCGCCTTCGTCACCCACGCCACAATAAATTCCATGACGGCGAAGTACATTCTTGAGCTCGTGCGAAATCGTTACGCATGTCTCGAGAGCTTCACGAAGGTTTGGTGCACCAATAGGCGCAATCATAAACTCTTGAATTGGTAGGTTGTTGTCAGCATGCTGACCACCATTTATCACATTAAAAAGCGGGCACGGTAACGTAACAGAATCTGATCCCATAAGATATGCAAATAACTCATAGAGTTCCACATCTTCACTATAGGCATGTGCGCGATACAGTGCCATGCTGGTTGCAATCAGCGTATTGCCACCTAAATGCGATTTGTCAGGCGTGTTATCAATTTCAATAAGGTGTAAGTCGAGCTCGGGACCATTTGCTTCCTTGCCAACAAGAGCGGGCGCTATAACATCATTGATGATTTCGATAGCCTTGCGAACACCTTTTCCCCATAATCGGGTCCCGCCGTCACGAATTTCTCGAGCTTCATAACGACTACACGAAATTCCCGTAGGTGCATAGCCGGTAAAAACTGTGCCATCCTCCATCCACACTTCGGTTAGTATCGTTGGCCATCCACGCGAATCATAAATTTCATGACCTTGCACACGTATAATTTTCATAACACCCTACTGTTGTTTAACCGCACCATTTGCGCATTCAATAGTAAAGCAAACAGTCCCCATACTCTATAGGGTACAAGAAATAAAGCTACTTTTATTGATCTTGTACCAATCAAAATCACAAGCGCACACACCGTAACTTCTAACAAGACGGAACCCCAAAAGGCAAGGGCTGGTTTTACAAAATAATTGAGTTTGAGCATCATCACTAATCCTTAAAGAGCCGCAAAAGTTTAAATTCAGGATATTTTTTTAAGGATCCATCTTTTTCAATTCTATGTAAGGGCTTTTTCTTATGATAAGCAGAAATCATATCTTTATATGATGACATTCCTTCAAGGCGGTCTTTAACCTGAATCTTAAGTAACTTTCCATATCCGGATGTATATCCAGTAGATTCTATCAATTCATTTTTGTTGCGATTGCTAACCACAGCAACATGTCCTGGCATCCAAATAATATCTCCATCTTTGAGATGTTCACCTTTGGAAAGCGGCTCTAAAGATGATGCAATCATCGAAGTGTTTTTGCAGGTATACTGAATCCCGAGGATATCTGCAACTCGCCATATGAGCTCTGAACAATCACATCCATTTTTAACTCGGCCTTCATGAGGACGCATGTAAATTAATGATCCAGAATCCAAGCAAGCGGGCACAGAAGTAAAGCCCGGTGGCTGGGTGTGTGTAAAACTACTTCCACCATAAACGTAGGGGATTTCGTTCTTAAGCCCCGCCCACCTATGCAAAATTTTTAAAAACAACCGACGTGCATGGCCAGAGTTCCTTTTTTTGTCGATTAAAGCAATTTTTTTGGGGATGAATGAGGTAACAACTTTCATAAGGTTGTAATCAATAACCAAGACAGCATATTCATTTTGTGTGTCTTTTTTGGAAGATCTCACAAAACGCGTCCCTGCCGAAAATGTAACACCCGATTTTGCATCAAACCAGGGCATAAAAAGAGTAACCGTTTTCTGTCCCTCTTCTATTCCCAAAATTCTCGGCCTTGGCAAGGCACTCAAATCAATTTTTCGATCGCGTAGTTGTTCGAGAGTTAAGGTATTATTGCTGTGCGTGTAATAGGTTGTTAAGGGACCTTTTTCATCACGTCCATAGATTAAATCTCTGAGCTGGCCCGCACACTCATTATTCTCTTTTGTAGTATCAAAAATAACTTCGTTTGCCAAGCATTGGTGGGCACGTACACCTGGAAAACCAGCTGGTTCACGAGAAAGCGGTAGATTATTATAAATATCATCAAAACTTTGACCATGAAGCCGCGCATAATCATGCGCAGATCTAATCAACATATCCGCAACAGGCTTGACCACCACTGAAGTCTTGGCCGAGTCAAGACCAGACCACCAATCCGCGGCATGAACATGCGCAAAAAAGGCGACTAAACAAGCCAAGTATGTGTAATGCACATTATCTCTCAACATGGTCAGCCCTTTGCGATACGTAAGCTGTATGATACGAGCGATCCCAGGCAGCCAAAAATGCATCAAGATCATAGGCATGCAGAACCTCATATGACCACTTAAATGCAGGATCGTGACAAATAACTTTTTTGTTTTGAGCATCATAACCAACAACGACGATGAGATGTCCATGGGAGAACGCCTTGCGCGCACCTCTCAGTTCTCCGCGAACACTAACAACAACAGGCGTATCCTTTGCAAGCAAATTATAAAGCGCACTAAAACAAGGCAAGCGCATGACAAAAAAATAAATGTTTTTTTCACATTCTTCAAAAGCATGGGCCGTGTTGAAAGGCCAACTTCCAAATACTTTAAGCCCTTCGTCATACGATCGATTGGCAAAGTCTGCCGTGTTAACCGGCTTTGCGTTAAAATAGCCCACGACCATACTCATAGAGGTTGGCGAACAGATTCTAAAATCATCAGCATGCGCAACGCGCCATTGAGACCGACGAGGCACGCCTCTTATAAAAATGCTCCTTGAAGCATTAAATTCATCGGCATTTTCGGCGGGCATATCTGCTGGCCGTGATACGCAGATTGCCATAAACTTAAAATCGGATAAATGGGCACCCTCATGTGCTTCAACTTTGATTTCAAATCCATCAGCAAGGTACCCAGGATCTAATTCAAGCCTTACGTATTCGTAATAGGAACCGGTGCCACTCGTATCTCTAAATGACTGCTGCACTGACGCGCCCCATTCGACCATCTTATGCCATGCCAACCATTTTTTGGTTTTACCGTCTCTCACCCTGCCGTAAAATCTAAAAAATCCTTTCTTAGGTCGACAAGCATTCCAAGAAAAGAGCAATTGCTTAAAAGGAATAACCTTAAATCCCTCTTTTTTACTTGACAGCACGAACGATTTGAGCTTGGACTGACTAAAATTAAAAACCTTTTGGTACGCACTGGTCCATGGCTCATCATTGCCTTGAGCAATAATTCCCATGCACAGCAGAGTAACAAAAAATGTGGACTTTTTACCCGGCATCGCCCCCACCCCGTCCTTTTAGCAATTAATTGATTATGCTGATTATAAATTAAATTCAAATGCTTTATCAAGGATATTATTTTGAGCTGCTGCATGCATCCAAGCATGACATCATGAGAGCTGTTTGTTCCCTTATCTTCTGAGAATAAATTTTGCCAACAATTATATCATAACTTAACAAGGACAAAGGGCCACAAGGAGACCTATGGCAGCATTTAAAAAATCGGTTTTTATTTTTCGGCGTGATCTAAGATTGGTAGACAATGTTGGACTAATAAAAGCTCTCGAACAATCTGATGAAGTAATACCATGCTTCATTTTTGATCCGGCTCAAGTTTTCTCAAAAAATGAATATCGCAGCTTAAATTGCATCGAATTCATGATTAATAGCCTTAAAGAATTGGATCATGAATTTGCAAAAAAAGAAAGTCATCTCAATCTTTTTTTTGGCAATCCGGTGAGTGTATTGCAGGAGATTATCACCTCACTAAATCCACAAGCAGTATTCGTCAACTTTGATTATACGCCTTTTAGCACCCAACGCGATGCTGATCTTAACTCCCTCTGTGAAAAACATAGTATTCGCTTTATTCAGTTGCATGATTCATTATTGCATGAGCCCAGCAAAATAAAAACAAATATGGACAAGCCCTATACTTATGTTCACGCCTTATTTTAAAAAAGCTTTATTGGCGTGATTTTTTTACGAATATAGGCCATTATTTCCCTCATGTTTTTGGCCATGCATTTCATTCCAAATACGATGATCTCCCTTGGAATTATAACCAAAATGATTTTGCACAATGGTGCAACGGTGCTGAAACAAAAACATTAAGACCATTGGGACATTTTCAGAGTTCGGCGATCGCTTATTTAAGATAAATTCTTGCATTATCATGCCAAATTTGGCATGATGTTAATATATTTAAGTTTGAAAAGAGCACAATGAAGCTTAAATCACTTGATTGGATAGGATCAAGCAAAAAGGATTTTCTGAAATTTCCAGATGATATTAAAAGAGATATGGGCTATGTATATTTAGCTCAAACTGGAGAGTACCATGAAAATACGAAGCCATTAAAAGGGTTTGGCAGTTCTGGCATTCGGGAAATAATTGAAGGTGATGAAAGTGGTACATATCGTACTGTGTATACTGTGGAGATAGATCAAGTAGTTTATGTACTTCATGCTTTCCAGAAAAAATCGAAACATGGTATTAGTACTCCGAAATCCGAACTAGACTTAATAAAGAAAAGGCTTAAAAGAGCATTTGAAGAGGGAAAATGAAATGCCTAAAAAGATAACAATTACAAAAGGAAGCGGCAATGTTTTTGCTGATGCAGGTTTACCTGATGCGGAAGAACTGTTAATAAAAGCTGAAATTGTACGGAAAATAACAAATATCATCCGCGATGAAGGCTTTACCCAAGAAGAGGCCGCTCAAAAGTTAGGAATTGATCAACCAAAAGTTTCTGCTTTGACAAAGGGCAAACTTGCGGGATTTTCATTGGAAAGACTCTTCGGTTTTTTAAATAAGCTTGGACAAGACGTAACAATCAATATTAAGAATAAACCAAAATTGCAAAAATTTGGTTTTACTCATATCCTTTCTAACGCAGACACCATTATTTCTAAACGCTAAGCTCTCTTATTAAACCCGCCTTATGTGCAACATCAAGCCACGCACTTTATTTTCTTAGAGCCCTAGAGGTGAAATGAAAACTTAAATCCAAACCCCTTGAGCTTTTGCATATGCCCAAATAGAGTGCATTAATATATCTAAATCTAGATCTTTTTCGTAGTCTTCAAATGCTGCTTTTAAATATAACTGTGCTTCTTTGGGATTCTTTTAGGCTTTCTGTAAGCCATTCATCATAATTTCTTAATTTTCTTTTAATTTTTTTCATTCTTCTCCTTCTCGCAAATACTCGAAATAAAAAAAGATTGAGCAAGAACAAAAAATCCTTTAATATCGATATTTCTCTTTGAGCTCACGACGGGTTTCGCGTGCAATATCTCTTTCACGAATTTGCTCTTTACTCTCATGGGCTTTTTTATGTTTTGCAATGCCAAGCTCAATTTTCACAAGGCCTTTAGCGTTAAGATATATTTTGAGCGGTACTATCGTCACGCCCTTGCGCGAGATATCACCTGCTAATCGATTCAGTTCTCTTCGATGGAGCAATAATTTTCTTGTGCGGGTAGCTTCCTCTTCTTTTTTATAGGCAAAACTGTACGGAGTAATATGGCAATTTACTAAAAAGAGTTGCCCATCACGCGAATGGGCAAATGATCCTGTCAAATTAACTTGTCCTGACCGTATCGACTTAACCTCATCTCCGGTAAGTACAATACCCGCTTCAAGAGTTTCAAGAATGGTATAGTCATGAAAAGCCTTTTTATTCTGCGCAATTACTTTCATGCCTTATTCTCCCTGAGAGTGAGTGGCATGAAGCTTTTTCATCATTTTACGTACGAAGAATTTTGCAAGGGGATAGGTTAGTACCCCTAAGGTTATGGCAACAATGTGTCCGCCAATAAAATAAGCCCAGAAGGAAATTTCACCTATTCCAAACTTTGCCAGAGAGGCACCTATCTTCTTCTGCAACCAGCCATTAACGGACCCATCCAGGAGGGATTATATGCTAAGAGATTAATATTTAACATTCTTGCAAACATCGCTCCGACCGCATAATCAACTACGACAATCGGTATCATGGTCCAGGGATTGTTAATGAGATAAACGGTAGAAAAAATGACAGTACTATTTAAACTGAATAGCCAACCGATTACAAAAATTAAAATTGTTTGAACACCCAAATAGGGAGAAAATGCCAAAAAGGTTCCAATTGCAAATGAGAGAGCCAGCCGACGAGGAGATTTCTCAGCCAAAATCATTCGCTCAAATTTTTTCTTTATTGATAGCCCCATGGGCACAACCCTCTTCTGTTTGCAATCTGACTGTTTTCAGTTATCATAATACCAGTATAGGCTATTTGGTCGAAAACTAAAAACCTTTTACCATAGATTGGTTATGAAAGCAAAAATCCTGATACTTTTTTTGACCGCAGTTCTTGTTAAAAACATCCTTGGTTTTGGCTCTGAACGCCAATTGGCTTATGTAACTCGTATTAAATACTCTACTCCCGGAAAAAAAGCACCCTCAATCCCTTGCCTTTATCACGGGTCTGCTGTCATGTGCAAAAATGGTTTTTGTCGACTTCCTGAAGCAGAATTAAGAACCTTTTTTTCGCTTATCATTACACCGCGTGTAGAATTTGTCTCCCATAGATCAACGCGCTCAATGAAACGGATAAAGGGATCTCCCTGCAAATGGTACAACCTCTCGTTGCGTTTTACTGATTCTGCTAAAGATAAGAAAAAATTTTATGAATGGACCATCGAAGAAGTGGATGCATCAAAAAGGCCCTTACGATTGCCTGATCATGCGAGTCTTATCATAGAATTAGATCCCACCTTTATTGAAAAGCTCGAGCCACCGTCCTCGACCGGACCGAATGCAATCAAACTACCATCGGTCATTCTTAAAGATTCGGTTACTGAGGAAGAAATTGAAAAAGCACTCGTCACCATAGCAGCACAAGCTCCTGATCGAAACATCAACTGCACAAAGCCTATGGATATCGTAAAAAAGCAGGGAAACATACTTCTTAAGAAACAAGTACAGTAATGATCATCCTCGGTATTGAAAGTTCATGTGACGAAACGGCTGCCGCTCTTTATGATTCGACCCACGGCATTCTCTCGAGTGAGCTTTTTTCACAAACAGAATTTCACAAAAAATATGGTGGCGTGGTTCCTGAAATTGCTTCTCGAGCTCAACTTGAAAAAATTGGACTTATTACCGATCAAGCCCTTTTAAAAGCCAGTATTACCTTGAATGATGTTGATGCTATTGCCGTTACCCACACTCCTGGCCTTCCTGGCTCACTGTTAGTTGGTCTCTGTTTTGCCAAGGCATTGGCTTATTCGAAGAATAAAAAAATTATTGGAATTAATCACCTAGAGGGTCATGCATTTTCTGCGATGATTGAGCACGAAATTCCTTTTCCTTACCTCTGTTTAACAGCCTCGGGTGGACACACTTCGCTTTATTTGATAAAAGATTATGGTGACTATGAAATTCTCGGTCAAACTACTGACGACGCGGCGGGAGAAGCATTTGATAAGGTTGCCAAGATGCTCAATCACCCATATCCTGGCGGGCCTGTTATTGAACAACTAGCAGAATCGGTCGATTTTTATGATTTCTTTAACTACCCACGCCTCAAAAATCCCACTCTTATGATGAGTTTCTCAGGTCTTAAAACTGCGGTTATGTATGACTTGGTAAAGCGAAATGCATACGATCTGGCCACAAAAAAATGCACCACCAATGATCCAGCATTGAAAGCCCAGGTTGCCAGTTCACTTCTTGTGTGTATGGGCGATATTTTTAAAGATAGAATACAAAGAGCTCTCAAAGCATATCCCTTTGTAAGGGCGCTCGCTTTTGTTGGAGGTGTTGCATGCAATAAATACCTCGGGGCACAATTAAAAACAGTAGCAACGTCACACAATATTCCTTTCTACGTACCTTCCCCAAAATATTGCACCGACAATGCTGCTATGATAGCATTTGTCGGCGCATATAAAGCTGAGCAAGGCAAGTTCTGCGACCTAACTCTCGACTTACATTATTAACGTGATTTTTGAAAGAACATGGGTATACTTTTTTACGTTTACCAGGCTTTACGAGTGAAAAAATGGATGCTTACCTAAATATCGTTCGGCACGTGCTGAAGAATGGAATATCAAAGTCAAACAGGACCGGAGTCGATGCTCTCACCGTTGCAGGTTTCATGTTTGAGCATGATATGGCTGAAGGATTTCCGCTTCTACGGACAAAAAAAGTTCCCTTTCGACTGGTAGCTACTGAACTTGAATTTTTTATTAAAGGAATTACTGATAAAAAATGGCTTCAAGACAGAAATAATCATATTTGGGATGAATGGGCCAATCCAAAAAAAGCGCCTTATGGGCATGATGGCGAATCAAAAAAGCGAATGCTGGAAGAACGGGATCTCGGACCAATTTATGGCTTTCAATGGAGACATTTTGGCGCCGAATATAAGAGCTACGATAATAATTACGAAAACCAAGGAATAGACCAATTAAAACACCTTATTGAGACATTAAAGAAGAATCCATCTGATCGACGCATGATTGTTTCAGGATGGAACCCGACGGCCTTTTCAACGATGGCACTTCCGCCCTGTCATTACAGCTTTCAAGTAACAATCGCTCATAACAAGCTTAATCTCTTGTGGAATCAGCGATCGGTTGATGTAATGCTTGGATTACCTTTCAATATTGCGAGTTATGCATTACTGTTGCATTTACTTGCACAAGAAACGGGCTATGATGAAGGAAAACTTATAGGCTTTCTTGCGGATGTTCATATTTATCAAAATCACTTGGAAGGCGCCTATGAACAATTACGACGCGATCCAAATAGTTATCCATTTCCAACTATTTATACCGAGCAGTTTAATTCAATCTTTGAATGGAGCGCTCCAACTACCATGCTCATAGGATATCAGTGTCATCCCTCCATTAAATTCGAAATTGCCGTATGATCACCATCATCACTGCCATGACAAGAAATCGGGTTATTGGAAAGCGTAATGCATTGCCTTGGTATATCCCTGAAGAACTGAAACTTTTTAGAAAACTTACATCAGGTCATACCGTCATCATGGGCAAAAATACATTTCACTCAATTGAAAAACCTCTACCCAATCGTCACAATATTGTTGTGAGCTCTTCTGAAGAAAATATTGAGGGTGTCGATGTATGTAGATCAATTTCTGAAGCCCTCACAAAAGCTAATGGTTATCAAAAAGAGATTTATATTATCGGCGGAGCCAACATCTATGCACAGTTTTTACCCATAGTTGATCGCTTATATATCTCGTACATCAAAACTGACTATGAAGGGGATGTTTTTTTTCCACCATTTGATGTTAATCAATGGAATATAACAGAAAAAAAAGATTTTCCTGAGTTTGAGTTTGTCGTCTGTACCCGCCGATAATTTTTAATCCCGGAGAAGGTCTACAGCGTTACCGTGCTTGTCGGCGTTGCTCCTTTTTTATTCATCGACTCAAGAAATTCTTCATTCGTTTTACATTTTTTCATCTTATCAATAAGAACTTCCATTCCTTCCACGGTATTCATAGTCGCCAAGAACTTTCTCAAAATTCTTACACGATTAAGTTCAGTTTCAGGTAATAAGAGCTCCTCACGCCGCGTGCCTGACAAGAGAAGATCAAAAGCAGGAAATATCCGAAGATTTGAAAGTTTTCGGCTCAAATGGATTTCCATATTACCGGTACCTTTAAATTCTTCAAAAATCACCTCATCCATACGTGAGCCGGTCTCAACCAAGGCTGAGGCAAGAATAGTGAGTGAGCCAGCTTCTTCTGTATTACGCGCAGCGCCAAAAAAGCGCTTAGGTCTTTGAAGAGCATTAGCATCGATACCACCAGTCAAAATCTTGCCTGATGCTGGTGCAATAGCGTTGTAAGCACGAGCAAGACGTGTAAGAGAATCAAGAAGAATGACTACGTGGAAACCCGCCTCCACCAATCTTTTTGCTTTTTCTGAAACGATTTCAACAACCTGAACATGTCGCTCAGGAGATTCATCGAAGGTTGAGCTAATCACCTCAGCTCGAGCGCCTTTTACAAAACGCCTCATGTCGGCTACTTCTTCAGGTCGCTCATCAACAAGCAAAACAATTAAATAGACTTCTGGGTGATTGACCACAAGTGCTTGTGCAATTTCTTTAAGAAGAACTGTCTTGCCCGTTTTTGGGGGGGCCACAATGAGGCCACGCTGCCCGCGGCCAATAGGTGAAAAGAGATCCATAATGCGTGTCGAGACGAATGTTGGATCAGCTTCGAGATTAAATTTCTTTTCCGGATGCAGAGGAGACAATCTATCAAAAACGGTACGGTCAATAACCGCAGCGGGATCCTGAAAGTTTATCTTGTTAATCTTGAGGAGAGCAAAATATTTTTCGCCTTCCTTAGGTTTTCGTATCACTCCCGAGACAGTATCGCCTGTTTTTAAATTAAAGCGGCGAATTTGGGAAGGAGAAACATAGACGTCGTCTGGACCAGAGACATAGTCAAATTGATACGATCTCAAGAAACCAAATCCGTCAGGCAATCGCTCAAGCACTCCCTCGACCTCTATTTCTTTATCTGGATTTTGCTCAATCTCAATAATTTGGCGAATGAGCTGATCCTTAGACATAAGGCTTGCGCCGACCACGCCTAATTTTCTTGCATACATGTGAAGATCGGCCAGAGTAGTTTCTTTAAGTTCCTGACTTCTGGTTAATGTATTTTTTGTCCCTTCTTCCATAGACCTCCTTCCAATGAAAAGTGAATAAAACTGGCGGACAACATGCTTTCATGTTGCCACAAAAACCGATGTGTATTTAAGAGAGCTGCAACGACTTTGAGGCGATGCTAAATTCCCCGCTATGCTACCGTTTTTCTCGGTAAAGAGATAACATAACCGGACTGGCAATAGCAATGGATGAATAGGTTCCAAATGTTATACCAACTAAAAGAGCCAAAGAGAGCGCCCTTAATGAATGACCACCAAACAGAAGAAGCGCTACGACAACAAGGCATGTCGCAAAACTTGTCAATAAAGTACGACGAAGTGTTTCATTCATACTTATATTGACTATATTTTCCATAGAACGGCCTTTTAATTTTTCGATATTTTCTCTAATTCTTGCAAAAATAACAATCGTGTCATTAATCGAGTAACCAAGTACCGCAAGGATAGCTGCAATAACGTTAGCCGATATTTCAAAATCGAAGAGCAAAAAGAAACCCAAAATAACAACAGCATCGTGTAATAAAGAAACAAGAACGCCGACACCGAAGGCGAGCGACCAAAATCGCCACCAGGTATAGATAAGCATCAACAAGAGACCAAGCAAAATAGCCTGCAATGATTTCATCCAAAGCTCTGAACCCATACCAGAACCAACCTGATCAACAGCCTTAATTTCGACCGCATTGTCAGGAAGATTTGTTTGAATTATTTCTTTTATTCGCTCAGCAAGACCTTTTGCATCATTTGAGTGTTCGGCAACCCGCACAAGAATTTCTTTATCAGAAAAATCCCTGGCAACCGCACCCTTTATGCCATTCTTATCAAGAATTTTTACAATTTCCTCACTATGGACTGGTTTAGAAAAGCCTAGCAAGGCCTGGGTTCCACCAGTATATTCGACGCTATATATAAACGCATATCCACGAGTATAGTGCTTATAAACATAGGCCCCTATAAAGGTGGCAAAAATAGCTACCGATAACGCGGCATAAAGCGGTCGGTATTTCAAAAAATCTATCATATTACTCCCCATTTCTACCCATCAAATGATGCATATACATTTTTTGTGCTTCGATAAGATTTGTTGCTTGCGAAATTCGCTTATAAGACAGAGACGTATTTTCTGCCTTTTGGACCAAAATGAAATTTAATCGTGCCAGGTGCTACGGCAAAAATAGTATCATCACTGCCTAAACCAACATTTTTTCCCGGATGAATACGAGTTCCGCGTTGGCGAACGATAATTTCGCCTCCACTGACACGCTCACCATCAAAGAGCTTGACCCCAAGTCTCTTACTTATACTATCACGGCCATTCGAAGTAGAACCGCCGGATTTACTAGTTGCCATAGGCTTCTCCTATTTCATCGATAAACAATCGAAAAGATTTAAAAAAGATATTTAATTGAATTGTCTAACTAACTCCGATTATTGGTTATTATGCCGCATTTTAAATCAAAAGTCAAAAATACAAACTCCTTGACTAAGATGAAGCACTCAAAACTCTTGTACTCACGATCCAAACCACATTACATTAAAAATATATATTTTTTTGAGGACCTGAAATGAAAAAAGGTACACTTTTTGCCATTGGATTATTGATTTTTGGTCATTTTATGCCTGAATATGCCCTTAATAAGGCGGCAGCAAAACGTCGGCTTGAAAATATCAAAAAAGCAAAAAAAACTTCTCCTTCCCCAAAAAAGGGGGGGCGCCAGAAGAGGGCAAAGAGAAATCTTGGGTATATTCGGGGCATACCAAACAAGATAATCACTTTAAGTAAAAATCCTGCCGAAGGATTTCTTGTCAATGAGGAGGGTCAAAAACATCCCATACTCATTTCAGACAAGAAAACTGGTCAGGGTTTTTATCTTGGAAGCTTTTATGATCTCGATGATTGGACCAGAAAATATGCGTATTTAAAATAGAATGTCCTTGATTCATATTACCCTTTTTTTTTATTGACTTCTCTTAAGCCCTTCTTTTAGCCTAAAGAAGGTTTTTATTTTTCAAAAAAGGAGCGTTTATGATAAAATATTCTTTACTAAGCACTGCTGTTCTTTCAGCATTTTCATTTCAAGCATTTGCTCACGGTCCGCGAAACATAGCTGCAGGCAACTTGTTGTTAGATGCCTCAAACGCAGCACAAATTGCAAGCCCCGCAGCAATAACCGCCTTAACTGCAGGAAACCAATTTAGCTTTACACCCGTGGTATCACTGTCCAATAGTTGCAATCTCACAATCACTGACGCATGCTTGACGCTGCGAAACGCCACCACTGCGGCAAGTGCCGTTCAGGTATTACAAGAAGGTGCAGGAGTCATAGAAGCAATTGCCGAAATCAACATTTCATTCAATAAAAAAAGCCCAAAATTACCAGTTATAAACTCAACCTTGATCAATAATCTTGCCACGACGCCACTGGTATGCCCATTTACTGGCGTTGGCCTTTCGGCTCCTGGAGTTGGCTACGTAATAACTCCTACAATCACCATCTCTCAAATCTCAAAAAATGGTTTTAGGTATGGAGTCAACATACTCATTTTTGGAAGCAGTTTAACAGCAGCTGCAGGTTTACTCGCAGCCCTGGTATCTCTTCCAATTGCATTTAGCATTACCGCTGAATCTTGCTGCAATTCCTAGTTGCATAAGGTAATACCGAAGGGTTGGCGAAAAACCAACCCTTCCATTCTGAGCAAATTACTTGAATTTTTTTTAAAAAGGATCCAACAATGAAATTATTTTGCGGGGGGGGGTACCGATTAGCTCTTTTAATCAGTACCTTATTCATAATACATGCAGAGCTCTATGGAAAAATTCATAAAAAAAATCAAGCAAAATCAGATAAAACAGAGAATCATAAAAAAGAGGGTAAAAATAAAAAATGTAGCAATCTTGCTAAAAAACTGAACCTCTTAAAATCGCGCGCATCGTTGAGCCCAGGCCTTACCTTAAATACCATAAAACTACCTATCTACACCTTGCCACATTCAGCCGACACGCTTAATAATGGTGTCTATATGTCGCAAGATCTTGGCGCTAATACACTCACCATGGCAAGTCCTGAGTTGACTAATCTTAAAGTTTTTCCCACTTCGCCAGCCGCAGCGCCCCATCAGGCTCGACAAGCACCTGACGGTACCATATGGTGGTTAGCGCTTTTTGGTGGATATTCAGGTATTTTGGGAATAAATAATACAACATTCTTTGCAAAATTAGATCCAACTACTGGTGTAGAAACTCAGTATCCCTTACCAGGAATCAGTGGAATAGCTAATATTGGTTTAAGTTTTGACTTTGGTAAAGATCCTGTAACGGGACAGTTTAATAACATAGCATGGATAGCTACTACCTCAAATATAATAAAATTTGATATGGCAACAGGAACTATACTTGCTGTTATTCTCGCAACCCTCAGACCCGAAGTGTTAAATGAACCGGTAATCTATGATTTACGGGTGGATGATAAAGGGGTTCCCTGGTATACGGAATTCACTGGTTGGGCCATTGGAAGAGTTGATCCCGTTACCAATCTGATTACGGAATATATATTGCCAACAACCGCATGGCCACGGCGACTTGCACCCCATCCGGATGGTTTTATCTATTTTAATGATTGGAACCGTGGGCTTATCGTAAGACTCAACCCAAACTCCAATCCGTTATCACCCGACACAAAAGAATTTCCAATACCGGTACCATTAGCACAACCCTATGGCATTGACGTAACCACCGATGGTGCTGTTTGGACCTCTGAAAATAATCTCTTTTTCTGCAATAAGCTGGTGAGATTTGACCCAAAAACGGAAACCTATCAAGGAGTGTTTAAGGCTGGTGCTGGAACAATTAGAAGGTTATCCGCCGGACCAAACAATACCATTTATTATGCAGATACTGCCGTAAGCAACTACACGATCGCAACCTATCCGCCATTACCATAGCACTGGAGATGATTCATGAAAATGTTATATTTTTTTATTCTCTTAATTGCTGCAACAAGTGGCATTCTGAGTCAAAATCCCACACCAGAAAAGCCTTTTGCTGGCACAACACTTAATGTTGATTGCTCATATAACCCGCTTTTTTTTCAGGTTGTTAGCCCACTCGTATTTGCTGCGTTGGGCATTACCCTTCAGACAAATAATGGAACATTTCTTGATTTTACTACAGCCATTCCACCATTAGCGACAGGAAGAAACGAAGATGCGGATCTTGTAACAATTCAGAATATACCGCTCGCGGCAACACATCAGAATCTAGAACCACTTGAACCACTGATGCAAAGCCTTGGTCTCGATCTTGCATTGGCTGATGTTCCGCAAATCTTTAATCTGGATATGTATTGGAATAATACCTTATATGCGATGCCTTTCCTTAACACAAGCTTGCTTCAGTTTTATCGTACTGACGTTTATAATAATCCTATAACTCAATTGGCATTCCAAACTCAATTTGGTTATCCTTTAACCTCACCGACAACGTGGAAACAGTTTGATGATCAGATTAACTTTTTTTCTAAATATCCATGGAACGGAGTGAACGTTTTTGGTTTTGGAAGCTTAGCTGGCTACAGACCTGATGCCCTTCTTTATAACAATGCCAATCATGATTCAGTCTCCTGGTTTTATGCGCGCTTTTTTACCTATGGCGGCCAATATTTTGATGATAATCTCAATCCACTTGTTAACACCGCACCTGGAGTACGCGCGCTTACCGAGCTCGTAAACACCTTTACTTTTTATCCACCCGATCAGATTACTGCAGGAACCGGCGTTCTTGCTCTCGCTCCATTCTATCCATTCTTGCGGTGGACTCTCTTAGAAGTACCGGTAATGAATGCTTTTGTTGGGTTTGGCAAAACGGTCACTCTTCCATTCTTATTATTAAATTCAGCGTATAACCAGGTACCGGGTTGCGCACACGCCGGTGCGAGAAGGCGCGATCCTTTTTATAGTTGCTCTTTGGCCATTCCAAAGACATCAACAAAAAAAGCTGCCGCCGCACAGGTCCTTCAATTTCTGACTTCGCCTACACTGAGTTTAGCCTTGGCGCTCACTCCAGATCCTTTTGTTGGTCCATGGAGAATTTCAACCTGTGATAGCCCCGTCTTTAATTTAGCATTTCCAGGATTTGGGCCAGCTATTAAGGCTTCGTTTGATCTTGGTGTTCCTACTTTGCATATACCATTTGGTTATAATTATGATTATATTCTTTCTGGCTACATCAGAGATGCAATAGCGGGTGTTTATAGCCCACAAGAAGCACTTGATAGATGCGCTAGGGATTGGAATACAATGACCAATGTCGCTGGCAAGGCAGAACAATTGGCAGCCTGGAAGGTTCAACAGAGCTTCATGGCAAGCTTGGGTATTACTTATAATCCTATATTTGCTACGATCTGTTAAAGAAATTCCGACTATGGTTGGGCAGAAAATGCCCAACCCGGTCGGGATACTTTATTTTGTCACTTCTTGCCAATCACGTCCATGTCGTATGGTGACTGCCAAGGGCACATTCCAAGAAACAATTCCTTGAAGAACGTTTCTGGTAATCTCTTGTGTGCTTTCAAGATGCTTTTCAGGCACCGTTATCAGAAGTTCATCGTGAATTTGCAAAACTATTTTAGCCCCAAATGCCTGCTCTTTAAAAGCCTTATCAAGAGCCAACATTCCGATCTTCATTAAATCGCCCGTTGCGGTACCTTGAACAATCGTATTAATAGCAATTCGTCGAGCAAGCTCATACAAATTCCGATTACGTTCATGAATGCCGGGCACATATCTTCGTCTTCCCCAAAGCGTTTGTACATACCCTTTTTCTTTTGCCTCTTCAATAATTTTTTCCATCCATGCAACCACTCCAGGATATTGCTCAAAATATTTTTCAATGTACCGTTTTGCATCTTTAAAAGGAATCGAAAGATCTTTAGATAAGCCATAGGGCGACAGTCCATAGAGGATACTAAAATTAATTCTCTTAGCCAGTGCGCGTTGTTCAGATTGCACCGCATCGCGTGTCACATCAAAAAGCCCCATCGCCGTTTCAGCGTGGATATCACGGTTCTCCCAAAACGCCTGTTTTAGCTTCTCATCTTGAGAAAGATATGCCAAAACGCGTAATTCAATTTGCGAGTAGTCAGCTGAAATAAAATACTCGCCAGGAGGAGCCTTGAAAGCACTGCGAATTGAGATATTATCTTCCATCACGCTTGTGGGAATATTTTGTAGATTGGGCTCATTGCTTGAAAGTCGACCCGTTGCCGTAGATGTTTGACTAAATGAGGTATGAATCCTTCCCGTTTTAGGATTGATAGAATCTATGAGGGCCTCAATATAGGTGCTTTTTATTTATATAATTCCCTGTACTTTGCGATAAGAGCAGGAACAGGATGCATCTTTCCAAGCTCAGCAAGCACATCTGCATCCGTTGAATAGCCGGTCTTTCCAACGGTCTTCTTGATGGGTGGCAACATAAGCACGTTAAAGAGCAATTCGCCAAGTTGTCGTGGCGAGTTAAGATTGAGACCCTCCCACCCTTCTGGCAATAAGAGATGAATCCTCGCTTCAAGTTCCTTGAGCAAATGATTCACTCGTTCAGACATTCTGACGAGCACCTCGACGCTAACAGCAATGCCCTCCTGTTCCATTTCGATCAAAAGATCAATGAGGGGCATTTCAATATCGTGAAACAGTTGAAGTTGATTATTTTCCTCCAATTTTTTTGCAAGAATATCCACTAACGCAAGAGTTTGATGCGCATCAGCTGCTGCGTACTGAGTTGCAAGTTCAAGAGGAACTTGAGAAAAGTCTTTAAATTTATTTTTCGTAACAACGTCAGCATAGGTCAGCATTCGCTCATGCAAGTAATAATCAGAAAGCCACTTTAGATTCGCTCTTTCTCCATCCTTAACAATAAGATAAGCGGCAATAAGCGTATCGAAAACAACACCTTTTAATGACATGCCTGCATTTGCAAGAACAAGTTCATCAAACTTCGTATGATGAAGATATTTTTTAATCGAACGGTCCGAAAAGAGTGGACTCAGAACCTCAATGACTTCATTCAAGGACAATTGCTTTTCAAGCGCTATATGCCCCACAGGAATGTAATAGGCAACCCCTTGTTCAATACAAAGTGATATACCTATAAGTTTGGATTTTAAAGGATTTAATGAATTGGTTTCGGTATCTATCGCTACATGCTTATGTTGTTTAATAAGATGGGCAACCTCATTAAGTTGAGAGAGGGTAAGGATCGTTTCAAACCTTGCATTCACGGTACCTTGCGTTGCTTCCTCTGTCATTCCCTCTACCATTGTTGACGCAGGAAATTCTTTCAGAAATGACGAGAAATTAAGTCCCTCAAAAAAATCCCGCGCATTAAACCAATTATTGGCATTGAAGAGAGTCTGGTCAGCCTTAAGATCAAAGGCATAGTAATAAAGTTGAAAAAGCTTGTAACTCAAAAAAGCATCATCTTTTGAAGCAACCAACAGCTCACGAGTTCGAATTTTTTCAACCCTATCAAGATGGGCATAAAGATCTTCAAGGGACTCGAATTTTTTAACGAGTCCCTCTGCCGTTTTGGGCCCGATGCCCCGAACACCAGGTATATTATCAGAAGAGTCCCCAATCAGGGCAAAATAAAAAGCCAGTTTATGTAAGGGAATTCCATAGCGAAGCTCAACTGCTGTAATATCAAGAAATTCATCCTTGAAGGGATCAAAAATGACAATCGATGAATCGACGCATTGCCGCATATCCTTATCCGAAGTCACCAAAATAACCTTAAAGCCCTCTTTTGAAAAATCTTGTGCCAAGGAATAAAGCACATCGTCAGCCTCAACACCAGGTCTCTCAACCTGGGTTATGCCAATAATTGAGCAAAATTCTTTGACCATTTGTCGTTGCGCATTGAGCTCTGACGGAGCTGCTTGTCTTGTCGCCTTATACTCTGCATAAAGCTGCACACGGGCAGAGGGGACATCTCGCTTAGGGTCCCATGCAATGGCCATATGTGATGGCGAAAACTGCTTGATCAACTTTTTAAACATGCGACAGAAGCCATAAACAACCTGAACCTGCTTCCCTTCTCGGGTAGTTAATGGTGCCAAGCTGTAAAAAGCACGATATAAAAAGGATGAGC
Source organism: uncultured bacterium (assembly GCA_963699715.1). GTDB lineage: Bacteria > Babelota > Babeliae > Babelales > Babelaceae > CAVOUX01. The sequence continues at coordinate 51,759 of CAVOUX010000005.1, forward strand.
CGTCCAATAAGAAAACGGTTTTTGTATTATCAAAAGGAATCTTCACAAGCTGATCTTCGCATTTATTATGATACAGTAGATTTATAACACATATAAGAAGAGTCCACAACCGCACCCATCGAGACGTTGCAAAATGGACATTTTTATCATTTTAATTATAGCAAAATTATCCCAAATGTCCATAATTGGCCAGTGTAATATCAAGCTTTGAGAGATTATTAAAAGAAGATAAACTAAGTGCTATCAAATGCGAGCACCCCGTATAAGAAAAATTCTCATGAGCTCTTTAACCGAGATATCGCCATGTTTGCCAAAGTAAGACTTCTTAATGGATGGAATGAACGGCTCCTTTATGCAATTCCTCAGGAATTATCGGACAAAATTACTGCTGGAGCATTGGTTACCGTACCTTTACAAAAAAGGTCTGAAATAGGTTACGTTGAATCGTTATTTCCTAAAGTTCCTGCCGAAATTACTTACTCAATGAGAGCTATCATTAATTATGATTCATTTTTAAATAATGAGTCGTATCGCAAATTCATACAACAATTGGCGGGCTATTATGGAATTGAATCCGTCACCATTTACAAGCGGTTTTGCACTTTTTTAAAAGAAAAGCATGAAGAAATATCCCACTCTGCAAGCCAGGAAACAAATCAACCGGTTAATACATTGACACATGAACAACAGGCCGCCTTTGATGGCATTGAACCATATCTCATTGACCAAAAACACCAAACTTTTGTCATTCACGGCGTTACCGGCTCTGGCAAAACGGAAATCTATCATCATCTCATTGCAAAAAACAACAGTCTTAACAGAACTACAATCTTACTCTTACCAGAAGTCTCTTTGGCGGTACAATTTACAGAACTTTTTAAAAAGCGGTTCACGTCGTGGCCTGTATTTGGTTTTCATTCTGGAACAGGTGTGCCAGAAAAGAAAGTTCTATGGAGCCACCTGAGAAATGACAAACCTGCCCTCATTATTGGTGTACATTTGCCCGTCATTCTTCCCCTATCCACACTTGGATTAATTATTATTGATGAAGAACATGATGTCGGCTATCAAGAAAAAAAGCATCCCAAAATCAACACAAAGGAAGCAGCGCTCATCCGCGCTCAAACATTTAATATTCCTATAGTTCTTGGGTCTGCCACGCCATCGCTTACAACGCTTTATAACGTACATCACCGCGGTTGGAAAATGTTCACGGTAACCAAACGGTTTGCTGGCGCATTTCCCGAGGTGCAAGTAATCCAATTAACGTCCAAACAAAAGCGACAGCACTTCTGGATTAGCAAGGAGTTAGAGTCGGCAATAAAAGATCGCTTAGCAAAAAAAGAGCAAATTATCATTTTTCTTAATCGTCGGGGTTATAGTTTTTTTGTTCAATGTAGCTCATGCGGCTTTATATTCAGGTGTGGCGCATGCTCGGTATCTCTCACGCTTCACGAACATGAATACCTCTGCTGTCACTATTGTGGATTTACTGAGCCCCTTAACAAAAATTGCATATCCTGCCAAAGCAATGATCTGATCAAAAAAGGGATTGGCACGCAACAAGTTGTGTCCATTCTCGAGCGCATGTTTCCTGAAGCAAAAATTGGCCGCGCGGATCATGACACGACCGTTAACAAGAAAAAATGGCACTCAACCGTTAATGCTTTTAGCGCCAAAGAGCTTGATATTCTCGTTGGCACTCAAACCATAACCAAGGGCTATCATTTTCCTCACGTTACGTTGGTCGGGGTTCTTTGGGCCGATATTAATCTTGGTATGCCTACTTACAATGCAGTCGAAGTTACTTTGCAACAACTCATACAAGTCGCAGGACGCGCTGGAAGACAACATCCTGAAAGCCTTGTTATCATCCAAACAATGCTCATGCATGATATTTTAAGATATGTAAATGAAACTACTTATCCAGCATTCTACGACTCAGAAATAAAAAAGCGAGCCGAGATTAATTACCCACCGCTTGTTAGATTTGCCGAGATTGAATTCCGAAATAGCAATAATGAAATTATTGAACATGAATCACAAGAATGCGCTGCTTTTCTTTGTGATCACATAATTAAAGAAAGCATTCCGGTCATTCTTTTAGGACCCGCTGAACCGCCAGTACATAAAATTAAAAATGTGTATATACGAAAAATGTACATCAAAGGCGCATCAATGAAAGATTTATTGGCCATTTATTCCTTAATGCGGAAGATGAATTTAAAAAGCAGCATTTCATTTACCCCAAACCCGCTCAGTTGATAAGCTAAACGAAATTCTGCGTTCATTCGAGCATAGTGGATACAAGATGAATATATTTCTCAAATTAATACGTTTTACCTATCCAAGAAACTCGATCAATCGCTTATAAGAGACTATTGAAGTTATCCTATTTTCTCTATTAAAAAAATCTTGAAAAATTCCTTTAAAAGTAGTATGTTTTTTTTGTTAGTAATAGAACTCTTTTGTGAGCTCCATGAGAGTAATATTAATAACACTTGAGAAACATTCGTGGTTCTCTGCACAAATAGCTTGCTGTTATTAGTACAATTAACCTCTAAATAATAGAAGGGAAGCCAATGCAGATCATCAAACCATTTTCCATAATTATGCTCATTTCACTATGCTCTGTTGCTTCAGTTTCATGCTTGAGCCCTCGTCTTGAACGCTTAAAAGAAAGAGCCCAAATAAAGAAGGATAAAGCAGTCAATGCCTTAAAAGAGAAGAAGCTTGATGCTCAGGACAAAGCTGAGGAGCTCAAAGAAAAAGCTACGGATTATACCAATAAAAAAAGAGAGAATTCCGCAATTGGAAAAATAGAAACAAACGAAAGTTAAAGAGAAATTATAACAGAGCCTTAGAAAACGCGAAAGTTGATGAAGAAAATTAGTCTTCTTTACTTAAAGTTGCAACCGATCTTTTATAAGGGCGCGTTTGGCGCGCCCTTTCATTTTTTCTCAAAGTGACCAACTTCAGATTCTTTGAAAAAATATTTGCGGTAGTGCTTGAGTTCTTCCACAGCAGCAAGCACATCATCAAAAGCGCGATGTTTTCCCGATTTATTAAAATATGTATATGCATCTTTGGGATACCAACGTCGCACCAATTCCTTCACACTTGAAACATCAATTACACGATAGTGCAAAAAAGCATCCAATTCCGGCATTAACACCCGCAAAAATGCACGGTCTTGGTAAATAGTATTACCACAGAGAGGTACCGCTTGGGGCTTGCAGTATTCCTTTGCAAAAGAAACCGTTTTGTCATAAGCTTCAGCCAGCGACACCCGCGAATCTTTAACTGCCTGAATGAGGCCTGACTCTTTATGATGATGCTGATTCCAACTATCCATTCCTTCCAATATATTATCAGGCTGGTGAATCACCAGAGCTGGACCTTGTGCAATGATTTCTAAGTTATTGTTGGTGATAATGCTTGCAATTTCCAAAATGGTATCTTTTGAACTATCAAGTCCTGTCATTTCAAGATCAAGCCAAAACAGATAAGAATCAGAGAGCATCGTCACCTCATATAAAATAATATTCAATCAGACTATCAGGAGTCTCAACCCCTGACAAGGAACGTTAGGACACTAGACGTACTTCCGGTAAATGTTAAACTGACTAGTAATATTCCTTCAAAAAACCAATAATTGCGTGTTATATGCATAAACTTCGCATCGGTGTCTCATCGGAGGCAAATCCCAGGAACGAGAGGTTTCATTAAACTCTGGCCGGTCATATCCGAGCATTTGGATACTGCTCTATATTATTCTATAGTGCCTCTTTTCCAAACCAAAGGCGGCGACCTCTATCTCATGCCTTGGCATTTTTTGCATCGAGGAAAACAATGACTTTGAACATCGTCTCAGTATTGAGGCCAAACTCGTTTCATGGGATGATCTTAAAAGCCTCATTGATTTTATGTATATAGCACAACATGGGCGCTATGCAGAAGACGGAACTCTGCAAGGGTTTTTAGAGGTTTTGGGGGATTCCCTATTTCGGTCCGCAGAAAAAACGTTATTAACTGTCTCTGGGATGAACAAAGCGATGCAGCGTGTCTTTTTGTCCGCGGCTGGCATCGCAATCCCACGTGGTATTATACTTTTGCCCAGGTGAAAAAAGAAAGCCGATCGATACCACTGCCATTACATTCCCTTGCATCGTTAAACCGGCGCATGAAGGATCCGGTTTAGGAGTTAGTATTGTTTCTAGTGCCGCTGATCTTGAAAAAGCGGATGGAATCACGCTATGCATATAAGCCCTGAAGTTCAACAGCCTGTCCATCGTGAAAGATTAGTCAAAGGGATTGGAATTTTCTAGTGATCGTTCTCACTGATATATAAACAACCAAATGCTTCTTTGCCTCCAACTGAAATTGTGGTTGATAGCAAGATTGGTTTTTTTGATTATGACGAGGAGGGCGTGGTACGCATGTACAACGGCACCAACGGCCAACTCGTTCGGACGCTGATGCCGCCAGGGGAGAAGAAGTAATCCTTGGAAATGGTTTTGCCGCTGGCGGCTTACGCTAAGCCGCCAGCGGCAAAACATTATCTGCCACCAACCACTTTAGCTGACCCGTTCCACCGGGCACAAATGCACCCGCAGTTTGCGCACCGCCTTGTATTTCTCATCGCTAACCCGTTCCGGCGACAACGCCAACTGCGTCGCGATGTCCTGCACCGTCCAGCCTTCAAAGCTCATCCGCAAAATCTTTTGCTGCCGTTCGCTGAGCAACTGCGTCGCCGCCTGCTCCACGATCTCGCGGTCCTGGGCTCGCTGTTGCGCCTGCGGATCGCGGCCATCGCTCACCACGCCCAGCAATTGGGTCGAGCGCTTGCAGCCGCGCTGCGTCCGCTTCTTAACCGCGTCGATGGCCCGCAAAAATTCGCGGCGTTCCTCGCCCTCGCCTTTGAGGGCCGTTTCCCAGCCTTCCGCGGCAACGCGTGGAGCAGCCGGCGAAAGACTTCTTGCGTGCAGTCATTCCAGGTATCCGGCGGCAAATGGGCGTTGCGCCAGCAGACCGTGCAATACCGGCTGATGTCCTGAACGATCTGTTGGTTGGCTGCGGGGGCCGCCGCCGGAGCGGCGGTGGCCAGGGCGGGCAGCGCCGATAAAGCGGTGCCCAGCACCATGGCGACCACGTAGGGATTGCGCCGGCGTGCCGGCTTTTTAGGGGTGCTGTTCATCGGACCAGTATTCTCCTTGGGGAACGAAAGAAAGACCATCGCTCCCTTATTTGGACGGCCAACCGTCGGAATCTCGCCAGCGGCTGGTCGTGAAAAAATTCCTATGATGACAAAGAAACCCTTCAACCCCTGGACGAACTGGAGTTGCTATTATGTCTATTCTATCACGCCGGGGCTTCCTCGGTACTGCCGGAACCGCCGCCGCCGCTGGTGTCGCCACTGGCCGCCTTCACCGCGTAATGCAGCCCGCGCTGAAATTCCGCCTGGGCATTGTCACCTATAACATCGCCGCCGGGTGGAACGTGCCAACCATTTTGCGGATTTGTCGCGCCGTCGGCCTCAGTTCGGTGGAGTTACGCACCACGCACAAGCACGGCGT
>CAVOUX010000006.1:0-267836 GCA_963699715.1 uncultured bacterium
CCGCGGTTGCGCCACCGGAACCGTCCTTTTCCGAACGCGGATCCGGGCACTCGGGACGCCACCGCACAGCCAGTCACCCGGATCGGTGACGACGACCAACACAGATCGCGCGCGATCGGCGAGGTGATGGAGATGACAAGAACGACCGTGAAGATCACCGCGGCGGCTGTCTGCGCGACCCTGGTCAGAATGCTGTTCGTGGGCAGCAACGTCGGCGCGCCGCACCAGCCGGTGCCGCACTCACTGCCGGCCGCGAATCGAATCGAAGCTGTAGCGAGCAGCTCGCATTCCTGTCTCTCCTCTTCCGAGCGTGCACACCCTCGGACTCACCGCACACGAAGGCGAATACTCGCATAAAGTCAGGTGGTGGCCCGCCTGGACATACCACCTGGCGAGGGCGGGGATGCTCTTTTGCACGCTGTACCGTTAATTTATCCTCTTCAGAAAGCTCATCCATTCCGAGAATAGCGATAATGTCTTGAAGTTCTTTGTACTTTTGCAACACTTTTTGGATTGCCCGTGCCACTTCATAGTGGCGATTGCCAACAATATCCGGAGAAAGTGCTTTTGAGTTGGATTCAAGGGGATCAATAGCAGGATAAAGACCAAGCTCAACCAGCTTACGTGAAAGCACGGTGCTCGCATCGAGATGCATGAAGGTTGTTGCTGGAGCAGGATCGGTAATGTCGTCGGCGGGTACGTACACCGCTTGGATAGAGGTGATCGCTCCGTTGAGTGTATTGGTAATGCGTTCTTGAAACTCGCCCATCTCAGAAGCCAATGTTGGCTGGTAACCTACAGCTGAGGGAAGTCTTCCCAGAAGGGCAGAGACCTCTGCACCTGCCTGAACCAGTCGGAATATATTATCTACAAAAAGTAATACATCTTTTTTTCATGGTCTCTAAAATATTCTGCCATGGTGAGCCCTGCAAGTCCTACGCGCAGCCGAGCTCCGGGCATTTCACCCATTTGTCCAAAGACAAGCACGGCCTTATCAAGCACATCAAAGCGCTTCATATCAAGCCAAAGCTCGTTTCCTTCACGTGTTCTTTCTCCAACTCCTGTGAAAACCGAAACACCTTGATGCTCGATGGCAATGTTTCGAATAAGTTCAGTAACCAAAATTGTTTTTCCAACACCGGCTCCCCCAAAAAGACCAATTTTTGACCCTTTGAGATAGGGGCACATCAAATCAATGACTTTTATCCCTGTTTCTTGAATTTCATTAGTTAACTTCTGTTCAACCAGCAGTGGTGCGTCTCTATAAATAGACCATTTTTCAGTATTTTTGAGAGGCCCTAAATTGTCTATGGGTCTGCCTAATACATCAAATACGCGACCAAGAGTGGGCGTGCCAACCGGAATTTTTATCGGTTCACCAGTGTCATCGACCAAAAGTCCACGAGATACGCCTATGGTGGATTCAAATGCGATACAGCGCACGACACCGTCACCCATTTGTTGTTCAACTTCAAGGTTTACGATGCGTGCTGGCCCCGTTTTTGAGTCCGGCACGTGTATGAGAAGTTCATTGTGTATAGCGGGAGTTGCATCCACCGGAAATTCAACGTCGACGATGGTACTACTTACGCGAATTACGTGACCACGCTTATTGGCTGTGGCCGATTCATGAGCCATGAAACTGCCTATTTTCAAAATGTTGGTGTAATTAGGTTTGATTATAGATGAAAGAGTACAACTTTACAATGTTCTTATAGTTTGCCCAGATGTAATAAAAGAGAGCAATCGTTCAAATTTCTCAATAAATGATAATTCGAGTCATTAATGATAAGCGCTAAGAGAAAAAACACTTATCCTCAATACATACCTTCAGCTTACTTCGATGTTGGTAATATCGATTCAGATGCCCCTGAAAAAGTGCGCGGAGATAGTGGACCGTGTATTCCTCACAACTGCCATATTCATACTGCTTATATGAAGCGTATGTAAGATAACTGGTAATTGCAGTCAAAATACTAAATACTGCAAATCTCGTGGCAATACCATCATCTTTTCCTGGCAAAAATGCAATGCATGAATTAAACAATATTTGACCCAATGACCCAAGCGTACATCCAGCAAATGTGACTGTCATTGTTGCCCATAAAGACTTTTTATTTTCTGCGGAAAGCCATGCAATTCCATCCGCATTTTGTGCAGACTTTTCAGCGAATGATACAAGGTCAAATGCTTCTTTATCAGACAGCGAAATATGCTCCAATCTTTCTTTTAAAGACTCAATGTGGCATTGTTTAATATCATTATGCAACTCAGCCACCACAACGTCTTGGCAAAAAAGATGTATCGCACTAATGAGAATTAGTGCAAAAACAAGCAGGATGCTGCGGTGTTCCCTCATACCATTATTCCCATGATTTAGCATAGATTTTCATGCCTTGGCGTTTTATTTTCGGCAATCCTTAATTCTGGTGTATTTTTCTTGATTATAGATCAGAGAGAGCGAATTTACAATTAACTACCTCGGCCTCACAATTTCCAAGATTAATGTTGTTGTTGCAACGATTACTGTTCACCAACACTCCAATCTGAAAAATACACTATTTGACAATATTCTAAAGAGATGACATACTTACTTCTATACAATAATAGCTCAACAGGCACCCTATGATTATTAAAAAAGTTCTTTTCTTCACGTTATCAGTGTTCTTTATTGGTTTGCAATCGATGGAGCCAAGCAATTCTGCTGTTATGGCGTCAGAACGCAATTCTCTCCTGCTTGATAAGTATGAATTGCTTTACCAAGGAAATTTCAATCTTGATCACCTTGAGCAACAGTTATTAAACTTTCAATTCGCGACTGGTGACGAGTTTGATCAAATACAAAGCAATCTGAAACATCTCCCTCATGATATATTTTTCAAACTTATTTTCAGTCTCTTGTCTAAGGGTTTTAAATCAGGTTTTTTCACAACTGATCTAAGTCATAACCGCGTTCCAACCACAATAGGGAGATTCATATGTGATATCTGCCAGAAAGATGACATGGTCCCTCGATTTATATTTGAAATGCTCTGTTTTGGTTTTACAAAAGAGGACATTCACATTTTGTTAGGCGAGGATTATACCTTGTCAGAGTTGTCTTGGCATATAATGAGAGACTTAGATAATGATGATGTATATATACATGAAAGAGCCGACAAGGTTTTTAACGCCATTTATAAACAACAGATTGAAAAGGCGTTAACACATTTACGTGAATTTACACGGGAAGTAACTTCTGATCAATTAGGGATTCTTGTAAATGCACTATTAAGACTCTCCATTGGCCTTGGATTGAGCGATCTTGTAAAAAAATTAATCGATATGGATGCTAATGTTGATTGGGTCATTCCAACAATAGATGGAATTCTTCTACAGGAAGATCTTTGTCCTGAAAAAAAAGCACTCTACAAAAAAATGAAGAATGACATATTACAGATAATCAGTGAAGTTTGTAACAAAGCGGATACAGACGCAGCAAAAAAGCAATTAGACTTTGCTCTTTTGAGTGATGATGCTAAAACATTTCAACTGATGCGGGAATTGTTAAAAAACTATTCTCATGGATTCTTTTTTGACGATATCGAGACCGTAATCCATCGTATTGCAAAATATAACTCATATCGTATTTTTAAAGGTATTCATGAGGAAAAAACTCCTTTGCTTTTGAATACTTTTACGAGGGATGGTAGTCAATTAACACCTTTAGAAATGGCCGTATTTTACGGAAACTATGAAATCTTAGAACTTTTGATCCGTGCGGGAGCAGATGTTCATCTGAGGGCCCCTGGAGGCGACAGAACTATTATGATTGGCGATAAAAACACTGATGACTATCGTATTTTAAATACATTACGAATACTTTTGGAATCTGGCGTCAATCCCAGTGAGCTCGATATACCAGCTTTTAGTAATCATGCAGAAACGGAACCTGTAACAAGAGGTTTTGATTTTTTTATAATTCAAAAGTTTTTGGAATACGGCATAAACCTCATTTCAGATCAAAAGTTAGTAACGCATTGGAATTTTATCTGGAAAGGAAAAGGGATTCCTTTCCCAGGACATTTTGCTTGCGAATCTTCTCCTCATAAAATATCTTCTGAGCAAATAAAACGTATTTTAAGCACATTATCTTTTGCTCAAAAAAACCGGCTTTTACACACGGCAACTGGAAATCCTACTTGGCCGTGGATTTATCGTTTGTTAAAAATAGGAGCTAATCCTTTAATAGCTTTGAAGCTCGTCAACGATATTCTTAAAGAACCCGCAGGGGCCTTTGAGGAAGACCGAAGTCTAAGCAGCTATCAAGATTTAAAAAAATACTTAGAAAATTATTTAAAGCTATTAAGAAGCGGATTCTTATTGAGTTTGCCCATGGAATTGTTTCATGAGATCTTATTATACTATTCCCATCGATCAGCCTGGCGGTGAATGCGCAATGATGATTATTAAAAAAGTCCTTTCTTCGCATTATCCTATAATTTCTTGTAAGACACGGCTCAGGTTGTAAGCCCTTACTCTTTTTTTTCCGCCACCCATTACCAGTGCATGAATGTTTTGAATAGTATTTTCTGTCACTGCTTTTTTTTGTTGAGCGTGGCGCTCTACTTCTGCAAGTGCGGTATAATATCCCAAAACTTCTTTTTCATCACGTTCACGACCAGAAAAATGCTCCGATTTAATAATAACATCATTGACCTCTTCTTGAGTAAGTCTGTTACCTTCAATTTTTGTTGAATAGTACGTTGCCTGTAAACGAGCGGTTTCTCGTAGTGAATTAAGCACACTTACGGCTATAGGAAGATCGTATATCTCCTGCCGAATAGCTTCGATTTGCATAAGTTGTGATGCAATCTGGGGAGAAATAGTAAAACGAGGTTTAAACATAGTTTTTTATGCCATTAAACTGCCGTTATTCTGCCATTATTATGCCATTATTATGCCATTAAATTGCCATTATTTTCAAGCTTTTTTATTAAATAGGTTGAATTGTGAAATTACTTAATAAAAAATGTTGAAAAGAGAGTTTTTTTAAGGTTTTCGCAGCCGGCGTTTGGGGACGGTTCATGCCACCATCCCCAAAACCTCCGCCGTCGCTTATCCGGGCCTTCATACTACGCTAAGGCTCGTATGACAAGTCCGGCCCTGTCCTCCGTAGTTTTAACGGAGGAGGATCTGCAAGTTAAAGGCGGACTCTACGCCAGGCACCATCTTTCCGCAGCCTGTCCGCCCGTAGCCTTGTGCGAAGGCGGAGCCCCCTCTACGGCCGCCAAGTACGCAACGGCTGCATTAAGATGCAGCGATAGCTAACATGCGGCCTGATTTGCGCTTTGTCTATAAAAGTATTACGTATATTATTTTACTCCTCTTTGACTAGTTTGAGTATTTGCCCAAGCGAGGAGGTTGGCTTTAGATGCACACATTCAATTGCGACTAGCTTTTAAAATTAATGCGTGATAGAATATAAAGCATAGAGATAATGAGGAAATAATTGTCTATGCTAGCCCGAATATCATTTTTAAGTATCATCCTTCTCACTGTATACAATGTTGGCGCGATAGCGATCAGAAAAATAATTTTGCAAAAAGAGCTGTCAGAGACGGCAACTCAACAAGTTGTCATATACCATGATATGCATAAAGCAGACTTATTATTGGCCCAGCAACAAGCACGAAAAATTGTCCAAGCATATGAAAGGCAATCTGCGACCTCTCTTTTAATGGAGTTGCCACCACGTGAGCTGCAACCTCTTCTTATGAAATGTGTGAGTCATATTTTCAATGATGCGACAGAGCTTCTCAGCAACGTGAATGAGGTAACTATTAAAAATAGAGCATTTCGACAAACGGTGAAAGATGTGCTCAATTCTTATCAGCAGTATTTGGATCGTGGTACTTACGAAAATGACCTGCTTTATCAATTATCCCAAACAGCGATGGCGGATCAAGGTATCTCATTGGATGAACGAAGTGCTTTTGCAGGACTTATTGATATGATGATTGAAATATCATTTCGACCCTTGCTTGAAGAAAATTATCATCAAAAAGATATGATGCTATCAGTCAAAGAATTCTTTTCTCTTTTATCAGACTTTTTAAATCGTACAGAGGATTATTTAAAAACCACGATAGAACTTTTGACCGATAAATCTCTTCAAAAAAACATGAAGGAAATAGTAGCGATAATTAAACAAGGTAAGCAATATGCTCTTTTAGCCCAGAAAGATTTCTTTAAAAATGAGCAGTCTGCATGTTTAATGGACGTAATAATAACCAGGGCAAAGAATTTTATTGAAAAAAAGGATCCTCGAATTCATGATTGTGAAATTGATGAATATTTTGCATCGATTTTTGGTGAATACTTGATGCTCTTGATGCAAAAATTAACAGGACTTAACACAACCCAACTTTTTGAACCTGCGCTTTTGTCAAGAATTTTAAAACATGATAAGCATTATACTGTTATTGCTGGTTTTATTCATGCAGATGAACTTGTGAGAATTTTGCGCAAAGAAAACTATAAAGTCATTTATGATTCATATATCCAGCTTGCCGACGGCCGAATAGCAACAAGCATGAAGGAGGTATATTTACTCATTGGACAAGGTGATGGGTCATGGGTTAAAAAATTATATGATATAATTATGCCGCTTGATGAATCAGCATATTCTCTTGATCCAAACCAAACTGCAGACGCAGACCCTCAACATATCCATTCTCTAGAATTGTAAGAATATTAATCGTGAGATTTTCCAAACATCTGAACAATATCATCAATTATAATTTGAGTGCTTTCCATTACGAGCGCATGAAGTTTTGTAACAATTTCTTCGGATAAAGATTTCTTTTGTGAGGCGCGGCGCTCTACTTTCTCAAGTGCCTGCGTAATAGCTCGGTGGCAATCTTAGGAGAAATTGTGAATTTAGGTGTGAACATGATACCTCTATTGCCATTAAACTGCCATTATTATGCCATTAAACTGCCGTTATTTGCAAGATTTATATATAACAAAATGTTAATACGATTGTCCTTGATGAAGTTCAACGTATGCCTGAATTCTTAAACAAAGTTCATCGTCTCATAGAATCCCAAAAGGCGCTATACTCTCTAATCAACTAATCAAACCCTAGCTTGACAATTGAGTTTTCTTTTGTCTATCATACATACTGTTTAATCATCAATTTCCAAAAAAGGAGCAAGGATGTTAAGAAAGTCCCTACTAATATTGACTCTGTGTATGGGGTTACCTGCGCAAGCGCTCAATAAGAGCCATGTAGCTGAATCAAAAAAAAGCATTTCAAAAAAATGTTGTAAACGCGGGAAAAGAGGCTGTCGCGGGAAAAGAGGGTGTCCTGGTTCGACAGGTGCCACCGGCTCAACAGGAGCAACTGGTAATTGCACAGGATGTCCGTCTGGTGCAACAGGTAGCACGGGTGCTACAGGAGCAACTGGCTCAACGGGCAATTGCTCGGGATGTCCATCGGGTGCAACGGGTAGCACGGGTGCGACTGGGACTACTGGAGCAACGGGTGCCACGGGTATTGCGGGCGCGACTGGTGCTACAGGTGCAGGCGGGGTTTTGGGATATGGTTATATCTATAATCTTACAGCCGGAACAGTAGCTGTAGAAGCTCCGGTTCTTTTTGACAGCAATGGTCCTTTACTTGGAATTACACATGCTGCTGGCAGTTCATCGATTGGTATTGTAAATGGTGGAACGTATATGGTGATTTTTTCCGTATCCGGCACTGAGCCAAATCAATTTACACTATTTGTAAATGGTGCGGCAGTGCCATCCACAGTCTATGGTTCAGGTGCAGGTACTCAGCAAAATACTGGTCTATCTATCCTGACACTATCAGCAGGAGATGTCCTTACTCTTGTAAATCATAGTTCTGCAGCAGCCGTCACTCTTGCGAGTGTAGTCGGTGGAACGCAAGCAAACGTTAGCGCTTCAGTTTTTATCGAACGTCTCGCTTAATAATGAATTAAAAAGATCTTTACAAAATGGGCTTTGTTATCATGAACTTGAATAACAGAGCCCATAAAATTTTAAACGTTTTTAAAACAAGCCTATTGTTAACATGGATTATTAATAACGTAAATTTGAAGATGAAAGTATCAAATTTGTGGCAAAAATGATCGAATGAGTAACAAAATTTAAAATTATTCTTTAGGATTTTTATACAAACTTATAAAAAAATGACTCTTGCATCGGTGACATGGGACAGCTCTTCAAGAGGTGTCTTGCTAGATTTGATATTTCTTGATTTATATGATATGGTTTCAAATAGAATTATAAAATGAGGAATAAATATGTTTAACTATTCAAAAATCATCACAATTTCATTATTTCTCTTTGTTTTGCCAAATGCTTGTTTTGATGGCAATCAGACCTCTATCGAAGCTAATGATTTTTTCAATTCCTCAGATTTGGAATCCCACATCTTTGCAACCGGTTCTTATTTTCAACCAGAATTGGGTGCACGGTTGCTCACCGCGATTGACAATGGTGATGTCAATACGATAAAAAAATATGTTACCGGCCAAAATGTTAATCTTCTTGTAGGTGATACAGATGAAGGCTGGTTTCTTTTAGAACGAGCTGTAGATGTTAATAATAGAGACATTGCAGAGTTCTTCCTTTCACAAGGCGCAAAAACTGATCTTGTTGGACATGAAGGTTATCCACTTACCGCTGCAGTCTTTGCGGGCAATGAGAACATGATCCAATTGCTTATTAATGCAGGTGCAAGTATTAATGCGCAAGACCCTGCTCTTGAGGGTGGTACTGCTCTCTTTGCCGCAAAAGATGCAGGTATCCTTGAAATTCTCTTGAATAATGGTGCCGATATTAATGCCCGAGATTCTTTACAAAGAACGGTTCTTATAAATGCAGCACGTGATGGAAATTACGAGATTTGCAAAAATCTTATTGAGCATGGAGCAGATGTTAATCTTGTAGATAATGAAGGACTATCTGCAGTGCTTCAGGCAATGATTTTTGGCTATTATGAAATATAGGTCAAATTACTTATTTCAGCAAACGCCGATGTCAATGAGCAATCAATGCATTATGATTATTTGTCATTGCTTATGATTGCGGCAAATAGAGGAGATGCAGAAATGACACAGTATCTGATTGAGGTGCCGATATTAATGCTAAAAGTAGCGACGGTCGAACAGTGCTCATGATTGCCGTAAATGGTATGGACAAAGTATAGTGAGGATCTTTCAAGAGCTGGCAAGATCAATAGTTGCAGATAGTGAGTTTGATGATCTTCTGGATGAAAATGAGCAATCTCTGATGAATGATGAACTTTTTTCTGCTCAAACTCATATGATAAATCTTTATAAAAATGATTATCCAAAAGTCATTGATCTTTTATTAAACAATGGGGCTAATCCGCATGAAACAAACGATGAAGGCGATACCGTGTTTGATTATGAGATGAGCGATGAGATGCGAGAAATACTTAACAAATATGCAACGCGCTAAAGATCTTGATTTTATAAGAGGGCATTTTGCCACTATTATAGGTGATTCTTTCTGAAGAGTACTAATCTTGCTGGTTGATCTGAAATTCTATGAAATCATATATTAATTTTGCACAAGCAATAGCTTCTTTGGCGATTGAAAGATCCAGAAGGGGATAATGAGTATCGGGATAACGGGTGCTGGCTTGGTAGGGATTCAATTCTGCAACTGCAATTAAAAGTACTTTAAATTCTTGATTTATAAGGATACATGTTTCTGTTAATGCAATCAGATCATGTGTCTTTTGGGGATTAAGCTTCTTGAAAACTAGAAAAGCTTTCAATGCCTTTTCGGCACATTGTTGTGTATGAAAAAGTACGGATCCTATTACTGGTTGATTAGAATTATAAAGAATTTCAGCTGAAAGAAGATCTTGTTTAGCATGTGACAACCATTCTTCATGCTTTAGCATAAATTTGCTTACCTCTGCGCTTAATTTTATAATGAAGAGTAGTGATGTCCTCAGAATCTTTTTCAAATTCTTCTTTTGTAAGAAGAATAAGATCTTTAGATAATCCCATCCCTATTAAGGCACGATGACCTTCTACCAATGCGTGATGACGACTCATGGCGATATTTTCAACCACGATAAGAAGATCCAAATCACTTTCTTCATCCGGACAACCCCATGCATATGAGCCAAAAACATAAATTGCTAAAGGGTTATAAGTTTTTATGAGTCTTTCTTTGACTTCTTCTATGGTCTTTTTATCTATCATTGCCGTCAATCCTCAACTATCTTAATAATAGCATAGCATATTTTAGATAAGATAAAACAATCATTCAATTAGAGTTTAAGTGATTCTCGTAATTTGGGATTTAGCTTATAACTTCTCGTTTTTTTAGAACTGCTTACTACAGTGAAAAAACTTGTTCAATCCAATGTTACAAAGAGCTCGGGCAGTTCGGGGGCTTATGGAAAATGATTTTTCTGTATCTTTGGCTATCAAGACTGGGGGATTTTTTAAAAAGTGAAAGCACGTTACGTTGTCGGGCATCAAGTTTTTCAACTGAAAGGATTGACCTGATGGGGAGCGGCGCTCTACTTCCTCAAGTGCCTGCGTAATAGCTCGGTGGCAATCCTAGGAGAAAATGAATTTAGGCCCTAAAGATGATCCCCCTATGCCATTAAACTGCCGTTATTTGCAAGATTTATATGCAACAAAAAGAATTCAATTTGATATTTTTTGATCTACATGATATGGTGTCATATAGGATTATAAAATGAGGAACTAAAAGAATAATATGTTTAATTTTTCAAAAGTCGTCACAATTTCACTATTTCTCTTTGTTTTGCCAAATGCTTGTTTTGATGGTAATCAGACAGCCTTTGAAGCTAATGATTTTTTCAATTCATCAGATTTGGAATCCCACATCTTTGCAACCGGTTCTTATTTTCAACCAGAATTGGGTGCACGGTTGCTCACCGCGATTGACAATGGTGATGTCAATACGATAAAAAAATATGTTACCGGCCAAAATGTTAATCTTCTTGTAGGTGATACAGATGAAGGCTGGTTTCTTTTAGAACGAGCTGTAGATGTTAATAATAGAGACATTGCAGAGTTCTTCCTTTCACAAGGCGCAAAAACTGATCTTGTTGGACATGAAGGTTATCCACTTACCGCTGCAGTCTTTGCGGGCAATGAGAACATGATCCAATTGCTTATTAATGCAGGTGCAAGTATTAATGCACAAGACCCTGCTCTTGAGGGTGGTACTGCTCTCTTCAATACCGACAACACGGATATTATCAATCTTCTTGTGAGCCGTGGCGCTGATATAAATGCAATTGACTACCAAATGAGAACTGCCTTAATTCGTGCAGCAATGGACGGCAAAACAGAACGATGTTCACATCTTATTAATTTAAATGCTAACATTAATCATCAAGATGAAGATGGAGTAAGCGCGCTGATGCATGCAATAACTTACGGATTAGGATCTGCATTCATCCAATCCCATGATGAAATAGTAACTTTACTTGTAACAGCTGGGGCTGATCTGAATGAACAAGTAAAAAATCATGGTAACTTATCTCCTCTCATGATTGCTGCATTTCGTGGCAATGATCAATTGACTGAACTTCTTCTAAAGCAAGGTGCAGATGTTAATGCAATAAATAGTTCGGGCGAAACAGCTCTATTAACACTTGCAAGAGGTTATGGAAAAAGCATAACACAAATGATTGAAACACTCGCAAATGACAATAATAAAGAAGTAATAGATTATTTTCAAAATCGTTTTGACTATCATTATCCAAGAGTTCTGAAGTTGCTCTTAGAATATGGTGCTGATGTTCGTACAATGGATAATGAAAATAAAACCATCTTTGATTATGGACTCAGTGAAGAAATGAGCAACATTCTTCATGTTGAATCAACACAAAAGTCTTCTCATGAAAATGATTCAATCGAAGAAAACGCAGATTCGCCCATAAATGATCAATTAAAAAAAGATGTCAGTTATCTTACAGAACAAACATTTGCTTATAGACAAGACAAAATCAGTTATGATGATTATGCAGAACTAAAAAATCAAATCTTAAATCGTTATTCTGATGAAATAAAAAATGATATACACAATGCGATTGAATTTGCTGAAAACTTCAGAGCCAGCATTTTGGTTCTTTTACGGCTTAATAAACAGCGCAAAGTTTCTGAAGTTGATGAAAAACAATATTCAATAATGCGAGAACAGATCTTGTCAAAATATTCTCCTGAGGATCAACAGTATTTAATAGAAGCAATTCAAGATGTTGAGAATAATGAGAACGAGGACTAGTCTCATTATCTTTACTACAAAATAGGTACCGACCCCATGAGAATTAACAAAAAGACAATGGGGGTACTATAGTACCCCCACCTATTATTATTCCCACTCAAGTGAACCTGCCGATTGATACTCAATCACCCGAGTCTCAAAGAAATTCTTTTCTTTGGTCAAATCGGTCGCCTGACTCATCCATAAGAATGGATTTTCACGATGGTAAACCTTTGGTAATCCTAAACGTTCAAGTCGTCTGTCTGCTATATGTTCAACGTATTCACAAAACTGTTGTGGATGGAGTCCCAACGTACCCTGTGGGCACGCATCAAAAGCATAGCGGCTTTCCAACGTGACAGCATGTTTTATAAGTTCAACGACTTCAGCCTTAAAATCTGGTGTCCAGATCTTCAGGATTTTCGGTTACAATAGTATTGATTAGATCGCAGCCATAGGCTAAATGAATACTTTCATCGCGCATAATATATTCAAACTGCTGGCCAATCCCCACCATCTTGTTTTGGCGCTTTAAGGCAAGCATCATGGCAAAGCCGGCATAAAAGAAAATGCCTTCCATGATGACATAATACCCCACTAAGTCATGCACAAACTTGCGCATGTTATCAACGCCTTCGATAACAAAATTATTATCAAACAATGAAGCGGTAAGTTTGACTACATATTCATCTTTTTCCCTGATTGATGGGATCGTTAAGTACATAGTATAGATTTCTTCAGGATCAAGCCCCAAGGAGTCGCAGCAATAGATAAAAGTATCGGTATGTACTGCCTCTTCATATGCTTGACGAAGCATGTATTGACGGCATTCTGGGTTTGTCACATGTTTGTAGACAGCAAGTACAATATTGTTTGCGGTTAACGATTCTGCTGTCGCGAAAAACCCAAGATTCCAAAGAATTAATCTTCGCTCTTGTGAACTCAAGAAGGTAGGAGATTTCCACTGCTCAACATCAAGTTGCATGGGAATTTCTTCTGGTGTCCAGTTGTTGGCAATTCCATTTTTGTAGTGCTCACGTGCCCATGGGTAACGCAGTGGCAAAATTTTATTCGGATCTACTGCAGAATTATTGATAATTCCAGCTTTCTTTTGCGTAGAGAATGTTGTTGCCATAGTAGTTCCTTTTATTTATTGGCAAGACTCACAATCTGGGTTTTCTATACTGCATGCCTTCGGTTCGTTTTCAATCTTTTGATATTCGCGCTTTTGGGTAAAGCCGTACGTCTTTGCATCAAGCGTTGATTTTTCAACTTGAGTGGCACCTAGAGTACGACAATAATAACTGGTTTTTAAACCACAGCGCCATGCAGTCATATAAACACTATGCATCTTAGGACCCGTTGCAGCTTTCAAGAAGATATTATGCGATTGAGATTGATCAATCCATTTTCCGCGAGCTGCGGTGATGCGTATGAGCCATTCAGGATCAAGCTCAAAAGCAGTCTATATTTTTCTTTAATAGAGCTTGGTATTTGATCAATGAGTTCAAGGTCACCATCGAAATATTTAATTTGATCAAGCATGGTTTGGCTCCAGAGTCCAAGCTTTTTGAGATCTTTAATTAGATACGAGTTAGTGATAGTGAATTCTCCGCTGACGTTTGACTTAACATAAATGTTCTTAAAAATTGGCTCAATGCATGGATAGCAACCGGTTATGGTTGAGATGGTTGCTGTTGGTGCAATTGCCATGAGATTAGAATTTCTCATGCCTTGAACTTTAACCTTAGCTTTTAAAGTACTCCAATCCATAGTTGACGTCCGTGAAACTTCAATGGGAAATCCTCTTTCTTTTTCAAGATGATCAATAGAATCAAGAGGGAAAATACCCCGGTCCCATTTTGAACCTTTGTATGATGCATAAGCACCGCGCTCAGCCGCTAAATCTGATGATGCTTTTATCGCATGGTATGAAATTTTTTCCATAACCGTATCGGCTAAGGTTAATGCCCGTTCATCAGAAAAGGGAATATCATTTTCAAAAAGCGCATCCTGGAACCCCATCAGCCCAAGACCAAGAGGACGGTGTTTCAAATTGGAATCGCGAGCTTCTTTTGTTGGATAAAAGTTTAAGTCAATAACATTATCAAGCATCCGAATAGCACCCTTAACTGTTTTTTCAAGCAAGGTATCATCGATAGTGCCATTACGCATATGTCCTTTAAGATTGACTGATCCTAGGTTGCATACCGCCGTTTCTTGTGCGGAGGTGTTGAGTGTGATTTCCGTGCAGAGATTTGAGCAATGAATAACGCCTGCATGATCTTGTGGTGAACGTATGTTGCAAGGATCCTTAAAGGTAATCCATGGATGACCTGTTTCGAACAGGCGGGTTAGTATTTTGCGCCAGAGCTGCTTAGCGGGAACCTGTTTGCAGGTCGTAATTTTTTCACTGCCGATGAGCGATTCATATTCTTTATATTTTTCTTCAAAGTGCTTGCCATAAATATGATGCAATTCAGGAGTTTCTTGTGATGAAAAGAGTGTCCACACACCATCTTCATTCACACGCTTCATAAAGAGATCGGGTATCCATACTGCGGTATTCATATCATGCGTTCTTCGGCGTTCATCACCTGTATTTCGTCGAAGATCAAGAAAATCTTCGATATCATAATGCCATACTTCAAGATAGGCACATGAGCCACCGCGTCTAATGCCGCTGCGGGTTATAGCAACAACAACATCGTTTGCAATTTTGAGGTAAGGAACGACTCCCTGACTTGTTGCTTTAATACTTTTAATATAAGCGCCTGCTCCCCGAATGTTTGTCCAATCGGTACCCAACCCACCTGCCCATTTAGCAAGTTGAGCATTATCACCCAAGCATTTAAAAATATGTCCCAAATCATCTTCTACAGTATTGAGATAGCATGAACTTAGTTGTGCTCTGGTAAAGCCTGCATGAAAAAGGGTTGGAGTTGAGGGCACATAGCGCAGTGTAGACATAATTTCATAAAACTCTACTGCTCTTGCATTTTTGTCAGCTTCGTTCAAGGCTAGTCCCATTGCTACGCGCATCCAAAATGCTTGCGGTGTTTCATAGCGACGCTGGTTTTCTTTTAGAAAATACCTTTCGTAGAGGGTGTGCATGCCCATATAATCGATGAGGTCATCACGTTCAGGTCTTAAGTGAGCTGCAAGAGAGTTTAAATCAAATTGACCCATAAGTGGATCAAATGTTTGTGCTTCTATTCCTTTTGCAATGCCATCTATGAATGCTTGCCTATAACGTGTTTCGTGAGTGTGAGAATTTTCGAAAGGTTTGTCGGTGACCTCTCGTATTAATTTTTGCAAAAGAAGCCGCGATGCTAAAGTACTGTACGCTGGGTCTCTTTCAATAAAAGTTGTTGCAGCAAGAACAAGTGCTTTCTCAATATCAGATGTTATAATACCGTCAAAAATTGTTCTATTGAGCTCTGTTTGAACTTTGGAACAATCAACATCAAGTTTGTGAGCAGCTCTTTCAAGACAAGCAAGAATGCGATTAGCGTCATAAGCTTCTTGTCGACCATCTCTTTTAACTACCGAATACGCTAACGGGGCGCCCATGGCACGCGCCCGATCAATTGCATTGTGCATTTCCACAGAACCTCCGTATGTTACAATGGTTAAAGATACGTGAAGGCTGCACTCAGGAACAAATACGTGATTTTGTTTCCATTCCAACTTAATTCAATCTGAAACGATGGATGTGCGACCAGCTTCGACTAATGTAGCAGGTAAGGCTTAAATGTTCAACAAAATTTCATAAATCTTTTTACAAGAAATATTCTTAAATTTATAACACAATACAATCGAATATTCTGGCTATTTGTGTTTATTTGCGATGCCCTTGCAAGAGGTGATAAAGTGGTGGTACCCTATCAGTGAAAAGTATGTTTCATTTAATGGTAGGAGTAATCATGAAATCATTACGTTTGATGTCGTACATCATGCCTCTTTCGCTCCTTTTCAGCTTGCCGGCGGCAGGAGTAACCGAAGTAAAAACACAAGACGAATTGAGCTCAGCGTTAAAGGGCCAAAAAAAGGCTGCAATCAAAGTGCACGCAGATTGGTGTGGTGCCTGCAAAATATCTGCCAAGCCATTTAGCAATGCAGCGGCAAAGCATCCTGAGGTGAAAGCACTTTCTTTGGATGCTGATAACAAAGAGCATAGAAAGTTCATTAAAACTTTCCAAATTGAAGGACTTCCTTCAACCATTTATATCAAGAAAATTGATGCTTCTGATCCAGAATATAATGAATTAGCAAAACTTCTTGGTATCGAAGGTAAATCCACCATCGTTATCACGCGTAAGGAAGTTGGATCGCGTGGTGAAGATGAATTTAATAAAACGTTTGAGTCGTTGGGAGGCGCAAAACAACCTGAAAAAGCATCTGTTGAAAAAAAGGTTGAATCGGCTCAAGAAGAAAAGCCAGCAAAATTATTAAAGAAAAAACGTGGCTATCGTTTACGTCGCAAAGCAAAAGGTTATGATGCTCAAGAGATGGCAAACATGGGATTTCCTATGGAGTCCGATGCCTACACGGTATAATGAATGACTTGAAGATCAGGTTTATGGGGCCAGTGCAAACTGGCCTCTTTTGTTACCCACTATTTCACGCAGATTAATTTAAAATTTTACACGACGCTGTTTAAGTGACTGCAGTGTTTTCCACACAGCATAGCAGCCAGCAAGCGCCGCACCATTTTTTTGTCAATGGGATAAAAGCTTTCTCTTATTCCTTTAGAAAGTTAATTGACGATTTGTTTTCTTGTATTGATAATAAGTATATGTTTTCAAGAGGAATGAGCCGTGAAATCAAAAATCATTTTATTAGCATTATTGTACGTTCCATTTTCAGTTTTGGTCGCGATGGAAAAAGAAGTCGGTCCACAACAGAAAAAAAATGGCCAGCCGGTCAGCGATGCATTACATTCAATCATTCAACAAATTATAAAAGAAAACACCAAAGATTTTTTAGATGATAACACTAATGATCTTAAGTGTGCTCTAAAATTGGCTAGGAATTATATTGTTCAAGTAGTTGCTAACCGAGAGCTTATCGGGCAACGCCAAAATTTTCTTCAGCTCAATACGATTTTTTTACGTGAAGATGACGCTCATAGTACCAAAGTACACGCTTTGCATTTCATTGAGGTAAGATTGACTGAACCACTGTCACTTCTTGAACGAAATACCTATACAGATTTACAACGGTTACTTAAATACCCACTACCCCAGCGTCAGCTGCAGAGGATTGCTATTTCTTATCTTAGTTATGCGGACAGTGCTCTTTATAAACATATAATTCCATAGAAGGATTTTTTATTCATGCCAAGTGTAGCTCTCCCCGAGTGGCCGATCTTTCCGTGCAAAGAATGGTGAGGAGATCCATAAAAAAGAAAGAGGGGACGTACTGAATTCCCCTCTTTTGATGAAATTTACAATGAAGCAAGCAATAATGCTACCATCGACATGAGCTTTATAAGAATGTTCAACGCGGGACCAGAAGTATCCTTGAACGGATCACCAACCGTATCACCCACTACGGCAGCCTTATGCGTGTCAGATCCCTTTCCGCCGAAATGTCCAGCTTCAATATATTTTTTAGCATTATCCCAGGCCCCGCCCCCATTGGCCATCATAAGAGCAAGAAGAACACCCACGACCGTTGCGCCCACAAGCAATCCGCCCAATGCTAAAGGACCCATCAGGTAACGAATTGCCACAGGAACGAGCACCGTTAAAATTCCCGGCAGGATCATTTCACGAATTGAGGCCTTGGTGCTAATAGCAATGCATCGTTTATAATCTGGCTTTGCAGTGCCTTCCATGAGGCCAGGAATTTCTCTAAATTGGCGGCGAACTTCCATTACCATTTGCAACGCAGCATTACTCACCGAACGCATGGTCATCGAAGAGATCAAAAAGGGCATCGTTCCGCCGATGAAGATACCGGCAAGTACCGTAGGATTGAGCAGGTTAAGCACGTCTATATGTCCTTTTTCGGCGTAGGCAGCAAAAATGCCAAGTGCAGCAAGAAGTGCAGAACCTATTGCAAAACCTTTACCCATAGCCGCCGTTGTGTTGCCCAGTGCATCAAGCTTATCGGTAATATCACGAACCGGCTTGCCAAAACCAGCCATTTCGGCAATACCTCCAGCATTGTCAGCTATCGGACCAAAAGCATCGATAGTCATGGTAATTCCGACGGTTGCAAGCATAGCGACAGCAGCAAGTGAGACGCCCAAGAGCCCGCCACCGAAAGTATAAGCAAGCAGTACACCAATAGTGAGCAATATTGTGGGAACTACCGTGGATTCCATGCCCACTGAAAGTCCGTAAATAACGTTAGTTGCAGCGCCGGACCGCGAACTTTCTGCGATTTTTCTGATAGGGTAGGAAGAAGTATAATATTCGGTAATAAAGCCGACAATAATGCCCGCCATGCATCCTATCACAAGCGAATAGAAAAGATCAAACTGAAGCTGCGAATAGATAATATATCCATAACTCAAAACCATTAAACTTGTTAAAGCACTAATAGAGGCGACTCGCAGAGCTGCTGCAGAACTAACCGGTACGATGAGGGTCAATCCAAATCCGATTAAAGAACTAATGAGTCCAATGCATGAAACCATCAATGGTAGTGTCATATATGCAAATTGCCCGGGATAATAGGCAATTGCCAAAATAATGGTAGAAATCATAGCCGTTACATATGACTCATAAATGTCGGCACCCATACCAGCAGTATCACCAACGCAATCGCCCACATTATCAGCAATGACAGCTGGATTACGTGGATCATCTTCGGGAATTCCGGCTTCGATTTTGCCGACTAAATCTGCACCAACATCAGCTGATTTGGTATAAATACCTCCGCCAACACGTGCGAAAAATGCTACTAAAGATGCACCCAATCCAAAACTTGTTATGAGAAGTTCAAAACGTGGGTTTTCAGAATAAAACATCACCATTAAGGTCAATCCAAGGAGTGCAATGCTTGCTACGGCAAAGCCCATGGCACCACCGCCAAAAAGAGCCACCAAAAATGCGGCGCGTTCGCCGCGATTTTTGGCTGCCAGGGTTGTGCGAACGTTTGCATCAGTTGCGGCCCGCATACCAATAAAACCAGTGATTAAGGAAAGGACAGACCCAACCACAAAGCTCAGCGCTACTAACAGTCCTGCAGTATAGGTTAGTGCGAGAAAACCGATTCCGACTACGATAGCGATAACACGGTATTCCTCTTGAAGGAAGGTCATCGCCCCCAGCTTAATGGCATCAGCAATTTCTCGAGCTTTTTCATCATCCACGGCAATACGGGATACTTTATTAGATAAAAAAGAAACGAGTACGAGCCCAACGAGCCCTGTAATAATAAAAAGAAGATAAACTGAACTAATCAGCATGTAGCCTCCATAACTAATGAATTTGATAAGAAATGTTCATTTATCGTACTGTCAATTAGATTCTTTGTAAAGTGATCATAGCTTAAGCTCCCTTTTTACTGAGTTGATGTTTTTTTACCATCTCATCGCATTCATACCAGGTCACGGTATGTCGCTCCTTTAATTTTTCAATCAACGCTTTCAAGACTGTAATGTTTTCTTTCAAGAGGAGGCGAGTTTTATTTTCTAAATTGGTGAGAATTTGTAAAATTCGAGAACTCGCTGACGCTGAGTCGTTATCAGTGCTCTCTTCCGGCAAACCATCGGAGAGTAGTTTTTGAATGACATCATAAGCTAATTGCTTATCTTTGTTATGATAACTTCGAGAATGCTTTTCTAATAATAAATCTTCCGCCAATGCACCTGCCACGTGGATTTGAACCCTTTTTTCCATATCTGTTGCATCTTCAAGCTCTAGAGATTCTGAGGGATTATAGGTAATCATTTTTCCATATTCCATTTTGAAAAGTTCTTTATCTGATTGATTTTCCAATGCATTGGCCCGATTGTAATAGCCACGGATAGTGACAAATTCGAGAGCTTGAGCCGCATTGAGTAGATAACATGCAAGAGCGTGACCGGCTTGATGCACGGCGATATATTCTTTTTCACGTTCACTTACGGTAATTTCCTTCATAAAATGGTGAATTTCTTGATCAAGGGCCATCTGTATGTCTTCATGGCGGGTTGCCGCATTTTTGGTCTTAAATTTTGCAATTCCAATAACGGATTGTAATTGTCCATAATTGCATTTCACCGTTTGTCGAGCATATGAATCAATATCAAGTGTGTCAGGATCTGCCGCAAGTTCATCAACAAGTTTGCGTGTAAAAAAAGTTTTTCGCTGTTCATAATTGGGTACGTTTAATCTGATTTCCTTGCCAAGCCGTTTATGTGACCTCAATTCACTGTCAATAAGATCTGGTCGTGATGACGTGCATATTATAAATATTTGATCCCGCGGGTCATTACTACTATAAAGTCTATCCATGGTTGTCAGGAGTGCGTTATACATTTTCATATTCCCCCGCAGATGCGCATGAAGTTCATGTATGAATAAGGCGCATGGAGCATGAGCGCGAGCTTTTTCAATTAATTCTTCAAACGCATCAACATCTTCCCATTGGCTCAGCTCGTTAACTTCAATGAGCTCCATATGAAAATTCTTGCCCTGTTCTCGAAATTTTTTATTAACCGAGCCCACAAATGCACGCACTAAAAGATCCTTTCCTACTCGAGGCGGGCCTATTAACAAAATTCCTTTTTCAATAATAAGTCCACGACTGATATAGGTTTCCGTGTCAGTGAGATAGTTGAATGCGTCTTGAAATTCGGCCTTTTGTTCTTCTAAGCCCACTATGCTATTATCATCAAAGTCTGTATCATCAATTATTTCAGCATAATGTTCAGCTTCATTGGCAGGAATTCCTTTGAGAGTATCCCAACCTTCTTGAAATTTTTGAAAAATCGAATGCGGAAGCTTGTCTAGAAGATCACGCATTTCGTTCGGCAATACATATTTAGTGATGAGAAGAATATAAAGCCATGCCTTAATCAATTTTTCATAACGTTGTTCCCACAAGCCAAGGCCAGTAAGCGGTTGGTTTGGTTGCTGCAATTCGACGATAGGTAACCATGACGACTCGCGGATCGTCCACTCGGGCGCATTACCATGATAGAGATGCTTTACAATCCAGTCATGGAGGCATGGTGGCAAAATATGGCGTAGGGCAATAACAATGGCCGGAACATAATGGAGATAAGGATACCATGAATAAAAGAGAAATTTATGATCAAGCCAATCTGCTGCTTGTTCAACATTTTGGGCCGCGATATTGAGAGCTGTTTTGCCAGAAAGATTAATATTTTTTTCAAGAAGAACCAGTTCATCTTTGAGCGCATCAATTTTTTTATAACTTTCAAAAGGATATGTCTCTTCAACAAATTTATTAAGATAAAGAGGTTTTTCCTTATTAAAATTGTGCTTTATAAGTTCATTGCTTTGTTTAGCATACAAATAGGTTGCATGGATGAGTTTGGGCAGCTCTCCGGCTGAAACTTTCGGAATTGTTTTTTTTCGGTATTCGCGGAGTTTGGTGATCATGGAATGCAAAGAGGGGATTAATGTCTCTTGGTCCTTAACGTCAAAAAAGCCAGCATCAATTTTTTGAAGAAGTGTTTGGAAAAGTAAAATGATGGTGTCAATCGATGTTGACCACTGTGTTATTAAGGTAAAGTCGGTTTGATAATAGAGCGACTCACTCTCCGCGTCCTGACCGTAAGTGGTGTTAGCTAATGCTATAAGAAAAATAATTATAACTTTATGCAAAAGATGCATAGCCCTCCCTCTATCACTTTATACGAGTGATTGTAAAATACGTGATTCGCTAAAGAATGTCTTGATTCCTTGCACTAATTGATATTCGTCCGGCCCTTTTCCAAGCAATGCTATAACGCTTTCATGATTACTCAGCGTATACGCAGTACGTATTGCTTTTTCTCGGTCAAGTTCAACGATGATTTTGGATTGAGCATGGTCGGGTATGCCTGACACAAGAGCATGCATGATTTCTTCAGGGTTTTCAAAACGGGGATTATCGGTTGTCAAAATAATTGCATCGGCGTATCGTGAGGCTATTTCCCCCATGACAGGCCTCTTTGTGCCATCTCGATTGCCACCTGCTCCAAAGAGTACGATGAGATGTGGTGTTAAAGTACGAAGAGTACTCAACACAGCTTCAAATGAAGATGGATTATGAGCGTAATCAATGTACGCAGTGGCTTTATTGGGTAATGAATATCGATTTAGTCTGCCAGGAACACCCGGAAATGTTGCCATTCCTTTCACAACTTGTTGTTCATTAAGACCCAACGACTTCAAACATGAGGTGGCAGCGGCAATGTTTGAGAGATTAAAATCTCCCATGAGCGCAGGTGCGGTTCCCTCATTTTTATTAATTTCAAAGCGTAACCCTTGGAGATTTGTGTTTAACAAATGTGCATACGCATAAGCGCGTGAATCTCGTGTCGAAAAATAGCGGCAGGACGCATTTGCTGTTAACTGGCTAACGCGTTTATCGTCAGCATTCAAGCAGAGGAAGCTGTCGAGCTTGAGATGCTTAACTATGCTTTTTTTTGCATCGAAGTATTCATCAAGCGAGTGATAAAATTCAGCGTGTTCTTGACTGAAATTGGTGAATACGACCCCATCAAGCTGAATTCCGGCTATACGATGCAATGAGAGTGCTTGAGCTGCAATTTCCATGATGACAAATTCTATCTTCTGCTTTATGCAGTGATCAAAAAAAACATGCAAATAATCAGGTTGTTGTGTGGTGAGTTGAGTTGGCAAATCAGTCGTAAGAACTCTATTTTTAACGGTGCTCAAGAGGGCCGTTTTATAGCCTGCCGTTTTAAGCACATGTTCAATTAAAAAGGTTGTTGTTGTTTTCCCTTTTGTTCCGGTAATGCCAATTATTTTTAGTTTAGAAGCAGGGAAATTAAGCGCTTGAGCACTTGAAAGTGCAAGAGCTAACCGCGTGTTAGCCACCCTTTGAAGCTGAGCGCCACAGTGTTGTATTTTGTTTTGAAGTTCAGGGGATATGGTCATTTGATTTTCGATAATGATCGTCTTTGCCCCTTTTTCAAGAGCTTGACTAACATAGGACAGCCCATCATCTTTCATACCCTTTATAGCGATGAAGGTTGAACCCGGTCCAACATGATCTGTATGACAGGTTACGGAGTAAATATCAGGCAACAGAGAGCTTTTTTCCACGTCAAGGCCCTTTTTGGCAAAAATAGGTGAGACATCTTCTTTAGAATATAAAAAATTTACAATCTTCACAATTCGTGTAAAATAAATATAAATAGTAATAATTAATCAAGTAAAAGAGAGTAAGTATGTCATATATCCGGCCATTATTCTTTTTTCTCATAGCTTTCTCTTTGCTTTCTATGCAAACATGTTTGCCCTTTTTTGGCAGTACTCATGACCTTGTTATGGTGACTGAATTTGGGGATTATGAAAACATCAGTCAAACGCTTGGCCAATCAATGCACGAAAGCTGTAGGCCGCAGGGCATTGGCGCAGCCTCAAACCTCTTAATAAACGCATTATATCAAGATGTTCCGGTATTAGCTCCAGCCCCGCTTGTTGCTAATATCATTGAACACAGAAATCTTTTTGAAAATTTTGTACGTGCGCCGCACAAAAGGCTTTATGAATTGTACCGTCACTACCCACGGTTCAAAAAACGTTCAGATATAAGATGTTTTAAAGAAGCCTGTTCTTTTGTTGAGCAGGCATATAATAAGATCAATACCCTTTTAAAAAAAGGCTACTCAGCCGGCGAGTTAAAAAAACAGGTAGATACAAATCCCCTTTTTGCGCTTCCCAAAAATTTTGCTTGTGGGGATGAATTGTTGTGGTTTGAGTTTTCACATTACTTGCAATGTTATGCAGTCCCTTTTGACCGCTACACAATAAAGGTTGTCGTTGCCAATGAGCGACCAGACTTGCCCTATTATCTTTTTATACCACAGCGATTGATGGTGAAGAATAACGGGAAAAAGAGTAATGCACCATTTTCAGAGCAAGAACTCGCCCTTGGTATGAAAATTGATGCCTTACCTGAAGTTAAGAACATTTTTAGATTACATCAGGATTGTACCCGTGCATGCCATTATTCAAAGCAATTTCTTGCAGTAATAAAAAAACTTTTTATTACCAATAATGAACTTGAAAAAAATAAGCATGCTCGATGGACTTTCTTTATCATGGGGCATGGTAGTAATTGTGAAGAATCAAAACAAAATCTTGTTGCTGAGCAAAAGAAATTAGCAACGCTTGTTGATTTAAAATTGCGTAAAGAATGTAATCGTAAGATTGAGCAACTTGAATGCAAAAATAAAATTTGCTGCTTAAAATCACGGGACTTTACGAAATTTCTCACTTTTTTGGATCAAGAAATAACAACGAACTTTTTGTTTTATTCAAGTTGTTGTTCGGGAGGAAAGCAGTGGTTGGATTCATTCTCTTGCAATGGAAAACCGCTGGAACTTTCCTATTCTGTGATGACTGACAATCTTCAAGAAGCCCCTTCATTCAATACTCCTCCACGCATGCTCATTAATGTACTGGCACAAGATGCCACCATTGAAGATATAAAAACCACTATTGATCCAGTAAGCCATAATCTTACTTTGGAAACGTCTTATGACTTTTATTCATTTTTTAAATTGACCCATGAAACAAAACAAAGCGAAGAACTCTTTAATTATGTGGTGAGCACTTTGAACCCATGCTACAAATGGCAAAAGAAAGGAAAGAATTCTTTAGTCATAGATGCGCTCAAAGATAAACGTGTAGCACGTTCGATTAATAATGTATTGCGCAGACCGCAGGAACGCTTGCATCGGGAGGATCTTAACAATATTCCTAGCATTCGGCAAAAGGGTGAAACTTTTTTTAAAATTCTCGACGGCTCAGAGTCGTATTTAATCGTCCGTGACATAAAGTTGGAAAACTACACTCTCAAGGTTCCTGAGTCTAAGGAAATTCTTTTCTTTGCGAGCAGTGTTATTCCTTTTACGATAAAAGTGAGCCAATCTATGCCCTATTTTATATCGGCCATTCCAGGAAAGGCATTTCATGAAATTGACATGCTGGATGCTTCTGAGGTCACCTTACATGACGTCATAAAAAAGTTTTTTGCAATTGATATGCTTACGGTGCCAAAAGCATTTCACGTTAAAAAACTTATCTGCAAAGAGGATTGTTTCAGTAATGTTCTTTTGTTCATGGGTGCGCAGCATAACGATGAGATTCTTAGTGGTGTTATTTTTAGCGATGGGGCTCGCATGCATGGTGCATCATGGAGCTTTGACATTCCCTTTCCACAAGATCAAGATACCTGTTTTGAAGAAATGAAAGATGATACATGGATTGATGAAATAACCGATCATTTTATTGATGCGAACGCTTTTGAAGGTATCATCTCATCAAACAATGTGATTATTTCACCTTTTCAAATTATTAAGAATGCTCGGGCTTAATGCTTCTGTGCGTGCTGCCATGCAAGAAAACCAGCTCGAATACGGGGCAATAGATAGAGTAGACCATACAAGTTAATGGCAACCAGACCAGCATTGACAATTCCCGTCGAATTCCAAATTAAATCTACCTTTGAGAGCGATCCAAACAGTGCCATCAAGCAATAAACAATGGTATAGATACCAGAGAACCGGCCTCCTGTTAAATAAAGCCAGCATTCACGACCAATATAGGCATATGCGACAAGCACCCCAAGCCCAAACGAGATAGAAAGGAACGCTACGATCACACCGCCTAATGTACCAAATACGCTTTCATAAGCTGCCATGGTTAATTGGGTGCTCACAAGACCATTATCCCATACGCCGGTAGCAAGCAATACAACCATCAACATAAAGCATACCAAGTGGCTGCTTATAAATGAGGTTGCCATTGACATGATACTGTTGGATACAGGATCTTGTCCATGCGTTGATCCATAAAGAATGCCCGCTGTTCCAAGACCTGATTCAGTTGCATTCAATGATCGGCTTACGCCATAGCGCATTGCTTGTTGTACTGAAAAACCAAGGGCTCCTCCAGCAACTGCTTTTGAAGTAAAGGCATAAGAAAGAATAAGCTTGAGGGTGGGTATAATTGCAGCCCAGTTATAGAGAAGAACAATAATTGTCGTGATAAAGAATAAACCCACTTTAACAGGCACGATGGCTTCAGAAAATTTGATGATTCTCATGGCACCACCAAACATAATATAAAGAAGCACTGCAAAAAGTGCCAGCGCAATGAGATAAGGATGCGCTCCGGTTAATCTTTGAATTCCCAACGTTATCGAGTTACATTGCATGGCATTTCCGGTTATGAGGCTCAAGCCGAGCGCAAACAAAGCATAGCTGTAAGCAAGTCCGACTCCACCTGGTACCTTTTTGAGATAAACCATGGGGCCACCACGGGTGACGCCTTGTGGCGTTTTTTC
This sequence comes from uncultured bacterium, assembly GCA_963699715.1. Classification (GTDB taxonomy): domain Bacteria; phylum Babelota; class Babeliae; order Babelales; family Babelaceae; genus CAVOUX01. The sequence goes on from CAVOUX010000006.1 coordinate 26,791, forward strand.
ATGGAACTCCATACTTGCATAAACTTCAGCGTAACGGATTACCATGTAAAGAAATCCAAAAACAAAAACCCAGAATGCTGCACCTGGTCCACCGCCCACGACTGCAGTTGACATGCCTGCTGCAGCGCCGTTACCAATACTTGCGCTGAGCGTGTTCAAGAATGCTTGAAAAGGGGTGATATAATTTTCAGTTTGTTTGCCGCCTTGTATGGGAAAGAAAACATATTTCCATGATTTAAAAAAATGAGTGAATTGTATAAAATTAAGTGAAACAGTCAGAACAAGTCCTGCCACTATCACAAAGCCTAAAAGTGGCCAACCCCAAATCCACTCATCAAGGTTTTTTATTATTTCATTAATATCAAAAGTATCAAACATAGCTCTCCTACGAAAAAATAACTGTATAAGAGGTGAGTATACTGTCTTTTCAGGTTTATAGCAAAAAAGGACTATCTGGAGTGTTTGATGTCGCTGAGATTAAAGACTGCTGTCAAGTGGTTGATTTGGAAGAATATTCTTGAGGAAATCCTCACACGGTAAACACAGGATATTTTTTAGAAGTAAACGGTTTTTGCCTCTATAAAGAAGTAGTGGGCGCGCTTCAGGATAATCGTCTTTAAAAGTTGTAAGATGTTTCAAGTCATTGGAATTTACTTTATCAGAATTTTTGACTTCAATTGCCCAAAACCCCAGTGGGCCAAAAACCACAAAATCAACTTCTGCTCCAGAACGTGTACGCCAAAAATTAATAGTGTGTTTTTCAGAGGTGTAATCTTTCCAAGCCATTAAATGCTGAGCGACCAGACCTTCAAGTCCCGCGCCATTGATTTCATTCGCTGTGTCTTTTATAGAATAAGGGCGCAACGCGCGACAAATTCCGGTGTCAAAAAAATAAAACTTGGGATGAGCACTTAATTCGCGTTTTGCTCGCTGCTCAAAGATTTGAATCTGATAGCCGATTAATAAATCTTCAAGTATCGAAATCCAATTGGTAATCGTTGTACGTTTTACGTAACATTCTCTTGCGATATTCATAATATTTAACAAAGCGCCATGCGAAAAACTCATAACATTCAAAAATCGAGCAAACGGTTCGATATTTCTCACACGCCCTTCAGCTCTTACTTCTTCTTCAAGGTAAAGACTTATGTAACCTTGAAGAAATTCAGAAGGATTTTTTTGACCGAACCGGAGTGGTAAAAGGCCATAAAGAAGAGCATCTTCTAAACTAAAAAGCTCTTTTAATTCTGCTGCCATAAATGGATGGAGGACTTTATTTAAGGCGCGACCTCCCAAAAGATCAACGCCCTCACGCTTTAATTTTCGTGAGCTCGAACCAGTAAGAATAAATTTCCAATGACGTTTTTTTTCAATAAGAAGATGAACAATTGATAACAATTCGGGTACTTTTTGAATTTCATCAATAATAATGGTTTTTCCATCTAATTGTGGTTCGACAAGTTCTTTTAAAAGAGATGGTCTAGCTAAAAATTTAAACCTTTCTTCAGGAATTCGCAGGTCAATAAGAAGTGCGTCAGAATGCCTATGATCAACCATCGTAGATTTGCCTGTTCCTCTGGGTCCAAACAAAAAATAACTGGTGTCAGGCTCTTTAAAAAGCCTTTCTACATATCTTATTGACATAATTTCCTCAAATTGACATCGGCGCCGTCATTTTGAGTCTCATTATGACATTTGCGTTGTCATTTTGCAAGAATTTAACGTGAACCCTTTCGTACCCTCTATGCTTTGTAAAATATATACATTGTGTATACAATATGTTACCATGAAAATATACTATTGAAAGGGATACTGTGTCGAAAAAGTTAGTAAAACATGGAAATAGTTTGGCTCTTGTCATTGAAAAGCCGCTTTTGAATATGCTTAAAATTGATGAGAATACTCAGGTTGAAATGATCATTGAAGAATGCGCACTTGTAGTACGGGCTATACCCCGTGATCCTTCAAAAAAAAGAAAAGAAGAGATTGATGAAATAGCTGATCGCGTTATGGAACGATACGACGAAGTATTTCGCAAGCTTTCAAAATCATGATCGATATTGATTTTCTCACGTTCAATGACGTCTGTCATCTGCATGATAAAATAATTCATAAGTATGGGGGGATAATGGGCATACGAGACAAACATCTTCTCGAGTCAGCATGTCAGCAGCCTCAACTGTTTCTTTTTGGGGAATATGTACATAGTGATATTTTTCATATGGCCGCAGCGCATAGCTTTCACATAATAAAAAATCATCCCTTTGTAGATGGCAATAAACGAACCGGCATACTCACCGCATTAACCTTTCTTGAAAGAAATGGTGCAACGGTAGTAACCGATTTCAACAGCCTGTTTAACGTGGCCCTTGATATCGCTCAATCAAAACTAGATAAAGAACAGATAGCTCAATTTTATGGGAATTCTTCTACTATTTAAGGAAAATTTATGTTGGGAAAGCAGGCTCTTGATGGAAAAATATTAGCATTAGATCTTGGTGATCAATGGGTAGGCACCGCATTGTCAGATATAACTCATACCTTGGCCCGGCCACACAAAACGGTCAAAGCAGATGAGCTTCAAAAATTCTTGAAAGAAATTTTTATCTCAGAAAGAATTGGTGCCGTTATTATCGGATACCCAAAAACGATGAAAGGTACCGTGAGTGAGCAAACGCAAAAAGTTATTGATATTCACAAGGCACTTGCGTCACAATTTCCTCAAGTGCCTTTTATTTTGTGGGATGAACGACTCAGCAGCAAGCGTGCTGCAACAACTCATGCTGCTAAAACTAAAGATGAAAAAATTCAATCACATTCGATTGCTGCAGCCTATATTCTTGACTCATATTTATCATATTTAGCGCATCAGCGTTCGCTTATTTTGGGTTAAGCATGCGGCCTTCCCATATTCTTAAATGCAAATCCCAAAGCTTTCAATTCGCTTGGTTTGTAGAGATTGCGTGCATCGACCAGGTTTTTTTGCTTAAGCAATTGATGTACTCGCATAAGATCCAATTTTTTCAATTCATCCCATTCGGTCATCACAATAACAGCATCAGCATTATTTACTGCTTCATAGGGTGACTCAAAATAATTAATGTGGGGAAATACTAATGATGTATTATGAATTGCTATCGGATCATAAGCATTGATGAGTGCTCCCTTTTCAAGCAGCATTGTTATAACGTCAAGTGCCGGTGATTCACGAATATCATCGGTGTTTGCTTTAAAAGCAAGTCCGAGAACTGCGATTGTTTTGCCTTCCAATGACTCGCCCATCAATTTGGTCAATTTTTTTATAACATTTTTTCGTTGAATGTCATTGACATCAATGGCAGCCTGGACCGTTTTTAAATCAAGATTATGCTTTTTTGCTATGTGCATAAGTGCATTACAATCTTTAGGGAAGCATGAGCCACCAAAACCAGGACCTGGTTGAAGGAATTTGCGGCCAATACGGTCATCTAGTCCCATGCCACGGGCAACCATATGCACGTCAGCACCGGTTTCATCAGCAAGTTGCGCCATCTCATTAATAAAACTTAACTTGATCGCAAGAAATGCATTACTTGCATATTTGATGGTTTCAGCCGAAAGAATGTTGGTCTCTAAAAAGTCGACGCCTTTGGCAATGAGCTCTTTGTAGACATCTCTCATAACTTCTAGAGCCTTTGGACTTTCGGCTCCTACAATGATACGATCGGGCTTAAGAAAATCTCCAATGGCACTTCCCTCACGTAAGAATTCAGGGTTTGAAACCATGTCAAACTTATCTTTATTAGCGACATTGTCTTCGATTATTGAGCGAACCAATGATCCTGTGCCTATCGGTACGGTGCTTTTGATGACAATAACTTTATAATCATTGAGGTTATCTTTTATGGTTTCAGCAACTTTTTTAACGGCGGTAAGATCTGCTGCACCATCAGCAGCCATCGGTGTTCCGACCGCTATGAAAATAACAGATGCTTCTTGAATCGCTTTATTAATGTCAGTAGTAAATGACAGTCGTTTTTGTGTATTATTTGTTTCAACAAGCTCTTTTAGATCAGGTTCGTAGATAGGAATGACTCCATTTTTAAGGAGATCAATCTTTTTTTCATCACTATCTACGCAGGTAACAGGGTTTTTTAATTCGGCAAGGCCTGGCACCGGTTACAATACCGACATAGCCCGTTCCGATGACGGCGATTTTTCTTGGTTCGGTACTGAGTAATCTTCCGTCACTCACCATTAACAAAACGAAAATCAAAAAAAATTTGTTGAACTTCACATTTCCCCTTTTTCGGTTTATCTTTTTAAAAGAACATAATAACAACGGTAATTTATACCATGAAGAGATAACTTTTGGCAATGCCCTAAGAGGGTGAAATAGAAAAATATTAAAAATTTTTCAACTTAATGTTGACAATATGGCTCGGCCTCTTCTAAATTTCTCTGAGTGACCGCGGACACAAAGAGAGAGGGAGGGTGGTATGAGATGTTCTAAATGCTCAGGCCTAATGGTTCTTCAGTCATTTTTTGACCATTTTTTAAATTTTGACGGCTGGAAGTGTTTAAATTGTGGAAAGATTATAACGAAGAAAGAAAAAACAATAGAATATGATGCATTCAGTCTTTTTTATCAGCAGCAAAAATGTAACAATCGCAATCACTAGGTATTCGTAGTGGATTCACCTACAGCGCTTATTGTTCATGGTGGTTATTCTCATGTCGAGCTTGCATTGCTTCGTAACGAGAGTATTGTCGATACCTGTATTATTCATAAACATCAGGCAAGCCGTGATCTCTTATCAATGATTGATCTCGTTCTTGATCGCAATGAGCTTGCTTTGCAAGACTGCGATTTTATTGCTGCCCATCAAGGACCGGGACCTTTTACTACCCTAAGGGTGGTACTTGCAACGGTTAATGGATTATCATTTGCTACAGGAGTGCCACTTGTTGGAGTTGATGGATTAGATGCATTTATTCATGAGCAAAAAAAACTATTTTCAACACGTTATCTTGCAATCGTTCTTAATGCGTTTTGTGACGATGTTTATTTTGGGTTCTATGATAAAAAAGAGGAGTCTCTTGTCAAGGGATGTGAGTCAATAACTACCTTTATTGAGCGATTAAGAGAATTATCACGACAAGCACTGCCACTCATTACTCTTGTTGGTAATGGTCTTGACCTGCATAAGGAGCTTTTGCATTGTGAGCTTGGTGATAGTATTACCGTTTCTGAACCCTACCCAGCACTATGCTCTCTTTCATCGGTTGCAGCGCTGGCCACTAAGCTTTGGTTTGAAAAGAAAACACAGAAACAGTTATTGCCGCTTTACCTCAAAGATTCCACTGCGCACCTCGGATCAATCGTCTCGTAAAAAAGATCGCAAGATGCCCATGCCGATCGAGACTGCGTCTTCTGCTCGCAAGATGGATGGCGTTAGTGCGCAAAAGGTAAAGTTTAACGTTTTAAGATATTCCTTTTCGCTATCGGTGAGATCTCCTTCTGGACCAACCATACCGTGAAGGGATTTTGATTTTTTTTCTTGAAGCATGGTTACGACTTGTTGAGCAGATATTCCTGACGGCTCAAAAAAAATTCGTGTCTCATCGGTAAGTTTGTGTTCAAGGGCATCTAATGGAATAACCGAGCCGATTGTTGGCAACACGAATTGCTTTGATTGTTCTGCTGCCGCGACCATAATTCTCTCTAATCGTTCATAATCTTTGGGTAACAATATCCTTTTATGAGTTTTGCTTGTGACTAACGGTTGAATCAATGTTGCGCCAAGCACTGTCAGGATAGAAATAGATTCTTCAAATGCTTCTTTTTCAAGAAGTGGTAAAAACCAATTAATAGAAGGACTTAGTGGTTGGTTGCTTTCTTTTTTAAGAACCGTAAGAAGAATGTTTTTTTTCCGAATTTCATTAATTTCAGCATATATGTGCTGATGTCGATCAAAGAGTGTGAGCATATCGCCTTGGTTGAGGCGCAAAATTGACGTCATTCGATTAACAAGAAATTGATCATCAATCACGAGCTCTGCTTGATTATGAGCTTCTATGCCGTCCTTAACAAAAAGTGCAAATTCATGTTTATTTGTTTTTGGATGTTGCCGCTTGCCGTTCATAGATCGTCGTTTTTTGTGTGTTCGTTTACGATGTGATCAATTTGTTCTGGTGTCGAGTCCACAAACTCTTCAGTTGGTTCTTCGTCGCGGTAAATCAATCTCAGCACTGCAACATAGGCATCAAGAACATAAGGCTGGTTTGCAATCCAACTGAGGATTCTTTGAAAAAAAACCTTAGCTTGTGAGGGATCATCATAGATTTGAGGATTATCTTCAATAATTCTTCGCTTTATCTCTGGTGATAGATCTTCAAAATCACTCTCTTCTTCTGGTTCTTGAGCAACTTGCTCAGCGATTTCAATGGTAGATTCATTGCAGTAAATAATGGTGCTGCCCGTCAAAATAAGCACAATAAAAGCGAACAGTGTTTTTTTCATCATTCATTCCTTCACACTAATAAAGAGATTTATAGAAAGGTATATTTTCTACGAGTCATAAGTTTAACAAATGTAAGTACATTTGGCGATAAATGGGGTTTTTATGAAGAAATGCATCCCCTTGGTTCTCGTTATTCTTGATGGATTTGGCTATAGGAAGCAAGCTTCTTTTAATGCGATTGCATGTGCTCGAACGGATACCTTGAATAATCTGGAATCTTCTTATCCCCATGTCTTGTTAAAAGCCTGGTTTGGCTGTTGGTTTGCCGGACAATGCAGTAGGCAATTCCGCGATGGACACGCCTTTGCATCATGAACTTGCCGATATCGCGCCTTTTATTTTATGGTTGTTGGGATTATCAGTTCCTGAAGAAATGAGGAGCCAGATTATTTAATAAGGTAAGATATTATGATAGACTGATTAATAGGGTGCATTACTAACAATTTTGGCTTCGCTAAGAACTATCACTGGCTTTTGTATGGCCAATATTACAGCCTTCGTTAAGAACATCGGAGATTGCTATGATCAAAGAACAACAAACAATGATTCGCTTGCTTGATGCGTTATTTCCCAATGTAAGGATTTATCTTTTTGGGTCAAGATCAAGAGGAACAGAAAGAATAGCATCTGATATAGATTTGGCTCTTGATGCCGGTCGAAAACTTTCTTTTCTTGAGATAGAACGCGCTCGCAATGTTCTTGAAACACTGAATGTACCTGAAAAAATTGATATTGTTGATTTACGTTCGATTCCTTCTTCGTTGAAAGAAACAATTCTCAATGAAGGAATTATATGGAAGAATTAAAGTTGCGCTATGATCAATTGTTGCGCGCATATAAGCGCTTAAAATATATGACTGAAAAATATGTCCAACTTTCTCAAATGGCCAAAAATCACAATATGCTAGAGCAGGAGGAAAATGAACTTATAGCTCATCGAGATGCCCTCATAAAACGTTTTGAATTTTGTTATGAGTTAACTTGGAAATTTTTAAAATTATTACTAAAAACACAGTTTTTAATTGACAGCAATTCTCCAAGAAGTATTTTTAGGGATTGTTATCAACAAAATATATTAAATCGAGAAGAGACAGGATTGCTTCTTGAAACGATAGATGCTCGTAATGCAACCTCTCACATTTATGATGAATTAGCTGCCGAAAGTATTAGTAAAAAAATTGTTGATTATTATCCTGTTCTTTCTCACATAATTAATAAGATAAAGCCAAGCTAAGGGTTGATTTATACTGTTCAAATAAATTTATATGATTAATCCATCTTCATGAACTTGCTGATATCGCGCCTTTTATTTTATGGTTGTTGGGATTATCAGTTCCGCGTGAGATGAAAAAAAACATGCAATGATCATCTTTTATGGGGCATATATCATGAATGAATTATAGCCGTCAAATTTTTCAACGAATTAAGAATTTTAACAGGATTGTCACGGATGCAAAGATATTCCAGTTGCTTTAATGATTTTAATGGGGATAAATCATTTACCTGATTATTATTTAATGTAAGTCTTTTAAGACTTGTTAATGTACTAAGCACTGATATATCACTTATTTGGTTATCATCTAAAGAGAGATCGGTGAGATTACTTAATGAACCTAAGGCTGATATATCATTTATTTGATTCCTTTGGAGATTGAGTTCTTCAAGATCTTTCAATTTGCTGAGCATAGATATATCATATATTCGATTACCATCAAGCTTCAAATGTTTAAGACTTTTAAGTAGACATAGGTCCGATATGGTAGATATTTGATTGTCACTGAGAAATAGTCGTTCGAGATTGGTGAGTGAATTTAATGGTGATATATCACTTATTTGATTTTCCCAAAGGTCAAGTTCTATAAGATTTTTCAAACCGCTTATCGGAGAAATATCGGTTATTGGATTGAGATTCAGTGAAAGATATTTGAGGTGTTTTAGTGAACTCAACGTTGATAAATTATTGATGTTATTGCTCGATAAATGAAGCGTTTCAAGATTTAGTAATGAATTTATTGGCTCTAGATTATGTAGCTCGTTTGAACCCACCCAAAGTTTTTTAAGATTTGTTAAAGAATGTAATGCTGATATATCAATTATTTGATTAAGATTAAGATACAATGCTTCAAGATTTGTTAGTTCACTTAATGCGGAGACATCCGATATTTGATTGCCACAAAGCTTGAGATATCTAAGATTTTTTAATAAATGCAAGGGTAATATATCACTAATGATATTATAAGGAATTGAAAGCTCTTGGAGATTAATAAGTGACGTTAAAGGATAGAGATTATTAATCTTTTCCTCATCGAAAAAAAGCTGTTTTAATGATTTTATTATCTCAATTGAGCCGTGTGCTTTAAGACAGTTCAGGGTATGCTGAATATCAGATGCATAGGAATGACTATGCTCATATAACCATTTCAAATGATCATCAATCAAAATTGGAAACTCAAACTCATGATCCCAAATAAATGAACTTTCATGATGTGTTTTCTTTGACCACGAAAGTTTTTGTTTGGAAAGTAATTGGCTCTTTAATAATCTTTTGTTTTTCTTAAATCTAATAAGTCTCAAACCTACCGTTTTATCTTTACTCGTATCATAGATAATGGGCATGAGCAATTTCGATCCATAGGGGTTAAAAAAACCAAAAATCAAATGCGCTTTATCATTTTTGGTGAGGTTTACCCAATCTCGTGTCCATTGCCATAGTGAATTAATGATGCTCCAAATTCTTTTACCCTTAATCAAAAGAGGATTCTTCCAACCAACAGATTGTGGAATTTTTGCTGCCCAGCCCTGCCCGAGTGCTGCTTGCATGATTGCAAAGTATTCATAAACCGAGGGGAGTGCATAGGAATATTCAGTATCTTGATTATTCAACTTTCCAATATAAGCATTAATCCTATCCCAGGAGATGTTATTTACTGGCGCATTGGCCTCTAGCTTAATTTTTTTGCCATCTATAAAAATGTCTTCAGAGTCTGACAAATCAATATTAGCCGATGGATTTTCATTCATTACCAATGCCCATTGATAGTGAGTGACAAGATTGTCTTGAAATTCGATACCTTCTTCAATCTCAAAAGTGGATCCATCGAATGGATTGGTATAAGTACTTGCAGGAAGCTCAATAAAATTCATTTGATGATAAATCGGTGTTGTCGATTTGCGTACTTGTTCTTTAATACTTTGTGCATCTTTGAGTGCATTGAGCTTTTCCTTTGCCCAATGATGGATCTGAGTGGGATCAATGAGATCATTTTTATTTGCTGCAATCAATTTATTAATGGTGGTCCAATGGATATGGACAAGATTTGATGATAATGCTTCAGTTTCAGTAATAGGATTGGTAAACTCGCTATGTTCGAGAAGGCATTCAAGATGGGGGATAGTTAAAATATTTTTAGATATGAGAGTATCAAAGTAAGCAAAGACAATTGCAGTCGCCTGTGCACCTTGTTGCTTATTTTCAAAAGATGATGCAGGTGAATATACGACGAATAAGCAAATCATTAAAAAAATCTTTAACCTAGTAAGTATCATCATCTTCCTTATTATTAACGCGAGTTCGACTAAACAGCTTGAGGCAAAATAGGTTTTAAATCAACAATCGAAGGCTTGTTTTGTTTAAAAAAATACGCTGTCAAAGCAGAAAAAATGTAGTTGAGAAAATTTGTCGGGCTTCGATGTCTTGAATGTTCAATTGAAAAGCTCTCTTTTAAAATTCCTATTGATGATTCGATTGTTCCACGTTTTCTGAGAAGCAGCTTGTCAAAAAGCGGCATGAGTTTATTTTTCATATTTTTTCTGAGTTTGGTGATGAGATGAATGCCATTGAGCTGTTCGAAAAGCGCTTGGTTGACGATGTATCCCTTGTCACCGATAAGTTTGCCAAAAATATTTTTTGTGAGTTGTTTCAGAACCTCTAGATTGTTATCTGCAACATTTCCTGCAGATAAGTAAAAATCAATGATTTCACCGTTATGATTGATTACAAAATGAACTTTAAATCCATAAAACCATCCCATGCTTGTATGGCCCCGTTGTGCAATGCCTTTAAAAACTTTATGAGAATGTATCCGTCTATTGTGACAGACCCGCAATGCAAAACTGTCTATAATCGATATTCCAGTGCAGGAACTTGCGCAACACAATTTTAAAAATAAGGCTAGAGGCAGGACTGCTGTCTTTTTTAATTCAATAAATCTGTTGTAACTTACCAACTCTTTAAATTCGCCATTCATATGCACAAGTACATGCTTGCAGTAATAATCTTTAAACGTCTTATAACCCGAATAATGGTAGTTGATGCATATTGTCATCACTTCGCTGAGGGTTAATGACTGACCTCTTGCGCTCATTTTTTCTGTGCAAGCTAAAGATCGATTTCCAAGCTGTTTTTCAAAAACTTTGCAGAATTCATCAATATGACAAAATATTGTTACGAGCATTCTTACTTCCTCTTTTTTTTGTGCAAAAATTTAAAAGAAGATAGTATAATGCTCGTTTTTTGTTAACTTTTTATTATCGAACTCACGTTATTATTAAGAACTGTAGGATTTCCTGGATTACCACTCCATGAAATATGCATCCATTCGGCTACCAATTTTTTCAAAGGCTTAATATCCATGATTAAATTATTATCGAGATCAAGCTCGAGAAGATGTGATTTAGAAAGACAGCTTAATGATGAGACGTCATTGATTTGAGTGTTTCTAAGATCAAGTTTTTCCAGCTTGGAAAGAGAGCCGAGTGCTGAAAAGTCATTGATTTGATTATTCCAAAGGGCAAGCTCTTTAAGATTAGAAAGAAAGTTTAAGGGCGATATGTTTATGATGTGATTGTTGCCAAGATCAAGATGTTTGAGATTAACAAGAGAGCTCAAGGGAGATATGTCACTGATTTTGTTCTCACTAACATGAAGTCTTACAAGTTTTGTAAGACCAGTTAAGGCCGATATATTGCTTATTTGATTGTTTCAAGATAAAGCTCCCAAAGGTTAGTAAGAGCTATCAATGGTGATATATCGCTTATTTGATTGTTTTCAAGATCAAGCCGGCTAAGATTAGTAAGAGCTACCAATGGTGATATATTGCTTATTTGATTATGATTGAGTTGAAGTGTTTTAAGATTAGTTAGTGATGCCAATGGTGATATATCACTTATTTGATTGTTATCAAGATGAAGATGTTCAAGCTTAATTAAAGAACTTAATGGGATTAGATTTGTCACTTTAGATCCGTCAAGCCTAAGATCATATGTTGTCTTCAAAACATTGGGCCGATAACGTTGTTTCATGAAACAATCCAAAGTATGCCTAATATCTGCCGGATAATCATAATAGTGTTTAAATAACCATGCCAAATGCTCGTCAAGCATGATATAATTCTTAAAAACTCCATCCCACAAAAATGAATTATTTCCAGCTCCTTTTGTCCATAGTATTTGTTTTTTATTAAAAGTTGTTGGCCTCAAAGCTTGTGGTTTTTTGCATCTAATCAAACGAATTCCAATATAATTATTCTTGCTTTCATTAAGCACAACTGGTCTTATAAGAGTATTTGCCAATGATGCATTGTCTTGGTAACGACCAAAAATCAAATGAGCAGTATCTTTTGCATTCAGATGAATCTGATCTCGGGTCCATTGCCATAAAGAGTCGCAAAGGTCCCAAACTCTTTTTTTATTAATTGTTAAAAAATTATTCGTTACTGCATGCTGTTGATCGATTTTTGTAAACCAATCCTTGCCCAGGAATGCTTGTAGAATTGCAAAAAATTCATGTAAGGATGGCAAAGTATAGAAATATTCAGAATTTTGTGCATTCAGTTTTTCAATATAATCATGTATTTGATTAAAGGAGATGCTATTAACAAGGGCATTAGGATTCATTTTTATTTTTTTTCCGCCGAAACTAATTTCTTCAGAATCAGGACCCTCAGCATTTGTTGATGTATTTTCATACATTACCGATGCCCATTGATATTGAGTCACAAGATTATCCTGAATCTCAATGCCATCCAGAATCTCAAGGGTGGATCCATCGAGTGGATTGATGTAAGTCCCAGCAGGAATTTCCACGAAATTCATGGCGTAATAGATGGGTTTTGTCTCTTCCCGAATCTCTGCTTTAACGCTTTGTGCATCTTTTAAAGCATCAAGCTTTTCATGAGCCCATTGATGGATTATATCGGTATCAATAAGATTATTTTTATTGGCTTCAACCATTTTATTGAGAGCGTTCCAATGAGTATGAGCCAGATCAGATGATAATGCTTCAGTTTCAGAAATGGGGTTTATGAATTCATCATGATCAAGAATACATTCAAGATTATGTGCGTTCAGAATATTTTTTGAAAGCATAGCATTGAAGTACGTAATAACAGTGCGGGTTGCCTGCAGTTGTTTCTCACTGTGTTCGCACTGAAGCATCGAACAGAAAAATAGAGTACTTAATACAACTAATTTTTTCATATTATTCCTTTTGCAAAGGGTTTTCCAAAAGATGAACCATTTGTTCAACGATAAAGCCCATAAAATTGTGTAAATTGGCCCGAGCATAAAAGCAGAAGAGGGCCATCAACCTTCGTGTTAAGATAATAACAACAACACAAACACCAAGGAAGAAAGCCCAATATGGATGGTACCAAGAGAACGAAGAGATGGCAAGAAGCATTGATCAATCAGGATGATTTTATGCGCGAGATGATCAATAAGATCTGCCAGGAAGTACTTGAAGCCGACTTTGACAAGTTTATAGGAGCTCAAGCATATGAGCGGACAGATTCCAGAAAAGGATACCGAAACGGCCACTACACAAGGCAGCTGAGCACACGGGTGGGCGCCTTGACACTGGCAGTGTGCCGCGATCGTGAAGGGGAGTTCCAGCCTGAGCTCTTTGACAGATACCAAAGAAGCGAAAAAGCATTGATGCTTGTGATAGCAGAGATGTACTTCACGGGTGTGAGTACCCGCAAAGTGAATCATATCATGCAAGAGCTGAGTGGGACATCCATATCCAAAAGCCAGGTCAGTAGGCTGGTATGTCAGCTTGATCATGATCTGCAGGAATGGCGAGAGCGGCCACTCAACATATCATATCGATACTTGGTTATTGATGCGCGATATGAAAAAGTACGCGAGAATGGCTCTGTTATCAGTAAGGCAGTTGTGGTGGTGATTGGCATCACGCATGAAGGGATACGAGAAGTGATAGGTTGTTGGGTGGTCAACAGTGAATCATACGAGGCTTGGGATGATTGCTTTAAAGGACTGAAAGAAAGAGGTCTGACTGGGGTTGAGTATGTCGTGACTGATGATAACAAGGGGCTCCGCAAGGCGCTGGGAAAGTACTTCCAGGAAGTGAAACAACAACGGTGTCAGGTACACTTCATGCGCAACCTTATAGACAAGCTTGCCAAGGTTGATCAGCCACTTACCATAAGACTTATGCAAGACGTGTTTGCTGCTGAAACGAAAGAGGATGCAATGGCTCGGCTACAAAAAGTCTATGCGTTCTTACTCAGCAAGAGAAAAGAATCGGTAGTGCAATGGCTTGAAGAGAATGTTGAGGAAACATTGACCGTGGTTGAATTGCCACCTGAACATCGCAAAAAAATGAAGTCGACCAATATGCTGGAGCGGCTTAATCAAGAATTGAAAAGAAGGTCTCGGGTGGTGCGCATCTTCCCCAATGCGGATAGTTGCCTGAGGCTCTCGAGCGCGATATGTCAGGAAATATCAGAGAGTTGGGGCAATAGAAAGTATATTGATATGCATGTATGAGGTGACGATGCCGACACATAAATGAAACAGGATATGACACCCTTCGGGTGTGCTGTTGGTGCTTGCTTAAAAAGCTGCGCAACAACTCAACTAAATTGAAATCATTCCATGTCTTAAATCACGAAGTTGAAAGTACACAAAAATTGGGACTTGACTTTGTTCAACTTCATGGTGATTCAAATCTTTTAATTCCAATTTGGTCAAAACTGGCAAATATGTTACCAACTTGGTCAGAATATAATTCAACAGATGTTCGTCATGAAACACCGCTTGCCTTGATATAAACTGCCGGATTTCATGAATCCAATGCTCGAAAGGCCGGTCATTATAAAGATCTTTTGGTCTTAGTTGCTGAAACTGACCAAGATGCTCCTTGTATCGTGTTACATCAAATTCTTGCTGCATCGCATACGTCAATTCTGAGATGCCATCAAGTGCTTTGTTGATATGACTGGTAATTTCTCGAGGCACTTTTTTGGGATCTTGTATCGAGTAGTAATATGAGTCATATTTTTTCATATCGACCGTAAGCGCTTCGCTGAGCATCTTGCCGATATCATAGCTCGTGAATTCTTTATAAAATCCAGATTCAGCACCCATTTTTTTTGAATCAAGAGCAAATTGAATGAGTTCTTGGCTGGTGCTCCCGATTGCAACAAACATCATTTGCAGTGGCGTTTTTCGGTCAATCGACTCTCGTGCCTTGCTCAATTCATCGTAGTTAACTGGTGATTGTCCGTCAGTCATAAGTACAATGTTGGCATGGTCGAAGGGGTTTTTCTTATCTTGCGCATTGGCAATGAGAGCCATTGCTTGTAGCAGAAATGCTTGAATATCGGTTCCGCCACCCGTATTTTGCAATAACGATTGGTGATTGGTAATCACATTGAGTGCCTCAGTCATCGAGGTCACTTGAATAGGGTCTTTGACGGTATCATCAAACGGAACAAGTAGTACTTTGTGACGGTGTCTTCCTGATGGAGAGACATCATTTAACGCACGACTGACAAATGCGGCAATAAGACCCGCTTGAAAGTGTGCGTTATCACCTTGCATGCTTCCCGATGTATCAAATCCCACAATGGTCATACGGTCTGCTTCATCATTCTCTTTTTTTGCAGGCAGATAGACCGTTTTACGCTTTGCCACCACATACGCCGTGCCTTTGCGGATACTTTCAATGACATCAAGTTGTGGGTTAGTGAACAGCGCTTTGCTCATATCATCAAGCCGTTGCAAGGGAAGGATATCTCGGCCACATTTGCGGCCCTCCCTCATCCAGGATTTGAATTTTTCGTTTCCCGCTTTTGGTGAGGAATTGAGGATGAAATTGGTGTATCCATAAAGGTAATTGAGCAGCAACTTATCATTATGCTTGCCTTCTCGTAAGTCTTGGGCAAGCAGGCTTGTCTCATGATTGGGGCCGACGGCGAAAGAACCATACTGATGTTGGATAGCTTTCCAAAGAAGCGGAGGTGAATTTTTTTTAAAGTCATCCGTTAATGCCATGTCTCCAGCATGAGGGTCTTTCAATGGCTGCAGCGTATGGAGCGCCTCTTTCAAATTTTCAACGATTTCATCAATGAGACGGTTAATGGAACTTGAATCAGAAACTGATTTGTGCAGTTTTAAAATTTTTAACATTTTGAATAATTCATTGTGCGAGAATGTTATATCCTGGTTAAAAATAGTTGTACGTATTTCTTTAAGCCAGGTGATGAGCGTTTCGTGAGGGTCTTTATGAAGTCTTAACGCTTCAAAAAGAAGCCTTCCCGTCTCTGCATGTCGTGCAGCAAACAGACCTTTTACTAAATCAATTTTATGCAAGGCATAGTCTGAGCTCTTTAGCGGATTGAGTACATACGCGAGCAATCGTTGCAACACATATTTTCTGAAAAGATTTGGATCTTGAAGTCCACCCAGGTTTGACAATAACTCATTCAATTCAGGCAAGAAGAACGGTTCTTTTTTATCTTCTGCTGATTTTTGCTTTTCTTCTGTTTCTTTTTGTTCGAGCGCCTGGTCTTTGTTGTCCTCTTCTATCTGCTCTTTCTGCTGCGCACCTTCTGATTGCTCTTGTGGTTGTTTTTCTTGCTCTGACGACTTTTTTTGATCGAGGGTTATGTCTTGATAGTCGGAGGAGCTCTTTTTATCATCTTCCTCTGACTCATCTTTGGTTTGGGGGGTTGGGTCATAGGCATGCCACAGTTTATCATGAAATACCTCAACCCATGCATGTCCAGAATCGGGAAGAACGAGATAACTTTTTCCATCCTTTCCGTTGCGATATTGCTTTGCTCGGTAACCACCAGCAACGCGGCAGGGAATACCGTAGTGATCACGCAAAATACCCGTCATGATAAAGGCAGCCATATCACATTGAAAGGCCCCAGCTTTGAGAGCATCTACGGGATCAGTTTCTGGACGTTCCTTAGTGCTATAACTATAATTTTTCGAAAGATGAGCAGCTAATTTTTGGGCGATGGTCGCGGGGTCGTCTTCATCAATGAAGGTCGCCTTTATGCTTTCTGGCCATTCATCGGAATCAAATCCAATTTTTTGAGTATACACATCTCTCTCGAGAGGATCCAAGTCACGCATAGATTCTTGCTTGAGCGGAATTTCCACTTCTTGACTGTCATTATCAATGCTGAGTTCATACCATTCAGCACCTTTATGGATAAGGCCTGAGTTTGTTTGACGCTTAGCAGGAATAAAGCCCGGAGGCAAAAAGAGTTTGACCTTTTTTTTGCCCAACGGTTTAATAATCAATGTTTTGTCTTTAGCGGCTGATAAAAAATCTTCTTTTTTTAATAATCGCTCACTGACTCTCAATGGCGTGTCTGAATGACGCGAAATGTGGCTGTACGTAATTTGTTTTAAAAAAGGTACTTTAACATCAACCTCTGCGATTCTAACCTTGTCATTATTTTTGCTGGATGAGGTTAAACTTTTGGTATGGGGCTTGTATACGTCTCCCGAATCAGGATATTCTGGTGGTGTTTGGTCTTTTTCATCTTCATTAGTTTCTTTTTTTTGTTGCTCAGCTTCTTGAGGTATTTCTGCTTGACGAAAATGATGGAGGTAATCAATCGCTGTTTTCAATGCAAGCATATTTGATTGCAAATCTTGCAAAGAGGGCGGGTCTAGAGAAAAAAGAAGTGCATAGGCCTCTCCCATCACATCCCTAACAAGAGCTAGATCGGGGTCATGGATTTTAGAGACTTGCTTGAGGGCTTCTTGGATTTTAAAGAGCGATGATTCCGTGCAAAAGAAGTCCTCAGATCGCCAGAGCAGGGAATTATAAACGGCATGCGCTTCGTCCATCGTGAAGGCAAGCAAGAAAGGGTTTTTATAAAAACCTAACTTATCTTCATACTGTTGAATGAGCGCGTATAACTGCTTTTCGATTTCCGGAATCGAAAAAGCTTTGCGATCATTGCTCAGCGTATGAAAACAGCTGAAAATCGCCCCGATTATCAACAGATAAAGACAACCACCTTTCATGGGTTACCTCAAGACAAAAAGCAAGCGCTCAAGATCTTGAATATCTTCTGCCGCAGCCCTTCCTGCTATGCATGAGAAAAGACCATTAAAATCTGCTGCTTCTTTGGTGATTTGCTTGTGATTTTTGATCGTTTTAAGTAAAGCCGTTCTAAATCTTTGCTGTTCCTGCGTTATATGAAGAATATTTTGTTCTTCTCGTTTATCTTTAGCCTTGTAATTAAGCTTAAGACCGTCCTTTGAAGCAAAGAAATTGCCAAAATCCATATCGATTGATTCAAGCTGATTGGCAGCGGTGGGAAAAAGAAGTTTTGGCATGCCAAAGGTGATGGTTGTAACGCTGACGTAAGAACGCCACAATGAAAGCGGGCCAATCGGCAGACGATGAAAAGGCAGTGCTTTTAAGGTTTTTTCAAGTTTTTGAACGTTCTCTGCGATTGGCGACATCAGTATATCAAGAAATAAAGACATGATGATAAGGTCATTTATTCTCTGTCGAAGTCGTTCGGTATATTCAGCGGTAGGATAATAAGGTAATGCTTCTTCTGAAGAATAAAGATTGGTTTCGCCATTTTTGAAAGATTCAACAGCTGCAGATGTTTGTTCCCTCAGGGTCTCAAACAGCTCGCGAGATACACTATAATATTCTGCTGTGGGTCGCAAGATATACTGTGCGAGCTTGCGCAGTCCTTCCCAGTCTAATGACAATGGCTGTGAGGAAACTTCTTCATATTCCTGAGGACAGGGCATAAAAAGTGAATCAAGCAGAGTAATGTATTGTTTATCAATAAGAGCTTGATCACTTTTAGGCAGCCAGTTTGGGATAAATGCAATTGATGTAAAACGGTTGAGAAGCGCACTTGCAGTTGAACGTAACCCATTCTCTGCAAACTGTTGTTGCATTTCATACATGTTAGCATTACTGGTTGAAAAAATAGTTTCAAGCCGTGATTGATAGACCTTATTTCCAGCAAGCACTTGACGTTCGTTGAGTAAGCTTAAAAGAGCTGCAAGTGCTGCCGGGTTTCCTTTATCTATCTCATCGATTAACGCGACACGAAAATCGGCCAAGCTACCACTGGTATTAATTTCAAATCGGCCAGCGCGCGCAGCATCGAAGTTTTGTCCACCAACGAAAGCCTGTTCTGTCATCATTTGATGCATCTGTAATTCAAAGGCAGGCTCCGGTTCCTGAGAAAACAGCCATTTTATAAACTTTGATTTAGCACCACCTGGTGGGCCATAGATGAACATGTTCCCTTTTGCCAGGCGATTGGTATGAGCCGCATGAAAAATCGAATCGAACTGTTGAAAATTTCGCGCAAAGAGCTCTTTGCGTCGTTGCAAGAGGTCATGAGTTGATTTAATCAAGTTTTTAGAATATTCAGTAAGGCCACTATATTTTCCATTTTTATCAAAGCTTATATAGCGTTCAGCTTCACATAGATCTGCGTTATAGCTAAGAGATGATGACAGTAGAATTGTGCTAAGAATGAGACTGCATAACGTGTTAAATTTCATAAGATTCCCCTGAGTATATGCTATTTTTCGTCTATTTAGCATATATGAATATTTGCAAAATATAAAATTTATCTAAATGGCAAAGATAAATTAAGCGAAAATCAAACAGCATTCTTTCGCCTAAGAAATAGCAGCATAGTCGAGTACTTTTTCAAACCAGATAAATTTTTCTTCCTTACGGAGCGGCTTAAATCCGAGATTATAATAAAGTTTTTGAGCGGGGGCATTATCAGTTCTTGTTAGAAGCTCAACGACAGAACAGCCCATTGCTTTGAGGTCGTTGAGGGCATAATTCATGAGCTTTTGTGAATAACCCTTGCCTCGTGCTTGTTTTTCAACAGCTATAAATCGCAGTTTTCCTTTATAAAATGATTCTTTGTTATATGCAGCAAAACCTAGAGGCTTTCCTTCTTGGCAATAGACAATGATTTTTGAAGCATCTTTATCTAAGGGCGCAGATTCTGAATAGGAAGCACTTTTGTCTAAAAAACGTTTAAGGACAAAAGTAGTTTGTTCAGGTATAAGCCAATACCAGTTATCCATGAAAAGTTTTTCAATAAAAGCTCGATCACGCGATGGTTTATAACAAGCTACGCCCTCGCAGTCGCCTGCTGTGTACCAATAACTCAATGCTGCAAGAGCGAGTGCAACGCCCGTTGAGGCTATGAATGTTGGTCTAAGTAGCCGAGCCCGTATGTCCATTATTCCCCCTCCACTGTAAGTTGTTATAGATAATTTTTCGTAGCAAGAGCCCTTGTGCCGGTGCTGTTGGTAGCTGTTGTTGTGGATTTTTTTCTGCCAATGCATCAACGAGTGCTTGAAGAGAGAGCGACGGCCGTGTTGCACAATCAAGTGCTGCTCCCACAATTCTTCGTATCATATAGCGAAGAAAACTCTTTCCCCTCACAATAATTCGATAAGTTTTAAAAGCTTTTAAATAAACTACATCAATTGAGTTAATCGTTCTTATGGTGCTCTCTTGCTCGTCTCCCGTGCAGAATGACCTAAAGTCATGGGTTCCCACAAAAATGTCAAGACTTTCACATAGCTTATCGATATTGAGGGGTGTACGGCATATGCTTCCATAACGAGAAACAAAAGGTAGTGGTCGCTCTACAAAGACATGGTAATAATAAGTTTTTTCGTGAACATTCTTAAGCGCGTGAAAGGCATCTGGGGCAATGATAAGATCACGAATATGAATGTCTCGTGGCAAACGACCATTCCACGCTTGACGTAGAGTGGCCGGATCAATATCCAGTTGAGTCGTAATATGTGCTGTTTGACCAAGCGCATGTACTCCTGCATCCGTTCTTGATGCACCTTGCAGAGTGCAGTCCATGGCAAACGCAGTTTTGAACGCATTTGCCAAAGTGTCACTCACGGTTTGGCAATGTTGTTGTGACTGCCAACCGTGGTATTCTGTTCCGTCGTATGATATGAGCAAAGCGTATTTCATGAAATTATCACTGTATCTACTAATTTATATACAGTTTACTATACAGTAAAATCAAAAGAAAAAAACGGTCTTGAAAACAGAATTAATCTTCTATTGATTCATTAATAGGATAGAATTATATTGGTTTCAAACAAGGAAAAGGGAAATTAATGAAAATTTTTGCAGTATTGAGTTTAGCCATTGTTTTTGGTATCGGAGCAAAGTTATATGGATGCGGAAATGCATTTCCTACACGAGGATGGGGGGCCATTGCATTTTCACCAAATGGAGCTTTATTAGCAAGTGCTGGTATTCATGGGATAGCACTATTTAAGGTTGTCGATGATGTTCTTAACAATAGTACTGCATATGATTGTTGGCAATGTGGCTTTGGGTCGGTAGATTTTTCCCCTGATGGATCTTTGATTGTTTCATCAGAAATTGAACAAAATTCTGTTTATTTATTTAATGTGATTGGCGATGTATTAACTAATCCTATTGTTTATCCTATGCTTTATCGTTCTTATTGGCCGGAATCTGTTCGATTTTCTCCGGATCAAGAATATGTTGCTACTGCTAACAATCAAGCAAATAGTGTTTCGATTTTTAAAGTTTTGGGAAATAAACTTTCAAGCAATTTCACTTCTTATGGCTTGCCATCTCAATCCACAAATCCCATTTCGCTTGAATTTTCCCCGGATGGTAAGTACATTGCTACGGCCAACGAGTCAAATGATATCACGATCTTTCCTTTCATTGGAGGGGGACTTGCCCAAGGAACATCATATCCCTCTTCTGGGGTATTGAAAATAGCATTTTCATCCAATGGACTTTATTTGGCGGCTATTGTTCCGAATATCAATGCGGTAAAGCTCTATTCTTTTGCACAAGGAATATTAGCAGGTGGTACGGCATATACTTTGCCGCCAAATTCATCAACGCCTTATTCGGTTGCGTTTTCACCCGATAGTTCTTTACTAGCTACTGCTAACGGGGGTTCCAATGATATTACCGTATTTAATGTGAAAACAGGGCTTTCTGGCGGAACTTCTTACCCAGTAAGTGGTGCGGGCGTTCGAGTTGATATAACGTTCTCATCTACGGGTTACAATCTAGCTACAGCAGATTATTATTATGGTATTACACTATTTAATACGCAAGACTGGTGTTTGGCAGAAAAAAAAGAATTCAAGTTCCGCCACCACCAAAGCTATTGCCACAACAAATCCGGATACTGTGGCCACCGCAACGACTAGTGAAAGTTCTAAACTGAGGGTTCAAAAAGCATTCATTTATGCTGTACTTTGTAAGTATATTTTTCAATCATTACATCGATAATGAGGATATACCCTTGACACCAAAAGGGTGACGAAATATGCTTAATTCAATGTTCAATCAGAAAGGAAAAGAATGTCGATTTTATCTCAAAGTCAGATTGTAGAGCTTGGCATAGCTTCTCAAATAACGTATGGTGGATCCGGGCCAAGCTATGAACTTTTTGCCTCACTACCCCATTAACAAACGATATCAAGAAAGGAATATAATGCAAAGTTTTGCGAAAAAAAATCAGATTGTAGAATTGGGAAATGCTTCTGCTCTCACCCTTGGAATGGGTGGAAACAGTTTTGAAATGCAAATTCAGAATAGACCACTTCTTCAATAATAGGTAAAGACAAAAATTTACTGTTAGTTTCACATTAAGAAAGGGAAAAAATGCAAATTTTTCTGCAAAATCAAATGGTAGAACTGGGCAATGCTTGTGTGCTTACTCGTGGAAACGGTGGTCCTCTCTATGAATTTGGAATGACCGGTATGCCTATTAATGATTTGAACGAAGCAAGACATTAAATTGTGTTGGGACTTTCAATAAGAGACCAGCTATAATTAAAACCGACCTTAATCTGAGAGTAGATGGTGGTCGGTTTTTTTATTAAATTCTCTTCTAACTTGTTGGATAACATTAATGTCAGCAGTAATTGGTGCATATGGCCATATTTGTAAACATCTGACTTCCGAATATTTATTATCGGCGCTCAATCAAAACCATAAACGGGTGACATCATTGGTGCAGGACAATTTAATTGTTCATGCTGGTTACAAAAATAATGAAGTCGAATCAGATGATGTAATTGGGTTTGGCAATCGCGGGATCATCATCGGAAAATTGTTCGATCGCGTATCTTATAAATCGATCAAGACAAGTCCTGGTTTTGATGAAAAATCAAATCTCAATCCTGAACAACTCCACAACAATTTTTGGGGTCGCTATGCGGGTGTACTCTATGACGCACTAACGCACAAAATCACGCTTATACGAGACCCACTTGGGTTATCGACACTTTTTTATATCATAAAGCCAGACGGAATTATTTTTTCTACTGAACTTTCACTCTTGTATGATGTATTACCGGAAAAGCCATCAATTAATATTGATTATTTTGCTGAATATATTATCAATCAAAATCATGCCTCATTAATTACTCCATTTTCAGATATCAAAGAATTGTTACCGGGCACGACGTTGGGTATAAATCACGATGGTTCTGTTGTTCAAAATCACTTGTGGGATATTAATTCAATACAAAGTTCTTATATAGCTGATAAAAATGCATTTGAGGAAGAATTGCTTTCGTTGTTAAAAGCGTGTACCAAAGCCTGGATAGAACCGGATGATGACAAAGGAATATGCGTTGAACTTTCTGGTGGTCTTGATTCTTCTTCTCTTTTAATTCTGGCACGGAGTGTTTTGCCAAATACCAAAAAATTAATTGCCGTCAATTATATTGATAGCAAGGCACTGAGCTCGAATGAAGTTGGCTATGCGCAAGAAGCAGCTAATGCATGCAATGTATCCTTGTATTTTATTGACTGGCAAAATTGTTCTTTGCTCGATCCGCTCCCTCATGGATGGCGACCCAATAAGCCTACAAGTTTTTTAATTTTTTATAATGTAATAAAGCAGCTTTATCAACTGGCCTTAGAGCGAGGCTGTTCTCGGGTAATGAGCGGCCAAGGTGGCGATCATGTTTTTATGGCACCGGCACCCCAAAAGGCACTGGCAGATCTTTGGCTACAGCGAGGTTTTAAAGGTTTTTATCCTACTATGATCGAGCTTAGTAGCATATATCGAATGCCAATAGGTGGATTATTAAAAACTACTCTGCAAGACGTAGGTAATTATTATTTTAAAAACTTTTGGAAAAAATCTGAGCCATATCCTTTTTTAAATCCAGATTATGTGTTCAAGCCCAGTGAGTTTTATCTTAAATCCGCAATTTCTCATTTTTGTCCCGCTAAGGCAGAACAGGTTAAAGATCTTTTTCACGCTGTTGCCTATGCGGGCCGTAATCAACGCTCATCGTTTAATGTTATAAGTCATCCTTTCTTATCATTGCCATTGGTAGAATTAGCTCTCAGAATTCCTACCTATCAATCGTTTGAAAAAGGATATGACCGCATATTTTTTAGAAAAGCTATCAGTCGTATTATTAAGATAAAAGCAGGATGGCGAGCGATCAAAGGGGAAACTTCAGGTTCAATGGTGATTGCGTGGAAACGACATGCCGACGAAATTGAAGATATGATTTTGCAAGGTGAACTGGTTAAATGTGGCTTGATTAACAAAAAATGGGTTCAGGAAATGATCATGAGAAGTAGGCATGGTCAAGTGAATAATTTGTGGCCGGTTATACATACATTAGTGAGTCAAAAATGGCTTAATCAATGGAATTTTTAAAAATGTTGCCATCTCTTGGTGCCGCTAACTTTTATCTTGCTAGACGATTTTACAATGGATACTGAGAAGATTTTTCTTGAGAGAAATGTTATTCTTTAACTGTAAAAGATGAAAAAACTTTAACAAAGTAATGTATGGTCCATCATATAAATTCAAAAATTACACTTATGATCGAAGGTCCAACTGCCAGTGGAAAAACTACTTTGGCAAAGATCTTGCAGCAAGCACTGCACGCAGATTTGGTTTCTGAGCCATTTGATAAATGGCAGGATATAAATTCCGAAAATTTATTTGAAACCTTTCGCAACAATCCATCGCGATGGGCATACACCTTTCAAAGTTATGTTTTTGTTACTGAGATTGAAGCTTTTAATCAAGCCTTAAAAAAAGGTAAAGCTCCCTTAATTTTGAGTGATCGATCTCTTTATTCTGGCCTTTGCGTATTCACGAAAATGCTTTATGAAGAAGGCATGCTTACTGATTTAGAATGGCACCTTTATAAAAATGTCACGAATTGGCTGCTTTCTTATTTTCCCATTATCCCCAGTGCTTTTGTCTATTTAAGAACATCACCACAAATATGCTGTGAAAGAAATAGCGAAAGAAATCGACCCGCTGACTCTCCTTTGAAATTGGACTATTTTGTAAAAGAGGTGAACTGTAATGATGATTGGTTGCTCTACAAAAAAAGCATGCCACATAATTTACTTAACGTGCCCGTTCTAACCTTAGATGGTGATCGCGATTTTGTAAATGATAGTTCTCGCCGTGACGAGCTGATATATGCAGTGCAAAAATTTTTAAC
Source organism: uncultured bacterium (assembly GCA_963699715.1). Classification (GTDB taxonomy): domain Bacteria; phylum Babelota; class Babeliae; order Babelales; family Babelaceae; genus CAVOUX01. Next base: position 52,086 of record CAVOUX010000006.1, read on the forward strand.
AACCATTCCAACATGATATCCATAACAGACGTTGACGTAAGAATGCATTGTTCTATAATAAAAAACGTGTAATGAAGCACTCTTGTAAATTTAAATTTATATCTGAAAGATATGTTATGTTTTTATTAAGCGTGCGTTTTCAAACCAGTCTTTTTTTGCTGTCACTTTGCTTTTCATCTGTCAACGCGCCAAAGGCCATCATTTTTGATCTTGGAGACACGTTGATTATGCGCGATACGGGAAGAATTGCTTCTCATGTCGGCTATTGGAACGGCTTTTGGACGTGGCTTGCTTATGGTAATCAAACTAAAAAGAAAGTTGGTGATTTGCTTGTGGAGGTTCTTTCTGACGGCACTGAGTTGCAAAGAATTCCCACGCCGCTTGATACCGAATCTCGAGTGATGCCATCCATAATGTGTGAATGGTTTATGGGCAATGTGGCCTGCAAACAAGCTCTTGATTATAGCTTGCTAAAAATTGAAGCTTTTCCTTTTGAAAAGAATCGCGATAGAAATATTATTAACGCTACAGTCCAGTGGATGTTCAATCCAAAAAACTTTGCACGAGCCATGAAGCCGATTCCTGGTGCAATTAATCTTTTGAAAGACCTTGCGGGGATGAAAGATAAAAAAGGTAAACGATTACATCAGCTCTATATCATTTCAAACTTTGATCCAGAATCATATGATTATTTATATGATTGGCTACCAGCGGTATTTAAATATTTCTATCCCAAAAACATTGAAGTATCAGGCATTGTGAAGGCTATGAAGCCAAACCCTTCGATTTTTTATAATTTCATGAAAAAACATAAACTAAACCCCAAAGATTGTATTTTTGTTGATGATCAAAAGGAAAATGTAATTTCCGCGCGTAATTGTGGCATGAATGCTATACAGGTTGTTGGTTATGATTACAAACCAGTGCGTGAACAATTACAGGATTTTGGTGTTGCTGTTAAAGCGTAGTAATGAATGAGCCACGGCGGACGGTGCAGTATTAAGCTTTATTTAGGGTCCAGAAAACCCCAAGGTTTTCCAAACCTGGGGATGAATGGACACCTTATAGAGGTGCGAAAACTAGGTGCGTAAGCGCTAGTTGAGCGTCGGTGCATAGTTTGTCATACTAGAGAGTATGAAATATTGGTACGGCGCACATTCAAAGCATAGACTTATGATACACTTGGTATGGGTTCCAAAATACAGAAAAAGGGTTTTAAAAGGGGTATTGGCAAGAAGAATAGATGAATTATTGAGGTTGTGTGGTGAGGCAAATGGTTGGCAAATATTAGAACTGAATGTTCAAGAAGAGCATGTTCATATGGTTGTACAATTTGTGCCTACGATATCGGTGAGCAAAATGGTTCAGCTATTCAAAGGCAAGAGTAGTAGAATAATTCGGCAAGAATTTCCGGAGTTAGAAGAAGTCTATTGGGGAGATAGTTTTTGGGCAGATGGGTATTTTGCCGAGACAGTTGGCCACTGTAAATGCAGAAAAAATATTGGAATATGTTAAGAATCAATAAATAAATCCCTAGACGCGAAGCCACGGCTTATCAAGCCGTGCGAGATTCACTTATCTTGCTTCTAATCCATTGTTGCATACGTGCATCAATGGGATTATGTGAAAATATCCCTTTTTTTACGAGTGACGCAAATTCGCGGTACGGATCATTTTTATCCCCATCTTTGCGAAGATGTTCGTCATCATTAATATAAAGATGAATAATAACAGGTGGTTTATCAGCAAAACAAAATAACAATCTATATCTCTGAAGACAGACCTTATAGCGACGAAATTTTGATAAACTTCCTTTTAACAAATAGTCTTTTTTGTGAGGGTCTTGAGGAATTATTTCAAGAGTTGCTTTCGATACCCGTGCTAGAAGTTTTATGACTGGATGGTTGACGTATTCTTCTCGGGGTACTTTTGCTTGAAGTTTTTCTGCAAAATCAAGCATTATATTTACTCTTTCAGCATATAATTGATGATAATAAAGTTGATATTTATTCGTCATCACCTGTATCCACACCTTCTAAAAGTTTATGGGCTCTTTCAGTCCAGACATCCTTTGTTGTTAAAAGACCTTTTAAAATCTTTTGCACTAAGTTCCTCCTCTTTTTGACATAATTTTCGTCTCTGATTATCTTCGGTACAAGACCTCTTCGACTTAACGTCTTATTAAAGGTGGAGTATGATGCAAAATTATTTTCGGTTTGTTCTTTCACTTCTTATTATTATCTTATTTTCCGTTCCTTTAGAAGGTAAGGACTGTTGCAAATGTCCTTTTAAGCAAAAGTGTTCAACTAATCCCCTTCGCAAGATATACCCCAATCAAAACATGTGTCTCCTGTTGCAGGAAATTCCTGATGAATTAAAAAAGTTACCGTATGTTGTGTTGCCAACCTGTGAACAATATGATGTGGTACGCTTTAATTATAACAAGCGTTTTAATGTGTTTCCGCATGCGGTGATACAACCACGAACAACAAAAGAGGTTGCTCATGTTGTGCGGATATTGCGTTCTCATAAATTGGATTTTGCTCTGAGGTCCTGTGGTCACTGTTATGGTCCTGGATCGCTTTCCAATGGTTACGTGATTGACTTGAGTAAATTCAATAAAATTAAACTTGATATACGTTCTCAAGAAGCTACCATTGGAGCAGGTTGTCACCTTGGTACCGTCATTGAAACATTAGGCGATCTCGATTTGGCCATTCCAACAGGTACTTGCCCTTCGGTTGGTAATGCAGGTTTGGCAATGGGAGGTGGTCTTGGTCTTCTCGCTCGTCAATTTGGTGCAACGTGTGACGCGGTCAAAAGCTTTAAGGTTGTGACCGCTGACTCAAAAATTATTAACGTTGATAACAATAATTTTTCAGATTTGTTTTGGGCATTACGTGGTGGTGGAAATGGGTCCTATGGTGTCGTTACTGAGATTACCTATAATATGCACTTTGTGCCGCGCGTGAGTTTTCTTGAATTGACCTGGAACTGGAATCCAGCAACAATACCAACAATCTTTCAAGCATGGCAAACATGGATTGCAACCTTGCCACGCGATATTTCCACCGAGGTTCATATAAAGCATATGAATGGCAAGCCAACTTTCACCATTATTGCTTTAAAGGTTAGTTCCAAACCATTTAATGAATGGAAGAAGACCTTTGAGCCACTGCATCCGCACGTAAGCCAACATGTTGAAAGGTATGTCAATGTTGCCAAAAGTCAAGCAAGTAGTTACCCAGAACCTTTTTCAAAAGTGAAATCGAAGATGTTGTTCAAACCGATTGCCAAAGCGGGAATTCAGGTTATCGTAGACTTCTTTGAAAAGTTGAGGAAAAGCAACGATACAAGCGTGCTCGTTTATTTTGAATTCGGTGCAGGGGGTGGCAAACTTGCCGAAGGCAAAACTGCTTACTTTCCGCGTAAAGCACTGGCATGGTTCTTCCAATTTATTTATTGGACCTTTGAACAGCAAACCGTGCGTTCTTTGAAATTGATTAATGATTTTTATAAGAACATTTCACCATTTTGTTCACCGTTTTCATATGCCAATCTTGTTGACTATGATCTCGGGGCTGATTACTTACGTGCCTATTATGGTGATCATGTACCACGCTTGGTTCATATCAAAGATAAGTATGATCCAAAGAATATTTTTAGGTGGAGACAGAGTATTCCCACAAGTTTGTAATTAATTATAGTTAACGAATTAACATTGTGATTATAAGAGATTATGCTTAATGGACTACGCGGCCGGCGGCAAGCGGGCGCTCGGCACGCGCACCCCTTGCAACCCCCGTGCCCAAGGAGAGCCTTGGGAATCCCTGAGGATCGAACTCGGCATCTTCACATTCTTAGAATGTTCGGGATTGCCTCACACAGACGATCCTCAGCAGACTTGTTTGATTTATCAGTTAACTCGAACTATTTCATTATTTTTTTTATAAAGTAGAAAATGCCCTTGGCGCGGGCCGCGCAGGCCATCATGGAGAATAGCTGGGAATTGCTAAGATTAAGATGATTCTCGAAGTTCTAAGCACTACTTCAACATTGCATTTTAAGCACGTTGCTACAAAGCGAACAACACACCTTTTCCACATATGAGGTGTTGCCCGGCTCAAGAAGAAACAGATAAAAACGTTCTATTTTCTAAAAGTAGCCTTTAAGATCTTCTTGCGCAATCTTACAAAGTGTGGCGTCACTTCAATGAGTTCATCAGGCGCAATCCACTCCATGCATTGTTCAAGATCCATGGGACGTGGTGGTTCAAGCTTGACGGTGTCATCTGAACCCGAGGCGCGCATGTTGGTAAGCTTTTTGAGCTTGCAAGGATTTACATCCATATCACCGTCGCGACTATTTTCCCCAACGATCATACCCTCATATACTTTGTCAGTAGGCTTAACAAAAAGCGTTCCACGTTCTTGTAAGTTTTCAATGGCATGTGACGTTGCTGGCCCATTTTCCATGGAAACCAAAGCTCCTTTAGTTCTTAAGGTAATATCACCACGATAGGGTTGATAGCCAGCAAAACTAAAGGTTGCGATTCCTGTGCCTCGCGTATCAGTTAAAAATTGACTTCTAAAGCCTAGAAGGCCACGTGACGGGATCTCAAATTCGAGTCGAACACGGTGGTTGCCATAATGCACCACGTTCTTCATTTCTGCCTTTTTTCTTCCCAAAGATTCCATAACAATGCCTTGGTATTCTTCTGGTATATCGACCACAAGATATTCGATTGGTTCATGCTTCTTACCATCGACAGTTTTATAGATTACTTCAGGTGCAGATACTTGGAGTTCAAAACCTTCGCGTCGCATATTTTCAATAAGAATACTCAGATGAAGTTGGCCACGACCAGATACTTTAAACGCTTCAGCTGAATTGGTTGGATCAACACGAAGGGCAACGTTTGTTTTTAATTCTTTATCAAGTCTTTCACGAATTTGTCGTGAGGTTAAAAGCTTACCATCTTGGCCGTTGAAGGGGGAGTCGTTAACAGACATATAAATGGCCATCGTTGGCTCATCTACCTTGATGTAAGAATGTGGCATTGGATTGCCAATATCGCAAAGAGTAGTTCCTATTTCGACAGGTTCATTAAAGCCTGTAACAGCTACAATGTCCCCGAATGTTGCTTCAGAGGCTTCAACTTTTGAAAGCCCATAAAACTTATAAATTTTGGTAACGCGCATTGGCTTGCTTACATAATCGTCTTTACAGCATATGAACTGTTGACCCACCTTAAGGTTTCCACTAAACATTCTTCCAATGGCAATCGTGCCAAGAAAATCGGAATGATCAAGATTGGTAACCAATAGTTGAAGTGCTGTGGTTTTTTCGATCGGTCCAGGAATGTTGTTTATAATAGCATCAAAAAGAGGCTTTAATGAATCTGATTGAACCTTTACATCGGTTGTGGCAAATCCAAATCGAGACGACCCATACAAAATAGGGAATACGAGCTGCTCTTCTGTTACCGCTAAATCAAGAAAAAGATCATGAACTTCGCGTTCAACGCGTTCAATGTCAGCATCTTTACGGTCAATTTTATTAATAAAGACGACCGGTTTTAAATTAAGCTGCAGGGCTTTTTGAAGCACAAATCGTGTACCTGGCAGTACCCCTTCGGCTGCATCAACAAGCAAAAGAAAGCCCTCAACCATTTGAAGAGTACGTTCAACCTCACCACCAAAATCACTGTGGCCTGGGGTGTCCACAATATTAATGGTGTAATTGCCGTAGGTTATACCAGTATTTTTTGCAAGAATGGTGATCCCACGTTCCCGTTCCAAGTCATTACTGTCCATTACTCGATCACCTGCTTCAGCACTGATGGTGCCAGCCTGGCGTAACAATTTGTCCACTAAGGTTGTTTTGCCGTGGTCAACGTGAGCAATAATAGCGATGTTACGTACATTTTCTCTTTGTTGTGAAGCCATTCGGTGATCTCTCTTGAAATGTAAAAACTGAATTTGAACAAAAGATATGTTTTTTTATTTTCTAATATAGCATCGCTTTATGAATATGTCTACCAGCTTATACTGGGTCCAAGACATATGAGACTCATTTTTGGTCTCGAAAACCGCTGCTTTAGGAAGCTATTCATTTTATCTCATGTCTGAACGAGAGGAAGGCAACAGTAGTTTTTCTAGGCTCAGGAACTATGGGTACGCTCATAGTTTAGCGCAAGATCCTGAATATTCACTCCTCGTGACGCCAAATAACCCAGCATATAGAAAGCGCGTTCTATATTGGAAGGATGGTCATTGGCCTCTTGCGCAACGATAAAAGAAGACATTCCAAAATGATAAACAACTTCAATAAGAACATCATAGCGGCGTTTTTGAGCTAATTTTTCCAAAGCATAGAGATCGGCTCGCTGTTCCTTAGCTCGTATATAGAGCATGGTTTGATAGACCCTGAGATCCTTTGGTTTGCTCCAAAAAGTTGCGTACTGGTGTTTGACCTGTTCTAAATAAGCTCCCAATTGTGTCTTTTGGGGGATAGAATGTTTGCCGAGTTCAATAAAACGGCTAATTCTTGCGATATCACCCTTATAGGAAGGATGTTGCATTCTGGTTTGATAGGTGGATGAGTTATCATTAAGGTCATTGTGCACAATATGTGCCATTTCATGATATAGCGCAAAAAGCCTAAAATAAGGCTTCTCTTCTTGTACGGTCATATAATGAATGCCTTCAATAAGGCCGGTGCGAAGTTCATTGTAGCGCAGATAAATGATTTCTTTGCGTATGCCGCATTCTCGTTGCACTTTTTGAGCTTGTGCAAGCATTGCACCGGTTAGAGGTTTATATTTTTCCTTAAGTGCAGCAACAATAGTCTTCTTTTTTGCCAAGGCTATCCATGATGCAGTCAATCCGGTATCTGACACTTGCGGTCGCTGGCCGTGCAATTCACAAAAATATCGGTAGGTATAGCGCTTATAGACTTTCAAAAGTATGACTGCATATTCATCATGTTGTTTAACAAGTTGGTTATGCCAGTGCTCAAGCTGAAGAATCATGAATAATTTTTTTGATCGAAATTCATTGTTCAGATACTGCACATAAGCACTATCGAGATAAGCCTTAAAGGATCTATATCCTATTTGTTCCACCCATACTCGGTCAATCTTGGAGGAACTGAGTGCCAATGGAATTCGATGTAATTCACGCAAAAGATTGTAAGCTTTTGCCATCACATCAAAAAAACCTTTTTTTGCGCCAAATTCCACGGTAGCTACTAATTGTGCTCCATAGGTTCCTTTATCGGAGTTTTTTGAAAGCCACTGTTGCTTGAAAGATTGGTATTCTTGCATGTGTAGCGCACATGCGGTTGTACTAATACCAACTATAAGAAATAAAAAAAGTAATCGCATTGTTGTACCCGCAAGTTTAGTAACCCGGAGTAGTATACTGAAAAAAAGAGCTTTAAGGTAAAGGAAAAGCCCCGCTTCAGGTGCGGGGCTTTTTTTATTGATTCGAAGCAAATGGCAAAAGGGCCATTACTCGAGATTTTTTGATTTCATTGGCTAATGCGCGTTGATGCAATGCACAATTTCCTGAAATTCTTGAGGGCAAAATTTTGCAACGTTCTGTCATGAAATTACGCAGAAGGGATGCATTTTTATAATCAAGAGCTGCTAGTTGAGCATCACTGCTGCAAAAACGGCATTGTTTGCCTGTCATAAACGAACTGCGACGGGCTTTTTTTCTCAAAAGACGTGCACTTACTTTCAATTTTACTTTACGAGCCATGATTATACCTCTTCGCTTTCATCATCATCAAGATCATCCATCACATTTTCGCTTTCTTTAAAGCCATCAGATGAACGCGCCTTTTCAGATTTATTATGCAACAATCCTGTCATTTTGCTTTCTTTGAGAAATGTTTCAACATCGCGTGTTGGAACTTCTTCAAGAGATTCAGGGCGATGATAGGAAAGGGGTGCATGGGGATTAAGATGGCAAGTCATGTGTCGCATAACTAATTCATTATGCTTTACTGAAAGGAGTGTGTGCAAGCTTTTAATAATTGCATCACCTTGCTCATTTGGTATTTCAAAACGTGTCAAAAAATAGATACCATACTCATTTGCTTGAACAGGATAAGAAAGTTTGTACTTTCCCCAGCGTTCAAACGAAATGAGAGATGCTTTATTTTCGACAAGCGTTTTTTCAAACTGCTTTTCCAAAGTCGCTGCTTCATCAGCAGTCAATTCAGGAACAGTCAATAAGAGTGTCTCGTAGCGTACCATGTAGTTCTTCCTCTACTAAGTGGTAGTGCATGCACTATACGATAGAACCTACTATCGTATTTAGTAGCTAGCGCGAAGGCACCATGCCTCGCTTATTCAACAAAACCTTGGTGTCGTTCAATAACTCGACCAATAATTCTAAAATGATCTTTTGCACGTACTAATGCAATAGGTGATTGTTTGTAATTAACCGATTCAAGAACAATAAACTCATCAGTGAAGGTAACTTTCATGATGCCTTTGACTGGCGTATCATTACCATATTCAACAGCAGCTACATCACCTGATCGTGTCCAAACTTCTGGAGAAACGATTAAAAGATCACCTTTTTCAAAAGTTGGAGCTAATAAATTGTTATTCAAAAGTAATGCAAACATGCCTGGATCCGTGCGATTAAGCATAGGAATGAACATGTCTTTGCATCCAGTGGTTACTTGCATAAGCTGATTATTATAAGGAGATGGATGTGAAGGAATATCCCCAACGACAGGAACAATCTGAACTGCGAGTTGAACATCAGATTTTTCCGGCATTTTAACCGTACTGGTGACCGTATCAGTGCGTTGACGATGTTGTGCAAAGAGCTCAATGGGGCTTACTTCAAAAGCATGGGCAAGCTTACGGAGAGAATCTTCGTTCCAACGACGTGTGCCATTTTTTATGTGTGTGAGATAGCTTTCAGACATCCCCGTCTTTTCAGCTAGAATCTTTGTGGTCCACCCCTTTTCACGCAGAAGTTCTTTCACGCGTAATGCTGTAGGCGATGAAACTGACATCATTTGACTCCTTTGATGTTTATATAAAACATGGTAGTATTGGTTACATGTGCGTATTTCTAATTGTACGCTTAAAACATTTCTTGTCAAATGGAAAACATAAAAAATGGTTACCATCAAGCGGGATGCCAAATTCAAAAAAAACTACTATGAAATGGCAGCGTGGGGTGAGCAAAAGCTTGTATGTGGGATCGATGAGGTTGGTCGGGGCTGTTTAGCCGGGCCTGTTGTAACTGCCGCGGTTATTTTGCATTCAAGAAAAGTGAGCCGTTTAGTTAATGATTCTAAGATTATGACTCCTGAAGACAGGGATAAAGCATATCAGTGGATTTGCAAGAACGGTAGTTTTGGCATTGGGATTGTCAGCCATCGGGTGATTGATCGATTTAACATCTATCAGGCCACTCTTATGGCAATGCGGCGGGCTGTTATGCAATTATTTACAGCAACGTCATTAAGACCATCAATTATTGTAGTTGATGCCATGCCGTTACAGATTGATACTTTTCAGGGAGATATTGTGGCTTTTCCCTTTGGCGAGTCCAAATCAATATCCATAGCTGCCGCTTCTATTGTCGCAAAAGTGACCAGAGATCGCCTGATGCAAACTTTTGACTCTGTATTTCCTGGGTATAGCCTTGGCCAGCATAAGGGATACTCAACGCAGTTACACAAAGAACGAATAAAAGAGCTTCAGCAGAGCATACTTCATCGAGTTAGCTTTATCGAGCATTTTACAGGAATTGACGAGCAACTTACTATTATGGACGAGTTTGAACATGAAGAAGCCATTTGGTGAAATAATCGAGAGCACTCTTTCTAGCTTTAAATCGCAGTGTTGGCAATGGGACGTTGTTCCGCCATTTGGATCACTCGTTGTCCTCAAGTCACATGAACTCACTCTATTTGGTATCGTATCTGCTGTTGAGACTGGCTCTTTTGATAAAGGACGTTTTCCTTTTCCCTATCAAAAAACTGAAGAGGAATTGAAGCGTGAGCAACCACAAATTTTTGCCTTACTTCAAAGTCATGTATCGTGTGTGACTGTTGGATATCTCGAAGATTCATCCCCCTATTATCAACTTCCACCTTTTCCTCCTAAAATTCATGCATTCGTGCGTGTGGCTAACGAAGATGAGATGAGATTCTTTTTTAATGACGCTGCATATTTGCATGTGCTTTGTGGGGCGTCAGATATTCAAGCTTCATTGCCCGAGTTGCTTTTGGCATTGATTAAGCAACTTTTAGATCAACAAATTATAAACCATCTACAATTGCAATCGTTCATTGCTACCTATTCTTCCTTAATGAGTAATGATTATCGGAAATTCAAATTATTCTTGCAACGCATTGAATCTCTTGTCGATGTAATTTCTCACAAAAATGGTGAAAAGCGCATGGTGTTACCACAGCAAGATCTTTGAATGAATTTCTTGCCACCAATCGGAAGATGCAAAGGACACAGATGTCAAAATGCTGAAAAATACTTATGGAAATATAAAATGAAGAAACTGACAATACTGATGTTTCTTTTTAGCACAGTAATTACTGCTGATATACAAGTTCCAGTCGGAAACTTTGCCTTGCCGTCATCGCGTCAACCGAGTCCATTGTTCAGCCTTGGTCAGAACCTTGTTGATAAGAATGAATGGCTTCTTGTTGAAACTTTTGACTATCTTAAAGGTCCCACGCAACATTCATTTATTTTGTATAACGCATTGCTTTATGGCCTTTCTGATCGTGCATCATTATTATTTACAGTGCCTTCTATTCCACATCAAAAACAGTTGCAATATACCTCACGCGGTATTGGTGATATTTCCGCACAGGTAGAATATGGGCTTTATATAAATGAAAAGCCAACTTCAATCGATGCAATTACAATACTCTATAACGTACAAGTACCATCCGGCTCAGTCCTCAAAAAACCAATCACCGGTGCCGGTGCGCCAAGTTTTTTTTTAGGAACAACAGCAAGTTATACCTCAATCGATTGGTACCTTTTTACTTCGTATGCATTGAATCTACCTTTATCTCACAACCATAAAAAGGTTGGAAACCAATTTTTTTATGAATTTGGAATTGGTCTTAATTTTGGAAATCCGGGAGGTGGAATACTGCTGGGCCTCATGGAATTCAATGGCATTAAAACGCAGAAAGCAAACGATCACATTGTGCCTTCGTTTCCTCAGGGTAATATCATTTTCCTTGGTCCTTCGGTGTATCTTGCGACAAAGAATTTGGTACTCCAAGCAGGAATTCAATTTCCTATCATGCAACAATTACTATCAAAAAATGACAAAGGTACTCTTCGCTGTTCAATTCAGCTGACGTGGCATTTCGGGGGGAATGTTGAAGGATAACTATTCAACATGTTCACTTTTTTATACGGCACAAAACTTTTAATTTGATTACGCATCATCTCTCTATGCAACATAAACAAAACGATATCATAACCGGTATAGGATACAAAGCAGTCGAGCAAAAAGCCTTTTTATGGATTTTTTTATTTCTTGCTGCGCAATTTTACAATTATGCCATTAGTTCTTCGATTAATGACCCAAATTATTTAACTGATGTATACAACTATTATGGGTAATCAAATTCGTACATTACTCCTGGTATCAGCGCTTGGTTGCGTTTCAGCTTTCGACCTCAAATTTGGTTGACAAATGACTCAGCATTCTTCTCGGTCTATAAATCTTTATTGCATTCGGAGAGTGAAGAAATTATGGCTTGATGTAACAAGATTCACAGACTGCAAGCAATGTAAGGGTTACTTTATAAGACTCAAAAGCGCCGCCGCACCAAAAATTGCAATGGCAGCACCTGAAATTTTGTTAAGCAATCTTAACGAATGCGGGTTGAAGTGCGAGCTTAAAAGTGCCGCGATTCCCGTTACCAAAATCCACCAGAGGAGTGAACCCATCACCACCCCAAGCACAAGAATACTTGACATAAAATACCCAGCCTCATCAACACCCACACCAAATCCAGCAAAAAAAGCTGCAAATGCAAAAATGCTGACGGGATTTGCTATGGTGAGGAAAAATGATGAGATAAAGTCCTTTATGAATGATCGACGTTTTCGTTTGGGAGTTCCTTCCAGTGAGGGCTGGGCAATAAAAATAGTATAGCCAATATAGATAAGAAAAAGTCCCCCTATCAACCGAAACCAAAAGTGATAACGCAATAATGCTGTTGAAACAAACGTCAAGCTAAATACAGCAAGAATTGAATAGAAGCCATCAGCAATTGCGGCACCAAGACCAGAAATCAATCCTGAAAAAAATCCATTATGCAGCGCGCGACGGATACACATAATGCCAACGGGGCCAACCGGTATGGAGATTAAGAATCCAATAATTATGCCACGTAGAAAAAAACTATTTTCAAAAAACAAGAGCTCTCCTTGCATTGCTGCAAAATAGTATTTCATAAATTAAGGCTTGCATGAAACCTTATAGAAGACTTATTGAATATAATTTTTATCTTTGCTATCGTCAAGATGCAACGATTATTCGATAGCTTCTCTGTCAAAGAACAATTTTTCTAGCGAAAAATAATAAAGAAAATCAAAAATCATGATCTACTTTCTCAACGCGTTTTTATAAATTTTGTCACTGAGTTACAACGCTCAAGCTTTGTCGCAAGCGTTCAAGGTGCTTTTGCAAATCGTGTTCTAGATCACGAAGCGCTTGAATACAGGCGGCATCACCAGCAGCTTCTGCATCATTGAGCGCATGTTTTTGTATAAACCATAGTTGTGAACTTAATTCATGCAATAATTTGATTTTGTTATAACTACAATTATCGAGTACCATACTACCCCCCGTTTTCTTTAAGTTTCTTATAATGATGAACAATAAGAGAATGCAAAGTCAATAATCCCTTCAAGCAATGACAAAGCCTGCATGTTTTTTTCATGCAGGCATATATTACTTTTGTCGTAATTCATTTTCTCGAGCGCGACGCAAGTAGGTCGGTATTTCGAGATCCTGGGGATCAATATCGTGTGAGAAATGTTTTGTCGATTCATGGGAAGGCTTCATTGATTCTGCTTGCATGGGTTGTGTGGCAGGACGAAGTTCCATGCTTTCTTTGCTTCCCTGGTGACCTTCAATGCCCGTTGCAATGATAGTAACAAGCACATCATCTCCCATAGCTTCATCAATAACTGTTCCCATAATAATATTGGCATCAGGTGCAATGTCATAGATCATGGATGCAGCGCTATGCACCTCATGCAGGCCAAGCTTGGAACTGCCCGTAATATTGAGTAATACCGCGCGGGCGCCATGAATGCTTGCATTTTCCAAAAGTGGTGAGGAGAGAGCTTGTATAGCCGCTTCTTGTGCTCTTTCGGGTCCTGATGCGCAACCGGTTCCCATGACGGCAAGTCCCATATTTCGCATAATGGTACAAACATCCGAAAAATCAACATTGATATGACCAGGTCGGGATATTATATCCGATATGCTACGTACAAATTGGTGCAAGATATTGTTGATCATGCCAAATGCTTCAGTGTAAGTAACTTTTTGATCGGTAATATCAAGAAGCTTTTGATTGGGCACCACAATGAGTGTGTCTACTTCTTTTTTTAATACGTCAAGAGCGCCATTTGCTATTGATGTTCTTCTTTTACCTTCAAATGTAAATGGTTTGGTAACTACAGCGACACAAAGAGCTCCCATTTCACGAACAGCTCGTGCGATAACTGGAATAGCACCAGAACCGGTTCCTCCTCCAAGGCCGGCAGTCAAAAATACGATGTCGGAATCTTTTAAGAAATCAATAATTTTATCGAGATCTTCTTCCGCCGCTCGTTTTCCTACCTCTGGATTTGCTCCTGCGCCAAGACCTCGTGTTGAGCGTGTGCCAATCTGGATTTTAAATGGCGAGTCTGAAACACGTAGTGATTGTGCATCGGTATTCAGTACAACAAACTCAACATTTTCGTATTGAGCCTTGATCATTTGATTTACCATGTTGCAACCGGCGCCACCAATGCCCACTACTTTGACACGTGCCCCAGAATTTTGCATCAGGTATTCGTTTTCAAAGTCAATCATATCACTCCTTAACAATCATCCTTAATTATTCAGGACCATAGCATGATGAATGATTAACATGCAATGGTGGATACGCTTATTACTCAAAAAAAATCAAAAACCCACGTTTTCATGCGGGTAAAGACTCGCGAAACCAGAGGGCCTTCAAGATTTTCAAGAGCCTGGATTTTATATTTGTTCATAGCGTACACAAGCATGCCATAGCTTGTGGCATACAGAGGGCTATCCAATGATTCTTTAAAACCGAACATGACGTTAGGTTTTCCGACTCTGACAGGTATTCCCAAGATTTCACGTGCGGTATAATGTATGCCTTCAAGCAGGGCCCCCCCGCCTGTTAACACCAGACCTGCGGGTGCCTCAAGATGATGCATCTGAATTTCTTTCTTTATAATGGTAAAAAGTTCCTGTGCCCGAGGTTCGAGTATCGCAGCAAGATCAGAGCGTAAGATGGATTTTTTTTCTCCCCCATATACCATTTCTACTTCAATTTTTTCATGGGGAGAAACCATCTGTTCATGTGCACTGCCATATTCCTTTTTTATTCTTTCGGCATCTTTAAGTGTTGTTCTTAAGACGAGTGCAATATCTTGCGTAAAAAGGTCTCCAGCAATGGGAATGACTTTGGTATGCCTTATAGTGCCTTGCGCATAATACGCAAAATCGGACGTGCCGCCACCAATGTCAAGCATAAATGCACCGAGTTCTTTTTCGTCAGGGCTCAAGACGGCATCAGCCGATGCAAGAGGCTCAAGGATTATATCACGGACTTTAAGGCCAGCCATTTCACAGCAGCGAACAAGATTTTGTGCAGCCGCAAGTGCTCCCGTGATAATGTGAACTTGTGCTTCAAGTCTTACACCATACATGCCCAGTGGATCACGTACTTTATGATGACCGTCAATAACAAAAAATTGTGGTAATATATGAAGTATTTGTTGGCCTTCAGTAAGCGGCACGGCTTTTGCTGCTGCAATAACATGAGCAATATCGTTTTGTCGTATTTCTTTATGTTTTATGGCCACAACACCTTGAGAATTAAAAGCAGAAATATGGCTACCAGATATTCCTATATAGACTGATTCGATTGTGATTCCGCTCATCAATTCTGCTTCTTTTACCGCTGCCTTAATTGATTGCACTGCGGGTGCAATATCAACGACGACTCCACGGGCAAGGCCACGTGACGGAGCTTTTCCTATTCCAATAATTTCGATGTTCCCTGGGCTAATATGTTGTGCTACGAGAACACAAATTTTAGTCGTTCCAATATCGACACCAACAATTATTGTGTCGGGCGTTCCTTTTGTTTTCTTCATCCTTGTTCCCCCTTTTGCCGCGATAGAATCATAAGATTCTTAAAGCGAATATCTATAACCCATCGATCACGGGTTTTACGTTTCTTGCTCGCTGCTTCTTGAGCGAGACAGTAATTTTTTAGTCTTTGTAATCCTGCGCGCAGCGATTCATTAAAAATCGTTTTTTCATAAGCTTTAACAATGAAGCGAGGATTTTTAATATCCTGAAAGATTATTGACGTTTTGTCATGCCATTCACACTGGTAATCCGCACATACCCAAGCCGGAAGTGTTCTGGCAAAAGCGCAGATAGATTCAACATCCGTTTCATCAACAGAAGGAGCTATCGTGCGGATGTTAAAGAGGCTCTCATGCAAGGAAGGAAGATAATAATCACACCAGACACGTTTTCCTTGTGCGGTAATAAGATATGAGGTGTTTAGACTGGCTAGGGGTTTTTCTGCGGTCAAACAAATGGTTTGTATGCCAGTACTTTTATGACGCGTGGTTATTCGTGTTATATAAGGGTAGCTTTGCTGAACATAAGAGAGCAATTGTCGAGCTGTAGGCTTAGGGTTTAAGGCGATATAGGAAAAAATCAAGGCCTTTATCTCTTTATATGCTTTTAAAGAAAGAGATTGGTCGGGTATAACCTTTGTTAGCAACGGCCTTTTAAAGACATAGGCGATGACCATTGATGTCACTAAAAAGAAGGCAATAATGCATATGCTAGAGCACAGCAATCGAATATTCTTCACAAGCACCTCCTTTCTGTTTTGGTATAACGGTCCATAATGGTTTTAATTGTTTTATAGAGAATTAGTCAATACTTTCATAGATTTATTTCTTGATTATGGCGGCTTGTTTTGCTAAGATAACGACTTTTTTTATGGTATCATAGAGGCAAAAATCTCATTACTTAAGGAGATGATATGATTTTAAAAATCACCTGTTTTCTTGTGGCTCTTTTTGTTGTTCCTTCTAATTTCGGAGCTATCCATACTATTACAACGCATCATTCAATTCTTTCTTATGTCGATGAAGAAACGCTGGTTGTTTTTGATATTGATGAGACCATTATGTATCTACGGAGTTTGTTTTATCACCCTCATGCAAGAATTGTGCGGAGTCGACTGCATCGTGTTATAGGCTCAGATAAAGAATCTGATATGCTTTTTGGAATTCTTTTTAAAAATATTGAACTCTCTCTTCTTGAATCAGATTTTCCTGAACTTTTTAAAAAGATAAAAGAAAAAGCTGCTGGGACGATGGCATGTACGTCACGTTCTTCCGGCTTTATTGGGAAATTATCTGCAACTCAGCATGTTTTTGAACAGTTGAAGGAATTTGGGATAGTATTTAAAGCGATGAATCAACCTTCATTTGTGATACTTAAAGATTCTTCCTGTGAAAAAAAAGAGCGATGTGATCCTGAAGTGTATCATGATATTCTTTTCACGCAAGGCAGAGATAAAGGTCCTGCATTAATACTTTTTTTTCAACAAACAGGCCTGTGGCCTAAAAAAGTTATTTTTGTCGATGACCTTGAAAAGAATATTCATTCTGTGAAAGATACTCTTTCATCTCATGGAATACCATGCACCTGTTTTCATTATACTCGAAGCCCTGTCTATAAGATTTGGAATGAAGAACTTGTGCAATTCCAGGTTTCTCATTTGCTGAAGTATCACGAATGGTTGTCTGATGATGAAGCCTTAAAGCTTCTTAATCATGTTATGGAACGAAAGCATGAAGATATACTTTAACTATTTCTTCACGGCTTAACGCGATGCTTGTGACATCCTTCTTTGTATTGTGGTGCTATTAGAGGTAGGCTCATCAGTATATTCTCTTTTTCCATCATGCGGTTTGCAGTTAAGAAACCCCTTTAATACATTGATTGATGATAAAGTTGCAGGAATAAGAGGCAGGTATTGAATATGAGGAACACCGCTTTTGTGGTTTGCAGCAGAGGAAAATTCAGCAAGAATAAAGGCAATAAGACCTTGTGCTAAACCGTAACCTAAATAGTATGCCGAGCGCACCTCTGAAGGCTGTGCTTGAAAGTTTTGAACTACAGTGCTTTTCTCAGCGGCAGTTAAGAAAGAATCCGTTTTCTTTGATAACTTTAAAGCAGGATATAAAACATAGCTAAGAGTATTTGATATTCCTTGTGCAAAACCGACAGCCAGTCCTGTCACTGAAAGTTGCTTCCCGTCTTCATTATTTGATTTCACTGAAAAGAGAGGAAAGAGAACAAAGAACATAAGTATACTGATGCAAAAACGTTTCTGAGTCATGATTTTTCCTTTATTTCTCTTTCTTATTCCCATGGTAGCAGACCTAAAGGGTAAGTCAACGACAGCTCGCAGTTCACGCCCTAGCAAATCGCATAGGGGCGAAAGATATGAATAGATCATGCCTTTTGTCGATTCAAATATTTGCTCGTCAAAATGAGGGCTTAGCGATGGTTTTTTGACAAATTTTATCTATTTGATAATATTTAAGAGATTATTTAAACAAATTGAAAAGTTTAAAAAATGTCCTATCAGTGGGGAAATTATGACGGAAATATTCTTTTTATTTTTAGTCAGCATAATCTGTATGGGTTATCAAGCTTTTTCAATGGAACGTCCACCGCAGGTTAGTAAACATAAGCCAATTGATCAAAAAAATACTCAAGGGTCTACGTGGTTTCATGAACTTGCTCATCAGGGTAGGTTGCAAGAAATCCAAGAGGCCGTTGCTACAAGGCCCAATTTATTGAGATTGAGAAATGGTCGTGGGCAGATTGCGTTGCATACCGCGGTATTTAAAGGGCATGAGGAACTCATACGGTGGTTTTTAGGTCAAGATGTTACTTTAATGGAAATACAAGATCATAATGGTCAAACACCATTACATTTGGCAGTGTTTCAAGGGCATGAAGGTGCCATAGAAGTTTTGCTAAAAGTTGGCGCTCGTCTTAATATGCCACGAAATGATGGTCAAATGCCATTACATTTAGCAGCATTTCAAGGGCATGAACGTGCGACAGAAATTTTACTAAGAGCGGGCGCTCGTCTTGATGTGCTAGATAGTCGTAATGGTCAAACGCCATTACATTTAGCAGCATTCCAGGGCCATGTGAATGCCATAGAAGTTTTACTCGAAGCGGGTATTCGTTTTGATGTTCAAGATAGAAAAGGTCAAACGCCGTTGTATTTAGCAGCGTTTCAAGGGCATGTGAGTGCCATAGAAGTTTTACTAAGAGCGGGCGCTCGTCTTGATGTACAAGACAATGACGGTCGAACGGCGTTGCATTTGGCAGCATTTCGAGGCCACGTGAGTGCAATAGAGGTTTTACTCGAAGCAGGTGCTCATCTTGATGTGCAAAACAAGGATGGTCAAACGGCATTACATTTGGCAGCGTTTTGTGGGCATGTGAGTGCAATAGAGGTTTTACTAAGAGCAGGTACTCGTCTTGATGTGCCACGAAATGGTGGTCAAACGCCATTGCATTTAGCAGCATTCCAGGGCCATGTGAATGCCATAGAAGTTTTACTCAAAGCGAATGCTCCTCTTGATGTGCAAGACAAAGATGGTCAAACGCCATTGCATTTGGCAGCGTTTCAAGGGCATGAACGTGCGATAGAAATTTTACTAAGAGTGGGTGCTCATCTTGATGTACAAGACAGTGACGGTCGAACGGCATTGCATTTGGCAGCATTTCAAGGCCACGTGAGTGCAATAGAGGTTTTGCTAAGAGCAGGCGCTCGTCTTGATGTGCAAAACAATGATGGTCAAACGCCATTGCATTTAGCAGCGTTTCAAGGACATGTGAATGCCATAGAAATTTTACTAAGAGCAGGAGCTCGTCTTGATATGCCACGAAATGATGGTCAAACCCCATTGCATGTGGCAGCGTTTATGGGACGCGTTTCTGTCGTAAATGCTCTCTTGAGAGCTGGAGCAGATGTCATGGTTTGTAATCGAAAAAATGAAACACCAGCCCGACTGGCTCGTGCAAGAAGGCATTTTGCAATTGCCGAAATGCTTGAGCAAGCTGAGCGAGAGCGAAGAGAGCATGAAGCAAGAGAGGGTGGGCAAGGACAAAAAGAGGAAATTGTTTCGGGTGTAGCAGTTGATTCACAAAATGAAGCAGCAGATAAATCTCCAGAAAAAGAGAATCAACCTGTTTCCAAAAATAAGAAGAGAAGAGTAAAAAGACAAGTACAGACAAATCAGCCTATTATAGAAGCTCCAGAAATTACGCCGAACGTAAGATCAAGCGCTGAAGTGCAAGCATCGTCATTATCTCTCGCTCAAACAGAGCAAGCGCTGATGTTGCCATTACAGCAACGTGCGCAACCGCCGCTTTTGCAAAGATTGCATTGTCCAACATCAGCTGGTGCAGTACTTCTTATAATGATTATGCTCTATGCTTTACAGAACCAAGTTAGTTAACCGAGCGGGAATAAATGATGAAATTTATAAATTATCTATTTTTAGTCAGCATAATCTGCATGAGTTATCAGGCTTTTTCAATGGAACGGCCACCACAGGTTAGCAAACATAAGTCAATCGATCAAAAAAACACCAGAGGATCTACATGGTTTCATGAGCTTGCTCATCAGGGTAGGTTACAAGAAATCCAGGAGGCCGTTGCTACAAGGCCCAATTTATTGAGATTAAGAAATGGTCGTGGGGAGATTGCGTTGCATACCGCGGCATTTAAAGGGCATGAGGAACTCGTACGCTGGTTTTTAGATCAAGATAACACTTTGGGGGAAATACAAGACGGTGATGGTCAAACCCCATTGCATTTGGCAGCATTTATGGTTGATGTGAGTGCCATAGAAGTTTTAATAACAAGGGACGCTCCTCTTAATGTGTCAAGAAGTGACGGCCAAACGCCATTGCATTTAGCAGCATTTCAAGGGCATGTGAGTGCCATAGAAGTTTTAATAAGAGCAGGTGCTCCTCTTGATGTGCCACGAAATGATGGCCAAACGTCATTGCATTTAGCAGCGTTTCAAGGGCATGTGAGTGCCATAGAAGTTTTACTAAGAGCAGGTGCTCGCCTTGATATGCCACGAAATGATGGCCAAACGCCATTGCATTTAGCAGCATTCCAGGGCCATGTGAATGCCATAGAAGTTTTACTCGAAGCGGGTATTCGTTTTGATGTCCAAGATAGAAAAGGTCGAACGGCATTGCATTCGGCAGCATTTCAAGGCCACGTGAGTGCAATAGAGGTTTTGCTAAAAGCTGGCGCTCGTCTTGATGTGCAAAACAATGATGGTCAAACGCCATTGCATTTGGCAGCATTTCAAGGGCATGAACGTGCGATAGAAATTTTACTAAGAGCAGGTGCTCGTCTTGAAGTGCAAAACAGGAATGGTGAAAACCCATTGCATTTGGCAGCATTTCGAGGGCATGAACGTGCGATAGAAATTTTACTAAGAGCAGGTGCTCGTCTTGAAGTGCAAAACAGGAATGGTGAAAACCCATTGCATTTAGCAGCATTCCAGGGCCATGTGAATGCCATAGAAGTTTTACTCAAAGCGAATGCTCCTCTTGATGTGCAAGACAAAGATGGGCAAACACCATTGCATTTAGCAGCATTCCAGGGCCATGTGAATGCCATAGAAGTTTTACTCAAAGCGAATGCTCCTCTTGATGTGCAAGACAAAGATGGGCAAACACCATTGCATTTGGCAGCGTTTCAAGGACATGTGAGTGCCATAGAAGTTTTAGTAAGAGCAGGTGCTCGTCTTGATGTGCCACGAAATGATGGCCAAACGCCATTGCATTTAGCAGCATTCCAAGGGCATGAAAGTGCCATAGAAATTTTACTAAGAGCAGGAGCTCCTCTTGATGTGCAAGATAAAAATGGTCAAACGCCATTGCATTTAGCAGCGTTTCAAGGGCATGAAAGTGCCATAGAAGTTTTAGTAAGAGCAGGTGCTCGTCTTGATGTGCCACGAAATGATGGCCAAACGCCATTGCATTTAGCAGCGTTTCAAGGGCATGAACGTGCGATAGAAATTTTACTAAGAGCAGGTGCTCGTCTTGAAGTGCAAAACAGGAATGGTGAAAACCCATTGCATTTGGCAGCATTTCGAGGGCATGAACGTGCGATAGAAATTTTACTAAGAGCAGGTGCTCGTCTTGAAGTGCAAAACAGGAATGGTGAAAACCCATTGCATTTAGCAGCATTCCAGGGCCATGTGAATGCCATAGAAGTTTTACTCAAAGCGAATGCTCCTCTTGATGTGCAAGACAAAGATGGGCAAACACCATTGCATTTAGCAGCATTCCAGGGCCATGTGAATGCCATAGAAGTTTTACTAAGAGCAGGAGCTCCTCTTGATGTGCAAGATAAAAATGGTCAAACGCCATTGCATTTAGCAGCGTTTCAAGGGCATGAAAGTGCCATAGAAATTTTACTAAGAGCAGGAGCTCCTCTTGATGTGCAAGATAAAAATGGTCAAACACCATTACATTTGGCAGTGTTTCAAGGGCATGAACGTGCGATAGAAGTTTTACTAAGAGCAGGAGCTCGTCTTGATGTACAAGACAGGAATCGCCAAATGCCATTACATTTGGCAGCGTTTATGGGACGCATTTCTGTTGTAAATGCTCTCTTGAGAGCTGGAGCAGATGTCATGGTTTGTAATCGAAAAAATGAAACACCAGCCCGACTGGCTCGTGCAAGAAGGCATTTTGCAATTGCCGAAATGCTTGAGCAAGCTGAGCGAGAGCGAAGAGAGCATGAAGCAAGAGAGGGTGGGCAAGGACAAAAAAGAGGAAATTGTTTCGGATGGAGCAGTTGATTCACAAAGTGGGCAAGCAGATAAATCTTCAGAAAAAGAGAATCAACCTATTTCCAAAAATAAGAAGAGAAGAGTAAAGAGACAAGTGCAGACAAATCATCCTGTTGTAGAAGCTTCAGAGATTACATCGAACATAAGAGCAGTTGCTGAAGTGCAAGCATCGTCATTATCTCTCGCTCAAGCAGAACAAGCGACAGTGTTGCCATTGCCACAACGTGCGCAACCGTCGTTCTTGCAAAGACTGCATTGCCCAACATCAGCTGGTGCAGTACTTCTTATAATGATGATGCTCTATGCTTTACAGAATCAAATCAGTTAATCAAGCGGGAATAAATGATGAAATTTATAAATTATCTATTTTTAGTCAGCATAATCTGTATGGGTTATCAAACTTTTTCAATGGAGCGTCCACTGCAGGTTAGTAAACATAAGCCAACGGATCAAAAAAACACCAGAGGATCTACATGGTTTCATGAACTTGCTCATCAGGGTAGGTTGCAAGAAATCCAAGAGGCCGCTGCTACAAGGCCCAATTTATTGAGATTAAGAAATGATCGTGGGCAGATTGCATTGCATACCGCGGTATTTAAAGGGCATGCGGAACTCATACGCTGGTTTTTAGATCAGGATGTTACTTTGCTGGGAATGCAAGATAGGAATGGTCAAATGCCATTACATTTAGCAGCGTTTCAAGGGCATGAACGTGCGATAGAAATTTTACTAAGAGTGGGCGCTCGTCTTGATGTACAAGACAGTGACGGTCGAACGCCATTACATTTGGCAGCGTTTCAAGGCCATGCGAGTGCTGTAGAGGTCTTACTCAAAGCGGGTGCTCCTGTTAATGTGTCAAGAAGTGATGGCCAAAAGCCATTGCATTTAGCGGCGTTTCAAGGCCATGCGAGCGTGATAGAAGTTTTACTAAGAGCAGGTGCTCGTCTTGATATGCCACGAAATGATGGCCAAATGCCATTACATTTGGCAGCGTTTCAAGGGCATGAACGTGCGATAGAAATTTTACTAAGAGCGGGTGCTCGTCTTGATGTGCTAGATAGTCGTAATGGTCAAACGCCATTACATTTAGCAGCATTCCAGGGCCATGTGAATGCCATAGAAGTTTTACTCGAAGCAGGTGCTCCTCTTGATGTGCAAGATAAAAATGGTCAAACGCCATTGCATTTAGCATCATTTCAAGGGCATGAAGGTGCCATAGAAGTTTTACTCGAAGTAGGTGCTCGTTTTGATGTGCAAGATAAAAATGGTCAAATGCCATTACATTTAGCAGCATTTCAAGGGAATGAAGGTGCCATAGAAATTTTACTAAGAGCAGGTGCTCGTCTTGATATGCCACGAAATGATGGTCAAATGCCGTTACATTTAGCAGCATTTAAAGGGCATGCGAATGCCATGGAAGTTTTACTAAGAGCAGGCGCTCGTCTTGATGTACAAGACAGGGACGGTCAAACGCCATTGCATCTTGCAGCATTTATGGGTCATATCGACGCTGTAAATGCTCTTGTGATAGCTGGAGTGGATGTCATGGTTTATAACCGAAGAAATGAAACACCGGCCCACTGGCTCGTGCAAGAAAGCATTTTGCAATTGCCGAAATGCTTGAGAAAGCCGAGCGAGAACAAGAGAGCTGGAAGCAAAAGAAGATAGGCAAGGACAGCAGGATGTTTCAGGAACAGTGGTGGATTCACAAAATGAAGCAGCAGATAAATCTTCAGAAAAAGAGAATCAACCCATTTCAAAAAATAAGAAGAGAAGAGCAAAGAGACAAGTACAACCAAATCAGCCTGTCATAGAAGCTCCAGAAATTGCGCCGAACGTAAGATCAAGCGGTGAAGTGCAAGCATCGCCATTGCCTTTCGCTCAAGCAGATCAAGCCCCGTGTTGCCATTGCCGCAACGTGCACAATCATCGCTTTTGCAAAGATTGCATTGTCCAACATCAGCTGGTGCAGCACTTCTCATAATGATGATGCTCTATGCTTTACAGAACCAAGTTAATTTGTAACAAGCGTTTGAGAAGAAATAGAGTAAAATAAAATTCTTTGTTAATTTGAGCACGCCGCATTTCTTCTTTAAGAAGAGAAAAAGTGAGCGACTGGATTTGAAGATATGAAACACCTTATTATTGCAGTCTAAGAGGTTCTTTTGCTACGCTCATAATGTAATTTAAATAAACAGTCGATAAGGAGATTTTCAATGAAGTTATCACTTAAAGTGCTTTCAGTTATTCTTTTGCTAACATCTTTGAATAGTGCTCTTGGAGTTTTTCGAGATCCGCCAATTGCAGATAAAAGTCAAAGAGAATCAAAAAATTCAATCTCAAAAACGACAAAAAAAGTTAAGCTTGGATTTCATCAACGTTTAGCAAAATATCATAGAGATGAAGCAGCGCGTTTGCAGAAAAAAGTTCAGCATCATCTCAAATTAGCCGAGTATTATGATGAAAAAAGTGCGCAAGCAAAAGCTGTGAAATAAGAGAGTTATCATAAAAACATAACTATACGTAATCGAGTAATCTTCTGCACCATCGTAGTGCCCAAAGGGTAAATATGATGGTAAATATAAGTACCGCAGTAGGGAAATCCAGAATGGTATGAAGCCAGAATTTCCCAATATGGATGCACGAAGACCTTCAAAGCCGTATGTTAATGGATTTATGAGTGCTACCAATGAAAAGCGCGGGAACGTTTGATGAAATTTCATCCACGTGAATTGGTATCCGCCAAAAGCCCATAAGGGGTTAAATACGCGACGCCAAATTTCAGAAAATCGTACCGTGCTTTGCGCCCAACTAAATACCCAAATGCCAAAGCTTCCACAAAAAAAATTTATAGCAATAAATATTAATATAAATTTTATGATGCTCATGGAGCTTAAATCTAAATGATTTTGTAATACCAGTTTTCCCAAAGGCAACATAAAAATACTCAACACCATGCAGTTGAGTGCAATCGTGCAGCCGAGTTTTATTATCACCAGCCAGGAAGGAAGTGGTAGGGTAAGCAAATAGCCAACATGATAATTGCCAGATCTATCAGTAACAAGTTCTTGAGCAGCGTATCCCGCTTCAAAAAAAGCCATAGTGAGAATAGTGCCGACCCAAATCAAAATTCCAAATTTTTGTTCTATGCCAAACGCTGGCAAAATATAATAACTTATGAGAATGTTTGTTCCCGACCATATGATAGCATCAAATATGCGGTTGAGCACATTTTTGCGAAGTACAATGATATCGCGCCATAATAACCAACCAAAGACGCGAGCTGTTTCTCGTGAAATCATAGAAAATCCTTAATGGTTATTGCCATTTTCCTGCATAAGTTGCAAAAAAACATCCTCAAGGCGCGTTTTGTTGTAGGATGACAAAAGATTTTTAGGTTTATCAATAAGTCGAATTTTCCCCTTGTCTAAAATGCAGACGCGATCTGACAAAACTTCAGCTTCATCAAGGTAATGCGTTGTTAAAATAAGAGTAATGCCGGACTTTTTAAGATCGATAATGCGATCCCAAAGATTGCGTCGTATATGGGGGTCGAGTGCAACGGTTGGCTCGTCCAATATAACAAGAGAAGGAGTATGCACTAAAGCCCGAGCAATTAAAAGTCGTTGTTTATATCCCCCGGAAAGGACATCAACTTTATAATGGGCATACGGTGTCAGCTCAAATTGGTCCATTAACTCAGTAACTCTTTTTTTAATTTCGAAGTCGCGCATGAGATAATAACGGCCGGAAAATATAAGATTTTGCTCAACCGTGAGCAACGTATCAAAGTTGTTTTTTTGAGGACAAAAACCTAAGTGTCGACGATAGTCTAATAATTGATCATAAATGGAAGCCCCTCGCCACAGAATTTCTCCCGAAGTTGGAGGATGCTGTGTTGCAATAAGAGAAGAAAGCGTGGTTTTGCCGGCACCATTCACACCTAATAGTCCCAAGATTTCACCCTCATATACATCAAGAGATATTCCCTTCAACGCCTCAATGGGTTTTGTTTCATGAGAATAGACTTTTGTTATATCTCTTAGCGAAAGCAAAGGTTTCATAATCACACAATCTTTAAGTAGTTTAGAATTTATAAGAATAGCATTGATAATCTTTCTTTTCCACAGCAGTAAAAAGTTTTGGTTGCATTGGTGAAATTACTTAATAAAAAACGTTTTTCCTCTGGATCCCCATACGGCCGATATTATTTTACTCTCTGTTTGACTATTTTGAATCTCACAATTCGCGTAAAAGTTTTGTCAAAAATATAAAATATGCTATGACTGGGTTAGTTATATACTCAAGCGAAAGGACTCACATGAAAAATAGTGTATGCATGAGCGTAGCCGGTGGAGCGCTTATTTGTTTGTCAGGTATGATGAACGCGTCATATAAGATCATTAATGATGCCGACAATTACGTTATTAAAAGTATTTCAGTGTCAAATCCGAGAAAAAAAATAGAAAATGAAAATGGGGTTATTATTTCTCGTTATAAACGATTGATATCGAGAATTACTAACAAGCCTTATAAGATAGAGTATTTGGATAATTACAGTGATCGGAAACATGTATCTTATATATCATCCCCTTGACTCGGGCGATTCAGTCGTGCTTGACCTTCAGGAAGATGAGATATATTACAATGAGAATGAGCTCAATTATGAAACGACCTTTTTCTGGTCCCAGGTGCCTGTCGAAGTTGTGGCAGTCAATCGTTATGTGCCGATTGACGATATCATTACCCTTTTTGATGATGAAGATGGATTAAATGAATTTTTTTATACCGGTAGTCGGGCAATTAAGGCACAAAGATTAGAATTTATGCCACAAGATTCACATGTTTATGCGCTCACAAGCAATGAAGATAGTCAGTTGGAAATAAAGGATGTAACTGCTGCTTCAAGTTCTTCACAAAGCGATGAAAATAGTTCGCATAAAATTCCCGCAGAGCATATTGCAGAAGAAGATGATAAATCTTCAGCTGATGTTGAAGACGAAGAAGAAGATGATGATGAAAAGCACGAAAGTAAATAAAAGATTCGATAACGAGATACTGGCCTCACGTTAGTGAGGCCTTAAATAGTTAAGAGAGTTTACCAATGTTATGGGCAATTAAGAAAAGCAAAATACCCGCTGCAACGGAAGCATTATAGGAGATGTCAGCTCGCTTTTGTGGAAGCATAACTTTTTGACCGGCATTTAAAATTTCTGGAGATATCCCCGATCCTTCACTTCCTATAACGATGCACAATGGTTCTTTATACATAATCTTGAGGGCATTTTCTCCTCCAAGAACTGCAAGATAGAGTTGATACCCGGCCTTCTTAAGTTCAGAAGCAGCCGCTGCAGGGCTTGGTGCTTGATATATTTCCATAAATTCAGTAAGTCCAGCTGATGCTTTTATGGCAGCGGGCGTCAAAGGTGATCCACCTCTCTTACAAAGAATGATTCCATGTGCACCCGTGCAATAAGCCGATCTAATAATAGCTCCAAGGTTTCTTGGATCTTGAACGCTGTCAATCATGATCAAAAATGGTTGTTTTGCGGGGTCATACATTTTGCTCCGGAAGGGGAAGGGCTGCACCCACGCTATTATACCTTGGTGGTCAGTCGTTTGTGCCATACGTGTTAGCACATCGCGTGACACATACTGTATCTGAGTCCCTTTGGGTAACAACTGTTCAATAGAACTCCACGCTTTAGGTGTTGGTTTAGTTGTATAAATCGTGAAGAGAGTTCGACGTTTTGCTTTGAGTAATTCAATAACGGGATGTATTCCAAAAATTAATTCTTGTGGTTTTTCTTTTTTACTCATGAATGTTTCTCAGTTATGATAGAGGTATCGCGTAATTAAAAGAGGAATTAAATCTCATGGTGTGGTGTCATAAGCTTTTGCTGTCAGAAGCCATGTTAATATTAGCAATCCAAATGTTGTGGCATCCTCATTTTCAAGATAATCTATCTCGAGCAGAAAGTACAGCGGATTCCATGATAGGGCATCCTCATGCTTATTTAAACCCAGTTGACGAGTTAGTCAGTCATGAATGATCTCAAAGATTATAGTATCAAACTAAGCCTTGCTTTTGTTTTTTGCGTTATTACTGGGTCGTTTTTCTTTGTCGCCTACAAGATCAACGAGTATTATTCTCCTGCCCACCATGCCGTTAAAATACTTGTTGACGATAATTCACGTATTCGACGCGCATTGTTTGCGCCGGACGATGATATTCAAAATTTGTTGATAACATTAATTGATGAAGAAAAAGAACAAATTCTTGTAACGGCCTATTCAATAACTGATTCTGAAGTTGTTAATGCGCTTATTAAAGCACAACGCAGAGGCATTGACGTTCAGGTGTTAGTTGATGGAAGCAATGCGATTACCGCACATAGCAAAGTAAATCTCTTTATAAAACAGCGTGTTCCACTCTGGATTTATCCATCAGTCAAACACGATAGTAAAAAGCCGGTGGGTATAATGCACAATAAATTCATGATTTTTAAAAAAGGATTACTCAATCGTTCAATTCTTTGGACAGGATCTTTTAACTTTACTCATTCCGCACAACATCGCAATCAGGAAAATGTCATTGTCACTGATGATTTGGCATTAATCGAAAAGTATAGACATCAATTTGAAAAAATAAAAAAGAGATGCATTCGAGCTCATGAATAGCTTTTCCATAAACTCGCTTCATTACTACTAAAGCTTCATGCACATGTTACAATAATTTTTATTAAATGCAACTAAAAGTTTGATGAATTTCAAGGAGGCCTAGAACCTTAGAACTTTCCTTTAATGTTTTTAAAGCTCCTTAAAATGCCGCGAAAAATAAATTTATTGTATTCAGTGAGATCTCCCGTTACTAAAGCTTTATGAATTACATACCCATACTGCTTTCGATCTTGAAGTGAAAATGTTGGAATCGGATAACCATTGCTGAGAAGCATCATAGCAAGCAAGGTGCGAGCTGTTCTGCCATTACCATCTTTAAAGGGATGGATATCGACTAATTTTAAATGCGCTTTAGCGCTTACATGCAGAGGGTGTGCCTTGGTTGTTTTCAACCATTTAATAAAGTCATTCATATGTTTTGGAATAGTTGATGAAAGAGGTGGTATCATCCCATTTACGCGAACACGTGATTTTCTCCATATTCCGGCATACGCTGAATTGATTGGTGAATAAATGAGTTGGTGTATGGTTGCAATATCTGAAAGCGTTATTTTGGCATGTCCCTTTTTTATGATTCTATTGAGTGTTGTGATCATGCGTAATTGATTGATCCGCATAAGATCACTTTTGTTTTTATGTAATTCATGAACATTAAGGAAATAATTGCTGGCGACTGAATTGATACCAGGCATTATGAGAATGATTGCCAAACAAAACAGTAGAGCCTTAAAAAAGCTTTTCACAATCCCCCCTATCGAATAAATCAATTATGATTTATTCATCTCCTATTATACTATCAATAAAATGCAATTGGCAATATTGCTTATTGCATTGGTTTAAAAATGGTGTAAATATCGTAAATTTTGACATACGCTTATTTGTAGGTACATTAGAAATGAATGATAAACCGTATTAAATTGAGCAGAATATATGAAAAACGCTATTAAAAGTTTTGCGAGTCTTTTGTTGTTTGCAAATGCAGGGTATGGGCTAGCGGCTAATAAGGGTGTTGCTATTGATCATAAATTAATCAAAGCGATTGATGGTTCAAATCGTGTCAATATTGTTAAAATGTTAAAAATTGAAGTTGGGGTCCAAGATCTACTTAAAGGACAAAAGGGCAACGGTATGGTTCCCTTTGAAGGCAAAAATTATACCATTAATGAACTTGCAGTTCATGAGCAAAATTTGAGAAATAGGAAAACATTTATTGATCATAAACCTGCCATTAAAATTGCAGTTGACCAGGCAATTACCCAATTTGAAGAAATAACCGCTGCCTACATGAAAGAAGCTCAAGGTTGGAAGAGAGAAACTCTCATGATTATTAAGCAGTGGCTGATTCAAACAGACCGCAAAGATTCGTTATTACTTGGCTGGGGCAATCAAGAAGAAGGCACAGAATACGAAGAAACACGCAAAATGATTCCCGACTTTGCTCATCTTAAAAGTTTTTTAGAGGATATTTGGGCTTTTATGCGTGATCTAAGGTTCTCTTGTAAAAAATCTTATAAGATGTATCTGAACTCCTTAAGAGAGGAAGGATTGCTTCCTCACAAGAAAAAGGATGCGAGCGAACACGAAGACCACGAGCTCTAGTGCATTAACAAAATAAATTGTTTAAGTACCTTTGAGTGCGGCAATTGCATTGACAAAATCGTAAGGTAGTTCCGAATTAAAATCAAAAGATTCATTATCCAGCGCAAACGATAATTTTGAAGCATGCAGTGCATGACGGTGAATAAGCTTTGATGAACTTCCATAGGCTGTATCGCCCAGAAGTGGATGTTCAATGGCAGCGCA
The DNA here is from genome assembly GCA_963699715.1 of uncultured bacterium. GTDB lineage: Bacteria > Babelota > Babeliae > Babelales > Babelaceae > CAVOUX01. Next base: position 82,794 of record CAVOUX010000006.1, read on the forward strand.
ATGCACGCGAATTTGATGTGTTCTACCCGTAACCGGTTGCAATTCGACTAATGCTGCTTCGCGATAGTATTCAATCGTTTTATAGAAAGTCTTTGCATCTCGACCCGAGCCAGTGTGAGCAGACATTTTGGTAGGATCGGTCGGGTGTCGATCAATTCTGTAATCAATGACACCAGAAGCGGGTGGATGGCCAGTAACAAGTGCAGTGTAGGTTTTTTTAACCATCCTATCTTTAAAGAGCTGGCTGATTTTCGCATGTCCATAAGGTGTGCGTGCTATGAGCATAAGACCTGAGGTGTCTTTATCAAGCCTATGAACAATTCCTGGTCTTTCTGCCTCACCAATTTCGACAATGTCTTTATAATGGTATAAGATCCAATCAATAAGGGTGACGGCCTTAGAATGCTTATGTGCTTGATGCACAACCAATCCAGCCGGCTTTGAAATAACCAAAAAATGCTTATGCTCATAAAGGAGTTGGATGTGAAGCGTATGAATAGTTTCATCACTAATCGTGCGTTGCTCGATGGGAGGCATTGAAATGGTAATGGTGTCGCCGGGACGGACGAGCATGCTTGCTTTGGCTGGATTGTTATTTACCATTATATTGCTTGAATTGACGAGATTTTGAAAAAATGAGCGTGAAGAATCTTCATAATAAGAAGTAAGAAAGCGATCAAGTCTTTCCGGTTTAGACCCTTCCGGGACGGTTGTCGTGGTGGATTCTTGTGGTTTAATCGTAAATTGTGTTTTCATTGCGGACCAAGACTCTTTTTTTGTATATTATTCAATAAGACAGAGTATATCCGATTATTTGTCTTTTGGGAATGGGCGAAAAATTTATTTCACATGGACACTATGTCGGCGATACGGTAGGATTGAAGAGGTGTATGCTAAATTCAATCCTCGCAAAATCGTGGTTTCTGGGGAGTCGTGCTATGGTCACGCCAAAATTATTTGACCAAATCCAGGACAATATTGATCTTGTAATCAAAGAGCAGCCACCGCTTGGTGCAGCTCTCTGGCAGGAGCTCATTAAATTGCATCCTGCAGACATTGCATCGCTGCTCTCTTACATGGATGAAGAGCATATAACTCAGATTTTTTCAAAATTTAATCAACAGATGAAATTGGCGGTCTTTGAAGAGCTGAGTGATCCCTTAAAAGCACTTTGCTTATCGGTAGTTTCAGAAATTGACCGTGCTCATTTACTCAGTTCGCTTCCTTTGACTGATTTAATAGATTTTTTAGATGAACTTTCAGATGAAGAATTGAATAAATATTTGAAACTGCTTCATAAGCGTGAACGCGAAGCGGTTTTGTCTCTTCTTAAATTTAATCCACAATCAGCCGGTGGTATTATGGAAACGAACGTTTTATCTTTGAGAGAAGATTTTACTGTCCAAAAAAGCATTCATATCTTGCAACGACTGCAACCAAATCGTGATCTTCATCAACAGATTTTTGTAACGAATGCTCAAAATACGCTCGTGGGTAATATACATTTAGAAGATCTCGTTTTGAAAAAACCCCACACGATTCTCAAGTCAATTTTGCAGCCGAATATTTTAGAGGTATTGGTAGATGAAGACCAGGAAGATGTTGCTCAAAAAATGATTCACTATTCGCTAACCATAGCACCGGTCGTAGAAAGTAATGGTGTGTTTTTAGGTGTTATTTCATCTGAAGCTTTGGTGGCAGTTGTGGAAGAGGAGGCGAGTGAGGATATTTATCGTATGTCTGCTATCGTACCGATAAAAGATACTTATTTTGAAACATCATTTTATAAATTGTTTTATCAACGCAGTACCATTTTAATATCCTTACTCTTATTTCAAACCCTTTCAAGTATTATTGTGCAGCACTATCAAGTCTTATTGGCAGGGTTTCTTACGTATTTTCTTTCGATGTTGATCAGTACGGGTGGCAATGCTAGTAGCCAGACCTCTGCGCTTGCTATTCAGGGAATGGCGACGGGAGAGATTAATGAATCGACAAGAATTCGCTTTATTTGGCGAGAGTTTTATATGGCGTTAGCTATCGGTCTTGTGCTCGGCGTTTTTTCATTTATCCGAATTTATGTGATGCACGGCTACCTCTATGGCAGTATTGCTGTTAGTTTATCGCTTACGGTAATTATCATTGTATCAATGACCTTAGGTTCTTGTATGCCATTGCTTTTAAAAAGATTACGAATCGATCCAGCCCACTCTGCAGGTCCCTTGCTTACCACGTTTATCGACGTGATTGGTTTGCTTATCTACTGTCTTATTAGCCAACTGATTCTCTATTGATCTACATCTTGCTAAAAAATCTATTTGTGGCTCTTATCAAAAACATCTTTATTGAATATGGTCTGATTGGGCGCTTTTTTGTTGACAAAATGAAGTTTAACCTTATACTTTATCTACATAGTCGTAAGTGGCTATATGTTGTTTTTGATAGTAATTATCGAGCCGCTAGCTCAGTTGGTAGAGCAACAGCCTTTTAAGCTGTGGGTCGTTGGTTCGAATCCAACGCGGCTCACCAGTCTTCGCTCCTTACGGAGCTTCGTCTGGCTAGCGCCATTCTTTTAAGGAATTTGCATTCTTTGAATATTTACGTCCCCATCGTCTAGAGGCCCAGGACATCGCCCTTTCACGGCGAAAACAGGGGTTCGAATCCCCTTGGGGACGCCATACTTCGCTTGTCCACGCTATCGCTTGGCAAGCTTCGTATGGCACGGCCATCTTCGCCTTAAAGAGGAGTATGTTTTCAACAAACAAGCGAAGTATGCCCTTCGAAGCCTTTTGGCGAAGTAGGGCAGGACCCAACGAAGTTTTAACGTAGGAGCGTTAGCACGGCCATTTTCTTTAAAGGATTGATTTAAAAAAAATTTAAAGTTCAAAAGGCGAAGGTTGGCCGCCGTAGCTTCAACAAACGAAGCGTTCGATATTGAAATTCAACAGCGAAGGCTGGGCCCATACAACGAAGCTAATATGTATTATGTCTATCTTATTAGATCACTAAAAAACTCATCTAAAATTTATATTGGTTGCACTAATAATCTCCAGCAACGTTTGGAGACCCATAATTCGGGTGGATCTGTCCATACCAAATTGGACAGACCGTGGGATTTAATTACTTACATAGCTTTTTCCTCCGAAGAAAAAGCAAGAGCATTTGAAAAATATATAAAAGAAGGCTCAGGTCATGCCTTTGCCAAAAAAAGGCTATGGTAATGCTCGAAGATCAATATAATCCTTATAGACGGCTCACGGACCATGCTGCATGGCATGCAATGTCAACGGCAATCAATGATTTAGTTGCAAACAAAGATATTGTGGAAATGACAGCGCATGAATTTATCATAGGGTATCTTCTTGCAGAATTGTGGAAACAATCACTTATAGACAGATTGTTAAAGCCTAAAGATAATTTGGAAATCCCCGGCCATTGGGATGTCATTGATAAAGATGGCACGAAGATCAAAGAAGTTGCGCCCGGCGGAGAAATCCTTTGGCAATGGGATCCGTCAAAAGATGCGCCGATGAAGAAAGTAAGTAGCGGTGACAGAAAACGTTATAATCATCTAAAACGGCATCCAGCTTGGAAAATCATTAATAATTCTATCAAATCATTGGTCAAATATGGCGAGTTTACCGAAAAAATACCCCGCCATTGTATCATTGGGTATATCATCCAAGAATTAGCAAAACAAGATATTTTCAAGATTTAATCTATTCAGTGGAGATAACTCTCGATATCATAAACATGAAATCAATCACAAAAGTTCCACAACTTGTGGGACTTTTATTCGACGATATTTTGAAAGAAGTTCCATTTTTTGTTGTTCTTCATACCAGATCAAAAACCATTGTCTCAGTCTTTTCCCAGAGCTAGGAAACTAGGAATTTAATTAGAGGGATAAGCGGAGCCTCCTGCTCGCCATAGCTGACGAGCGAAGACTGCCCGAAGTAGCCCAAGTAACAGCAGGTGAAGACGGGCCGGCACTCTATTATGTATTGCGTATATCTTATTAAATCAATAAAGTCGCCAGAAGTTCTTTATGTTGGCTTTGCAATTAACCTATCTCAAAGATTAGAACTCACAATTCAGGTGGCTCAATTCACACTTCACAATATAGGCCATGGCAGCTTATAATGTATTTAGCCTTTCAAGAAGAATCAAAAGCTAAAAAATTCGAATTATTTGAATGCACTAGTTTAAAAAGGAGTTAGACTTGGTGTTTCATACCAACGTCTGCCTGGAAAATGCAGGCGGCATGTGATGGCATGGCCAGTTGAATTTTTACCTTAATATTAATGAACTTATGTACTATGTATATCTCTTCCAAAATTTTTCTTGCAGTTAGATAAGTTGTTTGATAATATTTTTGTAATTGTTTGCAGTATAAGTGAAGTCATATTAATTTCAATGTATAGTTATTATTAATAAATCAAAGGTATTTTCCATGAAACAATATCTACTAATGATTATTCTTCTCAAGGGCTCAATTTTTGGTGCTACGAGGGAACGCTCAGATTCTGATCGTATAGCTCAAATTATAAAACGACTGGATAAGCTTGAAGCAAGAGTAGCCAAGCTTGATAAATCCCAGGACGGCCGGAAAATCAAAGAATATGTATGCACCGTACAGTCTATTTATGGAAGTTCCATTCACATTGGTAAAGCGACAACGGAATTAGAAGCAGAGGCGCATGCATGGAATGCTTGTCTTGAAATGAATAAGGGCTGTGAAACTCAATCCTGCCAACCTGTTTACGAGTAACGCATGGATAAGAATGCGATTGAGCCGGAATATTTAAATAGGCTTCAAATCTTATCAATAGTGTGTGCCATATCGTGCAATTTTTCTTTCATACGTGAGATTATCGCCCTCAACGGTAATAATCAGGTATCCGCAACTCATATCAGGAAGATTAATGAATTTCACATTTTTCTCAGTTACACGCTCTGAAAATGTATTGGTATGACCAGAAAGCACCAGTTTTGGCTGCAACCTTTCTATTTCCGCAATCACTTGTTGGGCCATATCATAAGATCTTGCAGTTTTGGCAACATTAAAAGGAGATTCATGTAACAAAAATACGTCAATCAACTGTGGATCGATTTGTTTTAAAAAGGGGAGTACGTGTGGACTGACATGAGGAGTTCCTTGGCGTGATCCGTAGTTTCCATCAATGCCGGAGATGGCAACTGAATTCTGTCCATACTAAACTCTATGACCGTACCATTGGGAATATAATTGGGAGTGGGAAGATTATCTTTTGCACATGAAATGATTTGAGGTTCATGATTGCCCCGTATATAAAAATGCGGGCAATTTCCAAAAAAATTAACGACTTGATCATGGTCGCCACAATCCAGCACAAGATCAGGGTGCTCACAATTTCCAGCCGCTCGTGCTGCTTTATAATCTTTATGGATGTCGGTAATCGCTAAAATTTTCATCACTTTTTTTTGTAGTTTTTTACAAACGACTTCAACTCTTCATTACGGATCATATCAAGAGGTGTTTTTCCATCATCATCACCGATGGAAGAATCAGCTCCTGCATCAAGCATAGCCTGAATTTTCTTTTTATCTCCAATCTCCAGTGCCCAATGAAATGGTGTACAACCAAGTCTGTTTTTGTAATTAACATCCGCGCCATTGGCAATAAGTAATTTCATGATCTCATAGCTTTTATTAATGGCATTTACATCTTCGTAATAGCCCTGGATAGCTTCCAATGGTGAAGTGTCGCCTTTATTTGCTGTTGCTCCATAGGCAAACAAGAGTTTTATTATTTCTTCGTATCTTTTTGCGTTTTCAGCGTTTTCTATCGCCAGAGAATCAGAGAGCTTCTCACAAGCGCACAAAAGAGGCGTGGAATGGTAAGCATCTTCTGTATCCCTATCATCAGATGACAAACAATTCGGGTCTGCTCCGTGTTCGAGCACTATTTGCACGACTTTCACACTTGGTGGCAACTTTGTCGAAATGGCTTTATGCAATGCCGACTCACCATAGTTATTTTTTTGATTAACATCTGCTTTGTTCTTTAGGAGCAATTCAACTATTTCCTCTTGGCCAAATCTACTTGCCGTCATCAAAGGTGTCTCACCTTCTTGGCCTTTTTGAAAATTAACGTCTACACCATGCAAAGCAATAAGTGCTTGTGCTTTTTTTACAAATCCACACCGACACGCTATTTCAAAAGATGAATCAACATCAAGCAGACTATGTTTTTTAAGCTTGGCAAGCTGTTTTTTATCTCTCATCTCATTGCCATACACATCAAGTCGTTTAAGTTTTTTAAGGTGAGTCAGCGGTTTCATATCTTTTATTTTATTACCAAAAAGATACAATTTATCGAGATTTGTAAGTTGTTCAAGAGGTGCAACATCAGCTATCTGATTATTATCCAGATACAGGTCACGAAGATTTGAAAGACCCGCAAGCGGCTGCACGTTTACAATTCGGTTGTTATTAAGATGAAGAATAATTACGTTCTTAAGATTTGCGAGGGGTGATACATCTTCTATCTGATTATCATTAAGGTAAAGCCTTGTAAGTTTAGTTAATGCCTTAAGCGGTTGAATTGTTGTCACATTGTTGTTCTCTAGATACAGGCTTTGTAGATTAACAAGTCCTGCAAGAGGAGCACTGTCTTTTATTGGATTATCTGAAAGATCAAGAAACTCTAATGTAATGAGACCCGCAAGTGGTGAAATATCTGTTATTTGGTTATGACTAAGTGAAAAGCTTTGCAAATTTTTAAGGTTAGCCAAGGGCTTAATATCTTTTATATGATTATTACATGCATCAAGCCTGTTCAACTTTTTGAGCGCTGCTAGAGGTTTAACGGTGTTTATTGCATTGCTGTCAAGATAAAGCTCTTCTAAATTGGTAAGCCTTACCAAAGGCTTAATGTTTTGTACTTGATTATACTCAAGCTGAAGTTGTTTGAGGTTCTTAAGTGTCGCTAAGGGGCTTATATCCTTTATGTGATTAACAGCAAGATCAAGTTTTTCTAGTTTTATGAGCTGTGCAAGAGGAGTAATATCACTCACCCCGGTATTTCTCAAAGTAAGCTCCTTAAGATTGGTAAGTAATGCAAGCGGGGCAAGATCTGTAGGTTTTGTGAGCCAAAGACTGAGGACCTCTAATTTTTGCAATGCCACAACCGGGTCCTTTGAATTACTGACTTTTCCCAGCAAGGCATTGAGCGTATTCTGAATATCTTTGGAATACGATGACTTATTGTTTATCATCGTCTGCAAGTCGATCTTTTTTTTAACATGCTTTTTTGCTGTTGAATAAAGGGGTGCGCAGAATAAGACAACGAAAAGAAAAAACAAATAACGATACATTTTGCTATAGTTCATAGCACTATCCTTTTGATTCCTATCTATTCAAGTAAGCCATGCGCCATTATTTTGAAGATGAACGTCGATTTAATTGCACTTGACATTATATCAGGTTCATAAATCTGGAAGCCAAGAGTTTTTTGCCATCAAATATAAGAGCTTATCCGGAAACTCCAACAAGTCTAAAATTGTGAATGGCAGAGACTAATTGGCAAAGAGCGAGAAAAGAATCTTTGGTCTTTGTCCAGCAAAATTTAATGCCGCGATTCCATTGTTGAATGCCAAAAACTTGTTCGATTTTCCAACGGCCTCCAGGCTTAAGGGCGATGAGCCTGACATGAGAAACCTTGGCATAATATGGTTCCGAAGTATTGAAAATATAGTATGATATTATTTTCCAGGCGTCGGGTTTGTGCGGCAAGAGAATTGCCTCATAAGATCAAAATGGACAAGAGAGTCATGCTCTGATATTTTAGCTCCGCGGGCAAATTGCACCCCCCCCCCGGCGGCTTGCCAACAATCGTAAAACCAAGGAATCAACTCATTTGCTGCAAGTTCCATGGTGTCAATCTCCTCGCTAAACATTTCTTCAAATTCTGAAGGAAAAACGTGAGGAATATCAAGTAAACGGGGTCAATATCGCAGGGATATTTTGGGCATCCTTTTTCTTAGAGAAAATATTCGCAATTATCCTTATCCACGAAAAATACGCGAACAGGAAATCCTGAAGTAAATTGATCAGCAAATATCTCAAAATTGAGTTCTGATACCTCCTCCACAAATGGATAGTGAATTAAACGTCTTAAGACATCAACTAATTGGTCGGTCAAAAGGGTCGGTGTTGACGTACACCTGCCTTGAATGTTTCTTCGATTTTACCCATAACTATTCACGCTCGCAATTGGATTTTTTAATGCTTTCAATTTTTATCAGGACCAATTAACGTCAAGGTAGGAAAATAAGTTTTATAACGATTCTCGTCGCGAGTAATGAGAGGGATTTTTGCAATTGCTGCATGTGCACCTATATAAAAATCTGGTAGCGGAGCCATTTTTTTTCCATTGTGTCGTCTATATTGCAAAAAACATTTTCCCGCTAAAAATGCTGCTTCCCAAGGAAGATCTAAGCGTCGAAAATAAAGATTCGATAAAACATTATCAAGTTCCTCAATAGAGCTAAAGCCAATCGACACTTCTGCATATATAACTTGATTGATACAAAGAATTCCTTTATTCGCGCAGCGTTCAATTGCTAATGATGACCACTCAAACCATACTGGATCTTGAGTAACAATATCTAATATGACATTACTATCTACAAGAAAATTCAAACATCACCTCGTGTCAAAGCCATAATTTCATTAGTAGTCATACCACTTGTAGATCTTCCCTTCATGTGACTAACAATTGACTTTCCGCGACCAGGCTTCTTTTTTGATTTTGTTATTAAAACCCCATCCTTAACAATCTTGAAATCAACATTTGTTTCTGGAAGAAGACCAAGCTCTTCACGAATTTCCATAGGAATTGTAACTTGGCCTTTACTTGTTATTTTCATGCGTCTCTCCCGGTTGTAGTAATACTATTCTTACTCTTACTGTAATCAATCAATCTTAATTACGCAATAAGTTTAGTATAAATTCAAGCATCCAAGTGAAAATTCAAGCCCCAATTCGCCCGCCTTTTGCCATGTATCATTGCAATGAGAGCCATGTTTTAAATAAAGAGGAGCCCTTAATACGTCAGCTTAATACCGGTCGAAACATTCCATCCGTGGATTAAATACCCGCGAAAGCCCTCAAACGCGTTTTGATCGAGCAACCCTTATTTCTCAGTTTTAAACGACTTGATTTTTTCTAGCCGCGCATATGCTTTTGGGGAATATTCAGTTTCATCAATTCTTGCAACATGATATAATTTTTTGTGCAGTATTAATTGCTGCATAATAGGCCTCCTGAAATTGGTTGTTTTAGAGGTCTATTGTTTTATCTTATTTTTCTCATTTTTGTTTGAACCAGATTAGCTATGTCCAAATAACCGGGGCGGCTGGGGTATACCAGTTTTGCGCAAAAAACAACTCCATGCTTGGACGTTGCGAGAGATTGCTTTAAATGCGCTTAACTCATTGAGGTCGATTTATTATGAATAAGTTTTTTAATTTGTTATTTCTTAACATCAAGAAACATGGTCGATACCAAAGCTTGAAAATACCGTCAGGATATGATTTAGTGTAAATCCAAATTCAATCTTTCCGTGCCACTACGATTTGATTTGATCGAATAGATTAGAACTTTCCAACCCCGTACGGTCCAATCAAACTTGAGGAATAAAAAAAGTATTTTATCAGCACTCACCGGGAAACTATCACGTAATGCAATATTTAGAGATCATCTTTACTCTTGGCAAGGGCACGGGCTACAAAATCAGCCAATTTTTTCCGATAAGAAAGCATTTTTTCTTGTGGTATCATAGTATAATTATAAATTTTGACTGCACTTTGGGGATTAAGAAGAAGATCTTCAGTAATTCTGATGCGTGCTTGAACATGATCCATTTCTTCAACAGGAAGAACCTTTGGATCTTTGCAATATACATCAAGATACTTTCTGGGATCTGGCGCAAGTTCCTCAATGATACGCGGGCAAGGATTGCGAGCAGTATACGGATTCTGAGCAATGAATGTATTAGTCAAATAAACATAATCATTAATACATTTTTTAGGGATAAAAATTTGTAATAGATTACCATTATGATTACGAATCTCTTTCACTATTTTTTCTAACTCGGTAACATACGATTTATCTATACCAAGCTTTTCAAGAAAATAGTTCCAAGGTTCACCTACTTTTTCAGAAATCACTGACATATTAGCAATAAATATTGCCCAAGAAGAATCTTCATACCAGTCAGAATTTCCAAAAGCAGACAGATTCACTGATAAATCAGCATCCGGACCATTGTCATCGCCATGTGAGTTGGTGTCAACTATTTTTTCGAAACTTTCTGAGCCTGGGATTCTGATATATTGAAAATCATCTCGAAAAATAATATTTTTTGTTTGTTTTAAAACTTCTCGAATTAAATCTGCCATTACAAGATAACAACTTTGCTGTCCATGGTAAAAAACATTGTAATCTTGAGCAAATTCTTTCTCTCGTTTAATCAGAGATGTGATCAGGTCAGCAAAGTTCTCATTGTGATCAAACTTAAGCATATCATCTAAATAAGTTTTTCTTTTCACATTCTTGGATAGATAACTCGGCAACATAAAACGTGTTTGTTTTATCACATGTTTTGGTGCTTCCGCTATTTTTCTAAAAGCTTCCATTTTTTGCGCCAAGTCAGGCAAATCTTTATTCATGAGTTTATCGAGCTTTTTGATCAATTCAGGTCTGCTAAGATAAGCCTCGGTTTGTGTAAGGTTATCATGCGTAGTGCTTATAAAACAATCAGCTCTAAATTCTGGAAACAGAAAACTGTGGATAAAAAAAGTAACTAGCAAAAACCATAACTTCATATTCTATTCCTTCAATTTTATTCACTCAAAGCGATGTACAAAGCTTATCAACCATGTCCTTTTTGTCAATTTATTGTACTAGTGGGGTTATAAAAAAACTATCCTGCTGGACAATGCTTCCAATAATCATTCCGTTGATTTCATATCTTGCTATATGCAGGCTAATGTAGCATCCATCTTATCATTCGTTATCAATTCTAAAACTAATCCGTCGATCTATCTTTTTGCAGAACTTATGTATGCAGCGGTTCAAATGATTTTTGACAGTAACCCTGATGGAACTTAAACACCTTTTGGCATATGTCATTAATATTATAACGATATTTTATACCCTCAATACGTCAGCTTAATACCGGTCGAAACATTCCATCCGTGGATCAAATATCCGCGAAAGCCCTCAAACGTGTTTTGATGCCGGATCTCGTTTTCTTGCGAGACCGTAATCGGAAATGTTTGGTAGGATACTCGATAACCACCATCGACGTACAAACCAACAAATTCCATCGGATAATACTCGAATCCGACCGAAAGACCGCTTGTCAGGCCATAGCCGAGCTTGGCAGATGAAAAGCCAGTGCGGACGGATCGCCAACCAGGTCTCAAGAACTGGTCGAGGTCATTTTGATCTTTAATGAGCGGAATGAGTGATTGACCAAAGACAATTTCGATGCCCAACGGCACGCGAAGGATCAAGGCCGAGTTGCCAAAAGTTGGAGGCAAACGCTGCTGTGTCTTCAAAAATCCACCAAAACCGAGAACATTTTGACGAGGTCCACGTTCGCGCAACCAGTGACCAGACGGATCAATGAGGTCGGGTACGGGCTCTTTAAGTTTTTGTCCCCAGTAGTCTTCTATATAGAAGCCAGATGAAAGATGCTCCCAAAGCGGAATTTCAACCTCGAAATTGAAACCAAACCCATTGGTAAGTGCATAACTTTGATCGTGTCTGACCAATTTCTGATTCAGATTCCAAAACACGCGAAAATTGGTCTTTGGAAGCATGAGAGGATCGAGCTCAAAAGCTGTTTGGTCGTCCGAGAGCGCTGCGGTTGGCTGAAGTTGCGCTTTCTTTGTCCCGTCACTCTTTTCAATCGACTGTTGCTTCATGATGTTTTTGAGGTTTTCAATATTCTGGTTCACGGATTCCAAACGAAGATAACTTTGAGTATCTGGTGAGAGTCGCTTTCGGTCATAGTTTTTATCGATTTGCGAAATGCCTTGACCAAAATTGCTCCAGTCACTCATTTCCGAGTAGCGCTTAAACCAATTGGCCTTCTTCAATTTCAGGGTTTGAAGGCTTGCTGAGGCAATCACCGATTTCCACATATAGACGTCGACATGGCGCTCTGAAGGCGCAAGCATTGCGTGTGATTGGTAGCGCACGGCGCGTGCAACAACCTGGTTAAGAACTGTCAGATTGCTCACAGGCTCGAGCACATGAAATTGACGTGTTCCCTTGAGCGAGATTCCCTCGGTGATTTCTGGATGCATCAAGAGAATCTTTACGAGGCCCTCATTGTACTTCCGAATTACTTCGGCAAATGTGTCGGCCGGCATATCGGGTTGCAAAATGACATAGGCATTGTTTAAGCCTTTTCGATCGAGAAAGCGCGCGAAGGCTAAAGTGCCATTTTCAAAATAATTCGAATACACAACCGACTTGGACATGCCTTGTGCCTGCAACTTGCGAAGAACCCGTTCAAATTTGGGCGATTCAATGAGACCGTCTTCACCTAAAAATTCAAGGTTGCCAATTTCGCGCCCAGATCCAATGGTGCTTGCCAAGCGGTCTTGAAGCACGGTCGTGTTTAATGTCAAATAGCTTTGTTCAAGATTGGGATCGATGTCTTTGTATAGACGTGCAAGACCTTTGCTTCCTAAGCTCTTTTCGGCGAAGTTCAAAAAGAACCAGAACTTTTCAGCGTTGTAGTCGACGTCTTCGACGTACATCGTTTTTGAGGGAAAGTCGGACATGTCAAGGTTCTCGATTTCGTAAAATGAAACATACTGTGAAATGAAGGGTTCAAATTTCTTGGCATCGAGATCCGTAGCGGATGTGTTTCGATGGGAGCTATCCAATTGGTTTCCAGCGGAAAAATAAGAACCGCACCCACTACGCCCGCGATTCCCACAGGCGCTGCAACTTCCGGTCCAGCGACGATTCCAAGTGGCGCCACAGCTGCCCCCACGATCAGGGGAAGGACCTGCTTTAAGATATTACTTTCAAAGACATAGCCGCGCCAAAATGAGCGCCCCTTCCTGATGCGCGTATAATCAATTCGAAATTGTTCCTCGTTAAAAGGCATCAAATCCTTTCCGGAGATGAGGTTAATCAAGTAACCAAAATCGTACTCATCGTTGTAAATAGGCGTACCTGACAATGCGAGAATTTTATGTGCGCTGCGCAAATGGATATAGAGATCACTAAAGCGGCGGTTTTCCTCCGGGTTTGGCGATTTTATCATTTTGATGAGGTTATGAACTTCATCCATGATTACGACGGTGCTGCTAAGGTCCTTGTTCAAAAGCAATGTGGGAGCGTTGTTGTAAGAAACAAATTGATATCGCTTTAGATTTTTGGCAGGAAAATCTCTGAGATGTTGTTGCCAATGTGCTTCAATAAATCTGGGTGCTAAAATCACAATGGACTTATCAGGAAAGCGCTCTGCAAATCCAATTCCTAGGTAGGTTTTGCCTGTGCCCATATAATGATTGACAATGAGTCCCTTTGAATCTTTGTTCTTGACAAGATAATCAATTGGATACTGTTGGTGTGGGAGAAGTTGGATCGGTTTTGGCGTTTCTTCAGCAAATGCGGTTATGGCAAAAAAAAAGGCACAAATTACAATAATTCGATTCAAGATAATACTCCTAATAGGAATGGCGGCTTATATCCCAAAATCTCGGACGCTGCAAAGCCAATCTTATTGCTAGTGTTTAGCATTTGTTGGGGCCGGAATACATAAGAGTGCTACAGGATTGAGTATATAACCTGGAATACGCTTAACGCAAATGATTATATCAGGAGAACATACGCCGCAATATGCAACCCGCAAGTGCGGGAAGACATCGCCAGAACGATAGAATCGCCATGAGAATTTTTGTAATTTGCATCGTAGACGCCCCTTTCATCAATTATAGCAGTCATCCTAAAAGAAACAAGGCTATACATTAGCGCGGTTATGTAATAGTGAAGAACGAGAAGCAAATCCAGGCAGACCTGGATATCGCAGTTATGAAATGGAAGGAGAAATGGAGATTTGCCGCCCTGTTTAAGTTGCTTAAGATGCGCAACTATTTACTGATTATTCGTTGGATGATATGCCAGCAAAAGCTCTCTGATGTGATTGATTGTGCCTGGCCGTTTAAGCCAGTTTGCTATCTACCGGGCAAGCGAATTTGCTTAGTAGGCATTCCTTTAGTACCCTTGGGCCTGCCAGACCCGGATCTTTGTCCACCTCTCCCTTTTGTTGTCTTTTGAATGACGGGATCAAGATTGTTTTTAAGACGTTCTTTGATAAATTCTTTGAGATGTAGAGGGTAGTTTTTGATTACCTCTTCGGGAGAATTTCCACTGTAGCCAACTGGGTATGCTGCGTGTTCAAAGATCCATGCACGCATTTTCTTATCAAACCAAGGCTTAATGGTTCCAACTTCGCTAAGGCAACTTTTAATTCTTTATTTATGTCTTTTTCGGTGGCCATACCAATCCTTTCATTTTAAAAATTCTCTCAACTTTATGAACGCTATAAGCCACAACTTCTTCTTTTGCTCTCTTGCCATGAGCTACAATAATTGAACACACAAATTGGTCCTTGTCATTATATAAGTTCCAATCTATTCTGCCTTTTTCAAGCTTCCAACCAACAATCCGTATGTATGAGAGAAACGTTTTTAGAGGTAATGGCTTGTATGGTATTTTGACTCCTTAATTCAAAGGATATAAAAACTGGTGCAAAAAATCAATAGAGTCGAATGAGTTATAGCGCCAACATGCCGCTCTTTGTAAATATGCACGTTATATTCTCAGGGATTATTGCACTTTTAATAAATTGCACAAGGCATACAGTTTTGTGCGAATTTGCAGGTGAAGCCACTTCACTTCTAAGCTATGTATGTGATATCAATAGCCCGAACTTGTTAAACTTTAATTTTCTGTATAAATTATTCTCAATTAAAATCTATGATGCACGGAGGCTAAAATTATGATCAAACAAGTGGCCTGTTTAAGGTTAACAATTTCCATTAAAAATGCTGGCGCAGTATTTCTTTTATTATTTATTGGTTTGGCAAGTCAATCATGTCTTTTGTACGGCGTTAATCGCACTGAGCAAAAAACAATAACGTATTACCTGAATATTGCTGATTTTGCAAAAAGTTTTATCAAAATACCAACTTGTAATGTATCGAAAAAAAGTTTAACACAAGCTTCCAGCTATCTTGCAGGTAGGGCACCTATTTATAATGTAAATAATAAAAAAGTTGGAACATGCTCTGCCTCTTTTTTATCTATGAAAAATGAAGATGGAATCTTTACAGATATATCCAATTATTTATCTGCTGATAATGGGCTCATAGTGACCTGGTTTACACCAACAAAATTAATTAACTTAAAACTGGACAGCGTGATTCACTCTATGGTTACTGAATGCATAGTGACCGTAACGACAAAGGTTGGATTTTCTCCCTCTTTTGGAAAAACATTTAATTTAATTGTTTCATCGAATGGTGGAAAAATCTATTTTGAATTTTCAAGGATATTACACGAAAAAATTTGATTCATGATCTTCTCATCTTAAATTTCCCTGAAAAAACTGTTGTGCGTTATTAAATAATTCGTCACATAATACTTTGTCGGTGCGCGGATCATCCACGCCAATTTCATAGGTCAGTCCAATGATACATTGTTTTTGTGAAGGACGCGGAAAGAGGACAAAGGTTTTTCTACCTTCTTCAAATTTGTGGTGAAGAATATAATTTTCTTGATGTGCTTGTGGAACAATTAACAATTGACCACGGATTGGAATCATGTGGTTATCATTAAAAACTTTCTTTGACCCAAAGCCCAAGCAATTAAAAATAATGCGTTCGGGTAATGATTTTACTTCTTCGATCCCCGTAAAAAATCGATTCAATAGAGGTGGTTTATATGCAAATACTGCATTGGAGAGACTATTCATATATACTGGCATTTCAATAAATAAGTCTTTAAGCAAAAAGCTGTCATAAGAACTATTTTTGAAGGTAATAACACAATCTTGCATGGAGGTCTTATGGCTGAAATGGTGCTTGCATGTGGAATGACGTTTGTATTTTTGGTGTAATACGAATTTAAAAAATAAACGCCATGCAGCAGAGCATGAGGACTATCAACAAAAGATTTAAATTTATTAAATGACTCATATTGCCATGTATAAAATAAGTTCTTTTCAGATGACGAGTCGCCAGTTTCAACACCATACGGGCCCCATAATGCAGCCGAAACGTCAGAAGTTGTATGTGGTGTGGTAGCTCTTGAATAAAGGGTAACACGATGTCCTTTTTCAAGTAATAACAGAGCCGTGGTAAGGCCAATAATTCCGGCACCGATTATTGCTATCGGTTCACGATAATTATGATCGAGCTCATCAAATAACGCTATTGCAGTCTGTACCGTACCCCATGAAAGCGTAACTCCTGCACCACCATGTCCGTAATTATGGATGATGACCTTGTTGCCAATTTTTTCTTTTGCTACTCGAATACCTCCGTTACGGTATGGTCTGATACCTGAAATCGCAACATAACCAGTTTCGAGATTGGGTGGGTTTATTGGTACTGTTTTCATAAGAGCGTTAACCAGGATATTTTTCATAGTTATGATAGCAAAAGTACAGCTCTTCTGCAAGAAATTACAATAGTGAATATCTTTCGAGCACATATCTTAATATGAGGACTAAAAGTTTTTCTTGGTTTTTAATACAATCATTTATAATGTATCATTATTCACTTCATCGAGGTTAAAGGATGAAAAAGCTTATTGGTGGAGTAATTGAATTTCGAAAAAAACTTACACCTGACTATCGAGAACTTTTTTCAACATTGACACTCGGCCAAAAACCGAATGTCCTCTTTATTGCTTGTTCTGACAGCCGCGTTGTTCCCAATCTCTTTGCGTCTACCAATCCTGGAGATCTATTTGTCATACGAAATGTGGGAAATCTTGTCCCTCCTTGCAACTCGCCCGATTTGAGCCTTGCGGCAGCTCTTGAGTTTGCAGTGCTGGTATTAAAAGTTTCGGATATCATTATCTGTGGACATTCAGAGTGTGGAGCAATACAAGCATTGGTCGCAAACAATGAACAAACCACCTATCCACACGTAACTGAGTGGTTAGAATATGGCAAAAAAGCATTAGAAAAAATTCGACACGGGTTGGTACTTGATTCTCATCTCTCCTTTCATAATCAAATTTCGCAAGTTAATGTGTTACAACAAATGGAACATTTAAAAACGTACCAGTTTATTCAAGAAAAAATCAAAAACAATACACTCAGAATCCACGGCTGGTGGTTTGATATAGCCAGCATTGAGGTTTTATACTATTGCCCCAATACTCAAAAATTTTTGTTAATTGATGAAAATCTACTGAAAGATGTCATTTAATTTGTATGAGTCTTATGAACTTTCTTTTTCAGCGCTCTCAGGAATGAATCAAGCTAAGATTATTTATTCATTATTATTGCAAAGTTAATTATTGCAAGTGCAAAGCTACGATATTTCGAATTTAAATCCATTGAATTTCATATGACACATTTTGTTGACGATTGACAATAAAAATTTTGTTATTAATAATGAGGCGACAACAAAGCAAAAGGAAGTTAGTGATGAAAAACAAATTTATAGTATTGGCTTTAGTAACATTTACAGCGAGTCTCTTTGGCGATCAACATCGGCCAAAGAATACGCTCATGGGATCAGTCAATGAAAAATGTCTCGAGGCAGACATTGTAGTAGTAGGCGGTGGAGCGGCAGGCTGCATAGTAATGAACAAGCTCTCGGAAAAAGGTCGCTACTCAGTATTAGGAATAGAGGCTGGTGCAAATTTAACCAGTGATCCAGCAATAGAGGCAGTTGGATTACCAGCATTCCTACTACCAGCAACAAATGCCTACAAGTATTTTTGGTGGGGATGGAAGCAAGTCAAGCCACAGGTGACGCTAAATGGAAGAATCGGTAGTGATTGGATAACAGGAATGTTATTAGGTGGTGGCTCGTCAGCTAACGGATTATACTACGGTCGTGGCTCGAATGCCGTATATTCGCAGTGGCAAACAGTTTCGAACAGCACTAACTGGAGTCTGGACAAAATTCTTCAAACTTTCAATTCGCTTGAGAATTATCAAGGGTTGACCATCACACCTGGGGCACGAGGAACTAATGGTCCTGTTAATGTCCTTCAGACACCGACCGTGTCGCAAATGACAATGAATGTATTGTTGCCAGCATCCCAGGCCGCATTTCCTGGGATTCCAACGGTTGTGGATTATAATGATCCGAGTGTTGAGAATTGCATTGATCCACGAGCTCAATGGTTGATTGACTCTTCAGGCACCAAGCGAGTCAGCAGTGCAACTGCTTTTTTAAATAGCAGTGTTATGACACCAAGCGGTCGCGGGGTCAACGGACACAAATTACGCGTGATTTTTGAATCAGTTGCCGTGAAAATACTATTTAACAAAAATGGATGTGCTAAAAAAGTTAGATTCCTAAAAGATGGCAAACTTATGGAGGCCCGAGCTCGCAAAGCTGTCGTTTTAGCGGGTGGCATCAACAGTAGCAAGTTGCTTCAACTTTCTGGCATAGGTCCAAAGCAAGCATTGCAAAATGCGGGAATAAAGCCGGTATTTATTAATGAAAATGTTGGAAAACATCTTCAAAACCACCCACTTATCGGTATTACGATGTCGGTAAGTCCAACAGATAATGGTATACCAGCCGATGCACCGTATGCATTTACTATCAATAATGTGTACTTGCCAGTTGTGGGCGGGAGTGCCAGCGATCCGCGAATGCTTCAGATTTTATTCGAGTTTATACCGAAGACGTTAACGACAGCAGCAGCACTTGTTATTGGGTTTGAATTGTTGAATCCAAAAAGCGAAGGTAATGTCACCATCCAAAGTGACAACTCATTCCAAATAGCCGCAGTGAATGATGGTTTTTACCAAGATCCTGTAGACCTCCTGAACATGAAGAATGCAATACAGGTCTACATTCGCAATCTTCTTGCTCAGCTAGCCGCTATCAATCCGGCATACAGGCCCATTCTCATAGACCCTATCAACCTCGTTGCCCTTTCCAATTATAGTGATGCATCAGTTTTGCAGTACATAAGAAACAACACTAATCTCTTTGGGGATGGTCGCCACTTTACATCGCATTGTAAGATGGCGCCGCTCAATGCAGGTGGCGTGGTAGACGGCAACACTCGAGTTTATGGCACGAAGAATGTTTATGTGGTAGACAATTCAATCTGCCCTGTGATTCCCGATATCAACACGACCGCATCAGCTATGATGATCGGATTCCGAGCGAGCGAAATTTTGAAGCGTGTCTTGGGAAAATAAAAAAACGCAATCGCAACGAAAATCTAGCATTTACGAAAATACCAAGTCACGCTGATCATGTGTGACTTGGTGTTAACAGTTAAAAAATAGAAAATCAAATATTTGAAGCATTGAGTGCTATGTTATGTGATCGCAGGAGTTTTTAAGATATTGAGATCACTCATTTTTTTTATAGTGTTGAGGAATTTCAATGGGTGTGACGTGCCCGTTTCTTTCTAATAAGACATTATATCCTAAGCCTTTGAGTTACTTTAAAGGAAAGTATCAGTAGTAAAACTTTGCTTTAAACCCGATCGAATTTCTTGGACTACAGTAGGAGAAACTCCCGCGAGTTTAGCTAATTTTCTTACTGAGATATTATCTTCCGCCATAGTTGCCAATATAAGTTCTGAAATTATAAAATCTTTAAGTTCTTTATCATAGACTTCTTTTTCTGCCTTTGTCATTGATTCCATTAACTTATCATATGTTGATTTTATTTTCTTAGTCATAATAGTTTCCCTGCTTACATCTTTTTATATAATCAGCCTTTAAATTTAAAGATTTTTCGTTCTCTCTTGGGGGCATCCTTTGTGATTCTTTTTTATAAGCATTAGTTATAATAACTTTACTTCCTGCAACAAAGAAACATAAAAATCGATCTGGCTGAGGTTTTTTTTTGTAGGATGGGAAGCGGAATATAAAAATCATATTTGTTATCCAATACTTTCTTTAATCCAACCTTCAACTTCTTTTGAATACTGTGTAATGGATTGGGCCAGTAAAACAAATATGTTATAACTGCGGAGCTTCCTCACCTCAACTTCAATATCATTAAAATGCTTCTCAAGTGATTCCATGAAAAGCAAGATTTCATGGGCGATTGACATTGCTTCGTTCTGGTTGGCGCAGGTAAGGGTTAATAAAATAATTTTCATAAACGAACTATGATTGATTGAGTGAAAAAAAGATAGAAAAACTATGAGTAATAATAGCTAAAAAAAGAAAAGTGTAAAATAAAGATTATAATATGTTATATCTCTAGAAAAGTCATATTGGGGAAGCATGGTATTGTGATTAGAAAATTATTTCTCACAGCAATGGTTATAAGCGCTCACCGGGTATTCGCTTTAAGTCAGGAAATGACAAAAAAAATAGGTGAGCAAATCTGGCAAAATGAAGCAAGTGGGCGTGAAGACCTTTTGGTTTTTTGGAATGAAAAAGAATCTTTTCCTTCTCTTGGAATTGGCCATAACATTTGGTTTCCCGAGGGTCATGAAATTAAATACACGCAAGGATTCCCTCTTTTGTGCAATTATTTAAAAGCGCATGATGTCGCTTTACCAGAATGGCTTAAAGAAACGCTATCAATTGGTGCACCATGGAAAAATCGAGAAGACTTTTATCATGATCATTCACATAGGGAGGAACTCAGGCAATTATTGGTTGACACGGTAGATCTTCAGACAGAATTCATGATTGATCGCTTGCATCAGAGATTAAGTGATATCAGCAAAGCTTTACCTGATGAAGATCGTGAGAGAGTCGAACAAAATATTAACCTCATGCTTTCCTCTGCGTTGGGGACCTATGCTCTCGTTGATTATCTCAATTTCAAGGGGGATGGAATCAATCCAAAAGAGGAAAGTAACGGCGAACGCTGGGGTCTTTTGCAAGTCTTGATTGACATGCCCAAGAACCTTACTAAAGATACTGTTACTAAAGCTTTTGCTATCACTGCAGCAAAAAAATTAGTTATGCTTATCGAACATTCATCCCCGAGCTACCATCGCATTCATTTTCTAGCGGGGTGGATGAAACGCTTGAGTACTTATAGCAGGCATGAGCTTTTTTATTGAAAAACTACATTGCTTAAGGATAGAGGTATAACCCACTATTTTTATCGAAATCAAACAGCTTTTTTTCCGTTTCAGCTTCACTATGAGAATCATAGGATCTATACTTTTTAATGTTTTCGAGCATCTTTTGGCAGACTATGTTTTCTTGAAGAGCAATATAATCGAGCATCGGCTGAAATAATGATAGAGAATTTTTCCGCACTGCTAGTTTATGATTATTCAAGAGGTATTGATACAAAACTGATACGAGTGCTGAGGTGAAAACACTTATGCTTGTTATTAAGAGGGTACGTTTTTTACGATTTGCCTCAGCATTGACAAAAGAAAGCAACATGGTACGAATCTCTAAGGGCAGAAAGATAAATAATAAATCATGCTGCATTAATAGTAGAAGCTGGCTTTCATGGGGTGCCGTATTAAAAATTTGGTTGAGCGGAAAAGCGCTTACCAATCCGATAAATAAACCTTGAAATATTCTTATAATAAGCATTTTTTGGTCGATGTTGCCGATGAGATGCAATGCCGCATCATTAATGGGGATCGAAGGAAATAAATTATATTCTATTCCTTCATTATAACATTCTAGTTCCGCTAATGCTTTTTCTAATACGCCTTTATAAGTTTGTATCATTTCAATGGCTAATTGCTTAGCGGTCTCAGTTTGAAGATTTAAATAATCGTTCAAATTTTTCAAGAGATGTTGGCGGGTTATATATATTTTGTTCAAAGACAATTGATTTGAATAACTATTAATGCAGTACTTTTCGTCATGGGATAATGTTTTATCTGCCGAGCATTTGCCCATCAAAACATATTTTGTAGAAGGAGTTAAAAAACAATGGTGTTTAAACTGCCTTACAGCATCATCATGGTCAAGCGCTTTTCCATAATACAAAGTAACATCATTTTCATCTGCATAGGAACAATGCCATACATTCTGGGGAAAATTATGAGAATCATTTGCTACAGGAAAACAGTTAATTTTATCACTGTGATCACCTATAAAAGCAATCTCTTCCGGTATCATAAGCGGGCAAGCTTCCTCTGATAATATTCGTGCGATCGCTGTGTTGGCTCCTTGGCCGCGATAAAATAAGTTGTTATTTTTATTTTTAACAATACAGTGGTGGAATTTTTCAGCTGATGTGTTAATTTTGTTATCGGATGACTGCAACGAAACAGCTAAAAAAAGACAAAGTAATAGAATAAATTTCATAATTATATCCCCCTAAATTGATTCTATCACAAAAAATTATATTTACAAGTAGGTATTTATTTAAATAACTTCTTTTAGTGAGAGTATGAGTCTATGCGAATTGTTTCCCAAAAAATAATAGCAATAATAATATTGCTAAAGTCTCTGCAAACTGTTCCTATGGAAAAGCCCTTTGGAGAGCAAAATGATAATCAGGCATGTTTTCTTCGAGAATGGAATGGTCTTCCCGATGTTACCAAATTATTGGTTTATGCATTTATGGAAAATAAGGATTATTCATTCATACAGGAGCTTTTAAATAGAGCGCCAGAAAATCTTACAGATGCTGTCCAGAGCATATCCTTGAGCATTACTGAAGGATTATCTGCTGCTAAATTTCTCAGTCGTATTGCACAGCATTGTTTCAAAAGTAAGGATTACAGATTAGTGACTCAAGTGCTGCCCTATTTTGAGGCATGCAATTATTCAATAAAAGATTTAGTTGGAATACTCGAAGATTATAAAGAAAAAGCCATTGCTCATCAAGAACAGACTGCTTACATAATGTTGATCAATTTTTTACAAGGAACGATCCGGGGTATCATAAGTCAACTATCCATGATAGTTGAAAAGGGCAAAGATATAGATAAGATAAAAGCGGAGATACTGAGAAAAATTGTATATATCAATGATCATTATTCGTATGAAAAAAATTTGTATGAAAAAACGCCTCTTTGGCATGCCGCCTTCAGGCCCAATCCTGAGGAAGCCTATGAATTAGTTTATTGCCTGGTTACACATGGAGCTGATCCTTCTTTCCAGGTTAATGGTGTAACGTTATTACAGGCGCTCAAAGAACTACATTCTGATGACAGGCAATCTGTTATAAATCTTATTGAACTCGTACCATTAATGAGAGAATTTGTGCTTATAAATACAAGACCATCTCGGAATGTTTTTGCGTTCACGGGGAAAACGATTTCGGATACGCATTATTCACAGATATAATATGGATTACGCTATTTCTTGATTTTGTTAGATTTTTTACTCTTGCTTTAACAGTTTTTATGATAAACTAGTTGTTATCAATCAATCTTTACAATACTGTGAGGGATTTATGGATAGAATATTCAAACAAATAATGGTGATAATAATTTTGAATGTTATGCAAGCATTCGCCATGGAAAAACCCACAATGGAGGCGGTTTTTGAACGAACATGTTCTTTCGAATCATGGGGTGAATTGCCTGAGTTAACAAAACATTTAGTGCGCGCATTTCAGACAGAGATGGGCTATGATTTTATCCAAGATCTTTTGAATGGCAATTCAATCTATCGTAACAATATTATTATCTCGTCGTATAATAAAAATAGGAAAGAAATATCACCTCTTGAATTGTTAAAGGGTGCTGCACTCCATTGTTTTGAAAGCAAAGATTATAGTTTAATAAGACATTTGATGCCCTATTTTAAAGTATATGATTATTCAGTAAATGATCTTTTGATTATACTGGAAAATTATCAAATCACTCGAGGAAATGCACGAGAACAGAATGCATATTCAGAATTGATGCGTTATTTGCGAAGCATGAATAGCACAAATCAGCAGGGGAGCATTCTTCGTTTTTCTGCTACGACCACTTTTCCTTCATAAAACGAACGTTAAAGGGCTAAGCACATCAGAGCTCTCGTGGCTGCAAATTGCAGTCTTTAAAAATAGCTTCTATGAAATTATTCAAAATTTGTGACTTGTCATAATGATAGCCAGATGAGCGTCCTGCCCAGTTGCAAGCTCCGCTGTAGTGAAGAAAGGTGCCATTTAAAAAGAGTTCCATATCAACAGGTCCAGCTTGAATAAACGAAATAATACTGGGGCTATATCCACGATTTTCTAACTCTTGAAAGCTTTGAGTATGGCAGTCATCATAATTTCTTAGTTCATAATTCTGACAGACAAAGTCACTCAAGCATAACTCGTTAAAATAGGCAACTTTTGCTTGAGGATTGTCCCTTAAATAATAATAAGAATGACCACCCGAATCTACAACTGTATTTTCTACCATTCCGCAGTTGAAGTTAATGGTTCTTTTGTTTGGCATAGTGGCCATATCAAGAAATACTAAGCCAATCCATAGATAATTAATGGCACCCCGCGTTCGGGTGTAACCTGCCAAATTATAGTCTTTTAAATAATCATGGATACTAAATTCTTTAACCAAGAAGAGATCGGCGTCGACAAGGGCAACAATATCATGGTAATCAAAGCCCAAAGTATCAAGAGAATAGTGCACGATATTACAATTACGTGTTGAGGGACTGTGATAATCATGATCCCCTGGAGGCCGTTGAAGATAAGGACGGTCGTGGATTTCTTGGGGAATCAGAATGCATTTGATACCAAGTTGTTCACATATTGTTTGGATTGCTAGCACCATATTTGGGTCACGAGCATCATTAAAAACGACAAACTCATAGTCATCTTTTAAGAATCGTTTGAATGTCCTGTCCTGGAGAACAATAAAATCAGGACGATTGTAACTATAGGTGAAAATTAAAATCTTTGGTGCAACCTCTAACGACCATCCAAAACCTAAGATAATGAGTAAGATTGAGAAGCTCGAGATGCTTTTAAGGTGTAACATATGTCCATTTCATTTCAATGCTCGGTAAGTTGATGATAAAGAAAAGCGTTAAAAAATCAATTATTAGTCAGTCGGATACTGTGACCTGCTCGTGATTAAGTTACTTTAATGCCAATTTTCTCTTTATTTGACTATGTCTGCCTGAAAGTTGCAAATTGAAATTGACATTTCAGGAGCAAAGCCGTATACTATACCTTGATTCATTAATACAAAAAGGTGTCGCATGTTCGATTCCAAAATTACGAAGCTTCGAGGTCAACGGTGCTCACAAGAAGCATCATTTTCGAATGTTTCATATCAATCACTACTCTCTGCCTCGCTTTTCTCAGTTCACTCTTTCCATCATTTACATCATCATTGCCATTAATTTCTTTTTTAACTTTTGATTTTTGGCGAACTACTTTCGCTGACATAGCTTTTTATATTTTAAAAATTTTTTAAGAGGTTTTATATGAATAGTTTCTATAACTATGTTTTGGCTTGTATTGTGTTGTTAAGTGTTGGTACCTTATGGTTTTGGACAAAAGAGAATAACCAATCATCTGAATCTACACTGGTTGTGGGGATGATGAGTGGATGGGCTCCTTACATGTCGGTTAATCTTCAGGGCGAATACGAGGGATTTGATGTCGATGTCGCCCAAGAAATTGCAAAACGAATGAATAAGAAACTCGTAATCAAAGATTTGGGTTCACTTTCGTCATTGTTCATTGCATTGCAGCAACAACAGGTAGATATGATTTTTTCAGGTCTGGATATAACTCAAAAACGGTTAGCTGAAATGTCTATGGTTCCTTACACTGGCCAAGAAATCAAACATTATTTCTTAGCGTTTTGGCAGCAAGTGCCTCAGGGGATTAAAACGCTTCATGATCTACAAAATCTCGATCAGCCTACCATATGCGTTGAACCGGGTGCTTCACCTGAAAGATTATTAGATCGCTATAGTTTTTTAATAAAGAAACCGTTGGCGTCTGTGGCGGATATGATGCTTGATGTTCAATATGGCAAATCGCATGCAGCTTTTCTTGAGCCGCATGTGGTAAACCAGCTTTTGAAAAAAAAGATGTCTATAAAAACATGCCGAATAGATTTGCCGTCAGAATTTCAGGTTTTTGGCGCAGGAATAGCTTTTAAAAAAGAGAGCCAACTGGTGCAACCCATCGCTACCATTATCAAAGCTATGAGAAGTGATGGTACATTGGCCTTTTTAGAAAAAAAATGGAATCTTGAAGGGATTTTATGAACAGTATATTGAGCTTTATCAAGACCTTTGGGCCCTTTATGCTCAAAGGTCTTGCGACGACATTATTCCTATGGCTTTGTTGTTCATTAATTTCTCTTGTGATGGGCTTTCTTTGGGGAAGCATACGTTGTCGACAATTTCGAGTTCCTTTTATTTCTCCAGCGATTGATGGATTCACCTTCATTTTGCGAGCGATTCCTTTTTATGTGCAATTGCTTTTGGCTTATTTTGTATTGCCCCAAATACTCGGTATTAACTTATCTGGAACACAGGCTGCCATACTTTCGCTTGGCCTTTGTTCTGCTGCATACATGAGTCAAATAGTGCGCGGCAGCATTAACGCGATTCCAGTTGGTCAATGGGAGGCAGCGCTTGTACTGGGGTACACTTCTTTTCAAACAGTACTCTTCATTATTCTTCCCCAATGTCTACGGATTGCAATGCCAATGGTCATTAGTGAACTTGATCAACTTTTAAAAAGTACTTCGATTGTTTCGACGATAGGTGTTTTGGAGCTGACACGCACTGGCATGAATATTATCGCACGCGAGATGAATCCCGTTCCTGTATATTGTGCAATCGCATTTTTGTACGTGCTCATGTCATTAATACTTTTATTTCTTTCGCGTTTTATTGAGAAAAGGGTTTATTATGGTAACAGTAAATAATCTATCTCTTTTTTATCGAGAGTGCGCTTCATTGAACAATCTTTCGTGCACCATGCCATCAGGACGTATAACCATGCTTATTGGTCCCAGTGGTGCTGGTAAGACCTCTTTGCTAAGATGCTTAGTGGGCCTTGAACAAAACTATCAAGGCCTTATCTTGTTGAATGAAAAAGATTTTCGCATCTTTAACCGCGATGAGCGGGCAGCAACCCTTGGGATTGTGTCCCAAGAAGCAAACTTATTTCCTCACTTGTCCGTTCTTGAAAATTGTGTGCAGCCGCTTATGGTGGTAAAAAAGGTAACACGAGAGGATGCAACACGTCAGGTTAAAGATCTTTTGGCATATTTTGCAATGGAGGCCTTTGTATCATCATTTCCATCACAGCTTTCTGGTGGACAACAGCAACGAATTGCCCTTGCGCGTGCATTAGTAATGCAACCACGCGTCTTAGTTCTTGATGAGCCGACAAGTGCTCTTGATCCGGTTAATAGCACCAAGCTTGCGCAGAAATTAAATATTCTAAAGGCCCAGGGAACCATCATTATTATTTCAAGTCAAGATATGGAATTTGTTCGGATGCTTCTTGATCGTGTCTATTTAATTGAAGGTGGTACCATTGCTGATGAATTTGATCAGCTGAGTGATGGACCGCTTTATGCCAAAGCAAAAATTGCGCAGTTTTTAAACAATGCATCGATGTTTTCAACTTCACGTGAGTGAGGTGCTCTCTGTGTAGAAAGGCAACCGTTATACGCTTTGCAGCAATAAATAAATTTTCATAAGAATACGTCAAATAGTGTTGTTCTATTACCCTGAAAGACATGATACTGTTAAACTCAAGCCTTGAATAAACAAATGTTGGGCGATAAGGAGAAAGCAATCAATGTTGGTACAGATGGTAAAAAACGTTGTTTTGGTGGAGAATCTGGCAATGAATTGTACACTCACTATCATGACGAAGAATGGGCCGTTCCTTCACATGATGAAAAACATCTTTTTGAAATGCTTATTCTGGAAGGTGCGCAAGCTGGATTGAGCTGGATAACCGTTCTAAAAAAAAGGGCGGCTTATCGTCAAGTATTCCATCATTTTGATCCAAAGAAAGTTTCGTCGATGACTGATGGCGAATTGGACAAAATACTTCAAAATCCAAAGGTTATTCGAAACCGTTTAAAGATTTATAGTGCGCGTAAGAATGCCAAGGTTTTTTTGGCATTCCAAAAAGAGTTTGGCTCATTTGACCGTTATGTATGGGGCTTTGTAAATGGCAAGCCGATGATCAATAAGTGGAAAACTATGAATGAGTTGCCGGCAACTACCGCTGAAAGTGACGCGCTCTCAAAAGATTTAAAAAAAAGAGGCATGACCTTTGTTGGGTCAACAATTACTTATGCTTATATGCAAGCGGTTGGAATGGTCAATGACCATCTGTTGGGCTGTTGGAAAAAGCGGTAGAATTTGTTAAACAAAATCAAGCCTTTTTTTCAACGCTTGCATTCCCAATGCAAAGCAGACCCCTGAAAAAAGAGTTATGGCAAGCATGCAGAGCCAAAAATTAAGATACCCTTGTTGCCCTAAAATCGCAGTACGCATCGCTTCGGTAATATAAATCATAGGATTGAATAAATTTATCAAGCCAAGCGAGGGTAGCGCTTGATAGAGCTTTATCCATGAAAATTGAAAACCGCCCAAAAACCACATGGGGAAAATATAACGTGACCACACGTTTCCAAGTTTCGTCATGTTTTCGATATAACTTGATACCCATAAGACAAAGCATGCATAAAACCCGCTTGCCGAAATGAATATGAGAAGTAATTTAAAATAATTGACCTGAGTTAAATCGAATTGATACCAGAGAGATAATTTTCCTACAGGCAACATGGATACTGCAAGTATAAAATAGATGATAAAATAATACGTTGCCTTGCTCGTAATTGCTAACCATGATGGTATTGGCAACGTTAAGCGATAGTTAATAATTCGATCACCTTCAAGATCTGTAACCATATCGACAATGTTACTATAAAGCTCAAAAAGTCCAATTGAGGCAAGAATACCAGCAAACTGAAATGTGCCAAAGTCATTCGCTAATCCAAAAAGAGGCATAACATATCCTGTAACAATGACCGTGAGCACCACCCAGATGGTGAGATCAACAAACTTACCAAAAAAAACCTGTTTAAAAATAATAAGGTCTGAGAGGATAAGATCTTTAAAAACCGTTGCATAAAATTTTATATTCATAATCATTTCACCATCTGGCTTTAACTTTGTCCCGCTTTTAATAATTCAATGAACACATCTTCAAGATTGCTTTGTTTAAAATCGGCCATTAATTGATCAGGTGTATCGATAAGTTTTATTTGGCCCTTATCCAAAATGCAAACCCGATCGGACAATTTTTCTGCCTCGTCAAGATAATGGGTGGTTAACAGGACCGTTATTCCCTCTTGTTTCAAATTTTTTATCATTTCCCAAAGATTTCTTCTAATATGGGGATCAAGCCCTACCGTTGGTTCATCAAGGATGATAAATTCAGGTCTGTGAAGTAAACTTCTAGCGATCATGCATCTCTGTTTATAGCCTCCGGAAAGAATTGAAGGCTTCTGTTTTAAATATTGGCCAAGTTCGAACTGTTCTGATAACTGCTTTATGCGTTCCTTAATGACTTCAGGGCGCATGCCATAAAACTTACCATCGAAAGAAAGATTTTGTTCAAGGGTTAACAGAGGATTTAGATTAGGCTTTTGGGGACAATAACCTAATTTAAATCTAAAATCAGGAACATTGTCATAAATTGAATGTTCACGAAATTCAATATCGCCATCGGTTGCAGGATGCAGCGTTGCAATAATTGATGACAAGGTTGTTTTGCCTGCACCGTTTACACCTAAGAGGCTGAGTATCTCGCCTTCGTAAATATCAAGATTTATACCCTTTAATACCTCAACGTTCCCGTAACTTTTTTTGATATCTTTTATTTTGATAAGAATTTTTTTCATGAAATTTTTTGCGTGTTTGGTATAACTTATTTTCTCAGTATATCATTGATTAGATTGTCCGTCTTCAGGCAGATGCTCGTTGAATGCTGTTGCATACCCCTTAGTACCACCTCATCATACAACTGATGACAAAGACCGCTACGTAAATAAAAATGTAGACCTCAGAGGGCAAAGGGTATTCTTCATAATCAATGGTGGAATTACTTTCTTGAGCTATCAGATATTTATAGGCTAACCACAGTAGTGCGCCCAGAGCGAATATGGCTAAGGTATAGCTCAGCGCTAATCTCATGATGAGTGCAAAATAAATAAGAACGAGAAAATAGAATACATCTTTGCTACTAATAAGAGACATTTTAACAAAATCCCAATAATGGCCTATCTATAATGTAATTCATAAGATTATTTTGGTCAAATGAGGTAAATTTTGATCGTGGATGGTCGAGCCCGAGTCGATGTTTCGGGAAACTTTTACTCTTTTTTAGCACTAGCACCATAAAATCCCTCATGAATTAATATAAATTTCGCCATTTTCCTGAACATTCCCTTCACCTAGATAGCAGATCTTGCTTACTTTTCATGCAATGTAGGTTGGTATAAAAAAATTGGGTTAGTCCACAAAATCTTAAAATGAAGCGAATAACTGAGTAAAATACCAATATCCTTCTGAGCTCTTATAAACACCTATTCCGCAGATCTTATAGGGTCCAATCAAGTTTTTTAAATGCCCGGGTGAATTAATCCAGGAGTCAACTGCAATTTGTGCTATATTCTTTTGATGATTACCCATAAACACATTTTCAGCAACTTTCGTGTATTGAAATGGAAATTTCTTTACTCGCTCTTCAAATCCCGCATGACCAAAAGCAACTTTTTTCGACGCCATGTTCATTGAATGCTCGCAGGCAATGTCGGAGACTTTTTGGTGCCAAATGAGTTTGGATAATCCCTTGCTTTCTCGAAATTGATTGGTTTTCTCAAAAGCTTTTTGTGCAAGTTGATCGCAGGTTTCTTCTTTTGACTCTGATAGTATAGAGGGTCGTTTTCGAGTAAGGCTTGAGCTGAACAGAAGAAGGAATGCGCAGGACAAGATTATTTTTTTCATCTAATAATCCTTTCAAAGGAGACTTGATTATTAACGATTATAGCACTGAATTGGTAAAATTTCTCCTGCTTTAGCCATGAAACTCAGTACCTGACAAAAAATAATGTTTGCAAAAGATAGATTTGGTCTGGTTGTAAATTGTAATTTTCGGTAATAATAAAGTGTTTTTTGGGCCTACTCGGCCGGAGGCAAAGGCGCTCAGCGTGCGCACCTTTGCAATCCCACGCCAGCTTTCCGCTGGACCCCTACGGCCGCCCAGTACGCCACGGCTGCATTTTAATGCAGCGATGGCTAACATGCGTCCTTGATTTGTACTTTGTCTATAAAGGCGTTTTAGTTATGAATATTATTTTACTCTCTGTTTGACTATTTTGAATCTCACCGTTCATCCCAAATCTTATTAAAAATGTCGGGTGTTAAGGCCATGAAATGGTCAGACTTGTATTTGGTGAGAAGGTGTAGCATAATTAAGATTCGTCAGTTTATATTTGCTCAAAGATGGATGAATAAAATGGTATTAAAAGAATCAAAAGCAGTTTTTAGAATAATTTTCACCGCATGGTTAGTTTCTTCATCATATGGTGCATCCATGGAACGACCTTCAGCATCTCGTGTCAGCTGCGCTCGTTGTAGTGGAATGCTCGGCCATACTCTTGAAAGCAGATATCCGATTCCAACCCAGGATGAAATTGATGCTTGTGAGGCAGCAACTGCCGCTGAACTAAATGAAAAATTATTGGCGACTGCACAACATGGTCATGGTTCATTAGTACAAGTATTACTAAACAAGGGCGCACAGGTCAATTTTTGCAATGGCTGTACCGCTTTACATAATGCTGTCCACATGGGCCACGAGGACGTTGTAAGAATATTGCTTGCTGTCGACGGAGTCAATGTTAATGCGCGAGATAATGAAGGCAGAACACCTTTGCATTGTGCTGTTTCAAACTGTATTACTGGCCAGTTTGTGGTAGGGGTTTTACTGCGGGCGCGAGGGATCGATGTTAATGCTCGAGACCTTCGTGGAAGGACACCTTTGCATGATGCAGCAGCAAGCGGTTGCGGTGTCATGGTACAAAAATTGATTAAAGCGGCGCAGTGTTAATGCTCGAGATGGCGATGGTGAATACCCCTTTAAATGTGGGCACACATAATAGAAATATAAAGTCATTACTATCTCAGTTGTCCTTCTAACATAGGGAAAAAATCTTTTGTTTACGTCTGCAGCTTCAACATAATTGTGCAAATGATGTCAGGTATCGCTCACTAAGCTCAGAGCGCGTTGCGCATATGATGATTGCTTAGGATAGGACTAATAACTGCATACAGTCGGATACGAGTGGATTTGCCTGTCGATTCCCGCCTGTTCTGTCCAAAATCTTATACCATATGAAGAATGGGGGTGTGAGTCTAAGAAAATGTGAAGGCTCTTAATTCTTTTACTCATGCCTGATTTTACCTCAATTGGTACAATATGTTCTTGAAGTTGAATGAGGTAATCAACTTCAGCTTGGCTTGCTCTTTTTCTCGTGTCCAATAAAAGAGGGATTCTTTTTTTATTGGATCTGAATAGGCTAGGAGCTCTTGTCCAACAAATGCTTCTACGATCTCTCCCTTATTTATAAATGCCTTTAAAGGTTCAATAATCCATTGCGTTATGTCGAATTTCAAAAGAGCTTGACTTAAACCTACATCTAAAAAAACAATTTTAAAATCATTGAGGTCTGATTGTGCGCCCAGAGGTATACCTTGACCTGAAGTACGTATTATTTTGTAAAGGAGTCCCGCTTTTTCTAAAAGTTCTAGAGCTGGGGCTAGCTCCCTTTTTTGGTATTCACCGACACGAGCATACATAAATTTGTGAGCTAATTGTTCTATGGCCTTGAGGAAGATAAGGTGGAGATATTTAATTTGATGTATTTTTGCATATTTTCCAAAATCCTGTTCATAGGTATAGATAAGATCCGAATGAACTATTTTTACATTTCGCGATGCATTAGTTTTAATCCATTCATTTATTGCTTCAGGCATGCCTCCAATTGCAAGATAAGATCCTAAAAGAGCGAGCAACTTTTCATGTAAAGGGTCACTGAATTTTTTGGCAATGTTATAATCGATGATGAGCTTTGCCCATTCTTTATGTCCAAGAGCAACTAAAAATTCAATAAAAGAAACGGGGTACATATAAAGCGTTGACACACGGCCAACGGGAATCCCGACTTGTTCAATTGCAAAATCAAGAAGAGAACCTGCCGCTATAACATGTAACTCAGGAACATGCTCATAAAAATATCTTAAAGCGAGAATCGCCTTCGGAACCATTTGAATTTCATCAAAAAAAAGAAGCGTTGAACCGGGTGTAATTTTTCTTTGCAATAACTCTGAAAGTTGCAAAATAATACGGTTTACATCAAGATCTTTTTCTAGAATTTGCCGAGCAGCCTCATTGGATTCTAAGTTGATCTCGACAAAATTTGAAAACGTTTTTCCTAAAATTCTTGCAGCATGGGTTTTGCCAACCTGTCGAGCACCCCTTAATAAAAGAGGCTTTCTATCTTCACGATTTTTCCACTCTAAAAGGTGATAATCGATAATTCTCTTCATTTTATCCTGATAATGTATAAAAATCAGACTAAGATTATCATGGTTATGTATAAAAATCAAACAAAAAACATAGCTATCATGTATAAAAATCAGGGTAAGATTTAGAGAGATACGTATAAAAATCAGGGTTAGATTTGCTTGTTTATGTATAAAAATCAGGGGTAATGTTACCAAGCATTGCTAAAATGAAGCGAATAATGTGATTATCTTGAGGCAAGAATGTAGTTGCTGCTATATTATAGTACGATAAATTATATGCAGAAAGGATACCGTGAATACGTTTTCTGATTTTCCCCTACAACCAGGTGTGCAAAAATCTCTCAATACTTTGGGGTTTACCACGCCCACTGAAATTCAATCTAAAGTTATACCCTTTCTGCTTAATAATTTAAAGAGCGATATTCATGCTCAAGCGCAAACGGGAACGGGCAAGACGTTAGCTTTTGGTATTCCTTTGCTTCATGCAATGGAGCCGATAAAAGAGGTTCAAGGTCTTATCATCGCTCCTACACGAGAACTCGTTTTGCAAATCTATGAAAGTCTTAAGGAGCTTGCACGAGATACGCCTCTTAATATCGTAGCGGTTTATGGTGGAATGCCCATAGACCGTCAGATTAATAATATCAAACAAGGAGCCCAAATAATCGTTGGAACGCCTGGCCGCTTGAATGATCATTTACGTCGAAAAACGTTATCGCTTAAGCACCTAAAAGTACTTGTGCTGGATGAAGCAGATATCATGCTCGATATGGGATTTAAGGAAGAAATTGATAGCATTCTTGAAGCGGCACCAAAAGATCGTCAAATTTGGTTGTTTTCAGCAACGGTACGTCCAGGGATTAAAGATCTCATAAAATCTCATATGAAAAATGTTCATTCAGTGAGAGCGACGGCAAAAGGTATAGTGAGTACTCAAGTCAAGCAGTATTATTGCGTTGTTCCGGCACGAAATAAAATTATGGCGACAGCACGTTTTATTGAATCAGCCCCAGAATTCTATGGCATCATTTTTTGTAAAACTAAAGTTCTTGCAAGCGAAGTCATGGAGCAGTTGGCAAGCCTTGGATTCAAGGTAAATTGTTTGCATGGGGACATGCAACAGCAGTTAAGAAACCGGGTTATCAAGGGATTTAAGCATAAAGATTTTAATATCTTGGTGGCGACAGACGTGGCAGCGCGTGGTATCGATGTTTTAGATCTTACTCACGTTATTAACTTTTCTGTGCCTGACGAAACAGAAAGCTACATCCATCGTATCGGCAGAACCGGCCGTGCAGGGAAAGAGGGCATCGCAATAACCCTCGTGTCACCATCAGAAAATTATTTTATTAGAAGGCTTGAAAAAGCAGCCAATATCCATCTTCAACAAATTCCTATTCCACCACTCGATGCTATTATTAACGCCAAAATTGCTGCGGTTCCAGATTTTATTGAACAAGCAAAACAACAAATTACAAAGCCATCCCCTGTGCGCAAGGCTTTGACTGAACTTATTGACTCGTTTAATGAAATTGAAATCAGAAACGCTCTTATCGTTGCGCTTGAAGACAAGTATTTCAAAGATATTATTCACGAAGACTTGGGAGCTGTTACCGCTGATGTTGGGCCACAGGAAATTTGCGTGGAGTTAGGCACCGAGTCCGGATTTTCCGAGGATATGATTCGCGATTATTTATATAAAACATGCCAGCTGTTGCCGCAGGATGTTCGTAAAGTAAGAACTTTAAGAAATCTAACCTACATCTCGATTCCCGAAAATCGATTACATTCTTGTTTGGAGGCGATGAAGGCATCTCCTCTAACACAAAAGCCCCATAAAATTTATCTTGTTAAAGATACCTTTCGCGGACAACGAGAAAGGCATCCGAGACAAGAGAGGCGTTATGGCGATCGCAAAGAAGAGCGAAACGAAAGTGGCCACCGTCGTGGGAAATATAAAGCACGAAAGTCGATGTAAGTGGATGCATCAATGCATGAGATTCATCTTTTTGAAACCAATATCAATCACGTCGTACAATTGATACGAAGTCCGTTTATTGATAACATTTTTATGATTCTTAATATATTTGATAGTAATTTTACTTATCTCGTGATCATTATCTTTGTGTGGAATTTTGTTAATAAGCGAGCAGGATTTCATCTTCTGTATCTTGAAGTTATCGGCGGTATTATTAATACCGATCTTAAGTTCTTGTTTGCCCAACCACGTCCCTATGATTTATTGTACTCATTAAAAGTAATAAGGGCTGTCGGATATGGGCTTCCGAGCGGTGCGGCAACCGCAGCGACTATTTGTTTTGGATATCTTTTTATGATGATAAATCCAAAATACACCGCTTTAAGAATTGTGGCGGTCACCATGATTGGGGTTGTTGGATTGACAAGGATCTATTTGGGTGCCCACTTTTTGACGGATATTTTGGGAGGATATCTTGTTGGCATTGCAATTTTGCTTGGGTACGTTTTTCTCGTGGATAAGGTAGAAAAATACATCAAGGTTGAATCTCCATGCAATCAGTTCTTTTTCCATACGGCACTTATCTCACTATTCTATGCATTGACAATATATCGGCACTCGTTGCATTTACTCTATCTTTTGTATGGGGCTATAGTTTTCCATGTCTTTAGAGAGCCTCGCTTTGATAATTCTCATTCAGTAAAGACAGCCAATCCTTGGCTCAAATCAGCATCAAGTGTGTTAGGTGTTCTGGGAGTTATGGCGCTCTTTTTATCGGGTGATGCAATCAGCAATTATGTTGGAGGCTCTTATGCACTCGGTATTAGTGCATTTGCAGCATTTCTTGCGGGGATATGGATTGGTGTAAGCCATCTTGTTGTTAATGCATTCTATAATTTGGTTAAAGCAGTCGTTAAAAAAAATGATTTTCTTAGCTGACACCTCTTTGGTTCGGATTTATCTTGGAGCTTTTGAATTAATAGAAAATGCAGCTTAGGCTCCTATGAGACGATCGCAGTGCCCGAAGGGTGCTGCTGTCGTTGACATTGGGGCCGATTCCGAGGGCCCAGGAACGGGTGCCGGATGTTTAAAACCTCGTTAGGTGATCTCTGAGCGCATTTTTATTCGCGCATAGAGTGGATCATCCTCTATAGTTTCCAATACCGATAAGGTCTTATAGGTGTTCCAGGAAGTGCGGATTATGGGTAAAGGATTGAGTCGATGTTGCCAAACAAAAAGACGTGTCTTAGGATCAGCCGGGCTTCCACTTCCAAAGTCGCCATAGATTTTTTTGTATTTACGGTACTGAGCATCGGAGGCAGTTTTTGCTAAAATAGATGCAGCACCGACGACCACATAATTTTCATCAGCCCTGTGTTCGGGAATAAAATTTGCGATGGCTATTTTTTTTCTATCGAGCCGTATCTTTTTTTCCAAGAGCATTGCTTTAAGCGAGACATCGGTTAACGTTTTGAGCCGGTGATGAAAACCTTTTTCAGAAGTCTCCCAATTATCGACATACATTTTTTCAGGATTTCCAAAACGAACTAATTTTTGAACAATATTCAAAACAGTGAGCATTTCCCACTCATTGAGATTGAAGCTTTTATCATCTATAACTCGCGGTGGGATATCCTGAATGACATATCCCAGGGCAGTTTCTTTTATGATTTCTGCTAATGCTTCACGTTTTTTTGGGGCAACAAGCTTGCTATCTTTAACGCCGAGTTCTTGCCACTTTTGAACGGCGTCTTCAGTGGCGATAACGCCAGCAACAAAGATGCTGCCAATGCAGGGGCATTTGGTTGCATCATCGATTCCGGCAATAAGAGAGGTTTTTTGATCGTTATTCATGTTTCAATTATAAAACGATAGTGCGATTATTGCAAATTTTGTTCTTAATAGAGATGTTGAATTTGGCAGGGGAGGTCGCCTTTTTTCGTTGACAACAGAATGTTTATTATTCTAATGATTTGTTAAATATTTTGTTTAAAACTTTCCCATTACATTAAGGAGCAGGAATTGATAGGTTAAATTTCGCATCAATTATTATTTAAAGATTTACTCACACGTAAAAAAAGGAGTTGCAGTGAGAACTTTATCATACTTATATATGTCTCTCTTATTTATTCCGATAATCTTTACAGAACCTTTAGCTGCAGCTAAAGATGAAGAAACAGTCGATTTTGTGATTGTTGGAGCTGGTACTGCTGGTTCAGTGTTGGCAAATCGGCTATCTAAATGTTTTACTGTTCGGGTTATCGAATCAGGTCGGGATGACACGCGTTTACCTGAATTATTGCCAATTGATCTACCAGATCCATTACCTAATAAAGAAAATAATCAATGGTCAAAGCTTATTCGTGTCGGTTTTGTTTTACTAACCAATCTTTTCAAAGGATTTGATACATGGCAATTCCAACCTTTAAATAAAGATGGTAAGAATGCTACAACTGTTCATTATCCCAGGGGATCTTCATGGGGTGGTAGCACCGCGCATAATTATTGCGTATTATTACGCGGTATTCCAGAAATTTATGATGAATGGGCTGCGCAGGGTAATACGCTTTGGAGTTATGATAAGCTAATTCCATTTTTTAAAAAAATTGAAAATCGTTCTCAAATAAATGGGGCTACTGGGTTACCTTATTTTGATGAGTCTCGAGGAGTAGACGTTGCAGGCGGTTTTAACCCGGCTACGGAAAGTAAAACAGGTAAAATTTATTTGGTTGGTGGGTTTATTAATGATCCCTTATATAATGCATTAACCGCCTCTGCACAAACGCCCGGGCTTTATCCAGGGGCACCAGGAGGCTTTCCGGTTGACGTTGATCCAAATAGCACTGATCAAATTCAATATTTAACAAACATCCCGTTTACTTTGTTTGATCAATTATCGTCGAATTATTCTTCAATAAATCCTTATCCAACGCCGGCCACTTATCCTACTCAAGAATTTGATGGACTTGATGGGGCAACTTCCACCTTCGCACGTAGTTTTGCTGCGCCAGCGTATCTTTATCCAGTATTACATCGCAAAAATTTGAAGATTATTTCAGAGGCATTAGCCACTAAAATACTTTTTGAGCAGAAAGATGGCCAGAAACCAAAAGCGATTGGTGTAGAATATTTGGAAGGCTGGAATATATATCAAACTGGCCGTCAAATGAACACGGGACGTGGAGGACTGGGTGGCACACCTCAAGATGCTAAGTTTGCTGCTAAAAAAGCAAAAAAATGTGGTGTTAAGAGGATCTTTGCAAGAAAAGCAGTTATCATCGCGGGTGGGGTATTCAATTCTCCGCAACTGTTATTGCTTTCAGGTGTTGGACCAAAGAAAGAATTAAAAAAACTTGGTATTGAGGTTATAAAAGATTTGCCTGGCGTAGGAAAACATCTTCTTGACCATCCCCTCACAACCATTGCATGGCAAACAAATGGTTATACCTTTAATTTAGCTGTGCCCAACAAATCGACTCCCCTTACATTTTTCTTATTCAAATCAGCTATCAACAAACAGATTCCCGATTTTTGGCTACAAATGGCACCCGCTCCTCCGTCATTAAATGAAGGAGGAATACTCGATCCGTTTGGAGC
The DNA here is from genome assembly GCA_963699715.1 of uncultured bacterium. Taxonomy (GTDB): domain Bacteria; phylum Babelota; class Babeliae; order Babelales; family Babelaceae; genus CAVOUX01. Next base: position 122,132 of record CAVOUX010000006.1, read on the forward strand.
TGATATACCTTTTTCAACAGCAATGAGACCGCCGACAAAATATATCAACCCAGATGATGATAAATATGTGCCACCGCTTACGCTGGAAATTAATCCAGCAACGGGCGATACTACATCACAATATATGTTTGCGGCTTTTGCACAAACGTCAGGCATTAAAGCAGAAGGTTACGTAAAACTGGTTTCAAAGGATCCTACTAAACCGCCAAAAATTGTTCTCAATTTACTTCAAACACCAGAGGACATCAATTCATTTGTAGTAGCGTTTAGGGATACCGTTGTACCGTTTGTTCAGAATCTTGCCGGATCTGGATTCTTTACAGGATGGATTGAGCCATCACCAGCGAACTTTTTATCTAATGGAACGGTTATGCTTCCCGATAAATCAAATTTTGATGTTGCCAAATATACAGCCTATTTACAAACCAATATCCAAACGGAATATCATGGCTCGGGAACATGCAAAATGGGTCCACGCAAAGATCCACTTGCTGTAGTAAGTCAGCGCGGACGAGTGCACGGTGTTGAGAACTTAATAGTCTGTGATGCTTCTATTATACCTGTTATTCCAACGGCTAATATTCAAGCAGCAACATATACAATTGGGGAAAGAATTTCGGAACTTATACTAGAGGATTTTAAAAAAAGAGCTCATTAAAAAAATTGATGGTTGTTACAGGGAGTCCCCAGGTGGGCCCCCTGACAGAATTACTGTCTCGGGGATGAGTAGAATCCATCTACTTCCAGCAAGCAAAGATTAACATGAGTTTATCAATTACACCCAAAAAGGAGCGTTTATGTCTCATCACAAAAGTCTTATTATTCTCTTAGCTGCGATTTTTATTTCGCAGGTAAATGCTCACCAACAACAGGTGAAATCTGTACATAAAAAAAGTGGTCTTCATGCTACTCAAAAAATATCAAAAAAATGCAAAAAAGCTTGTCAAAAGTGCAACAATTCTCCATGTTGCAAAAAATGTAATAAATGCCAAACTCCAATCGATCCACCAAACAATTTTGTTGCCTTTTATAGAATGCATGGCAATGGAACTTACACTCGAATTCAACCTTCACAAGTACGTGGACCCAATGTTGCTATAGTTACACATGGATTTAGCGCTGATGTAAGAGCAATGCCAGTTTTGAGTTCATTTATAGCCAACTTTAAAAAAAATAATAATCCATCTAAAGGTGCTTTGTATAGTGATGTTATTGCGTTTCAATATGACACTTATCACACGCCAGTAGCAACTTCAGCCCAAGCGCTGGCAAGTGGTCTTCAGAGCTTACCTGCCAATGTCAAAAATTTAAACTTGTATGGGTGGAGTTTAGGAAATTTAGTAAATCGGTATGCCTATGAACATTTGGGTGTAGGCAAAAAAATTGGTGCATTAACGTCTAAGGTAATTGGTGTAGCCGGTGCTAACTATGGGGTGCCAACTACTATTGTTGCTGGCATTGTTGGTTATATTGGTGTTTATATACCTTCATTGCTTATTCCTCCTCCAATTGTTGCTGTAGACGTCAATGGTGGTCCAACGGATAATCCATTTGATCCGTTAAGAAGCCAATTTATCAAAGATTTAAATGATACCCTAAATCCTTTTGCATCTAAAACTCGCTATTATATGTTAACTGGGGTTAATCCATATACCATTATGCCGAATATAGATTCCATTCCTGGTGTTGGAGGCTTTATTTTTGAAACAGAATATGAGCTCATAAATGGAACATTGCCTGGAAATATTCAAAGTGATGCCATTCTTTATAAGGGCAACACTGCTGGTATTGGGGTCCTGGAGAGCAGAGGGGTAAGTGTTAAACGTAGCTACGTATCAACTGACCACATATCAATAGTCGGCGATAGTAGTTTCTTAGGTTCTATGCTTATTCCTGCCTCTGGCTATTTACCAATTTTGCGTCCTGCGTTGCTTCCTCAAGTACAAAGTGCGCTCACCGCATGGCTAAAAACATTCTAATTCTTATTTAATAATGGGCATCCTTTAATTGATTTTGAGGGATGCCCATCTCATTTCGAAGCTATTTTCAAGATTCACATAATTGTTTACTTGTGCCATCCACAGAGCATTTGAAAATTACCTGAAGGGCAATCCTATGGTAAGTTTTCTTCTGAGGGTTTTTAATGCTCATACAAAGGCCATTTTGGCAAAACATGATTAAAGAGGCTTGGGACCTATGAATTGCACTTTTCCTCATTGCATAGAGACTCTAAATTCATAATCTCAACTGGCTCGATTTCTTCAGTCAAGGTATTTTCAAAATTTTTGCAAAGAAATAAAGTTGTGCTTCAAGTGAACGCTTGATATTTTCTGCTTTGCGAAATCCATGTTGTTCACCTTTATAGAGCAGATATGCTGTAGGTATTTTTCTTTCTAAACGACTTTTGTACATCATCTCAGACTGTGCTGATGGTACAATTTTGTCTTCTTCGCCTTGAAAGATAATGACGGGGCATTTAATGTGAGCAACATTGTTAAGCGGTGAGCGTTCTTGATAGATTGCTTGCGCTGCTGGATAGGGGCCTAACGAGGCGCTTCTTTTGAGCCTCAAAGATCAAGTATCCAAAGCTCTGTGCCATCCCAAGGCATATTGGGTGGTTCCAGGTAATGTAAGCAAGGTGCTTGCCATCTGGACTTATGCGAGGACTTGAATAAAAGTCATTGCCAGCTGCGAGTTTTTAAGCGATCCGGTTTGCGGATCTATGGTGACGATAGAGTTGGTGACTCCATTTTCATGCTCTTCCATGACATAAGAGCAACTCTTCCTCCTTCGCTTGGGCAACCGTCAAGTCAATAGATCGTGTTATGTGCAAGCGCTATTTCATTAAAATTGAGTGAGTTTTGTACGATCATGCAAGCGGTTATGGGCGATTTCCATGATCCGTAAGCTGCGGGAGTTTTGGGTGAAATTTTCATAAATAGTCCACAGGATAAAGCGAGCAAGAGTAATGGACGCATTCGTTTTCTTTCAATGTCTCATACTATTTATTTTATAGAGGGATGCACCTTCATATTTTAATTGAATTTGTGAGAAAAAAATATGATATTTTTTTCTTATGGACTGCGCGTCCAGCGCCAGGCGGGCGGCTTGCATGAGCCATCAGTCGTCGCTTATCCGGGCCTTCAGGCTCGGCAAGCTATGACCGACGGGCCCCCCTGCCTGTCCGTTCCGAAGCTTTATGCGAAGGCGGAGACCCCCCCATGCCAAGGGCAAGCCCTTTGGAATCCCTACGGATCAAACTCGGCATCTTCGCATTCTTCGAATGCTCTGGATTGCCTCACACAGGCGATCCTCATCAGATTTGTTTGATTTTATCAATTATTCTCGAAACGATTTTATAAAGGGTCCATTTCCAAAGAATTGAGTTCCCAAAGATGGTTCCGATCTTATTTGACATGGTACTTGAGAACAATTAAAAATAATACAACTATGGGCCAGCGCCACTTCGAAAGTTTCCCTAAAAAGCTCCTTTTAAAGTTAAAATCATTTATATAACGATCAAGAAATTCTTGAGGCATACAAGACTGGGAATTTCACAAGTCAAAGAATTAATCCATGGCGCATTGCTAAAGGCACGTTTTAAAATGAGTTCTCTGAATGTATGCAGATCGATTGAATTTTGCTCACACTCAAGCTCAGTTAGCCTCCGTGAAATGAGGCTAGAACGAGCTTCTATGAGTGCAATTGTCTCTTCGTTGTTTGCCTTGATTGCATGATCTAATGGAGTTTTTCCCAAGGAGTCTTGAACCTGCTTGATGTATATTATAAAAGCTCATTTCAAAATCTGCCTAATCTGGATGGGGTATAATTGCAGCAATAGAAATGGTTTTTTGACCAGGTCCATAATACCGTAAAATTCTATAGGCGCATGGTGTATTCTGTTGAGCATACGCCTCAAAAACTTTTTCACCATTAGGTCCAATAAGTGATTCGAATTCATGGGTATTGAGAGATGGATGCCTTAGATCCATTCTCATAAATTTAAGAGTTTTGCGAACATCCTTATAAATTCTTTGCTTAGACTTATCTTTTTCTAATTCTTTTAGCGTGTCTTCGGCATTTTCGGTAAATCTGAGCTCTCTTACTGGCATGTTTTAAGCCTATTCAGTCTTCAAATGTACCAAGATCTCTATCGGCTTTTTGCTTGAGACTTTCTTTGACATGGGCTAAAATCTCCTTATTTTCAGGAGCATAAAGCCATTCTTCATGCTTGCTAACTAAAGTGCACCCCCTTGTCAAGACCAATTTTGATCTAAATTAAGATATATTTTGCTCCTCATTTTTTGTATCTTATATTTCAAGTTTCAGTTTCACCATCTCATCTCATTAAGCAGTAGTAGGGCGAAGCCCCACGGAGTGTCCCCAAAGGGCCGCAGGATTTTCATTTTGCATAAAGTATATTTTTGCCGGAGTCTTATAGCCAAGACTTTGATGCATGCGTTTATTGTTATACATATCGATAAATCTATTCAAAGCACTTTTTAATGCTTCGACCGATTCAAAAGCATGAATCAGCAAATATTCATGTTTGAGTGTTCGCCAAAATCGCTCAATATAAACGTTATCAGCCCATCTACCCCGCCCATCCATACTTACTCTAATTCCATTTCCTTCAACTAAGTTAATCCATGCCTTACTGGTAAACTGACACCCCTGATCTGTATTTATGATTTGAGGTTTTCCTTTTTCCAGCGCATGTTTTAACATATCTAAACAAAATTGCGTATCAAGTGTATTTGATAAACGCCATGCCAAAACAAACCGACTATAAATATCAATGATCGCAACAAGGTACATAAAACTGCCCAATATTTTTATATAGGTTATATCAGTTGCCCACACCTGATTGGGAGCTATAATTGGCAAATCACGAAGAAGGTATGGGTATATCTTATGACCAGAATTATGTATCGTTGTCTTTGGACCCGGATAGATCGCTTGCAGCTTCATTTCTCGCATAATCCTCAAGACTTTCTTGTGATTGATCTTTTGCCCACGATCTTGCAATGCAATAGTTATCTTCCGGTAACCATAATAGGTCTGCTCTAACCATATTTCATGAATTTCATTGCCCAGCATGGTTTCATCAGGCTCATCAACAGATCGACAATACACATTCGATCGCCAAATGCCTAACAGCGTACATTGTTGCCGCATACTCAAAAAGTTATGCTCTTTGTCAACCATTGTTAGTCGTTCCTTTTGCGGTATGCTGTGACATTTTTTTTTAAAAAGTCATTTTCAACCGTCAACTGACCTATTTTGCGCTCCAACTCTGCAAGCTGAGTTTCATCATTTTCTGGAAAGCTTTTTCCTTTGCTAAAAATGCTTTCAGCTTGCTTTTCAAGCGCTGCTTTCCATGCTTGAATCTGCGTTGGATGCACCCCATATCTTATGGACAATTGCGCTATCGTCTCGTTGCTCTTTATTGCTTCAAGTGCAACTTGTGCTTTAAAACTTGAGCTAAATTTTTTCCGTCCCATTTTTTGGCCTCCGTTATAATTTTATTACTTCTTATTCAGGAGGCAAAATTATATCTTAATTACTGGTCCGAATTATGGGGTTCATTATAAACAACCATAGGTTCTAAGATTATCTTGCCATCCTTGATAGTAACTCTATAAACAGCACTGGCTTTTCCGACAATCTTGGTTAGCGAAATGCGATTTCTTGAATCGGTTTTTAAGAACAACTCTTTCATATCTTTCCCATGATAAACACTTAATTAAAGTATAGAGCCAAATGTGGGTAAATGCAACAATGTCTCAGTTGCCATCTCAATCTAATATTTTTCTCCATAAAATGGAATTTTTTTGGCAACATGCACCCCCATTCTCGGTGTGATTACCTTGACAATGCCGAAGACTTGTTGACTTTACTTTGCAATATCTTAAGAATTAAAAGTTAATATCACTTTAATCCAACCTTCATCTCTTTTATCAAAATGTTTATAAGCCTCAACAATCTCATCAAAAGGAAGCTTTTGGGTGATAAAAAAATCTGAGTCAAACGTCTTGTTTTGAACCCACTCGAGAAGCATCGGCAGATATTTACGGTGGTTGCAATTACCCATCCTGATGGTAAGATTTTTTCCCATCGCTTCACCGAGAGGGAAACTATCAAGCAATGGTGTATAAACACCAATAATAGAAATGGTGCCATTTTTCGCAACGGAATCGACTGCCCAGCGCAGTACTTGCGAGGGTGCATTTCCCGGAATCCAATTACCATCATGCGGGTTTGTTTTTGGTGCAACTTGTTCTAATTCTCGCTTAAATTCTTTTCGTTCGCAAATATGTTTAAAAAAGCTAAGAATGCCATAGTCTGGATGATCTGCATCTATGCCAACAGCATCGATTATTTTGGTCGGCCCTTTTCCTGTTATACGCCTTAATTCTTTAACAGGATCATTCTTATCAAAATTAATGGTATGCGCGCCTTGCTTTTCAGCCATCTTTAATCGTGAAGGAATTCTGTCAATCGCAAAAATTGCAGCGACATAAGATTTTTTTAAACATGCTATAACGAGTTGACCTACGGGCCCGCATCCAAAAACAGCCACCACATCATCAGGCTTCGGGTTTGCCATTTCGACAGCCATGTATGCAGTGGGAAGAATATCGGAAAGCAATATGACCTGCTCATCAGTAATCCCGTCAGGAATCTTTACGAGTGAGACATCGGCAAAGAGAACACGAATCTTTTCCGCTTGCATGCCATTGAATGATCCCGAAAGAGCTGGTCCGCCATAAAACGCGGTGCCGGCATCGGGTCCATTAGGATTTGCCCTATCGCATTGAGCATAAAGCCCTTGCAAACAATATTCACATGAACCACAAGCAATCGTTGAAGGTATTATGACTCGGTCACCGACATGAAAATCTTTGACCTCTTTTCCAACCTGTTCGATAATGCCCACGCCTTCGTGCCCCAAGATGGTCCCTTTTTTCATGCCAGGAATGGTTCCTCGCACCATGTGCAAGTCGGTTCCACAAATTGTTGTCGTTGTGAGTCTTACGATGGCATCGGTTGGTTCAATTATTTTAGGATCAGCTACATCTTCCAATGCAATAGTACCAACATCCTTAAATACCAATGCTTTCATCGTACTCTCCAGTTACTTCATCAGCCAGCTTTTCTTCTTGTTCAACACACTGGTCAAATAGATCGATATCACGTTGAGCACAAAAGCATCGTTTGCCCAAGGGGTCATTGTCGAATGCGACAACGGTCGGCGTATCTCCCGGTTTCTTATCGCGGGGTCCGCACTTGACTGAGCAGTAACATTTGCATGTGTTGTTAAGATCCGAACAGTTTTGCTCACCAGTGCATAATTCATTATCAACCGCAGTTATTGAGGATATGCTTAAAAGCGCTATCAAGTAAATAAATGAGTAATTTTTGAACATACAGAACCCTTTTTATTATGTTTTATCTATTTTTATTAATACTACTAAAATTGAAGGTTATAATTCAATGATTACTTTATTGACAGGTTCGATGGAGAGCGTTAATTGATGAGGTAATAATTTTTATTGACTTCTTAAAAGTTAATTCCCCAGGTAATCCATGCAGAAATAACATACTTATTTTGAATTTTGGTTTTTAGATGATCAAATCCGTATGAAAGGCCAAATATGACGGCGCTGATGTGATCTTTTATTAAAAAGCCATATTGATAAGCCGCATAAAAATTGCTTCTGATATTTCTTGCTTCATGATCAAAATCGGGAATAACGGGGCAAATATGTGCTCCAAGTGCAAAGGTAGGGTTATATCCAACCTCTAAAGCATGTGTTCCCCAAGAGCTATGATGTGCAACAAGAAGGTCCATAATAGTTCCTGGATCGAACTTGAAATGTTCTATGAGCAAGGGAGTCTTAAGGGAAATGGTTCGTGGGAAAAAATGAAGATAACGTGCTGCTGCCATCATGGTATGTGCTCCCTCCGAAGAATAAGTATAGGAGCCGTCACACTGAATGCCGCATCCGTTATGACCTGTTCCCAATTGAAATCCTTCTAATACAAAGTCTTTGTGTGTTGGAAAGCCTACTAATCCTGAAATGCTTGCACGCGATCTATCGCCGAAGGTGTGACTATACCCTCCAGTAAAAAGAATATCATCAGTTTGTGTACGTGAGATTTCTTGTTGATCATTTTGGGTAGAAATATGTCCTGCGGCAAATGCCGCACTCATGTAAGCTGGGCCATTTAAATAAATTAAAGTTCCAAGTCCACCGTTAAGATGCTGACAAGTTCCATCATGGAGTTTATGAATTTGACCAAAAAGAGTTGCAGCGGCAATCGAAGGCTTCAGATTTGTTATATGAAAGGTTTGCCTTCTTGTTGTTTGAGCGACGCGTAAGTTATAAACAATGGATGTGCTATGAAGCTTGAATGCCGAACATGATAATAGTATAAGCAATTGTTTAAAAGACATACATATAATTCGTGAGTAAAAATCTCACTGAGCTTATATAAAAATGTTCAACAAATAAAGTAAACTTATTTTTTCTTCCGCAATTTGGACAAAGTGAGCGCTAATCGTGCACGTTTGCCTTCTTTGCCACCCTTTTTTGCTGCAGCTTCAAGCTTTTCATGGGGAATTTTCTCGCCCTTCTTTACGTGCAACTCTTCACGTAGTGCGCCAGGTTTTTTTATAGCTTTTTGAATGAACTTTTTCTTGGCTGTCATACGATCTCCTTTTTCAATGCATTATTATACCCTTAGGTTAGCACATATGCATCGATAGATTCAATCGTTTAAGTTATCTTACCTATTTCTGAGGGCTGAGATACTTTTTACCCTTAAGCTTTTCAGGTAATAAGCATTCATCGGTATACATTTTGTATCCCTTATGATATCCCAAATCTTTCATGAGTTTTGTTGGGGCGTTTCTGATGCTCATCGGAATAGGAAGATTACCTGTTGCTTTGACATCATCAACCGCTTGAAAATAAGCATGGTAGGAATCTCTATTTTTTGGTGCTTGGGCAAGATATGCCGCACCGTGACTAAGATTTATTGCGCATTCTGGGTACCCAATGATTTCGACAGCTCGAAATACGTTATTTGCAACGGTTAATGCGGTTGGGTCTGCAAGACCAATGTCTTCAGACGCAAAAATTACCATGCGTCGGGCAATAAAAAAGAGGATCTTCACCGGATTGAACCATTCGTGCTAAATAATAGAGTGCTGCATCGCCATTTGATGCGCGCATAGATTTAATGAAAGCAGAAATAGTATTATAATGTTCTTCGGATTTTTTATCATAACGCAATCGACTGTTTTGCAGGGTGCTTTTGAGATTTTCAACAGTGATGTGGCAATAAAGTTTTGCAGTATTTTCTAACATGGATAAGGATTGACGTGCATCTCCATTTGCCATGCGAGTGAGCCATGCTTTGGATTCATTATCGAGCACAAAGCCGCTACGGTCAATGATGTGATCCATGTCGCTGTCTGAAAGCTCGTTCAAAACAAATACTTGGCATCGTGAAAGTAATGCCGGAATGACCTCAAAGCTTGGATTTTCAGTGGTTGCTCCGATCAACGTTAATTTGCCTGATTCCACGTGGGGCAAAAGAAAATCTTGTTGAGCTTTGTTAAATCGATGTATTTCATCCAGAAAGAGAATCTTTGGTCTTTCTAATTCAGGCTTTTCAAGAATTTTCCTAATATCCTCTTTACCTGTTGAAACTGCTGAAAGCTCATAATAATCAGCATCAACAGCTTGGGCATAAATGCGGGCAAGCGTTGTTTTTCCCACACCTGGAGGTCCCCAGAAAATGAAGCTGAAAATATGTTTTTTTTCAATTGCAACCCAGAGTGGTTTTCCCTGTCCAACCAGATGTGTTTGTCCAACAAAGTCAGTCAAAGAGTGGGGACGGAGCTTTGAGGCTAATGGCTCGATTGTTTTTTTGTTGATAAGGGTTAGTTGTGTGTATGTGCTTGGCATAGGTTTTGTTACGTGTTTCTTCTATTTTGATGATACTGTTAGTATAACACAATTATGAAATAATAATACTTTAATGCCTGACAAAATCTTGCTTAAAAAGAGAAAGTTTTTTTTAAGGCTTTGGCAGCCTGCGTTTGGGAATGGTTCACGCCACCATCCCCAAAACCTCCGCCGTCGCTTATCCGGGCCTTCCGGCTCTGCAAGCTAAAGGCGGGGGTTGCGAACATTATTTTACTGCGTTTGATTTGAATTTTCACAATTTGCCCAAAAATATCGCGTGGTGAGTGATAATAAAAAAGGCTGTCACGATGACAGCCTTAATGAGCGTTAATCTCGAGAAAGTTATCTCAAGAGATTATTTACCGTGACGGTATAGGTTCTAAAAGGTACTGGCACCGCATTGGCTTGAGGTGGCAGTTGGCTAAAAGATATTGTCGCTGTGCCTGGGTTTTCAGCAGTGAAAGTATAGGTAGCCACGCTTGGAGCTCCTGGCATCCTACCAGGTTTTACCGCTGGATTTTCATTTTCTAATGTTACTATATTTTCAGGCGTTATCTCGGGTGGCAGTAATCGGTAACCTGTTGAACCTGAAGTGCCTGGAAGGGTTACTTTAAATGTTTTACCCACAAAGGTAACAATTTCATTATCTCCCTCATCAAGTATTGGCATACAAGAGGTCGAGAGACCGGTCAAAAGTAGACCAATCGTTAAGATTATTGAAGTTTTCTTCATCGTTTCTCCTTGGTATTAGTTATGTTCATATTCATCTTTGTTGATTCACGCATGATTGATATGCATTATTTTCTTCTTTCCAACAGCGAACGTAGCATCCACGCTGTTTTTTCATGTTTTTGCATAAGTTCCGTTAAGAAATTACTTGTACCGATATCTCTATTATCTTCAGCTGTCGCAGTAATTGCTTCTCTATAGAATCTTATAATCGCTTCATGATCATTAAGAAGATTACGCACCATCTCGACTGGACTTGGAATGTTTCCGCTCTCCTCAGTAAGGGAACTTGCTTTTATAAACTCAGCCATACTGCCTAAGGCGATACCCCCAACAGCTCTTGCCCTTTCTGCAATCTGATCAATGAACTCAAAAATTTGATGATACTGATCATTAAACAAAACATGATAATCATGAAATTCGGGACCAACGAGATTCCAATGATAATTAAGTGTCTTGACCAAGAGAACAAATTCATCAGCAAGTATTTCATTGAGCATGAATGTTGAATCTTTAAGATCTTGAGCCGAGATATCAATAACTGGCATGATTGCCGTATCTATTCCCTCTTGTTGCCTAGGTGACAAGAGAGCAGTTGTTGACGTGCAGAATAAAAGCAGGCTTAATAATTTTTTCATTACTTTGTGCCTTATTATTTTTGTTTAGTATATCTCTAATAGAAATATCAATTTAAGCAGCTTAAAGTCAAGAGATTGAAAGAAATAGGATCTCTCATCCTTGTGTATTTTCTTTTAAAATTACTTTCTTTTATACTTAATGGTTAACAAAGAGTATACTTTTTTGAGAGGGGAGGTTATGAAGATCTTATTATTTGTATTTTTTCTTATTTTCAACACATTCGGCTTTTCTGACGATACGCACTACAATGTTCAAAGTGGATTTGCAAAAGAGATTCAACAGGAAGAAAAATTATGGAACACCTACCGCTGTTCCTATTTATATGACTGTACTGAGCAGTCGTTTGAATATCGATTGAAAGTGCCTTCTGTTGCTCTTGCTATAACTGCCTTAGTAACCGTTGCTACCTTCTTAAGAACACCTGAGTGGAAATTAAGAGTTGCGTTAGCTTCCCTATTTCCCCTCACTGGATTTTTGATACATAAAGGATCGAATAATTGTCAGAATGTCTGTGATTCCCTCAATGAGTTGAAAGCCTTGCAACAAAGTCGATGATTTCTCGATTAGTTATTAAATACCCAGAGCAATATAGTCGATATACCCTACGTTTGTTTCTGGTGGGGGAAGAGAAAGTCCTTTTACAACAAAGCCATTTACATCAACTTCGGAAACTACGGGAGTTGCAAAGGTGATATCTTCGTAGCGAATCGATATCAACACAATTGGTTTATCGTGGAAGGGGGTTGTAAAAGTAATTTTTTTAGAAAATTCCGTTTGCAAAAATGGTATTGATGAACCTAAGATCCTTAAACCTTCAGTTAAGCTTCCCACCACATTCATGTATTGATGCGGAGAGGTCGAAGGCTTAAAAATAATATTTTTTTGAGCAACTATGCGCTTGCCTAACGTAATCGCTGGCGGTTCTGGATTGTGATTTTTTTTTATCTGTGTTTTTAAAAGTTCAGCGCGTAATGTTTCGATTGTTTTAGTGAGCTCAGCCTTTCGTATTTTTATCTTTGGACACTGTGGGAGAATCTGTGCCATTTCATCCAATGCTTGAAGAGCTTCTATGGAGGTGACTTGCTTATTTTTTTTTAAACTGTTTTTTATGTTTACTATGTGTTTTGAAATCATTTTAGGACATAACGGACAATTTAAAATGTGACCGAGAGTCGTTGCTTGTGCCTTAGTGAGTGAAGGGATCTCAAAAGAGCCCTTTTTTTGAGGCAGGAGCATACATGAGGTTATGCAGAGGAGAACTAAGATAAAACGCTTCATTTTCTACCCTTAAGTAAATTTTGCTTTTAAGTGTAGTAAAATGATTCTGTTTTACCAATAAATTTTTGAGAGGCAGAGATTTTGGTAGCAAACTTATACTTTTCTCTTAAATTTTCTCTCAATTTCATATTGACTGATACACCATGTTGTTGGTCTGCCATGGGGACATGAAAAGCGGTTTGGTGCCTTATTAATGGATGAGATGAGTTCGTGCATCTGCTCATTGGTCAAAGAATCGCCGGCTTTAACAGCGGCTTTGCAAGCCATTTGCGCGCGCAATGCATGATGAAGCATGTCCAATGTTGGGGTTCCCGACTCTTCATGGTGGAGCGCAATAAAGTCTTTTAAAATATCTTCAATCGATTCGTTTTTAAGAATGACTGGCAGAGATTGTACAACACAGTGATTGGTACCTCTTCTTTCCATGTCTATGCCATAGAGTTTAAATAAATTCGCGTGTTCTTCGATGAGTTGTAGCTCGTTTTCATTCAAGGTGATAACCTGAGGGAAAAGAAGAGGAACGACGGCCACGTCATCAAATTTTTGAGCAAATAATTCATAAAGAACACGTTCATGGGTTGCATGTTGGTCAATGAGTACAAGACCGCTCTCATTTTCAAGGATAATGTAGGTTTTTCTTAGTTGACCAATCAGTTGATAGTCTATGATCGTGTCATTGTGTTGCTCATTGTCGGCAATTTTTGTTTGACTATCTTGAACATGAGCAGGGCTAAACACTGTCTCCATTATCTCATTAAATGTTTGTACCGCAGGCTGTGTGGGAATCACAGGGTGTTCATAATGAAAACGTTGCAGTAAAGGCGCAGGACTTGGTTGTGATGAAAATAATGAAGATTCAGGTTTTTTTAAGACGGTGGTGGCAGTGAGATGTGCCGTATGTTCCTCCAGCCGTCTTCTTATCATATCTTCAAGTGCAATCTCAATGCGGCGTGGATGCAAGAAATGCACCTCTTCTTTGCGCGGATGGATATTGACATCTACTTGGTGTGGCTCGATGGTTATAAAAAGGGCGGCAGCAGGATAACGAGCGTGTTGTAAAACGCCACTATACCCCTTTAATAATGCATGAGTGAGCTTGTTGTTTTTTATCCAGCGTTTATTAACAAAGATAAAAATTGAATTGCGATCATAGCGCATGAAGTGGGGGTTAGTAATGGTTCCCTCCAGAGAAAATCCGTGTGGATGAATCATCTTGCAAGGAAGGAGTGTCTGAGTCATATATGGTTCGTAGAGCTGCTTTATGCGTTCGGAGAGTTCTTCTGTGGGTCTGCATTGCATCACCATTTTCTTATTATGGTAGACCGTGAATGCGCAGCGTGTGTAGCTTAATGCAAATGCCTGCATCAGCTGATAGATAGCGCGCCATTCAGTTTCATCACTTTTTAAAAATTTTTTGCGGGCAGGGATTGTATGAAAGAGATCGGTGATCGTGATATCTGTTCCCGGATTGCAAGAAATAACCTCCTCTTTAACAATCCTGTCGTGAGCTATGGTCAATTGTGTGCCCGTCTCTGAATCTGGTTCGCGTGTGACAAGAGTCATGCAACTGACTGAAGCGATGCTTGAAAGTGCTTCACCTCGAAAGCCAAACGTTGTAAGCGTTTCAAGATCCTCGATAGTTGTCAGCTTGCTGGTAGCATGATGCAAAATGCATAAGTGAGCATCTTCGCGTGACATACCGCATCCATCATCCACAACGCGCATGAGTGATTTGCCACCTTGCTCAAGATAAACAGTTATGGTGCGAGATCCCGCGTCAAGTGAGTTTTCAACCAACTCTTTTATGACGTTGGCAGGTCTTTCTATAACCTCTCCTGCTGCAATTTTTTGAATTTCTTGTAGTGGTAGCTGTTTTATTTTTCCCATGGTGGCCTATGTGGAAGGTGGTGAAAGGAGGGTGAAAGTAAGCTGCTCTCTTTCTTGCGTTCGGGTAATGTTGCTGACAACATACTGAGCAAAGCGCGGTTTTTTTTGTAATCTGCTTAAAAATGTTTCAAATGCTTTGACCTCCCGTGCCGTACCTTTGAAAATCATATGATGACCTGCTTGAAAAAGTACTGTATCAAGACGTACATCAGTGGGCAAGAGACGCGATAGGCCTGAAAGTATCTTAGCGAGCATGCTTGCTCGTTGATAACGTTTTTTGGAAGCGTTATTTTTTTGCGTGAGTGCGTAGCTGCTTTGTAGCTCGATTATTTTGGATTTAAGCTGTTCAATCCGCACTTTGTCTTGCTTTGCTTGGTGTAAGGCAAACAAGGTATATCCATGGATTGCACCTATGATAATTAACGCAATGAGCAGCGAGAAACTAGATAAAAAATACCAACGTTCTAGTGAATGATTAATCGAAGGCTCGTTGTTAAGAAACTGATGTGTCATTATCTTGCGCCTGGTAGTGTTCCTACAACAACCCGCGGGTTGCCCTGAAGATCATGGAGCAATGTTACCCCATCAAATCCAGATGTTTTATATAATTGACAAACCTGACTCCCTTGTTTGAATCCAATCTCGCACCAAAGCTGCCCACAACCATACAACGTGCGCAAATAATGTGGCGCATTTTGCACAATCGTTGTTATGATACCATATCCATTATCGTTTGCTACGAGTGCTTTTTTGTCTTCCCATTCACGAACGGATGGGTCAAGCAAGGCATATTCATCTTGACTGATGTAAGGGGGGTTGGTGACGATAAGATCATAGGTTTTTGGTAGTTCAAAAAAGTCATTAAACAGATTTGATTGAAAAAAGGTGCAATTATTTACGGCATTTTTTTGTGCGTTATGTCGTGCAAGCGCAAGAGCTTGGGATGCATTATCAAGGGCAAAAACTTTTACGTTATCATTTTTAAAATGCTGTGCAATCGCTAGGGCAATGCAGCCGCTTCCTGTGCATACATCAAGGACGGTAAAGGGGCTTTCCTTTGTTGCTTTTTTTGCTAATGGTTCGATCTCTTTAATAACCAGTGAGCACCACCATTCGGTCTCTAGTCGAGGAATAAGCAAAGGAGGTTCTAGATCAATGGTTACGGTCAGAAAAGGAATGGAGCCTAAAAGGTAGTCTAAGGGCATATGCTTGTTAATAAGAGCATCAAGAACATAAGCAATCTTTTCTTGGTCAAGGGAGAGCTCACGCATCATAAGAAGATTAACCTTAGAAAGGTTTGATATGTGTTGGATAATTTTCCATGCAGAGGCAGTTGCTACGGATTTATCACCGTAGATCGGTAATAATGTGTCGCTAAGATAATTGATGAGCGCGCTGATTGACTGTTTCATGCTTCGAGCAGATCATGTACATAAGAATCTAGATCAAATCGTGCACTATCGTTCATTGATTCACCAAAGCTTACATAGGCTACGGGAATTTTAATTTCATTAGTTATGGAAAAGACGATGCCACCTTTGCCCGTGCCGTCCATTTTGGTAAGAACAATACCATCTACCATAGTTGCTTCATTAAAAAATTTTGCTTGATCAAAAGAATTTTGGCCGAGCATTGCATCAATAGTAAGTAAGGTAACGATTCTTTCTTGAGGAAGCTGTCTACCGACCACTTTGCGTATCTTTTCAAGTTCCTTCATAAGATTAGTTTTATTTTGAAGACGGCCGGCTGTATCGATGATAAGAATGTCATACCGTTCTGTGACAAATTTTTGGCAGGCAGCAAATACAATTGCTGCCGGGTCTGACCCTTCAGGTCCTGTCACACAGTGGGTGCCTGCTCGTTCTGCCCAAATCTGAAGTTGTTGCATGGCAGCAGCGCGGAAGGTATCAGCTGCAGCTAAGAGCACTTTTTTGCCTTGCTTTACATAGAGATTGGCTAACTTCGATGTGAATGTAGTTTTTCCTGTTCCATTCACCCCTACCATTAAAAAGACATGCGCATCAGTATCATCAAATTGTTTGGCCTGTAAAAGTGCTTTCAATTCTTGCTTTAATGCTTCTTTTAGATCAGAACCCTGCTTAATGCTTTGATGTTGGACCTTTTTTCGTAAAGATTCTATGAGTGCTCGAGTAGTTGTCACTCCCGTGTCTGCTTCTAATAAAATTCGCTCCAGCTCGTGAAGCAATGGTTCATCAACCGTTTGTTTGCCAAACAGAGCCGTTAGTTTTGAAGTGACCTGTGTATATATTTTTGCAAATTGTTTTTTTAAAAACTGAAACATAGTAAAGACTAGCTTGTGACTTAATTTTAATGACTACTCTTTTAGTTTACCCATTGGCCAGTTTGTTTCAAGAGAAGAAAGTTAGAAAGAGAAAAGCGAAGGAGGTTTTTGGTTCCTCCCTCGCTTTAAATTGGTTTTCACCAAAAAAGAATAACATCAATTTAACGTGATCCAAAGGGTTTTTTGCTTTGAGGATGATGTTTGTGTGCTACTTTGCATATCAAATGGCCCTTTTCATCTTTGGAGAAGCGTCCTTTTTTAAAGTGCTTTTTAAGCCAACGGCTTTCGGAAGGATTGCAAAATTCACCTGCGCGACGGCATTCTAGTTTGCCTTGAGCGCCTTTCACACATTGACTTTCAGTACCGTGTTCTGAACTTTTACAGGGAGCAAATTCACGCTTTCCCGCACAGAATCGATCAGGTCTGGTAGAAGCTTTAGTAGATGTTCTTTTCACTTCCGCAGCGCAAATAGCAGTTGTTAAAAGTGCCGCCATAGTGAGTAATTGTGCTGTTTTCATAATATTCCTTTGTAGGTTTGGTTTTTTATTCTTAAGAAATCTTAAACATTTGATTGCATGCATCTATACATTCACGGCATGAAGCAATACAAGAATCAATCTCTTGGCTCTCTGGAGTTTCGTGTTCAGTTAGTTTTGTTAGTTTTGCGACAACAGAATGACAACGTGTAACGCATTTTTGGCAAAGTAGTATACAAGCAGGATCTTTGCATACCCTCATATGTTCTTCACACTGCTTGGCGCATTCTCGTGATGAAGTGACGCATTCATTAGCTTTATCCACGTCTGCTTGGCAGACACGTTTGCACTCTTTTCTCTGACCAGGAACGCATACTTTTTTTGCCATTTCTCCAAGCGTCGAAAATTCTTCACATTTTTCAATACAGCTATCAAGAGCTTGTCTTTGTAGATCTGTTAAATGCTTCATGAAACTTCCTTTAACTTATATTTTATTTTTGACTGCGGAAGCTTTTTACCGGCGCGGTGGCTTCTCGTTTTTGTTCGATGCACGTTAAATGATCTTTTTTATCTTTTCCCCATCGTCCGTGGTTAACAATGGATGATTTTCTATCGGCTAATGCTTGACAAAATTCGCCTGGACGACGGCATGCCAATCGATTATTAAGCAATTTTACGCACTGACCACTAACTTTGGCTACCCTTGTACCGCATGGTTCAAATTCATGCTTTCCTTTGCAAATCATACCTTTGCGTACCTCATCGCCCTTATCTGCGTCCAAAATGGTGCTTATTGATAAGAGTAGGCATAATAATGCATGTATAAATTTCATGGTTGATCCTTGTTTTTTATCTTTCTGTTAACGTAGCAAAATATGTATTCAATTTGCAATAAAAACATCAGAGGGATAGCCGATTCAGCTATTTGGTATATTTTATATATGTTTATTGATTTGTGCCCGGGAAAGCTATCTTATCAGACGGGGTTAGCACTAAAACCAAAGAAATGCCGTAGAAACCTGGAACCTCCCTTGATCTTTGAGGGCTGTGTGAGAAAAATCAGTCCTCTATTTCTCATTGAGCTCGAGAAATTAACTATTGGTTGTCTATCTGTTATGGTTTGTAATATGTGAATAATGCTTGCATGATGCCTATGAATGATTTTTTAGCGAATACTAGCCGACTTGCAGCAGACAAAGTGAATCATACATTACCGGACGGCTTATAAGATCTTTCTTTATTTCCTTATTTATGCTAACTTGGATATTGACGAGCAACCAAGGGCAAAGATGGAAAGAAATGAGATGTCTAGATTCACTCTGGATTTACCAAAACACGAGCATAAAAAGCTGAAAACAATGGCATCAATACGTGGAAAATCCATGCGTGATGTTGTTGTTGAAGCCTTAAATAGATATTACAAAGAGCTTGAATCCCCCTATTCAAAAGGCGACATGCCGAACGAGAAAACGAAGCAGGTTATAGCTGATATTGATGAGGCTTTAGCAGATATTAAAGCCGGTAAAAAGCCCAAAAAAGCTAAGGAATTTAAAACGTGGGAAGAGTTTCTTGCTGATTTGAGTATGTAGATGTTGCATATTATACGACATACAAAATTTAATAGAGAAGTAAAGTTGATGAAGAAGCGGGGCAAAGATCTCACCAAGCTCGTCGATCTCATGAAATTACTGGCAGAAGAAAAGCCTCTGGCTTTGAAGCATGATGATCATTCACTCAAAGGGAACTTTGTTGGATATCGGGAGTGTAAAATTGAACCTGATTGGTTGCTTGTATACCGAAAAACAGAAACGCACATAGCCTTTGCTCGAACGGGTACTCATTCTGATATTTTTAAATAATACTAACGAGGGGTCTCATGAGCATTAAGAAATTAAAGCATGAAGGCCTGCAGAAAGCGCAGCAATGCGGTCTACCAAGGAGAAAAACTGGCCGGCTTTACGACGTGAAAGCCGTACGAGGTTAAAAAAAATACTCTGATTTCATAGAAACCTCGTAAAGGTATATATGCTTCTTCACAGTGCGCCTTTATTTTCAATTTATTGCGGCGATAAAAAAGAATCGTTTCCACGGCATCATTTTTATACGGTACGTGATAGTGATTCACTTTTAAAAGCTGATCAGTTTATGACAGCTTATAAGCTTATGGACTTGGAATATCTGATTGCAATCAAACAAATCCACAGCAATAAGGGATATTGCATTACGAGCCCCAAGCAATTAGAAACTTTCAGACCGTATGACTATGAGGGAGATTTTTTAATCACCAATCTTTCACACGTGGGTTTGGCAATTTCTTCGGCTGACTGCCTTCCCTTGATTGCGTACGACAGTGCTCATAATTGCATTGGCATCGCGCATGCAGGGTGGTCGGGGTCCGTGCAAGGGATAGCGGAAAAAATGCTCGACGCTTTTCAAGAGAACTTTGACACTAAACTTGAAGACGTTCATATGTATTTTGGGCCATCGGCAAAGTCTTGTTGCTATGAGGTTAAAGAGGACATGATTGCACGGGTCAATGAATTCAGTTATGGAACGCTCGCGCTAGCGTATCGTGATGGCAAAACCTATTTCGATGTGCCAAAATTTAATCAGCTTCAGCTGGAGGCTTATGGTATTGGCAAAAGGTCATTTCATCATCGGTACAATCTTTGCACTATTTGTAATCCCTCATTTTGCTCCTATCGTAGAGAACGTGAAGAGTCTGAGCGGCAAATGACTATTGTTGCTTTGAAGTGATAATAATTTTCTTAAGTCTTATTTTTAGTTTCTTTTGCGAGCTCCGTTGATTTTTAGAATCATTTCTTTTGGGAACATGCGTGACACTAATCTGTTTTTCAAGGCAGTCTGATGAAAACAAATAAATAAGAATATTTGTATCACAGAAATATCTATCGGACATTCAATTTCTCACGGTCAATTTTTAATCCCTTGGTGCTTATACTCATCGATTTAATTTTGCGTTTTTCAGGAGAGCGTTTCTTTGTAGTCTTTGTTTCAGCAACTAAGAGGACAACCTGAACTTCTTTATTAAGGCTTTCCAGATATTCTTTAGGGATTTTTATGATACCATCTTTTGGACGTGCAATGAACGTGATCGCTTCCATAAATATTTCCTTTCCATCATCGATTCGACAAAATCAGTATAATGTAACTTTATTAATTATAGAAGTATATTGCCCTTTACGGTCAAAATGCAAAGAATTTAATCATTATGTTGTATTTATTGCTTCGACAATTCTAATGTGGCTCAGTGAACAAAGAAATAGAAAAATTTGATTTTTCTCTCGAATAAATTTTTTAGACAGAGGGGAATGGCAGCATTTGTGCCTGTTAGAGAAGCTTTGTGGGAATATCTGAATAGAGTGTCTACAAAAAGTTGCAAGATCTTTCGGATTTGCTAGCATTGAGTGCTGTTGGTTTGATACGAAGGGTCAGTTTATGGATTAAATTTTATAAGAGCGCAAAGATCTTGTCATTATGTAGAATTGCATCATCAAAAAAAGAGGGAAATTTTATGATCAAAAATGTAATTGTAGCGCTATCTGTTTTATTGGCTTGTGCAAATTTCATAGAAGCTAAACAAGCACATCACAAAAAACAAAGAGTCGGTAAAAAACAAAAAGAAAAAGGACAAAGAACCATTGGTGGTTGGGTAACATTTTCAAATCCTGTCCCTAGTACCCCTAGTGTTTGTCCTGGTTCTAGCACAGCTTGTAGTACCATACTTATCTCTGATGCGAAAATAGTCCAAGGCTGTGAGTTTTTTACTATACCTAATAACGTTGGGCATACATTGCTCGTCCAAAATCCCTGTCCAACCGATGCTCCATGTCCTGCTAACGTAATTGGCCAAATTGCTGAGTTTGAAGTTAAGTTTAAGAAGCCTTTCAAACACGTACCAGCGGTCATACGTGGCGTAGAGATAACACCTCCAATGGTTGGGGAATTTTGTGATTTTGGATTTACGGCCCCGTTTTCGGGAGGAATAACGACACCGCCGGTACTTCAAAGAGCTTGTGATTCAAGCACCACATTTCTTATAAATATCATTGCCAGCACTGAAACAGCAATGAATATCACCCGGCATGGCTTTACTTCCCGAGCATATACGACGTTTGAGTTATGTCCACTTAATGATAACGTAATTTCACGTGATAATTTTTGCCTTGCAGCACAGCAACTTGCTGCTGTTATTCTTACTCCAACAGATGGTTTTCACTATGGAAGCGGATTTGTTGTTGTTGGCAGATAATATTTTCTGATACAATTTATGGGCGTCCCATCGGAACGCCCATTTTTATTTGA
The DNA here is from genome assembly GCA_963699715.1 of uncultured bacterium. GTDB lineage: Bacteria > Babelota > Babeliae > Babelales > Babelaceae > CAVOUX01. Next base: position 143,749 of record CAVOUX010000006.1, read on the forward strand.
CTTTCGCCTTGCTACGCAGCTCTCAAATAGAAAAATCCATATTAAAGATCCCCATGCATTTTTGATGATTTTACTATATACTATCGATATGGTAAAAATTCTTGACTTTAAGGATAGCTAATGATTGCACGTCTTTTAGCAGCAGTGGTTGGTACCGCTAATGATCGCAAGTTGCGCCAACTGCGGCCGCTTGTGGATCAGATAATTTCTTACGAATCTCGTGTTCAACCATTAACCAATGAACAGTTGGCACAAAAAACGAATGAATTTCGTGAAAAGCTTTCTTTGGGTGCCACTTTAGATGAAATTCTTCCCGAAGCTTTTGCCGTCGTTCGTGAAACGGGCAAGCGTGTGTTAGGCCAACGTCATTTTGATGTACAGCTCATGGGAGGCATTGTCTTACACCAAGGTAAAATCGCTGAAATGAAGACTGGTGAGGGTAAAACGTTGACAGCGACGTTGCCCTTATATCTCAACGCTTTGGCTGGTAATGGTTCCCATTTAGTGACCGTTAACGATTATTTAGCACGTCGTGATGCTGAGTGGATGGGTGTTATTTATAAGGCGTTGGGCCTTACTGTTGGTTGTATTCAAAACAATATGGAAGACAATGACCGAAAAAGGGCCTACCAATGTGATGTGTTGTATGCAACAAATAATGAGCTTGGATTTGATTATCTTCGCGATAATATGAAGTTTCGCCTTTCCGATTATGTCCAAAGAGATCTTGTCTACGCTATCGTGGACGAAGTCGACTCTATTCTGATTGACGAAGCGCGAACCCCCCTTATTATTTCGGGTCCTTCTGATGAAAGTAGTAGACTTTATGTTGATGCCAATAATGTTATCAAACATCTTAAAAAAGATGTTGATTATGAGGTTGATGAAAAAATGCGCACGGTTCAGTTAACTGAATCTGCCATTGACAAGGTTGAAAGTGCCTTTGGGGTGAAAAATCTCTATTTTATTGAAAACTTAAAATTGCTTCACCACGTCAACCAAGCGTTGAGGGCACATGCACTTTTCAAGCGTGATGTTGATTATGTGGTAAAAGATGATGAGCTCTTGATTGTTGACGAGTTCACCGGGCGTATTCTACCAGGCCGTCGTTATAGCGACGGGTTACACCAGGCACTCGAAGCAAAGGAAAACGTTACTGTTGAGCGTGAAAGCCAGACTCTCGCATCTATTACGCTGCAAAACTATTTTAGGCTTTACAAAAAACTTGCCGGTATGACTGGTACCGCCTCGACGGAGTCTGAAGAATTTTGGAAGATTTACAAGCTTGATGTGGTCTCCATTCCTACCAATGTTAAAGCTATACGTATGGATAAGGATGACCTCATATTCCTAATCAGGAATGCCAAATATAAAGCAGTCGTGGAGGATGTTAAAGAACGTCATGCAAAGGGACAACCTGTCTTGATTGGTACTATCTCAATTGAAACTTCAGAGCTCTTAAGCTCTATTTTGGCTGCAAGCGGCATTCCGCATGAAGTTTTAAATGCAAAAAACCACGCTCGAGAAGCAGAGATTGTGGCCCACGCTGGTGAAGCAGGACGAGTTACTATTGCAACTAATATGGCTGGTCGGGGAACCGATATCAAATTGACTCCAGAAGCACGCAATGCTGGCGGTCTTTATATTTTGGGGACTGAGCGCCATGAAAGCAGACGAATTGATAACCAGCTGCGAGGTCGCTCCGGCCGCCAGGGAGATCCTGGTGAGTCACGTTTTTATATCTCATTAGACGATGAGCTGATTCGTATATTTGCAGGTGAAAATCTTAAGAAAAACATGCACCGTGTTGGTATGACTGAAGATGAAGTAATAGAATCCAAGTTCATCTCAAAGATTATTGAAAATGCGCAGGAAAAAGTTGAAAAACAAAATTTTGAGTATCGTAAACATCTGATTGAATATGATGATGTCCTCAATCAACAGCGAATGGTTGTTTATAAATATAGACGCCATGCGCTTGAAGGGCATGACAATGTACTTTCTATTGTTCAAGATCAAATCGGGACCGTGGTTGAGCATATTTTTTCCAGGCATAATCCCAAAAACAACCTAACGCTCGAGATTATTGATGAAATAATAGCTCCTCTTGCAAAGCTCGTGAATATGAGCGTATCTGATCTCAAGAATCAAAAGGTTTCTACTCATAATCTTGAAGCACTTCGGTCAGACTTGATTGAGGTTCTCCTCTTGCGTTACGAACTTATCACTCCAGTACCTACACAGCTTCCTCATGATGATCGTGCGCAATTGGTTCAAGAGGCTCAAAAATGGGTAGTCCTTGAAGCAATAGACCAAGCATGGAAACAGCATATGCTTAATCTGGATCATCTTAAGGAGGGTATCGGTCTGAGAAGCTGGGGTCAAAAGAATCCACTGCTTGAATATAAGCGTGAAGCATTTGTCATGTTTGAGGATATGATGCATGGAACGGGCTATGAGATTGTGCATAATATCTTCCACTTGAATCTTGAGCGTTTTGATTCACACGAAATGGAACATAAGCGTGAACGTGAGATGGAACAGATGAATCTCCAGGGGGCTGGGCAGTCGGTTGATACTGATGCACAATTAAAGCAGGATCGAACGGGCCGTAATGAGCTTTGTCCCTGTGGTTCGGGCAAGAAATATAAGAAGTGCTGTGGCAAATAGCTCGATGCAAACCATTGCTTTTCTCCCTCTACAAAGTGTATTATTGTAATAGGCGGGAACTCCGTAAATAAACGGTATGTCTCGTAAAATTAAGGAGAAATTCGCATGAAACGCTTGATGGTTGGCATTTTTATGATTCTTTCATTAGATATACAGGGTGCGGTACTTGTTCATAAACCAAAGCCCACTTCTGAATCAGAAGCTCAAAAAATAAAAAAACCCGCTGCAAAGGGAAAAAAAAGAGCTGCTATAAAGCCTAAAAAAGTATCGGTTTCTGTTGTTAAGTATTACGAAGGTCGTCGAGCAAAGCGATTTACCCATTTCTTACGAATTTATACCAATCCTCAATCTAATGCTTCAACCAAAGCACGTGCAGCACAACGTATGATATCTATTGAAAAGGGAATAAAAACCCCGACCTATAAAAAATATATTGAAAATGAGCTGAAAAAGCATCGTCTGAGCACTAATGAACTTCAAAAAGAAGCAAAAAGTGCATCTTCGTATCTGCAGTTCACTCATCTTATCAATCGAGCAGCCTTGCGCGCAAACCAAAAGCATGGTGCAAAAACGGTTCCACCGTATATGGCTAAAAAATTGACTGATTTATATCACAAGGAATTACCGGAAGCATATCAAAAAAATGCTCAAGGACTTCTAGAGAAAAAAGGTCTTGATTTGACTCAGATAGAAGAAGCAGCAAAACATGTTACCACAACTCCTGCAAAACCGGCAGCCAGTCGCCAACCTTCACTTAAATAAAAGTTTTCTTTGCAAGGGGAAGTTCTTCCCCCTTTGGTCTATTTTAACGCAATGATTTGTTTTGCATATTCATTCTGCTCATAAAATGTCCTTCAAGAAGTAATAATCAGGAAAAGTATAGCAAAAAAGAGATAGTTGGTTAAAAATAAAGCTACTAATGATACGCTTTTAAACAAAATAGTTGTTTTAAGAGCGAGATATGATAGTATAATGATATCATTGTACTATCATAAACGGAGTTCTTCCATGAAAATCACAAATGAGTATGCGGCAAAAAGAATTAATGGATTTATCGCATTAATGATACAGGGTGGTTTGCTGCTTATAGCACTTTATTGTATAGGTCAATCTATGCGTTTACATAATAATTTTTATCTTATAATGGGCACGATTGCTGGCTTAGCGACCGTAATTTCACTGGCAGGTTTTTTTGTGGTTCAACCCAATGAAGCGCGAGCTTTAGTCTTTTTAGGCAAATATAAGGGCACCATACGAGATTCTGGGTTTTGGTGGGTTAATCCATTTGCAAAAAAACTGCATATATCACTGCGAATTCATAATTTCAATAGTGTCATGATGAAGGTTAATGATCTTCAAGGTAATCCTATTGAGATTGCCGCAGTTATCGTATGGCGGGTTTCCGACACGGCACATGCACTCTTTGATGTTGAAAATTATGAACAGTTTGTTACGATTCAAAGCGAAATGGCGATAAGAACGTTAGCGGCACTGTATCCCTACGATGCTCATGATGAAGCAAAGGCCTCTCTCCGCGGAAGTACTCGTGAGGTTTCGGATAGGCTAAAGCATGAAGTTCAAGCGCGGCTTGAGCTTGCAGGGATCGAGGTTTATGATACCTGCATTAGTCACCTTGCCTATGCTCCTGAAATTGCTCATGCAATGCTTCGACGACAACAGGCTGAAGCGGTGGTAGCAGCTCGTCAAAAGATTGTTGAGGGAGCTGTTGCAATTGTCGAAAGTGCTCTCAAATTATTGAGCGAACAGAAAGGCCTCAAACTTGACGAAGAAAAGAAAGCAGCAATGATAAATAACTTGCTAGTTACCTTGGTATCTGAACGTGAGGCACAACCGGTTATCAATACGGGAACGCTTTATTCATGAGCAATGAAAAAAAATTTCTTCTTCGTATTGATAGTCATCTTTATCAAGCGCTTGAAAAATGGGCATCTGATGAGCTGCGTAGTGTGAACGGGCAAATTGAGTACGTGCTTTATGATGCAGTACGTAAGGCGAATCGTACGAGCTCAAAGAAGAAAGAAGATTAGCAATTACACTATTTTTACATAAAGAAAATGGGCCCGGATTTCCGGGCCCATTTTCTTTCACAATTAAGTGCTTATTAAAAGTCAACGCTTGCTTTACCCCATACCATCCACTTTTTTGGTCCAGAGTTAACATATGAAAATTCATATGATCCGCCAACAGAGAATGTTGTTGGGCATGAGAAGGCTTCAGACTTAAAGCCTAATGCACCATAGAAGATCTGTAAAATCACCTGTGGGTGAGCAGCAGTGACAAGATTAATATCGTGACGCGCTATAGGTGTATAGTCGTCAATCGCAATCTTATCGCCTTGGAAGTTTCCAAACAATGTTCTTGAGAAACTTGTTTGTCCTTCACCAAGCACGTGCTTGAACGTAGCATCTTTATTAAACTTGCAGAGCTCAATTCTTTCAGCTTGACGAGCATAGAAGTTGTAACCAGCTTCAGCCATCAGCCAATCACAATATTCATAGATCACAGCAGTGTTAAAGGTTGTTGCAAAACGTGGTTCAACTTTCACTCTGTGGGTGAATACGTTAATCCCAACAGTACCTGAGTTTGGATTCTGATTTGAAGCAGCAAATTGAGCGGCGCCTTCGTTAGCATATATTTCTTGGTAACGGCCCCACTCTTTGTCTACAAAGTCAACAGACCGTTCTTGATGGTTAGGGAATAAATACCTACCCATGGCATCCATTTCTTGTCTCAATGAATGATTTCCGCAATTCCAAATATTGAATCCAAAGTTGCTACCAAACATCACACCAAAGTGTTTGTTGTTACCAACAACGGGTGGAAACAAATAACGTGGGTCTGGTTTGTTGCCCGTTGGGAACACAACGCCAAAGTAGGATCGCAAATGTGCTTCACCATTGTCATAAGTGTTCCAACCAATTCTTGCTTCAATATCAGCAAGTCCTGTTTTTTCGTGTTTTCTGTTTGGTTCAATTCTGCCAAACTTATGAAGTTTGCTATTGAGAGCTTCCTTCATGGAGCCTGCGCGAGGAAGACCATCAAGTCCTTTTTCGTTGACTGCGCCGCCGCCATCGTTAACGATCTTTTCACAAAATTCAAATTTGGTTGTGACGTGTTCCACTGGTGCAGAAATATCAAACCACCAGCACTCGTTGATACTTTGTCTCCACGCCAAACCGACACCGGCATAGGTCTGTTTAGGCTTTATGGTTACAATGCTTCTGAATGGAGCATGGTTTTGGTTTGTTTTAATATTAAAGTGACGAGCTTCAATATCCTTATGCTGATTCAAATCTTTAGCGGTGCTAAAGCTTTCTTTAAATTCACTGACATTTAATCTGGTTTGGCCAAATGGAGCGAAGAATTGCCCAAGGCTATGACCAAAGGTGCTTCCGCCAAAAGGGACTACTTCTACGGTTCCACGTACATCATCTTTTGAAAGCCAATCATAATGCCAAAGAGCTTCCTTTTCTGGAGATGCCGTTTGAAATGGCGTTCGTATCGTAAAGATGCTTTGTCCGGTAAAAATAAATCCGTTAAGATCTGAACTGCCACATGCTAAGAGAAGCAGCACGCTCAGATATTTACGATTATTTTGCATAACATTCTCCTTTTTTTTGTTACTTCCCATTACATGACATGTCATGTATGTCGTAGCAATGATATGCATCTTACGGAAAATAATGCAAGGGTTTGGTAGGAAAAATTATTTTAAGACATGCTAGGGGAGGGTAACACTGAAGACATTTACATGGGTTTGAGATTTAATTTTTCAGCTTTTGCACTGATTTCTATTGATTTTGCAATTGCCGAACCATTCGGAATTGATATCCCAATATTGATTCCAACATTGGTTAACGTTTTATGAAGGTCATCGAGTTTTGTAAGTGCATCTTGATAAGCTTTGTAAGCATCATTAATTGCATGAATTATGGCTTGGCTATTTCCCTTAGGTTTTTCCAATTGAAGAATTTCATATGCTTCATTCAGTTTTTGAACAGCTTCCGCATAGGCAAGATTGGCCATGTAGATGCGTTTATAGCCGTCCTTTACCAGCTCAAGATTTTGAGAGAATTCCGTCTGCAATTTATGAGCGAGGTCTGTTTGTTGCTCAGCACACTCTTTTTTCACTTGCTCTAGTGTTTTACCAATTTTTTCCTCAAAAATTTTTGCATTCTGGCATGTCTCATGGGTATCACCTGCATGGAAACTGATGCATGCATCAAGCTCATGCCGCAAACTAAGTTTATCTTTCGAGCACTGCGCCTGTGTGTCATTTAATTTTTGCTGCAATTTTTTATACTGCAATTCACTCACTGCTGGACGTGGACAGAGTTCATCTCTATTACATAACTGGATGAGGATTGAATGATCTATGGCAATAGCTGTAGGGAGCGTTCCAAATTTAGCTCTGAAATTTTCTTTAAGTTTTTCTTTGGTAGCACTTTCAGGTAAGAAATACCAGCTTGGGCCTAAAAAATTCTTCATATCGAAATTGTTAGAATCCGATGCTTCAACGGCAAGCGAATAAATACTGTAAGGGTTAGTTATGGGGCTTAACCTCCACGTTAATAAAAGTATGCCGAGAAAAATTACTCTTTTCTTCATTGTGATCTCTTATTTTAAGTGGGTCTTTGACGTCTGCCGCGACCTGCATTTCCCAAAAAACGAGCACCTTCGATGACAGTTCTTTTATCTCTTGCAAACCGCACAGGGCCTTGCGCTTGTTGTTGGCCGTATCTCAGCAAATAGAGTGCAATTATTGCAAGTACTGATGCAGCGGTTCCTGTTGCGACCCAAGGGATATGCCCTGACCAATGAGAGTGAGGCATTCTGAATTCTCGTGCCTCTTGAACGCTCATGTCATACTTATCGCTAAATTCCTGGGCCAAAAGAGCTTTTTCTTTTTTGAAGTAATCAGAATTTTCTGGCAAATCTGCATGGAGGTAAGCAAGAGCACTTCTTGCGGGAATATCATTTTTGTCGGCAAAATCTAACAAAAGGCTGAACTCTGCAGCGGGGTCTTTTGTTATTCCACTGGATTTTGCTTCCAGAAATTCTTTCTTGTTATTACTTGCAATCGAGAATGTGATTACCAGACAAAGAGGAAGTAATAATAGATAATTTTTCATAACTCTTTACCCTCCACGCCGCCAATGTTCAAGTGAGTAAAGGGCTTGTTGATATTCATTATGTCTTCCTGTTTGCCTGCCTCTCACTGTATAGAGTGCTAACGCCACCGCGATGGGAACTCCTGCTCGAATTACATAATACAATGGATCAAAATTACTTTAGCTTCTTCGGGTTTCAATTCCTCTTTTAGGTGGATTAAGAACCTCATCTGCAGTTTTGCCAAATTTGTTATAAAATTCTTTCGAGAGTAATTCTTTGATATCTCGTTCGTGCTTTGATTTTGTGGGAAGTCTTTGTAATAAATGCGCTAAGGCGAACATTTTTTTTTCTGTTGGCTCAGAAGAGATCAGATAACGATCAAAAAGAACAACCGGGTCTTTAATCTCTTGATCTTGTGCAAGAGCAAGTGATGAAAGATATCCCAGAAAGATTGCAAAGAATATAAAAATGCGAAAAGCCATGATTTACCTTGCCACATCTTTTATTTAGTGTTTATATCTTATCATTAATAGTAAACAACAAAAAAGTGCATAAAGTCAATAAAAATTGGGCTTTTTAAATGGATTTTACAGGGAGTTGCGAGCAAACAACCGGGCTAAAACCAATGGATGACCAGCTGTGTCATTGATATAATGCTTTATTTTTTTTCTTGTCTTGCTCAAGAAACTTGATGAACGGCCGGGAAAAAGATGCTCATATCGCCAGGTTTTCAGTATCACAGTCGCTTCCTTATTATTTCGAGCAGCATCTAACGGTGTAAAGTGATTGTTGTCGTAGACACTAAATTGTGCACCGGCGTCGAGCAATAATGTTATATAATGCATTAATTGAGAATGCCGTGCTGCATAATGCAACACGGTGCATCCTTCACGATCACGTGCATTGATGTCAGCGTGGCACCGCACAAAAAAATTATAGAATGTTTGCAAATCATACTTAACCACAATGTGAATAATTGCATTACCTTTGCTGTTAACCGCATTAACATCGGCTCCCAAATTACAAAGAAGTTCACATAACAATAAGCAATCGTTACGATTTTTAAAAAAAGATATTTGTGACAAGATAGTGTGGTTGTTTTTAAATTTTGAAAGCTTTTTGCATAATCTATCCACGACAAAGTGTAGAGGTGTGGATCCGTAAGAATTATCTTTATAATTAAGCATATTCAGCGCTATCTCATGCCCCTTTCTTCGTTCAATATAATTAAATATCGTTTTAAAAAGAAGGACATCGGGGTTGTACCAGGCTACCAAATGGAATATATTACCAATACTTGATAGGGCGGTTATGTCTGCTCCTGAGTTCAGGAGGGCAATTAATAAACTGATATCACCTACGCTGCCTACCAAGTGAATCGGCGTAATACCTTTTTCATCAGAAATATTAACCGCAATTTTTTTTGATAAAAGAAAGCGAACGGCTTGCTGGTAGCCACGCGCTATTAAGACATGCAGTAACGTCCATTTATTATTTTTCATGTAATGATTTTTGCGTTGCTTAGGAGGAATGTGAATCAATATATTGAGATTAGCGCCAGCATCAATTGACTCTTTTATCTGTTTGATAACAATATTTTCATCTTGTCTGTAGATTGCCGTGGCACAATCACGCACAAATTGATTGAAAATAACCTGAGCATCGTTATTAGCAGGTTTTTCCATACCAACTACTGATGTTATAAAACATCCACTTAAGAATACGAATACAAAAAACATAAAATTGTCCTGCCCCAAAGATAATCCACCCATCAGATAGCTTATCCGGATTGAAGCGTTTATCAAGCATGCGCAGATTAGGGGTTTAACCGATTTGTTTGAAAGAATTGAAGTAACAGATATATACTTTAATATCTCACATCAATCTTTGCCCACAACGAATACTTATTAAAAGCTGTATTAGCAGTTGTTTCATACGATGCGCCTAACCCAATAAGAACGGGATAATTTCCTTCACAAACATAGTATCCCCCTGACGCGTAGAAGGTATATTGTATGAGTGCTTGATTGGATGCTGATATTGGATCAATGTTCTTAGGTAAAAGCTCTTTGTAGTCGCCTACCTCAACGGCTGCGCATGCAATGTTCTCTTTGATAGTTCTAAAAGGATTTGTCTTTCCTTCTCCTGTGGCATCCTTAACCGCCGATGTTTTGACCCAATCGATTTCGACACGTTCCGCTTGCTTTGCAAAAAAGCCGTAGCCAAGTTCAAGTAAAAGTCGTTCATTAGTATAGGCGAGAGCTCCTAGCAACGTAAGAGAGTAGCCCGGAAAAACATTAACCGGTTGCGTAAATATGTTGATCCCTGAAGTTCCAGAATTGATGTTATGCGTTGCAGCAGCTAGTTCAGCTTGGCGGGGACTTGCGTACGTAGAAATGTATCGGCTATATTCTTTGTCTTTCAGATCAAATGATCGAATTTCGTGGCTGCCAAAAAGATAGCGAGTATGTATATCAAACAAGCTGGCCAAATGATGCTCATTATAGTCCCAGATATTGACTCCTAAATGTGAACCATAAAAAACCCCGTAATGATGCCCATTGCCGACGATAGGCTCAAAGACATATGCCCCCGTGGGTCTATTGCCCGTAGGAATAAGAAATCCACCATATCCATACATGCGTAAGCATCGTGAGGCATAAGGTTGATAGCCAAGCTTTAATTCTATATCCGCCAAACCTTCTTTTACGAGATTGAGTTTGCAATTAATTTTTCCGTACTTCCAGCTCGGCTGTTTAAAACCTTGGGTTGCATTAGCAACAAACGGTGCTCCATCAAGGCCGTTGCCTTGTTGAACTCCCCCACCATCATTTCTTACTAACTCCTTAAAATGAAATCTATTTTCAACTTTCACATACGGTGAACCGATTTCAAACCACCAGTATTCTGCAATTTGTTGACGCCATGCCATACCAAAACCAGAAACATTTTGCTTGGCGGTGAATATCAAGTTACTTTTAAATGAGCCTTCAATCGTTTTAATATTTAAGTGGGCAGCATCTATATCGCGCATTGCCGCATCTTTATTGCCATCTTCGGTAACCGTGAGGTTAGTCATGCCAAAGGGCAGAAAGAACGATGGTATTTCCTGTGATCCTGCAATCCAGGAACCGAGCGGCACAAATTGCACAAAAGATAATTGATGACATTCAGGAGGAAACCGCAAGAGAGATTCCCGTTCAGGTGAACCTGACTGGAAGGGTGGCTGCACGAATAATACTGACTGACCACGTTGATGAGCTTGTATAAATGCACACAAAAAGATTGCATTTATACCTATTTTTCGTATAACTTTATTCATACGGTTCCCCCGTAAACACGCTTAGAAAATACTTCTCTTTTTCTAGCATGTCGCGTAAGAAATATACAAGAAATTCTGTAAGGTGCTCATGATAACCCGTGTTAAAGGAACTCAAGATGTTCTTGATGTTACGTTGTATAACTTTCTCTTTGATAAAGTGCGCGAACTTCTTAAACGTTATGATTATAAAGAAATCCTAACTCCCGTTCTTGAGAAAACTGAGCTCTTTAAAAGAGCAGTAGGTTCATCTACTGATATTGTTAGCAAAGAAATGTATTTTGTCCATTCAGGGCATGATGATGAAGGCCTTTGCTTGAGGCCAGAAATTACCGCGTCGATAGTGCGAGCATTTCTGAATGCCTCTCTTCAAACAACGCCATGGAAAGTATTTACCATGGGCCCAGTGTTTCGTCATGAACGTCCGCAGAAAGGGCGTTATCGAGAATTTAATCAGATTAGTATTGAATCGATTGGTTGCATAGCTCCTTATTCAGACGTTCTCTTTATCACGATGCTTGATCGATTTTTTAGTGAAAAGTTAATGCTTAATAACTATGGTTTAGTTATTAATTACCTTGGTTGCAGTGAGGATCGAGCTGCTTATAAAAGTAAGCTTTATGAATTTCTCAATCAGCATGTCGATGAGTTATGCGATAATTGTAAAGAGCGTAAAGAACATAACATCCTGCGTGTGCTTGATTGTAAAAACACAAAAGACCAGGAGCTTTATCGATCTGCACCCAAAATTACGGATTTTTTATGTGGGGTTTGCAAAAGCGAATGGGAAACAGTCCAAACACTCATGACGCAACTCTCCGTTTCGTTTACACATGACGCGCGCATGGTACGAGGTCTTGATTATTATAATAAAACTATTTTTGAGTTTGTCGCCATTGACACGCTGGGAGCCCAAAGCACTTTTTGTGCAGGTGGTCGATATGATACCCTATCTCAATTGATTGGTGGCTCAAAAGATTATCCTTCTTTGGGGGCAGCAATGGGAGTTGAGCGAGTGGTATTGATGCTTGAGCCGATAAAAGAACGCTTGCCTTTAGGACAAGAACAGCCGTTGCACACGATTGTGCCTATGAGTGTTAATGAATATCCGCTCGCCCTTCAGATAGCTGATACCCTTTATGCCAAAAATTTGAAGGTGGACGCTTTTGTTGATGGCGGGTCACTTAAAAGCTTACTGAGAAAAGCAGACTCAAAAAATGCCCTCACCTGTATTATTATCGGGTCGGAAGAGCTTGCAGGACAGTATGTTACCGTTAAACAGATGAAAACAGGGACTGAGTCAAGAGTTCAACAAAATGAACTTGCGGATTTTTTGTTAAAAATGCATTAATGGCCCGCAAGGGAAAAATAAACAAAAATCGGGATTCGACCAGTAGCCTTCGCATGCCCTTGCTTATTCGGGGAGCTCGTCAGGTTGCCAAAACCTATGCATGGGGTTAAGTTTTCCCCTGAGAAACTTTTCTATTAAAGATAAAATTCACACCTATGCGTTATATGCGGTTGCAAATCTTCTTAAAACTCAAAAAAACCCGTTGAAAATCTGATGAGAATTTTGTCTGCCACGTACCACCGCAGTTACACAACTAAATCCATGGAAATAGGTTTTTCCAAGATCCATCATTGGTAGAATTTTGTCGAATAACTTAGTATTGCCAATCGTCATTTCGTACTCTTATACTCATTCAAAATTACCTGAGGGATGAGTATGGCAAAGAAAAATATATTCGATGGACTGAGTGAAGCAGAGCTGAATAAACTTACCAAAATAAAGCAGCCTACGTTTGTTAAGCCGATGCTTGCTACTCTTACCGATAAATATTTTTCAAGCAAGGATTGGATATGGGAACATAAGTTTGATGGTGAACGCTGTATAGCTATTAAAAAAAATGGCAAAGTAATTTTGAAATCCCGCAATGAAAAAGAAATGAATACAGAATATCCGGAGCTTGTTAAAGCATTGATCAGTCAAAAAGCAGATGATTTTGTTATTGATGGTGAGATTGTTGCTCTTGATAAAGAAGGGTTGTCAGACTTTCAGATGTTGCAATCGCGCATTCATTTACTCAATGTTTCGAAAGTCGCAGCTCGTGAAAAAAATATGCCTGTGTATTACTGTATCTTTGATATTGTGTATGCGGATGGCTATGACATAAGAAAATTGCCGTTGCTTGCTAGGAAATCGATTTTAAAAAAACTGCTTACCTATAACAAGATACTCCAGTACACGGATCATCGTTCTCCCGATGGACTGCTTTATTTCAAAGAAGCATGCAAACTTCATTGGGAAGGTTTAATAGCAAAAAAATCAGATAGCATTTATCAAGGGATCAGATCACCATATTGGCTTAAGTTTAAATGTGTCGCTGATCAAGAGCTTGTCATTGCGGGATATACTGATCCCAAAGGATCACGGACAGGTTTTGGAGCGCTGCTTGTTGGCTATTATGAGGGAACGAAATTGATGTATGCCGGCAAAGTTGGAACTGGTTTTAATCAAGAGACGCTTGAAAAATTAGGGAAACTCATGCATTCTCTTGAAGTTGAAAAGTGTCCATTCACTAATTATGAAGAGTCGACCACAGGTGTACACTGGATAAAACCTAAACTGGTTGGTGAATTTAAATTTGCCGAATGGACAAAAGGCAATCGCTTGCGTGTGCCTCGATATCAGGGATTGCGAGAGGATAAAGCTGCAAAAGATGTTATTAAAGAAACCCCAAAGTAAGAGAATTTTCTTGTAGTGCTGATTCCTCTATCGAACCCGTATGCTAAGAGCGCGATTATCGCATGAAATTGCCTATGACATCAAGTCGGTCTTCAAGATCTTTTTTTATTTTGCCCAGTGAGTCAATAAAACCAGGCGATGACCGTGTTGTATCACTACGTCGTTTCAAGATTTCAATCCAAACAAGGAGTTCTTCGATGATTTCTTTTTCTTTGTTATGATCTTGACTGCGCCATATCATTTGAACGAATAAAATACCCAAGAGCGTAAACCTTTCATGCGTCAAGGCATGTATTAAGGCATTTTCTAGTAAATCAAGATTTTCAAGGCGATGAAGATTTTTTTTTAGAGCTTCACGATTATCTTGTATAACATCGATAATCAATGGATCAATTCCTATTTCTTTATAATTGTCATCGTACAAGAATCCTGATAAAGCCCATAAAATTGTGTAAATTGGCCCGAGCATAAAAGCAGAAGAGGGCCATCAACCTTCGTGTTAAGATAATAACAACAACACAAACACCAAGGAAGAAAGCCCAATATGGATGGTACCAAGAGAACGAAGAGATGGCAAGAAGCATTGATCAATCAGGATGATTTTATGCGCGAGATGATCAATAAGATCTGCCAGGAAGTACTTGAAGCCGACTTTGACAAGTTTATAGGAGCTCAAGCATATGAGCGGACAGATTCCAGAAAAGGATACCGAAACGGCCACTACACAAGGCAGCTGAGCACACGGGTGGGCGCCTTGACACTGGCAGTGTGCCGCGATCGTGAAGGGGAGTTCCAGCCTGAGCTCTTTGACAGATACCAAAGAAGCGAAAAAGCATTGATGCTTGTGATAGCAGAGATGTACTTCACGGGTGTGAGTACCCGCAAAGTGAATCATATCATGCAAGAGCTGAGTGGGATATCCATATCCAAAAGCCAGGTCAGTAGGCTGGTATGTCAGCTTGATCATGATCTGCAGGAATGGCGAGAGCGGCCACTCAACATATCATATCGATACTTGGTTATTGATGCGCGATATGAAAAAGTACGCGAGAATGGCTCTGTTATCAGTAAGGCAGTTGTGGTGGTGATTGGCATCACGCATGAAGGGATACGAGAAGTGATAGGTTGTTGGGTGGTCAACAGTGAATCATACGAGGCTTGGGATGATTGCTTTAAAGGACTGAAAGAAAGAGGTCTGACTGGGGTTGAGTATGTCGTGACTGATGATAACAAGGGGCTCCGCAAGGCGCTGGGAAAGTACTTCCAGGAAGTGAAACAACAACGGTGTCAGGTACACTTCATGCGCAACCTTATAGACAAGCTTGCCAAGGTTGATCAGCCACTTACCATAAGACTTATGCAAGACGTGTTTGCTGCTGAAACGAAAGAGGATGCAATGGCTCGGCTACAAAAAGTCTATGCGTTCTTACTCAGCAAGAGAAAAGAATCGGTAGTGCAATGGCTTGAAGAGAATGTTGAGGAAACATTGACCGTGGTTGAATTGCCACCTGAACATCGCAAAAAAATGAAGTCGACCAATATGCTGGAGCGGCTTAATCAAGAATTGAAAAGAAGGTCTCGGGTGGTGCGCATCTTCCCCAATGCGGATAGTTGCCTGAGGCTCTCGAGCGCGATATGTCAGGAAATATCAGAGAGTTGGGGCAATAGAAAGTATATTGATATGCATGTATGAGGTGACGATGCCGACACATAAATGAAACAGGATATGACACCCTTCGGGTGTGCTGTTGGTGCTTGCTTAAAAAGCTGCGCAACAACTCAACTAAATTGAAATCATTCCATGTCTTAAATCACGAAGTTGAAAGTACACAAAAATTGGGACTTGACTAGAATCCTCCTGCCTTGATGAGAAATGATGAAAAAAAATAACCTTTTTTTTCCATTTTCTCGCGCCATAAAATGCAATCCATGGGAGTGACAAAACGGTCCATTTGAGCATGCTTGTTTTGATGATGCAAATCGGGATGGGCTCCTGCCGTGATCAATGTGATGAAAATAGTTGGATTTATCGCTCGTTGTCTTAAGCAAAAAATAAGTGGTGTTAATCCATCTAAGACGGGATTTTCATGCCTTAGACAAGCGTTAACCGATATGCCTTGAATAAGATTATTTTGTAATTCATTACAATTATTTTCTCCAAGAGCAGTGAACAATAAATTTTGTTTTGTGGTGAAAACTGCACTAAGGTATTCATCTAAATATGATTTTATATTTTCAAGTGATAAAGACGATAAGAGGTGATCTTGTTTTTTTAAAATAGCAATCCAATCAACAAGCTTTTTAACAATCTGTTCTATGCTATCAAAACTATCGAGAGATTTATTCATATAATCAAACAATACTCCAAAAATTGAAGCCATTCCATGCGTTAATGCGTGTATTAAAGCACTCTCTAGTAACGCATCAGTAATAATAGTGTTTTCGAGTTGTGCTTTAACGCCGTGAATGTCATCATGTAGTAGAGCGATGATTAACGGATTTAGACCTACCGTATGGTAAATTTCGGTATTAGGAGCAAAGCCTCCTGCCATGATGAGTAATCGAGTGTAATAATAATTTCCATCCTGCTTTCCCTCGCGTTGTATGATAAAATCAACCGGCGTTAAACCAGGCTCAATACGGTCATTTTGATGCCGTATATTAAGAAGAGCGCCTTCTCGTATGAGCGTTTTGACAACTCCTTCATGTATGACCTTCTGACACAAAGCAAAAAAGAGGGGCGTTAGTCCATCCGCTTGTTGATCTGGTGTTCGATATAGAAA
Source organism: uncultured bacterium (assembly GCA_963699715.1). Taxonomy (GTDB): domain Bacteria; phylum Babelota; class Babeliae; order Babelales; family Babelaceae; genus CAVOUX01. Next base: position 160,400 of record CAVOUX010000006.1, read on the forward strand.
GGCATTAATATCCATTCCTTCCCGGAGAGCATTGAGAATTATATGAACATTTGATTCTTGTATTCCTTGCAATAAACGATTTTGCATTCTTATCGGATAATGTCGTGATCGAGACATAATTGAGTCCGATCGGTTGTGAGAAATGCCGGTCCTTTGTTCGTAATGATGGAAAGATGGCGGAATAGAAATGAAAATGCTGGGGTGTGTCTCATGTTCCATCCCCTTAATCATTGAAAATAATAACAAAAAATGTACGAGTGCATATAATTTCATTGTTCCCCCTGCTATTGATAACGAATGTGATGAGCAAAATGTATATCAAACAGGGATAGAATTGTAAGAAATTAATAAAGGCGCGATTGTTAAAAATCGATGATTTTGTTTATTGACGGAGGGAAATGAGATTCTTAAATGTTCTTATAAATTGATCAGACATGGGCATGTATGCAATGAGTTGCTCGAGTATTGCGGAATATTTTTGAAGTTCTTGGGTAGTTAGACTAGGTTTATGCACTATGATGTCCACAATTTTTATCGCATTATGGGGTTTTGCACCTTCAAGTAAGAGAAATCGAACCATATCTTTGTGGCCTTGACCTGATGCATATTTAAGTGCTTCATCAAGGTTCTGAGTTCCTTTTTTCAGCAAATTTTTTGCCTTTTCAAGATCTCCTGTGGCTGCGGCTTGAACAAAAGGATCTGCGATCATGGTCTGCAGTTGCTCGGGAGGAAACTTAGTTGCATAGGTAACCAAGAGCTTTGCTATTTCCTGTTTTTCAGCTTCAAGAGCTGAATCGTGATTGGGTTGTGGTCCTCGCGGATTGGTTATTTCAGAGCGGCAGTGAGCTCCCGTGAGCGTCACTATAGACATGATTGCAAAAATCAAGCGTCGTTTCATCGACCATTCCTTTAGCGCATAATTACAAAAAAGCTTACATTGAGCATCATAACAAAGGCCTTAGTGGACAATCAATGGTTTATTTAATAATGCTAAAAATGGCGCGCTTTTATGGGAATGTTTTCAAATAAGATAATTAAATTGGATATTATCATGCTTTGCGCAATCTTTTTAAGAGATATGCTTCTTTAGCCCTCATTCGCCTAAAGTCGGCATCCTCAATATGGTCGTAACCAAGCAGATGACATATCCCGTGAACCAGAAGCAATTGTAATCTATCTTCAAAGGTGACGCAATGTTTTTTAGCTTCCTGGATAACATACTCAGCGGATATAATCAAATCCCCTAGATTCTTATCTTCTTCTGATTGAGGCTTAATTCGTTGCCCTGCCTGAAGATAAGGATGATAGGGAAATGAAAGTATATCTGTGGGCTTATCTTTGTGACGATAAGTAGCATTATATTTTTTGATGGTTTTGTTATTGGTGATCCAAATTCCTAAGTCATAATCAGAATATCTTACCATATCCAAGACGGCCTGTGCATCTGCACGAAGTTTGGTCTTGTCGATAGCAATGGATCGTTGCGTATTTCGCAGAGTTATCATGCAATTTTCACCGCGACGTGCCACAAGCCTTCGTGCTCCCTAATATGCGTGTCTTTGTCAGGTGAAACGATGTACGTAATCATCTGTGCGCGCGTGATCCCGCGGATGAGTTTTTCGTGTTCTTTCATGCTTTCTTCAAACACTTGTTTCTTCTGGTCATTGGCAAAAAGAAGAATTAATTGGTTGAGATCTGTCTTTAAGGAAAGATGCGCATCACTTTTTAATTTGCGCACGCTCGAGATGACAAATAAAATCCAATCGATTTGTTGCTGCTGAGTAAAGCTTGTGGATTTTTGTATCCTCTCAAAGCGAGTATGATGGATTGATGGTGAGCCATAAACTGGTTGATACACTAACTTATAAAGTTCTTCAGTGATGTGGGGCATATATGGGGCAAAAACTTGCAATATCATCATCCCGGTATTAAACAAGGTCTCTTGCGTTTCTTTAATTTCTTGAGGGCTATACTGTGAAGGATTAAACAGTTGGTCCTTTATCAGTTCCAAATAATTGTCACAAAAATCATGCCAGAAGAAACGTTCAACGCTTTGAAGCGCAAGTGAAAACTCAAAGGAATCAAAATATTTTTTATAGTCTGCAAACGCTCTTGAAGCCTGATGCAGAATCCAAGCATTAACGGTCTCTTGTGGGTTTGGCATGGTTAATGAATCACATGCTTTGGTGTGCTCTCGGATGAACTTGATGGCGTTCCATAATTTCACCATTAGTTTTTGGCCAATTTTGAGTTGCGTTTCTGAGAAGGCAACATCCGTTCCCAGCGTTGCTGAAGCCGTCCAATATCTGATAACGTCTGCCGGGTACATCTTCAAAAGATTTTCTGGGATTAAAGGACTATTGCCTTGAGATTTAGAGATTTTTTGTCCTTCATTAGTAAGAACGTGACCTGATATCACAATATCTTTCCAGGGAATAGTTTCGTTGTGAAGCCATGCTTTTACAATTGTGTAAAATGCCCAAGTACGAATGATGTCATGGGCTTGGGGTCGCATACTCATGGGTAAAAAGTGGTCATGGGCTCCATAAAGCTCGGCAACAAGATAAGGGGTCAAGGATGAGGTGTTCCACGTGTCCATAACATCAGTTTCAGGCTCTAAGCGCGTACTTTTGCATTGAGGACAATTTTGTGGTTGAGTCTCTTGAGGATCAACAGGAAGATTCTTTTCTTCTGCGAGAATAATTTCTTTGCAATCCATACAGTACCAAACAGGAAATGGTATGCCATAAAACCGTTGACGAGAGAGGCACCAGTCCCAGCTTAAATTTTCAACCCAGTTAACGTAACGGGATTTCATGAACTCAGGGTGCCATTTAACCTTTTCGCCCTGTTCAATAAATGTTTTCTTGTGTGATAAAATACTCAAAAACCATTGTGGCAGAGCAAGATATTCAATTTCTTGCTTGCAACGTTCATGAATGTTTACTGATCGTGTGATTGATGTCTGCGCGAATAAAAAGCCTGAGTCTTTAAGAGCCTCAAGCACCAAGGCACGTGCCTCAACCACCTTCTTGCCTGCCAAAAATCCCGCAGCTGCGGTCATTTTACCATCGCGTCCTAAAATTGGACGCGGTTGTAAATGGAAGGCTTTGTGCCATTCGATATCGGTTTTATCACCATAGGAGCAGCACATAACAAGTCCTGTGCCCTTATCCACTAAAACGCGTTCATCGGCGAGCAAGGGAACTTTTAAATCAAAAAGGGGTACCGTTGCAGAGAGTCCTTTGAGGTGTTGATAACGTGGATCATGGGGATTATAAAAAACGGCTACGCACGCTGGCAAAAACTCTGGCCGCGTTGTGGCAATGTGAAGATCTGTGCTGTCTGATGCTTTAAAAATCAGTGTGCTGAAGTTGGTTGTTTTCTCTTGGTCATCGAGCTCTGCTTGAGCGACTGAAGTACGGCATGTTGGACAGTAGAGCGCTATTTCATTCTTGCGGTATACCGAACCTTTTTGATAAAGCTCAATAAAGGATTTTTGAGATATGCGTCGTGCCAAAGGACTTATTGTGGAATAACACTTTGTCCAATCGATAGAGAGCCCGAGCCGTCTCCATAAATCTTCAAAGAGTTTTTCAGTATGAGCAGTTTCTTTAAGGCAAAGCTCAATAAACGCAGATCTTCCCAATTGGTTAGCAGTAACATTACATTTTTTCTCAACAAAACGTTCCGTGGCAAGGCCATTGTCATCAAATCCAAAAGGGTAATATACGGCATAGCCATCTAATCGCTTATAGCGAGCAATAATGTCGGTTTGGGTGTAGGAGAATACATGCCCTATGTGTAATGAGCCTGACACTGTTGGAGGTGGTGTGTCGATGCTATAAAGCGGTCCTGTCCCTTTTGAGGTTTGATAAATCTTATTCTGTTCCCAGTAATCTTGGATTGTTTTTTCAACAACTGTTACGTTATACGTATTTTCCATGGTGCTCGATATAATGGCTCAATAATCAATCTTTTTTACAGTGTAGCAAGAGGTCGCAAAAGGGTCAAAATCAACTGTTCTGCCAAAGTTTCTTGACAGAGGGTCGGAGAATCCTTATTACTTAAAGAGATCATTTAATACCAATTTAAGAAAGTTGTTATGAGCATTTTTAATGAATTTACGCTTTTAGATCTATGGGAATATGCCTTCAGGGCAGTTTTGGTTTTAATGGTCATCTTTGCTACTTTTGCCGCTGCAAAGATAATTCAGCATTTTTTTGATCGCATGGAAGGTTCTTTAGGGAGCGATCCTCAGCGTTTTGGCTATCGCATTTTCTCATTTGATATAACGCGTCACAAATTTTTAAGTCACTGCCTTGTAGGCCTTGTCTATTTTTTGGGAACGCTTTTTGCTCTGAGTCTCATTCCTCCTCTCCAGACCGTTGCCTTTTCGCTTCTTGCTAGTTCAGGTGTCTTAGCTCTTATCGTTGGTTTTGCCTGCCAACAGACTTTTTCGAATATTATCAGTGGATTATTGATTGAAATTTTTAAAACTATTGAGATTGGTGATCTTATTAAGATTCCTAGTAAAAACGTTGCAGGAATCGTTACCGACATAACCTTGCGCAATATCGTGCTTGTTACCACTGAGAATAATAAAGTTATTATTCCCAATTCGATCGTCGGTAGCGAAATTATTGAAAAGCTAAGCTGGAATGAAAACCGAACCTTTATTGATCTCTATTTTGATAACACCGTAGACGTAAATGAAGTGCAGAAACTCATTGACGACATAATTAATACAGTGCCCGGGATCGTCGACAAGCGTACTCATGAACAGAAGCAAAAGCAAGGATCCCTTTCCGAGCTCAAACTCCTGGAGCTTACTTTAAAAGGAATACACCTGCAAATTTGGTTTTGGGCAGCTTCCAAGCAAGAGGGTGAAAAGTTAAAATGCATCCTTAATAAAGCAATTCATCAAGAATGCCGCAAGCGAGCTATTCCGCTTGCCCACTATAGGCTTTAGTCTTGGCTCTGCACAGCGTCTTCTTGGGTGCATATATCTTCTTCACCAATTCTTCCAACGCATACGGTGCACATAGTGTTTACATTTAAAACCCTCTTGACGGCTTGTTTGACGTCACTTAATGTCAAATTTTTCATGGCGTCAAGCATGCGATTATGATGATCAAAAGGTAAGCCATAACGATATGTGTTAATGAATGATGCAGCAATTGAAGCATTGGTAGTATACCTTTGTTGAAGTTCTATCGAGCATGTTTCTTTTGCCTGTTCGAGATCTTCATCATTAAACGATTCAATATCATCCTTGATAAAATTTTTCAGTAAAGAAAGTCCATTATCAAGTTGATCTCGCGAAACTATAGTATGAAAGATCCAGATCCCGGGCTCTTTCGAGATATCATGAAATAGCGAACCTCCAAAAAGATAAAATGCGCCGCCGCTTTTATCACGTAGCTTAAATAATCGATTAAATAAATTGACCTCATATAAAAAAAGTGCAGGAAAGTCATCATGAAGCCGATTAATAGAAGGTCCTCCAAAATAGAGTGTTACTTGATCCCTATTCATATAATGAATGAATCTTTCAGATTGCGCGGGACTTGGTTTTGGAAATTTTGGATCAGGCACCTCAGGTCCTTTCCATTGGCCGAAGGTTGTTTCAAGCATTTCTTTGAGAGCTGCTAAAGATTTTAAGTCTCCAACAAGTGCCAGACAAGCACCTCGAGGTGAGAATAATGTATTGTACGTGGATAGTATGTCATCAAGACTAAGAATTTTAATTATCTTTGGTTCAACGTGCTGTGGACGGCCCTTGGGATGTTTTTTGAATAGTGCTTGCATAAGAACATGACGAGCTATGGCATCCTCATCATCTATAAAAGTTTTATAAGCAGACTCCATAAAAAGTTTTACTTTGGGCAAAGCCTTCTTATTGAAAGCCGGCTGACGTATCATTTCAGATAAAAGTTCACACGCTTTAGCAAATTCAGAACTGAGCATTGTTGCAGTCAGTGTTTGACTGCCATCACTAAGTTTGTAGTGGATTCCATGTTTCCGCAATTTTTCTGCTAACGCTTCAGCAGAATGGTTTTTGGTTCCCCCTTCAATAAGCATATGATGTACCGCTTGAAATGAGCCGGGGCTTGATTCACGTTCATAGGTTTTGTCTGCCTTGAGTTTTAATGCAAGGGATATTGTTGGCACATGTGCACTGGCATAATAAAGAACGGTAAGTCCATTGTTAAGGAGTATTTTTTCTGGTTGAGGATAAGCTGTGCGGATGTGTTTTGATGAAGAGAGTGACTGAATATACTTACAAGGTTCAACATCTACCTCTCTTTTTATTTGACTGAGGATTCGCGAATCTGCTTCATCTGATTGACGCTGTAGCGTAAGCCATACGTCCTTCTCTCTGGCTTGCTGGGGGAGTACGATACCTTTTAGCATAAACGAGGGTCTGAGGTATTCTTTGACAAAATCCTGGATATTTTTATTTAAGAGCTCAAGATCATGCACTTGTCTTGTGTACAGATAATTTTCATCACCGGTTGCCAAATAATAACGCCCAATATCAAGTGCTTGGCGTTCGTTACTTTCCAATGCTCGGTAAAAAGAGCTCTCATAATCTTTTATACATGCTTTCAACTCATCGTAATTACATCCATGCAGAGCTATCGCATCAAGCTCTTTTTGAATGATATCTGTTATGGCATCAATATCGTTACTTGAAAAGGGCTCAAAGGAGATGGTAAGAAGATCGTAATCATTTAATTCTGGACAATCGCATTCAATATCATCAATCAACTGCTTTTCATCAACGAGTTTCTTGTAAAGTCGTCCAGTCTTTTCTTGTGAGAGGAGTGTTTGTAAAATGGCTTTCGTATAGGACTGCTTTTGAGAAGCTCCAGGGACATTAAAGGCAATTGAAACAAGAGGTTTTTGAATATCCCTATAGAGAGTTACCGATTTAGCGATAGCATCTTTATTATGATAAGACTTGTGCTGCTGATAAGCAGGGCTTCCTGGGATGTGGTTAAAGTTTTCTTGAACTTTTTTCAAAACATCTGCCGGCTCAACATTGCCCACAACTACAACCACAGCATTGTTAGGTATGTAATGCTTTTTATAGAAATCTCTTAGTTTTTGTACCTTAACATCAAACAGATCTTGCTTATGTCCAATGATGGGATAGTGATAGGGATGATCAGCAAATGCCGCAGTGACTAATTCATTAAAAAGTGATCGTAAACTATTGTCACGGTCCATTTTGAGTTCTTGTACCACGACTTTTAACTCTGAATTTAAAAGTTCTTGTTTAAAAGTACAATTGCACATCCAATCGGCAAGAATGGGCAGTCCTATATCCCAATAAGGAAGGGGAAATTTAAAAAAAACACGCGTGAAATCGTAGGAAGTCCATGCATTAAAATTTGCAGAAAACTTTGTTGCTATTTGCTTAATATCACTTTCAGACATCCTCTCGGTGCCCTTAAAAAGCATATGTTCGATCAAATGGGCAATGCCTTTTGTAGAGAGTTCTTCTTGCGCAGATCCTGCATTAATCCATAATTCAATAGAAACTTTTTGAAGAGTATTTGTTTGTCTAACAAGGAGGGTAAGCCCATTTTCTAAGACATACTTAGTTACCGCAGGTGTTTCAGGTGATGAAGTTGGCGCATCCTCACAGATATTGTGTGAGCATCTTTTTTCAGGATGAACATAATTCCCAAAGATACTCATCAGCATGACGATTGCTAGTTTATATAGTTTCATTACCAACCTCTTTTATAATACAAAATCTTACTGAGGGGTTTATCCCTTTCTGAGCGACTTAACCTAGCCATTATAGCACAAATCTTGTTTCTTTGTTCGCATTAGGGTTATTGTCAAAAGCAAGAATGTTTAGGAGGTTTTATGGGGTTCTTACGCTTTGCACGAGAAAATACAGGAACATACAGTATTATTGGTCACAATGATGAAGAACTTTATGTTGTAGCTGAACTGCTTTTGAATCAAGCCGCTCGCAAAGAGGTAAAACATCTTTTAGAGACCGTTGACTCCCATTCTGCAAGCAGTGGCCCCTTTGTTTTTAAAAAGCATCCCTATCATTTGATTGATATAAAACTTTTCAAGCAAGGTGAGGTCCTTGATGAAGACAACCCCTTGGAAATTGATATCGATGGTGTCATGCTTGAAGATCTCATTGATCTTTGGGAAGATTATCTTCTTTCGTCCCCAACAGAACTGGTTCTGGGTCGAAGACATGATTCTGATGATATTACCCTGACGCCTGAATATGATAAATGATTTATTAAAATTGACCTTTTTCATTGCTTTGGCATAATGAGCGTTAGGCCAGGGGGATTACATCATTATGCAATACTCAGAAGCTTTAACGCGCTTTTTATGAACCCAAATTGAGGATTACCATGTATAGAAAGATAGTAACAGTTGTACTTGCATTACAATGCGTCACTTCATTGAATACTATTACGGTCATGCCACCCATGGTGCAGCTCTTGAAAAATCCTCATGCTGGTATGGCTTTTGCCTATGGATTAACGACTAAATATCTTGCTAAAAAAATGGGCTTCTTGATAGCTAATACTGCAAAACACTATGAACGTGAAGCAGCCTGCGCGTTGAATGGCATGTCTGCTGATGAATGCAAAAGAAGCTATACGAATCTCGATCTTGTGTATGGGATTATTGGTATTGATACGGCAGTTTTTTTATGGACCAATGCATATTATGCTGCAAGGGGATATTATACCGCAAAATTCCCTGCCCAATTGCCTGGTTTTGATGCTGCGCATCAAAGTGGTATGGATACATTGCATGTGCTTGAGACGCTTGGTGATGTTCACGTAGCTGCAACAAAAATTTTGAACGACCCAACTCAAAAATCAAATGATAAAAATAATCCTACCCTGTTTGGTATGTCAAAGGATCTAATGCCTTTGACCATCTCTTTTGCTGCCGGGCTGCTTAATTGTTATTTAGCATTCAAGGTAGGTGAAAAACTTGCTGCAAAAATTACCAGTGATAGAATTCTTTTTACCACCATATTGTATGATATCGGTATTGTGGGATCGTACTATTTAAAGAAGCTTTCTACTCAATTTGGACAATCATTTGAGGTGATTAAAAATTGCCATGCGTGCAATGAGGTATACACCGTTGGTGAAGACCTTGCCTATGTCTTTGAAGGTGTGCTTCCCAACTATGCAAAGCTTGCACAGCAATTAAAAGTTAAACAAGATTAATACCCAAGCTTTTCAACGAGTTATCAAGCCCTTCTTGCTATCACCAAATCAGGGTTAAATGACAAGGGCATATAAATTTTTTTGTTTAAGCGCTGATAAAAAAATGGAACTTCTTGCGCTCTAAGTGTTTTTCCTTTTTCAAGAAAATGTTACGAGAAGTAACTCTTTCGGATATTATTCAATGCATTATACTGATAGTATTGGTATTGTACATATGTCTTTTGAGAAAAATATGAAACTCGTTGATGAAAAAATTTCTCTGGATGAATTAAAAATTATGTCAGAGAAAATGTTTAACAGTTTGGTTAAAGCTGTCGTGGATATTGAAAAGCAGGTTATGGTTGTTGATGCGGAGTTTCATGCTGATCAAGAGCATTTCTTGTTAGAAAATTATCAATCAAAGCAAAAGGATCTATGGGGCATTAATCTACACCCAAGTAAGTTTCCTGAAGAAGAGTGGATCGAATTTGATTCAATGATTAACTGCGTCCTTCGTGGGGTAATAAAACTCGTGGTGTTGATTCAAAAGATATAAAAATGAAAATTCATAAAATTGTTAATCAATTGGTGACACGTGATCATTCATAAAGAAATATATGAGTCTGGCCGATGGTTCACATTTTCCATTTTTCAACAATTGGCAAATGTTGGAAGTGATATTGAAAGAACGATTCAGTGGAAAAATAAAGGAGATTTAGATTTTAGTTGCAAGGCTTTTGAAAGAGCTTTGGAGCTTTTGGATTTTACTATTCAAGACCCTAAAAACAAAGGTCCTCGACTTAAAGAATTGTTGCGTGCTCGTGAAGCTTTGGTAGATCACTTTGTGTATGATAATGAATATGGTACGACTGATACATTTTGGCAGAAATATTTTTTTTCGTTCAGTTACGCCGCGGCATTAGAACGGGGTCGATAGTTGAGTCTTGTTTTAATTCAAGAGAGCCCAACTTTTTTTAGAAAAATCCCTTTTATTAAGAGCGGCTAAAACGGTATTGATTTCATGTACCGTTTTGTTAGGAGGATTTGTGGTTAAATATTTTTTCAAATACTGGCCAGCTAGATCATAAAGACCAATCTTATAAGCACAACCTGCGGCTCTCATAAGAATGAGTGGCATTTTTAATCCATGTCCCTCAATCTTCTTATAGATTTCAAGTGCTGGACCAAATCGTTGTGTGATGACGTACATTTCGGCGAGCCCTAAAATAATTTGTAGGTCATGAGGATTTCGTTTATAGAGTTCCAAAAATGATTTTTCAGCGATGTCGAAATGCTTGCTAAATAAATGTGCGTATGCTAAATGACGCTTGATCTCGTCATCTTGAGGACTTGTTTCAATTGCCTTTGAATAGGCGCAAATGGCATCTTCATAATTTTTCAAAATCATGCTTGTCATACCCCAGGAGGAATAGCCCATGTCATTATCGAGGTCGGCTTTTGTGCAACAGAGTTTAAAATAATGATTTGCCTCTTTATATTTTTGTTGAAGATAGTAGATTCGGCCAAGATTAAATAATGCACGACCATAATAGGGTCTTCTGACAAGCGCGTGATGAAGAACCATCTCGGCGTTTTTGTAATCTTCTTGAGTAATAAGATAGGTTGCAAGGTTGTTATATCCTTCAACGTGATCCGGATTAAGTCTCAGTGCCATCTCAAGGGCTGCAATCGCTTTGTCAACTTTTCCTAAATTTGCATAGGCTACTGAAAGATTATTCCATGGATCAGGGTAATGTTTATCAAGACTAATGGCTTTCTCAAGATTGGGGATAGCTTCGGTATATTTTTTATTTTCCAAAAGGGCGACACTATAGTTGTTCCATGCGCGTGCTTTTGTTGGTGCATGCAATACAATGTCTTTCCAGAGTGTTTCAGATGATTGCCACACTTTAACGCGGTTGTAACCGAACATAATCCATGGGATGAGTGCCAGGAAAAGAGTAGGCCACAAATAGTTTGCGTGATTGATAACGATTCGCCGGGCAATTTTCACCGTCAAGATGCCTAAGAGTAATACCATTCCGACACTGGCACAATAGGTTTTATAGTCAGCGACCAGCTCTGATGAAGGAATGATGCTTGCACGGGGAACCATGCAGATAAAAAACCATAACCATGCAAAAATCACTATGTCACTGGAATTTTTCCAGATTCGATAAAGCATCCAAATGCCAAGGCTTGTCAGAATAAGAAAAGGGAAAATACAATCAATCTCCCAAAAGCCTTCTGCGAGCTTTGAGTCATAATCTGCGCTGATTGAAAAAGGCCAGAAGTAGATAAAAATATAATGGAGCATTACTTTAAATTGAGAACAAAGAAATGCAAAAGGTGTTATTATTTCCTCGTGATGAGTGGTGAGGATGTTGCCTTTGTTACTCATCAATTCATTATTGAATTTGAGCAGTTGTAAGAAAGGCTTGAGACCAAAGGCATAACAAAAACTTGATATAACAACTAAAAGAACTAAAGCATGCAACCAAAGTCTTTTTTTGAACGAGTCCCATGAACCTTCTGCTATAAAGAACCAATCAATAACGCAGAGTAGAAAGGGGGCAACGATAGCAATTTCTTTGGTTCCGGTTGAAAGCGCTGCCATGACCAGTAATAAGAATCCAAAAATAGTGCGCACAAAAACATTGGTTGCCATTGACCATTGTGTGAATAAAAATGCCATTAAAAAAATGCTTAAGGTTGAAAGTCCTTCCAGTTGACCTTGAATAACATAACATACGGTTTGTGTTGCCACGGGATGAATCAAAAACAAGGTTGTCGTTACAAATGCTAACTGAAGAGCGTTTTGTTTAAAAAAATTGTCGGTTTTCAGTCTCTTAAAGAGCAAAATGAGAACGCAATATAACAAGCTGCCATTTGCAAGGTGTATGATCAAATTGGCTAGATGATAAAAATAAGGTTCAAAACGTGCAATGTGATAGAGAAGCGTATTAAGCCATAATGAGATCCAACGCGTGTTTAAAAAGAAAAGACTAAAAAAATTTTTATGGCGGATGTGAAAGAATTTAGTAATATTGGGGTGGTCATCAAAGAAGAAGCCGTAGTGTAATGTTTTAGCGTAGACCGCTAATCCAACAATAATAAGAATAAAATAGAGTATAAAAGCTCCGAGCGTGGTAGTTTTGTGTTCGATGAGTGGCCGTTGATCCATTAAAACCTTTACTGAATTGATTAATTTTTATACAATAAAGTGTATCATGACTATAAAATCCCTTCTACCTAAAATCGTAATAACATATGCTTAATTTATATATCGCTGAATCCTTAACAACGACGATACTTTTATTATGTGCCTATGCCATAACGGCAACAATCACTGAAGTCGGTCAAGCTTGGTTTGCACACAAACTAGGAGATGACACCGCTGCTGAAGAAGGTTGGCTAGACCTTGATCCCTTAACACATATCGATTTGATTGGTGTATTGTTTGTTGTTTTCTTAAATTTTGCTTGGGTTCGTGTAGTGCCCATCAACCCTTATTTTGCGCGGAGTGCACGTAAAATAAAACTCGCTGCTATTTATTTTTCACAAGCAGCGATTAGTCTTCTGTTTGCAATTATTCTTTTGGTCCTTTTACGTTTTTGGCTTGGTCAAACCTGCATCCAGCTTCTCGTTTCTATGTTTGGGTCTGCCCATGCGCCGCTTAAAGACATTTTAAAAATGTACCCTGAAAGATCTTCCCTTTCAATTCTTGCATCACTATTCATGATATCGTTAGTTTTTTATAGCATTTTTATTGCAACAATAAGCCTCATAGCAAATGGTTTTAGATTTTTTTATACCCATATTTGGCAAACACGTCGTTTGAAAGAAGAGTATCCAGATTACGTCATTTGGATAGCCGGGCTCATTCTTATTCTTTTTATTGCTGAACCGGTTCGTAGAATGCTTCTTGAACTGATTATTAAATCATCATCATTTATTGGATTTCTTTTTGGGACACACTAATATGAATTCTCAGATAAAACAACTGATTGCTGGTACGACAGCAGTAATACCTGGAGAAGACTTAGAAAAAAAACTTGCCTCAGGACGCAAATTAAAAATAAAGCTTGGCATTGATCCGACTTCACCAGATCTTCATTTGGGACATGCCGTTGTTCTTTCAAAGCTCAAAGATTTTCAAGATTTTGGACATGAGATTATATTGCTTATAGGCGACTTTACCGGAAGAATTGGTGACCCCACGGGACGATCAAAAGCACGACCACCGCTCACTGATGAACAGATTGCCCATAACTTTAAAACCTATATTGAGCAAGTAAGCAAGATACTTGCTATCGAGAAGGTTAGTGTGCGTTACAATTCCGAGTGGCTGAATGCGCTCAACGGCAAAGAATGGCTTCAGCTTTGTGCTAAAGTTACGTTGGCGCGCATTATTGAACGTGATGATTTTAAAGAAAGAATGCAAGCCCAACAATCGATTGGTTTTCATGAGCTTGTTTACCCTCTCTTGCAGGGCTATGATTCAGTTGCATTGCATGCAGATGTTGAGCTTGGTGGGAATGACCAAACGTTCAACGTACTGATGGGGAGGTATCTCCAAGAACATTATGGGCAGGAACCGCAGGTTGTGATGACCTTGCCTCTCTTGCCAGGGTTGGATGGTGTGGCAAAGATGTCAAAATCTCTCGGCAATTCAATTCAGCTCACAGAAGCTGCTGATCAAGCGTACGGCAAACTTATGTCTATGTCGGATGAGTTAATGTGGACTTATTATGAAATTCTTTTGCGTAAGTCACTTTCCGATATCGAAAGTATGAAGACAGCGGTTGCAACGGGTGCAGCTCATCCCATGGAACTCAAAAAGGCTTTGGCGCACGGTATTATTGCCAAATTCTGGGGAGCCAAAGAAGCGGATGAAGCACAAACTGCGTTTGAGCATCTTTTTCAAAAGAAAGATTATGATTACGCTCAGGAAGTTAAACGTTCAGAAATTAGCACTGATTCTGCAATATGGATTATGGACTTGCTCAAAAAGCTCAATGCAGTACCCTCATCATCGGAAGCTCGCAGGCTTATCGAAGCTGGTGCTGTGAGTGTTGACGGAGTTAAGGTGAATGATTTTAAAGCACAGGTTGCTTTGCAGCCTGGGGTTCATATTAAGGTTGGTAAGCACAAATTTTATAAGCTTATCTAACATTAAATGTATCGTTTTTAGATTTACTTTATATTTCTTAATATATAACAGTAAGTGTGTGGTTTTCTTTCTGAGATTTAATCAATCCCATTTTAGACTTGGAACGTCTTATTGAAGCTGTTTTTCTGAGATGCGACCCACTACCAAGACTCATTTTACGATCAATAAGTGTCAAGGTAGATGATGATATGTTGTGTATTAATTTCAAATAGAATCAAATGCCATCTATATTCTTGTGTTTTGAAAGTCTTATCCAGTAGACTCATCATTGTAGTACGTGAGGACGGGGACATCCTGCGCACAGTTACAGAGTAATAGGCATTAAAGGGGGGTAGTATGTATGAAGACGGTAGGCAAGAAAGCACAAGAATCAATTCCTGACATGCTCCCGATTATACCAACAATGGATGTTGTGGTTTTTCCAAACATGATAGTTCCATTGCTGGTTCTTGATGAGCGCATTATCAGGGGAGTAAACAAAGCAGTGCAGGATGAATCAAAGTTGGTTTTCTTGCTTGCATCCAAAAAACAAATTCTTAATCCACAAGGTGTTATTGGAACCAAGGATCTTTATGATGTTGGGACCATAGCTTCAATCATGCGCCTTATTAAGTTGCCTGAAGGTGGTATAAAAATTTTAGTTCAGGGAATTTGCAAAGCGCGGATACAAGATATTATTGCCGACGAAGAAATGCTTGTTGCTCATGGTGAGCCTGTAATGATGGCTGCCGATGAGCCCGTTGAACTTGCAAATACAATCAAGAACATAAAGGTCGTTGCTGAAAAAATGTCAGCTTCGGGACAATCTTTAAGTCCTGATTTTTATTTGATTTTGTCCAAAATGCATGATCCCGAAAAAATCTCAGATTTTATTCTATCGCACGTATCATTAACCGTTGAATCTGCACAAGCTCTCTTAGAATCAAAAAATTATCACGAATTTTTAGAAGGCCTCTATAATCATCTTGTGAAAGAGGTTGAGGTTTCTGAAGTGCAAGAACGCGTGAAAACAAGAGCACGTGATTCGATGAATAAGTCACAAAAAGAATTTTATTTACGCGAGCAATTAAAAGCAATAAAAAAAGAGCTTGGCGATGAGGATCTGGATGATCTTGAAACCATGCGATTGAAGGCAGATGAGCTGCCCCTTTTAGAGGAAGCACGAACTGAGATTCACCGGCAAATTAATCGTTTAGAAAAAACAGCCCCAGATTCTATGGAAGCATCAGTTATCCGCAACTATATTGATCTTTTCATTTCCTTGCCATGGGGTAAAGAAACAGTAGATAATCTTGACCTTCAAAGGGCACGTTCAATTCTTGATGAAGATCATTATGGCTTAAAAGAGATCAAAGAACGTATTCTCGATTTTATATCGGTCCGCAATTTAAAAACTGATGGATATACACCGATTTTGTGTTTTGCTGGCCCACCAGGAACAGGTAAAACTTCGCTGGGCAAATCTATTGCACGTGCATTGGGCCGTGCTTATTTTAGAGTTTCGCTTGGTGGAGTAAAAGATGAAGCAGAAATACGTGGACATAGACGAACATATGTTGGGGCTATGCCAGGAAGATTTGTGCAAGGTTTGAGAAAAGCGGGAACCTCAAATCCTCTTATTATCATTGATGAGCTTGACAAGATTGGATCAGATTTTAGGGGAGATCCAGCAGCAGCCATGCTTGAGATATTAGATCCCCAACAAAACAAGACATTCTATGATAATTACTTAGGCGTCCCCTTTGATTTCTCCAAAGCTATCTTTATAGCGACGGCAAATTCTTTGGAGAGCATCTCTGAACCATTGCGCGATCGTATGGAGATAATCCAACTTTCTGGATACACCATCGAGGAAAAAGTAGCTATTGCTGAGCGTCATCTTATTAAAAGAGCGCTTGAAGAAACTGGTCTCAACGAAAAGCCAGTGAGCATTTCTAATGATGTTCTACAAGGCATTATTGAGTATTATACACGTGAGGCTGGAGTACGAGAACTTGAACGAACCATTAAGAAACTTTGTTGTAAAGCGGCGCGTGCTTTTGTTGAAGAACAAAAAACGATTGAATTTGATTATCAAGCCCTTGAGCAACATCTTGGGCCTAAGCGATTTCCTGATGATGAGAGTGATAAACAAAATCGAGTTGGTGTCACAAATGGTCTTGCATGGACAGCTTATGGAGGCGAATTACTCAAGGTAGAGGCTATTATTGTTCCTGGTAAAGGAAAGCTTCTTTTGACTGGACAATTGGGTAACGTGATGCGAGAATCGGCCCAAGCAGCATTGAGTTATATTCGTGCCCATGCTGAAGAGTTTAGCATTCCACAAAATATGTTTACGCATTATGATCTTCACATCCATGTTCCGGCGGGGGGAGTACCCAAGGATGGTCCATCTGCTGGAATCACGATATTAACTTCTATCTTGTCTGCATACACGCAAAGACCAATTAATGCAGAATATGCTATGACTGGTGAACTAAATCTGCGAGGTAATGTAATGCCTATTGGTGGCGTCAAAGAGAAACTCTTAACTGCAAAGAGAAATAACATAAATCATGTTATTTTACCCAATAAAAATCAAAATGACATGATAGGTCTTGAAGAACTTATTAAAGATATGCACTTAATTTGGGTTGAGCATGCTGATGAAGTCATTCATCACGTTCTAATGCCATCCGGAGAATTGATTAAAAAAGATACTCATTAGAAAACAATGGAAGGAGGAAATGAATTTCCTCCTTCTTCGATGGAACTTTAAGAGCAATCCTGAAGATCAAGATTATTGCGTGGTGCTTGCAACAGTATTTGGACTATATTGGTATTTGTTGTGTTATTGCCAGAAGGTTCTGATTGTTCTTCCTCATTCCATGGTAAATCATCGGCTTCTTGGCGTATACGCTCTCTTATTCGAGCACGTTCAGAACGTCGAATCGCTTCTTCAAGACTGATAGTGAATGATATCTTGGGATCGTGATAGATTCTCAAAATGTCTTCTCTGAATGCGTCGATAATCAAAAGTGCATTGGGGAATGCGGCTTGAGGATACGCCATATAAGGTGCCGTTCCAAAGGTTTCTCGATCAAGAAAATCTCTTTCCAGTGGGATCCATTGTTCATCTTGGTGATCATTATTAAGTTGTGGTGCAGTGCCTTCTTGAACGACAGCCAATACGACGGTATTGACGCTGTGAACGGGAAGCACTTCATTTGAGTCCTCAGCTGATGTCCAGCTTGAATCAGGAAAAATGGTTGAGTACGTACCAAGAATTGCAAGCGGTGTTATTGCAAGGCCAGCTTCCTCTTTGCATTTTCTTCGGGCACAATCAAAAAATGATTCTTCCTTCAATTGCCTTCCTCCAATCATCCATCTACAATTCTGTGCGGGCTTGTCTTTCCTGACAACAGTAAAATAACGACCTTGGGGAGCCCCTAACTGCGGAGTTGGATCAAAGAGAATAACGTCAACGCAGTTGATGATTCCTTCTTTGAGATATTCACGGTAAATATTTTTGGGAATTAATGTTGTATGTGGAATGCTATCACCTTTAAAATCAAAATGATGGTCAAAGGGACGCGTACCTTCTCTTTCCATTGAGAATAGTGGTTTTGCTGCAAGTAATAAAAGTGCAATAAGTAAGTGTTTCACGATTCATTCCTTCTTTATGTAACCTATGTGGTAGTATAAAGGGTCGAGGAAGGGTGTCAATATTCAACTGATTTGTGCGTTTCAATTGAATCAATTTGACCAAACTTCGGAATTTAAAAGCAAAATGTTTTTCGATAAAAAACCTCAGCTTTATGCGAAGGCGGAGACCCCTCGCATGCCAGGGCCGAGCACTTGGAACCCTACGGGTCTAACTCGGCGTCTTCACATTCTTACGAATGTTCGGGACCTGCCTCACACAAAAGACCCTCATCAGGCTCATTTGACTTATCAGTTGCCTCGAATCATTTATTATTTTTTATTGAATAGAAAGTCCGTTGAGCGCATTTGAGCAGGTGGACAAGCCCTGGGCTTCGACATCCGTGAATATGCGCGGTAGATAGGGGCCGCGGAACCGCGGTGCCTGGTGTCCAGAGGATGGTGGCATGAACCGTCCTCTGGTGCTGGCCGCAAAGGCCTCAGAAGAAATTTTGCTTTTACTAAAATTATGTAAGCATAGAAAAGTTTCGAATGAGTTTACGACTTTGAAACCCACTGGTTTCCAGGAATAATAAAGCGCCACAAAACATCTGCATTTTTGGTAATCCCCACCCGCTTGGTTGCTTTGGTTACCGATTCATAACGGGGATCATTCAAAAGATAGAGATGATTGGTATTCTTGGTGAGGTCAACATGATTATCAGCAAGTGAAATGCCAAACGCTTGACCAACCTTGCCTGGTCCATTGGTTAGATCTCGCTGTTTAACATTTCCTCGTCTTTCGTGCATGATATCAATGCCCTCAAGTGGCTCAACAGCGCGGATTAATACTCCGCCACTCTCGTTTTTTAGATGTGAGACAACATTTAAACACGTGTGTAATCCATAAATAAGATAGACATACGCATGTCCAACCGGGCCAAATAAGGCTGCATTGCGCTTTGTTTGGCCAATATAAGCATGGCTTGCCGGATCAATAAGGCCGCAATAGGCTTCTGTTTCTACAATTCTTCCTGAAACGAACTTGCCCTTGACGTGACTAACAAGTACCAAACCAAGAAGTTTTTCTGCTACGACTACGGTATTTTGTTGTAAAAAGGATCGAGTAATAGTTTTCATTCAATATTGCGAATACCTGCCAAACGCGCAAGTCTATCTAATTGAGGTTGATACTTTTTATATGGGCGAAGTAAGTGTGCATCAACATAATAGTCTCCCTTTTTAAGTAAAAGAGGGTCATATCCCCAAAACTCTCTGTTAATCCTTCTTTTGTCAAAAGGTCCAAGGGTATCACCAAGGCGAATGCATCGGCTATGTGCATGCTTCCATTTTTTTAAATAAGAATAAAGTATTCGCTCATCGGTAGTAAAACCATGCTTTAATGAATACCACTGTTTAATTTTTTTAGCGAAATCTTTGCGTGATCTTACATGAAAAACTTCGCTAAATGTTTTGCCTTGTGCTACGCAATAGCACATTGGTACCCTTTTGAGACTATGCTTATAAGCTTTATTATTATAGACCACAAATTTATCATCTGAAATTGCTGCAATCTTATCTCTAAAATATGAGGCATTGATGGGAAGTTGGTCTATATCAGATATAATGCATACATCATTAGGGAAAAGGGTTGGAAGTAAAAGACGTATTACTTGAGCTTGCAGACCGCTTGGAATACCTCGGATGGGCTTAAACCGAATAACATCTCCGAGCGAAGTATCGACTTTTACATCACCAATAACTGCAAGTGTTGGCTTTACTCCTAATAATTGCTTCCAGGCGCGAGCTGCATAAGGCCAAAAGTCAAGGTAAAAACTTTTGTCTCCCGAGAGAATAACTCGGTCTATTTTCATAGAGAATGTTATTGCATTAATTGATACCAAAATGATTAACGTCAAAATTCTTAACTTCATAAAAATCCCTGCCCTTCTTTATGATCAATGATGCTCATATTCTATCAAAGTAAAAGTATAATAAAAAAGGCCAATTAATTTAAAGAAATTTTAGCATTTTTCCTTAACAACTGACAAAAAATGATGGATACATGACAGGATCTTCAGCCTGAGCAAGCTGAGGCTGACAGGCACAGTGCAACATAATTATTGCTAATCGTGAACAGTGGTTATTATAATTTTAATTAACATTTCTTTAATCATGGAAATTGTATGTTTAACGATCGTTTTGATGCAGCACATCAATTGGCGATGCAGCTGACAGAATATAAAAACAATAAAGATGTTGTGGTTATTGCAATTCCTCGAGGTGGGTTGGAACTTGGCTACGTTATAGCAAAAGAACTGAATGCACCGCTTGACGTCTTATTGACTAAGAAAATTGGCGCACCATTTGAACCAGAAGTGGCCATTGGTTCAGTAAGCCTCGAACATGCATTAATTGATCCTCGTTTTGCCACGCTTGTACCGGCATATCAAATCTATATTGAGCAAGAGATAAGAAAAATAAGGTCACTCTTAAAAGAGCGTTATAAGCAATATAGAGACGATAAGCAACCATTATCCATGAAAAATAAGATTGTCATAGTGTCTGACGATGGTGTTGCCACTGGTTATACGCTTCTTGCAGCCATTGAATTAATTAAAAAAGAACACCCAAAAAAAATTATTGTGGCAGTACCTGTTGCTCCACGAGATACTGCAAAAAAAATCCAAGCCACTGCAGACAAACTAATTTGTCTCATAATACCGGAAACATTTCATAGCGTTGGTCAATTTTATCATGATTTTTCACAAGTCGAAGACACTGAGGCGGTGAGATTATTGGCTGAGGCAAATAAATGACGGTTTTTAACACGTCCTCCGCATCTCACTTGGTCAGTGCCTTACGATGTGATAAGGGTACATCTGTCATAAAGAAATTTAGTGATGGTGAAATATACGTACGAGTTGATCATAAGGTTTTGAAAGCGTGGGTGATAGCGAGCACTTTTCCGCCAAGCGATACACTGATTGAACTTTTTTTCTTACTGGATGCATTGCGTAGGCAAAATGTTACGATTAATCTTCTCCTTCCCTATTTTGGATATGCTCGACAAAGTCATCCTCAACCTGGAGAATCTGCTTCTGCGCAGGTGATTTGTAATTTTTTAAAAATGTTTGATTTGCATAGAATAGTTATTATTCACATCCATACGGCCACCGTGCATCAGTTTTTAACCTTTGAAAATGTCATCCCTTTCGAACTTATCTGTAAGGAAGCTGAAAATTTTGATGCAATTGCCGCTTCGGATAAAGGATCGGCAAAACTTGCAGAAAAAACAGGAATCATGTGTAGCAAACCTACCATATATATTGAAAAATCACGACCTGCTCATGAGGAGGTGGAAGTAATTGCTATTAAGGGTGATGTTGAAAATAAACGGATTTTAATCGTTGATGATATTATTGCCACGGGCAACACTATTATTTCAGCAGCACGGCACCTGAAAGAAAAAGGGGCAAAATCCGTTTCAGCATACGCTACTCATGCTATTTTTTCGCGTTCGGCGCTAGAAAATATAGAGGAGAGTGTACTCGACAAAGTGTATGTAACCAACACTATCCCTCTTAAAGATCATGGGCCTAAAGTGATTGTTCTTGATATTGTTTCAACAATTCAAAAAATTATTGATCAGGATTTCCAATGACTCAACAAGCTTTACTCCAATCAATTATTAAAAACGCTTATCCAGCCCGTGGAATTATAACTGATTATCGGCCGCTCATTGACAGGATCGGTAAGTCTCGCATTGTTCTCATTGGCGAAGCCTCACATGGTACTCATGAATTTTATCAGGCACGTGCAGATATCACGAAGCTGCTCATTGAAGAAAAAGGTTTTAGCGCGGTCGCTATAGAAGGGGATTGGCCTGCAGTATATAACATAAATCAGTATGTGCATCAGAATGCGTCCATCAAGACCGCTGCGGAAGCATTATCTGAATTTAAAAGATTTCCTGCATGGATGTGGCGCAATACCGTTATAACTGATTTCATATCATGGCTTAAAGCTCATAATGCTGCAGTCGAAAATCAGCAACAAGTTTCATTCTTTGGATTAGATCTCTATAGCTTGCATCTCTCAATTGAAGTAGTTATAAACTATATATCTTCAATTGACCCGATCGCAGGGCAACAGGCAAAGGAACGATATTCATGCTTTGATCATTTTGGTAAAGATCCTCAAATGTATGGTTATTGGGCTTCATTACAAGAAAGCGCTTCATGCAAATCTCGCGTTATTGCCCAACTTCAAGCTCTGCGCAAACATGCATTTCAATATATAACTGATGATTCAAATGCATTGGATGCATTTTTTAATGCTGAACAAAATGCTGTTCTCATTAAAAATGCTGAGCATTATTATCGATCACTCTTCGAACAGGACCATTCATGGAATATCCGTGATCAACATATGATGGAAACATTGCAAGCTATAGCGCATCATCTTGAGGCGCAAGGTCGAAATGCTAAAATTGTCGTATGGGCACATAATTCACATTTAGGGGATGCTCGAGCAACTGAAATGTCATCACGAGGAGAACTTAATCTTGGGCAACTCGTGAAGGAAAAATATGGTGACGATTCTTTTTCAGTTGGCTTTACCACCTATTCCGGTACCGTTTCAGCAGCTTCAGACTGGGGAGGTGATGTGGAACGCAAGCATGTTCGTCCTGCACTTGAAGGAAGTTATGAGGACTTATTTCATCAAACTCATTTAAAAAATTTTATGCTTTTCACTAATGAGTCTTCGCTACCCGATGAATGGCGCTTAAAAGAGCGCCTGGAAAGAGCCATAGGCGTCATCTATAGGCCACAGACAGAGCGTATGAGTCACTACTTTTTTGCGCTCATGCATCAACAGTTTGATGCAATCATCCATTTTGATAAAACGCAAGCGTTGGAGCCGTTGGAAAGAAATTCGGTGTGGGAGCAAGGTGAGTTTCCGGATACGTATCCATCCGGTGAGTGATATAATGGTGAATCGAATAGGGCTTTTTTTTTGGAGATATGGTATCAACTTAGAAGTGTTTAATCTCTAATTTTGAGCGCAAATAAGTGGTTTTGCGCTTCATTGTTTATTAAGTCTTTCAGCGAAAATATCGATTTTTTTGCATGATGGCCTGCGCACCCGCTTGCAACCTCCGTGCCCAAGGAGAGCCTCGGGAATCCCTACGGATCGAACTCGGCATCTTCACATTCTTCGAATGTTCGGTATTGCCTCACGCAGACGATCCTCAGCAGACTTGTTTGATTTATCAGTTAACTCGAACTATTTCATTATTTTTTTTATAAAGTAGAAAATCCCCTGAGCGTCATTGAGCAGGTGGAAGAGCCTTGGGCTCTGACATCCGTGAATTGACGCGGTAATTGGGAGCCGAGGAACCGCGGTGCCTGGTGTGCAGAGGATGGCGGCATGAGCCTGTCCTCTGCCGCCGGCCGCGTAGGCCATAAATAAAAGCTACAAATTATTTTTTTCTGGAAGAGTGACTAACTTAAAAGAATCTGGCCGCTGGATGCGCAGTCCATAATGAAAAACTAAGAATCATATTTTGAAAGAGTCAATAATGAATTTGGAAGGGTCTGCCGCTGTTCGTGCAGGCCATATTTAGAACTTGAAATCGCAAATTTTTTTCGGCAAAATCCTTATTTCACCCAACTACAAGCCCACAGGTGTGTTGCAAAAGAATAAGGCTTAATCCATCGTCTAATATTTGATGGTTTTTTATTGTATCGGTCATAATTTGGCCACGGATAAAAGAAGGGACATGGCAAAAGTAAAGAAACTCCAGGAGAAGATCCTATTCCTTTCAAAATGCATCGCGTAAAGTGGTGTGGTCCAGTCCGTTGCATGATGTAATTGACGTCATTTTTAGGTCCTTGTGTTCCCAGCGTATCAATACAAAGTTTGATGATAGGATGTTTTGCATTACAGCCGATGAGTCCGTTATAGATATGAAGATTTTCATCGTACCCGATTCCAGCAAAGAAGGTGCATGCATAAAAAAGATCATCAAATGACTTGAGAATCTCAAAGTCGCCATCTATGTAAACACCACCCTCGTTATAAAGAATTTCGTATCGAAAAATATCTGATTTTTCACCATAATTTGTTGCGGCATTAAATGCATGACGATTTGTCATAGTATACTTTTTCGCTTCAGCATCGGTCCAGAGTTTAATAATGCAGTTTTTATGCAATCTTTTTAACTGCTTAATAATGGTCCAATATCGTTGTGGTGGACTGCTTCCTAACCAAATAAGGTGAAATTTGTAAGGAATAGTTTTTTTATCCAATTTAAATTCTGTTCGCATTCCGGTATCGTAAAATTTTTTTATGTAGTGCCATTGTGGATCAGTTAAAGCTTTTTTACGATTAAACTTTGAACTATGCGACATACTGTCATAAAAATCGATTGGGTATTTCTTCCAAAGTGTTTCCGGATGAAGAGGGAAAAATATACCAAGCAATGTAAAGAATGAGCGCATTAATCTTTTGTTCATTATTGTTCCTGCCATTAATCAGTACGCTCAAGAGTATGCGATATTTAAAAAAAACGGAAGAAAATTCTTTACGGTAAGCTGCCGTCTTGATCGTCACAACTTGGAATAATAACCGGGGTAGTACTTCCTGGACATGAACAACTGCCGCATTCAATTTGTGGTTGGATTGCCAAGAGCCTGCTTGCAAGATTTTTAATTCGTTCTACGGGGTCCAAGGTGGTGAGCAAACCTGGCTTATGTGCCGTTTTGCAATCTGCGTTGCATGAGGCAGTCATAATACTCACTTCTTGTGGACAATTTTTTTGGCACTCTTGATCATTGCAACAAAAAGTTCCTGCATCCCCTTCAAATGCTGCCAATCGTAGTTCCAAGTTAGCCAACCGTAATGCTGGATCGAGCGCTGGATTATCCTGACAATAATTTTTGTTTGTTTGACTATCGGTATGGTCCCACGTGGATTGGCTGTCTAATGAATTGAAGCAACTTCCCAGTGTTGACAAAGCTGCATTTACATCGGGTACAGCACACACAAGAGCAGCTAAGTCCTTGTTATTACACGTATCTGAGGCAGAAATCATGTTTGGTTGTATGAGAAGAAGAAAGAGGAGCGTTAAGCAAAGAAATCTTAACGCCTTTATTTTTTCAGAAGCAAAGATGTCATTCACAAGTGCAACCATTTTCATGTTCTTCTTCCTCTTCTTCATCTTCGTCTTCTTCCTCATGACAAGGTTTGCACTCATCTTCCTCGTCTTCATATTCCTCGTTACACTCATGTATATGTTCGGTAATTTCATCAAGATGCGCTTCAATCGCATCAAGATATTCGGCAATTTTCCATAAGAGGGCGATTTCTAATTTTTTGCCTTCGCCATTTCCATGTTCTGCATACTGTTCACAGCTATTTCTTTTACGACACATAAGAGCTCCCTTTTTATTTAGTTGTTTCTATTATAAATTTTATCCTATAAGCGCTTTAAAATGCAATAATTTTTAAAAATAACTTTAAGTTACAGAAGTCAGTGGTATAGAAAGGTATTTAAGAAAAGGAAAAGAGGGAGTTTGGGCTCCCTCTTGGATTGTTAGTCGTTTCTTATGTGGAAATAATCAGCAATTGCTTCGATTAAGATATCGCGGCTGATTGCTGAGTGTTCTTTGAGAGTATGCTGAGTATTCTTATGAATAAGCATGAAGGTAGGCAAGCTTTTAATATGATATTTTTTTAAAAGCTCTTTATTGTCTTGATAATTGATGTCAATGCAGGTGATTTTTCCCGCATATCGCTGAGCTATTGAGCGATAGATGGGGGCAGTCTCTATACATGCTGAACAATGTTCTCCTACCACGCGTACAATGCTTGGTCTATCGCTGTTAAAAAGATTTTCCCAATAATCTTCAGATGAACCACGTGCACTGCTAGCAAGTTTTCTAAAGTCATGCACAATTCCTTTGTGCGGTCCATTCTCAACTCTCCCTGATAATGCTGCAGGTAATAGTAAGCTATTCGCTAAAAGGAGTAAGTAAATATACATCATAACGTTCCTTTGTTCCAAATCAAATTCGAGATTAACTAACTGTTTTCTTTAATAGCAAGATTTTTTAGCTCTTTCAAGAATCATTACGTTCTCGTGGCAATGTTGTCATGAAAATCAACAATTCTTTGAATACGTTCTCGCCATAGTTGAGCACATTCGACCAAAATTATTATGTTTCTTCGAGAGTCCACAACGAATCCAAAGTTAACACCTTTCTCTACTGCGTCAGCTCTTATATTTTCTAATTGAGGAACGATGTCCGTAACGGGTCGTTGTGTTTCGATTTCAATAATATTAAAAATAGGTGACTTGCTTTTATGGGGTCTTCGTATTTGTTCCATGCCGAATGTGTAGTTGCTCATGGAAAGAAATGCGAGGACGATCATATATTTCATGAAAGATCCTTTATAAGTATATTCATTGACGTAGTATACCGTTTCTTTAAAAAAATATGAGTTTTTTCAACATTCTTCTAGCTTTCTTTGGTAAAAATTCCATTTTTACATTGACACGTTTTTTATCACCCCATAAGCTATGATCTAATTAAAAAAGCAAGGCATTGCAATGCAGTCACTCACCTTTAAATTCACTGAGTCATCACGTGTTTCTGCAGATGAGCTCGCAGCACTCTTTTCACGAGCAAAGGCTCAAAAAGACCGTTTTGCTTATGCAAGAAAAGATGTGCTTTACAGCACCGATGAAGCATTTATGCATACGCCTTTTGATGATGTTTCATATTCTTTAATGTGCAGTCTTGTTCACCATAAATTGGCTTTAAATCCTTGCCTTGTTCTCTTGATTGGTATTGGTGGTTCAAATCTTGGAGCACTCGCTGTTCATCAAGCCTTGAAAGGTACCTTTTCAAATAATGTAAATCCCGATGTCTCTTTCTATTGTGCTGATACTATAGATGATGATCAATTAAAAGATTTACTACAGATTGTAGAAGGTACTTTGCTTTCTGGCAAGACTATAATGATCGTGGTGGTAAGCAAGTCTGGTGCGACAATCGAGACACTTGTTAATGCTACAATCTTTATTAATCTTTTAAAGAAATATAGGCCGCAGGAATATCAACAGTACATAGTTTACATCTCAGACGAGAACAGTCCTTTGTCTCATGCCGCTGCGTTGCATGGAATTGATCATCTAAGCATTCCCCAGAAGGTGGGAGGGCGATTTTCAGTTTTTACAGCCGCGGGTCTTTTTCCTCTCGCATTGGCGGGAGTAGACGTTAGCGCATTGAGGCAAGGTGCGCATGCTTTTTTGGAAGATGATCCACTTTTAAGTGCCTGTCTTTTGTATTATCATATGCATCATGGCAAAAAAATTCATGACCTCTTTCTTTTTTCTCCTCGACTTGCGTTGTTAGGTGCATGGTATAGACAATTGATGGCAGAAAGCCTTGGAAAGAACGTGGATAAGAACGAAGCCCCCATTCAGACGGGTATGGTGCCAACCGTTTCAATAGGGACAACGGATTTACATTCAATGACCCAACTCGCACTTGCCGGTCCAAGAATTATTTACACTACTTTTGTTGTTCAAGCATTGGAACAAATTTCTTTGACCGTACATAAATGTCCTGAGGTGCCAATCGAAGAAACAGTGACTGGTAGATCAGTTGATACTCTCAAACATGTAATCTTGCATGGTACTCAACGCGCATATATCCGTCAAAAGAGACCTTTTACAACTCTCGAATTGAGGACTATTGATGCTCAATCAATT
This sequence comes from uncultured bacterium, assembly GCA_963699715.1. Taxonomy (GTDB): domain Bacteria; phylum Babelota; class Babeliae; order Babelales; family Babelaceae; genus CAVOUX01. Next base: position 188,193 of record CAVOUX010000006.1, read on the forward strand.
GGAGCTTTTCTCTCTTTTAAAATGATTGAAATTGCGTACGTTGGATTTCTTTTAAACATTAACACTTATGATCAACCTGAAGTAGAACTTTATAAGACCGAAGTGAGAAATATACTTGAACATGAATAATTGGACTATCATAATTTTAGGTGTTACCGGTGATTTGGCCAAAAGAAAACTTTTACCGGCATTGTGCGCTCTGTTTGAGCAAAAAACATTTTCGGGCATTATTATCGGCACGGGCAGAGAAGATACCAATGCGGCTGCAATTTTACAAAAAGCGAAGCCTTTTATTAAGCAGGGGGATGAACAAACCTTTGAAAAAATATTTGAATATCAGCAACTAGATTTTGATAGCCAAAAAGATTTCAATAAGCTTGCTGAGCACATACAAAAAAGTGAAACCCTGCGAGGAATACAAAGCGGTCATCGCATTGTTTATTGTGCTACCTCGGCGCATTATTTTTGCCAAATAACAGAAAATATTGTACGGTCGGGTATCGTTTTGAACAACAACGATAGTCATCGGGTGGTTTACGAAAAGCCCTTTGGCTGGGATGCTGAATCTGCCCAAATGATCAATAACTGCATTAAAGAACACTTGTCTGAAAACCAGGTCTATCGAATTGATCATTATCTAGCCAAGGAATTTGTTAGCAATATTGTGTTATTACGGTATGCAAACACCCTTTTTAAAAAAATTTGGGACAACCATACCATTCAATCGGTTAAAATACTCTTTTATGAAACTATGGGCCTTGAAGGCCGCGGATCTTTTTACGATCACTACGGTGTTTTGAGAGATGTTGTTCAAAATCATGTTCTCCAGATTCTAGCGCTTGTGGCTATGGATACGCCAGCATCGCTTGATGCCAATGCTGTACGTGACAAGAAAGCGGATGTTTTGCGAGCGTTGCATTTTGTTGACGGCGTGCTTGGCCAGTTTGAAGGATATTGTGCTGAGCCAGGGGTTGACGAGCATTCAACAACAGAAACCTATGCAGCACTCAAACTTTTTATCAATACACCTCAATGGGAAGGCGTTCCCTTTTATCTGCTTGCTGGCAAGGAGTTACATCGTAAAACAACAGAAATCCAGATCACCTTAACGCCGGTTAACTATTGCCTTTGGAGTGAAAACGGTGGGACATGTGAAAGCAATGTGTTAACCATACATATCACTCCTGAAGAAGGGTTTACTTTGCGTTTGAATACCAAAAAACCCGGCTCTTTAAATGATATCACAACCGTTAATCTAAATTTTATTGACAAGGTGATTTTTGGTCCGACAAGTAGTGAAGCGTATGAAATCATCTGGAAAGAAATCATGGCAGGAAATCATGCCTTAAGTGTGCGCTTTGATGAAATTGAATATCAATGGTCTTTTGTTGATTTGATATATGAAAAAAAATTGCCACTTTTTACCTATCAGAAAAAATCGATAGGACCTAAAGAGGTGCAAGCACTTTTACATGAAAGGATAGAATGACAGTCGGGTTAATAGGATTAGGTCGCATGGGACAATCTATTGCAGCGAGACTCATTCACGGTGGTATCAATGTAATAGGATATGATCCTTATGCTAAGACAATAGATGTAACCTTTCATGGCGAGCAGTCAGTTGGTCATTCTGTGTCTTTCACCAGAGTGAATTCTCTTGGAGAAGTGAGTCGGCATGCACGCATTATATGGTTGATGGTTCCACAAGGCAAGCCAGTTGACGATCTTCTTTCTGAACTCATTATGTGCTGCAATGCGGGAGACATTATTATTGATGGAGGCAATAGTTTTTATCGAGACACGATACGGCGCCACGCAATGCTCAAAGAAAAATCTCTCTCATATCTCGATTGCGGTACTTCAGGTGGGCTACAGGGAAGAGAAATTGGTTTTTCGCTTATGATTGGTGGGGATGCGGGGGCTTTTGAAAAATGTACACAACTTTTTAAGGTGGTTGCCGCAAAGCAAGGTTACGCACTTGTCGGTCCCTCGGGAGCAGGTCATTACGTAAAAATGGTTCATAACGGCATTGAGTACGGATTGCTCCAAGCCTATGCCGAAGGATTTCATTTGTTAAGAGATGGACATTATAAAAATCTCGATTTGTCCGCTATTTGTGACGTGTGGAATCATGGAAGTATTATTAGGTCATGGATTTTATCTCTTTCGCACGCTATTTTCGCTCGAGATCAAGCATTGAATGATATTAGCGGAGAGATTGGTGAAAACCTTACGGGAAAATGGACGGTTGATGAAGCCGAAAATGACGCTATTCCTGTAGCTGTAATAAAAACTGCACTCGAGGTGCGTGCATCATCCCGAGTAAAGGGTGGCAATTATGCTACCAAAGTAGTAGCTCTTTTGCGGCATGAATTTGGTGGACATCCGTTTACTGTTATTGGCGATAAAAAGGAGGAGAAAAAATGAAAAGTATAACCATGTTCGCGGCTCTTATATATTTCTGTTTTTCAGTTTTGTTAGGCAGTACGTCAAATCCTGTTTTCGTAAAAAAAGTAAGCATTCCAAGTTCCAAGAAAAAACTTACCATGATGCTCTATATGGCTGGCGATAATAATTTGGGTCCTTACATTGATTTTAATAGATCCCAATGTGAGCGTGAAGGTGTTGCTGATGATATGAATTTACTTATTTTCGCATGTACTCGCAGAGCAGGTGAAGGAAAAATTGCAACAAAAATGATTGTTAAGGGGCACTCAACGGCCATTATCGAAAAAATTCCTGGCGCTGATAGTGGCAATAAGGAGACGCTAAAAATGGCACTCGAATGGGCTTCAAGGTATCCGGCTGAGCATAGTGCAGTTGTTTTGTGGGATCATGGATTTAATGTCAAGCATATGGCGCGCTATGGTATGTGTCATGACAATAGTACGGGTCATTATTTAACTGATCTTGATTTGCGCGAAGTATTTGATATAGCGACAAGAGAGTATTTTAAGAAGAAAATCGACGTTATTGGATTTGATGCGTGTTTTACTGCTGGAATTGAGATTGTGAGCGCAATGCAGCCTTATGCAACGTACATGGTTGCCTCTGAACAGTCAATATTGGCTGGTGGGTGGCCGTATAATTTAATTCTACGCTCGTTTAAGCAAGGCAAGAAAAATCCTGAAGGATTTGCCAGGTCAATAGTAAACGCCTATAAAACTTATTATTCACCTTTAACACAAGATTATACCTTATCTTTGATATCTCTTAATCATGTGCAGCCGGTAATAACTCAATTTAAGAGTATTGCTATTGCGTTAACTGAGGCCTTAAAAAAACAAAAAAATGGAACTATTGCTCGAGCCATTAAGAATGCACTTGCTAATACAGTTCATTTTGCAAACCCACGGTCACAGGCTGATATTCATGATTGGTATGGTCACCTCATAGGATATGTTGATACCATGCAGCTTGTCGACCCAAATGAAACCGACAAGCTGCATCAGAATTTAAAACGATTCTTATGGGTCGGACGTCAATACAATGTCAAATGTGTCATCGCCTCAGTTGCTGGTGATCCATTTTCAGGGACCCGAGGAATGCACGTTTATTTTCCCCACTATCGTTTTGATACGCACTATTTAAAAACATATTGGTCTCACCTTGTTCCTGAATGGGCATTCTTTTTAAAAGAATATGGCAATTTATGAGATATATTGACATTAGTTGGCCTTTGAATCCAGGTATGACGACTTATAAAAACCGGGATGATTTTTCAGTTGTTAAGACAAAAGAATGGCATGTCCACCATATGCGCGAATCACGTATGAATTGCGGTGCGCATGTGGGCACCCATATTGATGCTCCAGCGCATTTCATTGAATCTGGTGGTTTTATCGAATCTGTAGCGCTTGAAAATCTTATAGGTCCATGTTTAGTTGTCGATCTTAGTGATGTCAAGGGGTCAATACAACAGTCTGATCTTGAAAAAATAACTATGACGGCATCTCGTGTTTTATTCAAAACAAAAAACAGCGAGAGGGCTTTTGATGATCCATTTGATCCTAACTTTATTTTTTTAAGTGAAACGGCCGCACGTTATTTGGTGCAGAAGGGAATTGTTTGTATTGGTATAGATTATCTTGGTATTGAACGAAACCAGCCTGGGCATCCTACCCACAAAATACTTCTGGGTGCAGGAATTGCTATCATAGAAGGATTGAGACTTGGCAATGTATTAGAGGGTGAATATCAATTACTTTGTTTGCCACTTGCCTTAAGAGGTTTGGATGCTGCTCCGGCACGAGCAGTTTTAAGGGAATTATAATATTATTGTGCCTTACAGGAATTGAAATGAGAAGGAGTTGAAAAGTGAAGTTGATAGGTATATCTTTTTTTGTGTTATGTGCGGTGACCATCTTTCATCTTGAGTCAAAAAATAATTATGCAGTTACCATACCCAAATCGGGGACCAATTTATTGGCAAAGGCTTTGCGGTTAATCACAGATAAAAAGGTGAAAAGGTATAACTCAAAAAAATTGTTGAGCAATGAGTTGCCGTCCAATTCGTACATTATCCATTTTTCGCATGTTATCTATAATCCATCAGTTGCAAGATTTTTTGAAGAAAATAATTATGTTAATTTGTTTATGATTCGTGATCCACGTGATGTTGTTGTATCACATGTCTTTTGGTTTGTTTCTCATCCCAAAATCTATCCAAAGCTTTATAAAAGATATAAACATGATCCAACTTTTTTTTCCAAACTTTTAACCCAACAAATTCGATCCATAAAAAAAACATATGATTTATATTTGCGTTGGAGTAAAGATTCGCACTTTTATACAGTGCGGTTTGAAAAACTTGTTGGAGCATCAGGTGGTGGAAATGACAAGGAGCAATTGCAAGAACTTAAAAACATCTCGCGCCACTGTGGATTTGATGCATCGCCTGATTCTTTGAAAAAAGTTGCAAAAGAGCTCTTTGGGGGGACGATGACTTTTAGAGAGGGCATCATGGGAAGTTGGAAAAAATATTTTAGTGAGCAGGATAAAGAACTTTTTAAAAATGTTGCTGGGCAACTTCTCATTGATCTCGGTTACGAAAGTGATCTCAAGTGGTAGTGGTGGTGGACATTAGCAGGGTGCGAATGGTTGGCTTGGCCGATATGGAGCCGGAAGGTAATATTATTTGCAGCAAGGGATGGATAAATTTTTTTGTTCTTTTTATCAAGCCTTTAGTTTTTAAGTCAAAACCATCCAAGTTCATTGTTTGTGCTTCTTTTATATAAAGAAGGGTATGTCTTTGTTGTTGAGCAAAAGCCTTCAAAATTTGTAACGCTTTATAGAGTGTTGGTGGACAATAATCCACAGACGGAAGAATAATAACCTTATCATAGCTATTTTTAAATATGGATTTAGCGAGAGTGAAAGATGCAGCCGAGGGCTTTAGAAGTATAAGAGTATCGATAGAGCTAGTACCACAATGACGGCGTAATTCTGGATAAAAGGTATACATGAGCCAAGAGTCCTTATTGTCAAATCGATGGAGCCCCTCATCAATGCAAAGTGTCTTTCCAGCTTTACGAATAATAGTGAGATGCGGCATCTTTTCAAAAGTAATTATTGTTGATAAATAGTGGGACCAACTACGGAGTGTGATGCTTGTGAAAATCATCATAGTGCATAAAATTAAACTTTTTTTTGTAGACGAAGTACGATAATAAAGAATGCATACTGTGCATAGAAAGAGGGCAATAAGGCATATTGTAGGGGGTGCTGGCAATTCAAGAAGAACCTTCTCATTTGACCAAGAAACGAGCGACCGCCAAATAGTTTGTATTTTCTCAAGGATTATTATAAAAAGAGTGTTTGGTATGTGACACAGTTCACAAAAAAAAATAAGAGAAGACACAAGCAAAAATGCTACTAAAAATGGAGTAAAGATAATATTACCGAGGTACGTAAGATATGAAAATGGCAATCCCCAATAAAGAATGAGTGGGAATGAAAGTGCTAAAAGAGCACTTTGAAGATATAATGCTCGCATAAGCCAAAAAAAAGTTTTTTTTATCAACGAAAGGAGTGTTGCCTTTTTAATCATAGATTGAAGAACCTGTTAATAGATGCTCTCTTATTATACATAAAAATAAATTTTTTAAAAACCACTATGATGGTTGATTAAATCGATAAAAAATACTAGACTGAATAATAATAAAAGAGGTCAGCTGTATAATATAAGAAAGCACTCTTTTAAAAAGCTAAAAGTTTGATTAATATAAGATGAATCCACTTAAAGTACTTATGAACATTCAAATTATGGAGAAAGGCATGCTTAAATATTTTATTTTTGCACTCACTGCAGTAGCACTTATGTGTCCTGATTGTAAGGGTCAAACACTTCCAACAACCGAAGTAAATGCTGACGCTGCTGTGGTTGATGATGTGGAAGAATTTCAACCTGATGAAGAAGCTGATGAGTCTGATGTAACAGATTCAGATGATATGTCAGACGGTGACTAATAATTCATCGGTACTGTGATATACTATGAGGCGTGCACAATTGCACGCCTTTTTTATTGGGGATTTATCATATGCAAAATGCCTTACAGTACCTCGCTTATAAAGCATATAAATTACGTCAAAATTCCATTAAAGCAACAACAGCCGCTGGGTCTGGCCATCCAACATCTTGTCTTTCCGCCGCAGATATAATGGCGGTTATTTTTTTCAATGCGTTTCAGTTTGATAACACCAACCCCCATAATCGCGATAATGATAGATTTATACTTTCTAAGGGTCATGCCGCTCCTCTTTTATATGCGGCGTGGCATGAAAGAGGCGTATTAACCGAGAAAGAATTGCTTTCTTTAAGAAAGTTCAACTCTGTACTTGAAGGCCATCCAACTCCTCGTTTTGCCTATATTGAGGCAGCTACGGGTTCGCTGGGGATGGGAGTTTCAATCGGTGTGGGAATAGCTTTAAATGCCAAGAAAGAGAAAAGAAGCAATTATACCTATGTTTTGATGGGTGATAGTGAAATGGCAGAAGGGTCGGTATGGGAGGCTATGGAGCTTGCGTGGTACTATAAACTTGATCATTTGATTGGCATTATTGACGTAAACCGTTTGGGGCAGAGTACTCAAACTATGGAAGGATACGATCTGGAATCCTACCGTGCAAAATGTGAGGCATTTGGATGGCGGGCCTTTGTTGTTGATGGTCATGATATTGAGCAACTGGTTGATGTTGTTAACCACGCTCGTCAGCCTCATGCGGGAAAACCCTCTATGATAATAGCCAAAACTATCAAGGGGTATGGTGTCGCCTCTATTGAAGGTAAAGAGGGTTATCATGGTAAGGTATTCAGCAAGCAGGAATTGCAATCCGTTTTGCATGAGTTGGAGCAACGATTTAGTAATGTTGCAAAACAACAGTATAGTTTAAAGCAGCTTTCAGTGACTATAGAGAATCATAAACCGGAAATAATAGATATCGCGCAACCCCAACCAAACTTTAAGAAAGGTGAGAGCATTGCTACGCGTAAGGCATACGGTTCAGCAGTTACCATGGTCGGGGCCGAAGTGCCGGGAGTCATGTGTTTAGATGCTGAGGTGAAAAATTCGACATTTGCTGAAACTTTTGAGAATGCATTTCCAGATCGATTTATCCAATGTTTTATAGCTGAGCAAACTATGGTTGGTATGGGGATTGGATTGGCTTCTCAAGGAAAAATACCTTATCTGTCAACTTTTGGCGCTTTTTTTTCACGTGCGCATGATCAAATTCGAATGGCTGCAATTAGCCAGTTGGCATTGCGGCTCGTTGGGTCACATGCCGGTGTTTCGATTGGGGAGGATGGGCCTTCCCAGATGGCTCTTGAAGATATTGCAATAATGCGCAGTTTGCCTGGTTCGGTTGTGCTTTACCCAAGCGATGCAGTGGCTACGACAAAGCTTGTTGCACGAATGGCTCAATACACTGAAGGAATATCCTATTTGCGTACTACGCGTGCTGCGACTCCCGTCATCTATGATAATGCAGAACATTTTGTGATCGGTGGTAGCAAAATCCTCAAGGAGAGCAAGCAAGATGTGGCTTGCATTATTGCCGCTGGCATAACGGTTTTTGAGGCTTTAAAGGCCTATGAAATTCTTTTGAGCCAGGGGATTTACGTGAGTATTGTAGACTGTTATTCAATTAAGCCCCTCGATATTGACACTTTGCGAACTGTGCTTGCAGCGTCACAAAAAAAAGCGATAACTGTTGAGGACCACTATCGGGAAGGTGGCCTTGGTGAGGCCCTTTGTTATGCATTGAGAAATGATGACGTATACATTGAAGTACTTGCGGTTACGAAGTTGCCTCGTTCTGGTGGCATCGACGAGCTTTTGACCTACGAGGAGATTGACGCTCATACGATTGTACAAGTCGTTGGCAGGTTATGCAACCGGCCTGAGCATGAGCTTTGAACGCATTTAATCGGCGTTCAGCTGCCCATGCGGTGAGTGATTTGCAGCCTGTGACTTCATTGTCTTTTGTATTGATGGTTACACAGTGGCTAAAGTTTTTATAGCGTGGCAATTCTTTGCGTTTCTTTTCATCAAGAAGAAGTTCAATTATTTTTGGCAAGGCGTTGAGGAACCGTTTTGTTACGAACCCTAAGTGTCCCGTTCTTGAACGGTTATTAATTTTTACCTCTGCTTGGATAATATGATTTCCATCAAATCTGCGTTTTGAAAAAAAGAATTTGCAGGGGATAGCCACAATATCTGAATAAAGTCCTTGCGGGTCGAGAACTTGAAATGAATCACTCTTGGAGTAGAGCGATATGACCTTGTCAAAGGTTGGAGAACTAATGAAATCTTGCGTCGGCACTACCACCGGACAAGCTGTCATAATAAGGAGATCTACTAAGACTCTTCTGTCTCCTCTCGCGCATGCAGCTATTGCTGCATTAAGAACCACATTTCCTCCATGACTATAGGTAATGATCGTGATTTTGCTTTTCGCGTAACGCTTGTCATTCTTTAAGTGGGTTAACACATCATATAATTCCTTACCCGCTTTTTCTCGGGATTTTGCACTGAGCAGACCCGACCATCCAAAACTATAAAATGTTTCTCGCGGAAACATTTTAGGATCAGCTGCACTGAGAAGTGTGCTAACCTTTTTGCCTAATGTTCCATCAGAGTCAAGAGCTTTAGCTAAAGTGAGTCCCTTGGGGGTCCTGCTTGCAAAACCTGGCAAGGGGATCAATGACGAAAAGGGTCGAGCGCCGCCATGTATAAAAATAGTTATAGGTTTACCGTCTTCTGGTAGAATGCTTTCATCTATAAGATCGTTGCGTGTTGGGGCAAGATTAAATGCATGTTTTTGTTTTTTGCAGCCTGCGAGAAGTGCAAGTATGCCCAAAACAAATGCCATTTTTTTCATGACCCCTGCCCCCTTTTTAGTATGGTTAAAGTATACTTCCTTGGATACTAATCTTGTCAACAGTGTCTTTTTATTTCACTTGTTATAATTTTAAAAAATAAATAAAGCTTTAATCTAGTGATTTAAAGGGTTATTAATTTCGTTAGAGATTTTTTTCGTTGAAGTGCGACAGAGCATCAGTCGATGACTTGTAGGACAACGCAAGATGATAATTGTTGTGCTTTTTTGACGAGTTATGATGTATGGTAATGGTCCCATCGATTGCTTTATCAAGGTCTCTCAGTGTGTATTTGCTAATTCTAAGGACATCATAATTTGATTTGGAGGGACCGGTATTTCTGATAAGAATAGTAATTCTATCGAAGGTTTTCTGCATGTATTTTGCTTCCATTCCCCATTTGATTAATGTATCGTGATCAATGAGGATCGATGCGCCATTTTTTAAAGTTAGTAATTTTTGACTCGTTGCTGTGGCCTCGGTTGCATCAGTATCAAAAAGCGATTCTACTCGCGAGGTCAACGATGAAAGGGGGCTAGGTCCCTTTACTGCATAGAGTTCAATAGTGTTAGGGGTTGCATTTTTTATGGTGATGCTTGCATCGCAGTTGGTAGAGACTATTATGATTGTTAACGCACTTAAAATTTGTTTATTAAACATGCTTTCCCCTTCTTGCAAACTTAAGCTTAACATACCAAGAGTTTGTTATCATTTCAAGATCACAAAGTTGTTTTTTTATGGCTTCTCCATTACTCTTAGCATGGAACAGATGACAATTTGGGGTACCGTATGTATAAATATTTTGTTTTGATCATAGCCTTTTCTTCATGTGCGTTTGGCAAGCAAGTTTTCACAATTGACCCTGAATGGTATTTGGATATGATTTTAGGGGCGAGCAACGATTCTGAGGAAAAGGAGATTGCATCAAGTGCAAATGTCCTTCAAACAGAATTAGAAGATCACATTGAAGGAAAAACCGACTTGCTAGATGACAGTAAACTTCTTGATGAGCGAAAAGTCTATTTTAGAAAACAACGCGACAATGAAATTAAAGTGTGTAAAAAAGGGATAGAATTTATAAAAACGATTACGCTTTATGGTACCAAAGAAGTGGTTTTTGCTGATCGAGATAAAGTGAGACATTATGTTCTAGAGAATCTTTCACTTGAGGAAACGAGAAGACTGAAAGATGAAATTATCGATCTTATAACTATCCTTGCGGCTAAGATTGAGGACGAATCAAGAGAGGGTTCGCCTTTCACAATGAGAAATGTTTATTTGACGCAAACCGCACTTACTACAACTGGCATGATGGGAATAGGATATTTTTATTGGAAGTTTTTAAAAGGTAGGCAAGTACATTCTTCGGTTATGCAAACAATGTTAAGCAATAAGATACCAACAGCCTTTGCCTTTGCAGGTCTCTTGGCAACGGCGTATGTTACTGCAGCGGGGGCAAAGGTTACCTATCATGCTCACGCAGTAACTCAAAGAGTCAGGCAAATCCATGAAGTATATGAATTTTATCAAAAATGTAACGCTGCTATCGATCGTAGAATAGAGACGATCAGGGATAGGGCTCTTTGAATATCTTGTAAAATTAGGTTTTTTTGGCAAGAATAGATGAAATTTCTTTGCCCGTTAAACTTATATTTTCTTGCAAACTCTTGGCCAGTGCGAGAAGTGTATCTTTATGGTTTTGCAAAAGCTCTTCGTTTTTGGTTTCAAGTGAGCCTATGCGTTCATCGAGAGTGCCTTTTACAGCATCACAAAGAGCAGATAACCCCTTTGCTTTATTGCATGGAAAAACTTTTGTCCCCATCGATTTATAAAGATAGTCCCAGGCCTCTTGCGCATCTTCTTCATGATAATTGTCCAGAGCAGAGCCGTATATCACTTTCTCAGCTACGTGACCTGCTAGTGCGACTTGGGCTAGCTTTTCGTAGTTTTCCAAATTTGAAATGTTGAGTGTTTCAGAGTAATTATAGGTGACGATTTTTCCGTATTTGATTGCAAATTGTTCTTCGGGATTGTAATGATCTCTGATTTTTTGGTGTGCAAAAAATTCAACAATGGGTTTATGGTAGCCAAGAATGGTAGCTCTTTCAATTTTTTGTGTAGGATTGAGAAGATGATGAACAAGGATGTGTCCTGCCATATGGACCGAAACTGCTTCTTGTTCATCTTGAGTGAGTGACAAATGCGGTATGAGCCGATGAATTTCACGATCGATTGCTTGTTGAATGTGAGTGTGCCCTAAAGCACATTTGGCATTTTTAGATGTCTGTTGATTGGCAGAAAATTTTGAGGAAATAACAACCGCCTCAAGTTGACCAAAATTGCAGCCGACTGTTTGGTGAACATATGAATCAAGATCAAGGTTTTCTGCATCAAGCAGGAGCTGCTTGATAAATTTAAGCGTGAAAAATTGTTTGCGCAATTGAGCATCAGGCAAATGGAAGCGTATTTGCTTGCTCAAGCATTGATAGGTAAGCAGTTCTTTCGCTAAGAGATCGGGTCTATCTGTTGCCGCGATGATTATGATTTTGCTTTCAGGCTCTGTATTTAAATCCTTAAGAGCAGTCATGAGACGAGCTAATAATTCAGTATCTCCTGAAGTTTGAAGCCTATACATATGAAGTTCATTAATAAAAACGATTACCGGTGCATGTGCTTTTACTTCATTGATAAACTCTGCAAACTTGTTTTTATGATCACTTGCACCTTGAGAACCAATAAATTGATCACCTTTATAAAGAGTTCCAAGAAGGCTTTCCATGGTGGGTTCTATGAAATTGACCAAGTCATCTTCACCAATCTCAAGCAATTTTCGATTGATGGTACCTGTCATTGCCCGCGCAAAGAGTTCCTTTCCTGTTTGTGGTGGTCCCGTTAGTATGATTCCTTTCGGAACAGTATGGCCTGAACGTATGAAGCCTTCATGATCTACCATAAAATTGATAATGTCAGTGACTTGTTTTTTTTGCTCATCCATGCCTATGAGGTTCTCGTTTGAAAGATCGATTCCTTCAATTATTTCAAATTTATGTGTTTTAGAAAAATATTGTTTTCCTTTAAGAGAGGACCAGAACGAAGCTGTTTTATCTTTGATAATGTTAGCAAAATTTTCAAAGCTCAAGGTTAATTTTTCAAAGCCGGGATACATACCCCAGATGCGATAAGCAACGTATAATCCAATAAGCTGACTATACATCTTTTCGATGCGGCCCAATCGATTATATAAAGGCTCCGGTAAAGCATTTCCACTGGGGCCCATCGGTCCGACTATTCTAAACTGTGGCATATAGCCTAAATACTGTATATCCCATTGAGGTAAGACGCCACCGTATAAGTGATTTGTTATCCAACTGCGAACTATATCGGGAAGAAATCTGACAGTAATGCCTAAAATTGCTGGAGCATAAGGTCCCCAGGTAGTCAACGCTGTTTTTTCATCAATTTCTAAAATTGCTTCTTCAATGAAACGAGCAATTTTATTAATTATGGTTAGTTGTCCTGATTTTTCTTGTATTCGGCGACGCAATTGTTCTAGTGAAGTATCAATCCGTGTCTGCAAGAGAGAAGGATCTTTTTCTGCGCTATGGTTAGTGTGTTGAGAAAATCGTACTGCATTTAAATCAATGATTTCTTGTTCTAATGATCGTAATAGTGAGGAAATAAGCGTGAAGATAGGTTCTAATGCGTGATGGAGAGTATTCATTGATAAAGACTTTTTGATTGTTTTCCGCCATTCATGAAGGGTTGCTATGGTTGATCGACACCATGTGATAGACTCTTCTTTATTTTGCGTCTTTAATACATCGGTCGTAATGTGATGTTTCATTTCAATCATAAGCGCGGCTAAACCATCGATTGATTGTGACCATTTAGAATATGAAGAATTAAATACCAATTCTTCAGAGAGGGTTGCCATTGCTGGATGATTGTCTGCCAATGCATGTGAAGAAGCTAAACTGTGAGATGAAAAACAAAATAATAGAAGCGCAAGCCATGAGTTTAGGATGAGCATCTTTTCTTCCCCCCGAAAGAATACCCTTTATATGTATAATGGCATGAACTAACTCATTTAATCAATATTTCATTGATGATCTTTTTAAAGGTTTTTTTAATGCCTGACATAAAAAGTAAACTTGCGGATTTCGAAATGTAATTTTGACCAAGATATTTTCCTGGCAGTTTATTGCTGGGTGGAAACAATTTTGCTAATATTATGGGGCTTTTATGAATGAGCAGGAGGTAAAAAGGTACTGAGTGTTGACAAATTATCTACCCAACGTATAACCTTAAACATAGTTTAACTTTTCGAAAGGGATTCGATGAAGAAGATGCAATTGCTCGTTATCGGGCTTGTAATGGTGATCGCTGCTCCTATTTTCTCCTGTGGCGGCGGAAATCGTGATAAGAAACATAAAAAAGTGCGTTCAGTCATGGTAAAACCTGCTTAAGGTTTTTATAATTGAGTGATTCTTTTTTATAAGATCAAAAGGGTGCGCAATTTTTGTGCACCCTTTTTCTTGTTCGTATGCTTAAAGTCTACCACTGAATAATTCTATAAATAAAAAAGGAGGCAAGGCTAGAGCCAAAACCTCCTTAAATGATGCTCAAAGTAATGTATCAGCACTCATTATTTTTTTTAGATGAGTCTTTTTAATATATACACTAACCCACCTCATGATTGTCAAGAATTTTAAAAGACGAGTTAGCAATGGCAATTAACGTACTTACAATAAATTATTTTTTTGATACAAAAGCTCCATCTATCAGTGAATCAATTATTTGACTTAATGATAGATTTCGCTTTTTTGCTTCACGAGCCAACATAAAATGTCTTCTACTTGTTGTTCTGTAGGCAATGTTTCCTTTATATTCCTTTTCTACTTTTGGTTCCGGTATTTCTTCACCTTCTTCAATATAGAGCTCAAATGCGGCGGCCATCGCTTCTTTTATGAGTTGCATTGCTTCTTCTAATGATTCAGCATCAGTTCCAACCCAAGGAAGTTCATTAACATGTACAATATAAATTGTTTTGCGGCTTTCTTTTGCTGTTTCAATAGTATATGTCCAAGGTAATTTAAGATAATAGTCTAAAGTTTTATGCATTGTTTTCCGAGTAACCATGATTAATTAATACCTCCCTTAAGTCTTTCACCTGATAAGCAAGTAATTGCGATCTTTTTTTGAGAGAAATAGGTTGATGTCCTTTTTTTCTAAATACATGATGTGAACAAGTAATTTTGACCCTAAAACCCAGATATAATAAGATATTTTCTGCTTCACTGTACGAAACTTGTGTTCCCCTTAATATTTTCTTAATTAATTTTTCATGCGTACTCAACGGGTTTCCTTTTTGACTCGTTTCTATAAGGATAGCAATTTGATATCAAAAATCCAAGAATGCAATGAGGTGGTCTCAATGCCTAACAAAAATAACTAAAAAATGTTAGGCATTAAGCAGCCGATTTAACAATGGCAATGAATGCACTTACAGGGTTTGCATGTGCATGATGTTGAACAAGTAGTTTGGTGGGATTTGTTTATACGAGAATAGCGCACCGCAAGAATTGCTGAGCCGCCTATAACGACGCCGGCAAGAAGAAAAAGAGACAAACGTTTCATGATGGAAATCCTCTAAATAAGGAATAACAGCCTGGGGATGTCCCCAGGCTGTTGCGATCTCTACAAATCAGGAAAGAAGAACTTAAGTTCCCCTTTAGCTGTTTCAGGCGCATCGGAGCCGTGAACAGCATTATTGCTTATATTTACTCCAAACATACGACGAATGGTACCAGGACCTGCTTTAACAGGGTCTGTTGCTCCCATAAGTTCGCGCCATTCTTTGATCGCGTTATCTTTTTCAAGAGCCATAACAATAACGGGTCCCGAAATAATATAAGCGACTAGTTCACCAAAGAATGGTCTTGATTTGTGAACACCATAAAATTCTTCAGCCTGACGGGCAGTAAGACGAATTTTATTCATGCGCACGATGCTAAACTTGTTAAGCTCAATTAGTGATATAATATCACCGGCACGGCCTGAAGCGAGAGCATCAGGTTTAATAAGAGCAAAAGTCATTTCTGCCATAATTATTCCTTGCCTTCTTGAAGACGTGCAGCATGTTTTTCAAGCTCAAGCTGAAGTTGTGACTTCGGCTTTGGTCCTTGTGATTCTTCTTTCTTAGAGCTACTACGGTCACGTGATTCTTTTTTAGGTTGACGTGCTTGTTTAGCTTCGTCGGCTGCTGCTTCAGAGCGTAAGCTGAGACCAATTTTATGTTCATCTTGATTGATCTTGACGACTCTAAACTGCGCTTTTTTGCCAACAGTAAGAACATCTTCGATTTTATTAACACGTTCATTAGAAAGCTCTGATACGTGGATAAAGCCTTCAATTCCATTATCAAGTTTAATAAATGCGCCTGAATCACCGATTCGAGTTACTTCACCTTCAACAAGTGAGCCGACTGGATATTTAGCTTCGAGATTTTCCCACGGATTTTCAGAAAGATGCTTGATGCTCAAGGAGATTTTCTTTTTCGCCTTATTGATGTCGGTGATTACGACCTCAACATCGTCACCTTTTTTGTAAATATCAGTAGGGCTTTTAATATGCTCTGTCCAAGAAATATCTGAAACGTGAACAAGTCCATCAACACCAGGGATGATTTGTACAAAAATTCCAAAGTCCGTAACATTGGTAATTTTGCCTTTAATCGTTTGTCCCACAGCAAATTGCTCAGCAATGGTATCCCATGGATTTTTCTCGAGTTGTTTGATGCTCAAAGACATACGTCTGTTATCTTTATCGAGAGATACAACAACAGATTCAATCTCTTGGCCAACTTTATAATGTTTGTGTAAATCATTAACGCGGTCTGACCATGAAATTTCAGAGATGTGAACGAGTCCTTCGACACCTTTGGCTACTTCGACAAAGAGGCCATAGTCAGTGATGCTCGAAATAAGTCCTTTAATTTTAGAACCAATCGTAATTGCTGCACTAACGGTTTCCCAAGGATTTGATTCAAGTTGTTTAAGACCCAGTGATATCTTTTCATTTTGTTTGTCAAAAGAAAGAACTTTTACGGTAATAGTGTCACCGATACGTATAACTTCGCTTGGGTGTGAAATGCGGCCCCAGGTCATGTCAGTGATATGAAGAAGACCGTCAACACCACCGATGTCAATAAATGCACCATAATTGGTGATATTTTTTACAACGCCTTGAATAACTTGGCCTACCTCAAGAAGATCAAGAATCTTCTTACGGATCTCTGATCGTTGTTCATTAAGATATTTGCGTCGAGAAATAATGACGTTGCCACGGCGTGGATTAACTTTAAGAATATAGGCAGTAATTGTTTGACCTACATATTGATCAAAATCCATTACGCGTTGAACATCCACTTGCGAACCAGGCAAGAATGCTGGTACGCCAATATCAACACTCAATCCGCCCTTAACCTTATGAAGGACAACGCCTTCAACAGGCTTTCCTTCTGAATAGAGTTTCATTAAAGCTTCCCATGCTTTGAGGGCTTTAGCTTTTTGATATGAAACGGTAATATTCCCATCTTGATTTTCAAATTCGTCAAGAATGACGTCAATATGCGAACCGAGGGTAAGTTTTTTAAGTTCATGTTCGCTAAACTCATGCAAGGGAATCAGCCCTTCGGACTTGAAGTTTATATCAACAAGTACACCATTGGGGCTTATTGAAAGGATAGTACCCGAAACGACACTTCCTCTTTTGTATGGGCTGAACATTCCTTCATACAGTTGCGCAAGAGCCAATTCCTCTTCTTTGGTCAACTGGTACTCGGATTCATCCCACATATGCTCAGCTTTTGAAAATTGCTGAGGTTTGAGTAGTTCTTTGGACATTAACAGCTCCTACAACTGGAAACTTATGCGCCGGAGCGCAGGTAAATATGGTTAATAATGTTCTGTCATTTTAATGAATGACATTATCAGAATAGCTGAAATTGAGCATATTGACAAATTTACTGATTAGATCGATCATTTTAAACAAGTGGACTCGGACTCGCTATTTTTGCCAGGAGTTCTCGATTATACTGGTGTGCTCCCATCAAAAGAAGAGCATGGGCAATTCGATTTTCTTCTTCAGTGTTTTTGTCGTTTTCAGATTCTTCGATATGAAAGAGTTTAGCGTTTTTAATGGGGTTTTCCATCTCTTCGGAATGTTTTCTTTTTTGAGGTTGTATAACCATTTTTTCAAGCAAGAAGAATTGCGACGTGGGAGAGCTCAGTTTTTTATTAATCAATAATTCTTTTATCTCTGGATTTGTCGTGAGCTGCTCGGGCAATTTGCCGTCACAATCTGCTGCATGCAATAAGGGTATAATGCCATGTTCTCTGAGGAGTCGCTCGACGTTGGCGATATTGTTTGATTGGCATGCATAGTGCATGGGATTTCTTTTCCACATATCCAAACAACCTAATTGTGTTTCTTTTTCTCCTAAAAGAATGTCAATGGCTTGCAAATTATCAAATTCCTGCATAGCTGCCAATGAAGGGGTTTTTGTTTTTTATCATTATTTTTATTAAGCCATGGACGGCTTTTAAAATTTTTCGTGATTTTCTTTTGAAGCAAAAGGAGTGCTCTCAACGTGTCTGATCCATTAATCACGGCATGGTGAAGAACGTTTTGACCGAATTTATCAGTCTGATAAAGTAATTCAATAAGTTGATTATTATAAATAATATAAGTAAGAATGTCTTTTGTAATATCATCATGACCCAATTGCACCGCTGCCATCAGTACAGATTCTTGAGTCTCATTTAACACGCGTAAAAGAAGTTCGGGACGGCCTATAAAAGTAAGATAAGCAAGGAAATGGTAGAACGTTTTACGATCATTACATTGAATTGCTTGAAAAATTTCTTGATTGGTTAAGATTCGCGTTTCTCTCAATATCGGAAATGCGATAGAAGTTCTTTCCATGCTTGTCAGACCGGTCGTAACAAAACAAAGAATAAAACAAAGTAATTTCAAATTCATAAATCCCCAGATTGCTCATTTGTATCATTCATTGATTAATTTACTAAAAGAATAAAACATGTCAAGCGATCACTGGCTGCAAAATCTTATCGATTTGAGCTGGCCATGATTCTTTGTTGAAAAAAATAAAATATAAATCATTGATGGTTGATTTGATATAAATTTAATTTTTGGAAATAATAAAGTATAAGGCTTTTTAAAAGAAATGGGGTTAAAATGCGCTATAAGTATTTTATAATAAGTATTTTTTTACTGATAAATGCTCGGGCAAAAAATGGCATTACATCGCTTCATCTTCTTGCATCATCGGGAGATGTTGCGCCGTTGGCGACTCTGATGAAACATGGTGCGCGTGTCAATGCGCAAGCTGAACATGGCATTACACCTCTGCATATTGCTGCAGGACTTGGTCATAAAAATATGGTAAAAAAGTTGCTCGGCTATACCGCTCATCAATATCCGAGATGCATATAATGAAACGCCACTCGACTGGGCAAAACATAATAACCATGATGATGTTGCAAATCTTTTGATTAATAGTGGAGCTATTGACTTGGTTTGAAGTCTCTAAGCTTATAGAAGACTCTCATTTGACCCTAAGCGCATTCAAGAAAAGAGGAGGACTTATAAAATCCTCCTCAAAAATTATGTCGGGTTAGTACGGGCCAATTAATTATTAATCGAACCCGCATGATGATTTTTTTGGTTGATGAGCTGTTTCTGAGCAAGCATGTTCCAGCATTCTTTTTTTGTTTTCCCCTCAATTCTTTCACAAAAGATGAATGGTAATGCGCCGTAAGTAGTACCATAATGTTTGTTGAGAAGCTTGTTTCCGTCTGGATTCCACAAGACTTCAACTTCGGGTAAATCTTCAATACTTTCAAGGTTTTGCTTTCTGACTAAGGCTGCGAGATCTCGGGCAAGCGGAGAGACTTTTTTGTTCTTGTTTTTTTGCAAGATTGATAGAAAGTGTGCATATTTTTTTTGTTTTTGAAGAATTTTTGAGAGTTGATTAACATAACTGGGCCACGTCATGGTGCGATTGACAATGAAGGCATCCCAGAGTTTTTGTGCCTTTTTTTCTGCTTGAGTTAATTGTGTTTTCTGATTGTTTGAGAGTAGTGATGAAGAGCTTAATACTATTATTGTAGAAAGCAGTATTGAAAGATATTTCATGAAAACCTCTTGTGTATAAAATTTTCTTGTATGATTGATATCCCTGTTTGAAGATCAACACGTTTATGGTACCACACCTTTTTTTGAGCGTCAAATTTGAAATTGATGCAAATCGAGAGAACAATCTTGCATTTTCTTATGTTTTTATTTTACTTATAAACATCAGAAACACTATCAAAAAGGATGATATTATGTTCACCATTCGTCTTGCTGCCCTAGCCTTGCTGGGGTTGAGTTTGGGTTTAATTGCCCATCCGGAAGCGCAAAAATGTCCTCATATGATTAAGCTCGAAGAGAGATTAGTCAACATTGAGGCACGAATAACTGCATTAGAACAGAGTGGCAAGAGGCCAAATCCAAATAGTAAGCATCCACGTCAATGGAATAAACTGGCACCGCGTCTGGATCGTCAAAAAGTTGTCGATATTCCATAAGCATTAAATCAGTTGAGAACAAACGATATGGACAGGCAAGGATAACCCTTGGTTAGTGATGGATAATTTAAATACGTTCTTGCCCTCATATACGACTGATGCACTAATTGAATCACCGACCGTTACGGGAAATCCAGTTATCTGGTATGAAGCATTAGGATACATCTCAAACCATGCATAGTGCTGTGCTGCACCATTAATCCAATCATGTTCCGTTCCCAATTGCTCAACGGTTCCACTGGTGAACCCATCAATTCCAATCCAGATCGCGCAATAGGTATTAGTGGCTGATCTTGTGATTTTAGGCACAATCCATGATCCTGATACATCAGTAACACTATCTTTTTGTGGTTTTTTTAGATTTGTTGCCGCTACATAGCCGCTCCAATTATTGCTTGTTCCTTCTTTTATTGGAATGTGGGGATGGGTATGTTTCCTGTTTTTCTTACTTGCTCTCACAAACGGTTTCAGCTTGCAGGTAAGACGACGATAGCCTTGTGGAATGGCAAGGGGGCGACCAATAAGATCAGCACTTACGATTAACAAGAGAAGTATATAACTAAGAAAACTTTTGCTGTCGCGCATAGCTCTTTTCATGGCAGGTCCTTTTTTTGTGGAGATAATTTGGCATTGATTTAACTTAGAAAATAAGGTATGTCAAGCAAGCTCATTTTAATTAATGATAGGTGTGCTCGATGCCATCCATCCGTTGCACTATTTTTCGGATGGTAAGCGCGAGTGGCGCTCATATTTTATACCCAAAATAGAGTTGATCAGTTGTAGACGCCGTGTTACAATTCTGTTCAATGAGATTTGTAATTAAGCATATTAACTCAATAGCAAGCCAATACATCGAGGGAACAAAATGTATTGTTATGGATTATTCTTTTATTTCTTAATGCTCACCAGCTTATCTCTTGGTCATGGTTTTGATCGCTTTACTCAAGTAAAAATGCCCAGTGAGATGAAGGGCATTGGGTTTGTCTTTGAAGACTCATTTGAGGAAGATCAAACGGTTATCGCTTATGATTTTGATAAAAAGACATGCTCACAGACTAAGATACAGCGTGCTTCTACCAATACGGTAGACTGTTATTTTAGAATCAGTTTTGCCCAACACGGGGAGTCACCAATCATATGCTCACCAGCGCAAAAGTTTTATCTTCCCGAAAGAAAGAAGTGGATTCCTGCATTGCGATTGAAGGTTGGTGATAAGCTGCTCAGTAATTGCACTGAGTTGAAACCAATAGTAAAGATAGAATTTGTAAACAAGCCGCTTATTGTCTATTCCATTCAAATTGAGGGAAACCATAATTACCTTGTGGGAAAACATGGCATTCTCACTCACAATACAGCATTGCCATGGGTAGGTGTTCAATTGGCTTGGGCTTTTGGTGAAGGAGCAACTGCTGGTGGAGGGGCGGGTTCATTTTTTGGTCCTCCTGCAATGACTGTCACTGGTGGAATAGGAGCAGTAATCGCTGTGGCAGTGACAGCTTCCTCTTTGGGAGATGATAGCGATCCTCGTCCTATGCCCGAGCTTGAATCATATAAAGAAGAACTCAAACGACTCGCTGAGAATTTAGAGACTGAAGAACTTTTTGCCATGCTTGAAGAAGAGGCAACTACCACGCATCATACAACCACAAGTTACGTTGGAGAACGACTTGAATGGACAACTCATCATGATACAACTTCTTATGTTCATGCGGATAAGGGAACGACCTTTCACACAGAAGATAATCTAAAAGGTGTAAAAAGAAAAATTAATGATCTACCAATACGTAAAGGAAATTTTCCCTTTATACCGAAGAATAATAAAGAAGGAACCATACCTAGAACAAGAAATGGTGGATTTCTTGACAAAAAAGGAGATGCATGGGAATGGGATCCTAAGAAACAAGAATGGGACGTTCAACACCCGGATGGCTCACATACCAACGTTGATTCTGAAGGTAATATTACTCACTAGAAGTGATAACTTCTTTTAGGAAATTATTAGGAAATTATATGGAAGATATTGTTGCTATAAAAGTGACCTCATCGAGAGAAGCGGGGGCATTTTTAACATGGGGTAGAATTTTCGACACGATTCATCCTAGCGAATTGTTAGAAATTATTGAAAAAAATTTAAATCGATATGCTTTTGACAGAGAGGCTTCCGTAAATTTATATTTATGCGATACGCTTCAAGAAGTATCTCATTTTCCATACTTTTATGAAGCTTTTTTTAAATTAACCCAAGAAAAAATTCCTTTTGGACCTGGATACCAGAAATGGCGTGAAGAAAAGCAGAAAGCACTTCGTGAGGGAAAAAATATTTATTACCTGGGTTCGATTAGAAACTAGAGGAATCATATAATGTCAATAAGCACCCTAGAATTGCGGCAAATTTTTGAAATACTTATGAATTACGTTGAAGAATATAACGTAAAAAATTTTTCTCCTGAACAAGATTATTATGTTACAGTTTACCCCGACCATTTAGATAAATTTTTAAAATGTTGTGACAAAAACTATACATTAGGATCTATTTATGATGACATTGAATTTTTACGAAAACTTTTAACTGGCGAACATGAAATGCCCACTACCGTCGATGTCGAAAAGTTTGGGGCTGTAATAACAGCTTTGGGGCAAGAAATGCTTAAATGACCCTCGTTTTAATCTTCTATCCTTCGCCTTGGTTGATTAAAAAACTAAATGGAAAAACTGAGCAATCAAATTATGGAAATTGATTATGATGGCAACCAAATCTGGTCAGAAGAAGAGTTTAATAACAAAACGGCCTAACATGCTTACGTTACATTTTTTTTATACAATGCTCATGAGCACTTTTTTTTCAGTCTGTTTTATAAAAACGATGGAGCGCGAGAATACTGTTCCCTTTTCTCTTTTAGCAGGCGACTCGTCAATATTTGTTCCCGATCCCATTAACCAAGGTGATTTGCAAGGCAATCGTCCTTTGCATTTTGCTGTTATGGACGGCGATGCAGAAACTGTTGAAATGCTTTTGCAGAACGGGGCTGCGGTTGATGCGCGTACAGCGCAGGCTGAAACACCCGTCCACATGGCAGCGATGTTGGGGCATGCCAACATCCTTCATCTGCTTTTAGAAAAAGCGAAAGATAACCTTCATGTCAGAAACTTGCAGGGGCAAACACCTTTGCAGTTGCCGTGCTTAATCAGAATGAGAATTGTGTTCGATTACTTATATCGCGAGGGGCTGGTATCAAAGAAACTGATAGTAGTGCGTTAACCCCCTTGCATTATGCTTCACAAAATCCTCGTATTTTGAGCATTTTGCTAGGGAAAGAACCCCGCGAAGAGACGCAGCATGCCGCTGTCGAACGATTATCAATAAAGAACAATCGTTCTTATTGGCAGTCCTTGTCACAATGGTTGACATTCTTTATACTTTTCTTTTATAGCTTAAATCCTGGCTACAAAGCGCAAAAGAAAAGTGGGTAGAGTGAGCTCTTGGTTGTAACTATTTGAAATTAGTTTATGATTAAAGGGGCAAGTAATGAGCTCATTGTTATGATTGAATCGTAAAAAATGTATCGAGCAAGAGTGGGGTTTGGTATGGCTAATCACCAACGAATAAAAAATATCGCATTTCTTATCTGTATCTTTGCTGCGCATTCACTCTTATCCAAAGCAGTTCAGTTGCCGAACCTGACTATTTTCATTCATGGAACGGTGATGCCCTATCTTGCATTGACCACCCCATCATGGTTTTGGAAGGGAGAGGTTCATCACGAATCAAACTATGCAAAGCTTTTAACTCGGGTTCGCAAAAATGCATTATTATTTGAGAACCATCCCATGCTTAAGGAAGGCCTGGTAAAAATTCCACGGGAAAAAATAGAGGCCTTGCGCAAGGGCATCTTGACGCCTTCAGAAGCTCGGTGCGGTATTTACTATTTAATTTCGGCTTATGATGAAATGGCGTTGTCCCATGATCTTATAAAAAAAAATCATGAATATGCAGCCTATGGTTGGAGTGGAATGAATAGTGTTAAGGCACGCGAGGAGGCTGGTGAGAAGCTCTATGAAGCACTTTTTTCAATCAAAAATTATTATAGTGAGATAGATTTATTAGCCTATAGCCACGGCGGAAATGCAGCGCTTTCGCTCTATAAAGCTGAATGTAGGCAAAAAAAGGATATCAAGATAAAAAGACTTATTATGCACGCTACTCCGATACAGGTTGAAACTGCTGCGGCCATTTATTCGCCAATGTTTGAACACATATATCTTTTGTGGTCAAATGGTGATCAAATTCAACCAGCCGACGGCTTTTCAACCTCAAGTGGTGTGAGCTTTGGTAAGATGAGCGACTTAGTTAATCTTCATCGTTTTAAAGATAAACATCCCCAGTGTACTCGAGCGGATACACAATTGATTGTTAATGGTAATGAGGAAGGAGTCGACCATTTTAATATGTTTTTAGTGGGCACGCGACCAATTTATGAGAATTTTGGTCATTTGCCTGTTGCTATTTTAACTCCAGTTCTTATTAAGCATATCGATCAAATGAAAAGACACGTTGATTTGCAAGCCAACATTTATTGTGGTGCCAAAACTATTAAGGTATCAATTAAGCCCTTTGATGAATTGCGAGAATGGCCCGCGGGAAAATCATCAGCAAATCTCTATGAGCTTGTTCATAAACATCGTGTACATACGGATAAACATTGGAAGCCATTGTTGGCAAAAGCGCAATCAGCTCTGCTAAAGGCCTATAAATCCATTGTTGACTTGTTCTCTGAACCCGAACTAGAACGTCAACACTGAATTAATTCGATGAGATCCGTGTACGCGGTTATACCTTTGGTTTCTTTGATGAATCGTTTAAGCACATCAAGCGCATCGCTTATTGAGCCTAACTGATCAATTAATTTTAATGCTAAAGCTTTTTTTCCACCAAAGACTTTGCCATTCGCCCAACTGTCAGAAGTCATCCCGGTTATGTGCCTTCGATTTTCGACCTCTTTTTTGAATTCCTCATAAACCGTATCCATTATTTCGGGTGGCAAGTCATCCTTATGGTACATATTTTTATAAAGAATTTGTGACTTTATCGATATTGTTGTTTCATTGAGCATATACACTTCATTGGTGATGGTTTTTTTATGCATTAAAACACCGATGCTTCCTACAATAGAAAGAGGATTAGCAATGATGTAGTCGGTTGCCGCAGCGATCAGATAGGCACCAGAAGCACAAATATCAATTACCACGCTAACAACCGGTTTGTGCATTCGTACCTTCTTAATGGTGTTCGATATTGTCATTGCGTCAGAAACTGCGCCACCACCAGATGATATGATGAAAAGCACACCAGCGATTTCAGAAAGGTTTAATAGCGTCTCTAAGGCACTCTTTAAATTTTCGGTATCTTTTTCTAGATTGGTAAGTGTTATGACACAAATCTTAAGAGGCTGAGGTTTTTGGTATCTGATGCAGGATGCTTGAAAATAATGGGGCAAAAATAAAGCGAGACATGCCACAGCATTAATTACCCTGCATTCCATTGAAATTTTCATGAGTCATTACCGATTCTTAAAGATCTTTTATGAGAACAATTTCTCCATCAATTCCCTCTTTTTCAAAGACATGTTTTTTTATGAGCTCTAAAGCATCGGAATATGATCCAATTACGTCAACAAGGTTGAGATCTTTTTGGACCGCTCTGCGACCACTGAAATGTTTGCCATTTGCCCAGTGTTCTCTAGAATCCAGTGAAAGGTTTCGTCGTTCAGCAGCATCCTGACAAAATTGATCGTAAAAATCTTGCATCATCGTTTCCAAGTGGTCTTTTTGTGCTGTTGTTAATTCTGGACCATGAGGATCAAGCATTGATTTATATGATCCTTTGTAGAGCACATTTAGATGTAAATCCGCAGTTCTTTTTTCACTATTGATTTTGACGTTATTGTACCTCGGTATATTCATTTGAATGCCAATAAGACCGATTGCCGCTGTGGGGCTTGCAACGATGTAACTAGCCCCAAGGGCGATGTAGTAACACGTTTCTAAACAAGAATCTTCTATAAGAGCAACTACCAGCTTTTCTTGGCCAAACTTTTTAAACTCATTAAAAAATGCGTAGCCAAGTCCATAGGAATCCACGTTGGTTTGTAGTCTAAGGAGCAAAGCTTTAATTTCATCATTTTTTGCAAAATCATTCAGCAAACGATAAACATCCCATGTGTCAACGCGTTCAGATAGGTCTATAAGTCCAACCTTTATGGAGGTTATTGTATCGCTTGTCGGACCAAGCTCGGTACTTATTGGTTGGTTTGCAGGAAGATCCGGTCGCTTGCAGCCGGTATAAATATAAGCTAGAGAAAAAAGAATTGCGAGGCTTGTCAGCTTTAGCAACATCTCTGTTTTCTTTCATGGTTAAGATAATCAAATACCATCTGACTCCATGATTCTAAAGAATCATAATGTTCTTTGCATTCATAAAGTGTTACCAAATTTCCGCTTTTGAGTTCTGACTTTATGGTGATATCATCGTTTGAACCTTCAAAAAGCATTACCAGTCCGACGTGTACTTGGCCAACGGCATTAGAGTCGTCGTTAAGCAGCCCAATCAAACTGACATCAAAAGTGCCGGAATAAGCAACTTCTTCATGAAACTCTCTCATGGCCCATGTAACAACATCATTTTCTTGCATGTCTTCTTTTCGAACATGACCACCGATACCCAGACTCATTTTGTTTTTTAAGCGCTGTTCGGTGGCGTTTGAGCGCCGTTGCATCAAGAAAAATGTGTCTTTATGTTTAAAGATAATATAAGGAATCACTTGTTTATAGTTTGGATCCGTTTCCATTAAACTTCTTGGCAAAAATTCATGCTTTTCGGCTATACGCGTTATGTAGGTTTCAAGATTGGTAGATTCAATGCCATGCCAGGAAGAAGGACCAAAAAGATCATTTCTTTTAATAACTAATATGTGTTCATCGTGAACTTGTTGTGCTGTCGACTCTACTTGTTGCTGTGTCATAATAACCCTTTTGTGATAGCGGCCATTTGTATAACTTAAAGCATCAACAAATGATGGTCAAGCGAAATATTGTCAGAATTCTTGAAGTTTTTTGCGCAAGATTTATACTTTATGGTAGGATAAACTGTATCTTGTAAAAGGAGCTCACTTTCATGAAACACGATAAGTTTCAATTCGATTCATGTCAGAATCATCTCGTTTCTTTTTCCACTTATATTCCCTTCTCTTTATCGATGTGGACCATTTCTCCTATTGCTCTATGCGCGTAAGCGCTTTATAATAAGAAAATTCTTAACCCTAGAATAGTAATTATCAAAATGCCTTATCTAAGGTGTATCTTTAACATGAAAGAGAGATTTCAATGCGTTCTTTATCATATGCACGCGTTTTTCAAGTAAGCTTGGTCATATTTGCCATGTTGTTTGGCGCAGGAAATTTAATGTTACCCCTCAAAGTAGGACTTATTTCAGGATCCAAGATGTTGTGGGGCTTTTTAGGGTTTGTGCTTACAGGAGTTTTGCTTCCTTTGCTTGGATTAATCTCGATTATTGAATTTGATGGTGATTACAATGCCTTTTTTGGCCGGTTAGGAAAGGTTGCTGGTTCCGTTGCAATTTTCTTATGCATCATGGCGATCGGGCCCCTTATTATCATGCCACGCATAGTTACGCTTTCATATGAAATGTTGCAGCCCTTTTTGCCTCCGATACCGGTATGGTTGTTTGCGGTGATATTCTTATCACTCGTTTTTGCGGCAACCTATAGACCTCATCGTATTCTGACAATCATTGGCAGCATTTTGAGCCCCTTTAAAATCATGAGTCTTTTGATTATAATCATCGCTGGGCTTTTTTCGGGTAATCCGGCTCAACAGGTTGCTACTTCAGGATGGTCATTACTTGCCATTGGCGCAGAATATGGATATGGGACATTAGATTTACTTGCCACGATTTTCTTTGGATCGGTTGTTGTGAAAATGCTCAAGGGTGATAGCGAGCTTAATATTTCAGGCAGGCAACGTATTAGTATGGCGCTGGGAGCAGGCATAGGTGCTGCATTTATTCTCGCACTGGTTTATTTTGGCATGTGCTTTTTGGGTGCTTTTCATGGCCAAGGCTTAGAACATCTTAATGAAAGGTCGTTGTTTAGCACGATATCGTTTAGAGTCTTGGGACACTATGGAGCGGCATTGATTGGATTTACGGTCTTTATAGCCTGCTTTACAACCGCCGTGGCATTGACTGCTGTTGTAACCGATTACTTTCAAACGACCGTATTTAAGAATAAATATAACTATACACAAATACTCGTTGCTGTCTTAGCGATAACAATGATTCCTGCATCACTCGGATTATCTGCCATCATGAAATTCTCAATGCCGCTCATCGTTGCAATGTATCCCGTTCTGATTATGATTGCCGCATGCAACCTTTTGTATAAATTGACAGGATTTCGCATGATACAAATCCCGGTCCTTGTGACCTTTATTACCATGGTTGTTAAATCTTTTTGCCGTTAATGGGGAATTTTTATGAGTTACAATGTTCGTGAAATTGAACAAAAATGGCAGAAAATCTGGCAGGAAAATAAAAAAGGCTATGCGCGCCCTCTCGGCAATGGAACAAAGTATTACTGTCTTGATATGTTCCCTTATCCTTCCGGCGCTGGGCTTCATGTGGGGCATTGGCGAGGTTATGTTCTTTCCGATGTTTATGCACGCATGAAGCGCTTAGAAGGATTTAATGTTTTGCATCCCGATGGGATGGGACGCCTTTGGGTTGCCTGCAGAAAATGATGCCATTAAGCGAGGCATTCCCCCGCAAGTGAGCACGGCATCAAATATTGCTACTTTCAAGCGGCAACTTGTTGACACGGGCGCTCTCTATGACTGGTCAAAAGAAGTCAATACGACTGACCCGCATTACTATAAATGGACGCAGTGGATTTTTTTACAAATGTATAAAGCCGGTCTTGCGTATCAAGCTGATATGGCCATCAATTGGTGCCCGCATGATTTGACGGGACTTGCTAATGAAGAGGTTATTAACGGCCGATGCGAGCGTTGCGGCGCTTTGGTTGAAAAACGCAAGGTAAGACAATGGGTTTTGCGTATAACACGGTATGCAGAAAAATTGTTGAACGGACTTGATAAACTTAATTGGCCTGAAAAAGTCAAGACAATGCAGCGTAACTGGATTGGCAAAAGTGAGGGATTGATTTTCTTTCACCGGTTAAGGGACCAGTCTGATACTTGAAACATTTTCTGCGCATTTTGAATCATTTGCTGCAGATACTTTTGTCGTTATTGCTCCTGATCATCCATTGTTACCCGAACTTATTGCAGATGTTCCAAATAAAGATGAAATTCTTGCCGTATGCAAAAAAATTCTTGATAAGCGCGCTTCAGGATTGGAAGATAAAGAGCCAGAGGGTGTATTTACTGGGCGATATACGGTTGATCCTGTTGGCAATGGTGAATTGCCTATCTGGGTTGCAAGTTTTGCGATTGCAGACTATGGAACTGGAATCATCAAATGTTCAGCACATGATGAACGTGATTTTGCTTTTGCCAAAAAATATGGAATTAGATTGAAGACGGTACTGTTTTCTGAAGATTCACTTTTGAGAGAAGCTGTCCAGCGACTAGAACTATGTTACACCGATATGCAGCATGGTATTTTAAGTGAGCCCGCTGCCTTTGCAGGCAAAAGAGCGGGCGATGTTAGGGCCGATATCATTCGTTATTGTGTAGAAAAGGGATATGCAAAATCACATGTGACCTACAAGTTACGAGATTGGATCTTTTCTCGCCAACGTTACTGGGGAGAGCCGATACCATTGGTGCATTGCAAAAAATGTGGCGTAGTTCCCGTTCCTGAAAAAGATCTTCCCGTTACGTTGCCTGAAGTTGAACATTATCAGCCTACGGGAACAGGAGAATCCCCGCTTGCCTCTATTCCCGAGTGGGTGAACACCACGTGTCCATCGTGTGGTGGACCGGCAAAACGCGAGACAAACACCATGCCACAATGGGCTGGTTCATGTTGGTATTTCTTGCGTTATCCTGACGCCAATCGTGATGATGTGCCTTTCAGCAAGGAGTCTATGGACTATTGGTTGCCAGTGGACCTCTATGTTGGTGGCATTGAGCATGCAATTTTGCATCTTCTTTACTCACGTTTTTACGTGAAGGTCCTCTTTGATTTGGGTTATTTACCTTTTGATGAGCCATTTACTCAATTGTTTAATCAAGGGATGGTGAACAAATATTCTGAGAAATCAGGTCTTGTTGAAAAAATGTCAAAATCCAAGGACAATGTTGTCAATCCTGATGACATGGTCAAGGTGTACGGATCGGATGCATTACGCTTATACATTCTGTTTATGGGACCACCAGAAATGGATGTTGAGTGGCAAGATACAGGCCTTGAGGGCTGCCGTCACTTTTCGAATCGATTTTAGAATTACCTGACCGATTCTTCAACCGTTTTGCCACGTGGCCAAGCTGAAGACGTAAAGGTGACTCGCCGTGTTCATCGATTGCTTAAAGAGGTTCAAGAACGTCTCGGATTGTTCAAACCAAATACTGCGGTGTCCGCATTTATGGAATGGCTTAATGATTCAACTGGTGAACATATGCGTTTAAGTCATGAATCGATTGAGAAAGTTTTGTTGACGCTTTCGGTCATGGCCCCGCATAGTGCAAGTGAGTTGCTTGAAAAACTTTTGCATAAGCAAGTTTGGGAATGCGCCTGGCCCCAGTTTGACCCTGCGCTCGCTCAATCGGAAGAAGCAACGATTGCTCTTCAAATTAATGGCAAATTGCGCAGCACCATTTCCGTTCCGATGATCTTTGAACAAACCGATGTGGAGCCACGGGCAAAAGAGGCAGTCAGTTCATGGCTTGAGGGTAAAACGATTGTCAAAGTTATCTACGTTCCGCACAAGCTGATGAATTTTGTTGTTAAGTAAGGTTAGAGCTTAAATATTAGTTATAAGACAAAGAGCCTCACTTTTTTTGTGAGCCTCTTTGTTTATAAAGTGTTTATCCAAAGTAGCCTCTAGGTCGAGACTTTTTAACTGATTGCATGCTTATCGCAGAGAATTATAGCCACCAAGCAGCCCTTTTTTGCTAAACACGATTTGCCACAATTGAGCCTGGCGTGCTCGAAAAAGGCCGGCACAGGAAAGAAGGTAATATTTCCACATCCTATAAAACCGCTCGTCATACTTTGACTGCAATGTTTTCCAATGAGAATCAAAGTTTTTAAACCAAGCCATGAGCGTTTTGTCATAATCAGCGCCGAAGTTGTGCCAATCCTCCATAACGAAAAGATTTTCTGATGTCTGCGCTATCTGGGATGGAGAAGGAAGTTGGCCATTGGGAAAGATGTAGGTAGTAATCCAAGGATCACCTACCCTGGTGATGACGTTTGAGCCTATGGTATGGAGCAAAAAGAGACCATCATCTTTCAAACAACGGTGGACCGTTTGCATAAATGTTTTGTAATTCTTCGCGCCAACATGTTCAAACATACCCACGCTGACAATGCGATCAAATTGTTCATTAAGATCTCTATAATCTTGTATCCGGAAAGTAATGTTAAGATGTTCGCATGAGGTTCGAGCATGATCAGCCTGTTCTTGTGATATGGTAATACCCACAACATTAACGCCATACTTTTCGGCCATATAGCGCGCAAGACCGCCCCAGCCACATCCGATATCGAGCACTTTCATTCCTGGGGCCAACTGTAATTTTTTGCAAATAAGATCAAGCTTGTTTTCTTGCGCTTCATCAAGTGTGGAAGCATTCTTCCAATAGGCACAGGAATAAACCATACGCTTGTCCAACATAGCCTCAAACAAATCATTACCAAGATCGTAATGGCGCTTTCCCACCTCAAAGGCTCTAGATTTAGATTGAAGGTTAAATAATTTGGCTTTAAGAAGATGGAGCATGCTGGACCAATCACTGTATATTTCACTGCTAAGATCAGTTCTTAAAAGTTTAAAGAAAAATTGATCAAGCTCTCTACAATCCCACCATCCATCCATATAAGATTCTCCAAGACCTAAAGATCCTTGCGTCAGCACACGCTTATAAAGATCTTCATTGTGAACAATCATATCCCAAGGGCGGTCACCATTAATGTGGATATCGGCTTTTTGTAACAGATTGTTAGCGATCTTTTTGGGGTTTCCGTGAAAAGAGAATGTATAAATAATGATGACAATTGCTGAAATCGGAATAAGTAATAACAAGGCACGCATCTTAAGCATGTATAACCCCGACAATTAATGAGCCGCTCACCGCACGAGTTATCTTAGCAATAACGGTGTATTGAAAAGAAATGTTATTGCTCAGATCGTATTCTTTGTCTTGAAAAATCCGTCCCATGCGTCACCAATTGTTTTAAGTCTTTTAAACAGGTTGTTAATGTTATAACGTTGTGAAGTGAGTTTTGGATCGTGAACTTCTTCCCATCGCAATGGTGTTGCGACAGGTGCACCATCTTTTGCTCGAATTGAGTAGGGTGCAACTGCAAGATGTCCCCAAGTATTTCGCATCGCATCGATGAACATTCTGCCCTTGCGATCTGATTTGCGAATTGATGTTGTTAATTCTTTTGGATAGTGTGATGCCAGCTCAGTTGCTATGTCATGTGAATATTTATGAACATAGTCAAAGTTTCGCGTTCTTTTAAGGGGGGAGACAACGTGGATACCGCGAGATCCTGTTGTCATAGCAAAAGAAACAATTGAGCGATCATCAAGAATTTTTTTT
The DNA here is from genome assembly GCA_963699715.1 of uncultured bacterium. Taxonomy (GTDB): domain Bacteria; phylum Babelota; class Babeliae; order Babelales; family Babelaceae; genus CAVOUX01. Next base: position 221,031 of record CAVOUX010000006.1, read on the forward strand.
ATGAGGAGAGCAGTTGCTTGGATCATCTCGAATGTTGTATGTTCCCCTGGATCTAAATCGAAGATCATTTTATCTGGGTAGTGCAGCTTGTCTTTTCTACTCAGCATTGTATGAAAAGTAATGCATGCTTGATAGGCGACATACACCAAGGTTTCGGTTTTTTCGCAAAGAACGTAGGTGGTTTTTGACCCATCACTATTGACGATGCTCACGCGCTCGATCCACTTAGGAAAGTAGTCAGGGATGTTTTTTTGATAAAACCACTCTCCATCAATTCCATTGGGATAACGCATCATTGTCACTGGATGCTCATGAAGATAGGGCAACATGTAAGGAGCAATTGCTTCATAATAATTACCAACAGCAGCTTTGGTAATCCCATCATGTGGAAAGAGTACTTTTTCAGGATTAGTTAATAATTTGGGATCTAAGTTCACTTTTTTCATAATTCTAATCTTCGGTTAAGATGCCGGCTGTATTCGAATAGGTCTTAGGATTTTCAACAAACTCTCTCATGTCAGTGATTCGTACGTGCGTGTTATAATTTTTGTTAGCTGTGGTTGAAGGACAAATACAACTCAATTGTAAACCATTTTCAGCTTTTGCATCGCTTCGTTTAAACCCGAGTTCAATGCGGCACAGCTTACATGATTGCAGATAATTACCGCCCGGTAAATATTTGGGATTAAGTGTTGGAATTCCATTTTGCATTTGAATTGCATCGTTATGTTTGAGTAAATCTGGATGACAGAGAGTTCTTCTTTCTTTTACGAGATTACCTTTTTCATCTTTGGTTGTGCATAGGCAACGAAGGCAAAATACTTTATTTCCAATCTCATCATTGGTCAGTAAGATTTCGCATTGTGCACATTCTTTTTTGTAGCTACCCTCTGGTAGCACGTAATTTCCGCCTTGGTGCAAAACAGCCACTAACCAGCCATTGTGATTTTGAATGTCTTTTATATCTTTGGTTTCATCAAGATATAAAGAGGAAGTAGTATATTTGTTGGTATCAGTGGCCTTGGTGAAATGTTCGTAGCTCGTTTTGCAGTCAGCGGTAAGCCGTTTGGTGTTTTTATCGTAACGTGCATTTTGGCAAGATTGTCTCCAGCTGCCTTCAGGTAATCCTTTTTCATCAAAAGTGACTTCTGCATGGAGAGCAGCGCTCAAGAATACGCTTAAAAAAAAATAGAATAAACCCTTCATACAGTATCCCTCGTTGGCGGTTATAGTGGTAGTATGACAAAGAAGGAATGTATTTTTCAATAATATGTTTAACTGAATATATTTGATGGTTTGAAGACACATTCAAGAGAAGCGCAGTCTTTTATAAGGTAAGAGATACGTAATTTCCTGCGCTCAATGATGGCAAGAGCGTTAAATAGGTGGCAGATTAGCGCGCTACGTTCCGATTTGGTGATTTATCGCATTCTATTACAAAGTGTGGGTTATTAAGGCTCTATACCAGAAATTGACCATATGACTTTTATCTTCCCAATATCTTTATCTTGAGATATGCTGAGGCTCATGTTATCGCCAAGATTCCAAACTTTCAATAAGCATGGTATTCCGAGCACCTACTCGGTGGGAGGCAAAGGACGGCTCATGCCGCCATCCTCTGCACACCAGGCACCGTGGTTCCTCGGCTCCCAATTACCGCGTCAATTCACGGATGTCAGAGCCCAAGGCTCTTCCACCTGCTCAATGACGCTCATGGGATTTTCTACTTTATAAAAAAGATAATAATCTAGTTCGAGGGAACTGATAAGTCAAACGAATCTGCTGGGGATCGCCGAGTTCGATCCGTAGGGTTGAAGGACTTGCCATGGCATGTGGGGGGGCTCCGCCTTCGCATAAAGCTTCGGAACGGACAGGCAGGCGTCCTTCGGCCATGATACCCGACCGCCTGGCGCTGGATGCGCAGTCCATAAAAAAAATTTTAACAGTTAACTTAGACATTTGATTTCTTACATTGACTTGTTTGAAAATAAATCTAGACCGTCTGCTGCTCTTGCAACTGATGTGAAACAGAATATGCAAGCAACGGAAGAAAAAGCTCGATGGGCAGAAGTTGCCAATAATGGTGCGATGAAACTTCACCATCAAGTTCAAGTTTGCGTTGTAATTGTTGATCTGCGTTGTTAATGCAGTCAATAATTTTTTGATATACTTTTCTTTCCTCCTCCCAAATATACGATCTACCATACTTAAGTGTCTCTATAAAGCTGAGAATTTTCTTAGTGTCATGTAACCATCCTTTTTCAATAAGCATCCCAAGTAAAAATTTTGTCATCGGAAGATTCCGCTGGCCAATGGCTGCCAAAAGTACTTTATACAGAAGCGGGTAATCTGGTTTATCATTCAATAATTGAGTGAGTTGAGTATCATCTTTTTTTAGAAGAGCTAATAACATGCTTATATCTTTTTCATGCGATTTGACCGACTGTAGTTTAGGTAATCCATCTAACTGGGTTATTGCGATGACATTATCCGCAGCACCATTTTGAAGAAGACTCCAGACTGCATCCATGCTCTGAGCCATTATGGCAGTGTTCAATGGTCTTATTTTTCCTCTTGCAAGCGTCGTTGTGTCAAAAAAACAATAGCTTTCATGATTAATATTAGCTCCATTATCCAAAAGTAATTGTATAATTTCAGGATGATTGAATAGAGCGGCGAAATGTAATGGGGTCATTTTAACATGATTCTGAGCATTAACGTCAGCACTTTTTTTAATGAGTGCAATGACATTGTCGGCATCACCTTCCATTGCTGCTCGGTGAAGGGGGGTCATAAAATCATTTTCCATGCAATGTAAGCAGGAAAATGCATTATATATAAGCATAAAAAAAGAGACGCGCCATTGGCACGCCTCCTTAAAATAAATCATTTATAATACTCTGATTCGACCAAAAGCCCATCAGTCATATTGACTTCCATCAATGTTATTTGGGAGATGCCAAGCGCTTTCATGAATCCAATCATCAAGCAAAGGCTTGTTGCGCCAACCATTGCTGGAATTGCACGGTGAGTGACTGAGGCTAATTCAGCGTCAGTTTTATTAAGCTTTGTTTTAAGCATTTCTTCAAGATCATTTTGCGTGAACACTTTCTTATCTTGAGGCGTTCCATGAGTAGCATAATATAAAGCGCCGATGCCTGCGACTTGTGATTTTTTGGCAGCTATTTTTTTCTTAAAATAGTGTGGAACTTCTTTTGCCAATGTTTCAGCAAGAGCTATCGCTTCTTGTGCCTGTTGTTCATTTAAGGGGTTAGGCGTAGCTTGAGCATCCAATTGTTTATGTTGAATTTTGTCAATGACTTGTTTGCTAAAGGCAATGAATCCAATTTCATTACCATAGGTTTTTAGCTTTTCTTTATGAGTCAAGGCAATGATTTGCATACTGCCACCTCCAGCATCCCAGACCACAGCATTCTTTTTATTAAAACCAGTGTTTGCTAATGCTCCTTTAAATCCGAGCACCGCCTCTTTTTCTTGAGGAATAATAAAAAGGGGAATTTTCAGTGCCTCATGAATTGCTTTTGCCACCTCGCTACCATTTTTAGCCGCACGCATTGCAGCGGTGCCTACGGCAGCATATTCTGTTGGTGACGGGGTTAATGCATCTGCTTCATTTTTCAATTGGCTTAGTGCTGCGATACCTCTTTGTAGCATGTCTGAACTAACCGTGCCATCTGAGTTTGGCCGTTCAAGATCATGTTTGTATCCAGCTTGTCTTACATCTTTTAAGAGCACTTTTTCAATGGTGCCTTGTTTTGTATCAATATCAGCGACAATCATTTTGGTTGTCAGTGAGCCGATATCAAATGCCACTCTTCGGATGGGAGATGCATTTGCTAAATTGGAAATTGCCATTATAAGAACCATGTAGAGAACGTTTTTTACCTTCATAAATTCCTCTTTGTTATGTTTGAATTATGATAATAAAGAGTTGCGATTGTGGCAAGAAATTTATTCGTGCTGCTAACCGGTATGTTCCAAAGAAATTCATTTTTCTGATAGAAATTCTTGCTTTGCGAGGTAAAACCAGTTTATATATTTGGCAATGGGCCAGCGATGAACTTTCACAACTATAAGGTATCAAAGTATTGTTAGGAGGAATCAGCTTATATCCTCGAGAAAGTAGTGTGAGGATGTTTTTCCGCGCTGGAGTTTCGTGGTGTAGGAAAGGGATTCTGAAAAAGGATGATGTTGGGTAATCCATCAATTTATTAACAGAGGGATGAGTAATGAATTTTTTTAAAAACGCAACGATTTTTGTACTGAGTGGACTCCTTTGGACATCGACTACGGTGCCACATCCAGCGCATAGGGCCAAAAGACACCGCAAACATCCTCTACGGCATAAGCCACAACGTCAACAGATAAAACCTACTATTAAATGTACTGACAAGTGCGAGGCGGCATCTAAAGTGCCTACGGTTACCAACAATGTCCTCCTTTCTAAGACAGGACTGACTGCTAACGATCTTGCTCAATTTCGTCGCAGGATTGCAAAAGCTACTTGCCAGATGAAACAGAAGATTGCTCAGGAGGGGGCAAATCGGTCCTTGTATTATTCCCCCAATAACGATATAAATTCTGTGCCTGATTTTGTAGCAGTATCATCCAAAGGAATGCCGCATAATGCTCTTGGCATTGTTGAACCTTCAGCGGTGTTAGCGCGTCTTAAAGTGGTTGCTGGAAAAGATATTAATCAAATGGTGAACATGCAGCACTCAAATACGTTGCTTGATTTGCCATACCTAAAATTTCCTCAATTTGATACATTTAACACGATGTATATTCGCAATTTATACATGCCAAATCCTGCATCGTACAATATACCTCCTAATCCAGAATTTTTATCTGATGAAACCGCTGCTGAAATGATCGAACTCTATGGAGCATCATTGTGTCGGGACGTTAAGTTTACTGATTTTTCTATCGATCCGACTATTGCTCAAGTTGTAGCTTATTTGAATGTGGCAGGACCTGCTTACAAGGGCCCTAAAATTAATGGTTTAGTTACACCCGATACGATATTTCGTTATGAATTATCCATGGGGAGGCAAAGCCTGCTTCCTGGTCCTTATATCTCCCAACTGTCGTATTTACCCATCAATGGAATAGGCGATTTTCCTCAGGATTCTGCTAATGCTATCGAAGCCAAAATGAAATTTGTGGCGCCTGGCTGCGAGAGCAATGCCTTCTGGAGATCGACAGGAAATCCAACTGATTCCCTGGATTATTTTGTAAAATCTGAGGCGGTGATCGGTCAAACCGGTGCGATCAATGGAGCGGCATATCCACCAGCATCTTATGAAACTACTCCTCGCTATATACAAACATTTCGCGATATGGCGACTTGGCGGCAGATTGTCGGTCCAGAAACATTCCTTCGAATATTGGGAGCCATTTTAAGTCAGTTGTCTCCTGATGGCGTGTCCAATTTCTTAACCACGTATGCATTAAATCCTTTAAATCCCCTTAAAACAGGAGTTATACCATTTACCGATGTTTATTCCCAGACCTTTTCTGTCCAAGATTTTTGGGCGTGGATCAGTGAATCGTTTCAGCAGTGTCAACTTGTTGAACTTGTAGCGAAGAATGTTTTCCTCCGGGCGCGACCTGAGCAAATTGGCATTGAAGTACAACGTACCAAAACATTGAGAGGATTAACAAAAACGTACTATCATAATAAACTTCTCTTGTCATCGGGTGTTCTCGATGACGTCTTTGAACTGGCGAAAAATACGACAGGAACCGGGAATTATTTCCTCTCACAATATTATAACATTGGTTCACCGCTGAGCCCGTCTTATCCATCGGGTTATGTTCTTACTGCTGCAGCGGGTGTCACTATCCTTAAAGCAATTCTCGATCCTAACTATAAACTTTCCGTATTTTTGCCCGATAGCAGTGGTCAAAAACTTATTCGTACGCGAAAAACCGTTAAACTTGGTGACGAGTTAGATAAATGGGCTTATAATGCGGCTGCTGATCGAATTTCTAAGGGATTTCATTATCGTTCCGATGTTATGGCAAGCCTCAAATGGGGAGAACAAATAGCCATTGATTATCTAAAAATAAAAGCACAAACCTATGTTGGAGCTTTCCCGAAAACGACAAAGCCCATTGGATGGCGTGTACGTAAGTTTGACGGATTTGTAATCGATATTCTCGTTCCAAAGAGGTAAGGGCTGATGCAGATGCTATTGTTGACTTTTGTCATCTGTCATATGATACGTTTACTCATGCCTAATTGATGAATCAAGGAGAATCAAATGACAAAAAAGAATCAACTTAGTCTTGTGCTTCATCGATGCATCCAAGCATGTGAAGAATGCATCAATCAATGTGAAAATTTTGGTAGTATCTGTGCCGGTACAGATCTGGAAGAATGTGCAAATGCACACGCGGATGTTCGTGAAAAAATCAAAAATTGTATGGTTACAGTAGGGACCTGTGCTGAGGTTTGTACCGCGGAATTGAAGGAAGCTTCTTCACAACAAGCTGCAACTCTTAATGAGTGCATTGAAAGCTGCAACAAGGCTGCAAAAGCATGTGAAAATGCATTACGAGGTTGCGTGAAGGATCCCGAAACCTGCAGGGCTACGGTAAAAAAATGTAACAAAGCATGCAATGAATGTGCCGAAGTGTGTCAAGCTGTGCTTGAAGGATAGATTATGAAACTTTTTTTGGATTCTGTAGAGCTTGATGCCATACGTCGGTGGGCGCCAACCGCATTTGTTGATGGAGTAACCACTAATCCAACATTACTCGCAAAAGCAGGCAAAGATGCCACAGGCATAGTAATTGATATATGTAAGGCGCTTGGCGAACGGGACGTGAGCGTTGAGGTTACGCAACGAGAACCGCGAGCGCTGTATGAACAGGCTCTTAAAATTGCAGATCTTGCTGATAATGTTGTGGTCAAAATACCTTGCGTTCGTGAATATGCGTCGGTGATAGAAAAATTGGTAAGCGAAGGTATTACCATCAATATTACTCTTGTCTTTTCTGCAGCGCAGGCGTTGATGATGGCAAAATTGGGAGTTGCTTATGTTTCTCCTTTCATTGGCAGGCTTGAGGATTGTGGATCAGATGGTTTGCAACTTATTAGTGACATACGGGAAATATATGATAATTACGAATGTGAGACAGAGATTTTGGCTGCATCGATAAGATCGGTAAGGCATATTCAAGAAGCGGCTTTGCGAGGGGCGGATATTGCCACCCTGCCGGTCCATCTCTTTGAGCAAGCGTTTGAGCATCCCTTGACGGATAAAGGGATTGAACAATTCTTGGGTGATTGGAAAAAAACAGGACAAGAAGTATTTCCATAGATATTTTAAAGAATTTTATAAGCTTTACTCACAAAAATAAATTTTGGTGAAAATCATCGGCGTTTAAGTTTCATGTTTCTTTACAAAGCAAAGAGAGAATCCCGGGACCAACCCGGGATTCTCTCTTTGCTTGACTAATAAGCCAGTGGCACTATTTCCGTTTGCAGCATTTCTTTTTAAATGGTGGTAACGGTTTTGGCTTGAAATGTTGATAGCAATTTGACTGATCAAATGCATGTTTACCAAACTTTGGGGGCGCCGGTGGTGTGCCGCGGAGCATACCATCTTGTCCTTGTGGCGTTACCCCGCGCATGTTCGTGATTCTACATTTATCGCCTTCGGCAACAAAGAGATTACCAGAAAGATTAAACATCGGTTGTTCATGAACGATGGTACTGTTAGGAGTTGTGGGGAAACCGAGATAGGGGTCTCTAAAATGCATTGTTGGCCGCAATCCTTTACCAAAATTGTTTCGATTTCCAATACCACCAAGCACTGCTAATGCTTCATCCAAGGATTGAACGATGAGTTGATTCAAATCACGTCCATTGAGCCAATCAAAGAATACTGGATTGTTGCAGTTAGTGCTATCAAGTATTCGTCCTAATAACAAGAATTCGGAAAGGAGTTGTGGTACGATATAGTTAGCTCCTGCTGATGAAAGATCAGTTATAAAGAGTTGACTTGCTGTTGGCACAAAATCGGGAAAGACAAGACCATTTAATGACCACGGAGTGCCAAAAATGTTATGCCATGCAAATGTTTCCCAGATTTGAGCAAGAATCCATTGGTTACTAATATCTTTGGTTGCAAGTGCTTCTTTTCTATCGCCTAAAATCCAGTTGCCATTATAGCTTTCAAGAAATTTAACTGCTTGCAACCGATCCGGTGTTGGATTAGATTCGACGGCAGTAAAGAAAGCTTTGCGATAGAGTGGATTAAAAGCATCAGCAGTAAAAGTAGGAGTATCTGGACTAAAGTCTGGCAATTGATCAATTTCAATCAATCCTTGGCCGGCTGATCCATTAGCTTTTCCTACATGAAACATCAAATTTTCAAGATCTTTAATACCGAGCTTCTTTTTGCCTTTTATAAAGTTATCAATCCAATAAACATGTTCCAGTTCTCCCGCAAAAAATTGAAACACACCCTGTACTCTTCCAAAAGGTAATCCTTCTTTATATTGGGTATTCCAGCCCGCATAAAACCCTTGTTTGGTGTTAGTATCGACTTGTGTGTACTTAACCGCTGACTCAAGGGCTGCTACACCAGGAAATGGATTTCCAGGAAATCCAAACGGTAAACGTTGATCAACGGAAATAGCAGGGAAATCGATCCATCCACCGAGATGGAACGCGGCTACATCGCCCTTGGTGTCTATATATTGCATATGGAAACTATTTAAATCAGAATTAGTGTTAGGATCTGTTACAACCTTGATGGTTTCTTTAAGAGATTTGGTAAAGAGAAGTTTGATTCCCTGATTCAGTGCTTTTAATTGATCGCCAATAAAAACATCTTGCAACGTCGTGGCAATTGTCGGAAAGGGAGGAACTGTTTCTGGATTGTAGATAACCCATCCCTTATTAGGACTACGGAAAACCGGGAATGTTACAATAAGTGGAACAGAACCTGTCTTAATAACAAGAGTAGCCTCATGATCGGGAACTGCAGGAAATGGTTCCATAAGAATACTTTGTGTGGGGAGATGACCCGTTTGTATGGTGATAGCATGATTTCCAGCGGCTCCTATTAAGGTTACTGGTGTAAGGGGTGTGCTAAAAATATGCGCTTCGATCCCTACTTTTGGACTGTCAATATTATACTGATAGTAAAAATCGGGGAAATTAAAGAGCGGCTGAGTTCCACTGAATAACAAAGGATTGCCCGTTTTCGATTTTTCTTTAGAGATAACTCCTCCATAACTCCCTAATCGAGGTAATCCGCCAAGCTCTATTACTACTTTTTTCGCTTTCAAATAAAGGTTAAATAATTCTCGGCATGCTCCGGCTTTTTTTGATAAGTCAGCATTATCTATAGGTCCAAAATGTGATAAAAATGAATTCTTATCCACTTGGGAATTGTTTGAGAGTCCCGTGGAATTTTGGCATACATTATTAGGCACTACGGTATTATTTGTCTTGAAAGTAGCTGGCATTATAAAATCGCTAAACATTGCCGTAGCAGTTGTTGGATACGCTGTAAAAAGTCTTTCGATTAAATCTGCATTTTGAAGTTGGCAGAGAGGAAATGTGCCGCCGCTAAATCCGTTAAATGTATAGAATGAGGTACGTAGCAAATCGTTTCTATCATAAACAAGAAGTGTCTCTACGCCTAATGCTTTCAATTCATAAGGAAGAAGCTTGTCAGGATTACTGTTGACTTCTTTAATACGTTTTCTGATACCATCAATCCACGAGTTGTAAACTACTTTTGTGCATTTAGCAAGCCCATTAAATTGAGCTTCTAATTCTGCATCAGTGTAGGAAGTTTGTAATTGCAGAATATCACTTGAAACTCCATCAGGTCCTATCAGACCGGATAATCGTCCATTTGCTATTTCAGTATTAAGAACTATTTGGTAGAGACGATTTTTGGCCATAAGATAACCGACGGTGAAGAATATATCTTCAAGTGAGTCGCCATTAATGATTGGTATTCCTACATCATTATATTTCACATTAGCTAAATGCGCAGGAAATGTATTCATGAAAAAAAAGTTGGCGAGAAGAAATAGTATTTTAGCTTTGTTAAAAAAATGTAATTTCATTAACTAATCCTTTTTTTATGGATAAATAGATATTTGGTTAAAAGTCAACATAGTAATTGTTTTACATTTGAATTCCTTGTGTGAAAAACTTTGCTTTATTGTATTCCATAGTTGGAGATCTTGTAAAGATGTCGAAACTTGCATGTGGTATTGACATTTCTTTCAGGCTTTTACTATCATGTGAAAAGTCTATTATTTGTTAGGAGAATGTGATGATGAAAAGAACGATGTGTTTATGGATGCTTCTTATCCTTAAGGCAGGTACTTTAATTGCTAAAGAATCGGCCAAGCCTAAGTTTCAAAAAGAATGCGATAAATTATGGAGAGTAGTGACCTGTAATGGTGATGTTTGTTCAAAAGATGGACAGGTAAAAATAGATTTACCCGCTTCTTCAGAGGCAAAAGTTGAGGTGGTTTTCACGATTCCTAAGAATGCGCGTTTAGATGATATATCTTTTGAATATCAAATTGAGAAAGGGTCACTTGAAGGGGTCGATTTAAAACTTACAAAAATTGTCAAAGGCGGCGATTTACCAGATCCCCGTATTTTAAATGTCGGAAAAAAGCATAGCTTTAACATTCCACTAGGACCACCACAGCCGAGTCTTATTACCACTCCGACCCAACCTGTATTTTCTACAGTTGCTATACTTGACCCTGTTTTTGATATTCTTCAGCCATGTGAAAAAATTAAGTATAAATTTTTGCTAGAGTTCACTTCTAAAAAATGTGCACAAATTCTTCTTTCTATTAAAAATATACAGCCGATATATACTTTTTTCACTTTGCCCACGCCACCTGCAGGCATAAGTCAGCCAACCATTTTGCCAAAAAGCACTTCTCCACTCATGGCCAAATCAGGAAGCCTTGCAGACGGTAAAACAAGAACACCTATCAAACATGTAATTCTTTTGCTTCAGGAAAATGTCGCTTTTGACTCTATGTTTGGTACTTATCCGATTGCTCAAAATTTACCTGGAGAGAATCCCTTTTTCCCCTTACCGGGAACACAAATACCGGATAATCTTCTTACGATCGATCCGTTAACGGGCGGGAATTATTTAACCACGAATCGTAATGTGGGTCAAAATGGTCAGGGCAAGGTTAATCCACAACGATTTGCACCAAATCAAGAATTAACGTCCTTTGAATCTAATGGGTATACACGCTTACAAATCGATGTACACAATGGATTAATGGATCGTTATGTACTCAATCAAACCACTCCAAAACCCATTACTTTTGCCACCGATCCGACGCGTACTTTTGATGCAACTTACGGACAAGGTGCAAATATTGCCATGAATTATTGGGATGGCAATTCATTCACGGGTCTTTGGAATTATGCACAACATTACGCGATGAATGACCAGTGTTTTACAACGGGCTATGGTGAGTCAGAAGTTGCTGCACTTAATTGGGGTTCCGGTAATACTGGCGCGATCGTTCCTGAATTTCCACACCTAAAAATTGATGTTCGTTTATTGGAGCTTATAGTGAATGCCTTTAGTGCAAATCCCCAAATGCCTCCCGTTCCTCCCGGTGTTCAATTTGTTGAATGGGGTGATGTTTTAGCAACTTTTAACAATGTTGCACTTTATAACTGGGTATTTCCCAGAAACGATGTATCGATCCTTCTTTTCCTCTTGTTCTGGTTTGTTGATGTTCCGGCATCGATACAAAATGTTTTCTTCCCGAATGGTGTAGGTCTTGTTGATTTTGTGCAAAAATTCACTGCAAATTTTGTAAACCCAAAGTATAAAAATATTGGTGATCTCCTTAACAAGAAAAATATCACCTGGGGTGCTTTTAGAGGTGGTTGGCTTCCTAAGCAATCACTGCATGATCCTAATGCAATAGTGGATCAATATCAAGACATATTCCCACCAAATGTGATCGCTGATTTAAAAGCTATCATGCCCGAATTTAATACCCTTGTATTGCTAACTCATTTTTCACTCAATCCGCTGCCACCACAAGGCTCAGGTGGAGCTGTTGTGGCACAAATTGTTGGTGTAGAACCAGATTTTGAAGCCGTTCAACCATTTGATTTTTATGCTTCCACAGATAATCAGCATATTTTACCTCCAAGCTCATTGGAAAATGTAGGACAAACCGATGCTGCAAATCACAATTACGATATTGATGATTTCTTTAATGCTCTTGAGATCGGTGTATTGCCGGCAGTTTCTTACGTGAGACTTCCTAAATATCAGGATGGCCACCCATCAACTTCTACGGCATTTGATAATCAAATAGGAGTGGTGAACTTAGTTACAAAACTCATGAATTCGCCATTTTGGAATGAAACGGCAATTTTCTTACAATGGGATGAATCTAATGGGAACTATGACCACAAGCCGCCCTTGTTGGTAAAAAGTTCTGATTGGAAAGTAAATCCGAACATTGATCCAAAAGATCAAATTGCGCGACGAGGAGCGAAGGCTGGCATTCCACTAGCGCAATTGCGTGCTGGCTATGCCCCAAGAATTCCATTCTTGATCATATCGCCCTGGGCAAAGCAAAATTATATAAGTCATCATCTGACCGATCAGACCTCAGTTATGAAATTTATTGAAAAAAATTGGGGACTTGGAGAAGTAGGCAATGATTCATATGACGCTATTGCACACAATGTTTGTGATATGTTTGATTTCAATCCTCAACGTGTGTTAGCTCCTAAAGTATTTATCAATCCTGCCACCGGTGAAGTGGTAGCGATTGAGCCATCATAACGAAATAAAAAAAGAGAAAAAAGAGAAGGAGGCATGAATCATGCCTCCTTCTCTTTTTGATGGATGCCAAAATTGGAGTTGCTGTTTAAAAAAGCAGCTTTGGGAAGATAAATGCTGGCGTATGATTATAGGGCTCATAGCAGCAAAAAAATAATTTCTTGCGTTCATGGGTGCTATTTCTATAGAGGATTAAGAAATACATTAAGCGGGAATTTTAAAATATGGCAACAATTGTTTTTACGATTGGTCACTCGACAAGGTCGATCGAAGAATTTATCGAGATATTGAAAAAATATCATATTGAAGAAGTGGTAGATGTTCGCACCATTCCCCGTTCGGCCCATAACCCACAGTTTAATCGGGAGGCACTTGCCATTGATTTACGTCGCACTGATATTGGGTACCACCATATCAAAGAGCTCGGGGGTTTGCGACATGCTCAACGCGACTCGATGAACACCGCCTGGCGCAATGCCTCATTTCGCGGGTTTGCCGATTATATGCAAACACCTGAGTTTGAAAAAGGATTAGCCATGCTCATCGCAATAGCCAAGCATAAACGGGTGGTGATTATGTGTGCAGAAGCGGTGCCGTGGCGCTGCCACCGGTCATTAGTCGGTGATGCATTGCTTGCCCATCACCTTAAAGTTGAAGATATTTATTCCCTTGATGAAGTCAAACCGCATGAGTTAACGCCCTGGGCTGAAGTGCATGGTACTCAGGTGACGTATCCAAAGAAGTGACTGTAAAGTTTTAGATGCTATGCCAAGAACTATTCGTGAAAATAGACTTAGCAGACAAAGATGGCGTCAAGCCATCTTTGTCTCAAGCATTAACATCTGCGCCACTCAAAAGTCTTGCAACGGTAACTACATCACCGCATGATGTAGCTTCATGCAGAACGTATGGATTTTCTTTTTCCATTACTTTCGCTTTATTAAGTTCTGTGACTTGGCACAAGAGGTTGTTCTTGCAAAGAATATTGTGGGATGTGGTAAAAATTTATAGAGAGAGCCTTTTACGGTTTGCTATTATCATATGCCAATCTTAATAAAAAGAGCGTTTCGTTTTTGAGATTTGCCTTTGCCCAGGCCTTTTGTTTGTTATCCAAAAGTTCACCAATCCCTGAAAGGATATTTTGATTACTGATCTTTTCAAGGTGATCGATGCATTTTTGTAAAAATTTGCTATAACTTAATCCAGTACGCAGTTCAATAATTGCCTTGTTAATGGGCCAATTATTATGAAGAAAAAACCATACATCATAAATGTCACGGTTCGTTTTTCCCATTCTTTCAAGCATTGCTACCATTTTGTGAGCAGTCATATCTTCTTGCAACATTACTTGCATTGGTATGCCAAGGTATTGCTTTATTTCATAACGAGAACCAAACATTCGTTTGTTGATTTCCACTTTTATGTTTTGTCCCCCTTTAATTTTCTGAGTATAAGAGAGGAGGAAGAATAGGCTGTATCGTTTTTTTTGGACTTGTTTAAGAATGCCATAGTGTTCTAATATTGTTTTAATCTGATTAAACACTATAGTTTCTTGATTCTGATCTAAGAGATCAAAATCTAAATCAACTGAAAACCGATTTAATTCATAAAAGAGCAGTGCAGCAGTTCCTCCTTTAAAGCCCAAAAATGGACCTATGCTTGGATTAGTAAAAATATCTTTCAGTATTCTGATCAAGATATTTTTATGCTGTATGGTATCTATGGTCATACTTGTTCCTTAAGTTCATGCATAGCGAATGCATAATACCTATCAATGGTTTTTTTGATGCGTCTATTATTACCATACACGGGCAGAATATCGTATATTTTTTTCCAGTTTAATGGTGCGAGATTATCAAAATGATAATCCTTGTATAAGTAAACGGTATCTAAAAATGCTCTTTCTGGTGAAGCAATACTATAATGTTCCCTTATTTCAATGCCTACAGCATTAGTGAGCATGACAGATTTAATTTTTTTAAAAACATATTCTTGGCCATCGCAGTTAATATGAACAGATTTATAAGAGGCGACGAAGAGCTGAGAATAATGTTGAAAAATTATGCCTGCTCTACTCAAAACTGTTTCAAAGCTTAGGTATGATGGAGTGATAATCTTTGTAGCTAACTCAAAATGATCGTAGTGTTTGGTTTTTGCGTATAATCCTCGGCGAAGATGGTAGAGGTCGCCAATTTTTACATAATAGTTTAAGCGGGCTTTTAGGGTATCAACATTAGTGTTGCCCCAAAGAAGTATTAGTTCTTTAAAAGAGAAAACAGTTTTATTTGACCGTAAAATTGTCTTCAGGAAATGCGTTTTTTGGGTTTCATTTGCCATGACTTGAATACCGTTTATTTGCAATTTGGGATCTAAAGGTAAGAAAAATTATTACCTTTGGTTCTCATTTTGTCATATTCCAGTCCGTAGCGCAAGATATCACTCAGATTGTTTTTTTGCGATATTCGTTTTTTCATGATTGAAAAACCTGTATTTAATAGATGTTTAGCCGGTCACGCCTTATTAAAAGCGTTAAAGGTCATTTTGTCAACGTTAATAACCCCGTGCACCAAGCAACAGTCTCACCAAATTTGATATATCATAAAAAAGTCCTATACATTTGCTTTATTAATTTCTTAAAACTCGAGTGCAATTTGGGATCTAAAGGTAAGGATTTTTCTTACCTTTAGATCCCAAATTGCAATATTCCATTTTTTAGTGCAAGATTATTATTTTCAGCATTCAGTGCCATTTAAAAAAGAGAGTCTTTGTTGAATTGAGTCAACATCTCAGGATTTTATGTTAACGAATTTCTGGCCGATAACAGGTTGATTTTGGCTCGCAAATACATTGTGTTTTCTCAGCAGGTTTAATCGTTTTGCCAAAAAGGGCATCAATTTTTCTTACAATCAATTCTCTACTTGTGTCCAATGTTTTCATAATTTGTTGACGAGCCTCAGTTGATGCTAAAACTGCTGAAATTGCCAGTCCAGTAGCCGGAATGATGAAAAGTTTGTCTTTATAAAAGGCATGTTGGTCGACAGCAAGAGTTGATATTTGTAGTGCTAATGCGACGATGACAATGAGTAATTTTATAGCGTTCATAGATGATTCCTTAATGAGCTGTTATTTTTGTTTTTGGGATGACGCTTGGTATTTTGCTGGTCTTTTTTAATTTCTTGAGACTATCATTCAACTTGAAAAGAGTTAATGTGTGACTACACGTGCTGAAAGAGCTTTTTGTGTGAACCGGACTTTGCTATAATCCCTCGTGACGAGCCTTTAATTTTATGGTATACTAGCTCAGTTAAAAGTAATACTAAAATAAAATATCGGTGAAAAATATGTCATTATTTAAGTTACATGCGCCATTTCCTCCCGCAGGGGATCAGAAGTCTGCAATTGAGGGCCTTTTAAAAGCTAGGCCAGGGAAATCGACCCTTTTAGGGGTAACGGGTTCAGGAAAGACCTATACCGTAGCTCAAGCGATAGCGCAACAGTCTAAACCTGTCCTTATCCTGTCGCCTAACAAAACATTGGCAGCGCAGTTATATGAAGAATTTTCACTCTTCTTCCCCGAGAACAAGGTCTGCTACTTTGTGAGTTACTATGATTACTACCAACCTGAATCATACCTACCCGCTCAGGACATGTATATTCCGAAAGAGACAAAAATTAACAGTGAGATTGAGCGATTGAGGATTGAAGCAACTGCATCAATTATTAACAGACCTGATACCATTGTCATCGCTTCGGTTTCTTGTATTTACTCTTTAGGAAATCCAAGCGATTATAAAAAGTTGGCGCTTTCGCTTAACGTCGGCGATACCTTCAAGAGAGCGGATCTTATACGACAACTTATCTTCATTCAATATATAAGAAATGAGATGGAGAAGGTTCCTGGTACCTTTCAAGTCTATGGGTCGACCATTGAAGTGTTATTACCCTATCAAAAAGAAAAATTAAGAATTGAGCTCTTTGGAAACACTATTGAAAAGCTTCAATGGGTAACTAGGCAGGATAACAAAGTTATCGCTGACCTTGATAACACTTTAATCTTTCCGGCAAGACACTTTGTGACGACTGAAGAAAAGCGTGATTTAGCTGTTTCAAGCATCAATGCAGAATTGCAGGAATGGTGGCCAACCTTAACAAATCCACTTTATCAAGAACGGATTAAACAAAGGGTTCATCATGATGTTGAGTTACTTCGTGAGAGGGGGATGTGTCCGGGGATTGAAAATTATTCAGCGCACTTTGATGGAAGAAAAACAGGAGAAAAACCGGCCTGCTTATTTGACTTCTTTGAGGATTTTCTCTTAGTGATCGATGAATCGCACATTGCATTACCCCAGTTGAGAGGGATGTATGCTGGTGATCAGGCGCGAAAGAAGTCGTTGGTAGATTTTGGTTTTAGACTGCCATCAGCGCGTGATAATCGTCCTTTACAATTTGAAGAGATCGAAAAGTATTTCAAAGACGTAATCTTTGTTTCGGCAACACCGGGTGAATATGAGCTCAAGCACAGCGACACCATTGTGGAACAAATTATAAGACCGACGGGCATTGTTGACCCGATTATTGAGGTGCATCCTCGACTTGATCAGATGACCCATCTTGTTAACGATATTAAGGCAACCAAGGAAAAAGGGTTTCGATCATTGGTGATGGTGCTGACCAAAAAATTAGCAGAAGAGTTTGCGCGTTATCTTCAAGAAGCACAAGTTAAAGTTTGTTACATGCACCATGACATAAAAACGCCGCAAAGGACTGAACTCTTACATAAATTACGGCTTGGGGTGTTTGATTGTCTTGTGGGCGTTAATCTTTTGCGTGAAGGATTGGATTTGCCTGAAGTTGCTCTTGTTTCAATCTTTGATGCAGATGTGGAAAGCTTTTTACGTGATAAACGATCACTTATTCAGATTATTGGACGTGCAGCACGTAATATAGAATCACGGGTAGTTTTTTATGCCGATCGAATAACAAAGTCAATGCAAGCTGCAATGGATGAAACATCAAGGCGAAGAATATTACAAACTCAGTTTAATGAAGAACATGGTATTCAACCATTAGGAGTCAAGAGGGAGGTCACTAAAAGTATCTCACCATTGCAAAAAGCTATCGCTGCAGCTTCAGTTAATAACAAAAAGAAAAACAAGAAGCTTGCTTACGCTGAATTGTTAGAAAAGATAGCTCGTGTAGAGGTTGAAATGAATGAGGCAGCTGAAGCATTTGATTTTGAAAAAGCGATTAAGCTTCGTGATGAATGGTTTGAACTCAAGAAGCTCCTTTGATATAGTAATTAAACCTTCAAAAATTATTAATAAGGATTAATTGATGCCCATTATTTTATTTGGAATGTTACTATGCTTGCCCGGTTGTTGGTTTTTAGAAAAAGGATCAGAAGTGAAAGTTGCTACAATTAATGATGTTATTCATCTGTTTCCCACAACAGTTGACGGCATTAACAAAAGGCTTGAAACAATAGTTGGTAACGTCAAAAATGAAGTTGCTGAGATCATTGCTATTCCTGATGAGAAGCGCTCTTTTAAGAACACTTATGCTGCACTCGATAAAGCGGTCAATGAATTTGGGCAAGAAGGTGGCATATTTCATACCATTGTTGCTGTTAGCCCCGATGCAGCACTTCGTGATGCCGCAAATAAAGCAATAATTACGTTACAAGAAATTTCGGTTGATGTTATTTCTCAAAATAGGCAGCTATATCAGGCATTAAAAAAATATGCTGAAACCAAAGCTCCTCAAGAAAATCTTAACGATGAAGAACGTTATTATGTAGAAGAAACTCTTAAAAGTTTTAAGCGTAATGGTCTTGATTTGCCTGAACAGGGCCTGGAAGAAATTAAGAGAATTAAAAAAGAGTTAGGCAATCTGGAGCAAGAATTTGCTCGCGCAATTAATGATGATACTCGAAAGATAATGATTCCAAAAGAAGAACTTGAAGGTATCGCTCCCGAATTTCTTGCAGCACTCAAGCATACTTCAGATGGACGCTATGAGCTTGGTACCGATTATCCAACGTATCATGAAGTGATGGATAATTGCAGTGTTGAAAGTACTCGAAAGGCTCTTTGGACGGCATTTGTTAATAGAGCATATCCTGTCAACGAAAAGACCTTAAATAACATTATATCCTTACGCGATGAGCTAGCACATAAACTTGGCTTTGCAAGCTATGCAGAGTATGATATTGACGATGAAATGGCAAAGAACCCTCTGAATGTTGAGAAATTTCTCGATGATATAGCTGTTCGATCTACGCCAAAAGCGCTATCCGAAATTGAACGCTATAAAAAGAACTTGCCATCGGGCATTACGCTTTCGGAAGGTAAATTCAAACCATGGGATTTAGCACATACAAAAAATCTTTATAGAAAAAAAGAATATAACTACGATGATCGTGTGGTTGCTGAATATTTTCCGGTGGAATCAACTTTTCAAGGATTATTAAAGCTTTATGAGAATTTTTTGTCCGTGAAATTTAAACAATTGCCGGATGTTTCGCCCTATGGTATTCCTGTCAAGGCGTTACAAGTTAACGATAAGAACGGTAACCTGGTCGGTAATCTTCTTTTAGACCTTTATCCAAGACCGAATAAGTACACCCACGCGTGTCATATAACATTAGTTCATGGGTTGAAAAAAACAGACGGAATCACTAATCCTTCAGCTTCGATAGTGCTTGCAAACTTTCCGCAGCCGAGCGCTGAAAGACCTGCATTGCTTCAGCATCATGATGTTGTTACCTTTTTCCATGAATTTGGTCATGCTATGCATGCATTGCTTGGCAGGACTGAAATGTATGGATTTTCGGGCACGAACGTGAAGACTGATTTTGTAGAAATGCCATCGCAGATGCTTGAAGAATGGATGTGGGATAGAGCTACGATTAAAACGATCAGTAAGCATTATAAGATTGGTGAACCACTGCCTGATGCCTTGATTAATGTTATGATCACTTTAAAAAATTTGGATTCAGGTGACTTTGTTAAAAGACAAGTAATGCTTGGTAAAATATCGCTTGATTATTTTAAAAATGGTCGAACAAAAGATACTACTGCGATTATGCATACTCTTCAAAAAACATTAAGACCTTACATGGCGGTAATTCCTGAAGATCATTTTCAATGTTCTTTTGGTCATTTGACCAATTATGCTTCGAAATATTATGCCTATCTCTGGTCGAAGGTGTATGCTTGCGATTTATTTGAATACATAAAAGAGCATGGGATGGATTCCAAAGTTGGACAACGCTATGTTGACTGTATTTTGTCAAAAGGTGGCAGTCGTCCCCCTCAAGAATTGATTCGCGATTTTCTTGGTCGTGAACCTAATAGCAATGCATTTTTTAAAGATCTCGGATTTTAATACAAAGAGAGAGGGCTCGCGAGCCCTCTCTCTTTCCTCTTACACTTCTTCTTCAGATGTATCGCTTGCTAAGAGTTGTTCAACACTTTGCGATTGATCAATAGCATCTGGCTGCTGTGATGTTTCCTGCCCCGTTTTTTGAGGTGCAAGATCTTCTGCAATGTCTTCTTCACTGATTGCTGGTGCGGTTCCTACGCCAAGCAATGCCGCGTTAGAATCGTCCGAGCCATCATAATAGGTATAATAATATCTATTATAGGTTATTGGATACGATTGCGTATACAATGGTTCTGCGAATGGGAATCCGTAGTATGGATAGTAGTAATACGGCCACCCAAAACCATATGCTAAGCCAAAGTATGGATAGAAGAAGAATGCAGGTGACCACCACCAGTTCCATCCCCACCAACCATAACCAAAGCCCCAGCCTCCAGGTCCCCACCAGCCATTGCCACCCCACCAACCACGGCCTCTATTCCAATGGTTACCCCAGCGAGATCTATTTCTATTCAATTCTCGTTGGCGCTGACGTTGCCTATTACGTTGGCGTTGTCTTTGCCGTTGACGTTGTTGGCGCTGTCTATTACGTTGTTGTTGTCTTTGTCGCTGAGAACGTTGTTGTCTTTGATGTTGTCCTTGCCTATTGCCTTGAGCCGATCTTTGTCGTTGTTGCATTCTTCCACGAGCTCCCGCTCCTTGACGACCCCCTCGTTGGGCTACTCCTTGACGTCCTCTTCCTTGGCCCATTCTTGATCGGCGACTGCCGTGTGCAAAGCTTCGCGAGCTCATTCGTGCTCCACCCCTGAATCCGCTGCCTCTCATTGCTCGAGCACCGCCCCCTCTAAAGCCACCGCCTCTAAAGCCACCGCCTCTAAAGCCACCGCCTCTAAAACCGCCGCCCCTAAAACCTCCTCCGCCGCCTCGAAAGCCGCCACCCCCACCGTGAAATCCGCCCCCTCCGCCTCGAGGTAGCATCTCGAGAGATGCGAATCCGATGACGAAGGTCGCTAGTATAAGTATGACTTTTTTCATACGACTCTCCCAGTTTCAATCTGTAACAATTTATATTATCTATACTTATAATTTACACTTTGTAATTAACAAAATTCAATGGTTTTAGATATGGATAAAAAGTAAACGTTTACAAAAAAGCCGATTTTAATCCTTCTTGATTGAAAAAAAAGGGCGAACCTGCCACCAGGTTCGCCATCTCGTAAAGAGGTTTTTTTGGTTAAATTTCTTCAACAATTACATCTGAAGTGTCTTCAGGATAGATATAACTTTGATCATCATACCCTTGATCTTCATCTGAATCACTACCGTAAACAGCTGTTTCTCCATTTAAGTCATCAGATGAATAGTCTGAATTTTCGATATAAGTGGGTGCTGCATTATAAGCTGATCCGTATGAATTGCCTGCATACGCTTCAGAACCTAGCAGAGCGGCGGTTCCAAGAGCTGCACCAGCTAAAGGTACTCCGTAACCGTAGCCGCCATATCTTCCATAATTTCCGGCATAGCCCCCGTATCTACCTCCGTATCTTTGACCACTGAGGCCGCTATTGTTATGCCAATTGTGGGTATTTTGGCCTCTTCTTAGCTGACCACTACGTCCCGAGACTGCTTGTCTTCTTTGGCCCAATGCTCTTCCGCCTCTAAAAGATGCGCGTCGGCCTGTTCTTGAAATGCCTCGTCCTCGAGCAGCATGGCCCACTGATCCCCCTCTTCGACCTCCTCCACCTCTTCGACCGCCTCCACCGCCTCTACCATGAAAGGCTGCACAATCGAGGGCAAAAAGGGCTAAGACAATAAGTATTAATTTTTTAGACATGATAATATCTCCTGTTTTTTCATTATGCTTACTTTATTGGTTTAAACCTATCACATTTCATTGTATAATTGCAATATTAAGCATTCTTTCGATTATGAAATTCAAAATAGTCAAACAGAGAGTAAAATAATATTCGTGATTAAAGCTCTTCTATAAACAAAATACAAATTAGGCCGCATGTTAGCTATCGCTGCATCTTAATGCAGCCGTGGCGTACTTGGCGGCCGTACAGGGGGCCGCGGAACGGCGGTGCCTGGGGATGGTGGCATGAACTGTCCCCAAACGCCGGCTGCGAACGCGAAAGTCAAATACTCTCTTTTAACGTTTTTTATGAAGTAATTTCACAATTCAAGCATCTTTTTGGTAGTCGAAGGAATAAGATATATGAAGAGGTTATAAAGACGATGGAGTCAAAGTATTGAAAATTTCTTTAAGTTTTTTATACTAAGAGAGGTTGACATGTACTGTTTATATTTGTTATCAATCGTTGAGATTGGAACAAAAAACACATCAATCATATCAGTTTAACAATCAAGGTTGTATTGTTTGCTGATAGCAAGCGTCAATAAAAACAAAAGTATGTACCCCATAATAAGGAGTATATTTCATGAAAAAACTAACAGTAGCTTCCCTTTTAGTGCTTGGTTCATCTCTAGGAACAATGCCACTTCAGGCGCATTTTGGATTGCGCGCCCATAATTCTCTCGCGCGGCACATGGAAAAAATGTGGCGAGACTTTGATACTCTTTTTGATATTGATGTTGAAGGTGCAGATGATGCTATACGTGACACACAATCAGTAGTTTTGCCGCAAATGACGCTAAAAGCCGAAAAGGATAAAGTAAGCATCCAGGTGACGGGCCTTAAGGCAAAAGATGCTGACATAAAAGGCGAATATGATGAAGAGAATGATTCAGCGCAATTAACATTTCCGCACCAGGATAGTTTGATAACCGTTCAAGTTTATCCACGTGGTATTGTTATGACGGGGCAAAAGAAAATAACGGAAGAAAAGAAAGATCCAAGTGG
Source organism: uncultured bacterium (assembly GCA_963699715.1). Classification (GTDB taxonomy): domain Bacteria; phylum Babelota; class Babeliae; order Babelales; family Babelaceae; genus CAVOUX01. The sequence continues at coordinate 244,131 of CAVOUX010000006.1, forward strand.
CAAAGTAATTTCTTCATCTAATTATACGGCGTATAACGAAGTAAGTGAAAGGTTGCCCATCAAGGTTAATGTTTCAAAAATTGTTCGTGAATATAAGGATGGGGTACTTACCATTACCTTAATTCCTCGTTATGCAAAAAGACCTTTCTAAATTAGAAAATCAAAAGGGGAAGATCATCTTCCCCTTTCTCAGTTAACATTATGAGCTATGCTGCGATACATACACTTTCATCTCGTCGCGGCAGCAATGAACAATTAGCGAGCTGTTTGCACGAAAACCAGCGGAGCATAATTCACCTAAGCAGGTCCGCTCTTATCCATAATATCAATCATCTTATTACCTTAGCGCATGCGCAGAAAAGTCAGCTTGGCATCGTCATAAAAAGTGATGCTTATGGGCATGGAATGCTTGCATTAGCTTCTGAATTGGAACACGTTTCTGAAGTCACCTGGTTATGTACGGCAGGCATCGAAGAAGCGATCATTATTCGTCAAGCTGGATCAAAGAAAAATCTTCTTTCTATGACGTATATTGATACTCCGCTGGATGAAGCAATTCATTATGCTATTGACGTGACTGTTGATGATGTCGCGGTGCTTGCAGAATGTAATGCCGCTGCAGAGCGTCTGCAGAAGTCGATAAGAGTTCACCTAAAAATTGATACGGGATTGTCCCGATTAGGTATCTTCCCGAACAATGTTATCCCAACGATGGAACTTATTAGAAAACGGTACCCTTGGGTTTCGGTTTATGGAATCTTTACCCATCTTTCAGATACCAATAATCGTGATCTGGAATATACCTATTATCAGCTCAATAAATTTAAGGAAGTCTTGGATCAATTAAAGCAAGCCTCTTTTATTATACCTTTTACCCACGCTTTATCATCAGGTGGATTAACCGTTGGACTCTCACGCGAAGAGATGCATAAGTCTCTTGCCTGTCATTATTCTCTCGTTCGAGTAGGAACGAATGTCTATGGCCTTTATAAATCGCATGTTCAAAAAGAACGACTAGAATTGTATGATCCTTCGTTGGTGCTTCAACCGATTCTCACCTGGAAATCATCAATCGTCCATAGCGAAATCAGCAGACAACAAGCAATTGTTCCCGTAGGTTACGCTGATGGATACCCTCAGATCCTTGCTCATAAGGCCCATGTTCTGATGCAGGGAAGCAAAGCTCCGGTAGTAGAAATTAACAGCGATTATATGGTTGTTGATGTATCTGCCATTCCAACAGCACAAAACGGGGATGAGGTTACACTTATCGGCCAAGAGGGTAGCATTACTGCTCAAGAAATTGCTCATCATGCTCAAACGATAAATAATGAACTTTTGACGCGGATAAACCCTTCCGTTAAAAGAATTGTCTGCGACGGAATTAGCTGAAAGAGCCAATTTTGAGTATACTAATAACTAAAGAATGGTAACTCATTAACAACAAAGAGAATTGTTCGATGTATATACTTGAAGGGAATATTGGGGCGGGGAAATCAACCTTTCTCAAACTCATTCAAAAGCAGGTTCCGAGTCTTGCAATAGGCTATGAACCCTTGGGTGATTGGCAAAAGCAGGTTTTTGGTGAATCCTTGCTAACCAGTTTCTATGCAGAACCACAAAGATGGGCTTACGCCATGGAAACCTTTGCCATGCTTTCTCGCGTACGAGAGCATATTAAGGATCAAGAATCTCGTGAAAGCCATCTTCTTGTGGAACGATCAATCTATTCTGGCCATTACTGCTTTGCGCTCAATAGTTATCGCAACGGATTTATGTCCCCTTTAGAATGGAACATGTACCATTCTTGGTTTAATTTTTTAATTCCAGGAAAATGCAAACCACCGTTTGGATTTATTTATTTAAGAGTTTCTCCTTCTATAGCTTTAGACCGCATCAAAAAGAGATCACGAGATGGTGAATCTTCAATTCCATTGGCATATCTTGAGCAGTTGCATGAGTGTCATGAAGATTTTTTAGTTAAAAAGAAAGACGTTTTGTCTGATCTTAAAACAGTCCCTGTCTTGATACTTGATTGTAATAAAGATTTTGAAGCTGATGAGGTTTGCTTTAATCGGTTTGTCTTACAGGTTTCTGAGTTTTTAAATGAAACGAGTGCTAGACAGCAAGGAAATCATGAGAAGTACCTTAACCTTAGATAGGGTTACCAAAGTCTTTAATCAGGGCGATCAGCAAATAACTCTCTTTAATGATCTTTCATATCAATTTAATCAATCACACTCCTACGCAATTACCGGAATTTCGGGAACAGGAAAGTCAACCTTATTAGCACTTCTTGCGGGAATCGATCGTCCTTCACTGGGGGCTGTTTTTTATAATGATCGTGACTTGCTGAGTTTTACTTCTGACGAGAAACAACTTTTTTATCACAGTACGATTGGATTGGTATTTCAGAGCCCGATATTAATTCGCGAGCTCAGCGTTTTGCATAATGTAATCATCAAAGGATTTGCGGCAGGTCTTTCTGAACAGGAATGTATGGTTATGGGTAATGCTCTTCTTGATCGAATCGGATTGCAGCATCGTGCACATGTTTCACCTGCAGAGCTTTCGGGCGGTGAACAACAACGCGTATCTCTTGCCAGAGCATTGTTTATGAAACCTGAGTTTATTATCGCTGATGAACCGACGGCACACCTTGATGAAATTAATCGTGCCATAATTCTTGATATTTTAACGACCTATCAAACGGATCATAACGTGGGTATTATTGTAAGTACCCATGATCCGCATGTCGCTGCACGCATGGGGAGTAAGCTCGGTTTGGATAATGGAATTTTAACGACGTGTTCATTATGAAACACACACGAAAATCTATTGTAAAGAGCACTCTTTCCATGGGGATGGCAACGGGTTTAAGCAGGGTTCTGGGTTGGTTACGTGATATTCTCATGATCCGATTTTTGGGTGTCGGAGCGCTTTCAGATGCATTCAACACTGCTTTTATGTTGCCTAATACGCTGCGAAAAATTTTTGCAGAAGGTGCATTGACAGCTGCACTAAGCCCTACTCTTGTTGACGTGATGAGACGTGGAACGTTCGCTGATGCAAATCGACTCATTACTTTTGTCTTTGCCATAACTGAAACAGCGCTTCTCATTGTTTGTTTTTTTCTCAGCTTTAATTCTGATCTGGTGGTTCATTGTATAGCGCCTGGTTTTTCACCCGAAAATCTTGTCCTTACGAGCAAACTTGCGACAATTTTGATTTATTTTATTATTTTCATTTCTGGAGCTGCTGTGTTTTCAAGTGCTTTAGCGGCGGCACATCGATTCTTTATTCCAGCTATAGGACAAGTTATTCTTAATCTGCTTTTGATCGTTGAATTATTAGTTTGTTTACATGCACGTTTGTCAGTGGTAACCTTAGCCTCTTTAATGTTAGCAAACGGTGCTCTGTTTTTGCTGTTGCATTGGTATGCTTATAAACAAGCTGGATTTTCGTGTGCGTGGCCTACGGCTGAAACCAAGACCGAGTTTTTGCACGTCCTGAAAAAATTTCTACCCTGCGTTATCACCGTTGGTAGCATGGAGATTAGCTTAGTCATCGATCGTATGATGGCTTCTTATTTGCCAACGGGATCAATATCGCTGTTATACTATTCTTCACAATTTATGCGTGTCCCCTTGGGAATGTTCGCCATTGGATTTGCGGCTATTTTATTGCCGCATATGACGCATGTCGCTCACTATGCGCCGCGCAGATTATGGTTTTATCTTTTAGAGTCCATAAAATTTATTGCTTGGGTCACCATACCGGCCAGTCTGCTTATGATTGCTTTTTCGCATGAAATTTTTTCAACATTTCTTTTGTCCGAGCGTTTTACGAGTAATGATGTGATGATAGCAGCACGGCTGCTTTCGGTATTTGCGTGCGGATTATTTTTCTTTTCATCTAACAAAGTTTTAACCAATATCTTTTATGCTTACCATGATACGGTAAGGCCAACGATTATTGCTTTGATAGGTGCAGTTGTTAATACAGGTTTGAACTACATTTTTATGGGAATTTATGGGATTGTAGGCATTGTTCTCGCGACTACAGTGAGTGCAGCATTGCAAACGGTCCTCTTTCTTGTTATTCTCCATCGATTGCATAATGTTGCAATACCTCTCAGAAGACTCGGTATTTTTATGATCAATACAAGTATTCAATGTGCTGTTTTTGGTCTGCTCTTGTATTGTATAGTTACTGGTATGTATCATGGGATGGAAAAATTGCCCGGTTGGTGGGGAGTGTTTTTTTGTAAAAAAATTGGATTCTGGTTGTGGGTTGGTCCTCTTTGTGCGACACTAGGGTTATTCATGTATATGACACGAAAAAAATTTGGCATACGAATCTATTTCTTAGAGCAACAAGGATAGAAGGATGAGAAGAGAGTTTTCTGCTGGTGCAGTTGTCTATAGTTTTAATGAACAGGAACAGCAATTAGAATATCTCGTTTTGCATTATGGCAATAGTCACTGGGATTTTCCTAAAGGGAAACTTGAACCGGGTGAAAGCAGTGAGATTGCTGCTTTGAGGGAGATTAAAGAAGAAACGGGACTTCTTGTTGATCTTGACGAAGGTTTTGAACATAAATTATTTTACAAATTCAGAAGCCGCGAAGGCGAAATGGTAAGTAAGCAAGTAACTTTTTTTGTTGCACCCGCCAAAACAAAGGATGTAGTACTTTCCGAGGAACATACTGCTTATCGGTGGGTGCCTTATGAAGAAGCTCGTAGAATTTTGACGTATGATAATGCGGTGAATCTTTTAGACGTGGCTCATGCGTTTATAACGAAGAAATATTCATTGTAAAATGACTCAGGTTCATCATGGCACTTGAAGTATAACATGTCTTCTGATTTTATTACTTTTAAATTGTGTGCGGTTGCTTAATGCGAAACCATGGGCAATAAATCCTTATGATCCTTAAAGATGAGAACTTGAAGTACCCGTTTGGAACCAGCTTGCTGGACTTGAAAGCAGTAATCCTTATAAACGAGTCGTTCGCCTTTTTTGGGCAGGTGCTGGAACTGCTCATTTAAAAAACCACCGAGCGTATGTGAACCTTCCGTTTCGAAAGAAATACTCAGAAGATGCCCCAAGTCCTTGAGCTCAGTGCTTGCATCGACAAGCCAGTTTCCGGGTTTAAGAGCAACAATTTTTTGCGGTATCGATTCATATTCATCTCGAATTTCCCCTACGATTTCCTCGAGAACGTCTTCAAGCGTAACAAGGCCAATAATGCTACCATACTCATTAATGACAACACCAATGTGCATATGCTGGTGCTTGAATTCCTTAAGAAGTTGATTGACCTTGGTGCTTTCAGGGATGAACAAAATGGGACGTATGATATCTCGTAAAGGTCTATTAACGTGCCTTGAAAAGAGGGTAAAGAGATCTTTTAAATGAAGCATACCAATAACATTTTCGGGCGATCCGACATATGCCGGAAGTCGTGAATATTGATAGCGACTAAAAATGTCTAGCGCCTCCTGAATACTCGTATTAATATCAATCGAGATAATGTCTGTTGAAGGTACCATGATCTCGCGAACTGGTGTTGATCCAAGCTCAAAGATGCTTCGAATCATGCTGGTTTTTTCGCTCTCCATAATACCTTTTTCAGAGATATAATTGATTAAAAAGCGAATTTCCTTCTCAGATGTGACATAATCACTTGTTTCATGCTTCTTGCTCTGAAAGATTGTGTTAGCTACATAATCTGCAACAGGCACAAACCAATTAACCAAAGGATATAATACATAATAGATAACATTGGTGATTCCCAATGTTGAGGAAAAGAATCGCTCCCCATAAGCTTTTGCGATAATTTTTGGAATAATTTCTCCAAAAATCAAAATGAGAACCGTTACAAGCGCAATTCCCAACCAGAGAGCCAATGTTTCTGGAAGAAAATAAAGTGTTCTGGACATAAGCTCTGCGCCAAATGTTGCAGCCGTCACATCGGCAAGGTTCTTGGCGATAAGTATAGTTGTCAAAACGTTGTGATTATTTTCAAGTGATTCTAAGAGCGCTTGATAACGTCGTGGTGTCGTTTGTGCGAGTTCTTTAAGCTTAAAAAGTCTTAAGGTGGTAATACTTGTCTCTAAAAAAGCCGTCAATGCGCAAAATGCGAGTGATGCTATGAATATTATAAAATCGGCTGTTAAACTATTACTGCTATCTAATGGTCCCATATCTTTTGTTGGTAAAATTGTTCTCTTTCTTATGAAGTTACTCTTAACTCAGTTTACTAAAAATATATCATAGAGGTGAAGTGGCAATTTTCTTTTTTTAGTGAGTCGACAGAGAAGAGGGCTTCCCTATCGCTCACTAAAAGTTTTAAAACTATTCTTCTCCACTATCCATGGTATCTTCTTCTTCCTCTATTTCTGCATCTGCAGGCAATTCAAGTTCCTTTTCGAGGAAGGGTAACAATTCTTTGCTTCGTGATGGATGTCGTAACTTCCTCAGTGCCTTAACCTCTATTTGACGTACTCGTTCACGAGTAACCCCAAAGTCTTTGCCAACCTCTTCTAAGGTATGCTCAGAGGCAACGTCTATGCCAAAGCGCATCTTCAGAACTTTCTCTTCACGAGGTGTAAGCGTTTTGAGGACCGTACGTACTCGTTCTTTCAAGTCATTGCTAACGACGGCATCGGCAGGAGAAAGTTCATTTTCATTTTCAATAAAGTCCTTTATGAATGCATCTTCGCTATCACCAACGGGAGTTTCAAGCGATATTGGCTCTTTAGAGATTTTGATAATGTTCTTAATCTTCTTTTCATCGATATTAAGTTCTTTAGCAAGTTCAGCGTAGCTTGGTTCACGACCATGTTCTTGAAGAAAAGTTCGCTTAATCTTATTAATTTTATTAAGCGTTTCAACCATATGCACGGGAACACGAATAGTTCGCGACTGGTCAGCAATTGCACGGGTAATTGCCTGGCGAATCCACCAGGTTGCATAGGTTGAAAATTTATAACCTCGTTCAAACTCAAATTTTTCAACAGCTTTTAAAAGACCGATGTTACCTTCTTGAATCAAATCTAGGAAATGAAGGCCGCGGTTGACATATTTTTTGGCAATATTAACCACAAGTCTCAAATTCGCCCTAGCCAGATCATCTTTTGCTTTTTTATCTTTGATCTGACAATCAACTAATTGATTATGATAAAAAATAATTTGATCAAGTGGCAATCCAGCCTCTTGTTCTAGCTTTCGAATCCCTTTTTGCGCAGCACGAAGCTGACGATCTAATTCTTCAAACTTCAGCTTTTGATCGCCTTCGATCTCTTTAGACTGAAGCTTTTTATGCTCAGCTTTGTGTTCTTCAATAAATGCTTTCTTTTCATCAATTTTTGAAATAATGCGTTCAATGCGTTTTGCAAACTTACGAACGATTTTGTTAGAAAGCTTAATTGTTTGAATAGTGGTACTTATTTCCTCACGATTCTTTTTGACCTTACCTAGCATCTCCTTTTTCTTGGCCTCAGAATCAAGATTGCCACGATAACTTTCATATATCTTTTGTTCGTTTTGAATGAGGGCTTTAATAGTATTCACGGTATGCAAGAAGCTATTTTTTTCTTCCTCATACTTGGGTAAATTTTCCTCATCAAATTCAGAAAACTGAATGATATCTTTAAGCGGTAAGCTTTCGTTAGTCACTCTGTCACCTATTTGCACGAGCTCTTTATGCAAAAAGGGAAATTTGGATATAGATTCAATTGATTTGCGTTTACATGACGCAATCTGTTCAGCAATGACTGTTTCTGTTTTTTTATTAAGGAGAGGAATTTTGCCAATGTCACGTAAATAGCCTTTAACGCTATCGGCTATATACCCAAAATCTCCGGTTTCTCGAGTCGTATCCCGTTCTTCTTCATCAGTTTCCGATTCTTCCTCTTCTTCAGCTTCTGTAAAATCGAAAGATTCTTCTATCGTTGTCCGGAGTGGTAGACGGTTTGGTTCCTCTTCTTTTTCAAAACCAGCTAACTCAACGCCGCTTTCAAGCTCGGCCTGTATGATAAGTTCAATATTTTCTTTATCAATAACTTTAAAAAGCTCATTGATGTCGTGTTCTAGAAGATGATTTTTTTCACCAAAAGCCATCACCTCTTCATAGGTTAAAACACCAGATTTACGCCCTTTTTCAAGGAGCCCTTCAACGAGCTCATCTAAAACCGGCTCTTCCTGCTGCTTAACTTGGGGAACTATCGCCTTTGATTTAGGTTTTTGTTCAGAAATTTTTGTCTTTTTTGCTGTCATAAAATCCCCTTATCGCGCATTTTTTTCTTAAGCTCGCCAAATTCACCACTAAGAGAGAGCATCGTTTTTTGATCTCCAGCGACCTCTGCTTGTTTAAGTCTCATTTTGACATCACTTGCAATCATTTTCCACTCTTTTTTCCAAAGAGTTTGCAAGAGATCAGGAAGTTCAATTTTTTGGGACTCTTCACCAATAAGTACCAATCGAGTAATGAGTTCTCTTTCATGGGGTTCTAATCCCTCAATGAAAGTGGCCAAATGAAACGGTTCAGCCTTGCCAATATTATATAATAGCAATTTTTCGACCAGAGAGCAAATTGGTTGGTTACAGTTCTTTTTTAATATATCTTGGTCCTCCGGGGTGATTTTAAAATTCGAATTAATCAAGGAAGTGATAATTTTTTGTTCAGTGATCGTCGTTGGGGCAATCTGAGGAATTGAAGTTGCCTCTAAAGCGCTTGCTTTAGGCTTTTTAGTATTTTTAAGGTTTTGCAATAAAACCGCATAAGGAATATCAAAGGTAGCCGCAGCCTTTTGCAGCAATAGGTTTTGTTTGAGAGGATCATCAAGCATGGTTATAATTTCCATAAATTCAGAAATCAGGAGTACGCGCTCTTGGAGCGGCTTGTTATGATATCCCGTACCTTGGTGTTGAATAAAGAAATGGAAAATATCTTGCATGTTTTTGAGAACGTCATCAAGAACGCCATGTTTTTGTAAATATGATGCTGGATCCTCTTGGCTAGGCAGCTGCGTAATAAAGAGCTCCATATTAAGCGACCAACTTATTTGTGTTAATTTGAGCATGGCTGCTTGACCTGCAGCGTCTCCATCGTACACGATGTTAAGTCTTTGAGCATACCGCGAAACGATTTTCAGATGATCGAGCGTGCACGCAGTACCAAGTGTGGCGACGGTGTTTGTATACCCAGCCTGGACCATAGCTATGCAATCAAAATAACCTTCAACCAAAAAAAGTGAATGTTGTTCTTGAATTGCTTTTTTTGCGCTATCAAGACCAAAAAGAATATGCCCTTTGCTAAAGTAGACATGGTCCTGAGAGTTATAATACTTTGCACGATTATCATCGTGTTTAAAAATTCGTCCACCAAATCCGACGATCCGGCCCAAATGATCTTTTATCGGGAAAATGATTCGCTCAGCAAATGGAGAATAGAGACCAAATTTTCCCTCAGCAAGTATATGTGCGTGAATAAGTTCCTGTGCGAGATAGCCATCCTTTTTTACAAAATCACAAAGCGATTGCAGCCGTGATTCTGGAAAATAGCCCATAGTAAAATGTGCTATAGTAGACTTTTTTATACTCCGTGCTTCGAGATACGCTAAAGGCTCCTGGTGTTTTAAAAGTTCTTGATGTAACCAAACTGCAACTCGTGTGCAAAGTATTGAATAGCGGTGAAGGTCCTTACCACTTGCTTCTGTTTTAGAGGCAATAAGTTCTTGTGGTATTTCAAGCGAAAACCTTTCGGCCAGATGCTGTGCTGCCTCAAGAGGGCTGATATGTTCGGCCTCACCAATAAATGCAATAAGGTCCCCTCCTTTGTGGCAACCGAAGCAATAAAAAATTTCTCTATGAGGACTTACCGTAAATGAGCCAGTTCTTTCATGATGGAAGGGGCATCGACCTTTCCAATACATACCCGCTTTTTTGAGAGTTACGTATTCATGAATAACATCCATGATAGAAATACGTGATTTTATAAAAGTAAATATGTTCATGCCTTGTGTAACACTCGTGCAAAACGTACCTGTCTACTGATCAAAAGAGTACTTGTGAACAGAATAAGTGCAAGTGCTATCCATTGGTGAAGTGAGAAAAGCGTAGAACCCATAAAAATCCTATCATTGCGAAGAAAGTCAACGACAAATCGCTCTGAACTCATTCCTAGAATGTAGCATAAGGTAACGGTGCCCGGTTTTTTAAAGCGGGGAAGTATGATCCAGTAAAACAGGACAAAGAGTGCAAAAAAAATAAGTGAGCTATACAGTTGGGTTGGATGTAATGTGATGTGCAGAGGAGCACCCGCAGTATGACCTTCATAGGTTATGCCCCAAGGAAGGCTTGTTTGGCAACCAAAACAACATCCAGCAACAAGACATCCTAAGCGCCCAATAGCATGGGCCAATGGCGCAAAAAGGGATGCCGTATCAAGAGCAAAAAAGAGGGGCAATTTGTGTTTCATGACTGTATAAGGAACATAGATGCCGAGCGCTATAATACACCCGAGTATGGAAAGCCCTCCATTCCAGATGGCAAAATAATCGGTGAAATGGGAGTAGGACTGCCATTCTGACATGATGTGGAGAACACGTCCTCCCGCAATTCCAACAAGAATAGAGCGCGTGATAATGCCACTTACCAAATCAAAAGAGACGGGGACAGATCGTTTGAAATGGGTATAGCTACAATAAACAAAGATCCCTACTGCCAAAGCAATTGCTATGCCATAGCCATGAATTGCCAAGGGACCAAAGAGTGGTAAAGAAAAAGGGGTTATAGTTATCATGAGACACCCGATTTTTTATCGTTATATTCACGGATTTTAAAGATCAAGAGAGACAAGGCGGCCGGGGTCATTCCTTGAATTAAGCTTGCCTGAGCGACTGTTTCAGGTTTGTGTTTTGACAATTTTTGTTGTAATTCAATGGAAAGTCCTGGAATATGTGCATAATCGAATCCAGCCGGAATCTCGAGAGTTTGATAAATCTGATTTTTTTCAATTTCTCGTTCTTCCCGTTTTAAATAGGGGCCGTACAAGAGTTCAGCGTAGACAGAAGTGATTTGTCGCGCCGTGATGTTTGGGGAGTGTTCTTTGATGATCCTTATGACTTCATCGACCTGGCCACTTGAAAGAAGTTGTGTTATTTTTAGCCCCGATTTTTCTTGAAGTGCGCAGGTGGTTGTGCCAACTATCGCCTGTTCGGCTTTAATTCCGGCATAGACATCTTCATCAATAAGTCCAAGATTGAATGCAATTTCGCCAAATCGAGAAAACACGTTATCTTGCCGAAGAATAAGGCGTCTTTCAGCTCGAGAGGTGAACATTCTATAAGGTTCATCAACGCCGAGCGTTACAAGATCATCAATCATAATGCCGATGTAGCCTTGGTTGCGATCAATCGCGAAAGAAGGTAAATCATGCGATTTAAGATGGGCATTAATGCCCGCAATGATGCCCTGGCCAGCAGCTTCTTCGTATCCGGTTGTTCCATTGATTTGACCGGCTAAAAAGAGGCCTTCAACAGCTTTGAGCTCTAAACTATGCTTGAGCTGATGGGGGGCTATAAAATCATATTCGATGGCATAACCAGGACGCGTTATAACGGCGTTTTCAAAGCCTGGGATTGTTCTTAAAAATTCATATTGACAGTCGAGCGGTAGAGAGGTAGATAATCCATTAGGGTAGATCTCTTCACTACTTGCGCTTTCTGGTTCAACAAACACATGGTGGGAGTTTTTTTGGGGAAAACGTGAGATTTTGTCTTCAATGGAAGGACAATAACGGGGTGCGATTCCTTTAATTTTTCCACTATAAATAGGCGAATACTCAGCATTTTTTCTAATGATGTCATGCGTTTCTTCTGTGGTATGCGTTATATAACAAGACATTCTATGGGTGACTGAATGCGGATTGAACTCAAAAAGATAGTCGAGTGCATCAGATCCCTGTTCTTCCATCTTTGAAAAATCAAGCGATGAGCGGAGTAAGCGTGCCGGTGTTCCTGTCTTTAATCGACCCATTTCAAGGTTAAGGCCTAGCAAGAATGATGAAAGTTTTGTGGACGCTTCTTCACCTTGCCTGCCAGCAGTATAGTTTGTGTGGCCCACGTGTACGAGTCCATTAAGAAAGGTTCCTGTGGTAAGAACAACGGATTTGCCTGCATAAGAGGCACCTTCACGCGTCTTTATTCCATTGATTCTACCACGTGCGTCAAAAAGTATTTCATCAACCATACCAGTGGTTATAGTAAGATTTTTTGTCTTACTCAAAGCCTGTTGGCTGAGTTTTCGGTAAGACTCCTTGTCGATTTGAAGCCGGAGTCCTTGCACGGCAGGTCCTTTGCGCGTATTGAGCATACGAGCTTGAAGATAGGTTTGAGTGGCAAGTTGAGGCATAAGACCACCAAGAGCGCTTATCTCAAAGACCATATGACCCTTTCCAATGCCGCCAATGGCAGGGTTGCATGGCATGTGGCCAATGCGGTCAATGTTGAGGGTGATCATAAGAGTTCTTGATCCCATGCGGGCAGCGGCATGTGCAGCTTCAATCCCAGCATGGCCACCGCCAACGACAATGACATCGAATGTGGCGTGAAAGCTATTTTTCATCGATTTGTATGGGCTAAAGGAACATTAATGCATTAATTATAAAGAGTATATCACGCACTCAAGAAAATGACAAAAGGTTTGGATAGGCTCAAAAAAGACTTTGCTACCCTCACTTCTGATTTAATGCAATTCTTTGATGGATAATATGAATCAACTGTGATTTGCTGTGTTTTTGATAGAGCGCATGAATGTTTTTGGGCATCCTGTTGGTGTACCACCAAAGCTTATAGGTAATATAGGCTATGCTTTTTGAACCACTGATGTCTTGAAATGCTTGAGCAATATCCTTGTAGGTAGGTTCCTTATGGAGGACATCAGACATTTGTGTACAAAAATCCATCCAGCTTAATGTTTTATCCTCTTCAAGATTTACGCAACGCTTAAAAAGCTCATAGGCTGTATCATCAACATTCAGAGGCGTTGGTGGCGTAGAAACAGGAAGCTCTTCTTTGGGTGATGGTTTAATCCTTTTGGGAAGGATTAAGGGCTTTAATATTTTTTTTAAGAATGATTTTTTGGGCATTCGAGCTGTTTGAATTTTAATGACGGGTTCTTCTTTTGGTAGCACCTGCAGGGGTACTTCTTGTTTTTTTACAAGAACGAGCTCCTCTGGCTGGTTGACGGGTATTTCTTGGAGAGGAACTATCTTCTTTTTAGGTGCAAAACAACCTGGAAGAGACATGATAAAAATGAAGAGAAACGTGTTGGGGATAAGAAAGGCTTTTTTCACGATACGAGGCCTAGTAAATGTTGAATGACCATTATTTCTTGTTCCTTGCGAAAAACTTACGCGATTCATTGCTTTTATGAACGTTATAAATTTCTTTAAAATTATATCAAAAAAATGGCGCTTTGATAGCTCTTTTGATGAATGAACTAGAGCTTATAATTACGGTTTGGGTATGACTGCTGATATAAAATGATAATTAAGCGGGGATTACCCCGTGCAGCGAGAAGGGACTTGAAATTCATTCAAGCCCCTTCTCACATAAAAACGTTCCTACTTGCCGAAAGTTTAATTTTAATAAAGATATTTGAACGTCACCGTTAGTAGGTGATTTCACATCCTTTATTATACGAGTCTACTTCGGCATGAGCTCTTACAATTTCTATTAAATCATGAAGTTCAAGGTTAGATAATATCGTTCGAGCTTCAAAAGGAAGATCCTCACGATATTCTCTAAGCATGAGAGCTCGTTTGCTAACGCTCGAAGCGAGGCCCGATTTGCAGACGTCACTATAAAACCGTAATTGCTGAACAAAGTCACTATAACGAGTATTACGATTAAGTGCTGCAACGAGTTTAGCCGTGAAGTGTTGCCAACCAAGTTCCTTATCCTTCAAGGTAACGAAGCGCTCTAATATTTTAGCAATTTGTGCATCGCCCGATGCGGACGAGCTTTGTGATTGATGAGATGAGCACAGTGCGATTAAAAATGCACTGGTTAACACCATAAATGAAGTTGATTTCATAGCTTGTTTCCTTATAAAAGAGAATATGTTAATTCCCCTTCCCCTTACTTATAATTCATCTTTTGTATGATGGTGTTTACAAATAATATCGTTATTAAGTGCAACGCGTTTATTGATGATAGCAAAAAGTCCCAGATACGTTAAAGAATTATAGAGAGATTTTGCCGGTTCTGGGATCTGTTCTTCATATGGCTTAAGCTCTCTTCCAATATGAATGGCACTGGTGAGAGAACTTATTTTTTCAAATTTATCAGCCAATTCTGTATATTGTGTTTTTTGTCGCAAAATTGTGCTCATGTCTTGACTAAAACATTTCCAGCTCATTCCTTTGTCTTCGAGATTAACAAAGTGTTCAAAAAGTTTATGCACTTTTTCTTCTACAGAAAACTTTTTGTGCCCTGCCTGAATCGAAAAAAAGCTCAGGCAGAGAAGTATAAGAGTAAGATTTTTTTTCATAATATGACTCATTCCTAATTGCGTATCGAGAAAAAATAACCCAGGTATGCTTACCTGGGTATTGTCTCTTTAAATCGTTATTAACACTGTGCGTTTTTATTTTGAGCTATTCTTTTTTCTAAAATGGTACGCATTTGTTGAACATTGTATTTTTGGAGCAGTTTATTTGTTTCTGGCGTAAGAAGATACTTGTAGGTTCTAATACGTAAACCTATCTTTAGAGCATCTGTTTCCATGGTAAGCTTTTTTAATTCGCTAACGAGCGGCCTATACTTAGGCTCACTTGCTAAGGTGCTTGCCAATTGCTTAGAAAAACATTTCCAAGGTAGGTTGCTCTTCAAATCGACAAACTTTTCAAACAACACTTGTGCTTTAGCAGTTGTTGTATTCGGTTTAACGATTTTCTTGTTAACAGTAGTATTTTTAGTAATAGTGTTTGGGCGAGTCTTTGTTATTTTTGCAGGTTGGCTCACTGTTTTTTTGTTAATTACTGCTGGTTTGAGTGGTTTAACAATTTTTAGTTTTGAAGGTGTAGCTGCATGTACCAAACAATGTCCACCACATAACGCAAAAATTAATGAAAAAAGAAATGCGACCTGTTTTAATGAAAAAAATTTCATAGATAATCCTTTGTTTGAAATGAGAAGGATGACGTTATTAAGATCATTATTTTATATATGACTATGATAAACTATTTCCAATTATATGTCAAGCAGAATAATTTTTTACCCTGATATAGCGCTTCTTATCCTGCTATGCTATGCTAAATCGGTCATTATTTATTTCCTCTTTATTTTTGAGCATTATGATTTACCATGTATCCTTTCTTTTAAGAAATGTTAGTACACTTTTTAATGTGATACATTATGTGAGTTTTAGAGTTATTGCAGCATTGCTAACTGCTTTGTTTTTCTTTTTTATTTTTGGTTCATGGTACATTGAAAAATCTAAGTGGTGGTTTTCTTCCAAGGTTCGAGAATATACGCCTGATTCTCACAAGGCAAAAGATGGTATGCCCACCATGGGAGGATTATTTATTACTGCTGTCGTAGTTATAAGCAGTTTGTTATGGTGTAATCTTCAAATACTATCTGTCTGGATTTTTCTTGCAGCGCTTATTGGTTTTGCTGCTATTGGATTTTGGGATGATTGGAGCAAGATACGGTATAAGAAAGGAATAAGCGAAAAAATTAAATTTCGAGCCCAAATCATTATAGCTACGCTTGTCACTGGTGCATGGCTTTATTTCTGCTCACCTTCAACGGAACTATGGTTCCCTCTTTTTAAAAACCTGCATCCCGATCTTGGTATTTTTTTTATGATATGGTGCGTATTTTTGCTGGTGGCAACAAGCAATGCGGTTAATCTTACTGATGGACTTGATGGTCTTGCCATAGGTTCACTCATCTCGAATTTTGCAACCTTTTCTGCACTCTTATATCTAACAGGACATTCTGTTTTTGCAGCCTATTTACAAATTCCGTATGCGGGCAACGCTGAAATAGCTATCATTGGAGCTGCACTTTTGGGAGCATCGATCGGTTTTCTTTGGTATAATACCTATCCTGCGCAAATATTTATGGGTGATGTTGGCTCATTATCACTGGGAAGTGCGTTGGCATTTATGGCGCTGATGTCCAAGCAAGAGCTTTTACTACCGATTGCCGGAGGCCTTTTTGTTGTAGAAACGCTTTCGGTGATCATACAAGTGTTATCTTTCAAATTACGGGGCAAGCGTGTCTTTAAAATGGCGCCATTGCATCACCATTTTGAATTACTTGGCTGGCCCGAAGCTAAAATTACTGTTCGGTTTGCGATAATCTCTTTTATCTTATGCTTGCTCGCGCTGATTACTCTGAAGATTCGATAAACTTTTGAGGTTTTCGAAGGTAATAGGTTTCTGTTGTTCGATAGACTCTTTTAAAAAGGTCTTATTGGATAACTCGTGTTTATCTAACACCACGTATCCTTGTATCATGCCGTTTTTAACATTAAAGAGATGATAATAATGTTTATTATCAGTATAAAGAATATTAGTTTCTTTGTGTTCAACAGAACCATACATTTGGAAATTGAAGCCCAGAAAATGCGAACCGACAAAGAATCGTGAACCTTTATACTCTGCATCTTTGCCCATTAACGTTTGAGCTGCGATTTTTCCTTGTTCTTCAGCATCTTTCCATTTGCGGCTGCGTTTTAATAAGCCTGTCGAAAGATCAGTTATACGTGTACAGTCTCCAGCAGCGTAAAGAGATGGTTGCTTGGTTTGCATGTGCTCATTAACAACTATTCCACCATCTTTTATCTCAATTGCTGTATCATGCAGCAGTGATGTATCGACTGCGCTGCCCGTGGTAAAAACAACAAGCTCGCACGGAATTTTTTTTCCATTAGTGAGAGTAACTCCGGTAACATGACCTTTGTGTGATTCAATTGCTTCAATTTTTGTTGAGAGATGAAAGGTGATAGTTGATGGAGTAGCTGACAATAAGAAATCTGAAGCCTGTTGTGGAATATAATTGCTCATGATCTGTTTATTTTTGTCAATGGCATGAATGTGTATCTGTTTTGAGGATAATACATGAGCAAGCTCAAGGCCTGTAATCCCTAGTCCAACAATAACTGCGTTTGAAATCGTCTTTTCTTTGCAATAGGCCTTAATATCTTGAGCATGTTCAAGGGTATGGTAAGCAAACACGCCAGAAATACCGGTAAATGCTTGCGGAATGGTTAGTTGTGTTCCATGAGCCAAAAGCAGCTGATCATAGGGGAGAGTAGTATTGTCATCGAGTGTTATACTTTTCTTGTAACTAGCTATTGTCGTTACTTTTTTCCCTAATAAGAGAGTGACGTTTGCAGGCAATAAGGTAATGTCATAGGTAGATAAATCCTTTTCAGATTTCGTGCCTTCAAGATACGATTTGAGTTGTGTTGTTTTGTAGGGATTTTCTTTTTGTGATGCAATCCATATGATTTTACCATCATACTTCATAGCAATGAGCTCTTTGACTGCTGAGCTGCCGGCTGCAGATGCTCCAATAACTATGATTGTTTTGCAAGAAAGGGTTGATGTTATCATGGCGGTTAATAGGAGTAATAGAGGTTTATTCATTCATTCTTCCCCGTCTCAATTATTCTAAAGTACAAAAAACA
Source organism: uncultured bacterium (assembly GCA_963699715.1). Lineage (GTDB taxonomy): Bacteria > Babelota > Babeliae > Babelales > Babelaceae > CAVOUX01. The sequence goes on from CAVOUX010000006.1 coordinate 261,846, forward strand.
GTATAGCAAAAAATTTTAATATTTATAATAATAATTATATATATCTTTCTTGCAATCGACTGTAGGATTTGTTATCACAGTAAAAAGTATTAAAAAGGAGTTTTTATGATATCGCATTTACAACAGGTGAATTGTGCACTGTTTTTAGTTCGCATAATATTGGGCATTACTTTCATTTTGCATGGTGGTCAAAAAGTTTTTGGCTGGCTTGGAGGCCCAGGCCTCAGTGGTTTTGCATCCTGGCTTGCCACGTTGCATGTTCCTGCTTTGTTAGCCTATAGTGCTGCTTTTTTTGAACTCATTGGGGGCATTTTACTTCTTTTGGGGATTGTCGCAGAACTTGGTGCACTTATGGTTATCGGTGTTATGATCGGTGCAATTGTTCTTGTGCATTGGCCACATGGTTATTTTGGACAAAATAATGGTTTTGAATATCCCTTGAATTTAGCATTGTTTGCTCTGGCAATTATTATAGGTGGACCCGGGATACCTGCACTATGGGATCCAATAAAAGCAATTCGCGATCATTTATTTTACTAAGGAACGGAATTGCTCATACAATGCGATGGAGCCTGCCACTGAGGCATTGAGGCTTTCAGTATTGCCTGGCATCGGTAGCGTGAGCAACTGGTCGCATTGGTTGATCCATTCTTCTGGAATACCATGAGATTCATTGCCGACAATAAGGATCGAATTTTTCAAGTCAAGTGCATCCGGGCTTTTCCCGTTATGAACAACTAAAGCGCAAAGATGAAGTCCTTTTTTTTGTTTTATTAAGGTATTCCAATCAATCGATATAACATCAACAAGAGCATGCGCTCCCGCAGAAGCCTGAATTACTTTGGGACTAAAAGGATCACACCCATCAATAACTAAAACGTTCGGACAGGCGAGCGCAGCTGCAGTTCGAATCAATGTTCCCATATTGCCTGGATCACTTATGTGTGCAAGTACCAAACTTCTGGCACGAGCCTTGCAAAGGGTTTTTTTATGCTCAAAGACACCGATGATTCCGCTGGGAGTGACATTGGTGCTTATTTTTTTCATGACGATATCGCTGACGAGTGTTAGGTGAGGCGATAGCGATTGAGCAGTTTTTACCTTATCTACAGTAACATACATCATGCGTGGATGCCAATTGGCCTGTATAAAGGTGTCGATAACCTTCAGTCCTTCTGCGATAAAAAGACCATTTGCTGATCGTCCTTTTTTATCATGAAGGGCGACAATTTTTTTAATTTCTTGGTTGTTGGCAGCGGTTATTTGTTTCATAATTCATCATTCAGTATACGTTCTCTATATCGTGCCATGAGTTGCATCATAAAGTGAAGATTATGAATGGTTGCCAATGTGTATGCTGTCAATTCTTTTGCCTTAAAGAGGTGGTGAATATATGCTCGCGTATAGTGCGTACAGGTATGACAGGTGCATCCTTCTTGCAGAGGAATAAATGATTGTTTATGGATGCTTTGCATTATTTTTAGCGTGCCATCAAGAGTAAATATGAATGCATGACGAGCACAACGAGTGGGATAAGAGCTGTCAAAAGTATCAAACCCCAAAGGAATTGCATCGTGCACCGATTCAAGATCTCCAATTCCTAGCAAATGATTTGGCTTGCTATAGGGAACGTGTGGCATGAGATGTGTAAGCATCTCAATCATTTCGAGACGTGTTTTGCCGAGACTACCACCAATGGCAAAGCCATCAAACGGTTCTTTGCTTAAAGTGTCAGCGCTCAATTTTCGAAGTTTGGGGTCAACACCACCATGAATAACGGCGTACATTGCCTGATTGTTTTTACTTTTTAGATGTTCCTCGAGGGATCTTTTTTCCCAACGATGTGTGCGATCGAGAGAATTTTTCAGTGCTTGCTGATTGATGTGGTAGGGTGGTAATTCATCAAAAGGAATAATAATATCTGCGCCCAAATCCTTTTGTGCTTTTACAGAAGATTCAGGAGTCAGCATAATTAACGAACCGTCGCGATACGATCGAAAAAGTACTCCTTCTTCAGATATTTTTATCACTGAACCTTCTTGTTTTTTTAAGCCGCGACTTTTTAATTCGTCATGCACTGACCCATAGGCAAGACTGAATACTTGAAATCCTCCGGAATCGGTTATAATAGGACTTTTTCGATTCATGAAGGAATGAAGCCCGCCTGCTGCCTTAACTGTCTGAGTTCCTGGATGCAATAACAAATGATAGGTATTGCAAAAAAGGAGCTGGACGTGCAACTGTTCTAACATGGTTGAATCAACAGCTTTTACGGTCGCATTTGTTCCGACGGGTACAAAACCAGGAGTTTCGATAATACCATGGGGTGTATGTATCTTTCCCACCCGTGCGCGTGAGCGAGTCGATTGATAGATGATTTCAAATTTAAACATGCATTTCTTTCGAACTTTTAGCGAGCAAAATGCGAGAAAAAGCGAGAAAAGGCATGCTCAAACCCAAAGTTATTAATTTTATGACATAGCTAACAATAATGATATGACCAATATTGTGCACTGATCCATACAATGCTAAAAAACTGAAGAGAACGGTATCAATGAGCTGTGTACACGCGACTGAAATGTAATTTCTTGCAATAAAGAATCTGTTTTTGAACATCCGCTTAAGGACGGCATAAAGCACGTAATCAATATATTGAACAAGCAAATATACCACCAATGATGCACATAAGATTCTTGGCATGGGAATAAGAAGTGTGCAAAAATGACTATGCATGATATCCGTTGGGCTTGGCATATAGGTTATGTGTAATAAGCTGAGGAGGGTGTAGAAGGTGATCCCCATTACATTAATAACGATTGATTTCCTTGCCTGAGCTTTTCCAAAATATTCTTGAATGAGGTTGAGCCCTAAAATGGCTCCCACCGCAAGCGCATCGGAGGCAGTTGCTTCAAATCCAAAAAGAGTAATGCTTTTAACAACAAAGAGATTTGCCAGCACCCATTGAAGGCAGATCAGTGCGCAAAGGGCTTCAATCCCGAGTTTGAGAGCAGTGAGCAAAGATGCAATGATTACAATGAGATAGGTGATGAAAATAAGTTCGTTAAAAAAAATCATAAGAGCTCTAGAAGTTTCATAAACCAAATCCTGCATGGATAAACTATCAATATTGCACCCAGGATGCCATCCATTCGATCAAGGATGCCACCATGTCCTGGTAAAAGCCAGCCCGAATCTTTTAAATGAGCTTTTCGTTTTAAATATGATTCAAACAGATCACCAATCGTTGCTGCAAGAATGATAAGGGTAAGTGGTGCAAACCAGGAAACCGTATCAATATGCCGAAAACTTGAATAATAGATCCAAGCACCTACAATACATGTAAGATATCCTCCTAATGCCCCTTGCCATGTCTTGCCTGGGCTTATTGCAGGACACAATTTTAGAGTGCCACATGATTTACCAATAAGATAAGCGCTTATTTCATAGAGGGCTATGGTAATTATCATGAAAAGAAGAAGAGCGCGTTCAGCTGAGTTGTTAAGCAATATAAGCAAAAGAAAGGGTAATACGGGATAGAAGGGCGTTAGCCATAATGATTTAAAGGCTGGCCACTCAATTGCGAGTGTAATAAAAAGTATAAGACCCAGAAATAAAGATATTATTATCGGTGATGCAAACAATACGCATGCTACTGCTATCAGGCTAAGCAGCAATGCGGTTAAAAAACGTTGTATGATATCACGTGTAATGTTAATCATAGTCAGGAGGAATAAATGCGTTGGGAATATAGGTTATGGTGTAATTACCATTATTAAGATTAAGGAGCGCTACATCGAATCGCAAAACATGTTCTCTTAATCGGTTTTCGGCGCTATAGAAACGAGCAGTTTTAATGATCTTTCGCTGTTTTGAGTAATCTATTACCGATGATAGATTGAAATAGTCCTGTTGGCGCACTTTTACCTTCAACAAAAACAATGAGTTCTTTTTTTTGGGCAATAACATCTATTTCACCCGTTTTGCTGCGGTAATTGAGTGATCTGATCTCAAAACCATCCTTTTCTAGGTGATTTGCAACGAATAATTCACCCTTATGGCCGAGTTCTTTGCGTATATCTTCCATTTCTTTGTGTGTTTAAGAGTTTTGCAATAAAACTTTCTTTTGAAGATTGACGTTCATCAACGAACTCTGTCAATTCTTCGATGACTGCCTCAAGACTACCAAGATAAGCCGTCAAGGGTGTGCTTATAATTTTGGAGCCTAAGCCAATAAGTTTGTCATTATCATCCAAATGGTAGGCATATTCTTTCAAAAGATACTCGATTCTTTTATGTGCAGCTTTTAAAGATGCTTCTTTCAGTTCATAGTAATACTTGTTCACATAAAAAGCTGCAGCCGAGAGTTCATTCATTGTGAGTTTTAAATAACACTTTTGAATTATAGATTTTACGGAATCAGTGTATTCGGTGTCTTCGGGAAAATCGTGGATAAATTGATTTCCAAGTTTTAATGCGTTTTTAGTTTTGGCTTGATCCTTGTCGCTTTCAAGTGAATCAAGCTCTGTCGAAACGAGTTCTTGATATAATACATACTTTATTAACGGGCTTCCTGGATAAAACGTTTTATATTGATTATAATATTTGCTCGCCTTATCCCGTTTTTCAGTTGCATGTAGAATTTGCTAATTCAAGGATTAGTTCGGCCAATTGAGTGTGGTCTTTTGCAAGAGTTAAAGCGTGTTCGAGGTATCCTTGGCCGCCAATTCATCATCGCCTTGATTTTTGGTAGAAATCTTGCAACGCAATGCTTCATCCAAATTGGTGTGCTTAATCCCTTTCATGGGCACGCCGGCGTCAGTTGCTTGTTCTTTGGCATGGCGGGATTTGCGACTGGTTGCTATCCTGTTTCGACATCCACTTATTACAAGAAGGAGGGCAATTACGCCTAAACTATAGTTTCTAAAATGCGTCATTATGTGTCCGTGTGAAGATTAATTTGAAATACTTTTATGATAAGTTCTCTTCTTATAATATTACACAACTTGTCATCAATCAAGTGGAACTATGAATGCCTTACCCTTAGATTGTATCCATGGACTCAAGAATGCTTGCTTCTTTTCAGGTGTAAGATATTTTTCTTTTAATCCTCTAGAAAGAATCTACGTTCTTTTGCGGCGCATTTTGGTGCTTCTTTAAAAGCATTCCGTGGCTTAGTGCGGTATAGTAAATTGTTGAAAGAATATACGTCTTTTCAAGAGAATTTTTTTAGGGTTACTTTTTAAAGAAACTGTACTTTCTCGAAAAAGATCACCTTGAGTATTTTGATGTCTCATAAAGTCAAGCTTGCCATAGTGAACTTATGGGTGCAAGTACTAAATCGTTACCAAAGGACAGGTACTGATTTCCAGCATAAAGAATAATGCCTTTTTTGAATCTTTTTTTTATTCTTTCTTGTAAATATTTGAGATTTTTAAAATCATGTGGTGTAATCGAACTGCTATTTTTTACTTCGATACCCACAATATTTCCTTCAAGATCTTCTAAGATAAGATCTATTTCTTCACCGCTCGGGGTTCTAAAATGATAGAGATTTATAGCCGTTTCACTCCATGTGGCTTGTTTTTTTATTTCGCTGACTACAAAGTTTTCAACGATTTTTCCCATAAACATGGCATCATTCATGCTTTTTTCCAGTGTTGTATTAAGCAAATAAGATAAAAGTCCGGAATCGATCAAGTAAACTTTGGGAGCTTTAATAAATCGAGATCCAAAGTTATTACTCCATGCCGGTAAAAGGTTTACAATAAAAATTGCCTCCAATAATGCAAGATAGCGGTGTGTAGTTTTGATTGTTAATGTCGTGTCTCGTGAAACTTCAGCAACATTGAGCAAATTAGCGGCTCTTGCAGCTAGAATTCTTAAGAGTTGTGGTAGTTCTGTTAGTTTTTCGATTTGTGCTAAGTCTTTTATATCTTTTTGAAGCAAAAGATTGAGATAATTTCGCATCCAAGCTATGCGATCTTCATCAGT
>CAVOUX010000007.1:0-146216 GCA_963699715.1 uncultured bacterium
CAATCTTAGGTCAACATCTTTCGCTGAAACCACTGGTATCAGGAAGTAGTGCTGAAATAATTTTAGAAGCATTGTACTACGCCATTGCTCAAGCACATCCCAACATTGTTATCCTCCTGCTCTCGGAATATATGGAAAAGACGAAAGGCTCTCGTCATGATGAGTTGAAAAAACTCATCGAGCATGCTCAACAACTATTTAAGAGATCTGATGCTGAACATAAAGATCGGTATCAAAAAATTATCTTGCTCTTATCAGCTCCAACAATATGTCAACTACAGCAAGACCGTTCATTTCTCAGCAAGTTAAACGTTGATATGATAGCTCTCTTAATCCTTTTCTCAGCCACAAAGCCGTTACCATAGGAACTTTTCATGAGGTATATTATACCGTTCACATTCATTTTTTTCTTGCAACCATTCTCATTCTTTGCCATGGAAAAGCAATTTCATACCAACCCCTTGTCTCTTGCAGCAGCAAACGGTGATATAAATGTTGTCCAAGAATTGTTGCAAAATGGAGCAGACGTTAATGCTCAAGATGGATGGGGAACTACTCCTTTGCATACGGCTGCTCTTAATGGCCATGGATCAGTAACGAAAAGGTTAATCGCTGTGCCAGGCATACTGATTAACGCTCAAGATAGTTTTGGCTATACACCGCTCCATTGGGCCTCAATAAGAGGGCATTCGGGAATTGTAAATGCTTTGTTGAATGTAAAGGAAATTAATCTGAATGCTCGAGACAAAGTCGGCTCCACTCCTTTGTATAACGCTGCTGAAAACGGCCATGCTGCGGTAGTACAAATACTCATAAATACGCCCGGCGTTGACTGTGATGCACACAATATAAGTGGCATGACACCTCTCTACAGAGCCGCACAAAAGGGGCATATTGCAGTAGTGAAAGTTTTGGCTTCAAGAATCAACCTTAAGGATGACAAGGGCTGGATGCCATTGCATATTGCCGCAAAAAAAGGTGATGTTGATGTTGTAAAAATATTAATTAATGTTCCTGAAGCTCAGATCAACGCCAAAACCAGAGAATGGTTGACGCCTTTACATATTGCCGCTGAAAATGGACAGGCTGAGGTAGTGAGAGTTTTGTTAACCTCACCACATATTAATCTTCATTCGCAAGTTACTAATAACTGGGCTGCTCTACGTAATAGTGAGTGGACTCCTTTACATGTCGCTGCATACAAAGGACATCATGCTGTGGTGCAGGAACTTATTAAGGCTTCGAAAATTAATGTAAATATTAAAAATGGTTTTGGAATAACACCATTACATTGTGCTGCCCAAAAAAATCACAAAAGTATAGTTGTTTTATTATGTGGTGTTCTTCAACTTGATATTAATGTTCAAAATACAGAAGGCAGAACGGCTTTGCATTTTGCTGCTCACGGTGGACATACAGATGTAGTTGAGACGTTATGCAATATGCCACGAATTGAATTAGACATTCAAGACAAAGAAGGAGCAACACCATTGTACAGGGCTGCTTATAATGGTTATATCGACGTAGCCGGCAAGCTCTTACATGCCGGAGCAAATCCGCTTATACCAAACCGTCATGGTAGAAATATTATCAAGGTGGCTTGTGATGACAAACTTGATACAGTTTATTCACTTTTTAAAGACCATATACTTCAACAAATTGAACAAGCAAGACGTAATAAGACCTCTTTTTTGAATTTGTTACCGCCTGAGCTCAGGAACTTACTGGTGCTTTTTATTATAAGAGCAATGCATAACACGGACAAGGTCCAGAGTAAAGAAGATACGACTGCTTCGTGGGCATGGCTGATCGCGGATTTTGTAACGCATTTGCTTTTTGAATCATAAATGCAAGATGCGAGAGCACTGAACGTATCGCACCAAAGAAAAACACTTAAAGATCCTTGACCAATAATATCATATTATGGTACCATTGTTCTGTATTTGGAGAACCGATGCGTAAGAAGCATAAAGAGAAGGACGCGGTTCACGGGTTCGAGTCGAGCTCAATCAAAAAGATGCGGTTTTTCATCGACCACATCCACAGCCAGAAACAGATAAGGATGCTTTAAAATCAGTCCGAAATTTTTTGATAAAATCAGGAATACATTATGATGAAATATAAAGGTTATATTGGAAAAGTTGAATACGACGATGAAGCCAAAATTTTTCACGGCGAAGTACTAGGTCTAGATGCCGTTATTACTTTTCAGGGAAAGAGTGTTGATGAACTTCGTCAAGCTTTTAAGGATTCCATTGACGATTATTTGGAATGGTGCAAACAACGGGGAAAAAAACCACAAAAAACATTTTCCGGAAAAATTCATCTCAGGCTTAATCCAATCCTTCATGCCAAACTTTTCAATGAAGCGGCACTCCATGGCATTAGTCTCAATTCATTAATTCTTGAAAAACTTAACAAGAATAAGTAAATCGAGGTATCAGATCGCAACATATTTTTCATTGCTGCCACACAGACACTGCTCATGTGGTGCATTACTTTTATACTCAACATCGCAGAAGAAAAGAAAAGTCTTAAAGATTTTGGATTATAATTAACACAATAATCTCTTTTTTGATAAACTAGCTCCTTATGGAAAACTCTATACGGAAAAATATCACCATGTTCCTCTCTAAAAAATCTCTTCAGCAAAAACTCGTTTTGTTACCCATCAATTTTAAAAAGCCCTGGTGGCTTCTCATTTTCAAACAAAAAAGTCTCATGCTTACTATTATTGTTATTATGATTGGGGCACATACTTTTTGGAGCCTTAGCCCTTTCTTGATTGAATTCGCACTCAATAGTAACAGCATTTTTGTTTGTGGAGCTCTTTTTTTGCTATGGCTCGTTGTTGATTGCACTCATGTATATGCACGACAACTGAATGCACAGTTTCAACTACAATGCATTCATAGCATTTACCAAAATGCTCATCAATACCTACTCACCATTGATCCCCGCTACCATGTTCATCGTTCAAGTGGCGCTATTTTAGGAAAAATCGATCGAGCTGCCCGAGGATATGAAGATTTGCTTGATCAGATAACCTTTGAATTTATACCTCTTCTGGTGGGTCTGATAGCTATGATTGTTGCTGTAAGCTATTACTCAGTTATACTTGCCTGGGGAATTGGCTTCTTTTTTATAGGTATGATCATCTTTGGCTATTATTTTGCACGCTATGCATGTCAGTCCTGGGAGCAAAAATTTATAGAAACTGACGATGCTTTTCGCGCAGCCGCTGTTGAAAATCTCGCTCAAGTGCAACTTGTTCGCGCAACGTTTGCAAGCGATTATATGAGCCGCAAACTTACTCAAAAAATTGAAACAAACATGCGGTCTGAAAGTAGCTTATGGCTCTCTTATACCATGACCTCATTTATATTGAATATGATTTATTTAGTTGCTCTCTTTAGTTTACTTGGAACTCTGGCGATGCAAGTACATCAAGGGGTTACCTCGTTAGCGTCAGCAGTCGGTCTTGCTATCGCCTATATTCATAGTACCAAGCAAATTGTTTCTATCGTCAAACCATTCCGTCGTTATATGCGAGGATGGGCTGCAGTCCGTGACCTTTTTGATTTCATGGCACATTTTGGCAAACAAGGATATCCTGTACTTGGCTCCGTACCAAATATCCAGTTTGAGAGAGATCCTATAGCTATCGAGGCATTAGCAATATCATTCGACTATGAGACAGCTGAACTTTTTAATAATCATAACTTTGAGTTGCACTGTAGCGGATTTAAACCAAATAAATTATATGGCATCATTGGTCCCTCTGGCAGCGGAAAAACAACATTGCTATCCATACTGGGTGGTCAGCTAAAACCGATTAAAGGCAAGGTTACCGTTAATACTATTGATATCTATGCAGTTACCGATGAGATTCGACGAAAACTTATTGCCTTACAGGGACAAATGGCAACCAATGTACGTGGCACCATAAAATATAATTTGCTTTTCGGATTGCCTGATACGCATGGATACACTGATGAATTTTTGCTTAATGCATTAGAGCGCGTGGGATTATTAAAGGTCTTAGCAGCTCATCAAGGATTGGAGACATTGTTGGGCGAAGGAGGCCTCAATATATCTGGTGGCCAACGTCAACGGTTAAATTTTGTCGGTCTTTATTTGCGCGCACTGTATTACAAACCCGTTTTGATTTTAATCGATGAACCAACCAGTAGTTTGGATGAAATTAGCGAAGCAGCGATCACAGAAATGATTACCGAGCTTGCACAAACGGCAGTAACCCTTGTCATTGCGCATCGTCTTAAAACACTCGAAAGCGCTGATGCGCTTATTGATTTATCTTTACTTGCTGAAGAAAAAGACATTGTTGCATACAAACCAGATTATTTGGAAAAGCATTCACTATATTATCGTCGACTTGTTGGAGGCACTGAACACTTGGATGGTTAACTATTTCTGAGGCAAAAATGAAAAATCAAGAAACACTCAATACTGTTTTAGCAGAAGAAAGAACTTTGTTAGCAGCAGAACGCACTTTTTCTGCTTGGTTGCGAACAGCTCTTGCAGCCATGGGTGGCGGCCTTGCAATATTGAGGTTGATTAGTTTTAAAAGTGAACTACACAGAATCATCGCTCACATTATTGGAGAAACACTTATTTTTTGGGGATGTGTACTCATTGTGCTGTCGTCACTTGATTATAAAAAAACAAGCGACAAAATAGTTATTGCAAAAAACTACAAAAGCTCTCAAATTGGCTTTTTAATTATTGTAGTGCCACTTCTGCTCATGTCTGCTTTGTTGATATGGGTTACCTTGCCATAGTTTACATTGATACCCATTCGATCTAAAAACCAAGCCAGGCGATCCAAAAAGATCATTATTTCTCTCCATGTTCTTATGAAGTTATAATCATTTAATAAAGGGAAAAGAGACTCAAAACGCCATAACTGCCGCATTGCCAGATAACTATGAATCGAACTCTATACAATGATTGACAGACATGTACTCTCCACTATAATTTATAAACCAATCCAGTTAATAAGGAATTATTGCATGAAAATGATGACCACCTGGCTTTTGGCCGCCGCATTAGCAGTTACTATAAAAACGTCACCCTGTTGTCTTTCCAATGGCACTAATTATGCTTTGCCTTCAGGAGGTGTTGAACCCTGCTCGATAGCTTTTGCACCGAACGGATCTTATGTTGCAACAAACGTTTTTGGTTCACTTGAAATCACCGTTTTTAATTTTGCAAACGGGGTAGCTAGTTCGCCAACTTCTTATGCTCTGCCATCAGGTCATTCAAACCCTTATTCAGGAATGTACTCACCCAATGGCTCATATTTTGCTGTTACAACCGTTAGTACCGGTAATGGATATGTTGTCATGTATTCAGTTGCTGGAGGTGTTTTAAGTAATCCCATTGCATATCCATTGCCCGCATCAATTCCTGAACCAGTCTCATTAGCATTTTCTCCCAATGGTGCCTATCTCGCCACAGCAAATGAAAACTCAAATAGTGTAACACTTTTTACGGTGACCAATGGAGTACTTAATACGGGAACGACTTATTCTTTGCCAACGAGTTCTAGCTCTCCGGCAGGAATTATCTTTTCACCTGATGGAAGCTATGTTGCTACTGCCAATAGTGGCTCAAATGATGTAACCATTTTTGCCCTTTCAGGCGGTGCACTTTCTGGTGGTACTTCATATGCCTTACCATCAAATTCAACGGGGCCTCTTTCGCTGACATTTTCAACAAACGGCTCATTTTTAGCAACTGCAGATCAAACGTCAGGCACCATGACACTTTTTCAGGTTTCAAACGGTGTGCTGAGCAATGGCACTTCATACGCAACATCGACAGGCAATCCTGCTGGGGTTGTATTCTTTGCAAATGATACTTGTATCGCAACAGCAAATCAAACCAGCAATGATGTTTCCGTTTTTAGCATAAACTCAAGTGGAACGGTAACCGCTACTACCACATATGCATTGCCTTCGGGTTCAAATAATGCAGCAGCCATGGCATTGTCTGCCAATGGCGCATCTATCGCTATTGCTAATTTCCTATCAAATGATATAACAGTCTTTGCTGTTGGATGTACACCAACAAGCTCGATCCTTACCAATATTGTAACCAGTGTTACAACGAGCGGCACCGCAAGTTCCTCTATAAAAAGTACAACAATTGGATCAACACCAACTAGCAGCACATCCATGGTAACAGCAACAACCACGACAACTGGTTCTCCCACCTCTGGAACAACATGTACCCCCAGTTCTTATCCCTTACCAACAGGTTCTTCTTGGCCCGGGTCGGTTGCATTTTCGCCAGACAATTCACTGCTTGCTACTGCTGATTATGGTTCAAATACCGTAACACTCTTTGCAGTAACTGCAGGAGGACTGAGTGGTGGTACATCCTACTCATTACCATCCGGTTCCACACATCCACTGTCGGTAGCATTCTCGCCAGATGGTTCATATATTGCTACTTCCAATGCATATTCTAATAACGTAACCATATTTAATATTTCACAAGGAGCAATAAGTGGAAGCACTTCTTATCCATTACCGTCGAACTCCAGCTATCCTTACGCGGTAGCATTCTCCCCCGATGGTTCATATCTTGCCACGTGCAATAATTCCAATGATGTGACTATTTTTAATATTTCTGGAGGAGTATTGGGTAAGGGAACATCATATGCTTTGCCTACTGGAGCAACAAAACCTTATTTACTAGCATTCTCAGCTCTTGGATACCTTGTTACTGCAAATGAGGGAAGCAACAATGTAACACTGTTTCATATATCATCTGGTGTGCTCAGTGGCGGTACTAATTATGCTTTACCTTCGGGATCTCAAGCGCCAAGTTCACTGGCATTTTCGCCAAATGGCTCATACCTTGCAACCGCTAACAGTGGTTCAAAAAATGTGACAATTTTTACGGTAACAGGTAATGGAGTGTTAAATAAAGGAACGTCTTATGCATTGCCTTCTACGTCTTTAAATCCACGATCAATAGCATTTTCTCCCGACAGCTCCCTTCTTGCCACATGTAATTATGATTCGAATGATATTACCGTCTTTAGAGTAACGTCGGGACTGTTGAGTAATGGAATTTCGTACGTCTTGCCTACGAGTGGTTCAGAGCCCAACTCAGTGACATTTTCGCCCAATGGTGTTTATCTCGCAACGAGTAACTACCATGCAAATGGGGTAACAGTCTTTACAGTTCCTGGATGCCTTAATGCTACCACGAGTACTCAGAGTACAACACAAACAGTAAGTTCAACAACGAGCGATTGTTCAATGCCTGTGCATCCAGTTTCACTTATGACGGTCTTGCTAGGACTTCAAGCTTTTCATTAGTCTTATTTCAAAGGAAAACGATATGATTTCTCCAAAAAAAAGTTATTTATTATTTACATTGTTTGTAGCATGGTATAGTGGATTTTCACTACCATCACCTGGCTGTTTTAAAAGTCCAAGCTCATCAACACCATTGCCAGTTCATTCAGTACAACCTTTTTCAGTGGCATTTTCACCTGATGGCTCTTATTGTGCTACTGCCAATTCAGCAACAAATAGTGTCACGATATTTACCGTAACAAATGGTGTATTAAATAGTGGTACTTCCTATGCATTGCCTTCTGGATCCACGTATCCTCAGTCAGTAGCATTTTCACCCGATGGTTCGCACCTTGCTGTAGCTGTTAACGGTGCTGCTACAAATCTCGGTAATGTAACTATATTTACGATAACGAATGGGAAATTAAGTGGAGGTACTTCATATACATTACCATCTGGTTCCACAAATCCCGATTCAGTAGCATTTTCGCCCAATGGTTCGTATCTTTCTGTCGCTAATTCATCAAACGATGTGACAATATTTACCATAACGAATGGAGCGTTAAATGGTGGAACATCATATCCATTGCCTTCACAGTCCATGCTGCCTAATTCAGTAGCATTTTCACCAGATAATTCTTATCTTGCTACGGCTAATTTAAATTCAAATGATGTAACGGTATTTACGGTAACAAATGGTGTATTAAATGCAGGCACATCATACGTATTACCTTCTGCTTCAAATGCACCATATTCAATAGCATTTTCACCCAATGGTTCTTATCTTGTTACGGCTAATCTAGATTCAAATGATGTAACGGTATTTACGGTAACCAATGGCGTATTAAGTGCCGGTACCTCTTATGTGGAACCTGTAAGTGCAGTGGAACCCTATTCGATAACAATTTCACCGAATGGTTCCTATCTGGCTACGGCTAACTATGATTCAAATAGTGTCACCGTATTTAATGTCAATAACGGAATACTGAGTGGTGGCATTAATTATGCATCTCCTTCTAGTGGAAATCCTTATTCCGTAGCATTTTCCCCGGATGGGTTCTTATCTTGCTACAGCTAATTACCAATCACAAGAGGTAGATGTATTCACAATAACAAATGGTGTATTAAATGCAGGTACTTCTTACGCATTGCCTTCCGGTTCATCAGAGCCTGTATCGGCAGCATTTTCCCCCAATGGTTCTTATCTTGCTACGGCTGATTTTGGTTCAAACAGTGTCAGCATATTTAACGTAACCAATGGAGTGTTAAGTAATGGTGCATCATATGCATTACCTTCTGGATCAACAGAGCCATATTCAGTTGCGTTCTTACCCAATGGTTCTTATCTTCCTACAGCTAATAGCCAATCAAGTGATGTGACAGTATTTACCGTAACGAATGGCGCACTAAATGCCGGTACATCTTACACATTGCCTTCTGGGATCAACAGGTCCTTATTCGCTAGCATTTTCCTTCGATGGGTTACATCTTGCTACTGCAAACACCGGTTCAAGTGATGTGACGGTATTTAAGGTAACAAATGGAGTATTAAGTAATGGTACATCATATGCGTTACCTTCTGGGTCAAAAGCGCCATCTTCAGTTGCGTTCTTACCCAACGGTTCTTATCTTGCTACGGCCAATAGAGAGTCAAACGATGTGACGATATTTACCGTAACGAATGGCGTATTGAGTGCTGGTACGTCTTATGCATTGCCTTCTGGATCAGCAACTCCCTATTCAAAAGCAATTTCACCTAATGGGTCATATCTTGCTACGGCCAATGAAGGTTCGAATGACATCAGTATTTTTGATGATATATGTTCAACTACAACGATAACCACCACTACAACATCACGAAGTTCAACTACTTTGAGAGCAACTTCAACAGTTGGGTCTGCAGCCAGAACGAGTACAAGCTCAGCGACGGTGGCGGCGGCTACCACTGCAACTACAGCTGCAAGAACAGGTAATTCGATAAGTTCGACAACACATTCAGGACCAGCTGTGACTGTATCTACAACATCGCCACGTAGTTCGGCTGTTTCGAGCAGTTCAACTACCTCGAGAGTAAGCTCAACTAAAATGACGATGGAAACATCGACCAATTCAGCCACTACAAAAACAAATGGCGCTGGGATAAGCAGCTCAACTACACGTGCGACAGTGACTACTGGCACCAGTAACTCCGCTACTACCGCAACTTCTGGGACAAGCATTAGCCTTGGTACGTCAGGGGGTCTAGAATAACAGCTACCACCCTAGCACTTTTGGCATCCTTGCTTGCCACGCAAGCATTAGTACATTAAGCAATTGGTGAAGGTGAATTTTGGATTGAACCTGTAGTCGCACTTGCAGATTATAGTGGCTTCTCAGAACGCCAATTAAGAGAACTTGCAAAGGCAGTTGAAAAAAATGTTAAAGAAATCGAAAAAGCATGGAAAAGCCATTTCCGCGAAAGCTGAAATACAAAATATTTCAAATCAAGGAATTTGGCTTCTTATAAATGAGCAAGAATTTTTTATGTCATTCAAAGAGTTTCCCTGGTTTCTTAAGGCAACCGTTGAGCAAATCTATGATTTGGAATTCTTTCATGGCAAACATCTTCACTGGCCGGCATTAGATATCGATGTTGAGTTAGAGTCACTCAAACATCCAGCGGCTTATCCTTTAAGATATTCTTAAAAAGACAATTCCTGAAAGCAGATTTTTGATTATGCTTTTAATCCATGGATGCGGTCATTACCACTTCAAGGACTGTCCAGTGCTTCCTCATCATTCTCATTCAGCCAAGCACTTAGCCGGTTAAGCAAGGTGAGTTGTTTTTTGTCGCCGCAAATGTTATAAATAGCTTGAAATAATTATTATAGGAGAAACAAAAATGTTTGGTTCCATCTCATCCCAATTTACAAAAAAAATCATTATAATTTTAGCCATTAATATTTTTTCATCGACGCGCGCGATGGAATTTGCTGTAATCGGTAGCTTGGTCGCGGCAAAATTAGGTTATGACTATTATTCCGAAAAATTCTTGCGCGCAGTCTTCACGGGCAATGTTGTACTAGTGAAAGAATTGTTAAATAATGGCTACAATGTTAATCAAGTATTTGATAATAAATTTTGGCGAGTACTAATGCCTACTCATAAAGTTAGCAACCGCACAATTGTTGTATGGGGTGACAGACCCCTTCATATTGCCGCACGAAATAATGATCTGCCAATGGTCAAATTACTTTTAGAAAAAGGAGCTTTGGTCAACGTACAAAACCACAATTTGGAATGCCCATTACAGACCACGGAGAATATTAATATCATTGAGTTATTGATAAAACATGGTGCCGAGATCAATGTGCTTGACTCCAGGAAGGTTACACCATTGGTCCAAGCCATTTGTGTATGTAATAGTGGACTCGTGGAGAATTTATTACTATATGGAGCCGACCCAAACATAGTAACTAAATCAGGAAAGATACCACTTCATCTTGCTTACGAAAACAATTCGACGGATATTTGCAAATTATTGCTGTTTTTTGGAGCAAACAATTCCGGAGAACTTAATATAGTAACTGAAGCTGCAAACTTATCCCCATTGGAAATAGCAATTTTACAAGGAGAAAAAGAATCAATAATACATGCCTTATCACTCAATATAAAACCATCTCGAGATATTCTTTACGAACTTTTATCATTAGCTATTGGCCAAAAAAAATTTGAAATTGTTCAACTCATTTTAAATACACTAGGCGATAATCCTTTACTAAATGCAATAATAAACAATGATATGATTGCAGCTATTGATTTACTCGCTGAATCGAATATTTTAGATCTACAAGAAGCATCTCTGCATTATGCTACAAAACGCACTCCAGAAATTGAAACTGTATTAAGATATGCTCTTGCTCGATTGGAAAAAAAACCACGAAACATTCCATTACACATTGTTCGAAGTATTTTTTCAAGATCTCTTTCTCAGCAAGAAAAAGCTGAATATCTCAAAATTAAATTTTTGCTACAAACATCCATATTAACCACCAAGTTAATTCCTCAAGACCCAATTTCTTCTGTCATAACAACCGACGAATTAAATAAGATAAAAAGCCGAAATCAATCTGCTATTCCATCAGATCCCGTACTGTTAGCAGCAATAACTAATGATATTGAAAAAATAAATGAATTAGTTAGTGACGATACTCCTTTAGAACTTCTTGTTAAAGCGTTATTTTATGCATCATTCCAAGGTGATCTTGAAATTGTCTCCATCCTTACCAGATACATAACTAAAAACACTCATCATGATGAATATATGGAGAATAAAGGCATCAATAAATTATGCTACAACCAAGAACAAGAAACATGGTGCTCACTCAAAAGCGACGGGCTTGGGATACGATTTGATGAGTACATAAGATATTTATTGTTGCCAAGACTTACACTCGCAGAAAATGACTGTCTAATACCATCGCTAAAAATTAAATATGCGACCATCAAAAAAATTATTACATCAATTTATGAATGTCCATTATGTAATGATTATAAAGTAGATGAAAAATTATTTGTATGGCCATGTTGTTCCTTTATGCACCATCTCAATTGCTGGGATACAAGTAATCAAGAAAGAAAAAAATGTCCCCAATGCCGCATTATACCAAATGAAGATGAAAAAATACTTCAACTTCAAATTTTGAGTAACAAACTGAATGCAAAGCCAGCCAATCAAGAAAATCAACAAAAATGGAAAATGGAGATTGATAAAGCGCTTGAGGCCCATGTTAATCTTGATGAATCATTAAAACTCGCTCTCGAGCAAAATTTTACAGATATCGTTCTGCTTCTGCTTGAAAATGGCGCCCATCTTACCCAAGAAAACAAAAATATTTTCTATAAAAAAATTGACGGGGAATTACTAGAAATAATGCAAGTCATACTTGATGAGCAACCCCAGATAATACGTGAACAAGCCCAAATAGTCCATGAAACTCGGTCAGGAACACTTTTGAAATCTCTCTTGTCCGAACATATGCAGCATTTATTTTCCTATATGATGGGCAAAGATGTCTCTGTAGCATATTTATTAGAACAAAAGTTGCGTATCGCACGCATAGAGGTTATTGAAAAAATTTTCCGGTTATCAATTGCTCAAGGAAATATTCCCCTTGTGGTCCGTATCATTAAAGAACGCGGCCCTCAATTACGATCTTTTATACAAGATGAAATGTTGCCTTTAATCAAGAAATTATTATCGCGAAATAAAGATTATAAAGCATCAAACAATTATTGGTCGATAAATTATATACTTGAGGAATTTTTGAAAACGAGTGAACAAGCAAGCATCCCGGCAGAAGCTTTAAAACCTCATCGCAATGAAAGTTATAACGAACCGAGCGATAGTTAGCTTACTGAATGTTAGCAGTTCAAGAGGACAGCCCGAAGCTTGTCGTATGACAAGCTGTTATTCTAAGTCTAAAATGTACCATCTTCATCAAGTCCATGATCATCAAGGTCCCTTGATTTTTAATATAATTACAAATTTTATCCAACTCCAAAAACTCATGCCCAATAACTTTCTCCATCAATAAATCCCGTGAAGGATTTATCCAAGACATGAATACTACTGGATTTACTTTTAAAATCCACTAGACTTAGAACTCACAAATTCAAGGGTGAGTGCAGTATGAATTCAAATGATTGTGTTGTTTACATTATAACCAAGCTTGAACTTGGTGGAGCACAAAAAATTTGTCTTTCACTCTTCAAAGAAATGGCTGCCAAAGGGATTGAGACTTATCTCATCACAGGCAGCGAAGGTGTTCTTGTTGATGAAGTAAAGCATTTGCCCAACGTCTTTTTACTCAACTCTTTAAAGCGAGAACTCAATCTTTTCTCTTTTTTCGTGAACTGAAAACATTCATTTCCTTAATAAGTATATTAAAGCAGCTTAAAAAAAAGCATCCAAACCTTATTGTCCACACCCATGGGTCAAAGGCAGGTATTCTAGGAAGAATTGCCGCATTTTGCATAGGTATTAAATCGAGAATTCATACCGTGCATGGATTTCCGTTTCATCCTCATCAACACATCATATCCTGGCTTGCCGCATATAGTGCTGAATGGATTTGTGCACCGTTGACAACACATTTTATATGCGTTTCACGAGTAGACTGTACAACGGGCAAAAAATTATTGCCTCGTTTTTCAAGCAAACATTCGCTTGTTCGCGCAGCAATCGCATTAGACCATTTTGCTGTTGCCTCATCAGAAATTAACGGATTTCACAATTCAGAAGCTCTTTTTATCTTTGGCACTATATCATGCATGAAGCCCCAAAAAAATCTTATTGACATGCTTAAAGCATTCAAATATGTTTACGAACAAAATTCGCGAGTACGCCTCCACATTATTGGTGATGGGGTTCAGAGAAAAATAATTGAAGAATGGGTTATGAAAAATAATCTCTCAGAGGTTATTACCTTGCATGGATGGCAAAATGACGTGCTTCCTTTTTTAAAGAGATGGCATTGCTTCATATTAACCTCTTTATGGGAGGGATTGCCATGCGCAGCAATCGAAGCAAGAATGGCAAAACTTCCTATTCTTTGCTATGATACAGGAGGTTTGCGCGAAGTAGTCCATCACGGAGTTAATGGATTTGTTTATTCCTCTGGCGAATGGAAACAATTAGCAAAAGGCATGCTGGCCGTAAGCACTAATGAACTCCTTTTTATGACCGTTCGCAATTACCCCGACAATTTCAAAGATTTTGACATAAGTACCATGATTGATAAACATGCCAAACTTTATAAAGCGCATGCACGATGAATAAATTATTTCTCTTTTTTGGTTACTTGTTGCTCATCCCCCTTTTATACGCAAGCAGCAAGCTTCCCAAAATTAAAAATTTCAAAAACCCCACAATCCTTTCTTGTGAACCCTTGGTAGATGCCGTCTTTCAAAAAAAGCGATTAATCAACATAAAGGATGTTTCTGCACTTCCACTCTACTATAAATACAAGCTTGAAAAAGTCGATTCACTACACAGATTAGGATCAGATCTGCATAAGTTCTTCAAGAAGTTTAAAAAAAGGCATCCCATGCAAGCCATGATAACTTTTGGAAATGGCTTCAACACTACGACGTCCAACCTCCTCTTAAACAAGTACATTATTTTACTCCTGAGAAAAGACAACATTATCGCGTTTCATTTAAAGGAAACAAAATACAAAGTAAGCGTCATCTCTCACCACAATGCCCCAAAATAAATTTTGCGCTTGCTCCCGATGAATGTTTCTATGTTGCTTGTGAGCAGGACTCATCGGTACCTAATCGTGTAACCCATAGTGGCTTAATGGCTGGTCAAGCACTCATGGGTGTAGGTGCATTTGAACTTGATAAGGATGGTACGCTTTTAGTCGTAAAAGATAGTAGCGGTCATTATCGGCCAGGTGATTACCAAATGTTTCAGACGTTATCTGCCTTGAAAAAAAATGCTGTTGATCTTTCTAAAATTACCGTCAAGTTTAAGAGAGTTTGCACCTTTATGACGACAGATAATAAGAACAAGCAAAAAGCCCTTTGCAAAGAAACAGCTAATGCTTTAGAATGGTATGAAAATTATAAAAACACCTATGGCGCTGCGAATAATTAAGATAATACATTCAATATGTCATATCATTGACAGACTTGATCTTTGCATAGTTTTTGAGCAGGCTTGTTTTTTTCTTCATCATATCTTTTACTTCGCTCGGGTACATTTTTACCCGATTCCTTGTGCAGCAATTGAATAATAGTATCGTAGTCCTTATTTTCGGGAAGTTGGATCGAGGCATGTTGAAAAATATCACTTGCATCCTTATCCACAAACTCTCCCAAGAGATAATAAAGCTTTTTAGACTCGGCAAAAGAGAGCGCACTTCTTGAAGATTTATCGAGCAAATCACTACGTGCACCTGATTTTAAAAGTAAGTCGACAAATGCAATTTTACCGTTAGCAGCAGCAATCATTAAAGCAGTCGTCCCATTACTATCTTGAGCATCGAGCTCTGCTCCGGCCTGAAGCAATCCTAAAACGATCTGCGACGATGTTCCTGCACATGCTAGCATAAGAGCCGTTCGTTCTTTTTCATCCTTAAGATTCACCTGTGCACCTGCTGCGATCAAAAGTTTGACAATAGTTTCACGACCTTCTTGAACTGCAGCCATCAAAGGGGTTGTTTCTCCACGCGCGGTTTCATCCATAAGAGGATCCAGCCTGTAACAGCATGGAACATTTATATTTACCCCGCTTTTTATTAATAATGAGGTCATTTTTTCGTTTCCATATTGCGCAGCCCACATTAACGCCGTATAATCATCCTCGTCTTTTTGATCCTTAAGAACTTCGCCCTGTAAAAAAAGACTGGCAAGCTTGAGGTTTCCTCGTCGCGCCGCAACCAAAAAGGCAAGGGTAAGCACTTCTTTATCGGCCACCTGATCAAGATAATCAAAAAGCAATTCGGCAACACCATCATTATCGCGCTGCGTAGCAAATACCAATGCATTTCTACCGTCAGCATCCCGTATGTTCGGCTCAGCTCCAAATTGAAGGAGAAGTTGTACAATCCTAAGATATCCACGATGAGCAGCCAACATGAGAGGTGTGCGTTTATCAGCATCAACTACATTGCATTGAGCATTTGCCTTTAAGAGTAATTCAGCCATTTCAAAATTATTGTGTAAAACCGCGTTTGCCAAAGCAGTATAGCCATGATTGTCACGTACTCGAAGATCCACGCCCATTTTTATTAATTTTTCAACTTTCGCTGTGTCATCAAGATAAACAGCAGTAACTAATTTTTGTTCAAGATGACCCGCTAGTGTAAAAGCATCAAACAAAAGGATTGTTAAAACAAAATATCTTTTCACGAGAACCCCCTTTTTGACACCAAGCCTCTTAATCAAGATAAAGATAAGACGTATCACCACTTGTGGGTAGCGCATTAACGTATGGATTCATACCGCTATGTTTGCTAAACATTAAATTAGTCAATGAACCCATGTCAACACCTCTGTGACGCCTTTTGGGTTTTGGATAATGCATTTTTTTTGGGCATCCATCCGCATCATATTTTATGCAACGAGCACTTACACTATCAATGCATATAATAAAGAGCATTGTTACAACGTACTTAATTTTCATAATAACCCCCCGCCTCAAAAGAATCATATCAATTAAGTAATTTTAAAATCAATAATTATATTTTCAAGACAATTAAGATATCAAAACACATAATCCTTGTTTCCATTCTCCCGCGTCCAATGCAACCCCATAATATAAAGTAACTCTTTGATCAATACTGCTTTTTTGCTTATACTTTCATCAAACACTTTGCTTAACCATTATTAGATTATTATGTTGTATAAAAATATTATTGATGCAATAGGAAACACGCCACTGGTACAAGTAAACTTTGATACGCCTGCCAAAGTATATGCAAAACTTGAATACTTGAATCCTGGAGGCAGTATTAAAGATCGAACCGCTCTTTATATGATTGAGCAAGCGGAACGCACGGGAAAATTAAAGCCCGGTGGCACCATTATCGAAGCTTCATCGGGTAATCAAGGTATCTCCGCTGCCATGATTGGTGCTGCAAAAGGATACAAAGTCATTATCACCGTATCTGAAAAAGTCAGCCAAGAAAAAAAGGACGCACTTAAAGCATATGGCGCTGAAATCGTAATTTGCAAACCAACCACATTCCTGGAAGATCCTGAAAGTTATCATACAAAAGCCCTTGAGATCCACCGGAATACTCCCAATTCATTTATGTTGAACCAGTATTTCAATATGGATAATTTGAATTCCCACTATTTCTCCACGGGTCCTGAAATCTGGCGGCAAACCAATGGCGAAGTCACCCATTTTTGCGCAGCCGCAGGAAGTGGTGGAACCGTCAGCGGTGCTGGAAAGTTTTTAAAAGAAAAAAATCCCAAAATTAAAGTTTCAGCAATAGATGCAGCAACGTCATATTATGCAACCAAAGGACAACCTAAACCTTATAAGATCGAAGGTCTTGGGATCGATTTCGATTCGAAATTGGTTGATAACAATATCATTGATGAATTCTTGCTAGTTTCAGATGAAAATGCATTTGACATGCTTAAAGAGCTGGCACGAAACCATGGACTTCTTATTGGACCAGCAAGCGGCGCGCTCGCTTATGCAGTAAAAGAGTACTCCAAGAAGCTGGGTCCTCATGATACCGTCGTTATGATTTTTACTGACTCAGGACGTGCATATTTAACAAAAAACTATTATTGATAACATAAAAAATAACATGGTTTTCTTATTTCAAAATATTACTGAGCAAGAAATGATTTTATGGCGTACATGCACAAACCAAGAAGCATAAGAGAAGTAAAATAAAGCATGGGAAAAATCCCATATGCTATAACATTGTCTCTAAATGCATACAGCAAAATACTGCAATTGACCAATGCCAATAATGGCACGATCTCTATCCGCTTAAACACATGACGTACAAGTGCAATGAACGCAATCGTGCATAATAAGTACGTTATAATCATACCTAGCGAACACATCTGTTGCAACGGAACAAGGTTTCCTTTAAATATAAGCAAGTATGACGCGATGATGAGGCCTTCAATAATCACACAGATAAAGGGCACGTAATGCCGATTAAGTTGTGAAATCCAGCGTGAGCCAAAAATATGACCTTTTTGTGCCAAAACAAACAAATTCCAGGCATTACTATACATAATGCCATATGCTGCTCCAAGAGATGAAGTCGCGATTCCCAGATTAAGAACTGCAAAAACAGCATAGAACAACTTCGATCCAGGCTGAATAACTTTTGAAAGTAAGGTTGGAAATGCTATGCTATAGCCTGCAGGCTGCGCCAGTTGCTCACCAAGTCCACCATAGAACATTAATTGATATAAAATAACAATACAAACACCCAATCCGTAAGAAATCAAGAGCGCTTTAGGGCCATTATGTTCGGGATTAGCGATCGTCCTACTCAAAGAACAACATGCTTCAAATCCAGTAAAAGCATAAAGAACAAATGGCAAACTTGTAATGATACCTTCAAAGGCAACTTTTTGACTGCCCATATCAGTTCCAGTCATGAGCCATAAAAACCCGCCAATGCCTATCGCAAAAAGTATGGGAATAGCTTTTAATGAAAGAAACCCAAATTGTATTGTCTGGCCTATTTTCAGATTCAGCGTATTGAAAATTACAAAAAGTGCGACAAGAGAAAAATCAAGAGTCAACGTCGAGGTAGTATTCAGCAAAGGAATAAGCTGTTTGGCCAACGTAGAAAACACGTGGATCCCTAACGAAGCAGAGCCAAGCTTTGCTATGAAATAGCTCCAACCCGAAACAAATCCCGCAACGGGATGCAACGTCGCACCATAATCGTAGAAAGTTCCACCTTTGTGATATTTCATAAGACGAGCGAAGGTTATAATAAGAGGAAGCAAAATTATGCTCACCACTCCATAGACAAGAGCGCCATAAGGTCCGGCATTTTGTGCTAAAATGACCGTGTTTACAAAAATACCTGCACCAATCATGATATTGATATTTATTAAAATAGCGGCAACAAGAGATAGTTTATGTGGCTGCGTCATGGGAAAAAACTTTCATTTAAATCTCTTGAACAGGCCAATCGATGATTTTTGAGCATAGGTAAAGGGGGTGGTTGGCAGCGCCAAACTTTGACCGATCTTCATGCATGATAATTGTCTTTCTTTCAGGTGGTCGGCATAACGTTCCCACCATTTGCGGATGCGTTTAATAGGATCTAACGGCAACTCAAGCCCCAGATGGTAAGTTCCCCAATGCATGGGAATAAAACAACGAGCGTTAAGGTCAAGAAAGGCCTGTCCAGCCTCTTCAGGACTTACGTGCGAACATTTGGTCAGTTCACGTGGCTCAAATGCACCTATCGGCATAAGAGCAATATCAATGTTTGGGTATCGCTCAGCAATAGCTTTAAAGTGGCTGCCATACGCAGTATCGCCAGCAAAATAAATCATGGTATTTGAGTAATCATAAGCTTCGATCATCCAACTGCCCCACAGTGAACAATTTCGGTCAAACAGCCCACGCTGCGACCAATGCACTGCAGGTAAGAAAGTACATCTAGCAGAACTTCCGAGATCAACTGACTCCCACCAAGTACATTCCTGTACTTTTTCATAACCTCTCCGTTCAAACCATGCTTTATCTCCTAAGGGCACAAGAAAAAGAGGGTTAGAATGTTCGCGCAACAAAGAAATGCTTGATTCATCCATATGATCTGGATGGTTATGGGATATTATCACTGCATCAATAGGGGGCAAAGACTTTAAGGGTATCCCTGGCGCCGTTAATCGCTTAAACCGTAAGATATAAGAAAGGGTATCAAAAATAGGATCGGTTAAAAACGTTTTACCGCCAATTTGAATCAGGAAGGTAGAATGGCCGATCCAGGTTATAGATGGGGTAACAGGATGTGAGACGCCCTCCCATGGCTCAATCCAAGCATCAAGTTCTTTTTCAGCCTCATGGTCTTTGCGCTGAACAACCATTCGGGCTATTGCCATAAGGGCGTGAAAAAATGTTTTTTTGCTCTTTTCACCTGGGTAATTAGCAAAACGACCCTTCTCTAAGTGAGGAAAACGCCATCGGTTATAAGCCATGCAATTAACTTTATTTTAGGTGGTTAACCGGTCAAAATAATAATTATTCAGATTACAGGAATTTGAAAAAAAGATCAAAAACGTCTGGTTGTCGGTTGACGTCAAGTAATCAAATGAGTCTTAATGCCTTGATTAGCGAAAAGTTAAAAAAAGGACTTTAAGAGGCCTATGTGTTCAAGACTCTTTTTAAGATCTTCCGTATCAGTGCACAATAATCCGGAAATACCCACTTTTGCCGCTCCTGCAAGATTAGCTACACGATCATCAATAAAAAGGATCGCTTTATCGCCATCCCCTTTTTTGTCCGCAAATGCTAAAAAATCGTGATAAAAAGGTGCACTAGGTTTTTGCTCGTAACCATTCTCTTTTTTAGGTAAAAAACAATGATCAAACAAGTGAATAAAGTGATTATTTTTTTTGGCTAGTTCAATAAATGTACGGTCACCAATATTTGAAAGAATATAAAGGCCATATCCTTGAGCTTTAAGATTAAAAATAATCCGCACAATTTCTTCATCTGGTTTTTGCATATTCTCTAGAACAATAAAGTCATCTTTAAATGCAGCAAAACGGGGATATCTTACAACAAGCCGCTCATAAATATCATCACCTACACTGGTCTGCTTCCAAATGTTGTAGACCGTGATCCAAAAAAAAGGATTTATCAGGAGCGCGAACCCTTTCATTTTATGTGGCATTTTTACAAGATACTTTATTATTCCTCGCCAATCGCGGTGAAACAATACCTTGTGTAAATCAAAAGCAATAATAATACTATAGGGAGTAACTTTTTCTAATGGAGGCCCATATAACACCGCCATAATTGAATCTACCTCTTTTTATTTATTTAAAAGTTTTCTAACATCTATTTGATGATAGTAATCGACGATCACATCAGCCTTCTTGACTTGATCATAGTTGGAATGCGTGTTAATACCAATACAAAATATTCCCGCACCTTGAGCAGCAGCAATACCATAAGCAGAATCCTCAATTGCAATGCATTCCCGAGGGTGCATATTGAGCTTTTTAGAGGCGTGCAGATAGATAGCAGGATCCGGTTTGCAATTATAGCCAACAGATGAAATGCCATAGATATGCTCCCCAAAATAAGCACTCAATCCAACGGCTTCATCGGTTGTTTTAATGGTACGGTCATCGGCATTAGTAGCAATTGCCTTTGCTAACTGAAGTCCAATAATTTCTTCATGAAATTCTTTAAAACCTTCGATATATTTTAAACCTTCTTTATACAAACTCATGGCAATATGAGTTTTTTCTTTTATCAGATCATCCAGAGAGTCTTCTAACTTGATAATATCTTTAATGATGGAAACACTTCGATGTGTCGCAAGACCATGGATTCTCCGTTTTAATTCGGCTTGAAGTTCTGAACTATACTCAATTCCACGACGTTCAATTAAAATTTTGTTTGCACGGGACCAAATGGCGGTAGTATCTACAATCGTACCATCAAGGTCAAAAATTATTGCTTTGTATTTCATATGTTAACCTTCACGTAATCCCATTATTTCATTAAACTAAAGAATGAACGTGATTAATAATGTTTATATTTTGGGGCTCAAACAATGTTCCATCGAATTAAATCTACGATATTTACACTACTACTTTCAAGCCTTCATCCTCTTTTTATGCTCGGCAAAGTAAGCTTCATTGTTGGATCAAAAGCAGCATTCTTCTCACTATCTCAATGCTTAACGCCCCTTGTAGGAAGATATGGGAGCACACAGGGGAGCCTTATTTACTTTTTGACGAGAACACTTTTGAAGATATTACTGACTGGAACCCTTTCATTTCTTATACTATTATACCATATCCCATCATTCTTTCAAAGTCTGTACTTTTCACTTATAACCCCGTACTCAAACAGGCCGGCATCGTTTTTGGCAAAACTAGGATTCTCCTTGCTTTGTTTGATGTGTATGATTGATTTTACAACACATGAGGTTGGAAAACATGCATTTTATTACAGTTTTTTATGGATTTTTCCAGCTGCCATGCCCTTTATTCGCACCAACAACTTTTTTTTACATGCATTGGCCAGCACGTTTGTTGCCCATGCAGTTGGTTCCATAATGGCGCTTCATATCAATCCAATGATACCTGAGGTTTGGATGGCATTAATACCGCTCGTCTGTATAGAACGACTTTTATTTGCAGTAGGAACCGTTATACTGGGTAGAGTATATGAGCGAGGGATTAACCAATGGCCTCGTTTGGCGGGTTTATATAAAAATCTACAAACCTCATATCAAAATGGATAGAATCACAATCGCTATATGAAAAAGCTTATAGTCAGTATTTGTATTGTTTCTTTAGTAATGGTTGTCGGATGGGGAGCAACGCTTTTTTTACCAGAAAAACGCGTGATTTCCTTTGCCAAACCCACTACACTAACCCATTTGGGAATTATCCTCGATGGAAATCGTCGTTGGGCGCGTAAGGCGGGTCTTGCGGCCTGGCTTGGTCACAGAACAGGGGTAGACCCCGTCAAAATGACTCTCGCTTTCTGCTTAAAACATAAAATTCCTTATCTCACTCTTTACGCTTTTTCGCTTGAAAACTTTAAACGCCCTCAGCAAGAACTTGATTTTCTCTTTAACACTCTGGCAAAAGAAATTGAAAGTAAAGAATTAGACGCTCTCTTTAAACAAGATGTTAAGGTGCTTTTTGTTGGCGACAGAAGTTTATTTCCCGCACCGTTGATTCCTATCATTAATAATGTCGAAGAAAAAACGAAACAAGGAAAATCGCTTACGCTCACCATTCTTTTTTGTTATGGTGGACAACAAGAAATTATTAACGCAGCTTCTCTCATCGCACAAAAAGTAAAACGCGGTGAGCTCTCTCCGGACCAGATTACTGAAGAGCGTTTTAAGGAATGTTTGTGGACTGGAACAATAACAGCCCCAGACCTTATTATAAGAACTGGTGGCATGAAGAGACTCAGTAATTTTTTGTCTTATCATTCTGCGTATAGTGAATTATATTTCACTGATGTCTATTGGCCTGATTTTACGGAAACCGATCTCATAAATGCTATTAATGCATATGCTGAAAGAAAAAGAAATTTTGGCACTTAATGCAAGTTCACGCGCTTTCATACATATAAAAAAGCCCTTCCATCGACCTTTTTTTGCGTTCATCAATCTTGAACGACCCTTGAAGATCAAGCGTTCTACAAAGAGTATTGAGCTCAAAAACTGCGGTTTCATGGTTTTCCCAGCTTTTTTTAAGGGCACCAACAGCAAGTTTTTGCATTTCAATAGTTCCTTTTTCATTTAATATTTTATTATATGCAGCTTTATAATGTTCACAATTTTCAGCACTTTCATGATAGCGTTCTAACGCTTTTGCAAGAAGAGAAAATTTATCACCATAGACTTGTGATTCATTGTTCACTGAAAGTTTCTTTTGGGAGCACTGGTGTTTATATTTCCTTTGAAGACGCTTGAGTTGTTTCTCGAGATGTGCAACAAATCCAAGCTTGACCTTATCGGGAGTCTTACCATAGTGTTTTTTAAAAATATGGGAAAGTTTCCGTTTAATGCTCTGTTTATTTAACAACTTTTTGTCATGTTCGAGTATTTTATATAATGCTGTCGCAATATTTTTGGTCAAATGGCTATTATGATTCATCTCATGAGTAAGTTCTGCCAGAATAGTGCTTAACCAACATTTGCTCTGACTCACATTCTTTTTTCCATTGGTTTTTGATGGAGTCTTATTTTTTTCATTTTTTTGTACGGGAGTGCCTACTACACTGAATACCATACAAGAGAAGACTAAAAGCCAAGATGCTTTCACACGATTTTCTTTTTTGATGTTCATTTCAGGATAACCTTTTCTATGCTTCTGCATTGGGTTCATAATATTTCTCATAAAGATCAAATATGGTCGAAAGCGAACGCTTAAAGCGTTCGTCGCTGGCTATTGTATTGGTGATGTTAAATACTTTAAAAGTATTGTTAAGATTTTCAATGGCTTTTTCGTGCTCAGTCCATACTTTTCTTAGATTAATTGCCGCAAGCTTTTGCTCATCAAAAGTACCTTTTTGCTTCAAAACATTTTTATAGATACCATGCAGCTGGTCAACGTGAACTTTAGTCTCATGGTATTGCCGCATGGAGTGGGAGAGTTGGTCAACTTTACTTGTGGTGGTTGTATATTCTTGCTGTATGATATCTAATATGCGTTTTTGTTCTGTGACATTGTCATTACAAACTTGCAATTGCCCTTTTAAGGTGTTTTGCGCTTCTTTGCTTATGTTTTGCATAGCAAGAAGCCGTGGTACTTGTAACGCTACGTTTGAAGGTAAAATATGAAAAGTACTTTTAAAAGCATTGGCAAGCATTTTTTTTAATTTTATATCATTGAGTGATTCTTCCGGAAACAGTTCCCAGAGCAAAGCAGCAAGGTTTTTCTGAGCGACATCATCAGATTTTGCCGACGATATCATAGTTATCCAAACATCAATAAGGTCTGCTTGAACATCGCGCACCGATAAAGTTTGTGCAACATTGTTAGCCTTCTGTTGAAAAAAGTTTGGCCAGAGGCTGCACCACCAACTTGTGCAGCCTTCTGACTTTGTTTCTTGGCTCGAGAACGAATCGCTTTTGGGAACGTTCTCAAAAGCAGAGACCAGTAAAGTAATCATTAGAGACAGTGCTAAAAGTAATCTATGTAACTTCATATGATTCCTTCAAGACCAAGTTTGCTTTATTCAGAACCGGGCTCATAATATTTTTCATAAAGATCAAATATGCTGCTCATCGTGCGCTTGAAGCGGTCATCAATACTAATTCCATTTTGGATGTTGAGTAATTTAAAAGTTTTATTGAGACTCTCAACTGCCCCCTCATGCTCGGTCCATGCTTTTTTGAGATCGAGAGCAGTCGTCCTTTGCTCTTCAACGCTTCCTTTTCGCTTGAAAACATTTTTATGGGCAGTATGCAACCGATCAACATTGTCTTTCGTTTCATGGTACGTGCGCATGGCTTGCGAAAGTTGATCTACGTTTCCACTCGTTAATTTCGATTCTTCTTGTATTTTATCTAAGTTAAGTTTTTGTTTTGCGCTCTGTTCGTTACATGTTTGCACTTGATTTTTCAAGGTGTTTTGTGCTTCATTGCTCATGTTTTGCATTGCAAGAAGCCGTGGTACTTGTAACTCTACGTTCGAAGGTAAAATATGAAAAGTACTTTTAAAAGCATTGGCAAGCATCTTTTTTAATTTTACATCGTCAGGTGATTCTTCGGGAAAAGTTTCCCATAAAAATGCTGCAAGGCTTTTCATGGCATCGTCCTCATGATCCGCAGAAAATACCATATCCCTCCAGATTTCCATGATCTCAGTGTGAACCTCACGAACATCATCAAATGCTGAGACTCTCAAAATATTGATGAGGCAAAGAGACATAAAAATAAATTGTTTTTTCATAGCGTAACTCCTTTTAACATTAATAATATTCATTGATAACAAAGTGCTCCCTTTCCTATTGACAATGATTTTGAGTAAAGATATGTCGTGTGGATCTTCTCAGCAATACGCCGTCGTCTGCTGGCTGCAGTAATGATCCGCGAAAATCAATTACTTCATGCTGTGGTTCTGGGAAAATTGGCACATTACCATCATCGCCATTATCAGGACCATCATTGCCAAAGTCATCATCATCGCCACCTGGAAAATTTCCATTATTTATATCATTATCATTGGCCTGTTGTCTAGAGAAAAATGTAGCTATGAGAAATCGATATATTTTATGAAGCAATAGTGCCAAGCCGACCCCTGTGCCGATAAATGTTACATACCCCCTATAATCAGTAAAGCAAAGTCCTGCAAAGCAGACTTTCTCATTATGCTCCAGCATAAGCATATGTTGCGATAGAAGTTCGAGAAACACATGTGGCGGAGTCTGTTGGGAATCGATTGTTTCTTGCAATTTTATAAGTGTAGGAAAACTATTCAAGAGTCGATTTTGAAGGTTTTTACTTTTGCATTTTAAATGATAAGCATATTTTCCCATGATATCAGATTGTGAATTGAAATATGCGATCAACAAAAGACAAATATGAGCAACATAAGTGCTCTCTATTTTTTCAATAAAATATGATAAAGCCAAAAAAGATTTTTGCAACTCTAGCATCTTTTCGTCATAGGATGAATCCTTTATTTCAACCAAATGAGCATTCAGTGATGTTGGGTGGACACCAAAAGTAGCATTGAATTGTCTTTCAAGCGCATATTTTAATTTTTTTTCATGGGGAGTTTCATCATTCATTGTTCGCTGCAAAGCTGCCAAAATCACTTGAGCCATAGGATCTTCTTTGTCAGCTACTGAAAAGATCATTTGGTATAGTTCAATAAGATTTTCCAAAGAGTTATATCCATGCAGAGGATGAATTACTATGCTCAATACTATGAGACTTATTTTGAAAAATTGCATAATATCTTCTAATAATTTTTACATTGCTCATTTATAATACCTTATTTATCCCCCTGCTTGCAAATTGATGAGCATTACAATCAGCTTAAACTCGCACCGTTAGGAATAACGCATTATATTTTTGTAAGAACTCTATTCATGTAATGAGAACATAACAAAAAGAAACTTAAGAGAAATCATAAAAAACCTCTCCATTATTCAAGCGATTGATTAATAAAGGGAAAAAAATTGTCTTCCGGAGCGATAGAAACCTGAATTGAAGGATTACGATCAAGGTCAATCAGTGCCCCGAAGTGCGGTTTTTGTGCTACGATACGATAAACAACATGATTATCAATTTCCGAAGGCTCAACGTTCATCGGAATGCCCTGATCTTTGAGAAATTCACACACTTCGTTAAGTTCCCTTCCCACAAAATGTGGAACAATACGCAAAGCGGTTTGGCCCTTAGAGAGATAGATAATAACAGTACGATCCGGTAAAGGATCCCCTGGAGCAGGGTATTGTGCAACGCAGGAATTTTTTGGACAAATGCTCTCGCACCAATAAACTTTTAATCGCAATCTATCATTTCCTGCTTTCGACATACACTCTTTGTGGAATAAACCCATAAAATGGGGCGCTTTAACAGCGGGCGGATGACGGGAAATTACAATCCCCACCGATTGATACAATTTAATTTTTTGATCCGCTTCGGGCTTTTGACGAATAACGGTACCTTCAGGCAATGTTGCATCTTCTATTTCATCAAGAATTTTGAGAGTAAGCTGATAAGGCGTCAAGAGAGCTACAACATCCTGCAATCTTTTGCCTGCAAGATTTGGAGTATTTATAGTCTCTGAACTGAGCAGCCACGAAATGCCATAATACCCTGCAAAAAACAGGAAAAAAGGTACAATCCAAAAGAGGCGTGCTACGTTTGACACGAAATAACCTTTTTTTATAGATAAGGTAGACTATAAGCCGGATTCTGTACTGTTTTTCACAGCGACAATCATTTGTCTGAGCGATATACCCGCATGTTATAGTAAACGAGCAATAAACATGCTGCTTTATCTTGCTCCCGATGGGGTTTATCCAATTGATCAATTACTCGATCAATCCGTGGGCTCTTACCCCACTTTTTCACCCTTACCAACAATGTTGGCGGTTATTTTCTGTGACACTTGCCGTAAAGCATTGCTGCTTTCCCCCCGTTAACCAGAGGCATCGCGCTCGTTAGGAGTCCGGACTTTCCTCATGGTTTTAGCCACGCGATTGTCCATCTACCTTACTCTTGAAAGTATACTATAAGAGAGATGATAAGTATATTAGCAATAATTTCGGTCAATGTCCATGTCCGTTCAAGCAATAATAACTGAAGAATGTACATTACAAAAGTAGTTAAAAATGTTAATAATGAACTCTCGGCAAGCATCTGTTTCATAAAAAAAATGCTTAAAAAAACACCCCCTAAAAAGAATGTTTCAGCCAAGATATCATATCCATTCATTGCAGCAGCTAAAAGGCAAAACAATCCGGACAAGAAAGGGAGCATCCAAGAGGAAGCAATCCAAGAAAGAATGCAAAAATTTGCAAAAGATGCTATAATAATCTGGTGTGTGTATATTCCTGATGCTATAACGTCCACGAGAAAACAAAGGACCGTAATTATGATACGCTGTATTCTTATTTTACTCATATTGTGCAACCACTTTTAAACCTCCCTTGAAAGAATACTCAAAAAGTTGAGACTATACAATTTAATATGAAACAATTAATAGAAACCATTAAGCCTCATTTAACAACGCTGATTATTGGCATTCAATCACCCAACAATCCTCTTAAAAACATTGAATCATACTTTGATGAGTTCAGAAATCTTGTCAAATCAAGTGGACGCACCTATGATTTTGAAGTTTTTATAAAATTACGAGAAATTGATCCTGCAACCTATATTACAAAAGGTAAGCTTCAAGAAATTGCAGCCTTATGTACTAAAGAAAACATTCAGGAAGTAATAGTATCCGAAGCATTATCGGGAGCGCAGGAACGTAACCTTTCTGAAATGCTGGTATGCCCGATAGTTGATCGTACGTTACTTATTCTTGAAATTTTTGAGCATGGGGCAGTATCGAGCGAAGGGAAAAAGCAGGTTGCTTTAGCGCGCTTTCAATATGAAAAAGGACGTCTTGCTGGGCGAGGTTCATCTATGTCACAACAGTCTGGGCGTATAGGCACAAGAGGACCAGGTGAAACAGCTAAAGAGAAAGAAACCCAACATATTGAAAGAATGATGAGCGGGCTCTTAGCAGATTTAGAAAAATTGACCCAAATACGTAAAACACAACGTAAACAAAGAGTAACAAGTAATATTCCGCTGTTTTGTCTTATTGGTTATACCAATGCCGGAAAATCGACTATTCTTAATGCGCTCACCAAAAGTACGGTACTTGCTGAAAATAAGCTTTTTTCAACACTGGATACAACCACGCGTGAACTTTATTTAAATGGTAAGAAAAAAGCAATTATTTCCGATACAGTGGGATTCATTCAACAACTTCCACACCACTTAATAGAAGCATTCAAATCGACTCTTTCAGAACTTGAATACGCTGATTTACTTTTGCATGTTATTGATGTGTCAGATCCTAACTGGGAAAGTCATATTCGTATCGTTCACCAGATATTGAAAGAATTGTCTGTTGAAAAACCAATGATCTATATTTTTAATAAAATAGATAAAGTCACAGAAAAAGAACATCTTATCGACCAAACAGGTCGTTACAATCCTCATGTCTTTGTTTCTGCTAAAGAATCCCAGGGACTGCAACCTCTCATTGAGTTTTTAAAAGGCTGGAAAAACCAGAAAAATAATTTTGATTATTGACGACGTTCATAAAACATTGTTTATACTTTGCAAAGAATTATTTACCAAAAAGGGAAAGAATGAACCTAGCCAATATCGTGACCGCACAAAAAGCTCTAAAATATACCTACGGTCTGGTATGCATTGCAGCAGGAGCTGATAAATTCTTTCATTTTATCACTCAATGGCAGCAATATATTAGCCCACTGGTAGCCGCTTATCTACCCAATATCCACTATTTTTTATATGCGGTTGGTATTGTTGAAATAATCATCGGGCTTCTTATCCTAAGCAGTCACACAAAACTGGGCGCCTATCTTGCCTCTGCGTGGTTATTACTTATCGCAGCAAACTTGGTTTCTATGGGCCATTTTTATGATATTGCTGTTCGAGATGTAGCTCTTGCTGTTGGCGCTTTCGCTCTTGCTCAATTAACAGAAGCTCTCGCCAGGTAGACAACTGGCTGTTTTTGAAAAAGTTAGGTATACTTAACAAGATAGCTTTTTAGCGGTTTTAATCAAAGTATATCTTAGCATGAATAACCAGCGTGATTCATTCGAACTTTTTTGTAAAGAACGTTTGAATAAAGAACAACAAGAAATCGTAGCTCGCGAAAATGGTCTTATGATCATTCATGCCGGAGCAGGTTCAGGAAAAACTCGTGTCATTACTGCACGAGTTACCTCGCTTATGCTTAACTATCTCAACCCATCTTATTCGCTCCTAGCATTGACCTTTACCAATAAAGCAGCTCGAGAAATGAAAGAGCGTATAATTCATTTTTTAGGGGATCAGACACCTCTTCCTTTTATCGGAACTTTTCATTCTTATTGTGTTAGGCTCCTCAGATCTAACAGAGATTTATTTGAGATGCCAGATTTCACCATAATGGATGATGACGATCAGGAAAAATTGATCAAAACTATTATCTTAAAATTGAACATTAACAAAAAGATGACACCGCGCGCAATTCTAAGTGCTGTATCACGCTTGAAAAATTCTGCCGTTACAGGATCTCTCGATTTTGAGCAAATAGAAGATCCTCTTTTACGGGACATTGCTTATCGTTATGAGAAAGAAAAAAACGCTTCACGGTGTCTTGATTTTGATGATCTTTTACTTTCAACCTTAAGACTTTTTAAAAAAGAAGCTGCTTTTAAAGAATCACACCAAAAACGCGTAAGGCACATTCTTGTTGACGAATACCAAGACACCAATCACGTACAACATGCGCTCCTTAAAGAGATGCTGCTTGATAAAAACGATCAGTTCTCTCTTGAATCACTATGTGTTGTTGGTGATGAAGATCAATCTATCTATTCCTGGCGCGGTGCTGTTGCTGGCACCATGGTTACTTTTAAAAAGACTTTTCCTCAGGCAGAATCTTTAACCCTTGAACAAAATTACCGATCAGTGCAGCCTATACTTGATATTGCTAATGATTTGATTCAGCACAATACTTTAAGAAAACCAAAAAAATTGTGGTCACATAAACAGGGCAGCGATCGAGTACGAGTACTTACCTGTGTTTCAGGATATCAAGAGGGAGAGGTCGTCGCTGAATTTTGCAAGCACTACAAAGTACGCACTTCCAGTCTCAAACAATGCGCAATTCTTTATCGCTCTCATTATCAATCAAGAGCCTTAGAAGAAGCATTAGTCAGACACTCAATTCCTTACAAAATTCTCGGCGGTACACAATTTTATGATCGTCTTGAAATAAAAGATCTTCTTGCCTACATGAGGCTTGTGGTCAATCCTTTTGACAGAATGTCTTGGCTTAGAGCAATAAATACACCAAGTCGTGGACTTGGAGATAAGTTTCAAGAACAATTTATTGAATTTTGGGATCAACAGCCTTTTTTAAATTTTAAAGAAATCTCATTACAAATGCTTAAGGACGGCTCAATAACGGGCTCAAAACGAGACAGTCTCTTGTCGTTTTTGGCCATTTTTTCAGAAAAACTTTCTACCCTAACTGCTTACCAGGCTCTTGAGCATATTATTGAACGCTCAGCATACATGGCTTATTTGAAAAATTCATTTGAGCCCGAGGAAGCTGAAGAGCGAAAAGATAACGTTAAAGAATTACTCCATGCAACAGCATCTCGAGAAGAGCAAGGAGTAACTGCGATTAGCCAATTTTTAGAAGAAGTAGCACTTTTGCAAGAACATACTCATCGTGACAATGAGGGTGATTACGTAAAGTTAATGACTTTACATTCGGCAAAGGGACTCGAATTTGATAGTGTCATCTTAACGGGACTTGAAGAAGGTGTTTTGCCAAGCAATCATTCACTCATGAGTCCAGAATCTATTGAAGAAGAAAGAAGACTTCTTTATGTTGGTATTACTCGAGCCCAAGAAAGACTTTTAATAACAAATACAAAGTATAGATATACCTATGGCCAAATGACTGACCAAAGAGCATCACGTTTCATCAAAGAAATTACCGCCTCTCATCATATCGGCAATCACGATGCAACACAATGGGCTCAGCCACAAATCGTATCTTATTGCAAGCAATGGTGCAGCAGTATTACTCGAGAAGATGATTCTGGATCAAGTAATGAAACCATCCTGGAAAAAAAAGATATTAACTTAAAAGCATGGCATCTCAAGCAAGCGGTTCGCCATAAGTTGTTTGGTAAAGGGACTATTGAGAATATTGAAACCAAGGGAAATGGTTCAATTCATTTAACGATACGCTTCGCTGAGGGTATAAAAAAAGATTGCATCTCAATTTGTAAAACTGCAATGACAAAAGCTACTTAGTCAGCATTTTTAACATCGTGGGCTTTGATACTTTTAGTGTAATACTACTTTTGCAATAATGTACTTCAATCTTATCGACTAACAATTTTTCATGCCCTCCCCAATTACTTCCGATACATATAACCCAATTTACAATTTATAAAGCTCTCCAAAAGCAGTATACTAAAGGCTATGATTCGCAAAAACGAGACTATAACTCTTGAAAAAAAAGAGGTAAAAGACTACATCGAAAGCAGGAAAGAGTGTTTATGAACGTGAAGTTAGTTTTATTTGTTTTAATCTCAATTACGGCTATTGATCTTCATCCTATGGAGTTACAACGCTCTTATGATAGCACAAATAATGAAACGACCAGCAATTCATCAGATGACAGCCTAAATGAATCTGAAGATCAGTTTCGTTTGCATGAAGCCGTCTATGACAAAAATATTGATGCTGTACACCAGCTCCTCAAAGAAGAAGAATCAGTTGATACTCAAGATGACGAAAATTACACTCCCTTGTGCCTTGCCGCTGAGTGGGGATATGTTGACATTGCTAACGTGCTGCTCGAACACGGTGCATCGGTAAAGGCATATACCAATAATGGTGACACCCCACTACATCTTGCAGTGGCACAGAACAACACAGATATGATTAATTTCTTACTCGATCAAAAAGGGATAGAGATCGATGCGACAGACAACAATGACCATACACCACTTTGCATTGCGGCAATGTGTGGATATAATGACACTATCGAAATGTTATTGGAAGCAGATGCTGACGTCCATGTACGAATGGGTAAAGGAAATATGCCCTTTATATTAGCCGCAATACATTGCAAAATAAATACTTTGAAATTTTTATTCGACTACGCACTAAGGCATCCCGATATTATTCAAATCACCTTTGACGATCTGGATAACGCACTAGATCAGGTACTAGAAAAATGCGCTGACTTTCAAGGTGATAGTCTATTTGACCGTTATGGTGAAATAATTACCTTTCTGATACAAAATGGAGCGAAATTTAATAGTAAGAATAATGGCCCCATTATTCAGCGATTATACGATCAGAAACCCATCATTTTAAGTATGTTTTTTGATTGGTATGAGAATATTGTTGCCCAAATGCCAGATGCAAGTACCGAAGCTTTGGAAGAAGCGCTAGATTATGCACTGTGCCAGGGATATGGTGATATTTTAGATGCATTGCTCTCCAAACTTAATCAGAGAAAACTCAATCAATTAGGTGAATTCGATAAACTCATTGACCGATTAATAAACCAAAATGAATTTTTTTTACAGCGCGAAAGCGAAGAAGAAGATGCTTGTCGCATTGAAGAAAATCTCCAAAAAATCAAACGGAATCTTCATAAGCGAGTCAATCTCCACAAAGCAGCACAGAATGCGAATCTTGAGACCATAAAAAGATTCGCAAATAAATGGAATGTTAACAAAACAGATAGTGAGGGCGAAACCCCATTACATATTGCCATTCGATATAGCAAACCTGAGGTAGTTAGATGCTTACTGGAGGCTGGTGCCTCACTCAACTATGAGGGATCTCGTTGGAATGAAGAAGGTTTTTATTCTCCACTAGGTTTAGCAGCTGAACAGGCTGAAGTAGAAATCGTGCAGCTTTTGCTTAAACATGGAAGTACCTTACCAAATTTTCATAAAATTCTTGAAGCAAAAGATTTATATAAATATACGGCTCTTGAAGCAGCAAGTAGAAAATATACTCATTCTTCCGAAGATTATAAAAAAAAATATCTAAGAATCATTGAACTCTTACTGCAGTATGGTGCAACAGTAAGCTTTCGGGGAGACTTAAGTCCAGAAGTTGTTAGCCTGATAAGCTACTTTGATTTTGAAAATAACTATCTTAATTATACACAAAATTACCTTGACCAAGCAGAATTATGCATAATTAAAGGCGATGAGACAGCTCTAAAATTATTAGATCCTGCATTACTTCAACAGCCAAACATTCTTTTGCTAGCCTCGGTGCGAGGAAAAATAGCTATGGTACACCATATTCTCAGTCATTATCCCTTCGCCAATGACAATTTTAGATCCGTTGATATTCCAAATGGATTTAAAAAAATTATTGGTATACTTAAATCCATTATGGCCTTTCATACCACAAGCCTCAAAAATGAATATAATAACATAATAAGTTATTATCGTGATCTGATACATAACCTTGTTAACGGATCTTTTTCGAGAGGTGAACGTTCTAAGACATGTTATTTGGATCTCTTGCCTAAAGAACTTCGTTATGAGCTCATTAGATTTTTTTCAAGGTTATAACAATCTTATAAATAATCATTCAGCCAAAAAAGCACCGTATGCTTCAGCTTCAACCTGCGCAGAAAGTGATGGTAAATTCTTGAATGAAATGTTCGCGATGAGCGGTTTGCCCTGATAGAGCAATTCTTTTTCCTCTAAAAGAAGTTTGGGTATATCGGTTTTAGGGCCAATGATTATATCTCGTCCAAGAACCTTTCCATTATTGAGAATGATCCCGTCACCCGGAACAATATAATAGCCCTTTTCCCCCCTTAAAAGATAATAGCCAATCCCCTGCACAGCAAAATTATCTTGCAGATAGGGACCTTTCCAATTTTCGGGATGAGCTAAAGTAAGAGAACCAATTTCTGAACCGGAAAAACTTTTTACATTAAGAAAATTGATATATGTTTTATCAAGCCCCACATTGATGATGGTGCAATCGTTATTGATTTGAGATAACACTCCTTTTATCTTGTTCACGTGCTCATACATAATGCTCACGTTTGCTTTGCGCGCTTGCGTAAAGAAGTATACGAGCGTAATTACAAACAAGCCGGCAAAAAGAGTTGCCAAAAGAATAGAAACCCACCATCGTGCACGATCGCTTGATCGTATTCGAGCTAAATGCTGCCTCATTGCCGTACTTCCCCTATCCATGGTTTCCTAATACGGTATCACAGCATGAAAAGAGACTGCAAGAGCTCAATAATCGAGATGCATAGCCTCACGCACCTCTGACATGGTCTTCTGGGCCACATCCAAGGTATTTGCCGTACCTTCCATGACTATACTCATCACAAAATCGGGATTTTTTGCTAGTTCTTGCCGACGATTTCTAATCGGTGTTAAAAAGACATCCAGGATTTCTAAGAGTCTCTTTTTCACGGTCACATCACCTAAGCCACCGCGTTGATAATGCTCTTTTAACCGCTCAACTTCTTGAGCATCTGGATCAAATACATCAAGATAACTAAATACGGTATTGCCTTCAATTTTTCCAGGATCAGATACTTTAATATGATCGGGATCGGTGTACATACTTCTTACCTTTTGTGCGACCATATCTTGTGAATCAGAAAGATAAATAGCATTTCCTAGCGACTTGCTCATTTTTGCGCGACCATCTATGCCAGGCAATCTTCCGACTTTTGGCACGAGAGCTTTCACTTCAACCAGAACATTTTTTTTATAGGTATGGTTAAAAGAACGCACAATTTCATTAGTTTGTTCAATCATTGGTAGCTGATCTTCACCTACCGGCACAAGATGAGCTTTGACCACGGTAATGTCCGCTGCCTGGCTAACAGGATACATAAAGAATCCTGCAGGAATTGCTTCACCAAAACCACGGCTTTGAATTTCTGCTTTTACCGTCGGATTTCGTTTCAAACGGGCTACCGTTACTAAGTTGAGATAAAAAACAGTGAGCTCAGCAATTTGCGGAATCATCGATTGAATAAAGATGGTAGTTTTCAGAGGATCAACACCGACTGCCAAATAATCGAGTGCTACTTCAAGAATATTAGCACGCACTTTTTCGGGATTATCGTAATTGTCGGTCAACGCTTGCACGTCAGCAAGCATAACAAATTGCTTATACTGAGGATCATCTTGAAGCTTAATTCGATTTTCAAGTGAACCGACATAATGACCAAGATGCAAAGGCCCCGTTGGTCTATCACCGGTGAGTACTATAATTTTTTCTTCCGTTTTCATTGTTTTTTTGCCTTACTTGTTTTGAATCTAGTGTAGCAAAAGATGAGGGAATGTGTTATTTCTATCTCAGCCTCTTCAAATTGCCGAGGCCAAAAGCCCATTGGCTGGACTCTTACTGTTTTGTATTCCCATTGCATTGTGTGCTTCTTAGTATTTTAAAGTTGAGAAATCTATAAAAAGAAGGGGCTGTTTTAAAAAATACCCTTTGACCTTGCCGAGAAAGATGTATACCTAGAATTGTGTATTAAAAGTTGGGATAAGGGATCGCCGGCCTAAAATTTAACTTTCAACTTCTTTTTTAAACCTGACCATATCTGGTATCGTTTATCAAAGATCGAGCAATCTTTGACCATGTGTCTCTGGGATTAAGATGACCTATATAAGCTATAATCAATTTAATCGATTGCTCTGCTTGATCGGCATTTCTTCCATAATGCAGCCAAGACAATAATCGGTTTACCGCGTTGATCCATAGTGTTAGCGTCAGCATCTAAAGTATGTCTCGCTCTTTCGATATTACCAGCTTTTACAGCCTCGATAAGATTGTTTTTTGTTCTTGCATAGCTGTAAGTCGTGATGATGTAACAAATTAGGCAAGTTCATGTCGCAGTTCCCCGGGAAGTTGTGCAAGTCTTGTTGAAACGCAGGTTATTAGCTTAAGATGGCTGAATATGCTTTCGATTTGCCTTCTTTTGTCAAAGAATTTTTTATAATAAGCATTCAAATATGGATCCATATTTTTTCTTTGCTTAATGAACAACTTGATTCCTCCATTGCAAGCTCATTTCTTACAGATTCGTTTGCTTGATAGCCTTTATCTCTAATTAAACATCCATCGACATATTCCACAAATAACAAGAACGATAGTGAATTATTGAAATTACGCCACGGTTATTCTATAGTAACACAAACCTGGACATAGTATTTTTACAAAAGGAGTAGAAAGATGAAGAATGTTATCGGTAGCATTATGCTACTTAGTTGCTTTAGTTTGATTCATGGTGCAGCTGG
The DNA here is from genome assembly GCA_963699715.1 of uncultured bacterium. GTDB lineage: Bacteria > Babelota > Babeliae > Babelales > Babelaceae > CAVOUX01. The sequence continues at coordinate 37,117 of CAVOUX010000007.1, forward strand.
TATTAAGCTGCAAACGACCACAACCAAACCAAAATCAAATCTATCGACTGGTAAAATGCAGATCGGTGCACGCTATATTCCCAAACAGTTGAGAGATTATTCAATACCCTGTGGCCCCACCGCAACAGGATGCAACCAGGTGTGCCAATGTCTCGAAATTCCGTCCCGCACTTACCCAGATGGTACCGTTATTCCTGCCGCTAATATTTTCGTACGCGTTACTGGTACCCAAAAAGGAAATAGGCCGACTTTCAGTCTTCGTGCATGGCTATGCATTTAATGCTGAAGAATGGCAATGCGAAGAAGCAGGTCTGTGTAATTGTTATCGCATTGTAACCCTTGACCTGCGCGGAAACTTTAGATCGAGTCTCACCCCTCCGACGGCTTGTGCATCTCAGCCATTTGGTATTGACTATACAATGCGGGTATTTGCCGACGATATTCATGCTGTTCTCAACCAGTTGGGTATCACTAAGAATATTGTGATGATTGGTGAGTCCATTGGGCTCTGGCATTACCATTCGCTATGCAACAGAATATCCACAAACTTTGAATAAAATAATATTATGTTCAGGTAGTCCACAATTTGTCGCACCACCCTGCAATATAACGCCACCGTGTGTTTCGCCATGCGTCTGCATAGCCTCTGAAACATGTTGCACCCAACCAAATTGCACTACGTGTTATCCTTTTGCATCGTCATTATTGCTTGAACTGCAATCCTGTATTGAAACGAGTTGTGTAGCCACTTCGAGTTGTCTTTCCGATTGTGATCCAACCACGCCAACCAGCGCGTGCTTAGATTGTGTGACGCCTTGCGTAGCCCCGCTTGCACTGGTATCATACACCGATCGCTGTACATCGCCAGCTCAACAACAGCTTGTACAGGAATTTATTGCCCTATCCTTTTCTCCAACCCTGGGGTTGCCTCCGCTGTTTGGTGATGGTTATACTCGTGCTATTCAATTTAATATAGCTAATAATGCTTTAAGCGAAAATCAAGTTGCCTTACTCAAAAAAATAACCGTTCCAACCTTGATTGCCTATGGCAGTGTTGATTTGAATGTTGATCCGCGCAATTCATTGTTTATGCATAAACATATTAACGGATCAAAATTGGTTCAATTTAAGAACCGGGGCCATCAATTTGTGATTACTGCCGCAAAACAACTTAATAAACTTATCAAACAATTTATTAAAGGTAAAAAATTGCCAGCGGTAATTGATGGTGACTGCACCGTATGTATGGCTAGTCTCGATTTTCCATTGGCGAGCTGTGGTTTTCCACCCTCTCCGGCAGCATAGTTTTTATGAGCATCGGTGGCTGAGCCACCGATGCTCACGTAGTCCCTGCAGAAAACAGAGGATTTTTTTAGATTTCATTGAATTTCCGTCTTTTAAAAAGGAGCAAGAATGAATGCCATTATTCGTAGTAGTATTATGCTATTAAGTTGTTTGACGTTGATCCACAATGGTTTTGGTGCACTAACGCCCAAACCAACATTGAAGAGTGGCTCAGCGCCCTGTGGCATAGCAACAAATTGTCAACAAACATGCAAATGTGTCACCATACCACAACGTGTTACCAATCAAGGAATCATTCCCGCCGCCAATATTTTCGTTCGCGTATCGGGCAAAGCGCATAAAAATAGACCGACATTAGTATTTCTTCATGGATACAACGGAAATGCCGAAGACTGGCAGTGCCAAGAAGCTGCTTTTTGTAAATGCTATCAAACAGTGGCTTTAGATTATCGTGGAAATGTACGATCAAGCTTGACACCACCGACCACCTGCGTAGCAAAGCAAGATGGTGGTATTGATTATACAATGGATGTTTTTTCTGATGACCTCGCCGCAGTACTCACGCAACTAAAAATTACCGACAATATTATTCTCATTGGCCTGTCAATGGGTTCAGGGATTGCTATCAATTATACTGCGCGGCATCCTAAAGGAGTGCGCAAGATTGTATTGGCTTCTGGAAGCCCTTATTTCTTTACGCCAGCATGTGCAATAACACCGCCCTGTAAATCACCCGATTGCGTGTGTTTGAACCCCGAAACCTGCTGTAGCCAAAATTGTGTCACCTGCTATCCATTTGGCACCGTCATTTCTCAATCTACCACTGCTTGTATCGCTGCCAATTGTGGTGGCATATGTCCTGCACTATGTGATGGAACGACAATACCGACTCCCGCATGTCAAGCATGCGTTGGGAACAATTGTGCGATTTTAGGTGCACTGATTACCTTCACTGATCGATGCACAAGTGCTGCACAACAGCAATTATTACAGAATACTATTCTCTTTGATACGCAAAGTACCACTGAGTTAGATTTTGCTAATGGATTTACGCGCGCGATCCAGCAAAATATTGGTGAAAATGCCTTGAGTGAAAACCAAATTTCGTTACTAAAGAAAATAAAAGTACCTGTATTAATCACGTATGGTTCGGTTGATGAGTTGGTTGATCCGCGCAATTCACTGTTTCTGCATAAGCGTATTAAGGGATCAAAGATCGTGGAGTTCTTGGATAAAAGTCATGCGCACCCCATTAGCGCTGCAAGTCAGTTTAACAACTTAGTTAAGAAGTTTATTAAGAATGAAAAATTACCAAAAAAAATTGAGGGCAATTGTGATGTTTGCCAAATAAATCTAAATGTCAACTTTACCAATTGTGGGTTCCCGGCTCAATAACATTGTCAGCACCAGTGGCCATTGCGCCACTGGTGCTCCACCAATCTCTTGCAAATACCCATCCCCATTCACCAACCTCTTGATATTTTGAAGATGTGATGAAAAATGTAGAAAAATGCACTTATCGGAGTCAGCGCTAATCTCGACCCCTTATTTTAAAAAAAATAATAAAACTCTTTTAAACTCATCTCCTCTTACAGTATGGTTATATCGAAAATAAGGAGAGTTGTGATGAAGCATCCAGAATTTCTCGCTCCATTTTATCAAGAAGCATTAGCCCATTTCTCGCTCTATACCTGGCAAGATGGTATTGAATTGCTCATAGTGACTGCAATTGTCTATAGCTTTCTAAAATGGCTTTCTAAAGATCCTGGAAAACAGCCAGCTGTTTTCTTTATCGGCTATGCGGCACTCAATGCATGCACCTATTACGCAGGACTTTCGGTAGTGAGCACACTCATGCTCATTGCTACTCCTACCATCCTCGTGCTCGCTATTATTATGCACCAGCATACCCTGCAAAAAAATGTTATCGCCCATAAGCATATTAATCCTAATAATGACCATTTATATGATTGGCTTGATGAACTAATGCGGGCGTTGCTCAGTGCTCTCAATAAACAAAAAGAAATTATCTGCGTTATTGAAAGAAGTGATTGCTTAAAGGATTTCCTGACGGCCGGCTGCTCATTGAACGCAGATCTTAAAAAACAAGTTCTCGAGATGTTCTTTGATCATCTTGATGATACAAGAATGGTGTGGGTACATAAATCGGGCAAGATCGTTGCAATCAATGCAAATTTGTCTATAAGTAGCGATCCTGAATGGATGACCAACGATGTAAGACAGATGCAATCATGGAAGCAAGATGCTCTTTTTATAACTAACAAAACAGATGCTATCATTCTCAGCACTTCATCGCACACGAGAAACTTTGAATGCATAATAGATGGCAAAGATATTAAAGATCTTACTGCATCACATGCCATAACATTTTTACGAAGAATTTTTGAAACAAATACACCAAAACAAGGGGATGGATATTTCCATGCAACACGTTACAACCGCTCTTTTGGTAAACAAGAGCTTTCTTAAAGTTGTTGCTCTTTTTATAGCCTATTTCTATTGGTCTCTTCTGAGCGATTTCTTTCCTCTTGAAAGAACCTTCATGGTACCGGTTACCATTTCCGCTCAATCACTGATTGTCACCAGCGCACCACCTATAGCAACGATAACACTTCGAGGCCTCAGGAAACATATGCGAGCGCTCGATCCCTTAAGCCTTACGCTGACAATACCCGAATCCGAGTTAAATCCCGGTTTTAGTATGATAACCCTAAAGAATAAACATCTTGCATTGCCTTCATGCATAGCTCTGGTAAACTATTATCCTATAAACTTTGTTATTAACACGCTGGCAATCGCGCCGCTTCAACAACATTAAACTATGAATATTCCAGCTCTTTTTGGAACTGATGGTGTACGAGATAAAGTTGGCACCGGTATTTTTGTGCCAGAAGGTTTATACCGTCTTGGCAATGCTCTTGGGCAATGGGCTCTGCAAAAATATGGGCACCAATTCAAAGTGCTTATGATCAATGATACACGTATCTCATGCGACTGGGTAAAGACAATATTAAACAGTGGCCTTCTTATGCATTCTCTTTCAGTTACCGATGGTGGCGTTCTGCCAACGCCAGCTGCTATGCATCTCCTTACGGACTTTGACTGTGCCATCATTATTTCCGCCTCTCACAATCCCTGGCATGACAATGGCATAAAAATTATGGATCGCATACATGGCAAACTTTCTCAAGAAGACGAACTTATACTATCGAGCTTATTTCATTCTCTACAAGAAAATAAGACCCAGGAATTTGGAATCTTGTCAGTCAAGCACGAGTTAGCCGATATCTATTGCAAAAAAATAATCTCTTTCTTTAAGCCAAGGATGTTGGAAGGAAAAAAGATTGTTTTAGATGTTGCTCACGGAGCCACAAGCATCGTTGCTCCCTTTATTTTCAAACATTTGGGAGCAGAGCTCATTACGCTTCATGACAAGCCAACAGGTTTTAACATTAATGATGCATGCGGATCTTTACATCCCGAATCACTCATAAAAGAAGTGCTTCATCAGCAAGCTGATATTGGATTTGCCTTTGACGGCGATGGAGATCGCGTATTAGCAGTTAACAAAGATGGTCACATAAAAGATGGGGATGATATTTTGGCATTATTGAGTCAACATCCCGCCTACAATCATGAAAAAAAGCTCTTCGGAACGATTATGAGCAATGAAGGGCTATCATCTTTTTTGACCAAATGCGGTAAAACACTCTTACGTACTGCTGTTGGAGATAAATATCTTTTGCAAGCAATGAAATCGCATCATGCACTATTAGGTGCTGAGCCATCGGGACATATTATTCTGCGCGATCTTATAGCGACGGGAGATGGTATTCTCACTGCCCTTCGAATTCTAGAAACTATAGATTTCAGAGACAATCAAGATTTTTATACGTTTGACAAATTCCCTCAGGTATTAATCAACATTCCGACTTCTAAAAAACCCAATCTTTCAGAATCACCTTTTAAAGAAATCATTGATTCAGTGCAATGCTTTATTGAAGGCAGAGTACTGGTACGATTTTCTGGCACAGAACCTCTTTTACGAATTATGGTAGAAGCCTCATCACATGAAATTGCTTTTCAAGCCGCATATGGTTTAGGGGAGCAGTTAAAAAAAGAGATTGAGAGAAGCTCTTAAACATTAAACCAGAAAAGTATAAAGCGTTATATAACTGAACTTTTACATCTGGTTTTGCGCTTCCAGCAAACGTCTCAATGCATTAATTAACTTTTTTGTTGATACATGAGATTCGCGTGCAAGTGTGATAAATTTAGTAGTTTCCTCACTGAATTCAGCAAAATCCTCATGACCTGATTTTATGTGAAAAGAGCCAGCATTTTTAAGCAATGCGCGAAACATGGCAGTGAGCTGGGCAGGTGGGTAATGCCGCACTAATTGCATCAACGTATTTTTATAAACAAGTAAAGCATTCAAAAGAGTAGACTCAAGCTTTTGGTTAGATGCAATCATTTTTTTTATCATTTTAAATGCATATTTACTGAGATTAGCCTTAAACGAAGTCCCAAAGTCAATTGCATTAAACTCGTTGTGTTCTTCATCATAAAGAAGATTGAGCCTATTTCTATCGCTATTGCCAATAAACGTATCAACAGCAATCAACTTAGGAAAATCCTTATCAATAGTCATGTTATGTATAATTTCTTGAGTCAAACCTCTACTTTTATCTTTTTTTCTATGTTTTTGATGCATAATAAGGTTATGGAATTTTTCGGTTCTATAAACTTTTGTACCTGGCATATACGAATGGAGGGTTGCAGGCAAATGTTTGAAGGGTTTGCATTCATTGCCAATGCTTGAAGGAATCAATTCGATCTCGTTACAGCGCAGCCCCAAAGAGCGAGCAATCCGAGCTCCAATGGTATCAATAACCGTCACCAATCTATCGTGAACTGAATCATCTTTTCTTTGCTTAAGCACCCAAAGAGACCCATCCTTTTTTCTTAGTAAATATGCTTTACTCTGTCGAGCCCCGAGTTTTTCAACAAACATGAAATCGCTACATCGAAAACAGTATAAAGCCTTCGGACAAAAGCTAGAAAGTATGATGAAAAGGAGGGCTGTTTTAAATCTCACTGAATATATTCCTTAGAAATGACTTATTTTTAAGTTTAGTCACTAAAGAATATAAAGTTCAAGAATCATACTACAAGCCAAGTTCCAGTTTATGATTTCTTAAATTGACCAGTCACGAATTTCAGACAAAAGAGATCAACGCCCCCTGAACCAGCACCATTTTTTAATTGAAAATCAGTGTCATAAAGAAATGAATGGGCTTGCTTCAATTCATCTAAAGAATAAAGCCGCCAGTCTTTCTGCATAAATGAAAACGGTAAACGATTTACAAATTTCTTAAGAGAAAGGTCTCGTTTATCAGCCATCTGCAAAAAAATGGCCGCCTGCCATAATTGTTCCGACCAATAAGAAACCCAAAACTCATCTGGATAGAGCTTCATCATCTTAGACCAGAGACCTAAAAATCGAGTCACATCTTTTGCAAAAAAGTGTTGACTGAGGGTAAAAAGAGAGCTTTCGGGCTCAATGATACGTTGAAGCCATGTTTTAAAAAATAAATCCTGATTCCGTCCCAAAAACTGCGCGTAATGAACAAACATAAATGCAACATCAAGTGAAATTGATTTACAATACTCAAAAAGAGTATTTACAAAGTGTGGATTATGGGAAGCACCCGGATGGATAAAAAGGCAAAGGCGAGAAAAAAGAGATCTGGATAGTTCTCCCGAAATATCTATGCACTGCAGCGAATCTTTAATTTCAAAAGTTTCATCAACAATACATACAACATGATGGGGACCCGTATATGAAGTCAAGTAGCTATAATATTTCTTTTGCACCACCGCAGTCAGCTCAGAAAAATCCTTCAGTACATACCACTGCGAATCGCCAAGAAATGACATACTTAAAAGAGCCTTTAAATCTTGCTCGCTATACATACGCATCTGAAGATAATGGGGCACTCCACATTGGCAGATAGTATACGATCGACAATAAGAGAACAAAAAGAGGAGCCTGTGCTCCTCCTTTTATCCATAGTATTGAGGAATTTGTTATCCCCTCAAAATTTTCAACACTGAGCAATTCTGCTAGGGTCATGTATGATCATCAAGTGCCATATGTGCTGCAATTGAAGAAAGCAAATACGATTGATCTGGCTGTTCTTTGGGAGGCACGTGTGTATCATAGAAGAAAAACAACTCTTGCGCTCCTTGAACTGCCAAGATACGCATCTGTTCGTAATCATCCCAAGCAATCGGTGCACGTTCAGCCGCCCCTTGAATTTCAACAATTTTGCCAGACGTCTAAAACAAAATTGTAGTCAGCATCAATCAAGCTATCTTCAGTAAAATCCATGTCAAGCAATGGCCCTGAATTCTTAAGACCAACAGAAACGGCCGCCAATTCATCTCGAATAAACAAATTCGATGTCAACATTCCTTGCAATTTCCATCGCTCTTGCGCAGCTCGAAGAGCCAAATAACGCCAGTAATAGAAGCAGTCCGCGTGCCACCATCAGCTTGAAGAACATCACAATCAATAAAAATCGTTTGTTCTCCCAATACTGATAAATCACATACGGCTCTTAACGCTCTTCCAATAAGACGCGAGATCTCAATAACTCTTCCGCTACGACGGTTTGCAGTAATTTCACGCACGGTTCGAACTGGCGTTGCACTTGGCAACAATGAATATTCAGCAGTCATCCAACCAGTTTTTTTCCCACGCAGAAAATGTGGTACCCCGTTTTGAAGAGTCACTGCACACAACACTTTGGTATTACCCATTTCGAAAAGCGTTGATCCTGCAGCATAAGGGTAAACACCATAGGTGACCTTGAGTGGTCTCAATTGATCATAGGCTCGATTACCTGCGCGTGTCACAGTTACACCTTTTTGCATTTTATACCTAGACTAATTTTAATCGTATACGACCCGTTTCAGGATCATAATCAATTATTTCAACATTAACAACATCATCCAGCTTAGCCTCATGAAGTATCTTTTCTTGATCACGTCGAGGAATCGTCGAGACATGCACAAGACCATCAAGACCCGGCACAATTTCAACAATCAACCCAAAATCAGCAATCCTACGGATTTTTCCTTCGTATCGTGATCCTTTTTCAACTTGCCCACTCAACAGTTTAACCCAATTAACAGCTTCATCAAGCTTTGGACCTGGTTGGCCAAATATTTTCACTAAACCGCTGTCCTCAATGTCGATAGTAGTTGTAGTACGTTCAATAATTTCACGAATCGTCTTCCCGCCAGAACCAATGATAGCACCAATCTTATCCTTCGGAACCATCAATGTTACAAAGCGAGGCACTAATGCTGATAATTCTGATCGTGGCTTATCAAGAACTTTTTTCATCTGCTCAAGAATATAAAGTCGACCTTTAAGAGCCTCCGATAAAGCCATCTCAAAAACTTCTCGTTTCAATCCGCCTTTGTGCTTAATATCCATTTGGATAGCTAAGATTACCAGTATCGGTACCAGCAACTTTAAAATCCATAAGTCCAAAAGCATCTTCGCTTCCTGAAATATCCGTAAGCACTTGAAACTGGCCATCTTTATTTCTCAAAAGACCCATAGCTACACCGCTTACCATCTTACGAATAGGAACACCTGCATCCATTAAAGACATGGTCCCACCACAAATAGTTGCCATAGAAGATGAACCATCAGATTCTAAAATATCTGCAACTACACGCATAAGATAGGGGAACTTTTCTTTATCTGGTAAAACTTGGCTCAAAGCTGATTGCGCAAGATGACCATGCCCAACCTCTCTTCGGCCAGGAGCGCGCATTGGTTTTACTTCACCAACAGCAAACGGTGGAAAATTATAATGGAGCAAGAAATTTCCATCTGGTTTATCATCCATTAAGCCTTCAAATTTAAAGTCATCAGAACCGCCTCCCAGCGTAGTGCTCACTAATGCTTGAGTACGTCCACGCGTGAAAAGGGCAGACCCATGGTTGCCCGGCAAGAGACCAACTTCAACACTGATGGATCGAACTTTGTCAAAATTGCGCAAATCAAATCGCTGCTTACGCTCAAAAACAAGTGCCGTAATCTTAGTTTCCCAGGCATCATCAAAAACATATTTTAGTACGGTTTCAGAAACCCCACTTTTTTTCAACATCTTCTGCATTTACCTTAAGAAATGCATCCTTAAGATCAGATAAAACCTTACCACGAACAAGTTTGTCAGCATTAAAATAAGGTTCAACTACCTCTTTAGTAAGAAATGTATTTGCTTTTTGTTTCCAAAACTGCCAATCAAACTTATCAACGACAGGTTCTTTTTCTACATTAATTTCCTGAGCCATCTTTTTTTGCCAAAGAACTTGCTTCTTTAGCTCATCATAAGCCATAAAGAGTACATCAACAAACTCACTCTCAGAAATCTCCTTGCACGAACCTTCAACCATGCAAATACCCTCTTCAGTACCTGCAACGATGATTTTAACATCGGATTGTAACGTTTGGCTATGCAAAGGATTGACAACCCATTTGCCCTCAACTCGAGCAACTTCAGCAACACCAACGGGACCCATAAAAGGAATTTTTGATGTCGTTAATGCAATAGACGTAGCCAACAAAGCAAGACTATTGGGTATATGTTCTTTATCCACAGAATAAACCGTTGATAACACTTGAACCTGATTGAAAAAATTCTCAGGGAATAATGGCCTAATTGAACGATCGATCAATCGTCCAGTTAATACCTCTTTATCGGTAAATTTACCTTCGCGTTTAAAATAGCCGCCTGGTATCTTACCAGCAGCTGCAAAGATTTCACGATAATCAACAGTTAAAGGCAAAAACCCTGGGAATTCTTGCGTTTGGGCAGAGCATACCGTCGAAAGCACAATGGTGCCACCTTGTTGTACCCATGCTGCACCATCAGCTTGTTCTGCAAATTTACCGAGAATAACTTCGATACCGTTTTCTTCTAAGCGGAATCTTTTTTCCATAATTAATGTACCTACATACTTATATTGGCTAAAACAGTGATTAAGAACTCAGGTACCTTATAAACCTTTAACCTCTCAATCCCAATCGTTCGAGCATTTGTTGATGACCTTTTTTATTGTTTCGCTCGAGATAGCGCAAATATCTTCTTCTTTGACCTACCAATTTCATGAGACCTACACGCGACGCATAGTCCTTTGGAAATTGAGCAAAGTGCTTATTAAGCTCATTAATTCGCTCAGTCATCAATGCTATCTGAACTTCTACTGAACCCGTATCATGTGATGATGTATGAAATTCAGCGATTAACTTTTGCTTACGTTCTGGCCTTATCATTTTAAAACCTCATTTAACAATTTTCAACTTTGGTAGGCGCGAGCGGATTTGAACCGCTGGCCCCTGCTACGTCAAAGCAGTGCTCTGCCCCTGAGCTACGCGCCTACTCTTTATTCCTTTAATGTGTCGACTCAGTATCGCCTTTACCCTCAAGGTATTTTTGCCTGAACGATTTAATCCCCGTCCCGGCAGGTATAAGTTTACCAATGGTCACATTCTCTTTCAATCCATAAAGATGATCCACCTGTCCGGCAACAGTTGCCTCAGCAAGAATACGTGTTGTTTCTTGGAATGAAGCCGCAGAAAGGAAACTTTCCGTACCAAGAGATGAAAGTGTTATCCCCATCAATAAGGGTTTAGCTACTGCTAAACGCTTTCCATCAGCAGCCAGTGCCGCATTAACAGCTTTAAAGTGCATCTTATCAACACGATCACCGACCAAGAAATCAGTATCACCAGGTTCAACAATACGCATCTTACGCATCATTTGACGAACAATCAGTTCAATATGCCTATCGTTAATATCAATACCCTGAAGCCTATAAATTTCCTGAATTTGATTCACGAGATATCGTTGCAACGTTTCTGGACCCAAAATCCTTAAAATATCGTGCAGGACCGGTGTTCCCGTCGTTAATGGATCACCAGCATTAACCCGATCACCATTGACAACGTTAATCTGCTTACCGCGAGGTATCAGATAATCATACGATTCATCACCACTCACTACGGAGATTTTTCTCATGCCTCTATAAATACCACCAAAGACAACTTCTCCCTCAATATCAGATAATATCGCAGGATCTTTTGGCATTCGCGCTTCAAAGAGCTCGGCAATTCGTGGCAAACCTCCGGTAATATCTCGGCTTCGTGAAGCTTCACGCGGTGTTTTAACAAGAATGTCACCCACAGAAACTCGCTGACCTTGTTCTACGTTCAAGTGACAACCCGTTGGCAAGTAATATTGCACAACTTCTTCACCCTTATCATCCACAATACTTATTGCTGGTTGATACTTGTCACCTTTATGATCTAACACAACTTTCGTTGAACGATTAGTAGCTTCATCAAAGCGCTCCTGAACCGTTACGTTATCAACTAAATCAACATAGGTAATGGTCCCCGCATATTCAGTAACGATAACTTTGCTATTCGGATCCCATTCGACCAATCTCACACCCGGAGTTACGGTAGCACCCTGCTCCACAAGCAGGATGGACCCATATTCTAAATCATGATGTTGAAGTTCACGACCATCAGGTGATATAATTGCCAATTTTGCTTTCCGACTTAGAACAACCGTTTGGCCATCACGATTCTTCAATGTTCTTACATTGCGCAATTCAACAATACCAGGTCTTTTAGCAGTAAAGGATGATTGTTCAGCAAGACTGGCTGTACCCCCAACGTGGAACGTTCTCATAGTCAACTGAGTACCAGGTTCTCCAATGGATTGTGCAGCGATAATACCGACGGTAGAACCAATATCAACAAATGTACCTTGTGCAAGATCTAATCCATAGCACATGGCACAAATGCCACGCTTGGCTTGACACACCAAAGCTGAACGAACTTTAAGTTTACTTACGGCAGATTCGCTGAGCTTATCAACATTCGCTCTGTCAAAGACGTCACCCTGCTTAAGAATGATTTGACCGGTAACCGGATCTCTTACATCAGCCGCAACAATGCGTCCGTAGACACGTGCGCTTAATGCATAGATAATATCGCCAGACTCTTGCAAGTCTTCAACTTCTACATATCCCATGGTATTACAATCATGCATGGTAACGACCACATCCTGTGCAACGTCAACCAATCGTCGTGTAAGATAACCCGAGTTAGCAGTTTTCAATGCAGTATCCGCTTGACCTTTACGAGCACCATGCGTTGAAATAAAGTATTCAAAAACGCTGAGACCATCTTTGAAGTTACTTTTAACCGGTGTTTCCATAATCTCGCCGGATGGCTTAGCCATAAGACCACGCATACCAACTAACTGTTTAATCTGATCACGGGAACCCCGCGCACCGGAATCGATCATCATAAAGATCGGATTAAACGGTTTTACAGACTTGTCTTCATTAAGGAATGCTTCGCGATCCTGTTTTTCAAGATCCTGTGCCATATTTGAAGCGACATCATTCGTTGCTGTATACCAAAGACTTACAACCTTATTTTGGCGTTCACCATTGGTAATAACACCATCCATATAAAGCTCTTCGACCTTAGCAACCTCTTTCTCTGCCTTGCGAATAATATCATCTTTTTTTGTAGGAATGATCAAATCGCCAATCGCAAAAGAAATCCCAGCCATTGTAGAGTGATAGAAACCTAATTTCTTAATATTATCAAGACTTTTAACGGTAGCTTCAGCACCAAAAGCATGATAAACGCGCTCGACAAGTTTAGCCAAATCACTCTTGGACATTACCTTATTCACCCATTCAAAACGAGCACCTTTAGGCAATGCCTCATAGAGTATTACTCGGCCTACCGTCGTTTCAACGAGAGCTCCATCAGCCAAGCGTACCTTTATACGAGCATGAAGTGCTGTAGCACCTGATGCATAAGCAGTAATAACGGCACTTGTTGATGAAAAAATAGCCCCTTCGCCTTTTACCTCGCAACGAACTTTCGTCAAATAATGTAATCCAAGAACCATGTCCTGAGATGGCACGGTAACAGGACGACCATTAGAGGGCGATAAAATATTTTTTGTTGATAGACACAAATCGGCCGCTTCATCGATAGCCCACGTACTCAAAGGTATGTGAACAGCCATTTGGTCACCATCAAAGTCAGCGTTAAAGGCATTACATACAAGGGGATGAATCTTGATAGCTTTACCATCTACAAGAATGGGATAAAATGCTTGAATACTTAAACGGTGCAAGGTTGGTGCACGGTTAAGTAATACAGGATGATTTTTTACAACATCCTCAAGAACATCCCAAACTTCAGGAACAAGCTCCTCAACCATGCGCTTAGCCACACGCAAATTAGGAGCAAGCCCGCGAGCTAAAAGCTCACCAAAAATGTGACATTTAAAGAGTTCAAGAGCCATAGCCTTTGGTAATCCACATTGATCCAATTTCAATTCTGGATCAACAACAATAACCGATCGGCCAGAGTAATCAACACGCTTACCAAGCAAGTTCTGCCTAAACCGTCCCTGTTTACCGCGAAGCATTTCGCTCAATGATTTCAATGGACGTCGATTTGAGCCACGTACTGGTTGACCACGGCGGCCATTATCAATAAGCGCATCGACGGACTCTTGCAACATCCGTTTTTCATTTTTGATGATAACGTTAGGTGCTTCAATCTCAATTAATCGTTGAAGTCTAATGTTACGGTTTAATACACGTCGATAAAGTTCATTAAGATCTGAACTTGCAAAACGACCACCTTCAAGAGGAACAAGTGGTCTCAAATCAGGCGGCAATACTGGCAGTATGGTTAAGACCATCCACTCAGGTCGCAAACCTGCATGCACAAGTCCTCTGAAAACTTTCATGCGTCGCATAATCTTATGTCGAGCAGCAACTGAAGCAGTCTTTATATATTCTTGATTGAGAACTTCAATTTCAAGCGCCAAATCCATTAATGCAAGAAGTTGACGAACCCCCTCTGCACCCATTTCAGCTCTAAATTCAGTGTCCTGCGGATGCACATCTAGATAATTCTCATATTCAACACCTGACAATAATGTCTTGCGTGGATAAGGAGAACTTTCCTTGATTTATAACCACATAAGCATCGAAATAAATTACTCTTTCAAGATCTTTTATTGGCATATCAAGAACGAGCCCAAGATAACTTGGTATACCCTTCAAATACCAAATATGAGAAACGGGCGCAACAAGTTGAATATGTCCCATACGCTCACGACGAACACGAGCCTGGATAACCTCCACACCACATTTTTCACAAGTAATCCCGCGATGTTTCATTCGCTTATATTTGCCGCAGTTACACTCCCAATCCTTAACAGGACCGAAAATGCGTGCGCAAAATAAACCATCTCGTTCGGGCTTGAGGGTACGATAGTTAATCGTCTCAATTTTCTTTACTTCGCCATACGACAATGACTTAATTTTATCAGGAGAAGCCAAACTCAACTTAAACGCATTAAATTGGTTGGCCTGAATATACTCCCTAAATCTCTCAAGAATCGAATTACTCACCAACATCCTCCTTGCCACTCTTAAAGAGATCCACTCGCAAGCCTAAACTCTGTAATTCTTTAATAAGAACGTTAAATGATTCAGGCAATCCTGGCTCTGGAACAGGCTCGCCACGTACAATAGATTCATACACTTTATGTCTACCAGCAACATCATCAGATTTATAGGTAAGCATTTCTTGTAACGTAAATGCAGCCCCATATGCTTCAAGCGCCCAGACTTCCATTTCCCCAAATCGTTGTCCACCCATTTGAGCTTTACCACCCAATGGCTGCTGAGTAACTAATGAGTAAGGACCAACAGACCGCGCATGTAACTTATCGTCAACCATATGATTAAGTTTCATCATATAAATTGAGCCAACCGTCACAGGCTGATCAAAGTATTCATTAGTTCTCCCATCTTTAAGCCTAAAGGTTCCCGTTTCAGGCAACCCGGCTTGGGTCAGCAAAGGCTTAATATCTGTCTCGAAATGGGCACCATCAAACACCGGTGTTTTATAAAGAACACCAGCTTCTAGTGTTTTGTGACCCAATTCGAGCAATCCTTCCTTGCCATAGGTGTGCTCATAATTCTTGACTAATTCCGTTCCATAATATTTTTCTAGCTGTTTTTTCAACTCAGCATAACTAGAATCTTCTAAAGCCTTGGCAAGCTTTTTGCCAAGCGTTCTTCCAGCCATCCCAAGAATAGTTTCTAAAATTTGACCCACGTTCATACGAGAAGGGACGCCCAATGGATTAAGCACAATATCTACCGGTGTACCATCGGCTAAATAAGGCATATCCTCACGCGGAACGATAATCGAGACAACCCCCTTATTACCATGGCGACCAGCTAATTTATCGCCTACTTGTATGGGGCGCTTCATCGCAATGTAAACCTTAACCATCTTAATAACACCAGATGGTAGAGGATCACCACGCTTCAATTTATCAACTTTCTCTTCTTGTAAGCCCGCTAATATGCGAAGTTGGTTATCAAAAGTATTTTTTAGATGCTCAATCATAAGATTGATTCGCTTTTCTTTAGCACGCAAAGCAATAATATCTGCAAACGATAATTCTTCAAGCTTGGTTGCATCATAGACATCTTTTGCAAGAAGCTTCGATGAAACCTTGCCTTGAGGCTCTTGCTTGTCTAATGCAGTGACAAGCATATTTTTTATCATTTTTTCTAAAGCCGCTTTATGCATCTCAAATTCAGAAACCAACCGCATCGTTTCTTTTGCTACAAATTCTTTATAGCGTTTATCCTTACGAACACCACTGCGAGAAAATACTTTAACATCAATAACCGTTCCTTCTATACCAGGCGGAACTCTCAATGAGGTATCTCTCACTTCGCGAGATTTTTCACCAAAAATTGCACGAAGCAACTTCTCTTCCGGTGAGTACTGGACATCACCCTTAAGCGTAACTTTACCAACAAGAATATCGCCCTGTTTTACCCGAGTGCCGATGCGAACAATACCATCCTCATCAAGCCCGACTAAGGCAGCTTCACTTACATTAGGAATGTCTCGTGTTATTTCTTCAGGTCCAAGTTTTGTTTCACGAGCATCAGCAACATATTCATCAATATGAACAGAAGTTAATACATCACCCGCAACAAGCCTCTCATTTAAAATTATTGCGTCCTCAAAGTTATAACCATGCCATGGCATAAAGGCAACAAGAAGATTGGACCCCAAAGCAAGCTCGCCATTGTTAATAGAAGCAGCATTAGTTAATATATCTCCAGCCTTTACACGATATCCTGGCTCAACAATCGGAGTTTGCTGAATCCACGTACTGTAACTTGATCGTTGAAATTTGCGAAGATAATAGGTATCCACACCTTGGTTAATCCAATCGTCAATATTCTTAAACTCTTCAGCATCAGCACGAACAATTATTTTTTCTGAGGAAACATAATCAACAACACCGGATCTCTTTGAGGTAATACATGCTCCAGAAGCCGTCGCGATATCCTTTTCCATACCCGTACCAACAATAGGTGGCTGAGTTCTAATGAGAGGAACCGCTTGGCGCTGCATGTTTGCTCCCATAAGCGCACGGCTAGCATCATCATGCTCCAAGAAAGGAATTAATGCCGTCGCCACAGAAACTAACTGCTTAGGAGAAAGATCTACAAAAGTAATTTTGTTTGCATCAACGTAAATAAAGTTACCGTTATTTCTGGCAACTACATTTTTGCCCGTAATTTCAATGCCATGTTTGACAACATCAGCCTGAGAAATAAATTGGTCATTCTCTTCAAATGCATCCAAGAACACTACTTTATCTTGTACTTGCTCATTTATTACCGGTCGGTATGCCGTTTCAATGAATCCAAGATCATTAACGGTAGCATAGGTTGCAAGGGATGATATCAAACCAATCGTTTGACCTTCAGGGGTCTCAATAGGACAAATTCGCCCATAATGTGATGTATGAACGTCGCGAATTTCATAGGTGGCTCTATCCTTCATAACACCACCAGGCCCGAGCGCAGACAAACGTCTTTTATGCGCAATCTCTGCCAGTGGATTAGTTTGATCCATAAATTGTGACAACTGGCCCGTACCAAAAAATTCACGCAACACGGCACTTAATGGCTTAACATTAAGAAAATCTTGAGGCATGAGCGCCCCATGGCTTTCTTGTAATCTAAAACGCTCGCGTACAATACGTTCAATTCGCAGCAAACCAACATACACCTGATTAGTTAACAACTCGCCAACCAAACGAACACGTCGATTGCCCAAGTGATCAATATCATCAAGCTCACCCTCTCCTCGCTCTCTTAAGTTTACCAAATAACGAATGGTTGAAGTGATATCTTCAAGAGTTAGGGTGGTTACATCATCCGGAAGAGCAAGACCAAGCTTGCGATTCATCCGAATACGACCAACACGAGTCAGATCATAGAGCCTTGAATTAAAGAATAAGTTTTCAAGATGCTCCTTAGCTTCGGCAACTGAAGCACCATCGCCAGGCCACATTTTTGCATGAAGCTCGCGAAGTGCATCCTCTTGCGTATAGGTCTTATCTTGACTTAATGTTAATACAATCGTTGGTTGTAAAACATAGCCAGATGATGCTATGAGATCAAGTGTTATATTTTTGAATTTCTTCAGTCTATCAAGTAATTCTTCATTAAGAACAGCACCCGTTTCAACAAGTATTTCACCGCTTTCAGGATCGACAACATCCGCTCCTACAATGCGGTTAATCAGATTATTTTTTCTAAGCGTTAAATGGTCAACTCCCGCTTTCTTTAGGCGGGTAAGAAGCTCCTTAGTAATACGCTTACCAATATAACCTTCCTCATCCTTGAGCCCGGTCATTCCCTTTTCAATCCGACTACCAACCAATGAGTCATCAAGCTTTTGATAAAACTCACCTTCATCAAGAGTAATACAGTCAAATCTATAGAAAAGAGGAACGATTTTATCCCGTTCAATGCCCAATGCCTGCAAAAAAGTTGTTACTAAAATTTTCTTCTTTTTATCGATACGAACATACAAGTAATCATTATTATCAAATTCAAAGTCAATCCATGACCCTCGCATTGGGATAATACGTGCTAGATAATAAGGCTTACCACGTATATCTTTAACTTTTTTACTATGGGAAAAGACAACACCAGGTGACCGGTGAAGCTGACTTACAATAACACGATCTACGCCGTTGATTAAGAAAGTACCCAAATTCCCCAGTAAAATTCTTCCTTTATTCTCATAAAGGTCAACCATGACCGGAACATCGGCAAAGAATATATCTTGCTCTTTAATATCTCGAACAATTTTTACACCTTTTTCATCAACATCCCATGTTATAAGCTGCGTCTTAACGCGCAAGGGCATGGAAAAAGTTTGTCCACTTGAACGGCATTCATCAAGAGACAACGCAAGCTTGATACTTACGCGAGCAAGACAATTTGAGCAAGTTTTGTAACGAGCAGTATGCTTTTTGCAAAAAGTACAAGTGTTATTCTCATCCAAACGAGAACAATCAGTTTTTTTGCACGAAGAGCAGCTCCACGTATAACGATTGGCAATACCCGTTACCTTACCACAAGTACAGGCCCACTGACCTAACTCATAGCTTACATATTCCAGGGACATCTTATCATTGTAATCTATAGGAAAAATATCCCTAAATACTTTTTCCAGACCGATATGCTGTCTTTCTGATGGTAAATAATCAAGCTGCGCAAACTCGTTGAATGAACGAGATTGTATCTCTATCAAGTTAGGAACAGGAACAATGTCCTTGATCTTACCAAAAGATCTCCGAATAGTATCTCTACGTGCACGCAGGCTAGACATTAAAGCTGCTCCTCGAATTAACCAAAAAAATTGATTTACATTATTTTCTGTACTTTAGCAGTAGTGCTTTAGGTTAATTTCACCTTAGCGCCTGCAGCTTCCAAAACTTCTTTCATGGTTTTTGCTTCATCTTTAGATGCTGCTTCAGCCAAGAGCGAAGGTGTTTCTTCAACAAGCTTCTTAGCCTCAGTTAAACCAAGATCCTTCTTTACCTGGCGCACTGCCTTAATGGTTTTGATCTTGTCTGGTCCTGCATCAATAAGCTCAACCTTATACTCTGACTTTTCTTCTTCTTTCTTAGTACCTTCCGCTGCAGGAGCTGCCGCAACTGCTCCGCCCATCATTGGCATAGCAGCAGAAACACCAAATGCACCTTCTAATGCTTTGGTAAGCTGAGCGAGTTCTAATGCTGAAAGATTACTAATATCACTTACTAATTGTTCGATTTTAACTGACATGGAATTCTCCGTTTTAAGCAACCTTGGTACCTATAAACTTTCTAAACTTCTTATGATTTCTTCTTTTCTACTTCCTTAAGCGTCCACAAGAAACGCGCAAGTACTTGATGCATGAGTCCAACATGTTGCACAAGCGGGGCCTTAATGACACCACAAACTTGAGCAATCAGCACTGGACGCGGCGGCAACGATCCGAGAAATTTGATCATTTCCTTGTTTATGACATTTGATTCAAAACAACCGGCAACAATATCAATTTTCTCGTTCTGCTGTGATAACGTCCACAACACCTTAGCAACAGCAGGTGATTCGCCCATCGCAAAAATAAGCGCTATCTGCTTTTTGAAATAAGGTGATAGTTGGCGTACCTCAGAAATCTCATGCGAAGCGATTTTTGAAAGAGTGTTTTTTGCAACACGCATTACGCCCTTTTCGGCTCTCAAATTCTTTCGCAATTCCTGTATCTGACCTACCGTTAATCCCTGCACCCCTATGAGAAAAGTTGCATGACTTTTTTTAAAGTCATCCTTTAATGATTGGATTTCGAGTTCTTTATCATGACGATTCATCGTTTATACCTCAATTTCAGACAAGTTCGCCTGTATTAACTGGAAGGCCAACACCCATCGTAGATGAAATCGTCATTTTTTTGATGAATACACCTTTTGCAGTTGGTGGCCTGGAAGCCGCTAAAGCTTTTGCAAAAGATACAAAATTATCTTTTAGCTTCTCTATTGGAAAAGAAACCTTACCAAAAGCAAAGTGAACTATACCATTCTTATCATTCTTAAAAAATAGACGACCCTTCTTAAGATCAGAAACAACCGTCGCTACATCAAACGTTACGGTGCCCGATTTCTTGTTTGGAAGAAGCCCACGTGGTCCAAGAATCTTTGCAGTCTTACCCACAAGACCCATCAAATCAGGAGTAGCTACGGCATAATTAAAGTCGAGCCAGCCAGATTCAATTTTTTCAACAAGATCTTCGGCTCCAACATAATCAGCACCAGCTTTGGATGCAGCATCTGCGCTATCACCTTTAGCAAATACAAGAACTTTTACCTTTTTGCCTGTTCCATGAGGAAGCAAAACCGAACCGCGAACTACTTGATCACCCTTTTGCGGATCAATACCAAGATTAACATTGACGGAAACAGTCTCATCAAAACGGGCGAAAGCAAATTCTTTTACTTTTGCTAAACCCTCCTGAATAGAAAAAGATGTCTCTTTTTTCTTCAGTGCCTCGAGCTTTTCTCGTGCATTGTTATATTTTTTTCCATGTTTATTCATAGGCATAAGCTTTCGTTATTCAACTGTTATACCCATACTTCTTGCAGTCCCTGCAACAATTTTCTTTGCGGCTTCAATGTCCGCAGCATTAAGATCAGGAAGCTTTACTTTTGCAATATCTTCGACATCTTTCCAAGAAAGCTTTCCAACTTTTTGTGCAAGTGGATTAGAAGAACCTTTGGGAAGATTCAACTTCTTTTTAATTAATTCTGACGTTGGAGGTGTTTTAACAACAAAATCAAACTTCTTATCAGTGTACACCGTCACAACGACTGGAATAGTTTGCCCCTTTTTGTCTGCCGTTTTAGCATTAAAGGCTTTGCAAAATTCCATAATATTAACTTGCTGCTGACCCAATGCAGAACCAACTGGAGGCGCAGGCGTTGCCGCTCCACCAGGCAATTGCATTCTAATTCGCGCCTTTACCTCTTTGGCCATGGCACAATCACCTTTCCTTATCGCTTAATTTGATCAAAACCCAATTCCACAGGAGTCATTCTACCGAAAATACTAACCATTACCGTGAGCTTCTCACTTTCCTCATTTATTTTATCAATAAGGCCAACAAATCCAGCAAATGGTCCTTCTTTAATTTCAACTTCTTTACCAAGTTCAAGCTCATGCTTTTGAGTCGGCACGACAACGGCACCGCTCACCTGAGCTTGTATTCGCTCAACTTCGCGAGACGACAAGGGAGCCGGCTCTTTGCCACCCAAAAAACGAAGTACGCGCGGCCTTGTATTGACCAAACGAATTGCTTCAGGAGTTGATTCCATTTCGATAAGCACGTATCCCGGAAACAACTGCTGATCGCGCAACGCATCACCAACCTCGAAAAATTGTTTCATTTTCGCAGAAGGAATAAGAATTTGGCCAAAAAAATCTTGAAGGCCAGCCTCTTCAATGCGCTTTAGAATATCAGTTTTAACGTGTTCTTCATATCCAGCATATACCTGGACAACATACCAGCGTTTCATTGAATTTTTGCCCTCTTTAGGAGCCATAAGTAAATATTTGCTTCGCTAGAAACGCAAGCGCTCTATCAACACCACCAACAAACAAGGAGAAAAATAGCACTATTACCAGTGTAATAATGGTTGACCCTATGAATTCATCAAAACTAGGCCACTCTATTTTCAACAGTTCCGCTTTTACCTGTCCGAGAAAATCAGTAATGTTTTTTAATGAACTATTCAACGGACACCTCGCATTTTTTAACTATTACCCTCACAAAACCTTTATTTGATGAAAGTTCATTCACACCAATAAAATAACTTTTTGTGACTGTCTCGCTCATGAATTTACGATTTTTTGCGTTCTTTAAGACCATTAATCATTCTTACTTATAATCTATTTTTAATAGTGTAGATTAATATTATCATTTACGCAAATTAAATTAAGGACAGATTGGCCTACATAGTATGCTGGACCAATTTCTGGCAGGCCAGGAGGGATTCGAACCCCCAACCCGCAGATTTGGAGTCTGCCGCTCTACCGTTAGAGCTACTGGCCTTCTTATTTACTTTGTTTCCTTATGCATCACATGCTTGCGGCAACGTGAGCAGAACTTGTTAAGCTTAAGAGACCCGGCAGATCTCTTTTTGCCAACAGTCTGAGAATAATTACGCTCTTTGCATGTTTCACATGCCATATGAGTCGTAACTCTATTTTTTGCCATATCAACACCCTAGGTATAAAACGCCTTCGGTCATTAAACCCGAATTACTTTAAAATCATTTCGCAAGATGCTGGCTCTCCTTCGCTCTTAAATGAGCTCTGAAGAGCAGGTCCCGCCAGTCCATAGCTTGCCAAACCTGAAGGCCCGGATAGGCTAAGACTGGAGCCCACAACCGGATTTGAACCGGTGACCTCTCCCTTACCAAGGAAGTGCTCTAACCAACTGAGCTACGTGGGCCTACACAAATAGCTGTTAGTAGTTTAATAAAAATAAAAAAAAAGACAATCTATGGAGCTGGCGACTGGATTTGAACCAGCGACCTGCTGATTACAAATCAGCTGCTCTGCCAACTGAGCTACGCCAGCCTGCGTTTCAATTCTATTAATAATGTTCAAATGATGGACATAATGGCCATCGCTTATTTTCTTGTGTCATTTATTTCAAACAACATTCCATCTACTGGCCGTGCCATACTACTACGCTACCCAGTAGCTACGAAGCACAAGTACGAAGCTTTAGCTCCGACCCTCCGCTTCACCGCCCTACTTCACTAAAGTTACGAAGGGCTGCTCCGGACAAAATATACCCTACTCGGTATATTTTGTGGTGCGGGAAACGGGACTCGAACCCGCAACCTACAGCTTGGAAGGCTGCCACTCTACCAATTGAGCTATTCCCGCAAACTACCCCTTTAGAATAAGTTTTTTTCAATAAATTGCAAGAAAATACCTGATAATTGTTAGCGTAAAGTAATAATTTCCTCTCATAGATCAAAATCCAAAACCGAAAATTTTTGCGGAAAGTGCGCCAGCAAGAGAAAATTCTTTGATGGTCGAGTTTATAAGTCTTTACCGCTAGATTTGCCCGAACACGCAATAATTTATGGGCAACTCGGCTTATACCGATCATGAATATGAAGATGCTGTCTTTCAAGCAAACATAAATCTTTTAGTTGCTCGAAAATCTAATTCAAAACGCCCTCATTCACGTGCTCTTTCTTATCTGACTACTCATTTACAGCATTTTTTCCACGAACTATTCTGACCAGTAAGGGCTTTTGAGCATAAAGTTTTTATTTTTGTTCTTGCTTATGGCTTTAGTCGCTTATAATCTTTAGGTCACAACTTAATAGACCTCATGACGCCATGACTATTTGTATTAAAATTGCTTCGCCGCTCCCTGAAAAGCTATAGCGAAGGATCGATAACTCCTTTTGCCAGGAATAGCGGGGTGCCTGTTGGCACATGCAAATTATGATCTGAACTCTGTGCTCCAACAGGTTCTTTTTTGCGACCCGTTTTTTGTACCGGCAAATTGCGTAATAATAAATCATAAATAGTGCGGTAGCTTGTATTATTGGGATATCTATGTACCATCCTTCTTGCATGCTTTATAAAACTTTTATGCAACAGTTCTTTACTGATGAAAGAATCTGATTGGACCATCAAGAGCTCTATTACCTCCATTTGCTGTTGAGCGATTGCAAAGAGCATTGCTTTTTCCAATAATTCTTCATTAGCAGCATGAACCAAATCTGCTACATGATCAGTTCTGCCAAAGATGGCTGCAAGCAAGAGTGAATATTTGCCCAGCGAAAGCCGTATGCTGTCGATCAAGGCATTGTCACTTTCATTATAGTGTGCCCCGTGCAAAAGCAAGAGAGGAAGTATTTCGTAATATCTGTCATTGTGCGCACACATAAGAGCAGTAAGACCATCCGCATTTTCTTTATTTACATCGATTGTTGCAGATTTTAAGAGCTCATCAATTATTGGACGAGATCTTTTTTGGATGGCAAAATGCAAGGGCGTCATTTGATATCCTTTTGTGGCGAGATTTAAATTAAGAGTGCGATAGCTGCAAAGTAATTTTGCTTGTGGGAAATTCCCTTGCATAATGGCACAATGGATTGGTGTCAGACCATTGGGATCTTGAGCATTGATATTTGCTCCTTGAACTATTAATTGTTTGACCGCGTCGATATTTTCCGCTTGGATTGCATCAAACAAGGCATTGTCAAGCTCATGAAAGGCCGGTCGATCAACTTGTGACTCTAACGATTCTTGAGCTTTGGTCCGGTCTGCTGCTGCAACCGCTTCATAAATATTTGTTGGCACTTTTTCTAGAGTACTTTTCACTCGGTTTATCATGTAATAAGTCTGTTCCCATTTTTTTCTCACTTCGGCTCGAAACTTGTTAATATCTTCCTGTTTAAACTCAAGCAATCTGAGTATATTTTGTAAGGCATTGGTCAGATCTTCACCTTCTGTCAAACTTGAAAGCAGTAAATCTAACGGTGTTTGAGCATGCTTGATGCGTGCTAAAACATTAGCACCAGCTTTTATCAGCAACTCAACAACTTTTTCATGTTTATGCTGAACTGCTTCATGCAAAGGTGTCATGCCGTTCTTATCAGGGATATCTATGCCACTCGTATCTTTTTTTAGCAATTCTTGAACTATTTGGACATGGCCACTTCTTGATGCAACATGCAAAGGGGTTGATCCATCGCGTGCTTGTATATACACTTTTGCACCGTGTTGTATGAGTATGTGAGCTACCCCGACATGGTTTTCAGAGGCCGCTCGGTGCAAGTTTGCTCTGAGTTCGTCATCAATGGCACCATTAACCGCTCGATCATCAACCAAAAGACCAGCGACACCTTCGTGATTGTTGAGGGCAGCAAGATAAAAAGGTGTCATTTCTTGTTTATTTCGAATATTCTTATCGGCTCCTCCATTCAGAAGTGCTTGGACTACAGCAAAATGTCCGCGTGCTGCAGCAAAATGAAAGGGCGTCCTGTTTTCATGATCTTTCACATCGGGGTTAACATGGGGATTTTTAAGCAGTGAAGTAACAATATGCACATACCCTTCTTCAGCTGCACGGTGTAACCATGTTAATCCTTTTTCAACAGTTCCGAGATACGAAACCGGTTCGTTAAAATTCAATTTTGTTCGCTTAAACAATAAGGTAGCAACGTTTTCATGGCCATTCAAGAGAGCAATATATAAAGGTCTTTTAGGATCATACAGGGCAATATCTTTATTGATCAATGACTCAACAGTCGCATAATTCCCCTGTGCTGCAGCTTTGTAGACTCGAGCCTCGTGTGCCAATGATTCATCCGTTTGATTGGCGATCAATGCTTCCACCACTTTATCGTGGCCGGCCATCATTGCAACATGCAATGGTGTCATATATTCTTTATTTACAATATATTTGTCAGCACGTGCTTTTAATAATTCTTGGGCGATACCAATGTCTCCACGTTGCGCAGCCCTATGTAATGGTGTATTTCCGTCATCATCTTGCTGGTTAACTTTAATATCTGGTCGCTCAACCAGCAACATTTTTACAATGTGGCCTTGCCGGCTATCCGCTGCCCGATGGAGTGGCGTAATACCACAGTACCTTTTTGCATTACAATCAACTTTCGCACATCGTAATAAGAGCTGAACTATGAGACCAATTTCAATTGCCAAACGCTCATTATCGTTAGAGGGGGGCAGGCAGATTTTCGACAAATGTTGTTGGGTCGCGTTATCCTTAAATGGCAGTCCTATTTCAATGGCCAGATGGAGCGGCGTTAAACCATCTTTATCTTTATTATTCGGTTTAATATCTTTATGATCAAGTAACAGTTTTATTATTGCATGAGCGTTTTCTTTTTTTTTGATTTTCTTCTAATGATGCTTTTAATGCAGCTATTACAGCGCTATGCAACGGGCTATAGGTTAAAGGTGATGGGGAATATGCTGCTTGCAATTGAAATGCCGATGGCCGATTAACATCGATTTCCGGCCTTTTTAAGAGGATTTCAACGATTTTCCGATGGCCTTCTTGTATTGCCAAGCACAGCGGCGTCAATTGGCTCATCTTATCTGGGATATTAATATTAATGTCACGTGCTTTTAGCAAAATCGCAACAATTGCTGGGTCTCCATTTTTCGCTGCCCAATGTAATGGCGTATAACCAAAAATATCACACACGTTAGGGTTAGCATTTTTATCAATCAACAGTTCAACAATTTCCTTAAATTTGTGTTCGACTGCATAATGGAGAGCAGTTTTTTTATGCTTATCCTGCCCATTCAAAGCAGAGCAAGCTTCCAATAGCTTTTGTATATTATTTTTGTCACCACGTGCTGCTGCTTCATGAAGTGAAAAAACCTGAACAGGAGATGCATCCAGTACAGTTTTCAGTAAAGATTGCCATTTTGCGTCATCATTGTTTGTTTCAACTGCCTCGATAAGCCGAATAGAATTGCTTGCTGCTCGAGGTTGCACTGGAAGTTCTTTTAATGCAGGTGGGGTTTCTTGGCTCGCAATACTTTGCAATGGTTGAGCATTCTTGGGTGTTATTTCACTATTTGCTGGAGGATTTGGGCTTCCACCAGAATGGAAGATAGAGGTTTGGCTTTGTATTACTTGAAGCGGAGGAATATTTGGTCCAAAAGGATCAACAGGCGCTGTATGCTGCAAAAGTGTTAGTTGTGCACCACCGTGCATACGATGATTTCCGCCGGCAGCTGAAAGAATTTTGATGACGTTGGCATGCCCACAGGCTGCTGCACACTGTAAAGGTGTTCGGTATACATTATCTTGTGCTTGGTGGTTTGCCCCGGCAGCCAATAGAACTTCAACCACCTCTTCACGTCCCCAACCTGCTGCACAGTGTAAAGGTGTCCATTGTGTTTTATTTTGTGCTTGATGGTTTGCCCCCGCAGCTAAAAGAATTGTAACAACCTCTTCATGTCCACCGGCTGCTGCACAATGTAAAGGTGTGTCTTGCTCCTCATTTTGTACATCGTGACGAGCTCCGGCAGCCAAAAGAACCTCAACTACTTTTTCATGTCCTTCAACTGCTGCATGATGCAAAGGCGTCCATTGTTTGTTATTTCTTGCACCATGGTTTGCGCCTGCGTCTAAAAGAATCTTCACCACCTTTTCGTGTCCCGCACATGCTGCTGTATGTAAAGGAGTATACCCACGACTATCTTGTATGCTATGGTTGGCTCCGGCCGTTAAAAGAATTTTCACAATCTCTATGTATTCGAAATGTGCTGCGTCGTGTAAAGGTGTAGAAAACTGTCCCTGCTCATTCACATTAGCACCAGATTCCAAATGTCTTTGCACTTCATTTTTATTACCAGATGCCACAGCTGCGTGAAGTGAAGGAGTATGAAGGCAAGCTGATCCATGCAAGAGGTTCTGCTGTTCCTTTTGTGGACCATAATTTGCTCCTGCGGCTAAAAGAATTTTAACAACTTTTGCATGTTTACCATCTACAGCGTAGTCCAAAGGTGTTGTTCTCTTTCTCATTCCCGGAAGTGACCGTTCGGTATGTTGTATATTAGGGTTTGCACCCGCAGCCAAAAGAATCTTAACAATCTTTATATGTCCCGCCCATGCTGCTACATGTAAAGGCGTGTAATGATTACTATCCTGTGTGTTTACATTAATACCAGATGCCAAAAGTCGTTGCACTTCATTTTTATTACCACGTGCCGCTGCAATGTGAAGTGCAGAAGGCACTTCTACTTCTTCTATTGAGGGGGGAATCATACACCAGAGTGACATACACGATGCGATAGACAGAGTAATACATACTTTAATAATTAATTTCATTACGAAACCTTCCTACCTATAAAATATGCAACAGTTAATGGCAGTAACTCTTTTGGTAACTGATTAAACCATGAAGTTACATCACGATAGAGAAAATAAGGAACTTTTTGTATCAGGAATGGCGAGCACTCTAAAAGATGCTTTATTTCCGTGTATACAGCTCTATCAGTATGTGATTGTTCCACTTTTTTCAAAAGAATAGCAATAATACGTAATGCTTTATCGGTTGAAATTTCAAAATAATCTAACAGAAATTTGACCATGTCTGGGTGGCGTTGACCTGCAGCAAGCAAAAGTGCTCGTTCCAATTCCTTGGGCGAAAATGGTGGAAGCCACGGAATTTCTTGCTGCTTGGTTGTACAATATTTTGCAAGTTCTTGCATATTTCCTTGCAAAATAAGCCAGTGAATAGGTGCTAAAAGATTCTTGAGTAACTGTTTTTCATCATCAGTAAAAGCTGCACCGCAATTGAGTAAAATTAAAACCATAAAGGGATTTTTTTCTTGTAATGCATACGATAAAGGTGTTTTTCGTTCTGCATCTAATGCATTAACATCTGCTTGCTGAGATAAAAGATATTCAGCAACATCAGCTTGGTTTGCCAGTGCTGTATGATGCAAGAGTGTTTTATTTCCTGGAGTAATACTATCCACCGAATCTCCTCGGCTTATAAATGAACGTACGATGTCAACATTGCCTTGTAGGGCTGCGTAATGTAGCGGCTTAAACCCTTTTTTATCAGCTTTATTACTATCTGCTCCATTGTTCAGCAAAATAGTCACTAAAGCATCATTTTCACAGATCACGGCAAAATGGAGCGGTGTTCTACCGGCCATGTCAGCAACATCAATTCTGGCATTATTTTGTAATGCTTGCATAACCCGCTCACTATTACCCTCCCGTGCCGCACGTAACAGGAATTCATGCGGATCATCGGTCAATGACACGACAGGCATCGTTCGTGGAATTGCCGCCGAAAGA
The DNA here is from genome assembly GCA_963699715.1 of uncultured bacterium. Taxonomy (GTDB): domain Bacteria; phylum Babelota; class Babeliae; order Babelales; family Babelaceae; genus CAVOUX01. Next base: position 66,344 of record CAVOUX010000007.1, read on the forward strand.
AGCGGGGAGGCAGGAGCCGCAGGAGATGATTGACCTTCAGGTTTCTCACTTTGCATCATTGCTTGCGTTGAAGAAACAGATGGTTTTTTTAACTTTTGAGCCCGCTCGAAATTATCACGCAACTGATTCAAAATAAAGTGATATGATTTCAGCATTTTTTTGTCACGGCATCGTGCCACCATTGCATGTGCATGATCGATAAAACTTTCATGCAATGTCTCGAAGAGTTCGCCATCAAATCTATTTGTTAATCCCATCAATTTGTTAATAATTTCTCTGGATTTTCCTTGTGCAATTGCCAGAAGCATCGCCTCTTTGAACGCAACGTAATCCACATCTTTGGCAAATTTCTCAACTATGACCACGTTACCTTGAAAAACTGCTAAAAGTAAGGGGTAATCCTGAAATATTTTTTCAATCTCTTCATGCATCTTTGAATCAAAAAGATCAACCTGAGCACCATGATGTAATAACTGTGGAATCAGATAGCACCGATCGTTCTCCTGCGCCAATTCAACCGGTGATTTGCCTCGGCAATTTTGTGCCTTGACATCAATGGTCGGAACTTTTAAAAGTAATGTGACAAAGGCGTCACAAAGATTGGGTGAGTCATGGGTAATTGCCATATGTAATGGAGTCATATGAAGGGGTTGACACGCCACATTGGGATCAAGGGTATAATGCGAACACAGAAAAGTTGAAGTAGGCAGATCACCCAATTTGATTGCAGTGTGCAGTGCAGTTTCCCCGTTTTTATTTTGAGCATTAATGTTGGCGCCTCGAGCCAAAAGATCTTTGATCAGAACGATATTTCCTTCTTTTGCAGCGTCAAGCAACAACTCATCATGTGTTTTTTCTTGAATTGGTTGAGAGTTCCTCTGTTTTTCAACGGTCTTTGGCAAGATTACTGGAAGAGTTTTGAGAGGTGTGATTTTTGGCGAATCTTGGCAATTAACAGCACTTACTGGTGACAAGAGGGCTATTAGAGGGTCATGCCCATTTTTGACAGCACTATCGAAAGCAGTCTTTCCATCAGTCACGGGTATTTTTACATCTGCTTTCAATGCCAACAACTTTTTTGCAACTTTTGTATGCCCGTATTGAGTAGCCAAGTGGAGCATTGTTTTGCCATTGACCAGTTCATTGACATTCACACCAGCTGTTAACAGAAATTGAGCTATTTGATCATGATCATTAAGCAAAGCGAGATAGAGTGGCGTCATTCCCTTTTTATTAGGTACGTTCTTACTCGCGCCTTTATTTAGTAAAGATTCAATAATTTCCATATGCCCAAGTTTTGCGGCATAATGCAAGGGAGTGTTCATTGCACCATCGGTACAATTAACGTCAGCTGATAGATCAAGCAAGAGTTTGATTGCAAGCAGAGATCCTTCAGCCACGGCAAAATGTAAAAATGTTGTCCCTTTGCCAATTTTTGAATCTTGGAATATCGAATCATTGATGTTCCGGTGCTCGTGGGTTAACAGTGATGAGAAAGTGTCTTTATGCCCCTTAATCAAAGCATAATGCAGTGGCGTCCACCCATTATCATCAACGACATCAACCTTCGCTTTTTTTTCGAGGAGAGCTGACACGATGGAAGCCAGTCCCTTCTCCGCTGATATGTGCAAGGGGGTTTTCCCACCTTTCCCTTGATAGTTTATAACAATATTTTCACAAGATAAGAGAAGTTTTGCCATGGAAGTAGCCCCCCTCCAGATTGCCAATGATAAAGGTGTGTCTTTGCATTTATTTTGAGTATTTACATTGGCACCGTGATCAAGGAGCAATTTCATTATTCTTGTTTCTTTACATCGAGTTGCTGCAAAATGTAGTGGGGTTGAGTTTTCAATGTCTGGTACATTTACGTCTATTCTCTTCTGACTTAATAAAATTTCCACCATTGCTAGATTGTCTGCACGTACGGCAAGAAGCAGTGGTGTTCGATTATAATTGTCTTTTGCATTAAAATCCGAAACTTCCATTAATGCCTGCACTCCAACAATGCTACCAAATTGAACGGCCATGTGAAGCGGGGTTCTTCCATGAATATCTCGTTTTTCAATATCACTCCCTTTTTTAATGAGAAGATCTATTATTTCAGTGTATCCACGGCCAACAGCCCAATGAAGTGGAATCATCAAGCTTGCGTCTTGTGCATTAACATCAGCGCCCGTTAATAGAAGGTCTTTTACTTGTTCAATATCTCCTTTATCCACGGCATCATGTAAGTTTGGTTTTTGAGGATTTGGGGTGTACTCTTTTTGCATACTCTTTAATGATAAAGCTGCTATGAACAACATAAGCCAAAGACAATAGAACTTCATTATAATCCTTATTCTTTTATGGTACATCATGATAGCAGGTGAAATACAGCAGATGATCGAGTGTGCAAATGAGGATATTGTATTGCTTCAAGCAGCGCAACAATTTTTGCATACCCCGCATATCGTGGATTAGTAACTACGCATCGTTGATAAAGTATCCTTGCATGTGATAAGGCTTCATTTGCCAGAAAATTTCGTTCGTCCTGAGCAAGCTGTTGTACTATATATTTTACAACCTCTACATGTCCTTGTGCAATTGCACATAATAATGCTTCTCTCATAAGTTTTGATTCCGAGTTTGGGATTAACCATGTTATAATATCCAAATCACCTTTCATGGCAGCATATATAATGAGGTCGTAATGCTCACTCAGCAATGGAAGATATTCAGCCTCAATGAGAGCGCCAGCTTCTATTAACAGCAGTGCTACGTCACGATGTTTATATTTTATTGATAATCCTAAACAGGTTTGTAATTCATTAATGAAATTGATTGACGTGTAATGTAAAAACAGTCGAACCATATCGGCACGACCTTTAAAGACTGCCATCATAAAAGGAGTATTGCCACTATAATCATAATGGCAATTAGCCCCTTGCTGTAATAAGCTTTCGGCATCTTCAACTGTTCCATCCATGGCGCAAGCCATCAATTTCTTATCAAGCAAAGCGACCGTATCAGCTACTAAAGTTTTGCATTCTGGACATTCATTTTTGATTTTAAGCCAAGGTTCGATGCACCCGGCATGATAGCTATGGGCGCAAGTGAGTGTTGTTATTTTGCGATCTGCTGTTTCACTATATTTTTCATCACATATTAGGCAACTTTTTTGTTCTTTCGCATTCTGGGCAATAAGCCGCTGGCATTCGAGATTTATTTTTTGCCGATCCTTGCTCAATGGCCTTTTAAGTAACAAAGAAACATGATGGATTAATTCATTAACATCATCCTTGATGAATGAAATGAGGTATTTAACAGTCTCAAGATTCCCTTGCCCTAGCGCAAGCACTAATGCATTTTTAATAATTTTTTTGTCACTTCTCTCTGTGGCGAGTTTTTGCACTCGCGCAACATCATTCAGAATTGCAGAGAGAGCAATATCGTCATTTTCAAATGTTTTACATAACAGTTCTCTTGTTTGACTTGTTATTTTTAAAGTACTTCCATGAGCAAGCAACTGCCGAACAATATCAGTTTTAACAAAATCACTTTTTAAAGCACAATCAAGCGGTGTCAATCCATTCTCATCGGTACAGGTAACATCTATGCTCGGTGACTTAAGCAATAATGAAACAATCTTGCTCTTACGTACCTTAACAGCAAGATGTAATTGTGTTTCTTGATCATTATTGCAGATGTTAACATTGGCGCCCGCCCTCAAAAGTGCTTCAACACTCTCTTTTTGGCCATAGCAAATTGCTCTGTGTAATGGCGTTGAACCATCAATTGATTTCGCGTTTACATTCGCATTACAGGCAACAAGCGCATTAACTACCTTGATATGTCCATATCGAGCAGCTTGATGCAGACTTGTTGAACCATTGATCAATTCATCTACATTGACGCCAGCGACAATAAGACTACCCATTACATCTGCATGATTGTTGAGCGCGGCAATATAAAGTGGTGTCACCCCTTTTTTATCAGGAAGATTTTTGCTGACCTGGGCTTTTAGCAAATTCTCAACTATCACTTTATTTCCACGTTCTGCGGCATAATGTAATGCTGTCCAACCTTCGCTATCTTGCACATCCTTCACAAGATCTGGTAGTGCACACAAAATGTTAATCGCATTGGCAGAGCTCTCTTTTGTCATTCGATGTAATAGTGTTATTTTTTTACTGCCCAGTGTAATGATAGGATCATTAACAGTATACCCTGAATGTTTAAGTAATAATTTAAATCCTTCATCATTTTCCTCGGCAAGAAAAATCATAAGAGACGTCCAACCCTGTTTGTTTTCAAACGTCTGTGCATTATATTCTACTAATATTCGGGCAACATTAACATGACCTTGTACTGCAGCTGCATGAAGAAGAGTATTTCCCTTATCATCGATCTTATTAACGTCGACCCCATCCTTTATTAATAAATCGACAATATTCTTATACCCGTTATAAGCGGCTAAATACAGTGGTGTCAATCCTTTATTATTTCTTGGGTTTTTATCGATATTTTCAATTTTTAACAATTCAGCAACTAAACTGGCATGCCCACACTCTGCAGCCCAATGCAATGGCGTCATCTGATTGGCATCTCTGGTATTTATATCGAGCTTGCCTGTCTTGCAAAAACGCGTAAATGGTGATACATGATTTTTTCTTGCCGCCCAATGCAAAATATTTCCACCACTATCCTTTAATCGAACATAAATATCATTATGAGAGCAGGGGAACAAATTAACAAGTGATATATGTCCATTCCAAATAGCTTCATGAAGCGGCGAAAGACCGTTAGAATGTGCCCGTTTTATCGCTGCGCCGTGAGCAAGTAAAAATTCAATAACATCAGCATGACCGCTGGCCGCTGCGTAATGTAATGGGGTATACCCATGATTATCTTCATCATTGATATCATTCTTATTTGATAAAAATTCTTCTATTTTTTCTACATCACCCTGAACAGCTGCATCATGAAGAGTGTTGATTGACCTTTGTTCACCAGCACTCGGTCTATAAGAATAATGTAACTTCGTACTAAAGCGATCTAATTGTTTTCTATTGAGTTCGCTAATAACACAATTATGATCAAGTAACTGTTGGATTATGGTCCATGGTGAATCCCATGAAGAAGCGTTTTTGAATGCCAAGTCTAAAGGACTTCTCCCATCAGTATTAAGAGCATTGACGTTGGCGTCATTGTTGAGCAATAGTATGACCACATTTTCATGATTATATTTTACAGCATAATGTAATGGAATCATATCAAGATTATCCGTCAGATTAACGCCGCTTTTATCGCTCTTAAGCAATTTTTGCACGATTTTTTCATGACCATTTCTAGCAGCTGCATGAAGCGGTGTTCCTCCATAACCCGTTTGTGTATTAACGCGTGCACCAAGTCTTAACAATACATCCATGACATCTTCATGATTCGATTGTACAGCATGGTGCAGAGCTATATTAAGCGGATGATCGTCCGAATTCTTATCGCCATTACTTAACAATGCAACGATATTTTCATGATTATTAAGGGCAGCGAGATACAAGGGCGTCATGCCCTTATTGTTAGGGACATTTTTTTGCGCACGATTTGCAAGCAACAGCTCGACTATTTCAATGTGCCCCTGTTCCGCAGCAAAATGCAATGGGGTCCATCCCGCAGCATCTTTAATATCGACGATAATACCAGGAACAGAAAGCAAGATGTTTACCGCACTTACCCGACCTTCTTCCGCTACATAATGCAATAATTTAATTCCTTTAGCAACTCGTGATTTAAACCAATCCGCATTTATATTATCATGAGATTTTAAGAATAATAATTCAAATGCTTCCTTATGGCCATTCAAAAGAGCGATTTGCCACGGTTTTGTTCCATTCTCACCGGACTTGGTAGGATCAGCTTGATTTTTGAACAAAATTTCGATTATCTTAAAATGGCCTTTTCTTGCAGCTAAATATAATGGCGTTTCACAATTTTCATTTGTTACATCTGGATTTGTCCCGGCAGCTAATAGAACTTCTACCACGTTTGCATGTCCATTCAATACTGCCCAATGCAAGGGTGTTTGACCGTTATTGGTTCTCTCCTCAGGAAGCGCTCCAACTTCTAACAGAGTTTTAACCACCTTGTCATAGCCACGAATAGCTGCTATATGTAATGGTGTCAATCCATCGCCGTTTAAAGCATTGATTTCTGTAAGCCGAGAAAGTTTGCTCAGGCATATAAAAGGTGTGGATTTATTGGCAAGAGCGGCAACATGTAATAGAGTATAGTTATAGTTCTCAAATGACTTTAAGGGTTTGTATATATCAATTGTAGATTTTTCAAATAATAATTTTGCTACAAAAACATTTCCGTTCCAAAGAGCTGCATGGAGAGGCGTAAACCCTTTTTTACAGGCTATGGTAGGATCCGCTTTTTTATCGAGCAACAATCTCACGACTTTTATGTGATCGTGTGATGCCGCATAATAAAGCGGCGTCTTTTGATGTGCATCTTGCGCATTAATATCATTTTCGCTCCTCAAAAGATCTTGAACTTCATCAATATCTCCACGAGCCGCCGCTGCATGAAGTGAATATTTTTTTAGTTTCTCTTTTTGAGATTCAGGCTCCATACTATGGGCTACCAATGGAATTAAAAAACAAAAAAAAGCTATAAAAAATTTCATCACCATTGCCTTTATATCAACGAACATGAACGGAGTTTAGCACTATTGACATTACCAAGCAATGCTAGGATCGCTTTTGCATCAAATTAAATAAAATGAGGGCAATAATCCCTTGCTGTAATTCATTTGGCAATAAAGAAAGCCATGATTTTTTTTCCTTGAAAACAGACAAAATGTTGATTAAAGGTTGCACACCAGTAAGCAATCCAAGACATCTTTTGTGCATCTCATTTTTTTCATCCAAGATAAGAACCTGCCGTTGCATTTTTTCAACCGCTTTGCTTAACATCGGTAGACCTTTTTTGGCAATAGCATGAGCAAGCAATAGGTAAACCAGTAATGGCTCGTCATCAAAAATAATTTCAATGATTTGTTTGATTTCGTTATCACGCGCTTCGAATTGTGCACCTTCTTTGAGCAAAAGCGCAACTATCTTCATATTGCCTTTTGTTAACGCCGCTTTTAAAGGTATTTCATCATATTTTCCACCATGTTCAGATCTACGTTTTCAAAAGGCGAGATAGACCTACGATAGACATTGCATGGTGGATCCATAGGGTATGATGTTGAGAGAAATGCGATAAGAACAAGAAAAAAGATTTTATAAACAACTTTCATTATGCCGTCTTTTTCATAAGAATAACTCTGGATATTATAGTTTGATAAAAGTAAATTGTTAAATTTAAAATAAAGAGAGAAATCGCATATTTTTGTCAGTGCTAAGGAATAATGCTCCTATTTTTTAGCATTTGCCATGAAATCAAATTTAAGAAGCTCATGAACGAGTTCTTTTGGTAATTGCTGAGCATGATTATTAATAGCAATAATATTCGGACCTCGATTTAAAATTTCAAGATAATGAACCATGAGATCTTTTACAGCTAAAGAAATCTTTACAGGTATGTTTTTCACAATTCTTAAAAAAGTAACGACTTTGCAAAAAAGATTTCTCGAAATCATATAGGGCGCTAGCAATTTCAGAGAGTAAACATCATTCTGTTTTAAAGCTATGCAAAATGCTTCCAAGATAGTATGCGTTGCGAGCACATTTTGTTGATACTCAACCAAGAGTAAAAGCTTTTGAACGAGCTCATTGTTGCTGTGTAAAATCGCATACAGAAACAGTTCATTAAACTGCTCATGATCTATTTTTTGCTGCCGCTCTATGTCGGATTGAAGTTCTTCAACTAAGGATGGTGAATCTTCAAATCTTTTAAGATGGGGCGCATCTTCGCTTTTTGATATGATGCCTTCTACCAGAAGTATTTTAGTAGCAAGTTCCCAGAACTTGTTTTTAATAGCCAAAAATAATGGTGTATTTCCTTCATGATCTTGTACCACATTCACTCTATCCACTCTGTCAGATAATAAATATCCTTCATCATTACGCCGATGAGCTACCCGAAGAGCGTAATTAAGACTGTTAACAGGACATCCTTCATTGCTATTAAAATAATCAAAAAAAAGATAGAGTATTTCTTTGTGGCCATTACACACTGCCAAATCAAAAGGATCGTATTCACGCCCTTTAAAACCATTGACCTTGATTGTCAAATGGGCAAGCAATTTTTTTAGTCCCATCACAGAGCCATTTTTTGAAGCTATATGTAATGGAGTAAACCCTTGTTTATCTGTGATATTAACATCAAGATCAGGGCTTGATAGGAGCAATTCTAATACATATTCGTTATTAAATTGAACCGTAAGATGTAAAGGAGTCCAACCTTCATAGGTTTGGACATTGATATCCACATCATCTCTTAAAAGCAGCGATTTTATTATTTCTTTATTAGTTTGTTGTGCAGCGAAATGCAAGGCCGTATATCCCCTGTCATCATATTTATTAACATCAAGTTTAGAAAGAGAAAGAAGCATTGCGACAATTTTCTCACTTCCATAATGCACCGCGAAATGTAGTGGTGTTGCTTGCATTTCTAATTTTGGTTCGTGTGGCGATCTTATCTGTGGAAGAAGAACAAGAGAAGCAATGGGCTGAAAAGCTCTTCTGACTAAAGCCAAATAGTTTCGATTTGTATTATAAGAAGGTGATGTTTCATCTTTTCCATTAATATCCACGCCATTTTCTATTAATATTTGTGCACGTTGAACGTCATCATTAAATATTGCTCGTATAAGACTATGACGAGCCGTATTTTGAAATATTTCTGGATCTATACCAGCCTTGATGCAATATTCAAGATCATCTTCCAGCTCCATACCATTCAGTGCTAACATCCCGAAGAAAGAAACCACCAAACAGATTTTAACATATAACTTCATATTCAAACCCCTCTAGTTGATCTTTTGCGTATACTTATTAACTATTAAATCCAGCTGCTGGCAAGGAATTAACTGGTATACCCTGGGGTATTAAAGTGTGCGCTCGTTCTATTATTTCTATGGTTTCTTTGTAACGATTCACATACTCTTCATTTCGACATCTTTGCAGAAGCAGGTTTGCATGTCCTGAAAATTCATTCGCATCGAACTTGTTTCTGGCAACAAGTTCTTTTACTATGTTTGCAACAACATCCACATGCCCTTGTGCAATAGCAAAAAGTAATGCCTTTTTAATTACTGATACATCGTTGACGAAAGTGATCATGCTTCCAATACCTTGGTTTCCTAAGACTGCCATAAGCATAAAACAATCTTGTCTTAATACTTCGGTCATAGCATCGACTACTGTCCTATTCTTAATATCAACAATGGCTCCTGCATCGATTAAGACAGTCATCATTTCGTACAACTTTGTTTCAGCAGCGCACAATAAACATTTTTGCAAATCCTTAATTGGATTAATATTCATATATTTTAACAATAAACGAACAATATCAGTACGGTTTGATAACACTGCAAGACAGAATGGCGTTATTCCTTGCTTATCATAATTACTATCAGCTCCTCTTTTTAATAATTCTTCGATTTCTTCACATGCGTTTTCTTTACGAGCAGCAATAACAGCCATCAATTTTTTATCCAGCGACTCACTATCAATAGTTCCAGGAACTGCCCGACAATCGGGACAATCTTGCTTCATTTCCAGCCATCGATTAATACACTGAGCATGAAATTTGTGGACACAGTCTAACGTCTTAGTTTTCAACTCAGGTGTCTGATAAAAAGTATCACAGCAAATTGAGCATACTTTGGCCCTTTGACCGGCTTGCCCAAGCAGTTTAATGATTTTTTGATATGCTGCCCTTTGGGCATCGGTTATAGAGTGCTTTAACAGGAAAGTAACATGATCGATCATCTCTGAAAATGGCAATTCATCATGAAGCAAAGACAGAAAATGCTCGACCATTTCTACATTTCCTTGTCCGATTGCAAAGGGTAACGCTTGTTTAATCGTCTCAATCTCTCCTGCAACGGCACCGGTATTACGTATCGCAGCTGATATAAGAAGCTGATTCTCAAACAACTTTTGGAGCTTTATTCCATTTTCATCAATGCACAGTTTGCCTCCATGCAAAAGCAATTCTCGTATGATGGATGTATTACCTCGGCACCTCTGAACTGCTATATCAAGTGGCGTTAATCCTTCTTCTGAAATGGCATTCACGTTACTATCGACTGTGTTAAGCAGAATTTTTACAATTTCAAGATCATATTCATGTACTGCTCTATGTAATGGTGTCCATCTGTGAACCTCGACATCTGAACGTAATATTCCTCTCTGCATAATACTGTTTACAGAGGCACCGGCTGCAAGAAGCGCTTTAACAGTTTTTTCATTACCATACCCAGCGGCTTCATACAAGGGAGTCCATCCATTTTTATCTTGAGCATCAACATCAATTTCTTTAGCACTCAGCAATGTTCTAATATCATAATAATATCGCATAGTAGCCACATGCAATGCAGTCTTGCCATCTTTATCTGCAACCTTAACATCGATTCCCGACGCTCTTAGCAATATTCTAATCGCATCAACATCGTGATACATAGCAGCCTTATGTAATGGGGTTTGTCCAGCTTTATCTCGAGCATTAACATCAATTTCTTTAGCACTCAGCAATATTTTAACCATTCCTCTATAATAAGGCGAATTACGCGTAGCAGCCCAATGCAATGGGGTTTGACCATTTGTATCTGGTGCATTCACATCAATTTCTCTTGCATCAAGCATTGTTTTAACTCCTGCAATATCTCCTTCCCAAACAGCCCAATGCAACGGGGTCCCTCCAGATTTATCTCGAATTACTCTCGCGACAGCTTCAAGTATTTCTTCAGTGACATTTTCGCTATTCCACGGTGTCCGATCGTCATTATCTTTAACATCAATATTAATTCCTTCCGCATTAAGCAGAATTTTAATTATTACCCCATGACCCTTCTCAGCAGCTTCGTGCAACGGAGTTCGACCATTTATGTCTAAGGCATTGACGTTAATTTTGGGTACATCAGTTAGAGTTTTAACCACTGCCTCATGACCCATCAAAGCAGCTGCATGCAGTGGGGTCCAGCCATCGTTATCTGAAGTGTTGACATCAATTTCCCTGACGTTGAACAAAGTTTTAACGACGGAGTCGCGACCATGCAAAGCAGCCCAATACAAGGGAGTCCGGCCATGTATATCTCGAGCATTAACATAAATTCCTTTTTTTGCGCGCAGCAATGCTTTAACCACAATCTCATGACCATTTTTAGCAGCAACATGTAACAGAGTCCATCCATTTCTATCTCGAACGTCAAAATTAATCCCGTTCGTATTCAACAAAGTTTCAATCACCGCCACCTGACCATTTTTAGCAGCAAGATGCAAGAGCGTTCTGCCTTTTTTATCTGAAATATTAAAATTAATTTCTTTAGGATCCAATGTTCCCATCATTACAGCACGACCATACGAAGTAGCTACATCTAATGGAGTCCGCCCATCTTTATCTCGAGCGTATACATCAATCCCTTGAACACTGAGCAAAGCTTTGATTACTGATTCATGACCATTTTGAGATGCAACATGCAATGGCGTCATTCCATTCTCATTTTGGACGTTCACTTTAATTCCTTGTACTTCAAGCAAAGCCTCAACTATGTCTCTATGGCCTTCTTCAACAGCCACATGAAGTGCCGTCCTGCCATCTTTAGTGACAGCATTAACATTAATTCCTTGAGCACTCAGGAAAACTTTAAACACCGCCTCGTTGCCTCTCCGAGCGGCCCAATGCAATGGTGTCCAGTCATATGCATCTTGAGCATTGACATCAACTTCATGTATATCAAGCAACGTTTTAACTGCCGGAGTATCACCTTCCCAAGCTGCCGTATGCAATGGGGTCCACCCCATTTTTTTTGAGGCATCTTCCCGTTGTTCCATTCCCTTCAATGCCAATATTCCGAAGAAAAAAACTAATAACCAGATTTTAACATATAACTTCACATCCAAACCCTCAACTTATGGAAATGCATTGACAAAGTAACAAGTTATACGGAGCAAATCAATAAACAAATTCTTATGACACAGATCAAAAAATAATGGATTGTCTGGCATTTTTGCGAACATTATATTACCGTAAACGTATCATGCAAAAAGGTTTGTTATGAAGTTTCACACCGCCTTAATTAATTCATTTCTGCTTTTCTCAATGGTCATTATATGGAACACAATGCCACAAAACAAGTTCTCCAACAAACAACGCGCCTACATAGCGCTTCTGCCTGGTAAAGATTCTTCTTCAAAAATGCAAAGGGAAAAACAGAAACTTGATGACACAGAGTTCATGAAGCTGGCACAACTACTCACAACACAGTAGGAGATAGATAAATACCTTTATATGTACCAATTGATTAAGGAACATATGCTCTCAGACCAGTTACGTACATTAAGACACGATAGAACAGCTTTCTTCAGTATATTAAATCCCAATAGAGCAAATTTATTACTTCATTTTACAAAAGCTCAATAAGGACCATTTGCAGCAACATCTTCACGACTTCTTCATGTCCGCTCAAAATAACCCTGTGCAAAGAAGTGTCATTATTTGCATTCTGAGTGTTACCATGTGCACAGTACTTAACATCATTTCAACAGCTTTCATATCCACCACTTTAAGAAATCAATCGTGTGCTCGACGTTCTCTTGTTTGCTTGTAAGCGGCAGCATCACCGTCTCCCTCATGACCAAAAATGGCACACGAGCCATCCATTAACACCTCAGCAACAGAAGATTACAACGAGCAATCCATTTCTCAAATAATTTACACTTCGCTTATTTGCCGGACAATTCCAAATCCTCCATCTTTGGGGAACCAGATATCCACCGAAATAATCCTTCATATTTCGAATGATCAGCTATTAAATCCTTGCGCCGGCAAGGAACGTACTAACATCCCTTGTTTCATTAAAGGGATGACTTGCCTTATGTAATATTTCAATGATCTTTTCATAGCGTTTCACATATTCTGCATCGGGGCATCCTTGAAAAAGAATAGTTGCAAGGTAATTATAAATCGAACTAAAAAAGATTATGGGAATACTCAATACGCTGAGTAATTTTGCTCAATAGACTGAGCAAAATCAATAATCAGGTTATAAAATGGCTTGAGTAGTGGCAAAACGGCGCAGAATTATATTTATATCTTGTTTCTGCGCAATAAGATAACCGGCAATATTTAAGACCCTTCTTATCAATAATAAATCTTGGTCATCACCAAAGAGATCGCTCATTAGGGCTAAGATTGAATCCCATCGACCTTCAGCAAGCAGCTTTGAAACCGCAAAGATATCTGCCCGTTGTTCAACAATCTCTTCTATTTTAAAGGTTGGAACAGCGGATTTTATGGAATCTATTTGTTTATTAAGTATGGTTTTTTTGCCTTTTTTGGCAACAAAAGAAAGAATTTGCGATCCTAAGGGGGAAGAAGTATCGAGCACAAGAAGTGCGTTATGTACATATTGCTTTATGCGCGATGCCGCTTTGATCAGATTTGCATCATGAACAAGGTCTTTTGCAAAAATGAGTCCTGCGTTCAATTTTGAAGTTAAAGGGCTGTCGTTGTAAGAAACATGTCCTAATTCATGATAAACTATCGCGCGAGTCAAAGGAGTGATTTCAGTTCTGCAAACCGCCAGAACATGTTCTTTCCCAAAGGTAATAGTTTGCGCTTGAGAGGAATCAGGATAACTAACGACATGAACTTTCTCAGTAATCCCACAGCATTTTTGAGCCTCTTTTACCAAGGCCCTCTGTGCTTCGTTTGCATAACAATAGCCATATTTCTTTATAATGGCGTCTAAATCAATGCTTTGAGAGAATGTTTGAACGATAAGACAAAGGAAAATAACAATATACCTGAATCTTTTTAAAAAAGAGTGGATGTTCATCGCTTCACCTGATAAAAGTGCTATTGAGGCTTATTTGTCAGTTAAATATTATCAGATTGAAATAATAAGTCAAGGAGATGTATCATATCTGTACACTGATTGCAAGATCACTTTCACGTAAACAGTCGTTACTGGAACAATCAAAAACAGATACCAAAAGCCTTCAAGTCAAAAAAATAATTAAATTCATAAATAGTTCCCCCATCCTTCGCCAATTACCGATATTCCGTTTTCATATTTTTGGGGTTTATAAAACAAAATAAGCATAGCAATGAGCTCAGCTGGCAAAAAACAGAACCATGTCACAACCAAGTCACTACCGTTAAACTCCCATATGAGAGGAATAATTATAGAAGACAATTCTTCACTGAGCACATTAATTATTTGTTGATAATTCTTTAATTCCGCAATCACTTTTTTGGTGGAAGTAGCAGAAAGTGCATTATAAATGCGTGCAGCAACCTTTAAATCGCGTGATAGCCTTACATCATCTACCACATTTCTCTTTTTTGCTTCACGCAGCAAAATTCTTAAAGTATCTGCGTTTCCGCCACGAAGCGCATAGCCAATTGCTCTGAGAAGCAAATCATTTAAAATAGTTTTTTCAAAAATAGTTGTCGCAGTGAGATATCCCTGCCCAGCCGCATACAAAAAATTGTCATCCGAATTGTCTACGGTCAAATACGATGAATTCTTGTTACTTATAGCACGCCAAGACCATTCAGAAAACACATTTTTAACTTCCTTGAGAAAAAAAGAATAGCCACATTTTTCGTATTCAAATATCCATCGAATAGAAGCCCCATTCATGATTAGCTCACGGGAAATATCATTACATTGTCTTTGCAAACTCAAGATCAATGCCCCCTCTGTGAGTACACCATATTCAAGTAATTTTCGAACAACTTCTAAATCATGGCGACTCACGGCCCAACAGAGAGGACTGATGTTATATTTTTTATCAGCTCGGTTAACATCTGCACCTGCATTAATTAACTCATCAATAATAGACAAATAATCATGGTGTTTTATCCGCCACTTAATGGAACATATTAATGGTGTTTCACCATACACATTCCCCGCATTGGGATCAGCACCATGAGCTAAAGCATTTTGTACTTGGACCAGATTTCCTTGAGCTGCGGCAATCCGTAGCTCTCTATTTATTTCAGACAAATCCTGCTTTGGCTTCTCCATACCATGCATGTAACATGAGTGCAGCAAAAACAATAAAGAATTAAAAAAAATTAACATTATCAAGTCCCCTCTTCTCGACATCAAATCTTTTTAGCTCCCTTTGGAAAAAAAGAATTTTTATACACAAAAATTATTTATTTTTTATGTATCGGATACAAAAATTCCATGCAAACCAAAAGGAATATGATGCGGAACTTCCGCACGTGCAATTTCCTTGAAATTCTTGCCATCAAGAACTAATAAAAAAGAATTTTTAAGTTGTGCATTTAACACAACTGAAAGTATCACCCCATCATCCTCAGCTTGTGAGTTTGGTGCTCCAATAAAAACGGGTTCTCCTGGATAACAATGCTCTTGATGCCAGGATGTAACATCGCCAGTTTTGACGTTGATCTTCACTAATTTATCTGCAATATAAGCAAATTCCTTATCTCTCTTTGCATAGGCATAGACGTAGGTATAATCTTTGGCATTAAAGCCTTCATAATTAATACGAGGCAGTTCAATAGACTCATCAGAAATCTTATGGCTCACTATAGTTTTATTGTTAAGATCTATTATAAATCGAGTAAGTTGCGGATGATCTTCTTTTCGACTTGATTGATGGGGTTCCAAAAGTTTTGCAAAGGTCGCATCACCAACAACACTACTATTGGGATAAATTATACAATCAAGCACAATCAAATCGCCTTCTTCATAGGCATTCACCATATGAAACGCAAAAAAGGGCTCACTTGTAAAAATATCAACCAACCTGTCATTTACTCTATCAATAACCATGAATCGTGTTCCAATCTCCGGCTTCCATTTAAAATTTTTTATGAATGCCTTTCTTTTTAAAAGCAAATCGAGAGTATTAACCACAAACGGTAAGGCCGTTAAAATTGCATAATTTTTGGTTATCGCAAAGCTATGCATATATGATGGTTCTTCAACATCAATCGACGCAATGATCTGACGCTGTGTTGCGCCATCCTTTATACGAAAGAGATTATGGTTGCTCACTTTTCCAAAGCGAGTAAAGTATCCGAGATACTCTTTTCTTTGAGCATCGTAATGGGGATGGGCAGTATCATGAATACGAGATTCAGGCAATCCATCGTTATAGTGCATTACACCAAGTGTTTCGAGCGTTTGAGGATCAAATTCAACCGGTAAAGGAGTTTCATAAAAAGCAACAAGACGCTCAGAAAGATTGCCAATATTAATATTGGCGTTCTGGACAACATCTCCAGTTGTGGGAATAAAAAAGGACGCTATAGACCTAAAAAGGGACTTGCAAGGGTCTTGTGCAAAGCCCGAAAAAAACATCTTTCCGGTATTTTTGACAAACTCATAATCGCGAGTCCTTAAAAATTTGTTTTTATAAGATATGACGCCATTATTCATTGAAAATGCGTGAATCATGGCAAGTCCATCAAACCAATGTGAAACAGCACTCCCATCAGATGTAAATTTAGCGGGTCCATTGCGATACAAAGTACCCTCCAACCATGGTGGAACGGTACCTTTGATTGGCAGCGATTTGATATTCACCTCTTCATTCAAATCGGTAAACCCAACGCGATAGGTTCCTGGAATAAGGTTCGCATAGGTTTTAAAAGGAGATTGAATTTTTTCCTTATTGGATCGATGGAACCAATATATCGCACCGAGAAAGAATGCTCCCGCAACAATAATCATCTTTTTATTCACATTAAACCATTTCACCTAATGTAAGTTCATGTTTCATTTTTGTTCTATTATATCCAAGTTCAAAATTGCTTCATCCTCAAAAACCTAGCTTTCAAGAAGTTTTTTAACCGGCATATAATTATCTATTCGAAATGGCTTCAAAAAGCATTGAGAGTTTTTTTTCATCCCCATCAGATAAAGAGGTGAAAGATAAAGAAGTGTTAGCTTCCAGAAGAATCATGCTCTACTACGCATGATTTTTTGGTGGCGAGAGAAGGATTCGAACCTTCGAAGGCGTACGCCAGCGGATTTACAGTCCGCCCCCTTTGGCCGCTCGGGAATCTCGCCAAAATACTAATTTTCTGTATGTTTATATTACTCTTTTTCACCTTTTTTGCAATCTTTTTCATTATTGCCGGCCAAGACCAAGTGAAAAATATGAGTTATCGGACAAAAAATAGCAAAGACCACTATGGTCTTATTTTGACTTCACTTATGATAGTACAAAAGAAACGCCATAATTGTTCCTGATTATCAATATCAACATATCTTTCATGAACTGAATGCATAAGTCCTAAGAAGCATTTTTAGGTAATCGAATTTTATAACTTGTACTTCTCCCACTACCTGGTAACCGCTCTATGCAGCCATACGCTAAAAGCTCGGCAAGATCCCTTGTTGCTGTAGCTTTCGAACAGTGTGCAATAATCATGTACTTGTGAGCATTCATGCCACCTTTAAATCCAGCAATTCCTTCTTTAAACATTCTCCCCAATACTTTCGATTGTCTTTCATTTAATTGTGAAGCATGATGCTTCCAAAATTGGGCCTTCTGAACAACCATAACAATTTGTTCTTGAGAATCTAAGAGAGCTGCATATATGGTCTTTACAAAATATTCAATCCAAGCAGTAATATTCATATCATCTTTGCTTGCAATAGAAAGCTGTTGGTAATATTCTTTTTTATGCCTTTGTATGATGGTAGAAAGACCAAATAAAACGGGTCTTTCTAGCTCCTGCGAAAGAGCTTTTTCAGAAATAGCTCGACCGATTCTTCCATTCCCATCAGAAAATGGATGGATACATTCAAAATAAAGATGTGCAATAGCAGCTCTCACGGGTCCAAGAAGGCTAACATTCCCATTTGCTGGATCTGTCACATTAAACCAGGTAATAAATTGTTCCATTTCTTCATTAAGTCTTGAACTTGGAGGAGCTTCATAATGAACCGATTCTTGGCCTATTGGACCAGATATTACCTGCATGGGTTCTTTACCTGTCCGCCAGTTACCGATTTCCATACTTTCGTCCTGTAATGACTCAGGAAGTATCATAGCATGCCACGAAAATAATTCTTCCTTCGAAAGAGGTAGAGCATAATTTCTTCTCAGAGAAATCATGAGTTGCGCTATGCCTATGGCTCGAGGATCTTTAATAAAGGTGGTATCTTTAGAAAGACCTAATTGATTTCTAATGGATGATCTAACATCTTCTTTATCAAGCTTTTCTCCCTCTATTTCGGATGTTTTAATTGCTTCTGCAACCATTAAATCAATGGTCGCATCAATTTTCAAATCATTGGGTAAATGATTCAAATTATCAGATAAAGAACTGGTTGCGAGAGCATAATGATATAATATATCTTGTATGCCAGTAATGTCGAACTCAAAATGAGGCCATCGCTTATGCTGCCAAATATACTTCATAATTTCTGATTCGCCCTCACATTAAAACTTTTTATGCCCTCTTTCCACTTTATTTTTGACCTGTCCTGAGCCGATTATAGCATTTATTCGGCTCAATTTATAGCAATTTTTGAGCCGAATAATCAAAAAGCTCTTAAAGACTTGCCTCATGAAGACATCCTATTGAGGTTTACGTGGCTGCATTTGGGAGACCGTATTCAAATTAAGGACAAAAAACATCAGAGCGTTAAATAGTGGCCTCATCATATCGAATATCTGAACCGGGAATGATTCATCAAATACTGAAAGAGATTTTACAAGTTGTTGCTGAGCTTGTGATGGGGCTTCATAGGTGGCGGCTGTTATTGGGATTGTAGCCATGAGCACCTTCGCCTTCATAGTAAGGAGGATTTTTACGTCTGGCAATGCATTAACGTCTTGCTGATTTTCAGAAACATCCACCTGAATTTCAATATCTTTGTTTGGGGTTGTCGAACGCATTAGAAGCATATTAAGAATATCAAGACGGCCTTGAACAGCTACTTCATGAATAGTTCTAATATCGATAACCTGATTTCTTTGTAATAAGAGGCCAACAATGCGATCATGCCCGCGAATTGCAGCAAGATGTAATGCCGTTTGGCCTAATAGATTCCGCAAATAAACTGGCGCATGGTGAGTTAGTAAAAACTTTACAAAAGGTTCTCGTCCATAAAAAGCAGCTATATGCAACGGAGTGTTTGCTTGAAGTTCGGTTGCATAAATATCGATTCCTGTTCTTTTAAACAGTTCTCCAGCTTGTGCACTTTCCTCAGTTCCCGCATACGCAGCATAATGCAATGGAAGATGGGCGTTACTTGTTCTACCATCAGTATGCACACCCTGGCCAATTAAGAATCTAACAAAATCGAGCCGATCATGTGACGCGGCAACGTGCATTGGAGATTCCTCGATAGCATTAACATGCATATTATGAAGATCATTCATAGAGATATCTTGAGTTGAGCATTGGCATTCTAATAACAGTTGGGCAACCTCAACATGCCCACCACGAGCAGCATAGTGAAGTGGGGTTTCACCACGTGCATTACGAGCATCAATGTGAGCATTTGCTTCTAATAATTGTCGTACCGCAGCCACGTCTCCATTTCCTGCGGCGCGGTGCAACGGCGTGACTGTTGCGTCAGCCTCAGCCAAGGGCATTAGTGTATCAAAACCTGAAATATGCAAATTATCTTCAAAAGAAGATGGTTTTTGCATACAAAGACACGATTGCCCAAACAAAAAGAAGTGTGCAATCACGTATAATTTAACAAAAATTTTCATACTATTTACCCACGTGTTCTCGCGATGTTGAAAAATCTTTAACATTTTTTATAGCTAATAATCATCATATGGTCAAGATTTATGGAGTCTGAATACTTACCTACAGAAATGGACAAAAACGCTTGGCCTTTTTTTAGAACTTATAATGTCACTATGGGACCAAAATTGAATGGAATTGGCTTAATTGAAAAATATGGAAAAGAACTTGATTAAAGTCATTCAAAATAGGATAATTGTTACAATTTACATGAAATAGAGGCACTTTCGAGAAAGTATCTAACAACAAAAAAAGAATAAGTAGCAAGAGGCAAATGTATTTGTTGTTTTACAGGGGAACAAAATGTATTGTTATGGATTATTCTTTTATTTTTTAATGCTCACCAGCTTATCTCTTGGTCATGGTTTTGATCGCTTTACTCAAGTAAAAATGCCCGATGAGATGAAGGGCATTGGTTTTGTGTTTGAGGATTCATTTGAGGAAGATCAAACGGTTATCGCTTATGATTTTGATAAAAAGACATGCTCACAAACTAAGGTACAGCGTGCCTCTACTAATACGGTAGACTGCTATTTTAGAATCAGTTTTGCCCAACGCGGAGAGTCACCAATCATATGTTCACCAGCCCAAAAATTTTATCTTCCAGAGCTTAAGAAATGGGTTCCAGCATTGAGATTGAAAGTTGGTGATAAGCTTCTAAGTAACTGTACGCAGCAGAAACCAATAGTAAAAATTGAATTTGTAAACAAGCCGCTTATTGTCTATTCCATTCAAATTGAGGGAAATCATAATTACCTTGTGGGCAAGCATGGCATTCTCACCCACAATACAGCATTGCCATGGGTAGGTGTTCAATTGGCTTGGGCTTTTGGTGAAGGAGCAACTGCTGGTGGAGGGGCGGGTTCATTTTTTGGTCCTCCTGCAATGACTGTCACTGGTGGAATAGGAGCAGTAATCGCTGTGGCAGTGACAGCTTCCTCTTTGGGAGATGATAGCGATCCTCGTCCTATGCCCGAGCTTGAATCATATAAAGAAGAACTCAAACGACTCGCTGAGAAGTTAGAGACTGAAGAACTTTTTGCCATGCTTGAAGAAGAGGCAACTACCACGCATCATACAACCACAAGTTACGTTGGAGAACGACTTAAATGGACAACACATCACGGTACGACTTCTTATGTTCATGAAAAAGAGACCACGTTTCATGCAGCGGAAAAAGCACCTGGAAAACCCACAGAAAAAGATGGTTATCTGCCTCCTAGAAATTATGACGGAAGAAAAATTCGTCACCCTAGAGGTTATGGGTGGAAGGACAAAAGAGGAAGTGTTTGGATTCCAACAGGACCAAATGGGCATGGGTGTCCACACTGGGATGTGCAACATCCTGATGGCAGTTACGAAAACGTTATCCCTGGTGGTCGAAGACGGGGTGAAAAATGAGCAGGCAGCCAGTCATAACGATTAAAATGCATTATTATTCACCGTTTGATGAAGATGCTTTTTTTGATTGGATAAAAAAAATTCCATCTATCGTGGAGTATAAGGGTGTATACAATGAGCTGGATCTTTATATAAAAAATAAACGCATATCTGATAAAGATTTAAAAGAAATCATTTCTTTTTTCTATCGATACAAAGCTGATATGAAACAACTGCAAGTATTTTTAAACAGTAAGAATAAAGAGTGGTTTTATGATAATAAAAAAGCTTATTGGCATAAACGAGTTTTTGGAAAAGCCATAAAAAAATGAACAAGCCAAAGATCTAGAGATAACAACTAATCGATTTTGTTATTGGATCGTTAGTTAAACGAATTCTTGCAATTGGCGAAGGGAAACAATAACCGAGCGTTCCTATGACGATGATGATGGTGATTGAGTATCTTCTCCTCTTTGGGGAATCGTGAAAAAGACACTTATCGATCTAGAGAAACATATGACAGGTATCTCAATAAAAGTGCTCGATCCAAATATTAAAGAAGTCTATGATATGCCATGTTGTGTTGGCGAAATCATCATTAACACCTTTAAAGAAACTTTCGATATGCCCTTAGAATATTGGTCAATAACCGATTATCAAAGGCAATGGCAGGAAGGCCTGGAGCGATTAAAAAGACATCCTAAATCTTGCCTCATAACTGAAATACAAGATCCCAATAAGGCACCATGGGTTAATTGGTGGCTGCTTTACAAGAAAGACGAAAAGCTCATTATTAGGAATCAGCTTTTATTTGGTAAAAATTTCACCAATACTTTTAAAGGTCAGCCATTTACTATAGAGAATTGTTACAACTTTATTCCCACCTGGAGAGCAAAAAAAGACATTTCGCAATGGGTTATTGATGTTAAGGATTTATAAAATTTCTAGCCAAAAAATTCTATTTTTCATCAGCGGCAAAAGGCTTAGTTGATTTCTTGATAAAGAAGATGCATGGGAATGGGATCCTAAAAAACAAGAATGGGACGTTCGACACGCGGATGGATCACATACCAACGTTGATTCTGAAGGCAATATTACTCACTAGAAATGATAACTTCTTTTAGAAAATTATTAGGAAATTATATGGAAGATATTGTTGCTATAAAAGTGACCTCATCGAGAGAAACGGGGGCATTTTTAACATGGGGTAGAATTTTCGACACGATTCATCCTAGCGAATTGTTAGAAATTATTGAAAAAAATTTAAATCGATATGCTTTTGACAGAGAGGCTCCCGTAAATTTATATTTATGCGATACGCTTCAAGAAGTATCTCATTTTCCATACTTTTATGAAGCTTTTTTTAAATTAACCCAAGAAAAAATTCCTTTTGGACCTGGATACCAGAAATGGCGTGAAGAAAAGCAGAAAGCACTTCGTGAGGGAAAAAATATTTATTACCTGGGTTCGATTAGAAACTAGAGGAATCATATAATGTCAATAAGCACCCTAGAATTGCGGCAAATTTTTGAAATACTTATGAATTATGTTGAAGAATATAACGTAAAAAATTTTTCTCCTGAGCAAGATTATTACGTCAAAGTTTACCCCTGACCACTTAGATAACTTTTTAAAAAATTATGACAAAAACTATACGTTGGGATCTATTTATGACGATATAGAACTTTTACAGAAACTTTTAACTGGCTAACATGAAATGGCCAGTATGGTCGATGTTGAAAAATTTGGGGCTATAATAACCGCTTTAGGCCAAAAAAATGCTTAAATAAAATTAAGTTTATCTTTAATCCTCCCTAAAAATTATAGAACAATCAGATATTCAAACCTTGAGCATGTCTAATCTTTCCTTGAATTAAGGAAAGATTTTTGCTAATCTATACTTAGAACAAGGAAAGATTGGAATAAAAATGGACACTTTACCTATACAGTCACTTCTTGAAATTCTCTTAGGAGAATTTAACGATAAACTATCGCTTGTTAAAGATTTGATGATTCGAGATACACCGTACCCCGATGTACCTGGCAAAATTAAAGTTATTGTTGGCATGCGACGTGCTGGAAAAACCTATTTTCTGTATCAGCAAATCCTAAAGCTGATTAAAGAAGGGGTAAGCTTAAACTCTATTCTTTATATAAACTTCGAAGATGACCGATTATTACCGCTTGATCAATCAAAACTTTCAAAAATGGTTGAAGCTTTTTATACCCTCTACCCCGAAAATCATGAACGGAAATGTTATCTCTTTTTTGATGAAATTCAAAACGTCGAGAATTGGCCTGTTGTTATAAGACGATTGAGTGATAGCAAAAATGTCGATATTTGCCTTACCGGGTCATCTGCAAAATTATTAAGCACTGAAATAGCAACAAGCCTTCGAGGTCGATCACTTAAGATAGAAATATGGCCTTATAGTTTTAACGAATATCTGCGTGCTCAGAATATTAAGATTTCTAAACAACGCTATGATAAAAAAACCCAAGATACATTGAAACAACATTTTCTCACCTATCTCACCTCTGGAGGATTTCCAGAGCTCATCTCGTTTGAATCATCAATACGCCAGCAAACCTTGCAGGAATATGTTGACGTTGCCATTTATCGTGACATTGTTGAAAGACATCATGTTAAAAATCCGACACTTATCAAATATATGATTCTCTCCATGCTTCACAATATAAGTCTCCCCTTTTCACTTAATAAATTTTATAACGACACAAAGAGTCAAGGATACCGTATCGGCAAAGACAATCTGTATGATTATGCCAATTATATTGAAGATGCTTACTTAGCATTCAATGTGAGCATATATGATTCATCCATCCGAAAAATCCATGCCAACCCCCGAAAAATATATGCGGTCGACCCTGGTCTGGTGCGATCAGTAACGTTCGATTACGAGAGCAATTTAGGAAAACTTTTTGAAAATGTCGTTTATCTTGATCTGCGTCGACAACGTTGTAATATAAATTACTATTTAACCAAAGAACGCTTTGAAATTGATTTTCTAGCACAAACCGTTCAAGGCAACCAAAAATTATTGCAGGTCGTCTGGCAAACCGACGATAAAGCAACGCTGAATCGAGAAGTACGAGCTCTCGACGCGGCTATGGATGAATTAAAAATTGAGGGAGAAATTATTACGCTTGATTCTTATTTACGTAAGAGAATAGTGTAATTATCTGCAATCGGATAGCGTATACTTCAGCAGCCTTCTTTCCTCCCCAGCATATTCAATAACAAAATCTGCCGTTCGTCTTTTAAGCAACGGTCTTATAATTTCAGGCCATTCGATCAAGGCCCAACTTTGTGGTTGATAGAGATATTCATCAAACCCTGCCTGTTGAAACTGACTTAGTGAATTCAAACGGTACAAATCAAAGTGATAAAAGCTCTGATCCTGAGCGTTACTGTACGTAGAAAGATAGGTAAACGTTGGACTTTGAACAGCACCTTCAACGCCACATCTTCGTAAAATTGCTTGCACGAGAGTTGTTTTCCCTGCACCCAGCGGCCCTGTAAAGGTCATCACCGAGACAAGCGGCATAATTTCACAAATATCTTCTGCAACACTTTCCAACGTATCTAATGTATAGGTTATTTCATGTACCTTCATAGTTTTTTTACCACTCTTTGCAATTTCTTTTCCTGCTTAGATATTTTTTTTCCACCTTTGTGAGGCGCCGGAGACGTTGGTGAAATATCCTCATCTTTATAGATCATTACTTGGCTCGCCTTTTCCATAAGCTGATCAAATTCGCTCAACCCCTGTTCTCTCATACGTTTAACTGGTTGTTGACTCTTGACAACTCTCATTACGTTATAATCGGAATTTGATTCAACAAGCCTAGCAAAGTCAACTGAATCAATTGAAGGTACACCATGATCGCTTGCATAGATACACAATTCTCTGTCCGACGTCGCCAATACAGTATTATGCGGCTCAGCTGAATCTAAACATCGTTTAATTATATCATCAGCACTCAATCGAGTACCAGAGTGAATGACCGTCACGTTCCCGATCGTATGCTCATGAGGCCAATGATAAGGGCCACCATCAAATATTGCCACAAGAGAATGACCTTTCTTATCTGCATATTCAACCAGAAGTTTCAAAAAAAGCGTTATTTCTTCTGTGCTCACATAGGAAGTATTACTTTTTTGTTTTAAAACATTGTATGCGTCAATTATTATAATCATGATGATAACAACGTTAGAAAACAAAGAAGTTGCAAACAAAACGCGGAGAGCGTACATTTAGAGAAGATAGAGTGCAAAATTTTTAGGGTTTTCATCATGTCTTATCTCATACAGCTTAAAAGCCGTATCAATGCCACTGAGGTGACAAAAAAAACAACAAATGCCATGCGCCTCATCGCCATGTCAACTCACCTACGATTGCGTCAAATAAAACTATCTTTGGATCTCTACAAACGTAACATAGAGAATACCGTGAAAGAAATAACTCTGCACGAAAATAATCAACAAGACATCCCTGCCTCATCTCGAAAACTTTTTATTCTCATCGGTTCCCAAAAAGGTCTCTGCGGTAATTATAATGCCAATGTAGCCAACTATTTTCAAAAAAATTTGACACAAATTACAGGAAATGATCTTATTATCATTGGCAAGCAAATAAAAGAACGCCTTCTTTTTCAAGGGATCAAAACGATGAAGGTATACGACCAATTCTCTCTGAGCGTGCTCAATAAGCTTGTTACCACCCTTGCTGATTATGTGTTATCTTCCACGTATGAATCAGTAAACATCATGTATACCAAACCAAAAACCTTCTTTTTACAATCCCATGAAACTGCCATTCTTAAAAGAGAGCATTTTATGACCTCCTCTAACAATGCCACACATTCCGAGATAAGTGAGCAATCCTATGAGGTTACCTTCAATTTTCTAGGACATCTTTTTCTGAAAGCTCTTATTGAAGAAATCTTAATAGATTCACTCATCGCGGAAGCTTCATCACGATTTATATCAATGGATGCAGCAACTCGCAATGCTGACGACCTTATTGCGCACATGAAACTGGATTATAATAAATTAAGACAAGCTTCGATAACACGTGAGCTCACTGATTTGGCCGGGATTTATCTCCAAAAAAGCTAGGCCTCTTTTATGATAATTTTTGCACCTAAATGCTTTAATTTATCACTAAAGCCTTGATAACCCCGTGTTAGATGATGGATACCTGTCATCTGCGTTGATCCTTCAGCAGCAAGCCCCGCTATAACAAGAGCAGCAGAAGCTCTAATATCGGTAGCAATCACCTGCGCACCATAAAGACATTCCACACCTTTTATCGTGGCCATTTGACCATCAATCGTTATTTGGGCTCCCATTTTTTGGAGCTCCCTTACATGAAGCAGACGGTTTTCATAAACAGTCTCGTGAATAACACTTATACCAGATGCTAAGGTCAGCAAAGCCATCATAGGTGCTTGCAAATCGGTAGGAAAACCAGGATAGGGCATGGTTTTAAATGAAACTGCTCGTGGATTAGCTGTAGCCTGAAAAGTAATACCCATTCCACCAGGTCCAACCTGAATGGAATGGCCCATCTCACTTAACTTATCAAGAAAAACCTCTAAAGCATATGCCGGTGCATCGGGAATAGTAACCGATCCTTGTGTTATAGCCGCGGCGATAAGAAGTGAACCTGCCTCCAAACGATCGGGTATAATAGCATATTCAATGGGGGATAGTTCCGTGGCCCCTTCTATTTCAATCATTGCAGGGGGTCTGATGTTAATGGTTGCCCCCATTTTTTTCAGAACAGTAATAAGATCAAGCACTTCTGGTTCGAGAGCAGCATTAATTATGTGAGTTACACCTTGAGTTAATACCGCAGCCATGAGTATATTTTCAGTCGCTCCAACGCTAGGATATTCGAGAATAATTCGAGCGGGAGATAATTTTTGCGTCTCAGCCTTGATAAACTCACCTGCACAATCAATCTTTACACCCATACGATTAAAGGCTTTTAAATGAAAATCGATGGGTCGGGCACCTAATATGCATCCACCGGGAAAGGCAACATGTGCTCGTCCAAATCGAGCTAAAAGAGGCCCCATCACCAATATTGAAGCTCTCATCTTCTTCATACTTTCAGCACCAACCATGTATCCCTTCAAATTTGAAGTGTCCACATCAAGTGTCTGGCGTGACACATCAAATTCAATCTCAGCACCCAAATTACGCAAAAGAATGATCATTTGCTGAACATCATCTGATGCAGGAACATTTGTAAGCCGTGATTTGCCTCTGGTTAAAATAAGAGAAGCCATGATCACAAGCACAGCATTTTTGGCCCCAATCAGGGAAACAGTACCTCCCAAAGGTAGTGATTGCTCAATAACAACACAATGGCTCGACATGATATACCCATAAACAATGTTTAACAATGTATTCTATTTTAGCATACTGATAACTTCTTAGCTATTGAAAAGAACGCGGACCCCATAATCTTGAAATTCACATTATCCTTTACTCAGCACATAACTAAGAGTAATGTATAAAGAGTATATGCCGCATAACCAACAAAATAGGTTTTATGATACTTCTCCTCATAACTAACTTGCTGTACGCGATTGGTTATCCCTTGAGTCAAGTGGCTTTAGCAACAAGCCAGCCCCTTTTTCTCATAGCACTACGAATGCTTCTCGGGGGCGGTATCCTTCTTGGTTACCATCTTGTCACAAAACGAACCATAAAACTTTCAAAAAATGTCCTCTGGCCACTCGGCTTATCGGGAATTTTGACCGCTTATTTATCAAACATTTGGTCCTACTGGGGTCTGGCGACGGTTACTGCAACTCGTGCAGCCCTTATTGATAATCTTTCGCCTTTGATGTCGGCATTTATGGAATGGATTATTTTTAAAGACCAATTTTCTGCTCTTGAATGGATTGGCATCATTATCGCCACTTTGGCAACGATGCCTGCAGTCGCCTCACCGTTCGTTCACTCTGAACTGATGCAGACAGTGTGGTGGAATTTAAGTTGGGGTGATTTTATCATCATTCTGTCTAATCTTGCTGGAGTCTACGGGTTTATCTGCATAAGAAAAATAGCGACAGCCGATGACTATCAACCAATTCTGGCAAATGGTGTTAGCATGCTTGTCGGTGGCAGCTGCGCCCTCGCTCATTCATTGCTGACAGAAAATTGGACCCCGGTACCGGCACAAGATATGTTTTCAGTGGCTGTTCACGTTTGCTTAATGATGTTAATCTACAACTTCGCTGTTGACAATCTCTACAACTATCTAGCGCGAGAATATTCAGTTACCACATTAATGCTGTCCGGGTTTACCGTCCCTCTTTTTACAGCAGTATTGGATTGGTTCATGTTCGGGTTTACCGTTTCATCAGTTTTTTGGGTTTCTTCCTTAGTTGTATGTGTAGGTCTTCTCTGTTGTGCCAAAAAAAGACACTCCTTCAAAACAACCTAGTTAGCGGCACCAAGTAATTCTCGATAAAAGTCGTGAAAATCCCTTGGTGATTTAAATTTTTTGCGGTCTTTCCTAAAAGCCTCAAGAAGCGCATTTATACATTTCTTGACGGAAATATCGTGTCTCTTGTCATTGAAGTCAATCGGCTTTAAGTGAGTGCCTTGAATAAGTATATTTCCAATCACAAGATCATTATGCTGAACACTTGCTAATGCTTTAATTTCATTACGGATAATAGTATCAGGAGGATAGACGCCTGAAAGCATAACAAACGTCAGCAAGTTAATCCCTTTCTCCCAATTACTCGTTACTTTTAATTCTTCTTTGAGCATTTTCTTTTCAGTAAAAGAACTCGTTACCGAATAATTGATGACTCCGACTTTTTTTGTCGATGACGTCCAGCGAGGCACCTCCAAGCCTTTCTTACCAGTTTTAAAAAGAGCCAAGAAACCACCATCTCTGTTTTCATGCGCCACTTTTTGCATGAGGAGAGAACTATTTTCGTGCTTTTGACTAAACATAGCTACGTCTTGTTTTGAAACATCAACAAGAAGATAATCTCCAACACCCAAAAAGGGAGTAATAAAATCTCGGGCTGATGCCTTAAAATAGGCTGGAACGTCGTGCAGTAATACAACGTCGGGTTGCTCACAACGGGATAAACTCTTAATCATCGATGGCTTTACTTTGCCCGGACTCATCACTACAAGCGACTTAGGTTTTACCTTCACAAGTTGCTGATTAATTTTTTTTGATGGCTCGAGTAATAGCACTGCGGCAGCGCTATTAAGCCTTTTTTTTCGAGCTCCCAACTATATAAATCCGAATCACCACATACTTCAAAGAAAGTTATGGGCCGCTTGTAACGCTTTAAAAATTCAAATGTGAATCGTTTACCTGCATTATCCAGTGCAGCATTGCAGTTTGCGGCCAGCACAGCCAAGACAATAATAGAATACAATTTCATAGCGTTAACCCCCCCCATTCAATATCCGAAGATAGCCCTCTAAGAAAGAGCGACGTCGCTAAAAGTAAACACCAACAAATGAAAAAAATCAATACCGTAGCTTTTTACTTTAATGACATGAATGGTGTCAATTCAGGATCAATTGCTTTGAGCAACTGTTCAAATTTTTCAAAATTTGGAAGATGTTTCCCTTGCTCATACTGTGATCGTACTCATTAATCGATTTTGCATTCAAATTTGATGCTATTTCTTCTAATTTCAGATGTTTCTTTTGTCTTTGTCGCTTTAAAATGAGCGCAATTAGTTTTTTTGTGTTATTTGATTCTATAAAAAGGAAGTATCTGAGCAAGCATCAAGAATTCCTGGTCATGATGCTGCAGTTAAAACCATCCTTATCTTTTATAGTGCCATTAGCTCCTGAATCGAGCAATTGCTCGATTATCAAGGTCTGCTTCATACGTACTGCAAAATGCAAGGGGATCTGTTTAAATATGTTTTCTTGAGCATCTATAATGATTCCCTAGTGCAGCCAACAAAACCTGCACCACATTACTATGGCCACATAAAGTAGCAACGTGCAAAGGTGTTCATCCATTTTTATTTGAGGTATTTCACTTGGCACCTCTCTTAAGTAATAAGCGAATAATTTCTTGCGAGCCATGCCTTGCTGCCAAAAAAAGAGCTGCTTGCCCATCTTATTTCGTCACGCCACCGCATAGCATTGACCGATGTGTAGATTAAGAGATTTATCCCATTTAAATCGATGTTAAATTGCGCTGGTAGTCTATGAACAATTTATATCATTGACATTGTGTCTTATATAAGTTACAATTATCTTATGAAGATCAAGGTGCAAATTTATGAAACGCCATCGGGCAAACATCCATTTTTAGATTGGCTGAAGAAGTTTGATACTGGTGTTAGGGCTATCATCAAGAACAGGATAGATCGGGTCGAATCTGGCAATTTTGGTAATTGTAAGCCGCTAGTAGGCGTTACGGATATGTGGGAAATCGTAATAGACTTTGGACCTGGATATAGGATCTATTATGGTTT
This sequence comes from uncultured bacterium, assembly GCA_963699715.1. Taxonomy (GTDB): domain Bacteria; phylum Babelota; class Babeliae; order Babelales; family Babelaceae; genus CAVOUX01. The sequence continues at coordinate 97,142 of CAVOUX010000007.1, forward strand.
GGAGAACAATAAAATGATCGACCATATAAGGTTTAATATGTTGATCACAATATTAAGCGGAGGCAAGAAGGATGACCAAGATCGCGATATAAGAAAATTTGAGCGATATTGGACAGAATACAAAGGAGAAACACATGACTAATAAAAGAAAAGCCGTAGACTGGCGCCCAGAATTATTAAAATCATTAAAAGATTTCGATGAAGCTATCGCCTATCTTAATGTGGCAATGGAAGATGAAGATCCCAAAATGTTTTTAGTTGCATTGAAAAATGTGCTTGACGCTCAAGGAATTCAAGTTCAGGATGTTGCTGAACGATCAGAGCTCAGCCGTCAGAATATCTATCGCATACTCAGCGAGAAGGGCAACCCAAGATTAACCTCCATTAAATCACTTCTTAATTCGGTTGGCCTTCAATTAAGTATATCTCCGTTACATTAAATCAATTTGGTATCGCTGATAATTTACAAAGGCTCTCAGGGCGAATTCTCGTATAATGATCTACTCAAGATTTGTCCCGGCAATGTTGTTGGTATGAGAAATATCACCTTCGAAAGCAAATCTCCTGGAGGCATTTACAATGCCTTTAAGATCGCAGTCGATAAAATGCCACAATTGAGATTGCCCTATTCTTCTTTTGGGAACAATTTCTTTTTGTTCTTTTCTACAACTTCAACAAGTGAAGCTACCACCAGATCTTGAACGGTGGTAAGTTTAAGATCTTGGTTATCAATTAATGCTTCAATTTCTTTTTCAATAATATCCCATAAAGGCAAAGACTTAAGATAAGCCATGTATTCTTCTGTGGGCTTGTCTTTTAGATAAAGTTTCTTTGTCATCGATTAAGAGCCTATTAATTAAGGTCTTTTTTATGTGTTTCAATTTGCTTGACGATGTAACCAATCATATAATACCGATCTGTTGTTCTTTCAAAATCATTATTATTTTCTAGATCAATAAGCGCTTTTTCCACAATTTTCCAGAGCGGAGAAGATATATAATCATCATAAGGACGCTTGCTCATTTCTTATCCTTGTTTTTATTTTTTGGACCGTCCGGCCAAATTTGTCTTCCATCAGGAGTAACTTCTTTAATTTGTTTGCCTCTCGGGTTGGTAACATCCCAATGGTCTTTGTGTAATTTATCTTTTACCCATTTATTACCATCAGGATCTATAAAACCTTCTCCACCTTTTACTTTCCTCCACTCTTTAGTCCAGCCAGGTGGAAAATCATCAGACTTTCTCGCTTCATGAAAAGTAGTCCCTTGATCACTCTCACTATATGTTGTGAAAAAAATGTACTATCCTTATTGCCGCACAAGACGTCTGCAAAGATACAAAAAGATCGTACAAGAACTCGGTCACTCAATTCCTTTAGTGGCTTAAGGATGAAGAGATTTTAAGACCAACAAGAGAAACCATACTTCAATACAAGACTGCTCATAAAAAAGCGTTAATAAAGATTTCTTTTACAAATGCTTGCTTGGCCGCCCGCCACTTTGGGCGGCTAGTTTCGTATCTTTAACCCAAAGAAGAAAAGTTAATGCTTATTGCGGGCCAGACGTTGAACATAATCTCTGGTTGCTGATACTTCTTCAGACATATGTGTCTCAACAATATCGGGAACAACAATTGGAAACTCTTCATTGCCTTTTGTGGCAACGATTGTATACCCAAGACTTTTGAAGATTTTAAAGAGACTACTTACGGCAGCGTGTGAAATTCCAGATCGAAGATTTTGCACTGTGGTTTTTGAAACACCGGCCATCTTTGCAAGCTCTCTCACAGAAACATCATCATTTTCCATTGCCGCGATGATCATTTCAGAAATAAGAAGCTCTTTATAGCTTTGTTCGTGCCGACGCCTTTCTTCAGGAGTCAGCGATTCTTCAAACAATTCCAAAGAACCTTTTTCATTCTTTTTACTCATAATATTTTCCCGCATTTACTCTTCGACTATAATCATCTTTATATCTCAATGCCTTTTTCTTGTCATTTGGAGACAGTTTGTCACTCTTCTTTTGAAAAGCATTGGTCACAATTATCTTAGAACCCTCAAAGAAGAAACAAAGAAATTTATCGGGAGGCGATTTGAATGCATAGATACCATCGCCTTCATGGCGAAACTTTTGTATATTTCTAATCTCACCTTTATTGGCCATAAACTTAAAAAGTTCAAATGCTTTGAGCTGCCTTTCCCTATCAAGATCATTAAAAATTCTTCAGCGGGTTTCTTGTTCCGATCATCAAAGTACCACTCGATTGTCTTCTTTGCGCCTCTATAAGCTAAATAGTTTTGCTTGCTCACCATCACTCACAATAATTTGAGAACAATTTAATTGTACCATAAATCGGTGACGGAATCAAGGGTAAAAGATATCAGCGGATTATTACTGCAAACGCAAAACGACAATTTAAGCATGTGTCTTGATGTATTGACCCTCACACGGCCTGAAAACTGTGGACGCCCGAAGAGAACATACGTCTTCCGTCTTTGCCTTATGGAATATTATTGAAAAGAGGTTGAAGCATTAAAAAATCAGTTGCAAGACTGATTGAAATAGCAAATTTTTTACTTTAATGACATGAATGGTGTCAATTCAGGATCAATCGCTTTGAGCAACTGTTCAAATTTTTCAAAATTTGGAAGATGTTTCCCTTGCTCATATTGAGCGTACTCATTAATCGATTTTGCATTCAAATTTGATGCTATTTCTTCTAATTTCAGATGTTTCTTTTGTCTTTGTCGCTTTAAAATGAGTGCAATTAGTTTTTTTGTGTTATTTGATTCTATAAAAAGGAAGTTGTCAACTAAAATGGCATCAATAACAAATGTCGGATCATCAACAAGTAATTCTATAGCATCTTTAACCATCTCTGGAACTTCTTTTTTACTATTTGCCTGAACCATAAGATTCAAGAGTGGGATTTCTGAAAGCCAAAAATCATCCTTTCTGCTCTTCCAGACCTTTCCGCCGATTTTCATTTACTTTTCCTCTTCTTAGAAATTTGAGCCGTTTTTAATATTTTTTTTGCCAATAACTCATTTATCTCATTATGTCTTGGAATTGCTTCTTCCTCGTCACCATTCGTCCAAAGATCGTGCTTACTGCCATGTCTTTTTAGCCACCATCCTAATTTTGTTAGCACCCGTTCCAAGTCTTTCCGTTTCATAACTTTTCTCTCGAAAGTTCATATTTAACATAATACATAAATTTATGTAATTTTGCAAGAATTGAAGTTAATCAATTCAGCACAATTGAGATTGCCCTATTCTTCTTTTGGGAACAATTTCTTTTTGTTCTTTTCTACAACTTCAACAAGTGAAGCTCCCACAAGATCTTGAACGGTGTTTAATTTAAGATCTTGGTTATCAATTAATGCTTCAATTTCTTTTTCTATAATATCCCATAAAGGTAAGACTTGAGATAAGCCATGTATTCTTCGGGGGTCCTCATTCGAAACATCTCAGTAAGGAACAGGTTAATAAGATACGGAACCCCGCAATAGCCAGATTAATTTAATTGCAGGATTCCACTATTCTGGATTTATTCCTTAGGAAATAAAGTATCCTTGTTTTTACTAATTTCTTTTACCAAATAAGATACAACAGCATCTTGAAATGTGGTCAATTGGAGATCTTGATTTTCTACAAGAAGTTCAATTCGTTGTTCAATAAAGTTCCACAAGGGTAAAGATTTCAAATATTCCAGACTATATTCTTTCGAACTAGAGTGGTTTTTTGTTTTTGTTTTTTGGACCATTTGGCCATAACTCCTTTCCGTCCGGTGCAACTTCACGTATCTTTCTACCTTTTTCGTCACTCACATCCCAATGTTTAAGATCTCCTTCATGGAGCTTGTCTTTTATCCATTTTATCATCAGGATCTATAAAATCTCCACCTTTTACTTTCCGCCACTCTTTAGTCCAGCCAGGTGGAAAATCATCAGCCTTTCTAGCTTCATGAAAAGTAGTTCCTCGATCACTCTCACTATATGTTGTGAAAAAAAATGTGCCATCCTTAGTTTCAGGCTTTTGTGGCATCGTTTCTTTATAATGCTGCTCTCTCATTCGGTCTAGTTCATCGTTTATTCTTTGACTCATGTACTTATTCTCTAGATGATTTTTGTAATCGTCGCTGGCTTTGACAACGCCATTCCCAAGCCAACCCCTCCGAGTCCAAAGAGCCCGAAAATCGTCGGAAGAGGATCACCAAAGAACCATTGAATTCCAACTTGCACAAGTGGCAGCACATTATGAATATGAATATCTTTTTTGGATACACAAAAGTTGTGGTACTCATCAACCGTAAGATCATTGAAGTCTAACGTCTCTCTTTAAAGCAGGAATCAGAAAATTGATTCCTGCCATCTTGTTATTCGCTCCAATTCCTGCTTTATGCATATTCTTAAAAAACGTCATTGTTAAGGTTAATCAATAATTGGTTCAATACCGAGAAAAAATTAAGGGTATACTGATATTTGATGGAACAACTTTCACAATACGAAAGAAAAAAACATGGCTAATTCGCTAAAATCAAATTCACTAAAAACTTATAGGACGCGACGTCATTTTAAAAAAACACCAGAACCCGCCGGAAAGAAAATTAAAAAAACTGACCCCATTTTTGTCGTGCAAAAGCACGATGCCAGTCATTTGCACTATGACTTCCGAATTGAATTGAATGGGGTTTTAAAATCATGGGCTGTACCAAAAGGTCCACCACGCAAAATCGGTGAAAAGCGGTTAGCGATTGAAACGGAAGATCATCCTTATGAGTATGCACACTTTGAGGGAATCATACCGGCAGGAGAATATGGAGCCGGAACCGTTGAAATTTGGGATCATGGTAATTTTGAAAATATTAAAGAAAAGTCTGGAAAGATTGTGCCGCTTGAGGATTGCTATGAGCACGGGTCGATAGAAGTTTACCTTCAGGGTAATAAATTAAAAGGACCTTACGCACTCGTTAAAACAAAGCTCGGGGGCGACACAAAAAAAGAATGGCTCTTTCTCAAAATGAAGCGCCGTTAATGTTCTAACAATAGAATTGTTTTAAAAGAAGGGGCAAATCCGATTTGGATGGTTCACCCGCCGCAATACACAATGAAAGATCTTGAGGCAAGATCCAAAAAAATTCTTGAAAATCATCTTGGTTATACTGCGGGTCAAAGTCAAGCGTAAACTCATATACTTTCATAAAAGCAGAAACACCATGCACGTGGGGAACAAGCGTGCCAAGTACCTGTGCCTTAATAGTTTCGAGGGAGATGTTTAACTCTTCACGTAACTCACGTGAAAATGCCTCATCGTAGGACTCACCACTTTTTACATGGCCACCAACGCTTACATCAAGTGCTGAAGGAAAAAGTTCTTTGCGCGCTGTTCTGCGTGGAATCCATAATCTTCCATGAGCGTCTTTGGCAAATGCATTGATTGCTCGGAAATTTCTCATTCCCAATTTATACACTTCTGATCGAGGCTTTACCCCAATCACAAGGTCATTACTATCAACTATATCCAATAATTCATCAATCATAGCTTTTGGTACTTGCTCCGTATTTTACTTGAGTTGGTTATACTTAAGAATTTTAGACTTCGATTTCTCAATCGGATATTTTAGCGCGTTTAGTCGTATCTTCTCTTCAAGTGCTTGACTAAGGTCTATGTTATAACGCATGCAAAAATTTAGCAGATTAAAGGCAATGTCCGCAAGTTCATGCTCAACTTCTTTTCGCCTTTGTTCCAACATCTGCTGTGACTCATCTTCATTCACCCATGTAAATAATTCCATCAGTTCAGCAGCTTCGCCAGCCAAACACATGCTTAAATTTTTAGGAGAATGATATTGTTGCCAATCCCTTTCCTCTACAAATTCCTTGACCAATTGCTTGAGCGAATCGATAGTGGCCTTATTATCCATGGCATATCCTTTAAACCCACATTAGGGAGTATAACTTGTATACGGTAAAAATTAAACAAGATGAGGGAATAAGCATTTAGCTGGATCTGAGTTCTCACCTTTTTTCATAATAATGACATCAAGATTTTGTTTCTTATAATGACAATATCGCTCATAAAACCAAATCGGGGCATTTTTTTCCTCAATTCGAACAAATCCTACTTTCCCATATAAATTCTCTAAATAAATAAAGGGCAAACAATAGCACTCTTCACTTCCCAGAACTTCACTGATAACCTTGAGAAGCCCTGTACCTATGCCTTGACCCCGATAGTGAGGATGAACCTGCAGTCCTCTTATGACCTGAGAATTATTTTCTTTACAGAGCCGACAACATCCAACTATGCAATCATCAATGGTAGCTATAACAACCGTATCGGTCGTTTCTAGCCCTTGATCATATCCTACAAGTCCGTAAAACTGCTTAACTGCTAAATACCAACGCGTTTGGCCGATTGAATAGACTACCTGAAAATCCATAAAAGCCTCGTTATCCTAATTTTACGAGTTTTTTATCACTACCTGCACAAGCTTCTCCTTTTTTTCTCAAGAGATCAATAAAATTCTCACTAAAAAAACTTTAATAGAACACTCTTTACTTAAAAAAACTTGTCTCTTTGTCAAATTTGGGCTACATTGATAGTAGATATGAGCAATTAAATTCAATTATAAATGCAATTCAGTGTGAAAACTTTCAATTATAAATGCAATTCAGTGTGAAAACTATGAAGAATTTTGTTTATCTAACAGGTATATTCTTTGTTTTAACGATGCTTGGGTCAAGCAACGGCACATTTTCTATGGAGGCCCCTCCTAAAAGCAAAAGAAGATTATTTAGCGATGACTCTGACAATCAGGGCCCACAACAAAAGATTGCACCCGCTACTCAGGCACTGATGCTTGCTCTTTTACGTGAAAGAACAAATCAGAACCTAGAAAATCAAGATAATTTTAGAGAAGAGCGAGAAAAAAAGGATTACGCCGAACAAGAGAATAAAGATCCTAAAGAGGCGCATTCCCCCCCGAGAAAAAAAGTTTCATTCTCAGAGCCTGAATCAGAAGAACGCATGACTCCTTTAAAAGGTGCTTTCACGAGAAATTACCTAAAACTTAAAGCTCAAACTGAAGCTGTAAGTCCACGCAGTAGACAAGTGATCATTGACGAAGCTCAAGAATTAACCCCCTATCTTGAAGCTGTTTACGTGCAAAGTTTCCCTACTGATGACCCTGAAAATCCAACGCCTAAAAGAACCCTCGCGCGTCACAAAAGAAAACGGCATTATCAACTCAATGAGCAGGAAATTAGACAATTGGCTGATGAACATCTGCCTGCGGCATATGGAACAATTATTCCTCAAGCACTTAACTATGGCCCTATCTATCAACGAGATGACCTGATTGACTTCTTTAGGCAGGATGCGACAGGGGCTATTAATTTACAACGAATGATTAATGGACTTGCGCCAATAGGTCCTGATATGCCCAGCAATGGCGTCCCAGAGCCTATTAATCTGCATCACCTCGTACAGGGAGTTGATGCCGGTCCGCTTGCAGAAATGACTGCAACTTTTCACAGACGAGAAACAGCAGTTCTTCATAGAGGAGCTCCGGGAATCGATGATCGAACCGACTTTGAAAACTTCAGAAGAGCATATTACCAGGCTCGAGCGTTTGATCTTATGGAGTCAAATCACCAAGAGATTGGTCTCTATTAGCTTAAAGAGCTACGTTTGAACGCGAGGGTATTTACAGTAATCCCCTACCATGGGATTTCTGAGTCCGATAATTTTTATTAAAACCCTCTGATAGTCAAGTCCCAATTTTTGTGTACTTTCAACTTCGTGATTTAAGACATGGAATGATTTCAATTTAGTTGAGTTGTTGCGCAGCTTTTTAAGCAAGCACCAACAGCACACCCGAAGGGTGTCATATCCTGTTTCATTTATGTGTCGGCATCGTCACCTCATACATGCATATCAATATACTTTCTATTGCCCCAACTCTCTGATATTTCCTGACATATCGCGCTCGAGAGCCTCAGGCAACTATCCGCATTGGGGAAGATGCGCACCACCCGAGACCTTCTTTTCAATTCTTGATTAAGCCGCTCCAGCATATTGGTCGACTTCATTTTTTTGCGATGTTCAGGTGGCAATTCAACCACGGTCAATGTTTCCTCAACATTCTCTTCAAGCCATTGCACTACCGATTCTTTTCTCTTGCTGAGTAAGAACGCATAGATTTTTTGTAGCCGAGCCATTGCATCCTCTTTCGTTTCAGCAGCAAACACGTCTTGCATAAGTCTTATGGTAAGTGGCTGATCAACCTTGGCAAGCTTGTCTATAAGGTTGCGCATGAAGTGTACCTGACACCGTTGTTGTTTCACTTCCTGGAAGTACTTTCCCAGCGCCTTGCGGAGCCCCTTGTTATCATCAGTCACGACATACTCAACCCCAGTCAGACCTCTTTCTTTCAGTCCTTTAAAGCAATCATCCCAAGCCTCGTATGATTCACTGTTGACCACCCAACAACCTATCACTTCTCGTATCCCTTCATGCGTGATGCCAATCACCACCACAACTGCCTTACTGATAACAGAGCCATTCTCGCGTACTTTTTCATATCGCGCATCAATAACCAAGTATCGATATGATATGTTGAGTGGCCGCTCTCGCCATTCCTGCAGATCATGATCAAGCTGACATACCAGCCTACTGACCTGGCTTTTGGATATGGATGTCCCACTCAGCTCTTGCATGATATGATTCACTTTGCGGGTACTCACACCCCTGAAGTACATCTCTGCTATCACAAGCATCAATGCTTTTTCGCTTCTTTGGTATCTGTCAAAGAGCTCAGGCTGGAACTCCCCTTCACGATCGCGGCACACTGCCAGTGTCAAGGCGCCCACCCGTGTGCTCAGCTGCCTTGTGTAGTGGCCGTTTCGGTATCCTTTTCTGGAATCTGTCCGCTCATATGCTTGAGCTCCTATAAACTTGTCAAAGTCGGCTTCAAGTACTTCCTGGCAGATCTTATTGATCATCTCGCGCATAAAATCATCCTGATTGATCAATGCTTCTTGCCATCTCTTCGTTCTCTTGGTACCATCCATATTGGGCCTTCTTCCTTGGTGTTTGTGTTGTTGTTATTATCTTAACACGAAGGTTGATGGCCCTCTTCTGCTTTTATGCTCGGGCCAATTTACACAATTTTATGGGCTTTATCCCCTCTGATCTTGTATATTTATATATTTATGTGTTATATATATTAATATATATCTATATCAGGAAGAGAGGCAACTATGAAAACAACCAATACAGAAGTCATGCGCATGATAGTTGAGCTTCCCAAAAATCTGCATAGAAAGGCAAAAGCTGTCGCTGCTTTGAGAGGGATGAGCATCAAGCAACTTCTTATTGCGGGATTAAATCAGCAATTGGAAGAATCAATGGACTGCCTTGAATGTAAAGACAGCGAATTCAACGAAGAAACTATAAGAGTGATGGATGAAGTTCGCCGAGGAGAAGGAATAGTTAAAGCGAAGAATGCAAAAGATCTTTTTAAAAAATTGAGAGAATAAATGCTTGTTCCGGACTTCACCACTCAATTCAAAAGAGACCGCAGTTATCTGAAAAGCGCGGAAAAGATATAGAAGAACTGGAACGAATCATGGGTCTCTTAATTAACGAAGTTCCACTTCCTTCTGGGAATAAGAACCACAAGCTTAAAGGGAAATATAAAGGATTTTGGGAATGTCACGTAGACCCTCATTGGCTTTTAATCTATGAAAAAGATGATACCCATATCACCTTTACACGTCTCGGCAGCCATTCTGATCTTAAATTTTGCGAAAAGTAATAAAAAAAAATTATTGGCCCGTCTCCACTTAATTCCAAATTTCGTCTGGTTATAACATTATGTCTATTAAATTCTGAACAGAGAGATACAATTTTGCGAGCACCTCCTGCGAAATTATGAATGTACGCCCGGGACGGGCGCTATCCAATGTGAAAGCTGCTGGGAAGAAAGTTGCTTTACATTCTTTTAATGTAACTTGCCACCTTTGGGAACACTTCGAGAGGGTATGACCAATACGACATGGCCAGATTGATCCGAAACACCAAGAGTCAGTACTTCTGAAATAAAATGTCCTATCTGTTTTGGTGGAAAATTCACGACTGCCATTACCTGCATACCAATCAAACTCTCTTTAGCATAATGCTGCGTAATTTGCGCAGAAGACTTTTTTAATCCAATCTCGGGACCAAAATCTATGACAAGCTTATAAGCAGGCTTGCGCGCATTTTCTAAGTCTTCAACCGTTACAATCGTTCCTACTCGAATATCGACTTTTAAAAAATCATCATAATTGATCATCAGTTACCTCCGTAATAAAGAGAGTTTCACTCTAGCAAAGACGAGAGTCTTCTGCAATCAAGAGCCGATTTATCTTAGCTTAAACTGACTCTTGTTTAGATGAGTTAATTAGTGTTTAATAGTATAATTAATTACTTTCTAGCATGAGGTAGAAAATGATTCTTTCAGGTCTTGAGATAAAAAGAAGATTGGGTAAAGACATTATCATTGATCCATTTAATGATGCGCAACTTAATCCCAACAGCTATAATTTACGCTTACATAATGAACTTATGCTCTATGATGAAGCGATCCTCGACATGAAAAAAAATCATGAAACAACCCTCGTAACTATACCTGATGAAGGTCTTGTTTTAAAGCCCTACACGTTATATCTTGGCAGAACCTATGAATACACCGTCACACGGAATCTTGTACCGATGCTGGAGGGCAGATCCTCCATAGGGAGACTCGGCTTATTTATCCACATTACCGCTGGTTTTGGGGATGTTGGTTTTAAAGGTTTTTGGACTCTAGAAATGTTTTGTGTACAACCAGTTAAGGTATATCCCGGCGTAGAAATCTGTCAAATCTTTTTTCACACCATAGAAGGTGAATTCTCTGAATACAAGAGCAATAAATATCAAAATAATCAAGGTATACAGCCAAGTATGCTCTATAAAGATTTTATTTAAAAAAGGTTACACCTTTTTCTTGTCGGTTGAAACAGAATATTTTATACTACTGCGCATCAAACTAAGGATGTAACGTATGGATAACATGAAAAAAGTTTTGGCCTCGATTGTTTTTTTTGTAAGTTGCGAGTTCATTATAGCTCAGCCTGCTCATGAGCATTTCAAACCCACTGTTTCTCTCATTACGTCAGTCTATAAAGGGGATGCCTTTATTCGTCCTTTTTTAGAAGATATTGTTACTCTTAAAAACTTCGAAAACTATGAGCTCATTCTTATCAATGCAAATTCCCCGGGTAATGAAGAAGAAGTGATCCGCGAATACCTTGCAAAATATCCAAATATTATCTACGAACGCTTGGACCATGACCCTGGTGTCTATGGAACATGGAATTATGCGATAAAAAAAGCACGTGCTCCGTACATAACAAATTCCAATCTTGACGATCGGCGCAATCCCGAAATGCTTGCTCAGCACGTTGAATTCTTAGAAAATAACCCTCACATCGATCTTGTTTATTCAGCCTATTTTGTGACTCATAATCCTAACGAAACATTTGCCAAAAATAATTACAAATATGTCGCACAGTCAGAAGAATTCGTTCCTTCAAAAATGTATCTGTGCTTACCAGGCCCGCAGCCAACTTGGCGAAAAACGATGCATGAAAAGTATGGTTATTTTAGGGAGGATATGAAGCATTCAGGAGACATGGAATTTTGGAACCGCGCAGTAATTCATGGATCACTCTTTTCATATTTCCCGGGCCATAGTACACTCTTCTATCTCAACCCCGATGGTCTCTCGACTTCTAAAAATGATACGGTAGCATCTCGACGACTTCTTGAGGACCTCTATATACGTGGAGCTTATGGTGTCCATTGGAATGGTCCATCGTCCTCGACTCGATTGCTTATAAAAATTCCAACGCGCTCACGCCCCACTCAATTCTTTTCGCAGCTTGATAACTATTACCGTAAGCTATCAGGCACCGTTGCTTATCACTTCTTAATCTCATGCGATGAAGAGGACGCCACCATGAACAATGAAGGGGTTAAAACCAGACTATCGTGGTATCCAAACCTCACCTATCGGTTTGGCAAAAACACTTCAAAAGTTGAAGCCTATAACGCAGATCTCGACTTTTTAAAAGACTATGATGTTTTAATGGCCGTGGGAGATGACATGGAAGTCGTCGTTCACGGCTACGATAAAATAATTGTCGACAAAATGGTCGAACGGTTTCCGGATTATGATGGTGTTCTTAACTTTCATGATGGATTTGTTGGTGCTGCTGTAAATACTTATCCTGTGGTGGGAAAAAAATTTTTCAATCGATTTGGCACACTCTTCCATCCTTTCTACAAATCATTATTCGCTAATGAAGAATTGACCGACGTCTCACGACTCATGGGAAAAGAAGCACAGTTTGATGACGTACTCATACGGCATAATCATCCAATTTTCGGTCTGGCACCGTGGGATAATCTCTATATTCGGAATGAAGGTCTTAAAGAATATGACCGAGCAATTTTTGATGTCCGACGCAAAAATAATTTCTTCCTCAAGGAGAAAGAACTTTTTAGCAAAGAGTGGAGCATTCTCATATGTACGCTTGATGAGCGCGAAAATGTGTTCCAGCTTTTATATGATAACCTAAAACATCAAATCGCTTCAGCAGGACTTGACGATAAGGTGGAAATTCTTTTCTTTAAAGATAACAGAACACACACGATCGGTCATAAAAGGAATCGTTTAATTGCACAAAGTAATGGTAAATACATAAGTTTTATTGACGATGATGATCTCGTGCATCCTCATTACGTAAAAATGATTCATGAAAGATTGGGTAAAAACCCTGACTGCGTAAGCCTCGTAGGGATTATGACCACGCACGGTATACAACCTCAGACGTTCGTTCATTCGATCGATTTTAAAGAAAAAACAAGAACTCCCTACGGCGTTATCCAGTCACCTCCTAATCATCTCAACCCCCTGCGACGTGCGATAGCTGCCCAGTTTTTATTCGCTGAGAAAAATTTCGCTGAAGATGCAGAATGGTCTCATGCTCTTGCACGCTCAGGACTGCTTAAACGAGAAGAGAAAATTGAAACACCTTATTACTTCTATCGATACGATGGAAAATATGAAGGAATCAGGTCCGAGGACACTCCTATACCACAATATTATTGCACTGCTGCTGATGATAAATATTTTGATTATGTGTTGCATTTGATTGGCAGTATTCATGCCACCAACTTTGAAAATACAGGAGAAATTGCTGTCGCTAATATCGGCATGAATCCGCAACAGCTTGAGCACCTAAAGACCATACAAAAGGTTCGTATTTTTGAGGTAGAAAAAACTAATCCACAAATAATCACTCCCTTTGTCGTCAACGCAAGCAGAAAAAGCGTCCCAGGGTGGTATTCTTGGAAACCGACAGCAGTCAAACAAGCACTTGAATTCTATCCTTATGTTTTATGGATCGATGCCACCTCACTTGTATTAAAACCTGTCGATGCGCTTTTTAAACATATCAAACAAAATGGCTATTTTGTTTGCACCATCGGCAATGAAATTATTGATGGCACATTCAGACACCCGTTATCGTGGTGCACAACTGCACGAGTGCGAGAAAACTTCAATCTTAATGACCCAAAAAACGCATGGATTTTAAATGCAGAACAGATCATGACAACCACGTTTGGTATATCCCGTGAAAGTGCGTCATTGTTCGAGCCTTTTTTTGAAACATCAAAAGACATTGCACTCTTTATTGATGACGGAACAACACCGACTGGGCTGGGATCAGGACGTCATGATCAGACCTTGTTGAGTGTTATTGCCTATACCCAAAACTGGCTCGTCCATAAACAGGATTATACACAGCAACGTCCTCTCTCACTGATGGTCAACGCACGAGAAACGCCCTTTTACATAACATGGCATAAGAGCTATATTGACAATCGCACCTGCATTTATAATGCTCGAGCTGACACCCTAAACTACGGTCACTTTGTACAGGATATACGGTATAAGCAATGAAAGGTGTGATGGTAGTTTTACAATTCGTTTATCGAGCACAACTCCTGGTCTTCCTCATCTTTTGTATGACAGCATATAGCAATGTTTTCGACTGCGTTGACTCAACGGTACAGTGCACGATAGCTTGTCGCATGGAACAACAATGGAAGTCGATGCAAGGAATCTATCAGCAACTCGAGCCGACTGATCGAGTATTTACTTCTCAGTATAATCACCCCTATTGGCTAGAATCACGAAAACACATAAAGAAGCTTGTCGCAGGACCTGCCAACGAACAGTTTTTTTTTGATCCGGTGGTAGAAAATGCTATGGTCCGACGCGGCAGAAGTGTCTTGCAAGAATATGAGATCCTCTATTTAAAACAGTGTATCAGTAATGATACCAAGGCCCTTATACAAACCTATCAAGAAACTACCTTTGGCAATAACCCCTGGGAAATTAATGAATTTAAATGCACTACCAACACGTTGGGCCATTTGTATTCTGCAGCTCGCATACTGGAAGGTGCGCGTAGTCAAAAACAGATCAAAACTATTGTAGAATTTGGATCAGGCTTTGGCAATCTTGCTCGCATCTTAAAATCGATTAAACCGAATGTCACTTTGGTACTCATAGATTTTCCAGAATTACTCGCATTACAGTACCTCTATCTCAATGCCACACTCTCCGGCGCAGAAATTATCGCGCATGCCCAATTGCCGGCAACTTTCAAAGAAGGTGCTATTCATCTTGTACCGGTTTTTTTGATAGAAAATATGGCACTCGAGGCTGATTGCTTCGTTTCTACGTTTGCACTCTCTGAATCAACGGAATTTCTTCAGAAACTCATGCTCGAGAAAAACTTCTTCAAAGCATCTCTTTGCTATATAACAGGTCAAATAGCTGGATGGGGCTCATTAAATTTTGTAAATCAGACAACGCTTCTTTCAGCCATGAGAGCTATCTATCAAGATGTGTTATGCGAACCATTCCACTCGTTATCGGCAAGTTTTATTCAAGATCTACCCTCCTATGAATTATTAGCGCGAAATCAGGTAAGTATCGATAAGGATCCTTTGTGAACATAAAAATGCTTTTTTATCTCATATTCTTATGTGGAATTCAACCCCTCATTGAGACGCATGAAACGGCAGAACAACAGATTGTTATCGTAACAGCATCATACAAAAATGCACATTTGCTTAATGGCTACTTTACTTCAATTCTGAATCAAACACACCGGAATAAAAAAGTTATTTATGTTGCCGATAATGACTACGCAATTGATTCAGATGGCACGGGAACACTTGCCCACCATTATGTGACGACAAACGATCTTGAAAAAAGCATGCGAGTGGTTCGCAACAAAAACCGGCAATTAGCTCTCAAAAACCTCTACCGTGCAATTTTGAGCACTGAGGATGAAGATGTGATAGCAATTGTTGATGGAGATGATGAACTAGCAACCCCGCAAGCTCTTTCGATCGTTGACAGATTGTATGCAAATCAAGATCGCGAAATTTGGGCAACATACGGCAACTTTAAATGTCTTTCAACGAATCAACCTTGGCAATGGACCCAGGAAATACCCCTCGATATTATAGCAAGCAATAGTATACGAAAATGGCAAAACGGTCCCACTCACTTAAAAACATTCAAAAGCTGGTTATTTCGAGAAATCCATATAAAAGATCTCTTTTATGAGGGAGATTTTTTCAAAACAACCTACGATGTTGCAATTTTTGAGCCACTTTACGAAATGATTGGTGAAAGATTTGCAAGCACTCAAGAGGTACTGTATGCATATAACGACCTCAATCCGTTAAATGATCATAAGATAAACCGCGAGTTACAACTTAGATTAGATCACTATATTAGAGCAAAGCCTCCTTATGCACGACTTGCTTTCTCTCAAAGTGGCAGAATAACTCAGCTAAAAGAGTCCGGAAAATTGACTGCAGACATTGTGTTATTTTGTTCAAATCCACAACAACTGCCGGAGTATATTCAGGCCATTACTTCTCAGATAAAGAACGGAAACACTATAACTGCAATAATCCCAGATTTCCTTAATAGTGCCCCAAATTCCTGTCGTGATGGGTTGTGCGACTCCGCAATTAAAATGTGTACGGTAACACAACTACCCACAATAATTGAGCAATTGCCCTCAGATTATGTGCTTTTCTTAAGTGACGAACAACCGATTCCGACTCTTGATATTACCGATGCGTTAGTGTGGTTAGAAAAAACACATGCTCATGCGTTTTATTGTTGTCTCGATCGATTACGATTTGATAGAGAGTCTGAAACCAAGGACTTGGTAGCCGTTCAAATAAGCTTGGACTCAGACACCCCAAACACAATCTATGCCTGGCAATACCAGCAGACATCATCTCCGGGATTGACCACGCATGCTGCACTTCTGCCAAAGACAGATTTAATGTTCTTGGGCTCGAGTGCGTCTTCCGAAAAACACCTTAACAGTGCATACGATAGTCATCTTAATAGAGAATGCGTTGGTTTATTCTATCATGGCACAACATAATTGCAGATTCATTCAACGAAAGTCTCTCAAGACATTTTTGTTAAGCCTAGCACTCTTTCTCTCTCAACAAGCTGCTGCTCATAACGAGCAAGCGGGACTCATCGTATTTTCATTTGACCGACCACTACAGCTTTATGCCTTGCTTGAATCAATTGAGCGTCATGTGACGGGTATTTGTGTCATTTTTATATTGTATCGCACAAGTTCTGCAGCATTTGATGACGCTTATTCACTTTGCCTTGATCGCTTTAAGAAACTCAACATTACGTCTTTCAAACAAGGCCCATCACCTCGGCAAGACTTCAAACCGCTCACACTCGCTGTCTTGCAACAATTGCCCAGCGATTACGTCATTTTTGCGGTAGACGATATCATTGTTAAAGATACTGTTGACGTAAAACAATGCATATCAAATCTTGAAAAATATAATGCCTATGGGTTCTATTTAAGAATGGGGAAAAATATTTCTCAGAGTTACACGGCACGAATCGACTGTCCTTTACCTCCAGTAAGGCACTATGACGAGAATGTAATTCTTTGGAATTTCAACGATAGCTATCCAACATCGAGTGAATGGGGTTATCTAAACACCGTGGATATGACCTTATATCGTAAACGCGATGTACAAGATGTATTCGTAAATCTTTCTTTTTCCTCACCAAATACCTTAGAAGCCGCCTGGGCTTGTCATGGTATTGGAAATAGTAAAAGTCCAAGCCAAGGCCTCTGCTATAACAAATCAAAAATTGTTAACATCCCACTCAATTTGGTACAAACCGATTGGCAAACAGCAACTCACATGAAATACAGTGTTGAAGAATTATTATGGCTTTTCATGATAGGCTTTCGTATTGATCCGCAGAGATACCATGCTATTGAGCATTCTGCTCCCCATACAGAAGTTATTCCTCAGTTAATTAAACAAGTAAGACCATAATCCGAATCTTATTTTGTAAATGATACATAAAACAATTGCAAATTATGAGAGTTCGGTGTACTTTTATGCCGCTGTAAGGTTTTCACTTGCAATGCCAGTAAGATCTTTGTGGTTTTGGAAATTATTTTTATTTTGAGGTATGCGGCATGAGTAAAACGGTTTCATTTTTTTTAATGTTGTATATTTTTTCCTGGCATTATATTTCGAAGACTCAATCACCTGATCTTTGTGAACTTGGAAATCAATTTCGTACTGATAAAGCCTATTGGCATAATTATCTTCCCATTTATCAAAAATATCTTTCACCATTTCAGGATAAATCAATCAAATTTCTAGAAATCGGTTTTTATAACGGCGCATCAGCATTTATGTGGGATGCCTATTTTACTCATAAAACAACAATGTTACATTTTATAGATATTGACCAAAATTGCCTAAGCATGCTGCCTCGTTTATCAGACAGATGTCAGTTACATTTAGCTGATCAAGGCAGCGATAAAGAGCTTCAAAATTTTATTAACAAAGTTGGCGGCAGTTTCGATATTATTAATGATGATGGCGGTCATACGATGAATCAGCAAATAACCACTTTTAAAACACTTTTTCCCCATTTAAAACCGGGGGGTATATACATTATTGAAGATCTTCATACCTCATATTGGCAATCATTCGGTTCCGCTGGAACCACTGAAAACCCGCAGACAAATGAATTTTCAACCATTACTTTTTTAAAAAATTTAATTGATGATCTTAATTACGCTGGGGCGCGAACATCTTGCGCCGACAAGGACAAACTTGAGAAAAACATTAGTAATAATCTTAGCTATTATCAAAAACATATCCACTCATTACATTTTTACAGTAGTTTGTGTATTATCATTAAACAATGAGTGAAAAACTGCAGGACCTAACATAAAACATACGTCTACTGTAACCTCATGCGCATTCTACCCAACTATTTTTAGAATAGTTTCATCCCCTTTGAAATCTTCACTATAAGTTTTATGTCACCTAAGACAATGGCCTATTAAAAAAGTTGTTACGCTCCAAGTTCTTTTTGTAAATGAGCCAACCAGTTTTGTTTTATGAAGAGCAGACATGATTGCTCTTCACGCAAAGGCTCTTCTCGCAGCATTACAAACCCCCTTTGTTCAAGTTCTTTTTTAAAATGTGCGCGGTCATAATGAATGTTGTTGATCTGCAAAAAGATCAATTTAATATCATTTGCACGTGATAACCCATCAAAAAAACTCGGGTCAGCCTCACGCTCATCAAAACACACAAGATCAATCTGCTTAATATCATTTTGCAAAACCCATTCATTGAGTGTTGGAATTTTTTGGGAGAATTTCGACTGATTGCATTCTATTTCATTTCCCAAAAGGTTATTGCCATTTCCATATAAACGAAACTCATGTAATTTCACATGAGGGTAATGGCCACAGCGCATCTTGGCATGATGGAAGGCAGCAGCGTCTGACTCAAATGTATGGATAATTGCCCGAGGCAATAATCCTGCAAAATAATAACTTCTATGACAATCATGAGCGCCAATATCTATGATCACGGGTCTTGTCGGTAGCAGCGTCGCAATAATACTTTTATCAAATGATGTTTCAGAAACAGAATCTTCAAGTATTTTTTTTAAACGTATGATTCTTTCTTGATCATGTTCTTTTTTATTAAGATAAACATCATCAACATCAAGTTTATGTATTAAAACAAAGCCCTTACTTTCAATAAACTCACGAATTATAGTGTCGTTATAGTTGTTTTCAATCGTCATATAACGAATGGTAACCGCGTCAAAATTTATCGATTTCACAATGTCTAACTCACTTCCTTCAGTATCGATTGAAAGATAATCTATAAGCTTTACCTCATGTTCGGCAAAAATCTCATCAAGACGTCGCGATGGTACCTTTATAACTTCGTAGCTGCCACCCCGATACCCAATTTCTCTTTGCATCCGTTCAAAGTGGTTTGGGGGATAGGTTGAAACGATCCCACTTAACATTTCGGTACCCAAAAAAGGAGAATGTACTCGAAAAAAATCAACGGTAGCATCTACCAATGAAACACAACAGTTAAGACATATGCAGGAACGATTTTTTTTAAGTTCTTTAAAAGCGTCTGGCAATGGCTCAATACATATCCCTTTCCAGCCAAGCTCTTTTTCAAAAAAATAAGTATTGCTAATCGAAACCCCATTATGAGCCCCAACATCAACAAAAAATCCATCACGTGTATTTTTAAAAAAATTTTCATTGAGATATTGATCTTGCCCGACCTGACTAAAATAAGCTTGCAGAGACATTGGTAGATGCGATAAAAAAACAGATATATAAATTATATTTTTTTTCATGATTTCAAACATTTCTTAAAGAAGATTACGCAATTCATTTTTTAGTGGTACATTAACGCACTAACAATCCAGCACAACTATAACGTAACATTTCGTGGTGTCAAACATATGAATTCAAAAAAAGGAGCATTTATGGTCGCGATCCCCTTGATTATTCTCATGACCCTTTCATGTATAACTCAATACGGCAAGCCTCGTATCTCCATCATTACCTCACTCTATAAAGGGGATGATTTTATCAAGGGATTTATGGAAGATATAACAAGGCAAACTATTTTTGAAAAAAAAGATGACTTAGGCAACTATCATTGCGAATTACTTCTCATTAATGCACATTCTCCTCACAACGAAGAAGTGGTGATTAAGCCCTATCTTGAAAAACACCCCAATATTATATACAAGCGCCTTGACCATGATCCAGGCATTTATGCTGTGTGGAATTATGCTATCGAGATTTCTCAAGGAGATTACATCAGTAATGCGAATGTGGATGACCGGCTTGTGTCTGAATCGCTTCAGACACACATGGAGTATCTTGATAATCACCAAGAGATAGATATTGTCTATTGCAATAATTATTGGACACCAAATCCCAATGAATCATTTGAAGAACGTGCATTAAAACGGGAGGAGCTTGGGGCAACTCTTGATAATAATGGCATTCTTTGGAACACCAAACTACCATTTTCTCCACAAGCACTCATAAGTGGTTTGGCAGTGGGACATCATCCGATGTGGCGAAAATCACTTCATGATCGATTGGGCTTTTTTGACACGAGTTTCAAATCTGCGGCTGACTGGGACATGTGGTGCCGCGCATTTATTGGCGGCGCACAATTTTTCAGAATGCCTGAATTTTTGGGATCTTATTATGCAAATCCCCAGGGACTATCCTCATCGCAGGAAGATCAATCAAGAATACATTCAGAAGCACGGGTTATCTATGAAAAGTATAAAAATATAATTTCCTAATGCTGCGTCCAACTGCGCGCCCACAAATGCATTGCAAGAGAATGGTCTTGCACCCATGACGATGCTTGCTTATGTGAATATACTTCATAATTTGGCCATGGATAAAAATAGGTCACTGGAAATGCAATAATTATACCGTCATAATGGGCTGAACCCTTTAGAAAACAACGCGTAAAGTGATATGGCCCTGTTCGCTCCATAATCGATTCTGGGTCGTTTTTATCCCCATGAAGTCCAAGTTCTGACATGCAGAGAGAAAGTATTGGATGGTGTGGCGCAGTCCCAATCAAGCCATTATAAAGGATCATCCGTGGGTCATAAGCAAGTCCAGCAAAAAAATCTGCCGCGTAACACAAATCATCAAATGTTTTAAATATCTCAAAATCACCATCAAGATAAATACCACCTTCGTTATATAAAATTTCATACCGGAGTATATCAGATTTTTCACCATAATTTGTCGCGGCCTGATATGCCGCCGAATTAACCAACGAAAGCTGCGCAACATCATGATCAGTCCACAGTTTAATCTGAAAATCGGGATGTAATTCCCTAAGCTTTCTTTCAATTATGTAATATCGTTCAGGTGGTGTACTACCCAGCCATATCAAATGAAACTTTTTTGGGATTTTGGGTGCTTCGTCAACGCTATATGGTATTGTCATCCCTTTGTTGTAGAGACCTGCAATCGCACTCCAAACACTATCACGTTGCACCATTTCTACCTTAAAAAACTTACTAAAAGACATAGCACTGTAAAAATCAATCGGATATTTATCTTTTAATATATTCCCCGCAAGACCATACATCACAACAAACATGGCCAGCGCATAATGTCTCTTGAATAAAGCTACCTTCATTGGATATTAGTTCGCTTCAGAATCATTTTCGTCCTCATCTTCTTCGGCGTCGTCGTCTTCATCAAGACTGTATCCCCATAAGTCCGACGGCTTTTTGTCACATTCAAGATAGATAGCATAATTTTTGTGCCATTGAGGAACTTTTGGTTCTATTTCTAATAATATCTTCGTTGCTCGTTCGCCTATAGCGCATTCATCAACCCAGGCGGCTGATTTGCTAACAAGCTCGTATCGTTGATAGTTGTAGATGCTCTTATCCATAAAGAGTCTTTCGTTTTGAGGATAACGCAATTCAACGGCGCGACGAGCAAAGAAAAATGCTAAAGCCTTTTCACCTTTTTTCCAATAATGTTCACCAATGCGAACGAGGGGCTCAGCACGACTTGGTCGAAGTGCATGGGCCTTTAGATAAAGATCAAGGACCATCGGCCAGGTAATTTCGGGTTTGGTTTCGCTTAATTTTTCAGCAGTCATTGCTAAACTATAGGCATTCCAAAAGTTTTCTTCATCCCAACCATAATGATTAAGCTTTGCTCTACGTTCATAATATTTATAAGCATTTTCAACATCGTTTAGGGAATCATAAGTCCTTGCAAGATAGAACATGTTGCGAGAATCGAAAGGATTTTTTTCGATAGCGCGATGAAGAATTGGCAGGTCTCGGTCTCTCCATCGCTTGAGGGATTTTTCGAGCCCTTGCTTGGTATATCCCAACTCAAAGTAAACATCCGATGGAACTGACTCAACAGCAGGTGGTAATGGAACTTCATGAATTGCTCCATGGAACTTGCCAATACCATGGGTACGAATAAGACGTGGCGTTGGAAAATCTTCTGCATCTCTGACAACACGCATAAGGTAATTAGAGTTTTTAACATCATCAATTTTTTGCTTACAAAAATCAAGCAAGCCTGGAACATTTTTTATAAACCATTCTGCATCAGGCATTAACAAGAAGATGCTCTTAGGAAATTTTTCCCGTGCTAACGTAAGCGCACGATTGCGTGAATAAGAAAAGTCATGGATCCAAGGCTCTTGGACCATATAATAATGCTTAATGCCCACCTGATCAAAATAGTTCTTTACCACTGCAACCGTGTTGTCATTCGACTTTCCTCCCTCATAGATAAGAAAGTGCTTTATGCCACCTTCCACATAAGGTTTTAACGTGGGAACAATAACATGTTCCTCATTGCAAATCATAAAGACAGCAACAAGTAATGGCTCTTCCTCAGATACTTTGTCGTCAGTATAAAAATGCGTTTGGACCTTTTGCTCAGAGGATGCAGCTGCTTGCACCGTTACTTCAAGGGTGATAACTTCTGTTCCTTTGTGAAATATGAGTTTAGCATGACCCTCTCTGACTGGATCGAAGGTCCATTTTTGCACCAGATTTGAACCGGCAAGCGACTCATCATGATAGTTTTTCAAGGTGACTGGCGAATCAGTAATTCCATTGAAAACCTTCCAACCATCCGCATCTATCCATTTATAATCTGATGAGGGAGGTTTAATTGTTGAGACTACTTCAAATGATTGATTTATCAACACATCAATATGTTTTGATTGATGATGCAAATTAAACAGTGGCAGTTTCTTTGCTTCTTCCGCATTAAGGAAAACTGCCACACAAAATAATGATAACATTATAGAGACATACTTCATCATATCCACCCACAGTATATTTAAAATTTAGTTCATTATAACGCTCGAATAAAAAAGTACAATAACTTCCAAGCATGTTCAGAAGCAGAAAGCTTAACTCTTGTAAATTTTCTTGATTTTATTTATAGTCGTTAAGCTCTTAATGATCCCCAAAAAAAGGAAGTATAATGATACCATTTGCGAAGCGTAAAACTAGTCTCTTTTTATTGGTAGCTTTTTGCTCATTATTATTGAACACTACCGCATTCTCTGATGAAATAGTTAGTCAAACAAAGTCAATTACCATTGATTCCGATCTGCAAGAAATCCTTCTCGCTGTCAATGACGGCTTTGAACTACCCGCCGATCATGCGCTCTCTCCTTTTTGTGCGGACATTAAAAATGGAATCACCACTTTTGATGTTGCAGTACTTCGCAATGCTCTACAATCTGCCATTGCTGCCTTGCATACTTATAAACCTGCTACCCCTGATAATCCTTATCAAGATACTTTGGCTGCTCTGCATTCTTTTAAAGATACTCTTGATCCTTCCGAAGATCTCAAAATAAGCTTAGATCCCTCTCTCATCCACATAATTTATTCACTTAAAGATCTCTCTTCTGACTATGATTTTTCTGATTCACTTAACCAATTTTATCTCACTCTTGAATCTCATCATGAACTAGACAAAAATACCCTTATTGATGGTATCGATGCAATTATTGAATTAGTCACTGATGCTAACCAAGACCCTTATGATTATTCTCTTCTCTTACTCGAAAAATATCTTGCAGCATTGGACAATGATTCTCTTAATCGTCTTTCTCTTGGCGGTAAACTCGCTCATTCACTTTCAAAAGATGATTCAGATCAAAAGAAACGTTGCTGCAAAAGAGGTCCTCGTGGATTTCGCGGCAAGAAGGGTAAAAAGGGGTGTCCAGGTGACACTGGTGCCACGGGAGTAACTGGTGCCACAGGCGCAAACGGAACTATCGGTGTAACAGGAGTAACTGGAGCCACAGGCACTATTGGAATAACAGGAATTACCGGAGCCACAGGCACTACTGGAGCTACTGGAGACTGTACAGGATGTCCTCCAGGCGCGACTGGAACTACCGGACTTACGGGTAACACGGGTGCTACCGGACCCGTCGGTACAGGTGCAACGGGTATCACAGGAGCAAGTGGTCTTACGGGAATAACAGGAGTCACTGGCATTAGCGGTGCCACAGGAACAACAGGTACCACGGGCATATCGGGCAATAGCGGTGCAACTGGCCTTACTGGTGTTACCGGCGTAAGTGGTATCACTGGTTCTACAGGTATCACCGGAGCTACGAGCGCCACAGGTGTCACAGGAGTAACGGGTGTTACCGGAATCACGGGAATGAGCGGAGCGACGGGATCTACTGGATTAACCGGGGTAACCGGAATCACCGGCGCTTCTGGTATAACCGGTGCCACAGGTATTACCGGAGCTACGAGCGCTACTGGAGTTACCGGCCTCACGGGCGTTACTGGAGTTACAGGTATAACAGGAATCACGGGCGTCACCGGCGACAGTGGTGCTACGGGCCTAACCGGTGTTACTGGAGTAAGTGGTATCACTGGTTCTACAGGTATCACCGGAGCTACGAGCGCCACAGGTGTCACAGGAGTAACGGGTGTTACCGGAATCACGGGAATGAGCGGAGCGACGGGATCTACTGGATTAACCGGGGTAACCGGAATCACCGGCGCTTCTGGTATAACCGGTGCCACAGGTATTACCGGAGCTACGAGCGCTACTGGAGTTACCGGCCTCACGGGCATTACTGGAATTACAGGTATAACAGGAATCACGGGCGTCACCGGCGACAGTGGTGCTACGGGCCTAACCGGTGTTACTGGCGTGAGTGGTATCACTGGTTCTACAGGTATCACCGGAGCTACGAGCGCCACAGGTGTCACAGGAGTAACGGGTGTTACCGGAATCACGGGAATGAGCGGAGCGACGGGATCTACTGGATTAACCGGGGTAACCGGTGATACTGGTGCCTCTGGCATAACCGGTGCCACAGGTATTACCGGCGCTACGAGCGCTACTGGAGTTACCGGCATCACGGGCGTTACTGGAATTACGGGTATAACCGGCGTTACCGGCGACAGTGGTGCTACTGGTCTAACCGGGCTAACCGGTATCACTGGCATTACAGGAGCAACTGGTGCCACTGGTCTTACAGGATTAACTGGACTCACTGGAGTTACTGGTATTACGGGTGCTACCGGTTCTACCGGATTGACAGGGGTAACGGGTATAACTGGCGCTAGCGGAGCAACAGGACTAACCGGTGTCACCGGCATTACAGGTGCCACGGGCTCTACAGGATTAACCGGGGTTACCGGAGTAACGGGCATTACGGGCGCTACCGGTCCTACTGGACTCACAGGAGTCACCGCCGTAACCGGTGTCACGGGTACGACTGGTTCTACTGGATTGACGGGTGTAACCGGCGTTACCGGTGTAACTGGCATCACAGGAGCAACTGGTGCCACTGGTCTTACAGGCGTAACAGGAATTACTGGTGCAACCGGAGGAACTCTTGTTTCATTCGATAGATTCTTTGCATATAGTACAACGACCCAGGCCGGACCTCTCTTAGGAACAACTTTCCAGACTATAACATATAACAATTTCATCCCCGACACGGGCACAGGTGCTTGGACACTCACTGGTGGTAATACATTCGTTTGTAATACAGCAGGAACCTACGTGGTAATCTTCAACGCAAGTATTTCCGCTTCAGTAGCTCTTTCGCTTCTTGGAAGCTACAATATTAGAGCCCTCAAGAATGGCACTGAAATTCCAGGTAGCCCAGCAAATGCATCCGCAACGATCTCAGTATCGGTAGGTGGTCAAAATATTGCCACCAGCTTTGTAGCAACATTTGCTGTAAATGACCAATTAACATTCCAATTTGCATGTAGCGGAGGAGTTCTATTAACCTGTGACATAAATGCCGGAGGAATAGCAGCTACACCTGTAAGTTCAGAGGTTACCCTTATAAGAATTGTTTAATGGTCCAATAACCGCAGAATGAAGAAACATCAATAAGTAAGGTCTATAAGGATCACGCAAGAGGAGGCAAGCGCCTCCTCTTGCCACTTTCTTTTAACTCTTGCAACCTTTCCACTTTCAATCTATATTCATAGGGCCAAAAAAAGGGGTGTTGTAATGATATTAGTGAAGCATAAGATAAGTACATTTCTCTTGGTAGCCTTTTGCTCATTACTACTGAGCGCTACCGCATTCTCTGATGAAACAGTTAGTCAAACAAAGTCAATTACCATTGACTCTGACTTGCAAGAAGTGCTTCTTGCTGTAAATGACGGCTTTGAACTACCCGCTGATCATGCGCTCTCTCCTTTTTGTGCGGACATCAAAATTGGAATCACCACTTTTGATGTTGCAGTACTTCGCAATGCTCTACAATCTGCCATTGCTGCCTTGCATACTTATAAACCTGCTACCCCTGATAATCCTTATCAAGATACTTTGGCTGCTCTGCATTCTTTTAAAGATACTCTTGATACTTCCGAAGATCTCAAAATAAACTTAACTCCCTCTCTCATCCACATAATTTATTCACTTAAAGATCTCTCCTCAGAGTATGAGTTCCCTGATTCACTTAACCAATTTTATATCACTCTTGAATCTCATCATGAACTAGACAAAAATACCCTCATTGATGGTATCGATGCAATTATTGAATTAGTCACTGATGCCAACCAAGACCCTTATGATTATTCCCTTCTGTTACTTGAAAAATATCTTGCAGCATTGGATGATGATTCTCTTAATCGTCTTTCTCTTGGCGGCAAAATCGCTCATTCACTTTCAAACAATGACTCCGATAATAATAATTCAGAGAAAAAAAAACGCTGCTGCAAAAGAGGTCCTCGTGGATTTCGCGGCAAAAAAGGTAAAAAGGGCTGCCCTGGTGACACGGGAGTGACGGGTGCCACTGGCACAAATGGAACCATAGGTGTAACAGGAGCCACAGGCATTATTGGTGTAACAGGCGTTACGGGTGCAACCGGCATCACCGGCACTACTGGTGCTATAGGAACCACCGGTGTCACCGGCGTCACAGGTGCTATGGGGGATTGTACCGGATGCCCTCCAGGTATCACGGGAACTACAGGCATTACGGGTAGTACGGGTGCTACAGGTCCTATCGGTACGGGCGCAACGGGAATCACAGGCGCTAGTGGACTTACAGGTGTCACTGGCATCACCGGTATTAGCGGTGCAACAGGATTAACTGGCCTCACTGGTGTCACAGGAGTTACTGGTGCTACTGGACCTACCGCCACAGGCGCAACGGGAATCACAGGCGCTAGTGGACTTACAGGTGTCACTGGCATCACCGGCATTAGCGGTGCAACAGGATTAACTGGCCTCACTGGTGTCACAGGAGTTACTGGTGCTACTGGACCTACCGCCACAGGCGCAACGGGTATCACAGGCGCTAGTGGACTTACAGGTGTCACTGGCATCACCGGCATTAGCGGTGCAACAGGATTAACTGGCCTCACTGGTGTCACAGGCGTTACTGGTGCTACTGGACCTACCGCCACAGGCGCAACGGGTATCACAGGCGCTAGTGGACTTACAGGTGTCACTGGCATCACCGGTATTAGCGGTGCAACAGGATTAACTGGCCTCACTGGTGTCACAGGAGTTACTGGTGCTACTGGACCTACCGCCACAGGCGCAACGGGTATCACAGGCGCTAGTGGACTTACAGGTGTCACAGGCATCACCGGCATTAGTGGTGCAACAGGATTAACTGGCCTCACTGGTGTCACAGGAGTTACTGGTGCTACTGGACCTACCGCCACAGGCGCAACTGGATTGACAGGAACCACAGGTGATACCGGCCCAACTGGACTCACGGGAACTACTGGGCCAACAGGATTAACCGGTGTTACCGGTGCCACTGGACCCACTGCCACAGGTGCTACTGGTCTGACCGGAGCTAGTGGACTTACAGGAGTAACAGGTACCACAGGTTCAAGCGGTGCAACCGGATTAACCGGTTCTACAGGCCTCACTGGCATAACCGGAGCTACTGGACCTACCGCCACAGGTGCTACTGGTCTCACCGGCACTACTGGAGTCACTGGAGTAACAGGTACCACAGGCATTACTGGTGTAACTGGATTAACCGGTCCTACAGGCCTCTCTGGTGTCACTGGCGTTACTGGTGCTACTGGACCTACCGCCACAGGCGCAACGGGTATCACAGGCGCTAGTGGACTTACAGGTGTCACAGGCATCACCGGCATTAGTGGTGCAACAGGATTAACTGGCCTCACTGGTGTCACAGGAGTTACTGGTGCTACTGGACCTACCGCCACAGGTGCTACTGGTCTGACCGGAGCTAGTGGACTTACAGGAGTAACAGGTACCACAGGTTCAAGCGGTGCAACCGGATTAACCGGTTCTACAGGCCTCACTGGCATAACCGGAGCTACTGGACCTACCGCCACAGGCGCAACGGGTATCACAGGCGCTAGTGGACTTACAGGTGTCACAGGCATCACCGGCATTAGTGGTGCAACAGGATTAACTGGCCTCACTGGTGTCACAGGAGTTACTGGTGCTACTGGACCTACCGCCACAGGCGCAACTGGATTGACAGGAACCACAGGTGATACCGGCCC
This sequence comes from uncultured bacterium, assembly GCA_963699715.1. Classification (GTDB taxonomy): domain Bacteria; phylum Babelota; class Babeliae; order Babelales; family Babelaceae; genus CAVOUX01. The sequence goes on from CAVOUX010000007.1 coordinate 126,211, forward strand.
AACTGGACTCACGGGAACTACTGGGCCAACAGGATTAACCGGTGTTACCGGTGCCACTGGACCCACTGCCACAGGTGCTACTGGTCTGACCGGAGCTAGTGGAGTCACTGGAGTAACAGGTACCACAGGCATTACTGGTGTAACTGGATTAACCGGTCCTACAGGACTCACTGGTGTCACAGGAGTTACTGGTGCTACTGGACCTACCGCCACAGGCGCAACGGGTATCACAGGCGCTAGTGGACTTACAGGTGTCACTGGCATCACCGGCATTAGCGGTGCAACAGGATTAACTGGCCTCTCTGGTGTCACTGGCGTTACTGGTGCTACTGGACCTACCGCCACAGGCGCAACGGGTATCACAGGCGCTAGTGGACTTACAGGTGTCACAGGCATCACCGGCATTAGTGGTGCAACAGGATTAACTGGCCTCACTGGTGTCACAGGAGTTACTGGTGCTACTGGACCTACCGCCACAGGCGCAACTGGATTGACAGGAACCACGGGTGATACCGGCCCAACTGGACTCACGGGAACTACTGGGCCAACAGGATTAACAGGAGTAACTGGTGTCACCGGAATTACTGGTACTACAGGCTCTACGGGCCCCACTGGTCTTACAGGTGTTACTGGAGTAACTGGCATAACAGGTGATACCGGCCCAACCGGATTAACCGGTGCAAGTGGTATCACTGGCATAACTGGTGTAACAGGCTTAACTGGCGCAAGCGGCGCAACAGGTATCACTGGATTGACTGGTCAAAGCGGTGTTACGGGGGCAACTGGATTGACCGGCCTGACAGGCTTAACCGGCGCTACCGGCCCTACCGCCACAGGTGCAACGGGTCTGACCGGGGCTAGTGGACTTACAGGAATTACTGGGTTTACAGGCATAACAGGTGATACCGGCCCAACTGGTCTCACAGGAGCCACAGGGCCAACCGGATTAACGGGATTGACGGGCATTACCGGCGTTACAGGAATAACTGGTCTCACCGGTGTTACTGGTACTACAGGCTCTACGGGCCCCACTGGTCTTACAGGTGTTACTGGAGTAACTGGCATAACAGGTGCCACCGGCCCAACTGGATTAACTGGTGCAACTGGTTTGACCGGCATTACAGGCATTACGGGTGCAACAGGACTCACAGGAACTACTGGATTGACAGGAACCACGGGTGATACCGGCCCAACTGGTCTCACGGGAACTACTGGGCCAACAGGATTAACAGGAGTAACCGGTGCCACTGGACCCACTGCCACAGGTGCTACTGGTCTGACCGGAGCTAGTGGACTTACAGGAGTAACAGGTACCACAGGTTCAAGCGGTGCAACCGGATTAACCGGTTCTACAGGCCTCACTGGCTTAACCGGAGCTACTGGACCTACCGCCACAGGCGCAACGGGTCTGACAGGCACTACTGGATTCACCGGAGTAACAGGAATCACCGGCATTAGCGGTGCAACTGGATTAACCGGTCCTACAGGCCTCACTGGTCTTACCGGCGCTACTGGACCCACTGCCACCGGCGCAACTGGTCTAACGGGAACCACCGGCGTCACTGGACTCACGGGAGCCACTGGTTCAAGCGGTGCTACTGGATTAACAGGCTTCACGGGCATTACGGGACTCACAGGCGCTACCGGACCTACTGCCACAGGTGCTACTGGTCTCACCGGCACTACTGGAGTCACTGGAGTAACAGGTACCACAGGCATTACTGGTGCAACTGGATTAACCGGTCCTACAGGCCTCACTGGTCTTACCGGCGCTACTGGACCCACTGCCACCGGCGCAACTGGTCTAACGGGAACCACCGGCGTCACTGGACTCACGGGAGCCACTGGTTCAAGCGGTGCTACTGGATTAACAGGCTTCACGGGCATTACGGGACTCACAGGCGCTACCGGACCTACTGCCACAGGTGCTACTGGTCTCACCGGCACTACTGGAGTCACTGGAGTAACAGGTACCACAGGCATTACTGGTGCAACTGGATTAACCGGCCTCACAGGCTTAACCGGCGCTACCGGACCTACCGCCACAGGTGCTACTGGTCTGACAGGCACTACTGGAGTCACTGGAGTAACAGGTACCACAGGCATTACTGGTGTAACTGGATTAACCGGTCCTACAGGCCTCACTGGTCTTACCGGCGCTACTGGACCCACTGCCACCGGCGCAACTGGTCTAACGGGAACCACCGGCGTCACTGGACTCACGGGAGCCACTGGTTCAAGCGGTGCTACTGGATTAACAGGCTTCACGGGCATTACGGGACTCACAGGCGCTACCGGACCTACTGCCACAGGTGCTACTGGTCTCACCGGCACTACTGGAGTCACTGGAGTAACAGGTACCACAGGCATTACTGGTGCAACTGGATTAACCGGCCTCACAGGCTTAACCGGCGCTACCGGAATCGGAATCACTGGAGTAACCGGTGCAGCTGGCGTCACTGGCGCTACTGGCGCGGGAGCAACACCACTTGTATCATTAGTTTTCAATGCTTCTCAGATGACTCCGACAGGCTCATTTACATCGTTGACCCTTGCTCCACAGATAGGAACAACGACCGTTACTCTCGGAGGAATAAGTTGTAACGCCCCTACAGCTGGCCATAACGGCTCTAATGCAACGGTATGGTTCAATATACCGAATGATTTCAATTCTGCTACCAACCCGACCGTCATAGTCAAGTTTGTCACCCAAATGCAAGGTGGTACAGTGGTATCTGGTAACGTAGCGGCAGAGCTCGATTCATTGTTTGTACCGCCAAATCTTACACCGACGGCAAACACAATTAACTTTGTCAATCGAACAACGCAAACTGCGACCGCCGTTCCAGTTTCTAGCGCCTCAACCAGCACAACGTTTAATTACTACAGCGTCTCCTTTACGCTCAGTGCTGCATCCATGGCTGCTGGAGACTACGCACAGTTAACGTTTTCACGCCCAGTAACGGGGGACACGTACACATTCGGGCCTGTTTTTGTAACAAGTATTGAGTTTAGGTACCAATCATAATAAATGTATTTTCTTGCACCAGGAAAATTTTTGATGGTAGAGTGTACTCGTCTGTAAGATCACTAAAAAGGAGAACTGTAGTGAAACCAATCCAATACTTTAACAAAACTCTCTGCTTGTTCATGCCCATTTTTTTATGCATGGCTTTAATAACCATTACCTCTTCGTATTCAAAATCTAAATCGCATGTTGTTAAGCGCGAACCAGTGGTCGGTCCCCTTGTGTATGTAAGCGCTCTTTCACAACTGCCACCCAATTTGAACTGCTTGATCCTCAATAATCTGGGCGAAATTACCGGCTATACCTGGTATCAAAATGTTGCCTTTGAATCGCAAATTGCAGTCAATCCAAAAAACCCCAAAAATATAGTCGTGGTGACACAGCAAGATGCTTTAACAGATGCGAACCCGGGCGACTCTTCCCCTGTCGCGATCGTTGCGTTTTATACGCTCGATGGCGGCAAAACGTGGAATCAATCAGATCTTGTTATGAGTCGCTGCCAAGGTGCTACGCTTTATCAAGCAAACGATAGTTTTCTTTCTGCCTATTTCCCCTCTGTCTCTTTTGACCGAGAGGGAAACTGTTATGTACTTTCCCAATCGTATAATCTCTTTGCTGCTAATGACCAGCCAACAATTGATACGAGTGAGGGAAACTTTGTTGCCAAATCGACCGATGGCGGCGCTAGTTGGAATCGTGTAATCCAAGCAACACGCGATGATGGAACGTGTAATGATTTATTTTTTTCACGCATTACCGCTGACCCATCCAGCAACAAGAATGTGTATATTGTCTCAGCTGATTTAACTTGCCTTGTTAATGGAACCTGTACAGAAAATCCCAATTTTAATAGCGATCAAAATATAATGTTCCAAAAATCAGAAGACGGTGGCGCATCGTGGACACAACCGTCACTCGTAGCATCATTTCCACCTACCAATTTTACCATATGTACGCCGACACCCTTTGCTCCGCAACTGAAGGTACTTCCAGATCTCACAAAAACGCTCCTTGTTACTGCAATGATTGTAGATAATAATGCTGATGTCGTACAAGGAACCGCCTATGACAGAATCCTCGCATGGAGATCAGAAGATGGTGGCATGACGTGGAATGTATTTACCGTGACAAGCGCTCTCAAGCACGTCCTTCCCTTCGATCCAGCTACCTCCAATCCTCAGTTGCCTGTTACTGACTATCCAAGCAAAGACATGACTGTCAGGGCATGTAACGGTGATGTGTACATTGTTTATTCTGATCCTCTTTTCAATCCAACGGGCCAAGCTGGCTGTGTAATTAAAAAATCAAAAGATGGTGGAAAAACTTGGTCACAACCTCGTCCAATCAACCCCAACACACTAAATGTGCAAACATTTTTACCCTCCGTGGCGGTAGCAAAAGATGGCACCGTAGGCGTGCTGTTTTATGATTTTCGAAACTTTCAGCCAGGCAGTGAAATGCTTAGCACCGATGTATGGGTAAGCTTTTTTGATAAAAGCTTGAAACATTACAAAGGCGAAGTGCGCCTGACACCACAATCCTTTAATGCTCGTTTGACCTTTCGCGGCTATAGCGGTATTGACCTACCAAGCTGTACGTTCGATTACTACTTATCAGAGCTCGTACAACTAGCAGCAATTAACAATGACTTTATAGCCACCTTCAGTGTTACAAACAGCTCCTGTGCACCAGTGCCCCCAGGCACACTTCCTTGTGATGCTTTTCCTGTAATTTCGAATGACTGCGAGCGCCAGGACGTGGTCTTTGCACGTATCAAGCGAAAGAGACAGTGATGTTTGCGAACAGCCGGAAAAACATAACTTTTTGAAATAATTTCATTAAAAATCTCCACTATGGATGTTGCTTGTAGTTATTATCTCTTTCTTTTAACTCTTGCAGCCTTTCCACTTTCGATCTATATTCATAGGGCCAAAAAAGGAGCATTATAATGATATTAGTGAAGCGTAAGATAAGCACATTTCTCTTAGTAAGTTTTTTCTCATTGTTGAGTGCTACCGCATTCTCAGATGAAACAGTTAGTCAAACAAAGTCGGTTACCATTGACTCTGATCTGCAAGAAGTGCTTCTTGCTGTACATGACAGCTTTGAGCTACCGGCTGATCATGCACTCTACTCTTTTTGTGCGGACATTAAAAATGGAATCACCACTTTTGATTCTATTTCTCTTCGTAATGCCTTACAATCTGCTATCACTATCTTGCAGACTCATAAACCTGCTACACCTGATAACCCTTATCAAGATACTTTGGTTGCGCTCCGTTCTTTTAAAGATACTCTTGATACTTCCGAAGATCTCAAAATAAGCTTAGATCCCTCCCTCATCCACATAATTTATTCACTTAAAGATCTCTCTTCTGACTATGATTTTCCTGATTCACTTAACCAATTTTATCTCACTCTTGAATCTCATCATGAACTAGACAAAAATACCCTTATTGATGGTATCGATGCAATTATTGAATTAGTCACTGATGCTAACCAAGACCCTTATGATTATTCTCTTCTCTTACTCGAAAAATATCTTGCAGCACTGGACAATGATTCTCTTAATCGTCTTTCTCTTGGCGGCAAAATCGCTCATTCACTTTCAAAAGATGATTCAGATAATTCAAATCAAAAAAAACGCTGCTGCAAAAGAGGTCCTCGTGGATTTCGCGGCAAAAAAGGTAAAAAGGGCTGTCCGGGTGACACAGGTGCCACCGGCATCACGGGTGCCACAGGTGCAAGAGGCACCATCGGTGTAACAGGCGCAACTGGTGCTACTGGGACTATAGGAACCACCGGTGTTACTGGTGTGACCGGTGCTACAGGAGATTGTACGGGATGTCCTCCAGGTGCTACCGGAACTACAGGCATTATGGGTATTACAGGTGCTACGGGACCTTTCGGTACAGGTGCAACCGGTATCACAGGTGCTAGTGGACTTCAAGGAGTAACTGGAATCACCGGCATTAGCGGTGCCACGGGTGTAACCGGCATCACGGGTGTCACTGGTGCGACTGGTCCTATGAGCACAGGTGCTACTGGCATCACCGGAACAAGTGGAATTACTGGAGTCACCGGTGTAACCGGCATTTCCGGTGCAACAGGTGTAACTGGTGTTACCGGTTCATCAGGTACCACTGGCGTTACTGGAGTAACTGGTGCAACCGGTCCTATGAGTACTGGTGCTATGGGTGCCACTGGAATTAGCGGTATTACGGGATTGACCGGAGCCACCGGTGTTATTGGCGTTACAGGTTCTACTGGATCCACTGGGTTGACTGGTATTACTGGCGTTACCGGAGTAACGGGTGCGACAGGTCCTATGAGCACAGGTGCTACTGGCATCACCGGAACAAGTGGCATTACTGGAATCTCCGGTGTAACCGGCATTTCCGGTGCAACAGGTGTAACTGGAATCACAGGAGTCACTGGTGACACAGGTTCTACCGGCCTGACCGGCATTACTGGTTCTTCAGGAGTAACTGGTATAACCGGATCTACCGGTTCTACAGGATTCACAGGATTTACGGGTGTTACTGGCATATCGGGCACCACTGGCGTTACCGGAATAACTGGTGCAACCGGTCCTATGAGTACTGGTGCTACTGGCATCACCGGAACAAGTGGCATTACTGGAATCTCCGGTGTAACCGGCATTTCCGGTGCAACAGGTGTAACTGGAATCACAGGAGTCACTGGTGACACAGGTTCTACCGGCCTGACCGGCATTACTGGTTCTTCAGGAGTAACTGGTATAACCGGTTCTACAGGATTCACAGGATTTACGGGTGTTACTGGCATATCGGGCACCACTGGCGTTACCGGAATAACTGGATTGACTGGTCTCACTGGCATAACTGGTATTACCGGTTCCACAGGATTAACTGGTCTCACCGGAGTTACCGGCGTGACCGGTGTCACGGGTAACACTGGCTCTACCGGACTCACTGGTACTACAGGCTCAACTGGTCTCACCGGAGTCACCGGTGTTACTGGAGTAACTGGTACTACTGGCCCTACAGGATTAACTGGTACAACGGGTCTCACTGGTATTACCGGCTCAACTGGTCTCACAGGAGTTACCGGCGTAACAGGTGTTACTGGAGTAACTGGTTCTACTGGATCTATAGGATTAACTGGCCTGACCGGAGTTACGGGCTCAACCGGTTCAACTGGATTGACTGGTCTCACTGGAGTCACCGGTGTTACTGGAGTAACTGGTCTCACTGGAGTTACCGGCGTAACAGGTGTCACGGGTAACACTGGTTCTACCGGACTTACTGGTACTACAGGCTCAACTGGTCTCACCGGAGTCACTGGTGTTACTGGAGTAACTGGTACTACTGGCCCTACAGGATTAACTGGTACAACGGGTCTCACTGGTATTACCGGCTCAACTGGCTCAACTGGTCTCACTGGAGTTACCGGCGTAACAGGTGTTACTGGAGTAACTGGTTCTACTGGATCTATAGGATTAACTGGTACAACGGGTCTCACTGGTATTACCGGTTCAACTGGATTGACTGGTCTCACTGGAGTTACCGGCATAACAGGTGTCACGGGTAACACTGGTTCTACCGGACTCACAGGTACTACAGGCTCAACTGGTCTCACCGGAGTCACCGGTGTTACTGGAGTAACTGGTACTACTGGCCCTACAGGATTAACTGGTACAACGGGTCTCACTGGTATTACCGGCTCAACTGGTCTCACAGGAGTTACCGGCGTAACAGGTGTTACTGGAGTAACTGGTTCTACTGGATCTACTGCCGAAGTAGCAACGCATCCGCGGCCCGTCGGAAGCTGCCGTGGTCCGCCGCAATTATCGCATATCGAAGATGCTGGAGCGTGAAAGCCGATGACCGGCCTCCTAAGCGCACATTCGCTCCCCTCGCGGTCATTGGCCATGATCAATCACGCTGTCAATCGCTCATCGAGAGGCGACAGAGTATTGAGCCGACCGCTCAAAATTCTCAAAGGCTTTGAAAACAACGACACGTCGAGCGGCTATCGGCGTCTCGACTTCGGTCTTTGGATTGCGCCCGACGCGCTCGCGCTTGTTGCGCACAACAAAAGCGCCAAAAGATGAAAGTTTTCGCCCAACGATCTAAGAATCTATTATTATGGCTTGTGATTGCAGTAATTTTGATTTCTGTATTCAGTAATTTTGGCCCTCGTCGTGAAGTGACGCAGAATTATAGTTATTCAGAATTTTTGCAGACAGTGGGTAAGGGCGAAGTCAAAAGCGTGACCATTGACGATCGTAATATACAAGGAACCCTAAAAAATAACAGTCAATTCACCACCTACATTCCAATGGAAGATCAAAATTTAATGGGTGAATTGCTTAAGAAAGATGTGAATGTCAAAGGTAAACGGCCTGATCAGCAAAGCTTATTAATGCGTATCTTTATTAATTGGTTTCCGATGCTGCTCTTAATTGCAGTGTGGATATTTTTTATGCGCCAAATGCAAGGCGGAGGAGGGCGTGGCCCGATGGCCTTTGGTCGTAGTCGAGCCCGAATGTTAACTGAAGACCAAGTAAAAGTGACTTTTGCCGATGTGGCAGGAATTGAAGAAGCGAAGGATGAAGTTAAAGAGCTCGTTGACTTTTTACGTGATCCGGGCAAGTTCCAGAAGCTAGGAGGTAAAATTCCCTGTGGAGTTTTATTGGTGGGCTCGCCAGGTACGGGTAAAACGCTTTTAGCTAAAGCAGTAGCGGGTGAAGCAAAAGTTCCATTTTTTACTATCTCAGGTTCTGATTTCGTGGAAATGTTTGTGGGCGTGGGTGCTTCGCGAGTTCGCGATATGTTTGAACAAGCTAAAAAGCATGCGCCTTGTATTATTTTTATTGACGAAATTGATGCGGTTGGTCGACATCGTGGTGCAGGCTTAGGGGGAGGCCATGATGAAAGAGAGCAAACACTCAATCAATTATTAGTAGAAATGGATGGCTTTGAAGGTAAGGAAGGGGTGATTGTCATGGCAGCGACAAACCGTCCCGATGTATTGGACCCGGCATTGCTTCGCCCTGGACGATTTGACCGCCAAGTCGTCGTGCCATTACCCGATGTTCGTGGTCGGGAAATGATTTTAAAGGTACATCTTCGTAAGGTTCCAGTCAGCAGTGACGTCCATTCTTCCAAAATTGCACGTGGCACTCCTGGTTTTTCAGGTGCAGATTTAGCAAATCTAGTGAATGAAGCCGCGTTATTTGCTGCTCGCTCGAATAAGCGTGTGGTTGGTATGATCGAGCTTGAAAAAGCTAAAGATAAAATATTGATGGGAGCGGAACGCCGCTCGATGGTGATGAATGAGGAAGAAAAAAGAATCACCGCATACCATGAAGCAGGTCACGCCCTTGTTGGATTACTGGTGCCAGATCACGACCCAGTTTATAAGGTCAGTATTATTCCTCGTGGCAGAGCGCTCGGTGTCACCATGTTTTTACCACCAGATGAAGATCGATATAGCTATTCAAAATCTCGTTTAGAGTCCCAAATTACTGCATTGTTTGGGGGACGTATTGCCGAAATGCTTATTTTTGGTGTCGATAAGGTGACGACAGGAGCCTCTAATGATATTGAAAAAGCTACGGAAATTGCGCGTAACATGGTAACTAAATGGGGCCTATCAGACAAATTAGGACCACTAACCTATGGTGAAGAAGAAGGGGAGGTTTTCCTAGGTCGATCGGTGACTACTCGCAAAGAAGTTTCAGACAGTACAGCCAATATTATTGATGAAGAAGTGCGCGCAGTGATTGATCGTAATTATAAGCGTGCTGAACAAATACTCAAAGATAAAGATAACCTTGAAAAATTACATGCTCTGGCAGAAGCCTTAATCAAGTATGAAACAATTGATGAAGGACAGATTATCGACATTATGGCAGGTAGGCCCGCATCACCTCCAGCAGATTGGATCGAAGAAGAACCCGGCTCTATGCAAGCTGAAGCAAAAGTTAACCTTACTGACAAAGTAGAATCAAAGCTGGATGAAATTATCCGTCCTCAAGGCGATGTGCTTAATGAGCAATAGAATTCATTATGCCTACTCTTGAGGGTAATGCTGGGCTTAAAGTCAAGTGTGCGGACAAGATATTAGATCTCAGCAAGCCTGTCGTGATGGGGGTGCTAAACTTAGCGTCTGATTCTTTTTTTGATGGGGGGGTTTATTGTCAAAGTGAATTAGCTATTCGGCGCCTAGAAGTAATGGTTCAAGAAGGGGCATTAATAGTTGATATTGGTGCTGAATCAAGTCGCCCCTTTAGTGCCGCCATTTCGCTTCAGGAAGAGCTTGATCGAATAGGTAATGTCATTTCCTCAATTAAAAATCGTTTCGATGTCCTGCTCTCGGTGGATACTTACAAGCCAGAAATTATGGCCGAGGTAATTAAACTCGGAGCAAACATGATTAACGATATTTATGCGCTACAAAAACCGGGTGCACTAGATATCATTGCGGCAAGTGATGTAGCCGTTGTCTTAATGCATATGCAAAATATTCCAGAAAATATGCAAATTAATCCTACTTATCATCATCTAGTTCCGGAAATTACCTGTTTTTTACAATCAAGAGTGGATGCGTGTTTATCCAAAGGGGTGGCAGAAACCAATATCATTCTTGATCCGGGTTTTGGTTTTGGAAAAACTACCGCTCATAATCTGCAATTATTAAAAAATTTATCATCGCTTAAAAAAATGGGTTATCCCATTTTGGCAGGATTATCCCGTAAAGCGAGCATTGGAGAGATTTTATCCTTGCCAGTCGAGAAGCGGCTATATGGCAGCATTTCGGCTCATGTTATTGCCGTGATGCAAGGAGCTTCTATTATCCGTACTCATGATATTAAACCTACAGTTGAAGCAATTAAGATTGCGACAGCCGTTTTACAACAGGAAACAATGGTATGTTAAAAAAATATTTTGGTACGGATGGAATACGTGGTCGTATTGGGGAATCCTTAATCAATCCCAGCTTTGTGCTGAAATTGGGGTGGGCAATTGGGACGATTTTAGGAAAAAAACGGTTTGGAAAAGTACTTATTGGTAAAGATACTCGAATTTCTGGCTATATGCTGGAATCAGCGCTAGAAGCAGGTCTTTCATCGGCAGGGATGAACATTGAATTGCTTGGCCCAATGCCAACCCCTGCTATCGCTTATTTAACTAGAACCTTGCGTGCTGAAGCAGGAATTGTGATTAGCGCTTCACATAATCCTTATCAGGACAATGGAATTAAATTATTTTCTAACCAAGGATTGAAGCTGCCGGACTCGCTAGAATTAGCAATTGAACAGCAATTAGAAAAACCCATGATCACCGTTGATTCGGCTGGACTGGGCAAGGCTTCTCGTATTGTCGATGCACCCGGTCGGTATATTGAATTCTGCAAAAGTACGGTTCATCCTCATGTTAATTTATTAGGATTAAAAGTCGTGGTAGATTGTGCGAATGGCGCTACCTATCATATTGCTCCAGACGTATTTAGAGAATTAGGGGCTGAAGTCATTGAAATTGCGACACATCCCGATGGGTTTAATATTAATGAAAACTGCGGTTCTACCAAACCACAAGTTTTACAAAAAATGGTGCTGCAAGAAAAAGCAGATATTGGGATTGCGCTCGATGGTGATGGTGATCGGATGATTTTGGTGGACAATAAGGGTGAAGTGGTAGATGGGGACGAAGCACTCTACATCATTGTAAAACATCTGGTAGCCAATCAAAATTTTACTGGCGGAGTAGTTGGCACATTAATGAGTAATCTTGGTTTGGAGCTTGCACTGAAAGAAATGGGAATTCCCTTTAAGCGTTCTCAAGTGGGGGACCGATATGTGATGGCTGAGTTACAACAATCATCTTGGGTTTTGGGTGGAGAGCCATCAGGTCATATCGTCCATCTAGGGTTAACAACTACAGGGGATGGGATTATTTCTGCCTTACAAGTTTTAAGTGCCATGTGCAAGGCCGAGAAATCTTTAGCAGAAATCAAGGCGGGCATGACTAAATACCCGCAAGTATTGATTAATGTGGATACCATCCATGGAGAGCACTTGCTCGCCTCACCTTCTATTCAGAAGACGATGGAGAGTATTCGACTTAAACTCGGTCAACGAGGAAGAATATTACTTCGCCCATCAGGCACAGAGCCTGTAGTTCGGATAATGGTTGAAGGGGAAGAAAAGCAAATGATTAAATTATTAGCTAAAGAATTGGCCGAAGTCGTTCAAGAAGCAGCCCGTTCTTAATGGTTACTGTTTTTTTTTCGTGAAAATGAATTTAATACCTCCACAAATATAGAAAAAATGATCGAAAAATAGAGGTACCCTCTTGGGATAGAGTAATGAAAGCCATCAGCAATAAGAATGGAGCCGATTAGTAGCAAGAAGCTTAAGGCTAACATTTTAATAGTAGGATGTTGATTGATGATTTTGCTTAGTGGTTCGCTTAGAAAAATCATGGCTAAAATCGCTAGAATAATCGCTGTTGCCATAATCCAATAAGCAGGCGTCAAGCCAATGGCGGTGAATACGCTATCAAGTGAAAAAATGATATCTAAAATTCCGATTTGTGCCACTATTACCAACGTTCGAGGAGATTTTTTTTTAAAAACAATAGCTTTTTCGGGTTCCATTTCGTGATGAATTTCTTGGGTTGCTTTGACGAGTAAAAATAACCCCCCTCCAATCAATAACAGATCGCGTATTGAAAAATTAAAACCTGATATGGTAAATAGTGGTTGTGTTAACTGAGCAATCCAAAATACCAAGGCCAGTAAAAGTAATCGAGTAATTAAAGCAAAAGTTAATCCAAGGCGCCTGGCCATTTTTTGCTTTTCTTCAGGCAATTTTGCAGTGGCAACCGTCAAAAAGACTAAGTTGTCTATGCCAAGTATAATTTCAAGGAAGGTTAGAGTTAGGAGGCTAAAAAAAATACCGGTACTTGGCATTATATCTCTCATTAGAAAATCTCATTCTATTTTAGTTGGGAATTTCATACAAATAATATTGTCAACTGCCGCGAGCCTAGGTAAAATTCGTCCAATTTTTTATCAGTTAAATTTTTCATTCTTTCATTGAAATAACGAGTAGGAAATATTGTGCGAAAGTGCTTAGTAGCTGGCAATTGGAAAATGCATGGTAGCATGTCATTGGTTAATGATTTGTTAGTGTCATTAACCAATGATTTAAGATCTGAATATCAAGCTGAAGTGGTGATTTTTCCACCCTTTATCTATCTCGATCGAGCAAAAAAATTATTGGAAAAAACCGGGATAAAACTTGGCGCGCAAAATTGTTATTCTAAGACGAAAGGGGCATATACTGGAGAAATCTCCCCCTTAATGTTGAGAGATCTCGGATGCGAATATGTATTGATTGGGCACTCCGAAAGACGTCAAATTTTTGGTGAGACAAATCAACAAGTTGCTGAAAAATTTATTGCTGCACTGCAGCATGGTTTAAAGCCTATTCTTTGTATTGGGGAATCAAAAGAAGAGCGTGAGGCGGGTGAAACATTTAACTGCCTGACTGATCAGCTAGCATTTCTTTTTGAAAGTCAAATATCGGAGGAACGCTTGCATGATGCGGTTATCGCTTATGAGCCGATTTGGGCAATTGGTACAGGGTTAACAGCAACGCCTTGGCAGGCACAGGAAGTGCATGAACACATCCGGCAACTGCTCATGAAACTTAATAAATCGCTTGCAGAAAAAGTCCGTATTCTATATGGTGGTAGCGTTAAGCAAAGCAATGCTGCAGACCTTTTTAAAATGCCTGATATCGATGGTGGTTTAATTGGTGGTGCATCTTTGAATGCAAATGAATTTTTGGAAATTGTAAAATTATGCTCGTCATTATAATGATTCTTCATGTGTTAGTATCAATAGCGTTAATCGCGCTCGTGTTGCTGCAACGAGGAAAAGGTGCAGAAATGGGTGCTGCCTTAGGAGCGGGCGCATCTGGAACCATGTTTGGCAGCCAGGGTGCGACACCCTTTATGGTGAAATTAATTGGAAGTCTGGCTGTTATCTTTTTTTGTACCAGCTTAGGTTTGAATTATGTTGTTTCAAAAGTATCTCAGGTGCCCAAAGTTGATCTTTTAGACACAGTTGAACCAGATACCCCAATATCGAAAGCTCCAATAAATCAGCAACCATGAGCACCAGGCAACAATTGTATAAATAGATATATCCCTCCTGTACTGAATATAGATATTTTGCCGATGTGGTGGAATTGGTAGACACGCTGTCTTGAGGGGGCAGTGGTGAAAGCCGTGTCGGTTCGAGTCCGACCATCGGCACCATTTAACTGGCCATAGGGAATTAGGTAAAGGCAATATGATAAATAACTATCTGCCAATATTAATTTTCATTGCAATTGGTATCTTTTTTGGCCTTGCACCCATTGTAATGGGCGCATTGCTGGCCCCCCGTAATCCAAGTGCTGCAAAACTTTCTCAGTATGAATGTGGTTTTGAAGCTTTTGAAGATGCTCGCCTACCTTTTGACGTACGTTATTATCTCGTCGCAATTTTGTTTATTATTTTTGATCTTGAAACTGCCTTTCTCTTTCCTTGGGCGGTAGTCTTGCGCAAGATTGGTTGGTTCGGGTTGGGTGCGATGGCTATTTTTCTTGGTGTGCTAATTATTGGTTTCATTTATGAGTGGAGAAAAGGGGCGCTAGAATGGGAGTAAATTCATTCGAACAGCAAGGCTTTATTACAACAAGAGTCGATAAGGTATTGGATTGGGCTAGATCGGGTTCAATGTGGCCGGTGACATTTGGATTGGCTTGCTGTGCTGTTGAGATGATGCACACCGCTGCACCTCGCTACGATCTTGATCGTTTTGGTACAGTTTTTAGGGCGAGCCCAAGGCAAGCTGATTTGATGATCGTAGCCGGAACGCTTTGTAATAAAATGGCCCCCGCTTTACGTAAAGTATATGATCAAATGCCAGACCCTCGCTGGGTAATATCAATGGGTTCCTGTGCAAATGGTGGCGGTTATTATCATTATTCTTATTCAGTTGTGCGAGGCTGTGATCGCATTGTCCCTGTTGATATTTATGTGCCTGGTTGCCCACCTACAGCGGAAGCATTACTTTATGGCATCATTCAACTGCAAAATAAAATAAGAAATCGAAATGTCTTAAAAAGAATGTAATACGAATGTAACCTTATCGAAGGTGGCCAATGGCCAAATATGGATATTTCATTTCTGTGCTGAATAGTTACTAATCGTTTAGAGAATGCTATGACTATGATTCAAACACAGTTGATGCAGCTACAAGCAGGCTTAGGAGAAAGGCTAGCGCATCACGATGTTCATTGCGATCAAATTACGATCGAAATCCTACCAGTGCATCTTAGGGAAGTCTGTTTATTATTACGTGGTGAACCCTTTCATTTTGATGTGCTAGTAGATGTTTGTGGCATTGATTATTCGACTTATGGGACGGATGAATGGAAAAAAAATCGTGCGACGCTTTCTGGATTTAGTCGAGGCGTGATGGGGCATCCGCAAAAAATGGGAGCGGAATTAGTGCCGGATGCGCGCTTTGCTGTCACCTACCATTTCTTATCAATCAAAAAAAATGAAAGACTCAGAATGCGCGTGTTTATTGATAAAGATCCGCCAATGATTGATTCTATTGTGGATATCTGGGCATCAGCTAATTGGTATGAACGAGAAGCATTTGATCTTTACGGCATCTTATTTCTAAATCATCCAGACCTTAGACGAATTTTAACTGATTATGGTTTTATCGGGCACCCATTTAGGAAGGATTTTCCGCTTATTGGCAATGTTGAAATGCGTTACGATGCGGCTACAGAAAGATGTATCTATGAGCCCGTTAGTATTAGACCACGAACCTTAGTACCAAAAGTCATTCGTGAAGATCACCGCTACCTGATCACTGAAGAAGAAGGGCTGTCAGATGGCTGAAATTCAAAACTACACGCTCAATTTTGGACCGCAACATCCTTCTGCTCATGGCGTTTTACGTTTGGTGTTAGAGCTCGAAGGGGAAGTCATTACCCGTGCTGATCCACATATTGGCTTATTACATCGTGCTACTGAGAAACTAGCGGAATCAAAAATTTATAATCAGTCCATCGGTTATATGGACCGGTTAGATTATGTTTCTATGATGTGCAACGAACATGCTTATGTGCTTGCTATTGAAAAATTATTGGGTATCGCTCCTCCGACTCGTGCACTTTATATTCGCGTGATGTTCGACGAGATTACTCGTATATTAAATCATTTGTTATGGCTAGGCAGTCATGCGCTGGATATCGGGGCAATGACGGTATTTCTTTATTGTTTTCGTGAACGTGAAGATTTGATGGATTGTTATGAGGCAGTATCTGGTGCCAGAATGCATGCCACTTATTATCGTCCAGGCGGAGTCAATCGAGACTTGCCAGAGACCATGCCTAAATATAAAGCATCAAAATTCAGATCAAAAAAAGAGATAGAGAGATTAAATGCACCTCGTCAAGGCTCTCTGTTAGATTTTATTTGGGATTTTACCGAGCGATTTCCAAAACTAATAGATGAGTACGAAACACTGCTGACTGATAACCGTATTTGGAAGCAGAGAACAGTTGGAATTGGCGTTATTTCACCTGAAAGAGCTTTGCAACTTGGGTTTAGTGGCCCCATGCTTAGAGGTTCTGGGGTAGAATGGGATTTGCGTAGAAAACAACCCTACGCAGTTTATGATCACCTAGATTTTGGTATCCCCATCGGTAAAAATGGTGATTGTTACGATCGTTATCTCGTCAGAATTGAAGAAATGCGACAATCTAATCATATTGTTCGGCAATGCATCGAGTGGTTAAGACATCACCCGGGTCCTGTCTTATTGCAAGATCAAAAAGTTATTCCACCTCCACGAGAGATAATGAAGCGAGATATGGAATCATTAATCCATCATTTTAAATTAGTGACGGAAGGATATGTTATTCCTGAGGGTGAAACTTATGCCGTGGTTGAGCATCCAAAAGGGGAATTTGGGATTTATCTCATATCAGATGGTGGAAATAAACCCTACCGACTAAAAATACGTGCTGCGAGTTATCCGCATTTAGCTGCGCTAGATGAAATGTGTAAAGGGCATATGATTGCAGATTTAGCAGCCATTATTTCAAGTATCGATGTGGTATTTGGTGAAATTGATCGGTAACACTTAGCAAGGTACTAGGACAAATTATGACCGAATTAACCATGACAGAAAGTTTATTGTCAGCAGCCACCCGAGATCAGATCGATCAATGGCTTAAAAAATATCCAGCTAATCAAAAAAGGTCTGCTGTTTTGTATGCGCTTAGAATCGTGCAAGCTGAAAATGGAGGATGGCTAACAGAGGAGCTGATGGAGGCGGTGGCGAACTATCTAGAATTATCTACTATTGCGGTATTTGAGGTGGCGACATTTTACTCCATGTATGATCTCAAGCCAGTTGGTCGTAACAAGATTAAAATCTGTACCAGTATTTCCTGCATGTTGCGGGGTTCTGACAAACTGATTAGTCATTTACAAACTAAGCTCGGGATTTCAGTAGGAGAAACCACGCCTGACAAAATGTTTACCTTGCAAGAAGTAGAATGTCTGGCTGCTTGCGGTGGAGCGCCTGCCATCATGATTAATGATGAAATGTACTATGAAAATCTGACCTCGCAAAAGCTAGATGTCATCCTTGACACAATAAAAGAAGCGGAGACGGCAAATGGCTAATGAAGTTTGTTTTCGCGTTCTCAATCTTGACCGTCCTTGGGAAATTGGCAGTTATGAAAGTGTGGGAGGCTATTCCGCCTGGCGACGAATTATAGAAAACAAAATACCTCCTGAACAAATTGTGACAGAAATTAAAAATTCTGGATTAAGAGGAAGAGGCGGGGCAGGGTTCCCTACCGGCTTGAAATGGAGCTTTATGTCGGGTAAACCGGCCAAACAAAAATATTTGGTCTGTAATTCTGATGAAGGAGAACCCGGGGACATTTAAAGACCGAGATATCTTACGTTTTAATCCACACGCCTCTGGTAGAAGGAATAATCATCGCTTGCTATGCAGTCGGAGCCAATGTGGGATATAACTACCTAAGAGGGGAATTTGCTGGCGAACCTTTAGATCGCTGTGAACAGGCTGTCGCAGAAGCGAGAACAGCTGGGTTGTTAGGTGAAAATATTTTAAATTCAGGGATTTCAATTGAAGTGATTAACACCCTTGGCGCAGGTGCCTACATCTGTGGAGAGGAAACTGCGTTAATGGAATCTTTAGAAGGAAAAAAAGGTTTCCCTCGTTACAAACCGCCTTTTCCAGCCAATTATGGATTGTATGGTTGTCCAACGACCATTAATAATACTGAAACGCTAGCTTCAGTTCCCGTGATTATGGAGAAAGGCAGTGCCTGGTTTCAGAATTTAGGTACGCCCAATAATGGGGGGACGAAAATTTTTTCAGTCTCTGGCCATGTTAATCGTCCTGGTAATTTTGAAGTTTCATTGGGCATCCCATTTGTAGAATTATTAGAAATGGCGGGTGGGGTATTAAATGGCAATCGATTGAAGGCAGTGATTCCAGGAGGGACTTCCATGCCAGTTCTTCCCGCAGATATCATCATGCAGACAAATATGGACTATGACAGCTTGATGAAAGCAGGATCGATGCTTGGTTCTGGTGGGGTGATTGTGATGGATGAAACAACCTGCATGGTTCGTGCTTTATTGCGCGTTTCGGAATTTTATAAAAATGAATCTTGTGGGCAGTGTACTCCTTGCCGAGAAGGAACTGGATGGCTGATGCGCACGGTTGATCGAATTGAACATGGAGAAGCGATGCCTGGTGATTTAGAAAAATTGCGTTCCGTCGCTAAGAGCATAGAAGGACGGACTATCTGTGCATTAGGAGAGGCGGCAGCCTGGCCAGTAGCTGGATTTTTAAATCATTTTTATGATGAATTTGAATACCACATTAAACATAAGAGATGTATGGTGGCGTAACTTATGATTGAATTAGAAATAGATAATAAAAAAGTTGAGGTGCCAGAAGGCACAATGATTATCCAAGCCGCAGAGAAAGTCAGCGGCGTTGAGATTCCACGGTTTTGTTATCATGATAAATTATCCATTGCAGCGAATTGCCGGATGTGTCTGGTAGAGGTTGCTAAATCTAACAAGCCGCTTCCCGCCTGTGCGACACCTGTAGCTCCCGGTATGAAAGTATTTACTCGATCTAAAGTTGCACTTGACGCACAGCGTTCAGTCATGGAGTTCCTACTATGTGACAATCATCCCCTTGATTGTCCTATCTGTGATCAAGGCGGTGAATGCGAATTGCAAGATCTTTCAGTGGGTTATGGGAATGACATTTCTCGATACCATGAAGGCAAACGTTCTGTTGTAGACGAAGATCTGGTAACTCTTATTGCTACTGAAATGACGCGTTGTATTCAGTGCACCCGATACGCGTGAGATTTGGTACGGAAATAGCAGGAATGCGAGAACTTGGAGTAACAAATCGCGGCGAAAACCTTGAAATTTCAACCTATGTAGAAAAAACGATGAGGTCGGAGTTATCAGGGAATGTGATAGATCTCTGTCCAGTAGGTGCACTTACTTCAAAGCCATTTCGATTCACTGCGAGACCTTGGGAATTGCGCCAACATGTTTCCATTGCGCCACACGATTGTATTGGTTCAAATATTTTCGTTCATACCCGCGGCTATGAATATAATGATTACCGCTTAGTTATGCGTGTAGTTCCCCGCGAAAATGAAAAAATTAACGAAACTTGGATATCAGATCGAGATCGTTTTAGCTATCAAGCTGTGCAAAGTTCAGATCGATTGTTGACACCTAAAATTAAGCGGGAATCAAGCTGGGTAGAGGTAGATTGGACCACAGCTTTAGACTATATCGCTGAGAAATGGCAAAAGATCATTGCAAAAGAGGGCGCG
>CAVOUX010000008.1:0-122335 GCA_963699715.1 uncultured bacterium
GTTTTGTGGCCTGGTTCAGTTACGTATTGCTGGACCGAACGGACGGCCCTATCCCTCGTTCAGACCAGAGCCTTCAGCGCCCCGCCGGGTGCTCCCACTGCGCCTGCTGCAGCTCCGCCAGACCGGCGGCTCTCGACCTCCGCCGCCGCGACCGCGGCCTCGTGACGCAGGACCGCCTCGGCGACGTCGGACAGAGCCCCCGGCAACAGCAGATGCTCCTGATACAACGTCGCCCCCAGCAAGCGTGCGGGTCCCGCAGTGAGCCGTGGTAGCAACCCCAGCGCGCGGCCTTGATCGGCCGCGTCGACCAGCACCCAATCGTCGGCGCGGATGTGCTCCTGGAACCACATGGAGTGGTCGATGGACGGCCCGCCCGGCCCACCAGCGACGCCGGCTGCTGGCCAACCCCGTGCCGATATCCGACAGATAGACCAGCCAGGCTCGATGCACCAGCACGTCCTCCCGAGCGGGGTCAGCGACCGCACCCACGCGAGTCGGTGAAGACGCCCTTCAAGAAGTCGGTCGGCGTGACCTCGCGCACCTCAGCAAGGGGTTCCACCCGCCCCGGCGCATCGCGGCCGGCTCGGGCACCTCGCGTCGCGGAGCGTCGTCGAACACGCCGTCCCCGCCCGCCTCCTCTATCTCGATGTGGAACGACGTGACCATGGAGAAGATCACCTCGCCTTCCTGCACCGCGTTTCGGAGATCTCCGGATTGAAAATCCGTTTTTGTCGCCGGCTCTCTCAACCGCCTCGTCCCGTCGCCGGCTTGGCCGGTGAAGGGCGAGGGAGCCTCAGAATCTTGCGCGTGAGCGTCTCCGGGGCCTCCCGCATGGCGGGAAGCCCGGTGACTTACGGCATGTGGCCAGCCCGGCGGTCTCTTAGTCCGTAGCGTCCGCAGTCTGTACTCCAGGCTGCGCAGTCTTTAGAGCTTGCCGTTGCTTTTCGAGATCCACATTCTCTGCGTCGAGTTTCTTCTTCTCCTCCATCAGCTTCTTGTTGGAGGCGTCCAGCCGTTGCGCGTCCTTCAGCAATTCCTGGTTCTTCTTGACCAACGCGCGCTGGTTAGTGACCTGTTCGGTCAGCGCCTTGTTCTGGTCAGCGAGGTGCTGACGCAGAGCCACAAAGTCTACGGACGCATCGCTCGCGTTCGCAGATATTGTGGTGTCAGTGGTGGAGGGGCGCTGTTGCTCTGGCAAAGCCCAGGAACGGCAGAGAGAGACAACAGCAGGGCACATGTCGGAAGAAAACGCATTCTAATACACTTCATTCCCTAGGTTGAACTTCATCGCGCTACGCCAAACTCTCCGAACAAAGGGCTCGGTTGGCCTCATCCTACTAAATCATCTTTCCGCTCTGCGCCCCGTCTGCCCCGTTCTCAAAGTTCCACGATCCACAAAAACCACAGCTCGACGCTCCATCAACAAACTCGCCACATTCCCATCTCCACTCATCGCTTCGGGCCATCATTACCACCACCAAGACGCTCATCTGTCCACTCCAAAGTAACCCAACAAAATCTTCGTCCACGCATCTCGGTCATCTCCACTAATCTACTAACAACTACGTATTATTTTTAATCGAATGGCTTGTCAATAAAGGCGCTGAAGACAAGTAGCCTTCCGATTATTAATCTTTAAAAATCATTGCAATTTCTCGTTGCGCATTTTCTGCTGAATCAGAGCCATGTACTGCATTATGTGTTACATCAGAACCAAACATTCGTCGCAATGTTCCGACTGCCGCTTTTGAAGGATTGGTTGCTCCCATGAGCTCTCGCCATTCTTTAACAGCGTCTTTTTTTTGCAGTTCTAATGCGATTATTGGGCCTGAGGTTATGTAGTTGATGAGATCTCTATAAAAATGCTTTTCTTTATGTTCGCAATAAAAGTGCTCTGCTTGTAATTGAGAAAAGTTCATTTTTTTGATTCGATTAATCGTGAATTTATTAAGCTCGATAAGCGATAGGATTTGTCCCGTTCTTCCAGCGGCCACAGCATCGGGTTTTATCATGCCAAAAGTCGTTTCAATTTTTTCAGATGGTCGCTGTTCACTTTTAATAGTTGCTGACGCGAGGCCTGTGAGTGACAAAACGAAAACTAAGGTTGCTTTAAAGAGAAATGACATAGTGTTCCTTCCCAATCATTGTATGTTTCTATGCTTACTATCAATCATACAAGAAGAGCTTGGAAAATACCATTATTCTTAAAATTCTCGTTTTCACAAAAGTGATGTATTGAGCATTCAACCGAGAAATTTTTTAAAAAAGCCCGTAATTGCTCCATCACCGCTATTTATTTTGGTGCCAATGAGGTCTGAATATTCGCGAAGCTTTTGTTCCGTTTCTGACGACAGTTTTCGAGGAATATCGCAATCGGTTATGACGATAAGATTACCTCGCCCCTTCCACGAATTTTGTGAAAACCCTTGCCGGTTATAACAATGCGTTCACCAACACGTGTTCCAGGAGAAACTTTCAGATTCTCTTTTGAGCTATCAATATTAAGAATTTCAATCTGGGCTCCAAAAACAAGCTGAGGGTAGGTAAGCTTTATGGTACATTCTAAGTCATCATCCACGCGAGTAAAGTGGGGATGTGGGGCAATATGTACCTTTAGATATAAATCTCCAGCAGGTCCCCCGAAAATGCCTGCATCGCCTTTGCCGGCAATACGTAAATCTGCTTCTTCAAAGATACCTTTTGGAATGGTAACGGAAAGTGTTTCATATTGTTGTGTGCGTGTCTGGCCATTGCATGTCGAACAAGGATGAGGGATAGTGTACCCTTCTCCAGAGCAGTTCGGACAGGTTTGACTATACGCAAAAAATCCTTGTCGCATAACGAGTTGGCCCGTCCCGTTGCATTCAGGGCATTGGTCAACATGTGAACCGGCTGCCATGCCTTTTCCTTTACAAGCAGCGCATGTGGTGAAGTGGTAATAGGTCACTTCTTTTTTGGTTCCGGTAAAGGCCTCTTCAAGGGTAATAGTAATATCTTTTGTCAGGTCATGGCCCCGTTTAGGGGTTGGGGCAGCCTTTTTCCCTCTTTTTTTTTGGGTTGCTTGCCCAGCGCCAAAAATGTCAGCAAAAATATCTCCAAAGATATCTTCCATGTTGACACCACCATCCCCAAAACCACCCATTTGTGGACCAGCGGTACCAAACTGATCATATGAAGTGCGTTTTTTTTCATCGGAAAGCACCTCATAGGCTTCAGTTGCTTCTTTAAATTTTTCTTCAGCCGCTTTATTTCCAGGGTTACGGTCTGGATGATATTGTAATGCCAATTTTCGATATGCGGCTTTGATTTCATCTTGTGAAGCAGTTCGTGCTACCCCAAGAATTTCATAATAATCTGTTTTTTTTGCCATAACGTTTTATGTGAGCTTACGGTAAAGTTGAGTGTTCTATGCTCAAGTATAGCATCAAAAAAAGTAATTATCTAATGAAGAGAAGAGAATTACCCTCTCTTAAAGAGGTGGCTTTAATAAATTGCCGCTCGACTTTTTTATAATTTATGTTACAAAAAGAAAGCAAAATATTCTTGGGTTGAATCGTTCTTCATCAGTAAAGGGCGGAAATCACGCAAGATAAGGTTTTGAAAATTAAAATTATCGGGAAATTATTGAATAATGAAAGGATTATTCTAATGAATATATGGTTTACTCTCTATTGTCTGCTTTTTTTTAC
Source organism: uncultured bacterium (assembly GCA_963699715.1). Lineage (GTDB taxonomy): Bacteria > Babelota > Babeliae > Babelales > Babelaceae > CAVOUX01. The sequence goes on from CAVOUX010000008.1 coordinate 3,690, forward strand.
GTGTCAATCACTGGTTTCTAGCTGTTGTTTAACAAGTCCGATCAATTATGCGTTGCCATCAGGTGCTTCCAATTCTTCTGGTATTGGTTATTTCCCGAATGGTTCTTTTCTTGCCGTCGCAAACAATAACACGAGCAATGTTACGGTTTTTGCTGTTAACACAAATGGTTCATTATCAAATCCCACCAATTATGCATTGCCATCCGGTTCATCGATATGTTCAGCAATTGCAATCGCGCCGAATGGTTCCTATTTGGCAACAGCCAACAATGGGTCACATAATATAACGTTATTTGCAATTAATTCTGATGGTTCGTTGGGAAGTGGAATGTCCTATCCTATACCATCCTTTCCTTCTGGTTCTGCAGGTCCAATAGCCATTACCTTTTCTCCAGATAGTTCATATCTTGCAACGGCAAATTTTGAATTTTCATCGGTAACTTTATTTACCTTGTCGGAAGGTACTATTGTAAATAGTGTTAATTATTCTCTACCTTCAGGGATTACTTACCCTCTCTTTGTATCATTTTCACCCGATGGAAAATTGCTTGCAGTTCCAGCCTCTGGTCATATTGTTTTGCTTGCGATGAATAATGGCGCTCTCAGTAATCCACAATCCTATACGCTGCCCTCAGGGTCAAATAGTCCACAATCACCTGTGTTTTCACCAAATGGTTCCTCTCTTGCTACTGCTAATGTTGGGTCAAACGATGTAACCGTTTTTTCAGTGTCAAATGGTATGTTAACAAATGGAATATCATATCCCTTGCCATCAGGTTCAACCAGTCCCGTTTCGATCGCATTTGCAGCAAATGGATTGTGCCTTGCCACGGTCAATGCCAAAGATGTGACGAGTTTTACGGTCAATAGTAATGGAACATTGTCTGGTGGGCAGTCAATGTTGTTTCCATCCGGAGCATCTACCCCAAGTCAGGGTGTTTTTTCCCCAAACAATTCATTTTTTGCAACGGCAAATTCTGCTAATGCAACTATTTTTAGCATCGGTAGTTGCTCTTCGACCATTAATTCTAATTCAAATATGACGGCGAGCTCAGGAGTTACAACGAGTGCGACAAGTGGTACACCGACATCAATTGCTACGAGATTTTCATCACCATTGATGTATTCTTTACCTTTTCTAGCATCACTAGTTGATGTTACTCTCCGGAATTAAGTGAGTATAAAAATTCTTTAAATTTTGTACAATCTGCTTGTGAGTTATGAATATCACCAGAGCGTGCGGGTTCAAAGAGAGGAGTATGTGTATAACTCGGAAATTCCATTTTCAATTGATTGAATAAACTGATAAGAGTGATACTTTGGCCAGTAGCTATATTAAAGATTTGACCTCGATTTTGCGTGGCATTTGATAGTAACGCTGTGTTTGCAGTAACGATATCATTTACCGATATAAAATCTCTTTTCTGTAATCCGTCACCATAAATCGTTATTGGCTTGTTGTCCCTCATGAGGCTACGAAATTTTGCAACTACCGCTGCATACGCACCGTGTGGATTTTGGCGTTCCCCAAAGACATTAAAATAGCGAGTAATTATAGTATTTATGCCATAAAGCGCAGCGTATTGTTTGCAAACAAGCTCGCCTTGCAATTTTGAATAACCATAGGGCGAGGTTGGTGCGGGTGATCGATTTTCATGGCAAGGTTGCGATGAATTGCCATAAACCGCCGATGATGAGGCAAATAAAACATTTGGTACTTGATTAATCCGTGCAGCCTCAAGGACTGATAATGTGCCCATGACGTTGATTTGGTAACATGAAAAGGGCTTTTCAAAGGATTCTGATACAGAGACCATTGCCGCAAGATGAAAGATTGAAGTGTGATTGCGCGTTATATCACAGAGTGTGTAAAAGTTGGTGACGTCTTGATTAATAAAGGTTATTTTGTCATATACCTTTTCAAGGGTTTTCAGACTTCCTGAAGATAGATCATCAATGACTGTCACACGTGCACCCAAAGCCACAAGATGCTCAACCATATGAGATCCAATAAATCCTGCTCCTCCTGTGACAAGAACATTTTGATTGTGGTAGGGTGAAGTCATCTATGCTCCTGCTGCATGCATTTTGTTACTGTTTTGTCGGGGACGATAAGAGTATCTTGTTCTTGAGTAATTTTAAGGGCACATGCTTTACCATCCAAAATTCCTTCTTGCATGCTTGAATATTTCCAGGCACCATACCGACCGATGGAAGAGATCCCGTGATTTTCTAACTTTTGTAACAAGGAAGGAAGATTTTTTTCGCGCCAATGATTATAGATAACATACGCATGTTTGATCGTAATAATTTTTTCGGTGATAATCTCTGATTCTCCAAGCGAAAAAAGCTCTTTTGTTTTTTTGAGCGATGCATTTAAAAGATCATGAACATTCTCGGGTGATCGTTTATAAAATGAATATTCCCCATAGAGTGAACTACATGAGGGGGGGGCCATTTCACGGGAAAAATTATGAGGAAATCCTATCCGATAAAAGGGATACTGTGTTTCAGGAAAATAAATCCAATGATGATCCGACAACTTCTCACGGGATATTCCTAAATTAAAATTAACCACAGAATTACAGGCTAAATAATGTATTGAAGATCGCATCCGTGAGGAAGAACCTTCACGTAACCGCTGCAAAAATTCATCAAGAGGCATGGTGTTTATTAAATGAGTGTAGGATTCCTCCATGCCATTTTCGAAAGTGAGCTTTTTATTAATGAGGTCAATACTTTTAACAGCGAAATTGGTATTGATCGGATTAAGAAGTTGATCGCGCAATGCATTAAGCCAGGTGATAATACCGCCCCGTTGAGGATAGAAAAAATGTGCGTTATAACCAACGTCAGCTTCATGGTTGTCAGCAAGTGCTCCTGCTATCATTTCTTGCAATGATGTTGAAGGCACAAAGCGACCTGTCCAACTTGAAGTAATTTTTTTTATGTCATAATCAAAGATTTTTTGTTGATAGGGAAAAAAGAAATGCTTACCAAATCCTTCGCCAAATGAGCGCATAACCCATTCATAAAATGAGCGCGGCTGTTTTTGCGAGCGTGGTCGAGTTACAAATCCTTCAATGCATTCAGCGATGGTTTTGGAAGGGAGCCCATAAAGATTTATTTGGTATGGGTATCGGCTATAGCGATCTTGGGAATAGATAAATGAGCGTCGCTTAATGATGTTGAAAGCGTCAAGACCGATAATGGAGATAATAAGTGATCTAAAATAATCATCATTAATGTGGAGCAAATGACCGGTATAATCAAACGTAAATCCATCTTGGTGGACTGATCGACACAGCCCACCAATTTCTGATTCTTTTTCAAATAATTTATAATCAAAAAAGCCTTGTGCCTCAAGATGATAAGCGGCCGAAAGACCGGTTAGTCCTGCACCAATGATTACTACTTTTGCCATGATATATTCCTAAATACACGCAAAAGTGTAGGCTGAAAGCGCAAATTTGTCCAGCTTGCGATAATAAAAATTTGTTTTAAAGCAATCTAAAATAATTCATCAAAAATTTCCAAAACTGGAGTTTTACTTTTTCTTTACGCCGCATCACAAGGGATCTGACTGAAACAGGGCCCATTTGTTTCCCCATGCCAATAGCATAATTTTAAGAGTGTCCTTTAATCCATCCCTCTATTCCATAAAGCGGTCTTTTTGCCCAGGCTTGGAGTTTTGTCATAAAGTCTCGTTTCATTATTTTACTCCTGAAAAAACAAATTTTATGATATTTTCATGGGTAAATATATTAAAAAAAATGATATTTTCCAAGGTAAATTAATTGAATTTGTTGCTAAAATCTGGGGTAAGTTTGATCAGAGTATCGAAGAACAGTCTTTTGAATTGTGCAATAGAAACCAGGCCATTGTAGGATTTTTGCCAAAAATATTGTGATAATGATGACATCCCTCAGAATTATTCTGAAGGATGCCTTAGTTAAATAACGCGAGTTCGACTAAACAGCTTGAGGCAAAATAGGTTTTAAATCAACAATCGAAGGCTTGTTTTGTTTAAAAAAATACGCTGTCAAAGCAGAAAAAATGTAGTTGAGAAAATTTGTCGGGCTTCGATGTCTTGAATGTTCAATTGAAAAGCTCTCTTTTAAAATTCCTATTGATGATTCGATTGTTCCACGTTTTCTGAGAAGCAGCTTGTCAAAAAGCGGCATGAGTTTATTTTTCATATTTTTTCTGAGTTTGGTGATGAGATAAATGCCATTGACAAATAGCTGTTCGAAAAGCGCTTGGTTGACGATGTATCCCTTGTCACCGATAAGTTTGCCAAAAATATTTTTTGTGAGTTGTTTCAGAACCTCTAGATTGTTATCTGCAACATTTCCTGCAGATAAGTAAAAATCAATGATTTCACCGTTATGATTGATTACAAAATGAACTTTAAATCCATAAAACCATCCCATGCTTGTATGGCCCCGTTGTGCAATGCCTTTAAAAACTTTATGAGAATGTATCCGTCTATTGTGACAGACCCGCAATGCAAAACTGTCTATAATCGATATTCCAGTGCAGGAACTTGCGCAACACAATTTTAAAAATAAGGCTAGAGGCAGGACTGCTGTCTTTTTTAATTCAATAAATCTGTTGTAACTTACCAACTCTTTAAATTCGCCATTCATATGCACAAGTACATGCTTGCAGTAATAATCTTTAAACGTCTTATAACCCGAATAATGGTAGTTGATGCATATTGTCATCACTTCGCTGAGGGTTAATGACTGACCTCTTGCGCTCATTTTTTCTGTGCAAGCTAAAGATCGATTTCCAAGCTGTTTTTCAAAAACTTTGCAGAATTCATCAATATGATAAAATATTGTTACGAGCATTCTTACTTCCTCTTTTTTTTGTGCAAAAATTTAAAAGAAGATAGTATAATGCTCGTTTTTTGTTAACTTTTTATTATCGAACTCACGTTAAATAACAATTAGAAAGTTGATAGCCATTTTGTTAAAGCAGCCTGAACCACAGAGAACACGCTCGGTGTTATAACGACGGTTAACCATTATGAATAATACCACTATTATTTGTTTATGTCGAAAGGTTAAAAAGTTGTATTTTCTTGTGTGCGAAAAAAGGGAATGTTACATTTTCATTATAAATGCCATTTTTCCCTTTTTAATAATACTCCATGAAGGATGGAGTATGTGCTGGCCACCAGCAGGATTGGTAAGAAAGCGTAGAATTTCTTCTAAGAATGTTTCAGTCAGGGTGAAGGCTAGCGATTCTTCAATAAGCCAGGTGATTAAAAGTCTCTTTTGCATGTACTTGCCATGCAAGCTTAATTTTTTCAAATCAAGATACCAGGCGTCTGACTGTTTGACAGCGATTTCTGCAAAGAGATGACCAGTTACGTTTTTTAAATATGCTTCCGTTTCCTGAAGATGTTCAATGGTTCTTACACAATTAGTTTCAAATCGCGAATCGGCGTGGTGCAGTGCAGGAATAACGTATTTTCTGATTTTGTTACGCAGATGTAGGTCGTGTTCGTTGGTATAATCATGAAGATAGCTGATCTTACGCGCATCAAGATAAGAAAGAATTTGTTCTTTTGCTATGCACAGCAAAGGGTGAATATAATTCCCCTGTGCTGGCCGGATACTACAAAGCCCTTCTAGTCCGGCTCCTCTCAGCAATCTGATAAAGAATGTTTCAATGTGATCATCTCTCTGGTGCCCCAAAGCAATTTTTTGCGCAGGATATTCGCTGGCGATTTTTTGAAAGAACGTGCGTCGCAAGTGACGGCCCAGATCCTCTTGAGAGCCACTCAGCGGCTTGTTAATACTAATCTGTGATGCTTTTTCATGAATAAAAGGTAACTGCATTCTTTGACAGAATTGTTTGCAGAAGAGAATATCTTGTGCTGATTCTGATCGCCACTCGTGATCAAGATGTGCGGCAATAAGGGTGAGTGCGTATTCTTTTTGGATTTCTTTAAGAAAATAAATTAAAAAAACAGAATCCGGACCACCGGATAGGCCAATTATGACGGTATCACCATGTTTTATAAGATGATACCGTCGACAAAATTCTAGAATATTAGTAAAGAGATCGGGCAGGGATTCGCTTGTTTGATTAAACATCCAAATTCTTCACAAAATGACCATTTTCTTCAATAAATGAACGTCTTCCCGGCACGTCATCACCCATAAGCGTATCAAACCATGAATCAGCTTCCAACGCGTCTCCAACTGATACCTGCAACAAGGTACGTTGCTTAGGATCCATTGAGGTTTCCCACAATTGATCGGGATTCATTTCACCAAGACCTTTGTAACGTTGAATGGTCATATAAGGCTTACTGATTTTTGTAAGGGCTTGTATAAACTCGAGAATGGAATTGCCGGTGACCTCGCGCTCCTTATCGGTTACTTTCAATGACCATGTTTTGTAAAGTAATGATAACTGATGTTGGTATCCAAGGAGTTTATCAACTTCAAGTGAAGTGAAAAAATCGGTGCTTACATGCCAATCGTAGTTAGCTCTCTTAAAGCCAATATAGGTTTTATGCGGATTCAAGGTTCTGCGCATTAAATCAGTTGTTGTTGGATCAACAAGATATACTTCTTGGGGTGATGCATAGTCCTTGAGTTTTGCAATAAGAGCATCGGTATCAAGAAGACGTATGTCTTCGTGAGTTGTGATGAAATGTATTAAGAACAATGCTTGATCTAAGGTTAGCTTGAACTTATGGCTGGCATCTTCAAGATCTTTAGAATAGGTATTAACAAGATCCAACAAAGCATGTAATGCATTTTGAGGCAATAGTTGCCCATCAATAAGCAGGGAGGTGTTTTCTCGTGCCCACTCACTCAAAAAGCTTTTTAATTGAATATCATCTTTAATGTATTGTTCTTTTTTCCCAATTTTAACTTTATAAAGCGGTGGCTGAGCTATATAAAGATATCCTCTTTCAACAAGAGGCTTCATATACCGATAAAAAAAGGTTAAAAGCAAGGTTCTAATGTGGGAGCCGTCCACATCGGCGTCAGTCATAAGAATGATTTTGTGGTAGCGTGCCTTATCGGTTGCAAATTCTTCAGCTTTTTGAATACCGCATCCAATAGCAGCAATAAGTGCCTTAATTTCTTCATTCGAGAGGATCTTGTCAAGGCGTGATTTTTCAACATTGAGGATTTTGCCTCGTAATGGCAAAATTGCTTGATTAAAACGATCACGTGCTTGTTTTGCTGAACCACCGGCAGAATCTCCCTCAACAATATACAATTCGGAATCTTCAGGTTTTTCACTGGAACAATCGGCTAACTTACCAGGCAAAATTGTCGATTCAAGAGCGGTTTTGCGTCGTGTTAACTCGCGTGCTTTACGAGCTGCTTCACGTGCGTATAATGCCAATTGAGCCTTTTGAAGTATTTTTTTTGCAATGGCAGGATGTTCTTCAAAATAGGTATCAAGGAATGCAAACATCCATGATTCAACGAGGCCCTTTATATCGCTGTTGCCAAGTTTTGCCTTAGTTTGTCCCTCAAATTGTGGCTCAGATACTTTCATATTAATAACGGCCACAAGTCCTTCGCGAACGTCTTCGCTCGAAAGGCTTTCATTTTCCTTAAGAATCCCCAATTCTTGGCCGCGTTTATTGCAAGCTTTTGTCAAAGCAGCTTTAAAGCCAGTGACATGTGTTCCACCTTCGATAGTGTTAATGTTATTGACGAAGGAAAAAAGTTGTTCTCCATAACCATCGTTGTATTGCATCGCACATTCAAAAATGGTTGTTTCATCAGATTTTTCGCAATAAATAACATCAGAAAATAATGTTGTCTTCTTGCTATTAACATGCTCAATAAAAGAAATAATGCCACCTTCAAAGAAAAAGTCATGGCTTTTGTTAGCTTTTTCATCAAAAATCGTTATGTGCAAACCTTTGTTTAAAAAGGCGAGCTCACGAAGACGGGCTGAAAGCGTATCAAAATTAAATTCGACCGTTTCTTTAAAAATTTCTTGATCAGGTTTGAAACGAACGAGTGTACCATGCTTATCGGTGTTGCCAATTACATGAAGAGAATCTATAGGAGTTCCACGTTCATAGCGCTGCGTGTATATTTTCCCATTTTGAAAGATTGTTACGGTTAACCATTCAGAAAGAGCATTAACAACCGAAGCACCTACACCATGAAGACCACCAGAGAATTTATAGGTCTCTTTGTCGAACTTACCCCCCGCATGAAGTTTGGTAAATACAACTTCCGCAGCAGAAATACCCTCACTTGGGTGCATATCAGTGGGTATGCCTCGGCCGTTATCTTCAACAGAAAGTGAGCCATCTGGATGTAAGATGACACTAATTCTATCGCAGTAACCAGCAAGAGCCTCGTCGACTGAAGTTGTCGACAATCTCCCACACAAGGTGATGAAGGCCCTGTATACCTGTCGAACCAATATACATGGCCGGTCGTTTGCGAACAGCTTCAAGTCCTTCAAGAATGCGTATAGAGTGTGCTGAGTAATCTGACATTGATCGGTCTCCTTGCTCTCCCGGACGATGTCCTGGATTTAAGCTCTAAAATAGTTATTTTCCCCCTTTGAACAGTATACCCCATCGAGCATGATTTGCCAATCACCAGGAGGCATTACCAAATAAGGGTGTTTCTAGCCTAAGCGTAAATTATGGTACAAAATGGAAAGAAAAAATAGAATTTGATTGAATGTTCAAAAGAAGAGCGAATAAATAATGAAAAAAGGCGGAGAAGCCATAGCTTCCCCGCCGAGTCTTGATATTCTTTTAGAAACTCATGGTTGCATTAATCCATCCAATCACGCCTTGGAATTTGCGTGGCTGTTTGTCATGATGCAGCTCATTAAAGTCATAACCAACACCAAAGCCGATGGTTGCTGGATTGTCAAAAAGAGCACTGTTGTATGAGAAGGCTACATACGGTGTCGCACCGAATTTCACCGTATCCGGTGTTCTGATTTTCTCCAATGCAAAAGGTGCAGTTTCTGAAGCTTCAGAGTTTGGGGTTAGCGTAAGCTTTTCTTCCTCAGCTTTGCCTTCGCTGCCTTTGCCATCTTTTTTCTCTTTGACAGCTTCTTTAAACTCCAGTTTTTTGTGGAAGGTACCGGTAAATCCACTTCCTAGCTCAACATTGAAATTACCAAAAGCATAGTGAAGCGCTGTCCATGCAGCAACTGTTTGGCCTGGAGAGAAACGAATTTCATGTTTTGCAGTTTCGGTTACACCATCTTTGTTTGCAGTGTCGACGGTGTGGGTATAGGTTGCTGGAAATGCATAGCGATATTGACCATCAAGCAACAGTGCCAAGTGGTGATCATCACAGTCATAAAGCGTCCAGCCGCCGTTAAATCCACCACCTACTCTGAAGTTTTTTGTTCCTAAAGCCGGTGTTCTTACTTCAAGTTCGCCTTCAGTTTTTTCACTATTTAAGACAACTTTAGATTCAAGATGTCTGCGCGTTGGAAAGCCCCCAAGAAGGTAAAGACCAAAGTGATCATCACCATTGAAATAGAAGTCATAACCACCCTTTAACAAAACATCATCAACCCCAAAATGTGAGTTTTCTTTATCGCCGGAGGTATGTTTCTGTTTGACATCACCAAAGATAGTGTTAACACGTAACCAAAGATCGCCAAAGTTTAGTTGACCTTGAATAAATGCTCCGTAGGTATTAATTGTTGCATCTCCATCAATTGCCTTCCAGTGTTTGAAAATTGGGTTTATGGAGAGGTCAAGAAACTTTAGATCACAGGTTTTGGGATAATAATGATGGTAATCCCAAAGCGCATGTTCGATGACTAAGTTTCCAGGTTCAACCAGGAACTGACGATTGTTTTCAAGCTCAAATTCGCCCCCCTGGCCTTTAATAGCGGAAGAAAGCAGCAAAAGTGATAGTGCTGCGCGTGAAAATATTTTCATATAAGCTCCTGTTATCAAAAAATGTAAACAACTACTTAATTTTTTACCAGAAAAGTGTTTAAAGTAAAGGTGTTTTTTGATAAATGCCCCTAAAAGACCTCGTTTAACTCGAGTTGGCATCCTTTTGGTTTGGAGAATTAAATTTGATCATAACTGAAAAAAATGATAAACTTTATGAAACTGTCGCTCCTCACCATTAGATGGCTAGGTGGAAAATGATCGTAAAGACTATCTTTTTCTTTAATGAATAGATATGATACAACAACGCGATGAAATGTATATGAAAAAAGCTCTTGATCTCGCTGAGCAAGCGGGTCATAATGGTGAGATTCCCATTGGAGCATTGGTAGTTTCTCCGTATGGAGATATTTTGGGTGCAGGCCATAATTGTGTTGAAATTAAAAAATCGCAAATTTACCATGCTGAGGTATGTGCGATAGAGGCATGTTCGAAAACATCTCAGTCATGGCGATTAGACGGATGCACTTTATATGTGACCTTAGAGCCATGCATGATGTGCATTAGTCTTTGTGCTTTAAGTCGTATAGAGCGAGTCGTGTATGGCGCTGAGTCGCCTCTTTTTGGGTACCGTCTTGACAAGGAAGGTGTGCTTGCTCTATATACTAAGCAGATTAAAAATATTACTGGTAACGTGCTCCAAGATGATTCGGCTTTAATTTTAAAAAAATTTTTTAAACGTAAGAGGAAGGGGTTAGTGTGAATAGTGCTGTTGTAGCGAATATAAAAAAAAGATTGTTGGAGCGAAAGGCCGAGCTAGAAATGGATCTTACGCGGCTTTCACGCGAGCACAATTATGAAAAAAATGCTGCCGATCCAACGGATCAAGCTTCTGCATCAACATTAGAAGAACTTAATATCTCAGTGCAGAATAATGAACATGATGAATATATGATGATTTTAAAAGCACTTGAGATGATCGACGAGGGTACTTATGGCATGTGTACCGATTGCGAGCAGCCGATTTCCGAGAAACGGTTGCAGCTTTATCCGAACGCCACAAGGTGTCTTGCCTGCCAGGAGGCTTTTGAAGAAAAGAATTTGGTAGGATAAAGAAGATAAAGGTATTTTTTGAAGCTAATTCAAAAAATGGTATACTTGTCTGTACTCTTGCCGATGTAGCTCAGTTGGTAGAGCAATTGATTCGTAATCAATAGGTCGGCGGTTCAAGTCCGCTCATCGGCTCCATGTTAGTTTTATAGCCAAAAGGATTTTTCACATATTATGGAACCAGCAAAAGCACAAGTAAAAAAACAAAAAAGGCCGGTTGCTGTTAAAAAATCGGTTGCAAGTCATGGGGTTGGTCGTCGTAAGGCGTCGGTAGCACGCGTATGGCTTCGCCGCGGCGCTGGTAAACTCATTGTCAATGGCAAGGATCATGCATCTTATTTTGACACTGATATTACCCGTTCAAATGCCGTCATTCCCTTTACCATTGTTCCACGAGCAACTATTTTTGATGCTGAAGTTAATGTGATCGGTGGTGGCCTTTGTGCACAAGCTGATGCAGTGAAGCTTGCCTTGTCACGAGCATTTCTAGCAGCTGATTCAGAATTAAAGCCTTTGCTTCGTCAGCATGGTCTCCTTACCGTTGATTCACGAGTAAAAGAAAGAAAGAAATATGGCCAAAAAGCGGCTCGTCGTAAGTTCCAATTTGTAAAACGTTAATAGTTTGGTCGCAATACTCGAGGAGAGGCAATGTGCGGCATTGTTGGCTATGTTGGAAATGGGTTAAGTCGAACTCATGTTGTTGAGGGGCTTTCGCGCCTTGAATATCGTGGTTACGATGCCAGTGGATTTGGATGTCTTAGCTCTTTAGATGCACGTCTTGTCTGTTATAAATCTCCGGGTAGTGTTGACCAACTTGTTAAAAAATTGGATAAATTTCCTATCGATGGCCATATTGGGATAGGCCACATCAGATGGGGTACGCATGGTCTCGCTTCAGATCTTTCTAATGCCCATCCAGTCGTTGATTGTCACAATAAGATATCTCTTGTTCATAATGGTATTATAGAAAATTACCATGAATTGAGGGCAATGCTTCAAGAAACGGGCCATATTTTCACGTCAGCGACAGATACTGAAACAGTTGTACATCTTATTGAAGCACTTGTCCTGACCCATAAGACCTTCAAAGCAGCCATTGTCGATCTGCTGACCTATCTTAAAGGTGCATTCGCGTTTGCTTGCATAACCCAAGATATTCCAGATGTAATGCTTATTGTCCGCAAACGGTCGCCGCTTTGCATCGGAATAGGCGACGATGAAATGTTTGTGGCCTCTGATCCTTTAGCTTTTGCCGGCAAAACGCATAAGGTGCTCTTTATGCCTGATGAAAGTTTTGCTCTGGTTAGAAAGGATAGAATTGAACTTTTTGATTTTGCTGGAGTGCCCTTGCAGCTGGTTGTTGAACAGAATAGTTTGCAGTTATCGGCTACGGCCAAAGGCGGTTTTGAACATTACATGCTCAAAGAAATTTATGATCAAAAGAAAGTAATATATGACACGGTCAGCTTTTTGCGATCTATTAGCCCAAACATTTGGGACAGAATTGGTCTCGATCCAGCTTTGATTGTAAAGTTATCATCGATTGATTTTGTAGGATGTGGTACGTCATGGCATGCAGGAAAAATCGCACAATATTTTTTTGAATCTGTGGTTAAAATACCTGCTTTTGTTCATCTTGCATCTGAATTTAGGTATTCACCTTTTTTTCCTGAAAAAATGGATTTTTTGGTTGCAATTTCACAATCGGGCGAGACTGCTGATACTCTTGAAGCATTGAGGATGGTAAGCAATGAGAATATTCCAACGATTGCTTTAACCAATGTCGCGTCAAGCAGTATGGTTCGTGAGGCGACAGGATTTTTATTAACCCAGGCCGGCCCTGAAATTTCAGTTGCATCAACCAAAGCTTTTACTGCACAGTTGGTTGCCTTATATTGGTTTGCTCATCGAATTGCTCTTGAAAAAAGACTTATATCTTCTCGCGATTTAGCTTCGGCGGAGGAAGATCTTTTTGTGGTTGCTGAAATATTAGAAAATGCGATCGAAACGTATAAGCGACAAATTATTGCCGTTGATGTTCCTTTTTATAAGCATGTTAAAAATTTCATATTTCTTGGACGACAAGTGAGCTATCCATTTGCACTTGAAGCAGCATTAAAGCTCAAAGAAATAGCCTATCTTTTTGTTGATTGCCATCCTGCTGGTGAGCTTAAACATGGATCATTGGCTCTCGTTGATGAAACGGTGCCCGTATTTATCTTTTCTTGTTTAGATCCTTTAATTTACCAAAAACTTATCTCTAATGCTCAATCTATCAAGTCTCGCAATGGCCATCTTGTAGTCTTTGCCTTTGAAGGGCAGGATGAGCTGATTGGAATAGCTGATAAAGCATTCATTTTGCCACCAGTAAAACCCCTGTTGGCGCCTCTTGCAATGACTGGTTTAATGCAATTCTTCGTGTATCACATGGGTTTAGCGCTTGATAGAGCAATCGATAAGCCGCGCAACTTGGCAAAATCGGTAACTGTTGAGTAAATGAGAATTATATCTAATCTTTTGACTGTCTGGCAAGCCATCGTATCCATGATTTTTCACCTGTCTTACGTGCTTGGCAGAATTGATAAAAATCCCTGAAAAATTTCCGATGATTATCATATTCCAGCTTCGTGTCGATTTGAGCACCGCCAATAAGATATTGTCGCCTAATGATGTCATCACATGAGACTTTGTTGCTGTTTATCAGCATGTCTAACATTGTCATCAAAGTTGTTGCTCTTCCCTTTCCTTTTCGACAATGAAAGTGCATTGTCGTTGAAGCGGACAATGTATCGTAGAACTGTAAAAATTGTTGCACATGCTCGGGGGCAATAACGGTGTGATCAATGATGGGAATTCTGATATATTCAGTGTTGGCAGACCGCACTATTTCAGCTTCAGTTTGCATATTTTTAACGGCGATACGTTGTTTTTGATTTTTTTCAACAAGTACAACATGTTTTGCTTTTTTTGTAGAAAAAAGGTTTTGTTCATCTTTTATCGAGGTGTACGCGCTTTCTTTAAAGCAGACTGGCATATCATTGATAAAACCATGGAGCTCACCACGTAAATCGATGACGGCTAATGAGCTAACTCCAAGTTTGTTTTTGAGAGATATAAGCTCTTTTTTAGTAAGTTGACCACTGGCTGACGCATGTAATGAATTAAGCCCTCGGCGTGACGGTGCTTCTGCGTGGTGATATATGAAGGGATCTTGGGTGGTACGAAAATGAACATATCCCGCTTTATCGAGTTTTTCAAGATGAAAGGCTCGCTCTGCGGTCGATAAGAAAGAGAACATCGAAGCGATAAGAATTATTTTTATAGATGAATACATGACATTACCCGATCATGAGAGTGGTTTGTAGGCTGTCCATGACAAATGAGGATTTTGCTTGCGTCCTTTTGCATAGCCATAAAATTTCTTTAAAAATTGATTATGCACGGCATATTTCGATCTTTTTGCTATTTCGACACCACCCAGCGCATGGTGCCTTTTTAAAATATCGTCATACGAGACTTTATGTGCGTTGCAAAATATATCGTAACAAATAATTGCTGTAGTTGCCCGGCCGTTTCCCTGCCGACAATGAAAATGAATCCACGTTTGGTCATCAATAGAATCGAAAATCTGCACAAGTTTTTCAATGATAGGATCGCTAGGAATTTTTCCTGCTTGAATGGGCAATCTCAATGAGGTAATACCGAGCGAGTGTGCTAGATCCGACTCCATGACAAAGTCTTGGACGTAATTGGGGGTGGTTCTTTCTGCAGTTATGTGTGTCTTTTTTGCCATGGTTATGAATTTTTTCTCAAGCGCGATGATTTTATGTGGATTATCAATGATGATTTTATGCTTCCAATGAACGGGTTGTCCGCAAATGAGAGCATGAGGTTCTTGGCGCAAATCAATAAGAATAAGTTTTTTAACACCCAATTTATTTTTTAAAGCATAGAGTTCTTCATAAGATAATTGCCCGCTTGCTGATGCGCGTAAATTTTTAAGGCCTTGAGTTGAAAGAGTGTTTGAAGATAATAATTGATCAGTGGCTTTTCTAAAATTGGGTGTGCTTTTATGACTTTTTTTTCTATCAAACTTAAAAGAACGATGAGCTGCACGAGCAACTGATTTAGCCTCGGTTTTTGCAAGCAGAGGTATTGCCACAAAAATGAGGGCCGCCATAAAAAAATTATACACGATTTTCATAGTGATAGCAGGGATTGTAAATTGGTTAATGATTATCAATTATGCTTTAGATGGCTCTTTTTGTCAAACATGACGAAGTAATATCTTTTGGTAATCGAGTTGACGATCTTTATGCTTAAAAAAGTACGCGCACCGTGTTATACTTCAAGAAGCTATGCAAGAGGTGTATTGTGGATATTTATATTATTACTGGTGCATCAGGAGCGGGTAAAACTACCGCATTGAAGGCGCTTGAAGACAGTGGTTTTTTTTGTATTGATAACTTGCCACAACCGTTATTATCCTCATACATGCATCATGAAAATTTTTTTTCAATTTCCAAAAAAACAGCACTTGGTATAGATATTAGAAGTATTGAGGCAATTGATGATTTTATTACCCATATTAAAACGTTGCAACATGCTGCGCAGGTCAAACTAAAAATCGTGTATCTTACGGCCTCGACTGAAACCTTAATAAAACGATTTCAAGAAACCCGTCGCAGCCATCCCCTTCAAGAACAATGTGATCTTGTGACAGCGATAGAAAAAGAAAAAAAGTTGCTGTCGGTTATTTATGATTGTGCTGATATCGTTATTGAAACTGATAATCTCAATGTGCATGAATTGAGATCGGTTATCAGACATTATGGCGATGAGAATGGTCCACAACAAATGATTGTGATAATGATGTCTTTTGGATTCAAATATGGCATTCCGGCTGAAAGCAATTATGTATATGATGTCCGATCACTGCCTAATCCCTATTTTGTACCTGAACTATCCAGGCTAACCGGTCTTGACAAGGAGGTGAAGGAATATCTTTTTTCACAGCAATCTGTTAAGGAGTATTGGCAGCGCATGTATGAATTTGTTATGTTCTCTCTCGAACGCTCTTTAGAGGAAGGACGATCATTTGTTACCATATCAATTGGTTGTACAGGAGGCAGGCATAGATCTGTTGCATTAGTGAACCAATTTGTTGAGAACAAGCATTCAGATTATGTGTTTATTGTTAAACATCGTGATGTAGCGAAATGACATGGGAAGAATAAAAACAACTATAATACGTGCATTCTTAATTCTTGAAGTAGGAAGCTTTGCGTTTTTTTACCTCTTTGGGAATCATGGAATTAAGGCCATATCAGCATTAAAAACTGAAATTAGCATTTTGGAAGCTTCAATCGAAAGCTATAAAAAAGAGATTGGTCATTTGAAAGAAGAAATTAACCAATGGGAAGCTCATGATTGGTATTCTGAAAAAATTGCACGTGAGGATTTACAATTGGCTTATCCTACTGAAGATATATTTATAACGTAAAAGGAGAGATAGTAATGTTTAAATTGCCACCATTACCTTATTCCTATGATGCTCTTGAGCCGTATATTGATGCACGTACTATGGAAATACATTACACCAAACATCATCAAGGTTATGTGGATAATCTTAATAAAGCTCTTGAAAAACATCCGGAGCTTTTTAAAAAATCTCTGGAAGGTCTCCTTTCCGATTTGCCTGCATTGCCCGAGGATATTAGAATTGCTGTGAGAAATCAGGGTGGTGGAGATTATAATCACTCATTTTTCTGGCCTCTTATGAAAAAAAATGGAGGTGGTGTTCCAAAAGGTGCGATTGGGAAAGCGTTAGAAAAAACATTTGGAAGTTTTGAATCTTTTAAGGAAGAATTTAATAATGCTGCTAAAACCAGATTTGGTTCTGGGTGGGCATGGTTGGTTATGAATCCTGCAGGAACATTGTCAGTTACTTCAACTGCTAATCAGGATTGTCCAATTGCTGATGGATCAAAGCCTATTCTGGGTCTCGATGTTTGGGAACATGCCTATTATCTGAAATATCAAAATAAACGTGTTGATTATATCAACGCATGGTGGAACGTCATTAATTGGGATACCGTGGAGCATCATTATAAGGGCTAATGGGCACTGTATAACCCTAGAGTGCCCCACATAACCATATTTCTTATGATCCCGCACAAATCTGACGGGTCTTTTGATATGAGCTTTTGTTAAGTGCCAGCGTTGAGAACTTCTGTAGTCTTATTCTCTTCTACCGTTTTTGGAGCTTCCTCTTCTGCGGGAAGAGTTGTGCTTTCATCTTGAGTGAATTCTTCATTAGTATAACCTTCATCTACTGTTTTGGTTATTGAGAAGATTGAAAGGCCTAAAAACAGAGCTAATGCTATTAATTTTGATTTCATGATATATCCTTGATTGATTAAGGTACATAAACCGGTTTTTTGGCAACTTCTTTTTCGGGACTTGGTTGTGCTTGTGCATTTTCGCTTTCAACGACTTCACGTTTTGAGCCCCACCATATGGGATTGCCACCATCTGATGCAATTGCTTGCATGCTGAAAATGCACATAATTCCCATTAAAAGTAATGTATTAATTGTTTTCATGATTATTTCCCTTACCTAAAAAGACCGCCAACGATATTTCCAGCGCCTTCGACGGCATTTCCTGCGATATTGCCTGCGCCTCTTGCAACATCTCCTGCTACTTCTCCTGCGCCATAGGCGGTATCTGAAACGATATCGCCTACAACGTCAGGTTGATCTTCTACGAAGTATTCTTCTTCCTCATAATCGGCCCTAACAACTAATGCAGTACTTGATAGGGTAATGAGTAATGCTAAGCTCAAATACTTTAACTTCATACGATCTCCTTTGTGTGGTTATGTTAAATCTTCTGCAACGGGGTTGATCGAAACTGGTTGAGTAGCTGTTTGAGTTACAACACCCGCCGGTTGGACTACCGTGTGCATCTTTGCACTCTTATTTTTTAGAACAGTTCTGTATCTTTTTGACTCAAGAGCTGTTCGACGATGATGTTTTTTTTTATGCTTGTGCCGAATATGTCTATGTTTATGATCTCCGGTACTATCAGAGCGAAAGGGATAAGGATTGCTATCGTAAAGCGTTGATCCCTGTATGACTCCTGAAATAACGCATAATAAAGCTAATATTCTCATTTTTGGTTTAAATTCCATTAAACATCTCCGTACTTACCTGAAAAAGAACAACATAGTTGTTTAACTATTTATCTAATACAAAATTATCATAATTGAAATTATTAAAGCAATAAAATTTAGTTATTATTTCTTCTCTATCTGAAAAGAGAGAGCTTGGATGATTACTTGATTGATACAAAAATATGGTGGGAAGGGCTTTTACCCCCATTTGAACTGGGGGTAAAGAATAAAAGTTATTGATTGATCGGTAAGATCTCTTGAGCAACAGGCTTTTGTGTTGATTCAGGAGCACCTGCTTCTTGCGCTAGTTCAATGTGACGGCGGGCAAGGCGTTTATACCGTCTTACTTCTCCCAATTCCTTGTTTGCAAGGTCATTATAATGTTTAGCGGCTGCACGGTGCTCTTTTGCAATAAGTGCTTTATCGCGGCTGTCACGGGCTATGAGTGGTGCAAAAATGCTAGTTAACAGAATAAAAAGAGTAATTTTTTGACTTTTCATATCCTTTTCCCCCAAGGTATAAGATTTTGAGATACGTACGTTTGTTCAAAACGTAGGCTTAATTTACCGTAGCAAAAATTCTTTTTGCCTGGCAAGAATTAAGATCTAACAGCTGCTTTTTTATAGAACTATGGTAGATTATTCTCATACGTTTAAAAAGAGAATGGACTAGCTTGTTAAGCGCAAAATTTAATGTAACTCCTCTGAGGATATTATGAAACCAACTATGACACCCGATGAAATTTCCTCAGAACATGAGATTCGTCTTCGTAAAGTACAAGAATTGAGAAAAAGAGGGATTGAGCCTTGGCCTGCTGTAAGGCCAATAACAGCCACCTGCAAGCACGTTATTGATGAATTTGAAAGTGATGAAAAAAGCCGTGAACATGCAATTGCTGGTCGGGTTATGGCCATTCGTTTGCATGGAAAGGCTGCTTTTGCCCATTTGCAGGATCGATCGGGCAAGATACAACTTTATATTAAACAAGATATTGTTGGCCACGATAATTTTGCTTTTTTTAAAGAAATGATTGACATAGGTGACATTCTTTGGTGTTCGGGAACATCTTTTAGAACTAAGATGGGTGAAGTAACCTTAGAGGTAAAAGAATTGTCATTGATTGCTAAAAGCTTGCATCCGTTGCCAGAAAAATTTCATGGTCTTACCGATATTGAGATTAAATACAGACAAAGGTATCTTGATTTACTCACTAATACTGAAACACGGGATCGTTTTATTAAGCGTACGCAGATTATTAAATATTTGAGAAACTATCTGGATGAACAGGGATTTATTGAAGTTGAAACGCCGATGTTACATCCTATTCCCGGAGGAGCAGCTGCGCGTCCTTTTATAACGCACCACAATACGTTGGATATGGATTTTTATTTTGCGTATCGCTCCTGAGCTTTATCTAAAAAGATTGGTTATCGGGGGAATTGAAAGGGTGTATGAGATAAATCGTAATTTTCGTAATGAGGGAGTATCAACACGCCATAATCCTGAGTTTACCATGCTTGAATTTTATATGGCTTATCAAGATTATCGTTATATTATGGATTTTGTTGAAGATATGCTTCGTACTATGGCGAGGAAGGTATGCAACAACCTTCAACTATCCTTTGGACAATATACACTCGATTTCAATGTTCCTTTTTTACGTATGAACATGAGAGAATCGCTTGTGGTCTATGGGGGACTTTCTGAGGATGAGATTATTACTTCGGCTATTGATTCAACTATGCGCAAACACAAAGTAGCAAGTGCACAAAAAAATCCTTCTTATGGAGAAAAGATTTATGCGCTTTTTGAAGCATTAGTAGAATCAAAACTTATAGAACCTGTTTTTATCACTCATTTTCCTGTAGAAGTTTCGCCTCTTGCCAAACGAGATCCACAAGATTCAGCGATAGCTGCTCGATTTGAGCTTTTCATTGGAGGCATGGAAATAAGTAATGGGTTTACTGAGCTTAATGATCCACTGGATCAAGCGGCTCGATTTAAAGAACAGGCACATGCTCGTGAGGGTGGTGATGTTGAAGCGCATCATTATGATGCTGAATACGTTACCGCATTAGAGTATGGGCTTCCTCCCACGGTAGGTGTAGGTGTTGGTATTGATCGTTTGGTTATGCTTCTTACTAATACAACATCAATAAAAGAGGTTATTTTATTTCCTGCTTTAAAAAGGAAAGAAGGATAAGCGGTGATTGCCACGATTCAAGGAGCGAAGTATTGCTGGCGCTTGCCAGATGAACAAGAAGAGCGTGCAGCCGCCCTGGCGGCTCGATTTAATCTTTCAAATGCTCTTATTCAAACACTTTTATCCCGTAATTTAAAAAGTGAAGAGGAGATTGAAAGATTTTTATTTAGCATGAAAGAACGTGAAGTAGGTCATCCATCTTTGTTGAAAGATGCCTCTAAAGCAGTTGATAGAATTATTAAGGCGATTAATAATCAGGAAAAAATTCTTATATGTGGAGATTATGATGTTGATGGTATAACATCATCATCATTAATGCTTATGTGTTTGTTACCCTTGGGTGCCAAGGTTAACTTTTTTTTGCCCCATCGGGTTCGAGATGGATACGGTCTTTCGGTAAAAACCGTAGAGCGGGCGGCTGCCAATAATTATAAAATTATTATTACTGTGGATAATGGTATAACTGCTTTTGCTCCGGCCCAAGAAGCAAAAAAACGAGGGATAGATCTTATTATTACCGATCACCATCGTCCGCATGAGCATGTTCCTGAGGCATTTGCACTTGTCAATCCTCATCAAACTGATTGTCCCTATCCTTATAAAAATTTTGCGGGCGTGGGGGTAGGTTTTAAACTGATGTCCTTATTGTATGAAAAGCTTGAGTTACCTTTGCCTGGCGAAGTATATGAGTTGTTATTGTTAGGTACGGTGGCTGACGTGGTACCGCTTACAGGAGAGAACCGTTTTTGGGTGCGACATGGATTGCAACATATCAAAAAATTTCAGAGCACCGCTTTGCAGGTGCTGAAAAAGAACGGCCGTTTGACAAAGCCGTTTATTTCATCGCAAGATATTGGCTTTTTTATAACGCCACAAATTAATGCTCTTGGTAGATTAGATGACGCTCGTGATGGTGTTAAGTTTTTAATGAGTGTTGATACGCAAGAGGTTGAGCGAATAGGAACCATTCTTGCTTCCTTTAACGAGGCTAGAAAAGCGATTGAAAAAGATATCTTGAAAGATATTGAAGAACACGTGAAAAAAATTGATCTTACGCATTCGCGAGTTATCGTAGCATCGCATGGAAAATGGGCTCCAGGTGTTATAGGTCTTGCTGCGTCACGAATAGTGGGTTCCTATCATCGCCCAACTTTTTTATTTTGTGTTACCTCTGAAGGTATTGCAAAGGGATCGTGCAGATCGATTCCTGCATTTAATATTTTTAATGCGCTTACACAACTTAAAGACATGCTTATTACGTTTGGTGGGCATGCAGCTGCAGCAGGGCTTTCATTACCAGCGCATAGATTAGATGAATTTAAAGAACGCATGCAAGCAATTGCTGAACAGCAATTGACCGTAGAGGACTTAAGGCCAACAGTGCAACTTGATGCGACGCTTGCATTACGTGATGTTACGTATAAATTCATGGCAGATCTTGCTTATTTGGAGCCTTTTGGATGTGCAAATGCTGTTCCTCTTTTTTATCTTAAGAATGTTTCGCTTATCGGAGAACCGCAGCTCCTTAAAGATGCGCATGTTAAATGTACGGTATTTACGGATGGCGTTGTGAAATCGGTTATTTTTTTTAATAGGCCTGAGCTTTTTAAACTTATGCAAGAATCATTACATAAAACATGTGATTTAGCAGTACACGTCACAGAAAATACATGGAATAAGGAAACTAAAGTTGAATTACAAGGAATCGATATTTTAATAAGATCATGATTATAACAATAGATGGTCCCAGTGCAAGTGGAAAATCATCAGTCGCATTTTTATTAGCTCGTGAGCTAAAATATCTTTATTTAAATACCGGTCTTTTATATAGGGCATGTGCGCATGCTCTGGTCTATGACTACGGTTGTTTTCTTGAATTTCTCGATAATCCTAGCCGTAAACAGGTTGATTCAATCATTTCTGATAATAAAATTACTTATTTATTTGATGATGAAAATGGATCACGGATTCTTTATGATTCAGTTGATATAACATATCTTTTGAAAAAATCGCCTTACGATAAATGGGCATCTCTTCTAAGCGCTCAGCAATGTGTGCGTGATGCTCTCTTAATTATTCAGAGAAACATTGCATTAAAGCATAATGTAATTGCTGAAGGAAGAGATTGTGGCGCAGTTGTATTTCCCCATGCAGATTATAAGTTTTTTATGACTGCATCTTTAGAAGTACGAGCGCATCGTTGGCATTATGATCAATGCTTGCGGGGTGTAACGATAACCATAGAAGAAGCGCAGTCCTGGTTACGTGAACGCGATGAGCGAGATAGTACACGTAAAGCTGCGCCCCTTGTAATTCCAAAGGATGCTCGGGTCATAGATAATTCTTCTATGACGGTCGCTGAAGTTATTACTCTTCTTAAAGAAGAACTATCTCTTTAAGGTTTTGCTGGCGTTTGAGAAGGCAATAATAATTTGCTAAGAGGTTCCCACTTATCTTTAAATGATTGTGCTGTTTGATTAAACGATCCAACGGTCTGACTTGCAGTGTCAGCAGTTTGTTTAAGCTTTTCGGTGTATTCCTTAATTTTGTCAAGAATTCTATCAAGCCATGAGCTTTGAGGTTGTTGTTCTTGCTGTTGCACGTTTTCCTTAGTTTCTGATTTGAGGGTGAAAGCTACAGAAGAAATCATCATGAGAACTAATGCAAGCTTTAGAGGGAATTTCATAAGATCTCCTTAGCATAAGACTATTTTATTGATATTGTCATAATAAATCTACCAATAACTAACTCCAAATAGCAACAATTATGCTGCATTATTCAATGGTTTGAGATTGTTGTTCTCGGTTTTTTTCTAGCGGAACAGAATCAGAAATAGATTGTTGCAAGTCGTCATCTTGAGCTTTGTGAGATGGTTTAGTGACAAGAGTTCGCGTTGAAGAGCGTAATTCTTCATAAAAATACAGAGTTAAACCTATGAGGACCACTACAAATGATACAAAAAAGTTGAATGAAACTTGTTCATTAAGAAGAATTCCTCCATAGATTGCTGCAAAAAGAGGCGTTAAAAAACTCGCAAAAGCGATAAATGTTGAACTGTGTTTTTTGAGAAGCCATGCCTGAAGGTTAGCACATAAAACGTTGCTTAATGCAATATTAACGATTAAGAGAAGAACAAATGTTGATGCTTTTCCCTTAATCCAGACATCTTCCGTGAGGCATGATGCATTAAAAGCAAAGAATCCACCACAGAGCATAGTCAGTCCATTGGCTATAAATGGCGGGCAATTACGTTGTTTTACTAATTTCTGCATAATAAAAAGACTATAGCTAAGAGACGCGACTGCGATAAGAATGACGATATCTGGCAATGCCAAATTTGAACAAATTCCCAAACCGTTAGAGGCCGAAGGATTTTTTAAAATAAGGGGAAGTGTTCCAAGAAAACCTATAATAAGACCTGATAGTTGCAGAAGGGTTAATTTTTCACGCAAGAGTATATATCCAAAAATTGCGGAGAAAAAGGGGGCGAGATTAAACATTAAGGCAGTTTTGATGGTCGAGACGTGTTGCAGCGCCCACGTGCGCGAAACGTGGGTGGCAATTACCCCGAAAATCATAAATTGAAATAGAAGTATCCAATCCGTTTTTGTGGGAACATATTTACCCCAATGTTTTTTTACTGATAGTGAAAGTAATAAGATTCCAGCACAAATCATGCGTGTGGATACTAAAAAAAGAGGAGACGCGTGGGCAAGTATTATCTTGCTCAGCGTAATCGTAAAGCCGAGAATTGAATAAAGAAAAACAACCAGCACCATAGTATTATTTTATTATTATTTTGCAATTTTTCGTGAAGTAAAACTATCTCAGTATACTGAAATTGGAGATTTTTGCAACAGAATTTTTGTCGGCAGTGACAAGGTGCGCCGTAAGCCGCACAGATGTGCTTACGGCGTAGATCACAAAGTGCCTGTCTTTAGATAGGCATTGTTTACTCTAATATTCCTGATAAATCTCAAGCAAACCGGCAATGATTCCATGGTTAGCATGAAGCATAATAGTTACAGGCATATTCAATGCTTGACAGCATTTTTGTAAATGCAGGATCGATTGCTCATATGCTTGGTAGGTATCCTTCAAGTGAGAAATTTTTTGCGCAACGAGTTGCTTATTGCCATTCTTATCGTTAATTATTTGTAAATACTCTTGTAAAGCAGAAGCTTCTTCTTTTTCGTTACTTCTGCACATATCTTCTGCGGTTTTAAGGTTTGTCAAACGAGTTTCAATGGTTTCTTTGATCGATTTTACGTCTTCAAGCCCCTTTATTTGCGCATTAAGTTGCGCATCAAGAGTCTTTGTTGTTGAAGCACAGTCTTTGAGAGTTGTCTGACAGGCATCATTATCACTTTTTAATGCAGCTACCTGCTTGTTATGTTCTTGTTGTGCTTGTGCAAAACGTCGAAGACCAGTGACTACGGTCGCTATTGCTTCTTTATAACGATCCTGAAACTTTGCTGAAAGTTTTGCCTTAAGTTCACTTTGTTGTGAGGTGCTTTCTGGCAATTGGTCCCATGCTGCTGCTAAAATTTCTTTCATCGCAGAGTCTGTTATATTGGAGCCTTGAAAGCCGTAGAGATAGAAACTATAAGGGTCTATCGCGGCATTCAAATATGATAAGGGAATTGCAAGGAATAAAAATGCGAATGACTTTTTCATGGAAAAATCCTTTTTCATTTTTCAATTGAGTTAATTACAAACAATACAACGTGGCATTGGTGAGTTGAAACCCATCGACAATCTGGTTGAAGGACTAGATGGGGAGACTGTTTGAGTCCGCGATTTTCTTGGTCCGCGTTGTGTTGGTGATGCTTGCGGTGTTTTTCTAGGTGAACGACGCACCGGTCTTTGAGGAATTTCCTCATCTTCACTTTGGTTTTCATTTTCCCCATGACGTGAATCTTGGCTATTCTCGTCACCATCGTTTCCATCATCATCACCACCATCATCGTCATCTCCACCGAAATTGATGCCATCATTGTTATTACCAGGTGCCGCAGGACGTGTGAAAAACAGTTTCAACAGATCAATGGTCTTTTTTAAAAGCGGAATTGCGATCATGATTCCAAAGAGTGTAGCAATTCCTTTTTTATCGCCAATGCAAATGCCGGCAAAGCATCGATTTACGGTCTTCTTGCTGAGCTCAACAACTCTTTTTAATGCCTTTTCTGAAGAAGGCGATTCTTTGAGTTCAGAGTCCAGTGTGATAATTTCTGGAAATTCCTGTACCATGGCATGCATAAGCTGCACAGCTTCTCTTGTTATCGGATTATCTTCGCTTACATGAGGATTAATTGCAAGATAAGCGTAGTAAAGCACAGCGTAGGCGACATACCTTTGCTCAAAAACGAGTTCGTGAGCGTTTTCGGCTTGGGTGCGTGTTTCTTCTATCAATTTCCTGGTGAGCTCTATAATCGATGAGAGTGTATTGAGACCAGATTGAATGGTCGCATCAATTATTTTTTGACAAGAACGTTTTTGCGCGTCTTGAATACTGACGCCAAACTTATTTTTAAATTCGAGGGCGAGCTTCTCTTTAAGATAACTTGCAGGCTCATTTTTTTCTGAAAGAAATTGATGCATGGCTGCCAACGCAGTAGCAGTTACTTCATCATTTTTCTCAGCACTTTGAAAATGGGTGATATAAGCCTTTAAAGGATCTTGTATCTGACCAAGGACTAAACTGCTTGCAAATAATATAAATAGAAAAGAATTAAAGATTTTCATTCATTTTCCCCTGTTGTTCAATCTCAATATATTTATTGTACTCTAAAAGCAAAAAATTACAAGTAGGCTGCTGTTCTAAAGCATTTGAGATTCGTTTTTTGAGTTTGAGCAATAGAGGAGTTGCTGTTAACAAGAATACTTTGTTTTCGCAGAAATCTAGGTGAGCGGCCCCAGTAACTGGGGCCGCTCACTTTTATTTTGCGATATCTTCTTCGTCATCAAGAATAATTTCTTTTAAATTTTCGTCATCTTCAGAAGGATTACTGATCGGCCCGCTGTCTGTTTCTGCCTTATCTTCGGGGAGGAAATCGTTCACGCTTTCCGTGACGGTAACCACACCTGTTTCTTCGGGTTCAATGACTTTTTCCGTGGTAACTATGGTGCATGTTGAGCAATCAGTGACTTTTTTTTTGCCGCAACACGCTGGCAGAAGAATGAGAGCTAGTGTTAGTGGTACAAAAAGATTTTTCATGTCTTTTACCTTATTTAGTACGTCTTACTTTGGTTGTCTTTGTCTTTTTAAATGTTTTTTTGGATGCCGGCTCTTTAACAAAGGGATTTTTACTCAATGCATATTTAAGGACCTCATCCATGTTGTCAACATAGATAATTTCGAGTCCTTGGCCTATATCTTCTTTAAATTCTTCCACATCATCCTTATTCTCAAGAGGAAGTAAAACTAATTTTATACCGTGTTGTTTTGCTGCTAAAAGCTTCTCTTTAAGGCCACCAACGCCAAGCACTCGACCGCGTAGCGTAATTTCTCCTGTCATGGCGACTGAGGGGAGTGTTGGGTTTTTTGTCAAAACCGATACCAGAGCAACACATATGGTGATACCCGCGGAAGGACCATCTTTTGGCGTAGCGCCTTCAGGCACGTGAATATGTATATCTTTCGATGCGTAGAAAGATTCTTTTAATCCGAGCTCATGAGTTCTTCCCCGAATGTAACTGAGCGCAGCGTGAGCTGATTCCTGCATTACATCGCCGAGTTGCCCCGTTAAAGTCAACCCACCTTTACCTGAAAGAGCTGTTGCCTCAATTTCAAGAATATCTCCACCAACCTCAGTCCATGCAAGCCCCGTTGCCAAGCCAATTCTGTTGGTCAGTGGGGACATTGATGTCTTTTTAAATCGCGGGTTTCCAAGCCATTCCTTAAGCAATACATCATCCACCGTTACTGATTTAAGACTCTTATCTTTAAGAAGTGCCTGAATAGCTTTGCGCATAAGCTTGGCAATGACTCGCTCTAATTGTCTTACTCCAGCCTCTTTGGTGTATGAAGATACTAATTTTTGAAGTATGGGTATGGGCAATTTGAATTGAGTTTTTTTAAGACCATATTCTTTTAAGTTTTTTGGAATTAAAAACTCTTCGGCGATATTTATTTTTTCTGGCTCAGTGTATCCTGCCAGGGTAAGGACTTCCATGCGGTCGTAAAGAGGATAGGGTATGCCGTCTGCATGGTTGGCAGTCGCTATGAACATTACTTTTGACAAATCATACTCAACTTCAAGAAAATGATCGACAAAGTGCTTGTTTTGTTCAGGATCCAAAACTTCGAGTAAAGCTGCAGCGGGATCGCCATGAATATCATTCGCCATTTTATCAATTTCATCAAGCAAAATTACCGGATTAATCGTTTCTGCTTTGCGCATTGCTTGAATAATCTTTCCTGGCAAAGAGCCTATGTAGGTTCTTCGATGACCTCTGATTTCTGCTTCATCGCGTATTCCACCGAGCGAAATACGCACAAATTCTCGTCCCAAACTTTCGGCAACTGATCGGCCCAATGAGGTTTTACCAACACCAGGAGGTCCCACCAAGCAAAGAATTGGTGTGCGCTCAAGCTTTGGGGAAAACTTTTTTGCAGCTAAAAACTCAATAATGCGTTCCTTGATTTTTTTAAGACCAGCGTGATTTTTATTGAGTATGTCTTCGGCTGCTTCAAGACTAATGCTATCCTTACTCATCTTGGTCCAGGGAAGTGATATAATCCAGTCAATATAGTGACGGCTGATAACTGCCTCAGATGAAAGCGGCGGCATGCTTTCAAGTCGTTTAAGTTCGCGCTCCACTTTTTCCTGAGCTTCTTCAGGAAGAACGAGTGATTTTAGCTTTTGTCGAATACTGTTAATTTCACTGGTTTGATCATCCCGTCCAAGCTCTTTCTGAATAGCCTTCATCTGTTCATTCAGATAGTATTCCTTTTGGCTTTTTTCTACCTGGCTTTGAACACGTCCTCGAATTCGTTCTTCCATTTCAAGGATTTCAATTTCTTTTTGAAGAAAAGCACACATCTTAAGAAGACGCTCTTTGAGATCAACAATTTCCAGAAGATCCTGTCGCTCACTAAAGGATAGGTTAATATGAACGGAAAGGGTATCCGCCACGTAATCCATTTCTTCGGGAGTTTTAGCGGTCGCTAAAAGATCGGCGGGCGCTTTTGAGTTTAAGCTGCAATAGGTTGCATAAAGAACCTGAAGGTGTCTCCATAGGGCACTCAATTCAGTTGATTCAGGCTCATAGGTTGATACAAGGTCCTCAATAGTAACTAGCATGAAATCTCGAGCCGGTTCAGAGTTTACTATGCGCGCTCGATTGAGCCCCTCAACAATAATTTTTAAAGCTCCCTTGGGCATCCTTGTTATTTGAAGAATTGTTGCCCGGGTACCATATTCGAATACATCTTCGTAGCTTGGAGTTTCGACATCAGGCTGTTTTTGAGCTGTTATGAAAATTGATTTATCATGTTTTAATGCGTACTCAACGGCGTTTATCGATGACGCGCGACCAACGATAACGGGAATTATGCTCCGCGGTAAGAGAACGACATTTTTTAGAGGTAAAAGTGAAATTGCTGGCGTACTGTTTTCGTGGTCGTTCATGTATAAATTCCTGTTAATTTTGTCTTATTGAGCATGTTATTTGAATAGCTCTACAAACTTTAGTGTACCATACTCAGATTTTTGAGTAAACTGCTAACATAAGTTCCTATATTTATTATTCTTAGTATACTAAGAACTTGGCGGGAAGATATGAAAGGAGAATTGATGGCTTAACACTGAGAAAAAGGATTGAGTAAATAATTTTTCACAAATCTGAAATCTTATAGTATAGTGATAACTGAACAAATAATTCCTACCAAGCAACTTTTTTGGTCTACTACAAATCGGTTTGAGAATTCTGTTGTAGAGTATGACAAGATCTGTTAATTGGTTAATTAGTGACGTGTACCATTTTAAAAGGAAAGATATATGATAATACCTTTATTGCAGGCTGCCGTGAGACCTATTTTCGGCGCATTTGAGCGAGAAGAATTTAAAAAATTTCTAAGAATGGGCATTATATTTGCCTGCATAATTGGCTCATATTGGACATTAAGGGTATTAAAAGACTCAATCTTTATTGATTTGGTAGGTAAGGGTGACATATGGCTCGCAAAGCTTGTCTCTCTTGTATGTTTGTTTCCTCTTCTTATGATTTACAATAAACTTTTGGATCGATTAAATCGTGAAAGAATGTTCTATGTTCTGGCAGCGGCCTACGGTATAGCAACAATTGTTTTTGGATTTTTGATCCTTTCACCACAAATCGGTCAGTCATCTGCTGCTCTTATTGCTGCACGAGAAGGCCTTCCTTATTATTTAACGAAAATACTTGGTTATAGTTGGTATGTTTTTGTGGAAAGTTATGGTTCTTTGATTGTGGCGCTTTTTTGGGCCATTGCAACCGACACAACCGAGCCTGAATCAGCAAAAAAGGGTTTTTCTCTTGTTGTCGCGATAGGTCAAATTGGTGGAATTGTCGGACCTTTTTTCATTACCCAATTGCCTAACAAGTTCGGTTTTACAACCAGCGCTTTATCTATATTTATTTGTGCTCTTGCAATTCTTGTTCTGATCACTTTAATGAATTATTTCTTTAAAAAGACACCAAAAAATCTTTTGGCATCATTTCATGGTAAAAATGAAGAACAAGTTGAAAAGAAACAAGAACCAGGGTTTTTGGAAGGTTTAAAGCTTCTTTTGCAACATAAATATCTTTTGGGTATTTTTGGCGTTATTACCTTTTACGAAATAATTGTCACAATATTTGATTTCCATTTTAAAAACCTCGCAGGCACTCATTATGCCGGAACTGAGTTAGCTCAATATCTTGGTTATTATGGCTCGCTTGTTAATACGGTTGCGCTTGTATGCTTATTGCTTGGCATTAACAATATTACTCGCATTTTGGGCGTCGGCGTTGCCTTAGCATTAATGCCAATCATCGTTGGAGGAGCTCTTTTTGGTTTCTTGACTATTGACAGCCTTAATTTCCTTTTTGTTCTGATGGTTGGTTCAAAAGCAATTAACTATGCGCTTAATGGACCTGCTATGAAGCAATTATATATTCCAACAACTCCAGATGTTCGCTTCAAGTCGCAAGCATGGATTGAAACTTTTGGATCTCGCGGTTCAAAAGGCATCGGTTCTGGATTTAACTCCATGTTAGAACCGTTCCAAAAATCATTAGGCAATGTTGCTGGGAGATTGTGGCATATTACCTTAAGCTCATACATTGGATTTGCTATCGTTGGGCTTTGGTTCTTTATAGCAGTTTATCTTGGAAAAACTTATAAGCAGGCCATTGATCAGAAGAAGGTTGTTTGTTAAGTGTGCGTAAACACAGAGAGATAATTATAGGACTTGGCAAGCCTTCATATGTCAGTTAGACCGATGAAGGCTTGCTCTTTTTAATAGGGTATTTCTGTATGAGTAATCGTGTTACCGCTTTCATTAATGATTTTATTGCGATAGAGCGCCATGAGAGACTCAAGGTGCTTATGCTTTCTCTTATGTATTTTCTCATAGTTGGCGGATATACACTTGCTCGCGAATTAAAGGATTCTCTTTTTGTTCATATTGTTGGTCGTGATTCTATTCCTCTGGCTAAAATCGCCTCAATGATTATTTTGATTCCGGGAATATTGCTTTTTTCTCGGCTGGTTGACCTCATGCGTAAACATAATTTGTTGTATGTTTACACTCTTTTTTATGGTATTGTCGGATTGATTATTGTCTATTTTCTCGGTCATCCAACCATAGGACTTTCAAACACAATCGTCAGTAAATATCGACTTTTTGGATGGTTTACCTATTTTTTTATTGAGGGTTATTCTCCTTTTGTCGTAAGCTTGTTTTGGGCTTTTGTTAACTCAGTAACCGCTCCGGGTGTTGCTAAGAATAATTATCCTCCCATGATTGCCTGCTCTAAATTGGGCGGGATTTTAACCGCTGCATTTGCATTATGGTTACTCAGTCGCAATCCTCTTACCAATGAACAACTTTTTTCTGATGTCGTGAATCATCAGATTCTTTTTTTGGTTGCGTGGGGCTTGTTGCTCTTAGTTCCTGTTTGTGTTTATATACTTATGAATAAGGTTCCAAATCGCTACATGCATGGATATGAAGCTGCATATAGGGCAGAAAAGCAAGGTCTAACGCCCGTTGAAAATGAAGGGGCGATGGGGCGGCTTTTTTCAGGGTTAACATTGCTTATCCGATATCCCTATGTTCTCGGAATATTCGGGATGCTTTTCTTTTGGGAAGTGGTGAGTTCTGTTTTTGGCTATGAGCGCCTTGCCGTGGGTCAGATGGTTGCGCTCAATATTTCAGACTATACGCGTTTTTTGTTTGAAGGTGCAGTATTGGTCCATCTTGCGGGACTTATCATTGTTACTTTCGGTACTCGTTTTGTAATTACGTGGTTGGGTGAAAGGCGTAGTCTTGTGCTTATGCCAGTCATGACTGGCATGTTGCTCATCTATTATCTATCAATTAAAACAGCAAGTGCAGTATTAGCCGCATTTGTGGTGATGCGAGCACTTAACTACGCGTTTGCGACGCCTTTGAGAGAAAGCTTGTATATTCCAACGACGAAAGATATGCGGTTTAAATCCAAGTCTTGGATTGATGCATTCGGTTCTAAAGTAGCAAAAGCGACTGGTTCCATTTACAACGCATTTGTGCAAACGCTTAGTCCGGCCATGGTTGGTAGTTCAAACGCTACTTTTTTTATTTGTATTGTAGGAATATGGATTATTGCAGCACATCTTTTGGGGCGTCGTTTTGAGAAAGCAGTTAAAAATAACGAGGTTATAGGCTTAGGTAAGGTATGAGCGTACCGATCATTAACGATCAAAAAGAATTAGTTAAAGTGGGTCTTTTGACCGCATCATTCTTTTGCATTGTTGGTGCTTATACGGTACTGCGTGAAATGAGAGATATCTTATTTGTGAGTATTGTTGGATGTGAATATCTTCAATATGTGCAAATTTTGTCAATGATTTTTTTGATACCAAGCTTACTTATCTATTCTGCTCTGGTTGATGGTTTTAAAAAACAACAAGTTCTTTATATCTATAGTTTTCTCTATGCGTGTGGAAGCATAGTAATTGGGCTTTGTGTTATTCATCCAACGATCGGTTTAATTAATACCCGCTTGGATGCAATGCGCATTTTTGGATGGGCGCAATATCTTTTTATTGAAGGATATGCTCCTTTTGTTATTAGTCTCTTTCTTGCCTATCTTAACTCAGTGACTCCTCCCCAATCTGCAGCAAAAAGTTATTCGTATGTTATAGCTGGCTCAAAGCTTGGAGGGATGGTTGTAGCATTATTTTCATGGTGGTTTTTGCAGTCTTCATTAAGTCACGATATCTATCTTATGAGCGGATTGCTTTTTGGTGCAGCGCTCCTTTTACTTATGGTGCCTCTTTGCATAAGTCTTTTGGTGAAATTAGTGCCCGAGTCTCATTTGCACGGATACGAAGCGAGCTATCAAATTGAGCAGAGTAGCGCACATAAAAAGATTTCCTGGTATGCAAGCATCACTTCCGGATTAGCATTGATGTTTCGTTATCCTTATGTTTTTGGAATTTTTTCGTTAGTCTTTTTTTGGGAGGTAATGAGTGTCATTTTAAATTATAAAAGACTTGGTTTTTGTGTGGGCATTACCACATCGGTATCAAGTCTTAGCAGCCTTCTCTTTTTGCAGATGTTCTGGATACATGTTACGGGTTTTTTGATAGCGCTTATAGGGACGAGAGTGCTTTTAGCGCTTATTGGGGAGCGATGGAGTATTTTGGTAGTTCCGTTGTTAACGGGTATTGGTATCAGCGCGTATTTTTTAACCCGCATACCTGAAATGATGTTTATGGCCTATATTTTTATTCGTGCGTTGAATTTTTCATTGGCTATAGCAGTCAGAGAAGTGCTTTTTATACCTACGACAAAAGAAGTGCGTTTTAAAACAAAATCATGGATTGACGCTTTTGGCACAAAGTTTGCACGGGGTGCAGGTTCATGTTATACTTTGCTCGTTGATCGATCTTTAGCTACGAATAATAATCCTTATCTTCTTTTTTGTTTATCGGTAACTAGCATTTGGATGATAACTGCTTATCAATTAGGTAAACGGTATGAGCAAGCGCTAAAATTGAATGAAGTTATAGGTTCATAAAAGATTTTCCCTTAGAATTCTGCTTTTGTCATTCTAGAGCATAGCAGGTACCCGTATCTGACCATAGCATTTAGTGAGATTAGACTATGGAGAGGAGATTGCAGTTTTTACCTAATGCGATATACTACACTAAAGATAGTTTTATAATAATCCTTGCTTTCTTTTCAGGGTGGTTACTGATGAGAGATCATACCAGAAAGCAAGTAGAATAACCCTAGGAAGGACTAAGATGATTGATTTAAAGAAACTCATTGGTGCGGGAGTTCATTTTGGCCATCAAACATGGCGATGGTGTCCTAAGATGAGACCCTATATTTGGGGAGCCAAGAATTCTGTTCATTTGATAGACGTTTCAAAGACTGCGCTGCAAATGGACAAAGCTGCAAAATTTCTTGAAGGTATAGCTGCTGAGGGCAAGTCTATTTTGTGGGTAGGGACTAAAAAAGCTGCTCAACAAGCGATTCAAGAAGTTGCAGTGCGCTTGAATTCTCCCTTTGTTACCCACCGATGGATTGGCGGCACGCTTACCAATTATCCTCAGGTGCGGAAATCAGTAACTAAGCTTTTACACTATGAAGATGTTTTGGCCAAAGCAGATCAGCATTTATATACCAAGAAAGAGCTTGGTCTTTTTCAAAAAATGGTTGAACGCAATCAGAAAAATGTTGGCGGGATTCGTAAGCTCGCATGGCCTATTGGCGCAATTGTCGTTGTTGACGTGAAAAAAGAGCATACTGCTGTCAAAGAGGCTGCTGCAGCTGGCGTACCGATTGTAGCATTTGTTGATACAAATAGCGATCCGTCGTTGGTTGATTACGTAATTCCAGCAAATGATGATATTCCACGTGCTATTAGCGTGATCTTAGAATATCTCGCAGAAGCTGTTGCCCGTGGCCAGCAAGTTGCTGCAAATAGACCACAAGAAGAAATTACTGCTGAAAATTCTGTTGAAAAAATGATAGCTCAAGTTTTGAATGCCGAGGATGAAGAAGAAAAAACACGTAATCCTCGCCGTCGGTCAAGCGGAGCGAGAGGTCCTGGCGCTGGTAGTGGTGGTCCTGCGCGTCGTCCTCAACAAAGAGGTCCGCGCCCTACCCATGGTGTAAAGAGGACAGTTTCTGCTGATGAGGGAGAAGCTAAACTTCATGCTGTTAAGCATGAAGTTAAATCTTCTAGCGAATAATAATTCAGGAGAGATGTCTGAGTGGTCGAAAGAGCACGATTGGAAATCGTGTATGTCCGTAAAAGGGCATCGAGGGTTCGAATCCCTCTCTCTCCACCATACTTCGCTTATTTGGACCTTTCATACTTTGCATAAAGCTTCGTACTTGTGCTTCGTAGCTACTGGGTAGCGTAGCATGGCAGGCCAGTAGCGGGCATGGTTTGAAATAAACAGTACGCGAAAGAAGCGTAGGCTGGATTGCATCAGCGAAGTAATGAGTTTTAAAGATTGAGAAGCCCATAAGAGACAGTTACTTAATTTGTCAGGTCCGAAAGGAAGCAGCAGGAGTAATGTGGTTTCTGTATGGGCTTCTCTTTTTGAAGAGTGGCTACGGGATTATTACTAACGACAAAATGATTTAAGCGTGTTATGCTTATCTAAAATGATGCTTAAAATAATGTAGTTCTTATGAGTATTTCTCTTAATTTAGCTCGCGCATGGAGATCGAAGAATTTTGATGAGATTGTTGGCCAAGAACTTGCTGTTCGAATGGTGAAAAACAGTCTTTTTAAAAATCAATTGTTTCCAGTATATCTTATCGCAGGTCAACGAGGATGTGGCAAAACAACGCTTGGTCGTGTTTTTGCTGCAGCTATCAATTGCACTCAACGGGAAGCTTTTTCGCAAAATCCACGTGAGGTTGCACTTCCTTGTTTGATGTGTCAGTCATGTGAAGCAATGCGCATGGGAGTGCATCCAGATTTTTATGAAATTGATGCGGCATCGCATACTGGTGTAGATAATGTGCGCTCGCTTATCGAGGGAGCCACACTTTTGCCGAGTCTTGGTAAAAAAAAGATATACCTTATCGATGAAGCGCATATGTTGAGTAAGGCTGCATTTAACGCCTTCCTTAAAATTTTAGAAGAACCACCAACATCAGTAGTATTTATGTTAGCGACGACTGATCCACATAAGATTATTGATACGGTTCGGTCGCGTTGTTTTCAGCTTTTTCTTAGCCCGTTAGAGCCACAGGTGCTTTCAACATATCTAGGAAGTATTTGTTCAAAGGAAGCGTTGCCCTATGATGAGAGAGCTCTTATACTGATCGCTTACGAGGCTGAAGGCTCTGTTCGTGATGCGCTGAATATTATTGAGCGATTGAGACTTGCTTATGGATCAATTACCTATGAAAATGTTGTAAAAACATTAGGGGATGTTGGTTATAATCATTTACTTGAGCTTTGTGCTGCTGCCTTTACGGAATCTAATCAGCTGGTTGCTGTTCTGGAAAAGCTTACTATAAAAAGGTTTTCGCCACAGCAGATGTGGAAAAAAATGATAGAATTATTACGAGCGTTGGTGTGGGCTAAGGCAGGCCAGGAAGTTGATTTGTTAGCTCCCTTTTCAGAAGAAGTAGGCTTCTTATTAAGCAAGGTGACCATGTCTCAATTGATTGGGAGTATGGAGCTCTGGTATAAGGTTGAACCTTTGTTTGTTAAAACACATTTGCAACATTCGCTTATTGAGTTGCTTTTTATTCAAATGAGTGGGATGTCAGTTTCCGTTAGTGGAGGCAATAACATTTCCAGTAAGGAGATAAACCTACAGAATAAACCTTCTCTAGATTCTAAAACGAATAACTCTCTTACATCAAGGGAAGAGGTCAAACCGGTTGAAACCCATGGACCTTGGGAGAATTTTATCAAAGATCTTGCATCCAAAAATGATCCTTTGGTGCTGTCAATATTTAGACAGGGAGCATTCATAGGTCATGCGCAGGGTGAAATCACCGTTTCTTTTGCTGAGCATCTCAGTTTTTTTAAAGAACTTATAGGACAAACCGAGGCAACCTGGCGTCCACTTTTGTGTAATTATTTTGGTGATGGATGTGCTCTCAAGCCTGAATTTGTGCCAAAAACGAATGTGGTGTCACCCGAGAAGAAACAAGAGATTATCGTCCCTCACCTGCTCGTAAAACAGGAGCGTCAGGCGCCGGTGGCGGCGCAAAGGCCACCGCCAACCATGCACCAACGAATTGATTTAAAGGATCCCGAGCGATTTAAAAAGGTACGTTCATTGCTTAAATTTTTTCCCGGCACGGTAACTGAAGAAAAAGGATTTATTCATGAGTAAAAAGCCATTAGTAGCAATAGTAGGGCGAATGAATGTGGGTAAATCAACGCTTTTTAATCGTATTTCTAGTGAGGTTAAAAGCTTAACGCTCGACTATGCGGGAGTAACTCGCGATATTCTTCGTGATACGGTTAGTTGGCAAGGTAAAACATTTGATCTTGTTGATACCGGTGGCATAAGTCTTCGCAAAGAGGCTGATACGATTCAAGAAAAGGTGAGAGAAAAGGCACTGGAGATTGTTCAAGAAGCTGATATTGTGCTTTTGGTTATTGACGGATCTGTTGGTGTTTTGCCGGAAGAACGTGAGCTTGCAAAGTATCTTCATAAGCTTGGAAAGAAAGTTCTTGTAATTGTGAATAAGATTGACCGAAAAGAGACCAGGGAGCATGTTCATGAAGCTTTGTCGCTTGGATATAAAACGGTCATTGAAATGTCGGCAAGTCATGGTACAGGAACGAGTGATCTTTTGGAAGCGATTATTCATGAGCTACCAACGAAGGGACCACTTAAAGAGGATAAGGCAGCATATCGTGTTATGTTGCTTGGAAGGCCTAACGTGGGCAAATCATCTTTAATGAATGCACTTCTTCAACATGAACGTTCGATTGTTTCAGAAGTACCT
This sequence comes from uncultured bacterium, assembly GCA_963699715.1. Classification (GTDB taxonomy): domain Bacteria; phylum Babelota; class Babeliae; order Babelales; family Babelaceae; genus CAVOUX01. The sequence goes on from CAVOUX010000008.1 coordinate 41,233, forward strand.
GGAACAACGCGTGAACCAATTACTGAATCAATACAGTTTTATAAGGAACATCTTGCAATAACGGATACGCCAGGTATTAGAAGAAAGCGTTCGATTAAAAGCGACTTGGAAACGATGATGATTAAGAGTGCTTTTGCTTCTCTCAAATCAGCGGACGTTATTCTTGTGCTTATTGATGCAACAGAAGGTATGCTGGCAGACCAAGATTTAAAGCTGGCTTTTTATGCTTTTACCGAACAGTATCGGGCTGTTATTATCGTTATTAATAAAGTGGATATTGTAACATCCGAACAGCTTGAGTCACTTGAGCGTAGCCTTGACTATTATGGTCATTTAACTAAGAAAGTTCCCGTACTTCGGGTTTCATGCAAGACTGGCAAAAATATTGGTCGCATCTTGCCGACAATACAAGACGTTTGGACTCGCTCTAATACACAATGGACTGAATCAGAGCTTATGACACTTTTCATGAATGCATTGCGTGATCGTCCCTTGGTTCATGCTAAACAGCTACTACGACTCTATAATGCCCATCAGTTAAAAACGGCTCCCATTACGATAGTGTTAGAAGTAAATGAGCCGGTGTGGTTTGAGTCTTCTCAGCTGGCATTTTTTGAAAACTTATTGCGAGAAGATCGCAATTTAATCGGTGTGCCCGTTCGCTTTGTTTTGCGTAAGCACTGATCATAAAGTTGCCGAGGGATTTTATAATCGAAATTATTAGATGATCTATTTTACCGCTGGTTAAAATGATCGACAGGCTCAATTTTTCATTATTACAAGGCTCTTATGTAGGAAGAGATTGTGGAACGCTGCATTCTTTTGCACTTATTGTAGGGATTGAGAAATCTGGATAGCTGTCTCGAAAATAGTTGGGGAGCACTTGTAATTGAGATGCCCAACCGGCTGACGTGCACTCTTGTGGATCAAGAAGATCGATAACAATCTTAATGCGGCCCGGTTTTAATTTGGGGCTCCCGCCAAGCGGTTTACTATCGATAGCTTCGAGGTTGCCAACAAAAGGACTTGAACTTAGATTGTTCCACGGTGATCTAAAAATCATATCGTGTGTGCAGGGAGCATTTTTTTCACCCAGCCAGCAACATGGTATCTGTTTGTCGATTGTTTTATAACTAACAAAGTAGGTCAGAGCGAGTAAGGTGCCATCAGCATTGTTTTTACCAATAAGAATAGCTGGCTGACATGATGTTTGCCAATCTTGGGGAAACAAAATTAATGTTTGGGGGCCCTGATTGGTGCTGCTAATGTGAGGATTGGTGCACGCTGATGCCGAAAGGTGTCGTGTTGCAAAGTGCGCTTTTAATGCGGTATTTGAATTGATATACAGAGGGTATGTTTTTGTTCCAATGGTAAGACTTGCGGGCTTATTTTGCTCAGCAAGGTAAACAGCTTTGTGCAGGCTTAAAAGTGGATTGGCATTTTCATCGAGTGTTTCTAAGGCGCCGACAAGGGAAGATTGATCCGGTTTTCCTTGTGAATCAGCAGCAATGTATAACGGTGCATCGGTGGTTGCTACAATGAAGTTTGTTTTTGTTTTATTAACAATGGTATCAAGTGAAATAACATCGCACTGCTCTTGGATCCCGTAACTCATGTGAGGACCTAGCAATAGTGCAAGCGTGGCAACGAAAATATAAATACCTTTATACATTGGAAATCTTCCTTTTTTGATCTCTTCCCTACTTTAGCAGATATTCTTTGCAAAATTCAATAACTGAAAATATTTCACAAAGAATTCTTTCTGTTGACAGGAAAAAGAAATATTCTTACGTTTAGATTGGCACTTATGTTAAGCTCATTTCAAAGGAGTACCCCTATGAAAGATGCAAAAATATCAGTAACGTTCAGGCATATGGAACATACCCCTGCTTTTGATACCTATGCTCAGGAACATTTAAAAAAGCTTGATAAGTTTCTTCAGCATGAACGCACGCCAATTATTATAGAGTTAGTGTTGGATGCCCACCATAAGCATGCCTATAATAGGGCCGAGCTTAGGGTTAAGACGCCTCATTATGATCTTAACGCACATAAGGAAGCCCCTGATCTCTATTTAGCAATTGACCAAGTTGTTGATGCGATGCTGCATGAATTAGGTACCGCTAAGCGTAAGCGAGTCGATGAACAGAAAGATGGTAATCACAGGCCATAAAATAAGAGATGCTTAAAAGTATCTAACAAGAGATACATGACAAGGGCGATCCCCAAAATGTAGCCCAGTGTTTTAAAATGACCTCTTTTTGCATAAAGAAAGGAGCGTTTACTTATAAAAAAGAGCATCCAGCAAAGTGCGAGAATGATGATTAGGACAGGGACAGGATTATAAAAATGCTGGGTGGTTCTCTTATGATAGCTCTTCAAAGCTAGTTTGGGCGCGGCTTTATGAGTGGTAGAAGGTTCTCTTGTTTTAGAGGTCAAGAGTGGCGGTTCAGTGATTTCATTAAAAATCACGTCGACAATGTCATGGTGCTGATCAATGCTTTTTTTCAACTGATAATAAAAATGGATATGTGCATTAGTTATCCTCTCAAGATCTGTTTTCTGGGCTATGATGGTTATGGGCACATTTTCATTATAGGTTGCGCGATTCATTTGTACGGAAGAATCAAAGATTTCTTCTGTGGGTTTATCTATTTTCCAGGAATGTTTGATACCAGGATGGTCGCTTGAAATGCTCAATGAGTCTACAAAGAGGGCATCGTCTGCATCGAAGTGAATAGTATACACAAGAGTTATCTCGGATGGTGTTTTGCTCAGAATTTTCATCTCATGAGCATGACCTCTAAAAAAGCTTGTGAAGGCGAGTAAAGAAAAAAATAACGATGCTTTTCTCATGCTTTTCTGCAGCTCGTCAAAGGGTTGCAATTTTTTTTTAATGATTTAGACTCTCCCTATAGCATATCACATTTTTGGGGCTGTAGCTCAGTTGGTAGAGCGCATGGATGGCATTCATTAGGTCACCGGTTCGACCCCGGTCAGCTCCACCATACTTCGCTTATCCACGCTTTCCAGCTTGGCAAGCTTCGTATGGCAGGCCACCTTCTTTAATGGAATATTTTAAAAAGATTTGAATGTTAAATGGTTAACATCTTGATTTAAAGGCATCACGTCATACTTCTCAGGAATTTGTAACATCGCGATACATATATACGGCTTATTTTCATTATCTTTTTTAAAGCCACAACTCTGATGCAGTTTTACGAGTTTTTGTTCTTTATCTTCATCGATTAATAACGCTTGCTTGCCTTGATCATGCAGCTATTGCTTCAAATCCTGATTTTAATGTTTCAAATAATTTTCCCAAAGACCGAATTTATTCCTGCTGCCATCGCCGAGGCTATGGCGCCCGAGTTGGCCTCGCCTTCTCGAATCTTTAGCAAAATACGGATGATTGTCTTAATCGGGATGAGGTATGATTGCAGCGATAGATATCGTTTTTTGGCCGGGACCATAATAAAAGAACACCCTGTACGCGCCGGGTGTATTCTGCTGAGCGTATGCCTCAAATACCTTCTCTCCATGTGGTCCCTTAAAGGAATGATAAGGATGAGTATTGAGTGATGGATGACGAAGGTTTGTTTCCATTAATTGCAAGGTCTTTTTGACGGCTTTGAGCACGGCCTTTTTTGAAGGGTCTTCTTCCAGTTTTGTAAGATCATCATCGCCCTGTGTTGTGAAAACAAGTTTCATGCGCATATACAATCACTTCACCCGTTTTGCAAATGATCCTCGATATATTGTCGCCTTTTGCCTAAGGCCCTTCTGAATATGTTCAACAATTTTTTTATTAGCAGGGTTATGTATCCAACGCTCATGTTCAGGAATTTCACCTTCAGAGCGCTTGGCGATAAATGCATCAACTGATTCAAGAATAAGTTGCCTTAATGATTTTCCCTGAAGTGTTGCCAAGACTTTGAGTTGCTTATGATAGTCGCTTGGGATATCAAGAGAAACGCGCGTAATGTTTTTTGTGCTCATAAGTGCTCCCATAGTATTATATTTTAAGTATATACTTATTTAAGTAAGTGATCAAGGATGTCTGATGAAAAATGTCTAATTCTTATGGTTTGGGCTTTAATTATATGAATACTCACGAAATCCTTGAAGATTTATCGCACTCTTTTGATCAAGAAGTTGTTCCCTACAATCCCGAAACGGTTGGGTACAAAAAAGCACGCAACATCTACAATTTGGCAGATGAACTTATGGGTACTCATTATTCTCAAGAACACATTTTATTAAAGCGCTATAAGTTAACTGTTAATGATTTTCCGTTATCAGCAGGAGTAATAGTGAGAATATAAGGAACTGCTTTGCTTGCCCACTTATCTGGCGAGGGAGCTGTTGCCATTGCAATTGGGTAACACCACGAAGCATGTCGGTGCCAACCGGGCCTGGGTCAAGTGCAACAACAGCCATACTCTTGGGAAGTTCTTGTGACATTGTTTTGGTCAACCCTTCTATTGCAAATTTCGAGGCACTATAGGGCGCAAAACCCTCATCTGCTTCTCTTCCCGATGAAGAGCTTATATTAATAATCAAGCCTTTTTTTTGAGCAACCATTGCAGGAACAAATGCACGAATAACATTGGCGGTACCGAATACATCAACCGTTAACACGTTATTGAATTCTTTTGATGAAATGGTCCAGAGCGGAGCCTGTTTATTAAGAATAGACGCGTTGTTGATAATAATATCCGGCGCACCATACCGTTTTATGACTTTCTTGGCCCATCTGGAAACAGCTCTGTCATTGGTGATGTCCGCAATGTAAAAATCATGTTCCTTTCCATAGGTTTTTTTCATTTTTTCAATGAGCTCTTTCGATCGCGCGCAGCCTGCAACTAACCATGCATTTTTAACAAATTGATCGGCCATTTTTAGATTGCGTCTCTATGATAAGAATAATTGATCTGCAAGATCTTGTGCGTCAGAATATGTTTTTTCTTCCAATGTCTTAAAATAAAGTTTTTAAAGCTGAATTTTTTCCTATACCTGCAAAGTTTGCCCGATGTTATTAAGAGCCTTGGATGGTAATATTCCCTTTCGTTACATCAATGGTAATAGGGGCTCCTCCTTTACCAAAGGTTCCGTGTATATCGCGCATCATTCGTTGCCACGATTCTTTGGTAAGTACTGTTGTTCGACTTTCTAGAGTGACCGGAATAGATGAAGTTACGAGACCTTTGAGTGTTCGTGCATTAACTGTTCCATTTACTGTTTTAGGCAATGTTATTGTTACGGTGCCTCGCATTGCTTCAATAAACATACTCGATGATGCATTGAAAACCTTTTGGACAATCGTGGTTGCGCCTTTATTTGTTTTGGTCTTAACGCTATTTTGTGAATTTTTGACGGTTATATCGCCGATGTCGACGGTTATATCAAGGGAACTGTCCACATTGTCAACAGTGACCGATCCATTTTGGTTGAGTATGATAATCTTTGTAAGTCTTTCGGGTACGAGAAGCGTATAGTCTATGGTAACGGAAGAAGGTTCTTTTTCGATTGTTTTGAGAGTAGCGATGCCTTCGTTTACTGACTTTTCAATAGAAACTAAAGCGAGTTCTTCTTCAATTCCTTTTTTTAGTGCAGTGACTTCCAGCTTTTTTTGTCGTGATGCATGAATAGTAATTGAACCTGATAATCCATTTACAATCAGAGTATTCGATTGTTCCAAGGGCAACGAAAATTGGATAGGTTCTTGTTTGTTGAGAAAAAGAGCTTTTTTCCACCAAATGGCATGCAAGGGAATGACTGATGTTAGCAAAATTCCTAAGACTGATAGTTTAATCATGGCACATTTTCTCCCTGTTATTTGATCATAATTCTACTGCAAAGATTAGAATCTCGATAGAGTTTATAAACGTGACTTTGCAAAATTGCCAAAATGCATTATAATAATGGGATGAGCATATAAATGAAGATTCAAAAAAATGAAAATCGCATCACTTTTAAACGGCATCATGTATGCCTTTGCGTTCTTATTTAGTTCGCCTGACAATACTAAGTTAGCCATTACCCAAGAAGTGAAACGTAACTGTTCGATCTCAGAAAATATTGAGGTAATCGCAAGCAAAGGATACCAAACTCATTATGAACGTTCTGTTTTAGAAGATTGTCACCTTTGTGGATCGCTGGTGAAGTATTTATGGCCTGATGTGAAGACAACTGGCACACACGTTATTGGGCACGCTAAAGAGGGAACGTGGCAATATAAGTTAGGAAAATTTTATAAAATTGCCGCTTTATATCATGAAATGGGCCATATCCATCATAAAGATTCCTTGAAGGGGGAGAGAAATTTAAAAAAGAATCACGTCTCATTGTATACCTTAAACAATCTAAAAAAACACGATGAAGATGAATTTAAACGTTATACGGCACTTTTAGAGGAAACTGAATTTGCTCAAGATCTAGCTCGCATTGCTGGTTACGTGGAAAAAGCGCGTACATTTTTTAAATCTTACGGAGCAAAAACTATTGTAGGCACCTACGTAGCCCGTTTTTTGGCCCAAGGAAAACCGCTTTGGAACTCGCCATCATGTCCTGTGTGTCTTCAAGAAAAGAGATACAAGCGTGGTAAAGAAAGTCGTGCTGATCTTTTTGCCGCAGATAAGATGTGGCTCAATGGACAAATTGATGTGATCGTTGCAATTTTGTATTTGCATGCTGCATCAAGTCGACGTACTGCGGGTCCGTACGACATACATCCGTCAGGCATTGAAAGAGCTCTTATGTTCATTGGCTTTTTATTGGGAAGGGCGTTGACTTTGACACTCTTATTGGAGATTTTGAAAAAAATCCGGTGGAAGAAGTCTATGAAAATGAGAGAGATATACCTTGGCCCAAGTACAAGATGAACTTATTGATGAACATTATGAACATCATGATAAGTTGGCACATTTAAATAGTTCGTGCCTCATGAATCCAGTAAAATAATTCATTCAGTCAGTACGTATAAAATACTTTTGTAGTATACTTGGTGAAATTTATTTCCGAGGAATGTTTCGATGAATGTGAATCGCCCTTCAGGTCATGCTCGCTATCACGTTTTATACAAAATAACCAAGAGCTTGAAACGAACAGAAGGTGCTCTTGAAGCAATCAAACAGGCAGGTGGTAAAGCCTTCCTGGTGGGAGGCGCAGTTCGCGACTTGCTCCTTGGCATTTCTACAAAAGATATCGATATTGAAGTTCATGGGCTCCCTTTGGAATCCCTAAGTGCTCTTTTAGCTAACTATGGCAAACTTTCTCTCATTGGGAAATCATTTGGTATTTTAAAATGGCATAACAGTGTTATTGATTGGGCGTTACCACGGCGGGATTTTGCTGGTCGCAAACCAGAGGTTGTTTTGGATCCGGGAATGTCTCTTAAATCTGCTCTTGTTCGACGTGATCTTACTATTAATGCGATGGCAATCGATCTTCAAACAGATGAGTTGATTGATTCCTTTCACGGGCTCGATGATTTAAAGATACTTTGCGCACGCACTCCACCCACATTTTTTTATTGAAGATCCTCTTCGCTTTTATCGCGTTATGCAATTTATCGGTCGATTTGAATTAAAGCCTGATGATGTGCTGAATGAGGTTTGTAGATCGATGGATATTCGTAATGTTTCAAAAGAGCGCATTGAAAATGAGTTCGATAAATTATTTTTGAAGTCAAAACGTCCCTCATTGGGAATACGTTGGCTTTACGAAATTGGACGTCTTCATGAAGTGTTGCCAGAGCTTGCTTTAACAGTAGGGGTGTTGCAAGAATATCGATGACATCCAGAGGGCGATGTATTTGAGCATACTATGCAAGCAATTGACGCGGCTGCCGAAAATCACTATGCAGATTCTGAGGAAAAATTAACCGTTATTTCAGCTGTTCTTTGTCATGATCTTGGTAAGGCGTTGGTAACGAAAATTATCGATGGAAAAATAAGAAGTACTGGTCATGATGATGCTGGTGTTGCTCTTGCGCGAAATCTTATACGTAGGATTACGGGCTTAAAAAAGAGAATTGACCGAGTAGCGGTGCTTGTGAAAAACCACATGGCACCGGGAACTTTTTATAAGAAATAATGCCTCTGATGCAGCATATCGTAGATTGGCATATAAGCTTTCTCCTCTTGCAAACTGTCGACTGCTTATAGCTGTTGCTGATGCAGATATGCGTGGTCGCAACGGTCAAAATGCCCTTCCCTTGACGCAATTTCCTGAGACAGTGAAGCTTTTTGCGGCTACTGTTGAAAGATTGAATCTTTTGAATCATCCTGAAAAGCCTTTGCTCACGGGTAATGACCTTGAGGGCATAATTCAAAAAGGGCCAGAATTAGGACGAATCTTAAAACAAGCATATGAACTTCAGATTAATGAACATATTACTTCAAAAGATATGCTGTTAAAACGTATCTTAAGTGAAGGCAACAGAAGACGGCAGCAAAAAACTCGTTCAGATAACGATCATTAGCGATATTTTGCTTATAACTCTGTCCTTTTGCCAAATCAGTCTTTATGAGATCATTCTATCTTAATTATTCTATTAGAATTGTGCAATAAAATAATGATATGATGTCAAAGTGCATATCAGGGAATAATCATTGCAAATTGGCAACAAAAAGTATATGCTATTGATATAAACATATACGAGCATGAGATATTGAATAGGAACTTATAATGAGCAAAAAGGCTATAACATATTTTGTCGCAATTATTGCATTGAGTGTTTGTTTAGGCAATTTTTTTCCTTGCTCTGCACAATTTATGAGCGGTGAACAGGCAAATCACGAACAAGATGAAGCACGTTGCCGAGCGGACGAGACAGTTTTTGACCAAACCGATGTTCTTCAATCAGATGCTTATAAAACAGCATCAGAACAGGAAAGATATAGAATGCTTCAGGAAACATTCTACGATAAAGTTGGCACCGAATTGATATGGAAAGGTATTTATGGAATCCGTGATCAAGCGCTAGGGGTAGCATCATTGGTTGGCATCTTATATGCATTGGGTAAACATCCTAGTTTGCAAAATGCAGCAGGAGGTATAGCAGGTGCAGGAGGATATTTTAGTGTGATTCATCCCCTCGTTCAACAAATGAAAACTATTGGATCCGGCGTTTGGAAGAGGTATGTTTCACGTTATGAAAATACTCACATCGGCCAACTTGAAGGTCAATACATTATTCATAGACCAAGCTTCAGTTCTAAATTACAGGCGACCCTTGATTCAGCATTAGTTAAGGCATATTGCACCTATTCGAAAGAACATCGTGAAAAAGAACTTGAAAAAGTAAGAATTGCATTAGCACTGCCCACAACAACGAAACCATTAATCTTTGATCCTGACAAATTTAACAAAGCGTTTTCGCAGGAATACGAATATCCTGATACGACTGTTCAAGAGCTCGAACTATTTGCAGTCAACATTGCAAAATCTTCTCACAAACTTCCGGAGAATATAAAGCCGTCACCAAAAATTGCTTACTATTTTTATGGCAAACCTTCTACTGGGAAAACAACGGCACTTTCACTGATTGCTGACATGTACGATATTCCCGTTGAAGTCATTCATTTGCAAGATAGCGCCGCATATCTTCAAGGTGACACAGAAAAACCGGGTGAAATCGTCCAAAGGCTAATAAGCCATAAGCCTGGTCAAAAGGCCGTCAAAAATAAAATTATTTTTTTTGATGATGCGGACACCGTATTAACCCATCCAAATGCGATCTACGATCTACTGCTGAGATGGACTGAAGGACAAACAAATACGATGGAGAGTCCCTTTTTCGCTGCAGACATCGATATTTCAAAACTTATTTTTGTATTTGCTGGCAATGCGCCAATTGAAGAATTTCATGATCCTAAAGGAGCACTTAAGAGTAGGCTCTTTGTTGTTGAGTTCCCTGAATATCCGTTTGACTATAAAATAAAAACAGTATGGGAAAAAACAATTCCAGACTTGCTTGCGGAAAGCAGTCAAACCGCAACAGTTCCCATAACGCTTGAGGACTTTACGCAGGAAGATCGTAATAAAATCGATGAAATGGTAAAGACTTCTGATTTTAGGATGATTAAAACAAGACTTAAAAATATTGTTCTGCGCAAAGAACATGATAAGGCATACTCAAAACGAAAATAGCAAAGGGACCTTAATAGCACTTATGCATTACGGTTCTAAGAGCCTATGTAATTCACCCAGCAGATAAAAGGGAAGTGATAAAAGATCGTATTCAATAGGTTTTCCGGAAAGATCATGTGCTTTGACCCGCGATTTCTGTGGAACATCAGAATTTACTCTTACCGCAAGAGAAAGTTTTTTTAGACCCATAAACACATGCAACGATCTCAATTTTTTGTTTTGCCCATTGATGCTAAGTCAAGAAAAATGGGCCCATATTTTAAGACCTAGTCAAGAAAATGCCCCCCCATTTTCCTCTCTTAACGGGAAAAAACAAGATCTTGCCGCGACCTTTAAAATTCGATCGATGCAAATCTATAACAAATGTTCAAAGGACATGCGCGAGTAATTTGTGGATTTAAAAGAAAAAAGCCGATATCCTTAGGGAAGGTTTTGGGAGTTTGTTATGTTGTCTATTTTTTCAAATTTGGTTATTTTTAAATTGCTGGGTCACGCGGACTTGCTGACCACGTGCATTTTTTTCTTCCTGGTAATCCTGTCCTTTATTTGTCTTGTCATTGTTATATTTAAAATAAGATCATATCGTGAAAAGATACATCTTGCGCAAGCGAGTCGCCTACGATTGCAGGCGATTACAACCTTAGAAGAGTTGGCACATTTCGGTGCTCAAATACAAGGTACTTTATCTGGTAGACTGGTATCTCGAACACTCGTGTCATTACGCACTATTTTAAAGTCCCAGACAAATGTTAAAACGGTATTGTTATTGCATGAACGTGAGCACGTTAAGATTGTCTTGAAGGAATCTTTGGATGAGATAATAGCTGCTGAAGAAACACTGGTTCCTTTTCTAAAATTGTGCGCTGAGATGGGGCCTTTGATAGGCCTTTTTGGTACCGTTTGGGGTTTGATTAATGCATTTAGTCGAATCAGTGAAAGACAAACAGCTGATATTCCAACTGTTGCGCCTGGTATTGCTGAAGCCTTAGTAATTACATTAGCTGGACTGTTTGTGGCAATTCCTGCTCTTGTATATTATTTCATGTGTATGCAAAACTTGAAACGGCTTGAGCATGAATTGGAATTTATTTGTGAGCGAATTGATTGGATTATTGAATCCTCTTTATCAACAATAGCCCCTTCAGGGGTGGGGAACTTGTATGAGTCGTCTTTATCGCAAAAAACGCAGTGACGCTGCATTATTACCCACGATTTCCCTAACGCCTCTCATAGATACGGTGCTTGTGCTTCTTGTGATATTTATGGTCACTACTCCTGGAAAGACAGTTACTCCATTCAGCGATCATGCCGATGGAAAAAAGATGCAAGAAAGTAAACTTTCTGTTTCTTTGGTAGAAATTGATCAGCACGCGGGATTATACTTTAATAGTCAGAGGATTCAGCGTGCTCATTTACTTGAAAAAGTCAAAGGGTTAAGTCGTGGAAAAGAAACGATAAATATTTTCTTTCACAGTCATCCCGGAGCGTCGGTTGGTATGGTCAATGATGTTCTCAACGAACTAAGGCAGATCGAGCATGTTGGAATTATTGTTGGGTAGAGACTATGGGCCAATTGAAAGAAGGGAATTAACCCAATCTTTTATTATAGCTCTCGCTGTATATGCATCTTTTTTCCTTGTGATTTGCTTTATGTGTTATGGATCAGGTAATCCAACTAAGTTTCAATTTGTTAAGCAACACAGACGCGGTATCTTTTCACAAGCAAATGCAAGCATTGCATCAATTCCTTCAAAACGAGATAGTGATCAAACAGTTATCACCACTGTGTGGGGAGATCTTTCAAGAGCTCGATCAGGCAAAATTATTTTAACACCCGCAATCATGTCATTGCTCCTTCAATGCAATAAGCTTGAATCAATTAAACCAAAGTCGCATCTTAAAAAAGATAAAAAAAGTGCAAAAAAATCAAAAGAAATCGCAAAAAAAGAAGTAAAGAAAAAATCTGAGCAAGCAACCTTGAAAAAGTTGCCGGTTTCATCCATTGTTCCACCGCAACCTGCGCAACAAAAGGTTATGCCACTTGTAGAAAAAAAGAACTCGGTGGTAGATCAACCTCTAAAAAGTGAACCGCAAAAGCAGAAACAGGAAAACACAAAAATCTTAATTGTGGCTGAAGAAAAAGCAAAAATACCAGCTCTGCAGATACCATCTGAAGCGACACCGAATGAAAGTGGTCGTGTTGAGGAAACCAGGGGTGGTGATGAGTCATTGATCGAGGAGAGCCAAGGTGGCATTGCTTCGAGCCTTAGTAATGAATTGATGGGGATAGAGTTCAATGATGGTACGCTAAGAAACGAAATGCCTGATAGCTATTATGAGCGGTTTATCGGGGAGATCAACGCTCTCATTGATGAAAAATGGAATCCTCTTGCGGGGTGGGAAGATGCTGGCATGGTGGTTGTCGAAATTAGAAGTGATGTACAAGGTAATGGTAAGGCAACGCTTCTTGAGATGTCAAAAGCTGCGTCAAAAAATTATCAAGCCCTTGCCATCGGCCGTTATATAGCCCGTGCAAAGGTGTTACGTGGTCGAACGTTTAGTATTAGATTTAAATGAGGATTATTGTGTATTTTTTTTGTTTTATAATCAGTTTAAGTTGCTTTTTTACTACCTCCGCCCATGAGTCAATTTCGATTACTGTTGAAAACAAAAAGGAAAAACAAGCAAAGCCAATGTTGCTCTATATCGGAATTATTAGCCCAGAAGCTTCTGAGCTATTTCCTCTTGTTGAAATGGCAAAACAGGATCTTGAATATAGTGGGCAATTTAAAGTTCATAGTGAGCATTGTAATTTACCTACCTCCAAGCCTGAAATTAATGAGATTTTAAAGAAAGGGTTTGCCTTAGCATGTTTTGTTGGGAAAGAGAAAGACGCTCAATGCCTAGAATGGCGTCTTTATGACACCAGTGAATCGGAGATGATCAAGGGAAAAAAAACGAGTTTCAACGGTGAAAATCGCCAGGATTCTGCCCATCTATTGGCACGTGATTTATGGACAGAACTTATGGGTAATGAAGGTCCTTTTGCAAGCCGTTTATGTTATGTTCGCAAAACTGCTCAAGGAAGACGTAAGTCTTTAAGTGAACTTTGTATTGCCGATTACAACGGCAATAATGTCAAAGTTATTCATAAATCCCATCAAATTTGCATAACTCCCTCTTGGAGCTCACAGCAAAACGAGCCATTTATTATTTATTCTGAATTTACTCGATCCAATGTACGTCTTATTACTCAAACGTTAAAAGGTATGCGCAAAGTTGCCCTTGATTTTGATGGCACTTTGGTTGGAGTTTCATTTTCTGCCCATTCGGGCGATATTGTTTATGGGCGCTCGGGAGGGATTTGGCACTATAAGTATGATGAGAAAGCACGTAAAGGATCTCATATATTACTTATTAAGGAAAAAGACGCATGTGCATGTCCGAGCCTTTTAGCTAATGGAGATATTATTTACTGTTGTAAGGGAAAAATAAAAAGATATAATTACCAAACAGGTACACGTACCACGCTTATTGGAGATGGCTATAACGTAGGACCGGCCTGTCATGAAAAGAGCCATAAAATCGTCTATTCCAAGCGTGTCAGAGGTGTAATGCAGCTTTTTGTTTATGATTATAAGAATGGCGTAGTACAACAAATAACGTTTGATAAGGGGGATAAAACCGATCCTTGTTGGTCCCCTTGCGGTACGTATGTCGCGTTTTGTGAAGAACATGGAGCAAAATGTCGTGTTGTTACACTGAATATAAAGACAGGAAAACGCACTTTTATAACCCCGGCAGATCAATGTTGTCGATATCCTTCGTGGTCGTCAAATTTTCAGAATATGCCAGAGGCCAAATGCGATAAGATGGTGACCGTCATTAAAACTTAGCGGGGAAAGGCTTCCCCCGCATTTGATAAAGATAATTCGCTACTGTTTACGTGTAAACTTTTCAGGTTTAAAGATCGCTCCCCAATAATCCACTGTTGTATTAGAGGCACCGTGGCACCGTGTATCATAAAAACCGACTGACATCAATCCACTATCTTGCTCAAATGCAACGCTTGCAAGACCTCGACTGCCAAAATTAACATTATTAACCGGATGCATTTGGGACCACGATGCCCCATTATTGTCGGTGTACATATAAAATATGCCAACGTAATTAGCAATATTAAAATTTGGCCTTCTATCAATGCCAACGGCATATAAACGACTTTTTTTCTTATCGTAGGCAAAGAAGTTTTGACCTTGTGCAAAAAAACCGCGCTCTGGTTGCCATGACACGGGCGAAGGATCAGTGTTTACATCTTGACCAATATTGGTCACAAAAATATCTCTTTGTCGCTCAAATGATGACGGTTTAAAATTCACTGTTCCTTTGGGATTCACATACAAAAATAGTCTACTATCGTAGCCTGGACTAGCAATATCCAATGGCTTATATTGTTGACCCATTAAGAAAACTTGCCCTTGATTTCCAACGGCAAGTTGTACGTTAGAAGCAGTATTAGTGGGTATGTTAGTTAATCTGTGTTCTACGTGCTTACCAAATGATCCTAAACCATATACTGGTAAAAATCCAGCAATAATGTCGGCAACAACTGGTCCTAGCCGTTCCCGTAAATTAGTCCATCCATACCAAAGGGCATGACCTCCCTTACCATCGGGGCCAAAGGCCATTTCAATAAAATCAGGAAATAGTTTTGTGTTAGGTGACTCAATACGGAAAATATTTTTCCACTGTTTACCTGCATCTGTGCTCGCAAACAGCTGCCATTCGTGAACATTGAATTCAGTAAAGTTAGGATTTAAACCAAACACTTGAAAACTGAGAAAAAGATTTCCAAAATCGTCAAAAAGCAATTGTTGCTCTTCCCTCAATAAAAATTTCCGCGGCTTTGGGCCAACAATGGGTCCCAATTGAGACGTCCATGTTTTACCAAAGTCATAACTATGAAGAATGACAATTTCAAGTTGTGTTAAGTCAGAATTGTATTGATTGGTGGCTCCAATTAAATGATCCGGATTGTTAGGATCTATTAAAACTTGGCTATCAAAAGTTCCTCCTTGGTTGCCAGGCATGTAGGCTATTACCGGTTTATTGAGTTTCAGTTTATTGTCGGGGTCAATTTTTCCCGTGCACACAACCAACTGGGTAGTTTTTTGATCTTGGGGAACTCCTGCGATAGTTTCTATCCAACAAAAGGCTACCTTGTCATCACGAATATCATTTCTAAGAGCATCAGCATAATCAGCACCAATCTGGTCTGCATGGGTGCCTACAATGTTGCTTGATCGTGTTGAAATCTTAAAATTATGCGGTGCTTTTAATGCAGGACATGGTATACGATAAGAGAATGTTAACGCATTGGTACTATAGGTTCCCGCCGGTATTGCAGAGCCTCCAGTGCCTTTAATTCGTAATGTCCCATCAGCATAAATATATGCCTGAAGACCTACTGGGGTACCATCTACGGCCAAAAAATTGGCCGGCGGCATCGGATTAACGGGCCAAAGCTTTGATGGCAGATTTGCTGCAGCAGTATATACGTAACCATCCACAGGCAAAATAAAATTAAGAGGTGGTAGCGTAGCCTCAATCAGAATGAAGTGAGCTTTTTGTTAAAATTCATCGTCTAATCTATGTTTTTAGACAGTTTTTATTTATTAAAAGGTTGTACAGAGAGATTAAATCCTATTTCATTGAGCACTGTTTGAATGCTGGTCATTTTAGGATTTCCCTTTCTGGATAGCATTCGATAAAGATTTTCTCTATTTAGATTTGTATTTTTAGCTAAATCAGAAATTTTAGTACGAGCTATTACAACATCTTTAAGAGCAAGCAAAAAAACATGTGGATCTTCATCTTCAAGCGCAGCATTTAAATAAGCTTGTGCTTCTATCGGATCTTGCAATGCTTTATATAATTCTTCTTCATAACTAATTGATTGTTTTTTCATAATTTATTATTCCTCTTGTAACCCAGCCAGTAATCTTTAGCTTTTTCTATATCTCTCTCTTGGCTTTTTTTAACTCCTCCTAACAATATTATGATATGGGTGTCACTTATATTGCCATAATAAATTCTGTACCCAGGACCAAAATCTAATACAAATTCGGCAAGGCCTGTCACACCCTTCTTTGTTATGGGATGACAATCACCAAAATTACCTTGACGTATCCTATTAAAACGAGTTCAATTTTAGCTCTAACATCTACATCAAGATCATTAAGCCACTCTATATAAGGCTTTTTACCAGACGTTGTTTTATAAATATCGATTAATATTTTATTCATAAATATTATTGTAGCTTATAAGCTATAATAAATCAATCATACGATTAATCTATAGAATACCTCAATATATTAAGATACTTTGTGCAGCCGCCTGCCTTGCAGAAATACACATGCTCTGTTTTCAGCGTACTAAAGAAGCTTTCCATCGCAGTATTATCATAACAGTTACCTTTGCCGCTCATACTGAGTTCCATACCTCTTAGCTAAGTAATCTTCTTGTATTTATCACTTGCATACGCGAGGTGGAATCGGAAGGAAGCCGGCGGCAAACCTCCGGCCTGAGGAACACGAACTCTATAAGGCTAACAGTAATCGGATGATCGCAGTACATGACAAAGCCCATGTTGCCAAAGGTTGCTGGAGTAAATAGAGCGGGTAGATGGAGGGAAAGACAGCGCTTTTACCCGGGGAGATCTATCAACAAGCTGACTAAGTTGGTAACCCTCTGCGGGAAAAAAAAAGCAGAGGCTGAGTTGATAGAGGTCAGCAGACGGCATAGTAGCTGGAAAAAAAAACAGTGAAGGCCTGAACATAGTATAAAGGATTGATGCGGTGCGAATACGTGAACGCGACAAAAGCAGAAAACTTCGCAGTGCAGGCATATCTATGACCGAAAGACTTAAGAAACTAAACGAGTATATTGTGGGATGGAGCGGATACTTCGGAATAGCTGAAGTGCGCAGGTGTCTTTCAAAAACTTGATCAGTGGATAAGAAGACGGTTGAGGACGTGTTTGCTGAAGCAGTGGAAGGTATGAACGGTAGACTGAGAAATCTGATATTGCTGGGAATGCCGAAGCAATGGGCCGCATGCATAGCATACTCAAGAAAGAAGTATTGGAGACTGTCAAAGACACAACAAGTGAACAAAGCCCTTGATGATGCCTACTGGCAAAAACAAGGGCTTAGAAACTTGGTTGAACAATATTATGAACTGCGTATGACACTATGAACCGCCGTATACCGATCGGTACGTACGGTGGTGTGGCAGGAAGGGAGCTAATACTACTCCTCCTACCCGATCAGAGAACACTTATTCAGAGCGATATTTTTCAATAATTGATGATGTGATACTTAACAGCAAAATAAAGCAACTTTATATACGTAATCTTACATCACGATCCAGAAGATCATTTTAAAAAGGAGAAATTGAATTTGATGCAAAGCTATATTGACGGCAAAAAAATTAGAAAAAGAGAACGTGGTCAGCATGATATGCACTGATTCACCGCATATATCCCGGGTCTACCATGAGGAACGTATGGTAGATCCGGAAGTTTTGAGTGCTTTTTACTTTAACAATTCAGCAGTTTGACGCAGTTCATCTTGATATGTTTTGTACTCTGGAACATATTTTGCAATCAATTCTGAGTATTCTTTTATATAATCAATCGAGTCTTTTAAAGCGTGATATTTTTCGGCTAAAAGAACCGATTCGTTGATGTAGTCGGCGTTTTCTTGAAGTTTGGATACGTGCATTCCTATATCACTATATTTTTCATGAATTTTTTTGAATTCTTGCATGGCAATGCCAAGCTTATCTGTTTTTTCTGGAGTCATTTGCAAATCAATAGGAGCATATTTTTGAGAAAGTGCTTGAATTTGCTTATCCATGTCCTTGAGCTCTGGCGCATAGTGATAGCGAACGGCAGTTAGTTCCCGCGCATAAGAAGGATTTAAGGTATCATTTTGATACTGAGTCTCAAGCGCCCTACTTTTTTTCTGAAAGTCCTCACTGTTCAGTTTTTTGAGACTTTCACCATAATGGATAAATAGTTTTCTGATTTCATCATGATAAAGAGAGGCATCGTCAGGATTTTTAACGTGCTTTGCGAGGTTGTTTTTAACGGCATCCTGCAAAGTTTCTTGCGGCACAACGCTTGGAGTAATCGTTTGAATGGAATTGGCATTGTGTGGGGTAATAATAAGAGAAATACCATCAGTCTTTATTTTGACAACTGCGCCTTCGGCAATATTAAGGAGTTCCAACAAGGGTTTGTCCAAAACCAGCGCGCTGCTATTTCCATACTTAACTAACTTCTTGAGCATAATCATACCTCGGTTAATGAAATTAAACATTGTATATATATTGTAAAATGCTTGACGCAAAAGTCAATAAATTTTTTTTAAACCTGGAGCGAAAGCTTTTTTTGTCATGGGAGGCAATGTTGATATAAATTTGTGTCAACAATTCTCGCTGAAAGCCGTTGAAAGCAAAGGAATGTTCTATCATACAGTTCTTATATGATTGCCAAAAGCATCGACTTTGTCTTCTCTGATACTTTACTCATTGGTGAAAAAAGTGGCTTGGTGCGAAAATTCTTGTACATTGGATGTGTCGTGTGCATTTGATGCTTGATTTTTTTGCGCCATTTGCATATATTTATGGTTCTGAAAATATGATGGGAAAACGCTATGAAACAATTTTATTTTTCATTTCAATTTTTGATTTTTATATTAGTTGTTGGACCTCTTATGGGCATGGAATGCGAACAGGAATATGTACCGCAGTTTTCAACACCATTGCAGAAGGCTGCTGCGGAAGGAGATCTGGCATCAGTCGTTAGACTTTTGGCGGAGGGTGCCGATGTTAATGCTCCAAATAGGAATGGCGATACACCATTGCATTTAGCCGTACAGGAAAATAATGTGGATGTTGTAAAGAGATTGCTACAATCTGATGGCCTTAATGTTAATGCTAAAGATGATGAATACGGTCGTACGGCATTACATTGGGCTATATCAATGGGTTATGAGGATGTAATTAGAATTTTACTTCGGAATGTAAACATTTTAATTAATATTCAAGATAATGAAGGAAGAACTCCTTTGCATTATGCTGTAGATGATGATAAGGATGATCCTTATATGTTGAAAGCTTTGCTTAATGATTCAAGCTTTAATATTAATGTAAAGGATAAGCGTGGCCAAACGGTTTTGCATCGTGCCATTATTAGAAAAAATGTAAACATGCTGAGTCAATTGTTAAGTATAGGAGCAATTAAAGTCAAAACACCCGATTATAAGCAGCTCTTGGATATTGCGAATAACAACGAATGTAATGAAATTGTAAAAATTCTGGAAAACTACAAAGAAGAACCACTGCATGTAATGCTCTTGCGTGAAGCTATCTGCAAGGCGGATGTAGAAAACGTTATTAACCTTTTGAGTTCATGTAAGAAAATTATTAATATTCAAAATGTGAGTGGAATAACATTTTTGCACGATGCTGTCTATACAGGTCAAGCTGAGATAGTTAAACTTCTCCTAACTGTTGGGGAAATTGATGTCAATTCGAAAGATTGTTTCGGTAGAGCCCCTCTGCACTGTGCGGCAAAATGTGGGTACACAGATATTGTAAGGGAATTTCTTAAAGTTTACAAAATTATCGATGTCAATGCTCAAGATAACTTAGGCCAGACGCCGTTACACCTTGCTGTAATTTGTGGTCATGAAAATGTACTAAAAGTTCTGATTGATGAGTTTCCAGAGATTCAAACCGATTTGCGGGATGAGGAAGGAAATTCTCCAATACGTATTGCTGTAGATAGAAATGAATTAACCATGGTTGGAAGTTTATTAAAAAAGATAAAAATGTTGGGCACAATTAAAGAGATAGTGTCGGACAACCTTTTGGTTGCAGCAGCTAACGGTTATGACCAGATGATTGAAATTTTATTGCAGGTCCCTGAAGTTAATGTTAATGTTGTCGATGAACAGGGATTAACATCATTGGCTTATGCTGTTATTAACAACCATGAGACTACGGTCAATTTGTTGCTGGATGTTAAGGGTATAAATGTCAATATACGAGATAATAATGGTAGAACTCCATTGCATCACGCCGTATATTGGAATAATCAGAATGTGGTTAAAACTTTGTTGTTCGAAGCAAAAAATGATATCGATGTTAATGTAGAAGATAATGAAGGATTAACCCCTCTAGCAACAGCTGTTCTTAATGGTTATCTTCCATTGGTAAAATTATTACTTGGATTTGAAAAAATAGAACCTAATGAAAAAGCTAAGAATGATAGTAAAGGTTTTACTCCTTTACACTGGGCTGTCTATCAAAATAACGAATTGATGGTGAATGAATTAATTAATACTGCTGGAATTGATGTCAACGTGTCAGATAATAAAGGAAAGACAATTCTACATTGGGCTCTACAAGACGAGGTATGTTTGTTTGTAATAACAGCGCGAGAAATTAATGTGAATGTGCAAGATCTGAATGGTGACACACCAGTACATTATGCAATTAGATTCAACCAAGAATATCTTTTAGAAAAATTATTACGTGTTAACAATATTAATACTAAAATCAAAAACAACAGGGGAATTACTCCTTTGCAGTTAGCTCATCGGCTAGCTCTTAAAGAAATGAAAGAACTTGGATGTTTTGACTTTCTAAATCGTTTGGGGCAAGAAGAGCAGATAAATCTTAATCGATTTGTTAAATTGCTTTTGAAGCATGAGACTGATGCTAAAGAAAATCTCGTGACTTTTAATAAACTACTTGTAGATTTTCCTAGCCAAGAAAGCTCTGATAAATTTACGGCATTACATGCCGCTGCTGCAAGCGGTGAAGCTATTATGGTTCAACGCTTACTTGATATGGCACAAGTTGATATTAATGCTCAGGACGACCATGGCGGGACACCGTTACATCTGGCTTTTCAAAATGATCATGAAGCTGTGATTAAAGTTTTGCTTGAAGATTCTCGAATTAAGGTAAATATTCAGGATTACCATGATTGGACTCCTTTACATGTAGCTGCACTGAGATTGGGCAATGAGCATTTGGTTCAAGCTTTGCTCGCTTCAGGGGCCGATGTTAATATTCAAAACAACGCAGGAAAAACACCATTGCACATGGCTATTTCTGCAGATAGAGAAGCTGTGGTTAAAATATTATTAAGAAGTCCTACAATTAATGTTAATGTTTCAGATAAAAACGGAGAAACTCCCTTAAAAATTGCTGAGCAAAATGAGAGTTACTATGTTGCTGCAAATAAAGATCCACTGTCAATAATTGAAATGCTGATTCTTAAACTTATTGAACAACAGGGCAAGGATCGAAAGTCTTTTATAAGCATATTGCCTGGAGATTTGAAAGTTGAATTGGCAAAATTTTCTGCATGGGGTCGAATGTCAGTATCTTTAAACTAGTATGTGAAGAAAAAAAAATGAGAAAATTATATATACTAACCGTGTTTGTCTTACTATTTTCTTCTGCATCTCTTATTGGAATGTATTTTCTTTTTGATATTGAAGGACGAAGAGAATATGAATGTCTTACTCAATTACATCATGCTGCTACTAATGGAGATCTTGAGGTAGCGCAGGAGATACTAAGTGGGGGGTCTAATGCAGAAGAAGTTAATTTTCAAGATTTTTCTGGCCTGACGCCGTTGCATCGAGCTGTTGTTAAAGGACATGATCAGATCGTTGAATTTTTGATTAGGGTTCCAGAAATAGATGTAAATATTCAAGATCCAAAACAAGGATGCACTGCTTTGCATTTTGCAGTTGAATATGGATTTGAAAAAATAGTTGATCAATTATTATGTGCAGATGCAGTTACTATAATTCAAAACTTCGAGGGGCTCACGCCTTTAGATGTGGCTCGTCAGAAAGATTTTAGTTCTATTGCCCAGCGTATTTTAGAAGAAGAAAATAAACTTCCATTACACCAAGCTGCTACGAATGGAAATTGTGCGGCTGTTATTGAATTGTTAAAAGCAGGTGCTGATGTCAATGCAAAGGATAAAAAGGGCTTAACGTCATTGCATCGTGCTACACTCAGAGGACATGAAGAGGTAGTTAAAATTTTGCTTAATACTTCCGAAATTGATCTTAACATACAAGAAAAAAATGGTTACACGCCATTAGATCTTGCAATTTTTGCTGAAGAGAAGACCGTTATCAAAATGTTGCTTAATACTCAGCAAATTTCTATTAATGAGGACGTTCTATGCGCTATTAGCAGGAAAATAGGATTTGCTAACGTTGGTAAACTTATTCAAAACGAGATCTATAAATTTCTGATAAAAAGTTCTCAAAATCAAGTCCAAGAGACTGGTGAGCATTTACAGCATTTGCATAAAGCAGTTTTTGAGAGAGATATTGAGAAAGTTAAAAAACTTTTAAGATTGGGTGGAAATATTAATGCTGACCAAAATGGTTTGACGCCACTACATTTTGCTATGGTTACACGCAGTGAGCCAATGGTTAAGTTTTTGCTTGAGATTACGGGAATTGATGTCAATGCACAAGATATGCGGGGTTTGACGCCTTTGCATCACGCTGTTCTTTCTTTCGATCAACCGATAGTTGAAACTTTATTAAAAACTCGCGGAATTGATGTCAATATCAAAATACGGGGAGACAATAATAAACGGTTAACGCCTTTACATCTTGCTATAGCAGGAAATCCTTTCACTAGTAATGATCGTGAACTCCACTATCCTGCGTCAAGTGCTCGTCTTCTCCTCGATAAAATTCATAAACATTGTATGGTCAAAACTTTGCTTAATCATCCGGAGACCGATATTAATGCTGGGGATCGTGATAAGTACTCAAAGGAAGGCCACACACCATTACATTATGCTATTATTATAGGAGATGCAGAGCTCGTTAAAATTTTGTTAACCGCACCCAAAATTGATGTCAATGCACGAGCTGATGTCATGCCCTTGGGTCTAGCGGTTAAAATTGGCGATGAACAAATATTTCACATGCTACTGAGCTTTCCAGGAGTTGATGTTAATGCACAAGATGGATATGGAAAAACTCCTTTACATACCGCGATTGAAACAGGCAATGGGTATATAATAAAGATGTTACTTGATGTACCAGGGATTGATGTTAAGGTTCAGGATAAAGAAGGAATGACTCCTTTACACATAGCCTTAGTTTGTAATGCTATGAATAAGTTAAGTAGGGTTTATCGTATTGCAAAAGACTATAAAAAAGTGATTCAAAATCTACTTCTTTTGGATGGAATTGATGTCAATATTAAAGAAGAAAATGGGAACACACTATTGTCCCTGATAAGCGAGCATATAAAGGAACTGATTGAGGAGCAAAGACAAGATCGAAGCTCCTTATTACGTATGTTAGTACCAAATTTAAGAGATCTTTTAGTGCTTTTCATGATGGGAAGTATGTATAAAAAGTAAAATAAATAGTAATACTAGATCGCCGGTATTATTTGTGTAATGGTTTAGGAGAAAATATGCAACGATTTTATTTAGTGCGCCATTTTTTAATATTATTATCTTCAACTACATGGATTGTAGGTATGGATAATACTAACAGTTTATGCGATGCTATCTGCAGGAAAGATTTTGACTCTGCTAAGGGAATTTTAATATATTGCGAAAATGTCAACGCTAAAGATCACGATGGTTATACACCTTTACATCATGCGTTGGGAGTAGGCTCGGAATCGATATTTAATACCTTACTCAATAGGTACGAAATCAATGTTAATGTTCAAGATCCAGAGGGCTATACCCCTTTACATTATGCGGTGAAAAGGAACTCTGAAACAATGGTTAAATCCTTGCTAATGGTTCGAGGAATTGATGCTACAATCAAAAGTAATAGGGGAGTTACACCATTAGATGTAGCTCGTCAAAATAATTTTGGTACTATTGTCAGACTTCTTTTAGAACATCAAAACAAAATTGATACTCGATCGCAAACTTCATCTAATAATCAAGATAACACTGCTATACCAGCTTCGCCTAATTTGCATGATTCGGTTAGCAGAGGAAATGCAATAGTGATTGATAATTATTTAAGATCAGGTGGGGATGTCAATTATAGAGATACAGCGGGCTGGACCTTTTTACATAGAGCAGTCTATAGTGGTCAAATGTATATAATTAATGTTCTGCTCAGCACCCCCGGAGTTGATGTTAATGCCCAAGATAATCGAGGCTACACACCTTTACATAGGGCCGTTCAAAATTGCAATGAGGCTATTGTTAAAATTTTGCTAAGCGCTTATGCAATTGATACTACAATCAAAGATAAGGAAGGATTGATACCCTTGGATATTGCTTTTCAAAACCAATTCCATACTATTGTCAAACTTTTAGAAGGTAAATCATTTTTAGAGCAGCAAGAAAGGGAAGCGCAAGCGCCGTCTTCTTTACATGAAGCTGCTGTTAACGGAAATATTGAAGATATTAATAAACTTTTAAGCTTAGACGTAGATGTCAATGCGTATGACAAGGATGGTTGGACTGCTTTGCATCATGCCGCTTATTATGGATATGGATCCGTGATTAAGACTCTATTAGCTGCACCAGGAATCAAAATTAACGCTCTAACAAATGAGAGAAAAACAGCTTTACATCTCGCAGGCATTGGGGGTTTCCATGAGGAGGTGATTAAATTATTACTTAATTCTCAAGGAATCGATGTTAACGCTCAAGATGATACAGAGTGGACCCCTTTGCATTATGTTCTCTATTACGGATATCAAGGTTATGAAGAGATTGTTGAACAATTGTTGGCGGCGGGAGCTCTTCCCAAAATTGGACGAGAAGGTAATACTCCTTTAGATTTAGCTCGCCAATATGGACGTGAGGAGATTTTTAACAAATGTATAGATAAAGGAAATACATCGATGTCTTTGCATGAAGCTGCGATTTCGAAAAATTTTCTTATTTTAAACAGACTTCTAAGAGAAGGTGTTGATATAAATAGTCAGGCCCCAAATGGATTAACCGCACTGCATTGTGCTGTGGCCAAAGGTCACGAAGATGTGGTTAAATTTTTAATCGCGCATCCTGATATTCGGGTGAATGTTCAGGAAGAAACAGGTTGCACACCCTTGCATCTTGCTGCTTATTTGGGTCATGAATCAAGTATGGCTTGTTTACTCCGCGTTGACGCTATCAAAATCAATATACAAAATAATGATCAATGGACCCCATTGCACTGTGCAATTGCGGAAGCACATGAGTGCGTGGTACGTCAGCTTTTGAATGTCGGTGGGATTGATCTTAAGATAAAAAATGATGAAGGTCTCATTCCCCTTGAAATGGCCCGCAAAAAGGGATTTGATGCTATTGTAAAATTGCTTGAGGCATCAAATAATAAACTTGCACCAGCCGCTCCGATATTGGCTCAGAGAAATGCGCCACTTGTGCCTCAGGCAAGTGGGCAAAATCCTGTTCTTTGCGTAGCGCTTAAACCCAGTGCAATGCCTGCGCAAGTTTCCAATGTCGAAAAAGAACAAGAATGTTCTATATGTTGTGAGTCATTTGCTGAGAATCCGGATAAGAAAAAAATATTTTTGGGCTGTGGGCATGTATTTCATAAAGAATGCATTGATCCATGGTTTAGAGATCGCAAAGAATGCCCTGAATGTAGGAGTAATCCTGAAGATCTTGATGCAAATGGCCTTGATAAGAAATTGTTTATGGCAGTGATGCAGAATGAACTTGATCAGGTAGAGGAATTATTAAAGCGTGGTGCTGATAGTAATAGTGACCACGATGGCATGACACCACTTATGGTTGCGGTATATCAGGGAAAGACAGACGCAGTTCATAGAATGCTTCAGTATTCAGGGATAAATTCGATTAAGAATCTTGACAAGTGCGTGCAGGTGACAGCTCAAAACAAGAGTTATGAGATTATGTTGGCATTGATCGAACAGGGAGCGATTATCGATCCTAAAAACAATGTGCTCGTTAAAGCGCTTGGAGAAGCATTCCAAAACAATCCATTTTTATTTGCAATACTCATGGCAGATCAGCTGATTGTAACTCAACTTTTAAAGCAAAATGAATCTAATATGCTCAAAAAGGCACTTCGATACGCTATTGCACAGGGCTCTATTGAAATTGTTGGCTTGTTACTTGCAGAGCTTTCAAAGCGAGGTTCAGGCCTCATAACGCCAGAGCTGCTAGGTTATACGGTGATGCTTGCTCAACGGACACTTTCAAATGAATATAAGATTCGCTATGAAAAGATTATTCAGTTGCTTCACGAGGCTACAGAAAGGCTAAGAGCGCCTTTTGGAACAGATTCAGGACGGAATTCGTTTGATGAGCGCTCCCGTAGCAACAGTGAATGCACTATTTCTTAATGTATGATTCATGCCAAATAGATAACGTCGAGTCGACAAAGGGTCAATTTTGCTCTATAATAATACTAGTAAATCAAAAAATATTATATCCTGTCATAGCTGTTGGTATACTTATGAAGCATAAAATGCAATTTAAATCGTTGCGCTCAGGACCTCGTCAACTCTTTTTTTTAATAATTATTGCCATGGTTGGGCTAGTAGTCCTTTTTCAATTAACGGAATACTCAAGGTTAACGCAACCGATGAGTTATTCGACCTTTTTGAAAAATGTTGAAGCTGACAATGTAAAATCAGTTCAAATTGTTGGACAACGTGCTTATGGTCAAATGCGTGATAACAAGACTCGTTTTGAAACGGTTTTGCCCGATAACAACCCTCAACAATGGGCATTGTTAAGAGAACATAACGTTGATTTAATTCTTACTGAAAGTTCGAGTGCTACAGCAGGGTGGTACTGGTTTGGATTGTTTGGCTTATTGTTCTTGGGTGGGATTCTGTGGTTTTTAATTAAACAATCGCGGGGATCTTCAAGTTCAAGCAGTAACATCTTTAGCATGGGTAAAAGTCGAGCCAAGATTATTATGCCATCACAGGTAAAAATCAATTTTTCTCAGGTAGCGGGTGCCCAGGATGCTAAATCAGAATTGATGGACGTGGTGGATTTTTTAAAAAATCCTGAAAAATTTAAGCGGCTTGGTGCTAAACTGCCACGTGGCATTTTACTTGTTGGTGAGCCCGGTAATGGTAAAACTCTTCTGGCTAAAGCTATTGCAGGTGAGGCCAACTGCCCTTTCTTTATGGTCAGTGGGTCAGATTTTGTTGAAGTGTTTGTCGGAGTCGGTGCAGCTCGGATTCGTGATCTCTTTGCGCAGGCCAGAAAAACATCCCCTTGTATCGTTTTCATTGATGAAATTGATGCGATTGGTCGCCAGCGGGGTACCGGTCTTGGTGGGGGCAACGATGAGCGTGAACAGACATTAAATCAGTTATTAACTGAGATGGACGGCTTTGAAAGCCAAGGTGTTCCTCTTGTAGTTATTGCGGCTACTAACATCCCAGATGTTCTTGATAAAGCTCTGTTGCGGCCTGGAAGGTTTGATCAGCGGATAGATGTTCCCTTTCCTGATACCAAAGCTCGTGAAGAAATCATTAAAATTCAAGCACGAGAAATCAAGCTCTCTTCTGAGGTTGATGTTAAGCGGCTTGCAGAGGAGACTGCTGGCTTTAGTGGTGCAGATATTGCTAATCTTGTTAATCAAGCAGCCTTGATTGCTTCCAAAAAGAATCATGACATTGTCATGGCAAGCGATCTTGAAGAAGCACGTATAAAACTTTTTAAGTCTCAGGAAACGCAAAATAAGACGGGTGCTTTGCAAAATAAGACATCGGTGCGTGCCAAGCTCTTTATGCCTTCTCAAGTAAAAACGAAGTTTGAAGATGTAGCAGGTATTAAAGAGGCTAAAGAAGAAGTTTTTGATGTTGTTGATTTTCTTAAAAATCCATCAAAGTATAAACGACTGGGAGCTAAAATACCACGGGGAGTTCTTTTAGTTGGCGAGCCTGGCAATGGAAAGACATTGTTAGCGCGTGCAATTGCAGGTGAATCTAACTGCCCCTTCTTTAGTGTTAGCGGATCTGATTTTGTTGAAATGTATGTGGGTGTCGGTGCCGCACGAGTGAGAGAGTTGTTTTCTCAGGCTAAAAAAAATGCGCCCTGTATAATATTCATTGATGAAATCGATTCACTTGGAGGACATCGCACCACTCATGGCGGTGGACAGGAACATGATCAAACATTGAATCAATTGCTTACGGAGATGGATGGTTTTGATGTATCGCCTGCTGATATTATTGTGATAGGAGCAACCAATCGCATTGATATGCTGGACAAAGCGCTCTTGCGACCTGGTCGATTTGATCGTCAAGTGAAAGTGCCTTATCCTGATATTTCGGCTCGTGAGGATATTCTTCGGGTTCATGCAAAACGTATTAAGTTAGATTCTTCAGTTGATTTCCATAAGCTGGCTCGGGGAACGCCCGGCTTTTCTGGTGCTGATTTGGCCAATTTGATAAACGAGGCAGCGATTGCTGCGTCAAAAAAGAATCAAGATGTCGTTACGGTGGCAGATCTTGATGAAGCTCGAGATAAAGTAATTTTAGGAAAAGAGATGCGTTCCATTGTTTTATCACCTAAAGAATTAAAAATGACGGCGTATCACGAAGCTGGGCATGCCTTGATTAGACTGCTCTTACCTGATGTCACCGAGCCACTTTTCAAGGTAACTATCGTGCCACGTGGCATGTCTCTTGGTGCCACTCATTGGCTTCCAGAACGGGAAAAATATATTTCTACTCGGGAAGAAATGGTTGCATCTATCATGTCTGCGTTGGGTGGACGAATTGCTGAAGAGATAACCTTTAGTGCGCTTTCTACGGGTGCTTCAAATGATTTTGCAAAAGCAACTGATATGGCTCGTAGTATGGTTTGTGATTATGGCATGAGTGAAAAGCTGGGCCCTCTGGTGTATTCCCCTGACAGTCGAGGAAGTAAAAGCTATTCAGAAGAGACAGCTAATAAGATCGATGATGAAATTCGCTCCATTATTCAAACATGCTATGAAAAAGCAAAGAGCCTTCTCTTAGAGCATCGGGATAAGCTTGAAAAACTTGCAATGGTTCTTCTTGAAAAAGAAACGGTTCAAGCCCAGGAAATCTATGATTTATTACAAATTGAGCCTCGCGGGGAGCATAGTATTCAGTAATAACTATTGAATTATCGAGAGAGTACGTTAAAATAAGAGTATAAAGAGCAACAATTGCGTAAAAAGGATGTTATATGTCACGTATCTGTATGGTGTGCTGTAAAGGGCCACAGGTGGCTAATTTGGTCAGCCACTCAAACAATCGTGTAAAAAAATGGGTTTATCCTAATGTTCAAAAGATGCGCTTTAGCTTTGCTAATGCCTCTTCTGTGAAGGTGCAATCGGGTAACGTATGCACTAAATGCATAAAAGGAAAAAAGGTTCATAAGGTTATTTAAGGTTGATTTATGGCAAATACTCGTTCTGCAAAAAAGAATGTTAGAAAAAATGAAGTTCGTCGAGTGCGTAACAATGCACGACGTTCGTCAATTAAAACCGCGATTAAAAAGGTTTATGTAACTCTTGAAAGTGGTAAGGCTGATGCTGCAGCGTTAAAAGGCCTTCTTAATGACGTTGCTTCAAAGCTTGCTCGTGCAAAAAACAAAAATGTCTTGCATCCTAATACCGCGTCTCGCAAACTTTCTCGTTTAGCTAAACGAGTTTCAAAAGCTCTCCAAAGCCCCGCATAATGATTTTGGGGCATGACTATTCGTTATGCCCTTCTTTTCCTCTCTAATGTTTCACTTTTGCTTGTGGTACGGTCCATGTTCTGGTCCAATAATGGATTGCTAATGTTTCTGGCTTAAGATGAACGACATATTCTTTACCATGAGATTTATTGAGAGTGTCACTCAATTTTAACGGAAAAAAATAGCTTGTTGGTAATGCAATTATTTTGGAATGATGATAGGAAGATGCTACCTTCCAAAATGAGCTTTCAAGGTGTTGAGGTCCCGTTTTTTCAATGATGTTTTGTTGGTTTTCATTTTTTGAAAGCGAAGCAATACAGTATCGAATTATGGGATGACATGGTGCACATCCAATTATACCATTGGTGAGGATGCTTCTACATTCCAGAGGCAGAATACCTGTATAGAAATCATAGCAATGATGTAATGCATCAAGTGGCTTAACACACTCGAAATCAATATCAAGATAAACTCCGCCGTGATGATAAAGAATTTCGTATCTCAGTATATCTGATCGCTCACCATAATTGTTTGAAATATCATAAAGATGACGGTTATAGAGTGAGAAGGTTTCGAGATCTTTGTCAGTCCATAATTTGTATTCCCACTGCGGATGCAATGTTCGAATGGTTTTTTGCCACGTTTTAAAGAGAGGTGGTGGTTTAGCTGGTCCCAACCATATCTGATGAATTTTTTTAGGAATGAGAGGATTTTTCGCACGAATTGTGCGATGAGGGTGATTTTGGATGTAGAGGTCTTTAAGCAGGGTAAAAAAGGGCATCGTTTTGTCATTTCCCATGGTTTTCGTTTTAAGGGAAATTTTGGTGATTTCTTCACCCATAGATTCACTGAATGTTGGCTTATACTCAAAAGCAGACGCTGTGGTAATGCAACATGCTATTGAAAGAGAAAGGTAACGATTCATAGTTTTATCTCTCTTAAGCGTTGCCTATAATTCTAAACCAACAAGTCACTTTTTTGAAAGAAATATTGTAATAAGGTATGTACATATTATAAAGTAGAGACATTACTAACTGTGCATGTAACGTTATCATGAATGTTAAGAAAATCTTTTTTATGGTAGGTATGTTTGTCGCGCATCCTGTGTTGGGCATTTATTACCACCATTTTGTTTTTATAACTGCCTCATACAATAATGCTACACGATACAAGGATAACTTGGATTCTATGCTGAGCCAGGATTATCCTTCATCAAAGTTTCGGATAATTTACATGGATGACTGTTCTCCCGATCGAACGGGCAGCTATGTTCGGAAGTATTTGCAGCAGAGAAGAAAAAAAATTCCTGTAACATTGGTACTCAATAAAAGAAGAAGAGGACAATTGGCCAATATTTACGATGCTACCCACACCTGTAAAGATAGCGAAATTGTCGTTATTGTAGATGGTGATGATAAGTTAGTGGGAAGGAATGTCCTGAGCTACCTGAACTCGATCTATCAAGACCCGTTTGTTTGGTTAACATATGGTCAATACCGGCACTATTGCGCAGATCGGAAAAATCCTTTACATCACCGAGACGGAATTTCTCAACCATTTCCTGAACATATCATACAAAAGAAAGCATTTCGTTTGTATCCTGGATACATTATTTCGCATCCAAGAACTTATCATGCGTGGTTATTTAAACAGATAAAATTAAAGGATCTTCTTTACAAATCATATTTTTTCCCTTCAGCCACGGACGTTGCAGCAATGTTTCCTATGATTGAAATGGCGGGAGACAAGTTTCGGTTTCTCGATAAAATACTCTATCGTTATACATGTCCAACAAAAGTGCGCTTGCAGCAGCCTTTTCTTTTGGGGCATATAAAGCGGAAAAAACCTTATGCAATGGTGAGCGAACCAGTAGTTACAAAAAGATCTGCGAGCGCATCTTGTGTCGTGTTAATTAAGTCCAAACATCAGGCACTTCGATGGATTACTGTTATGAACACTTATGCTTCAATGAAACCGATAGTTTTTTGTAAAAATAAAGTTATTTATGATTTTCTCCTCTCCCTTGCGAAAGGAAAGTTGGATATGGTGACAACTGAGGGAGAACTTTTTGATCTGCTCATGAAAAAAGTTGAAAATGAGTATGTGTTTATTATTAGATCATTCGTGCCTCCAAAAACTGCTGCGGCAGCTGCCTTATCATATCAAATAAGATCTCACTCAGAAATGATAATATTCGGAGAAAGAAAGCTTAAACCGCATAACAAAGATATTTTTCCTCATATTTCGGTGTTGGATACTGTGTCTGCTTTAGAACTTCTATCCAACAATTCAATGATTGTTCCAACGTCCGTTTTCTTGAATTTAAGACGTGAGCTGCTTGATGAACATTTTTGCAAGAGGAATAGAGAGCTTATAAAACATACATTAGATCAAATGATGATGCTTTATTATCGGGTAAAGTAAATTTTTTTGAGAGCATCCTACCTTTTTAGATCAGTTATGGAACAATTATGATAAAGTGCTACCCGGAATATCCCAGGATGTGTTATGTCTTTATTATGATGTTGCGTGAAGGAATAGTATGAATATAGCGATTAATGGATTTGGTCGAATAGGAAGAGCCTTTTTTCGAGCAATTTTGGCCGCTCAAAATACTGCATTAAAGGTTGTTGCAATTAATGTTGGACCAGCCGACCCTGATACCATTGTTTACGCCATAAAGTATGATACTTTTTTGGGTACCTATAACGGAAACATTGACTACAAAAATACTCTTTTGACCATTAATGGGCAGCATATAAAAATTATTGCTCAACCTGATGCAAACAAGTTGCCATGGAAAGAAATAAATGTGGATTGGGTTGTCGATGCCTCAGGTGCTTTTACGGAAAAGAAAGATGCCCAGAAACATTTGGTTGCTGGAGCAAAGAACGTGCTCATAACTGCCCCTGCGCATGGGGCAGATATGATTATTATTCCTGGCGTAAATGATGGTGATTATGATCCTCTTAATCATCGCATTGTGTCATTGGGTAGTTGCACAACGAACGCGTTGCTTCCGGTCCTTAAAGTGCTTAATGACGCATATCATATTGAATCTGCTTTCATGACCACGACTCATGCGTACACCAATTCACAGAAATTACTTGATGTTAATCCTTCACAAAAGGATGTTCGTCGTTCACGTGCTGCTGCAGTTAATATTGTTCCAACATCCACAGGGGCTATGAAGGTTGTAGGTGATATTATTCCCGAACTGAAAGATAAAGTGTGCGGCTTTGCTCTCAGAGTACCCGTGCCAGTGGTATCATTTTTGGAAGTGACCTTTCTTGCAAAAACCATTGCTCGCACAGATGACCTGAATGCGCTTTTTATTGATAAATCAAAAAATTCACTCAAAGGAATACTGGATGTAATTGACGTACCGCTTGTATCGCATGATTTTGCTCTCAATAGCCATTCCATTGTTGTGGATGCCACACTTACTCAAACATGTGGTTTATTGGGAAAAATATGCGGGTGGTATGATAACGAATGGGGTTACTCTATGAGGTTAAAGGATTTTTTAGAGCACGCAAAAAAAGAGTGAAAGGGCATGCCAAGCACGCCCTTTACACAACCAATCGTATGGCTTATTGTTCACCACTTGCGTCTTCTCTGACTGTTTCAGGTGGGCAAACATAATGGCAAGTAGTTTCACACACTTTACGTGGTGCTAATTCTTTACGTACCATTTTGTAGCAAACTGGTTTTTCTTCACAGGTAACTGATGTTTCGCATTTAGCAGGTTTGCATCCGCCACATCTGCCACCGAAGAATCCGAAAGCATTGCTTACAGCAAGCAAGCTTATCATTGCAACTAAGAGCTTCTTCATAGCATCTCCTTTATAAGGTTTGTCGTTACTGAATCTCTGTAGGCCTACAATGACATTATGACAAACTTAGAATTTAAAAGACAATGGTTTACTCATTAAAGCGAAGGTTGTGTCAAATAAATGGCGTAGTTATCGCTCTTTTTAAAAAAATGAGTCATGAGCGAAGAATGCACTTGTGTCGAAATTTATTTGAAAAATAGAATTTATTTGTGGTGGAGGTGATGTGGATTGAAAGAGTGTGGTTGGTAGCCACAACGGGATCAACTTTGTTTGCTCGGATAAACACCATTTTTGGTTAGCGTGCGACCTGGACATAAGGCGTAATTTGCAGTATTCTTTAGAGGTCTTATTTTGGCGAGCCAAAATAGCAATTGGGGGCCCATAGCTCAGCTGGTCAGAGCAATCGGCTCATAACCGAGAGGTCCCAGGTTCAAATCCTGGTGGGCCCACCATACTTCGCTTATCCGGGCCTTCAGGCTCGGCAATCTTCGTATGGCCATGCCATACGAAGATTGGTGTTTGAAATAATAATACAAAAAAGTCTAGTTGCCTGCCCGCCGAAACTTTTTGTTCTTTGGAGTATTTACCGAAGGTAAGAAGTGAAGGCTGGACTGCATTAGTAATAAAATAATTTTTCACTAAAGCGGACTTCATGACAAACAATTCTTATACGCACTTTGTTCAGTTTGTTGAATCAGAGAGGGCATACTATCAAACCGAGCGGCTCATAGAGCGTGTCACTCAAGAATTAAAATCATTGGTTGATGCATTAGCAAAGCAGGCACACCTTCTTGATGATATCAAAGCTAAGGTTTCCACTCTCAAGTTAAAAGTGCATGAATATGAATTGGACATCAAAGATAAACGCTCGCGGAAAACACAGCTTCAATCTCGCCTTGAAAAAGTGAGTAATCCCAAAGAATACACTGCAATGAGCAAGGAAATGGAGGATGTTGGCCGTGCTGAAGATCTTCTAGAAGAACAATTATTTGAAACATGGCAACAGTACGAAGCCGAGCAGCTTAATTTTGAAAAGTGCCGTGAAGAATTTGAAGCCTTCAAAAGTGCGCAACAAGAGAATATTAATGAGCGAAAAAAAAATTTACACGCGTTAGAACAAGATCTTGTGATTCTAGCAGAACAGCGTTCTGAGCTAGAAAAGAATGTAAATCCCGAGCTTTTAGAAGATTTTTACAATGCAAAGCGTTCGGTAAATGATCCCTATGTGCCCCTAGAAGACAATCATTGTAGTGCTTGTCGGTGTCAAATTTCTATGAGCGATTTGTTGCTTATCAGAAAGCACGTATTCGTAATGTGTCAGCAATGTTACCGTAAACTTTACGCACCGCTAAGGTAGAATATGGGGCAATTATCACTCTTTGAACAAAACGAGTCAGAAGAAAACAAAGTTATTTGGTCCCTCTATGTTGATGGAGCTTCACGTAATAACCCGGGTCCTGCTGGTGCAGGAATATATATTCTTAAGAATGCTGAACCATTTCTCAAAAAAGGGTACTATTTGGGAACAATGACTAATAATCAGGCTGAGTATAATGCGCTTCTTCTTGGACTTTTTTTGATTGATCCGCTTTGGCAAGAATCTGATAAAGTGCACATATTTGCTGATTCACAGTTGATGATCCGACAACTACAAGGAGAGTATAAGGTGGTTAAACCTACTCTTAAAGTTCTCTATCAATGTGCAGTAAAATGGTTACAGCATAAATCTTATTCGTTAACGCACATTATGCGCGAGGAGAATTCGATAGCTGATTTACTTGCTAATGAGGGCATTAATAAAAAGATACAGATTCCCGATGACTTTCAACATTTTTGTATACCATAGTAAGTGATATGAATGTATTTTTGTTTATTGCATTGATTTTAATTCCCGCATTTCTTGATGGACAAGAGAAGCGGCAACGTACCTATTATGTACGTGTTCTTTTAGATGAAAAGAAGGCTGAAGCGGGGACATTATGGAAATTATCGGGAAGCCATAATTTTAGAGTTTTGGATGTTGATGATCCTTTAAAATGCCAGACAATTAAGGGAACGCATGTAACTATAGGCCTGCGCGACAAGATGACGTTAGCCATTAACAACAAACGTGTTGCGGCACAATCGGTTAAAATTGAGCCAACGAATGGTAACATTACCTTTGGCCAGCATAGCTACAAAGGTTCATTTTATGTCATGAGAGTTAATGATAATATCCAGCTTATTAATCGCATTGAACTTGAAGATTATGTGGATTCAGGTGTTCGATGGGAAATGGTTCCAGGATGGCCGGCGGCTAGCTTAGAAGCGGGCGCAATTGCTTATCGGACCTATGTTATCGCAACTCTACGTTCGGTTCGTTCTAAAGACAAGAATAAGTCTCTTAAGTACGATATTCGTTGCACTCCTATTCATCAAGTCTATAAAGGTGTCCATAACTGTGAATGTATACATGCTGCTGTCAAAAAAACAAAGGGACTCATAATAACGTACAATAAAGAACCGATCATGGCGCTTTATGATGCGTGCTGTGGAGGAGTTATACCGATACGGAGATCGGGGGTTGATTTTGAAAAGGCTCCCTATTTAGCGCGTTCTTATCCATGTACGCATTGCAAAAAATTTAAATACTATTCATGGCATGCCCTCTATACGCTGAAGGATTTGGGATTACATTTAGAAGCTGCTTTGCCGACAAAGGGCCCATTAACCGATGTTAAAATTAAATCCAAGGATAGAGCAGGATGTGTCGATGGGTTTCAAGTTAAAATAAAAAAGGAATGGTACGATTTTCCTGTTGGCAAGTTACCCCATTTGGCCAAACATATAAAGAGCTCGACTTTTACGCTTACTAAAAGGGGAAAATTAATTAAATTTAAAGGAAAAGGATTGGGGCACCAGCTTGGTTTTTGCCAATGGGGTTCAAAAGAGCTTGCACTTAAAGGCTGGGATTTCAAAAGGATACTTCGTTTCTATTATCCCGGGATTACTATCATGAAAGCTGAAGGAATTTGACCACAACTTTTGACTAAGATATCCTTTCCCTACTAATATTTACCGATTACTCTGTTTTTTAATTGAGACAGATAATGAAGCTAAGGAATTTCTATGCCAGGATATCGAGGACATATTGTAGGTGCGCTTGCGGGATGGGCATTGGCTCTCGTGGTAATTCTTTCATTGCGTCGCGTTACAGGATTGCAAGCGCTCGAATGGGCTGCGGCTGCAATTGTCGGAGGACTCTTTCCTGATCTTGACACTAAAAGTATGGGGCAAAAATGGATGTATAGGATTCTGTTTGTTGCAGGAATTTTGCTTCTCTTTCATCAGTATTATCAAAGCATGTCTGCCATGTTGTTGGTAGCGATTGTACCGTTACTTGTTAGGCACCGGGGACTTTTACATTCACTTTTATTTTTATCCTGTCTTGCAGTTGGCAGCTATTTTTTGTTGTCGTCACAATTTCCGGTCTATAGAGATATGATTCTTTTAGACGCATTATTTTTTTGGCTTGGCGCTGTTTCGCATTTGTGGCTTGATTGTCATGGCCCATTTTCGCGGTATAAAGCGAAGTTTCGTTTTTTGCCATCAAATTGGTAACAAGACTTGATTAATTCTGGGTAGGGAGATCGCATAAGATGGCGCTCGATGTGACAATTAAAAAGAATCAGGCCCCATTGAGGAGCCTGATCTTATCTAAAGTGCATATCTTTTTAGCGTTTATGCAAAGCAATTACCACACGGAGCATTGAGAAGAGAGCAATTAAAGTTTTCAGAGATTGGTTGATTAAGCGCAAACCGTGTTACAAGATTATTAAACTGCGCTGAAGATAAAAATGGAATCGTATGAGCTCTATTAAAATTGACAAGCTTTGAGTTAGGAATTTTGGTTCGCATATACTGTGAAGCTTGCTGCGGACACAAATGGTCATTGCATCCTGCCATAATAAGAGTGGGCACAGTTATGCTGGAGAGGCCACTTCTTGAATCTACTCTACCAAGGTATTCTACGGCTATGTCAATTTGTGCTTGTGCATTACTTGCAGCAAGTATCTGTGAAATAAAAAGAAAGAGATTGAGAAGTTGCGGTTGACAAATTTCTGTAGCTGTCGCTAATGCCCAAAGCGATAATCCTTCAGCTAGGTAATTTATTTTTGCTCCCGCAAGGTAGCCTGCAAAGATTACTGGATCTAGCCCAAAGCACCATGCATTGGGACCTGATGGAATAGTTCCTGCTATGCAATTACTGTTAACAAATTTGGGAGAAGTGTTTGTCAATATTAATTTTGAAAGACGATTAGGATATTTAATAGCAAAACTTAATGCAACATTACCACCAAGTGAGTAGCCGCCAACGATGGGGTTTTTAATGCCAAGCTGATCAAGTACTGACTTTAAGTCATTGACAAAGTTAGTGGGTGTGTATGGGCCAACTTTACTTGATTGCCCGCTACCACGCATATCAATTGCAAGAACTCGAAATTTATTAGCCAGAACCGACATGTTGCATTTCCATGCCTGCGAATCTAATGAATAAGGATGCAGCAATACGATTGTTGGTGAACCGGTGCCTTGCATCCGATAAAATATTTGTATTGCTGATGAAGTTGATGTTGCTGGCACGTGGACAAAACCAGTCTTTACGGGAGGTGCAGAGATTTTTGCGTTCTTTTTGGCCTTTGCATTGATTATCTCAGAACTTGTGAACAAACTAAAAAGTAGAACAATTATTTGTAAACGTTGGGAGCTAAACATTGTATCCTTTCATCTAATAATATTCTTGTCAAAATTTCTTGAATAAATAGGTCTGTATTCCCCTTTGTGGTTAATTTGAGGATAAGATAATAAAAGAATTCTTTTTAATGCAACGCTTTGTTTAATTCGCCATCACCGCATCTTTTTTGCCACCATACAGTTCTGTCAAAGTGATCTTAGTGTTGACTTTGCTTGTTCATGACAAATACTCTTGGATCATATTTATTTGACAAGAGCTGAAAGGAGGGATTAGTAAGAGCATTATTTTAAAATATATTTTCGATTTCAGTACAAAACAAAAATGTTTGTAAAAAAGGAATTTATGATGAGCAAAAAGTTAATTTTATTACTAGCGATTGTAGCGACCTCGTTCAGTTTCACTGAAGCTAAGAAAGCGCGTTGCTGTAAAAAACACCGAACAATTAGCGCCCGTGTTGGTTTTTCAAATCCTGTTGTAGTCACACCGACTGTTCCTTGTCTCGGTTCGAGTCTAGCCTGCAGCACTAAGATCAATACGACAGCCACCGTGCTTTCGGGTGATAAAAACTGCTTTACTCTATCACCTGTGGCACCAGTAATATTACTTCAAAATGTATGTCCTCCCCTTGTACCAGTCGGATGTCCTTCTTTATATAAGTCCACTGTGTCTAGTTTTGATGTTACCTTCAAAAAACCATTCAAAGAGGCACCTGCGGTTACGCTCGGTATAGAAATAACTCCGGTGTCAGTTGGTGGTTGTCTTGAAAATTTCACTTTGGCATTCAAAGGAGGCGCAGGAACAGGTCTTCCTGTTCAAGCTCAAGAGATATGTGATGCTGATACTACATTTTTTGTATCAATAATTTCAAGTTCAAACTTGTTAAAAAATGTAACCAACAAGGGATTCACGCAAGAGCTTGGTCTCGTATACGCAGCTTGTCCTGCTGGTTTAACGCCGCCAAGTAATGACGATTTCTGTACCGCTATCCTTGAACTTGCGTTGTTGTTTTATCCTAGAATGCCATTCTTTTTTGCGGCGAGCTTCACTGCGACTGGCAGATAAAAAATAACAAAATTTTTGATATAGCCAACATAATAGTATACAAGGTTAGCACAATCTGAGGCTTCTCGAACGCAAGAGAGGCCTCAAAACTGCGAAGAAATTCAATTAGTTTGTTATATGGCATTCAAAGCGCATCATACTTTTGTAATAAGATTCTCTGCGCGTTACGTGTGAATTCAGGTCAATACAAAAATGCACTAAAGGCAAAGCGAAGGGTCAGGACTTTTTTTTGCCTTACTATAGGAATTATCACTTTTCCCTATTTTTTGGCTTGGCGCGGTTTCGCATTTGTGGCTTGATTGTCATGGCCCATTTTCGCGGTATAAAGCGAAGTTTCGTTTTTTGCCATCAAATTGGTAAGAGGTGAATCGATTTGTTTATGAATGTCAGAACAGTATAAGGTGGTTTGTTAAAAAGAATCAGGCCCCTTTAAGGAGCCTGATCTTATCTAAAGTGCACATCTTTTTAGCGTTTATGCAAAGCAATTACCACACGGAGCATTGAGAAGAGAGCAATTAAAGTTTTCAGCTATTGGTTGATTGAGTGCAAATCTGGTAACCAGATTATTAAATTGTGCTGAGGAAAATAATGCGATGGTATGTGCTCTATTAAAGTTAACTAATTTTGAATTTGGTATTTTACTGCGCATATACTGTGAAGCTGGATGAGGGCAGACGTGATCATTACATCCGCCAAAGATGAGAGTTGGGACCTTTATGGCGGTCAGACCGCTTCTCAAATCTACAGGAACAATATATTGTTCTGCGATGGCAACTTGTGCTTGTGGAATATCAGCGTTAAGTATTGGAAGAGCAAAGAGAGTCAGGTTTGTAACTTGTTGCACACACGTTTCAGTGGCAGTAGCGAGTGCAGCAAGTTGTAGGGCGCCCGCTAAGAAATTTGCTTTCATCGTTGTAATAATACCGGTAACAACGATCGGATCGAGTCCAAAACACCATGCATTGGGTCCTGAAGGAATAATTCCTGCTAGGCAATTGCTATTAACAAATTTGGGAGAAGTGTTGGTCAATACCAACTTTGAAAGAAGATTAGGATACTTGATAGCGAATTTTAAAGCGACATTTCCCCCAAGAGAATAGCCGACTACGATTGGTTTTTTGATGTTAAGTGTGTGAAGTACCGTTTTTAAATCATTAGCAAAATTATCGGGAATATATGGGCCGACTTTACTTGATTTTCCGTTACCCCGCATGTCTATTGCCAGAACTTTAAATTTATTGGCAAGCGCAGACATATTGCATTTCCATGCAGTAGAATCTAATAAATAACCATGCAGCAATACGATTGTTTGAGAACCGGTGCCTTGCAGGCGATAAAATATTTCAATTGCTGATGAAGTTGAAGTTGCCGGTACTTTGACAAAGCCAGTCTTCACAGGAGGTGCAGTGAACGTTGTCTTTTTTTTTGCGAGTGCCTCAGTTATCGCAGGGGTGATTACTATACTAAGAAGTAGGACAATTGATTGTAAGCGTGTCGTGAACATTTTCATCTCCATTTGTGAATAACATTTGAACCAACATTTCTAATAAAAGCATTTTTCCTTTCTCATCAACATTGTGGCTCATGATAGCAATGAGGTTGTTTTTAAATCAATAATTTCGTTTGGACGAATGGTGAGTGCATTATTTTTCTGGCTTGGCGCTGTTTGGCATTTGTGGCTTGATTGCCATGGCCCGTTTTCACGGTATAAAGCGAAGTTTCCTTTTTTGCCATCAAATTGGTAGGCAAAAATTCTTGATTTTATATAATCTTCTGACTAGGATAGGGAAAGTTATTATTTTCTTACCATAAAAGGAGTTTAGTTATGGTTATTATGGATCAACCGATTCTTTCAATACTTCTCTTTAGTGCAGTGCTTGCACTTCTCGTTTTTGGATTTGGATTTATTCTTTCTGCTGTTACGGGCAGACACAGAGATGCCATGTCCATTCTTGATTTGGTTCTCCTAATAGCATTCTTTGCTGTTGTGATTTATGTCTTGAAACTAGTAAATGTATGGCCTAGCCTTATTGTAGGGATCTAGAGCATCAGAATTAATAAAGGCGAAGTAA
Source organism: uncultured bacterium (assembly GCA_963699715.1). Classification (GTDB taxonomy): domain Bacteria; phylum Babelota; class Babeliae; order Babelales; family Babelaceae; genus CAVOUX01. The sequence goes on from CAVOUX010000008.1 coordinate 82,842, forward strand.
GGATTTGTCTCACTTCGCCTTTATTTTTTTTAACGATCTTATTGTAACTTAAACTACTTTAAAGCATAGATTTAATCGAGCAATTCGTCAATTCTAAAGACCGCTTTTGCCGTTGAACTGGTTGTCAAAGCTATTTCTTCAAAGGGCAAATCTCGTAGCTGCGCAACAAATTCTGCAATTGTTTTTATGTGCGCTGGGCTATTCATTTTTCCGCGCATGGTTTGTGGGGGCAAATAAGGTGAGTCCGTTTCAAGAATGATCGAAGACAACTCCACCGTTTTTACTATTTCTCTCAAGGTATTGTTTTTAGGGTACGTAACAGTACCCCCAATACCGAGAACAAAACCGCGTCGTAATGCCTCTTGAGCGAATGACAAGTCCCCTTCAAAGCAGTGCATCGTACCACGTAGTTTCTCATTACTAAATTGATCGAGCGCGTAAAGCGTTTCATCGCGCGCATCACGACTGTGAATAATAAGCGCCAGATCATATTCCAATGCTAATTCTATCTGTCCCTTAAAAACATCTTTTTGTCGTTGAAGGTTATATCCTTCATAATGCCGATCAATGCCACACTCACCGAGTGCAACGATTTTATTAATTTCTTTATCCTGTAAGAAAGGTAAAAAACCCTTAAGATCTTTCTGCCACTGGTCGGTGGCATCATTAGGATGGATGCCAATGCTAGCATGAACCGATGGGTATTGTTTTGCCAATGTTATGCAATTGACACTTTCACTATAATTAGTTCCGACACAAATAAGTTTTGTCACACCTGCATTCGCAGCATCATCTATAATATTTTTTGCATTTTGACATTCTTCGTGAGTTAGAATTGATTCGAAGCTTTTTTTTACCATAAGATTAATATGACAATGGGTGTCTATAAGCATTGATAGCCTTTCCTATAAGGTGATTTTTTGTACTTTCAATTGACAAAGTAATAAATCGATTTAGTATATACGACAATGCAGCTTTTTATAAAGAAACCAATACTACTTAACAATGTAGGAGTCATATACAATGAACAAAACTGAGCTTATAAATTCCCTCAGTGAAGAGACACTGTTTAGCAAAAGGGATATTGCTCGCGTGCTTGATTCTCTCGTACGCATTATGGTGAGAGAGCTCAAGAAGGGCAATAGATTGCAATGGTCAGGATTGGGTACCTTTAGCGTAGCCAAAAGACCGGCCCGTCTGGGAATTAATCCCATGACAAAACAGCGAATTAATCTACCTGAAACTCGTGTGCCAAAATTTAAAGCTGGCAAGCAATTAAAAGAAATGATACGAGCAGCTAGGTAAGATAAAGAAACATTTTGTATCTTTAAAAGATTTGCCCAGAAAAAGCCGCATTACAATGCGGCTTTTTCATTAGCAGTGTTTTTTCAATTCCAAAATTTTTCATTCCAAAACAACGCTGCTATACTTAATTTTTATATAATTAAGGAGCCGCAAAGATGATTGATTTAGGATTATTACGTGAGCAGCCTGAAAAGGTTATGGGTCAAATAAAAAGGAAAGACCCTCAATTTCCCATAGAAGAGCTTGCTGAACTTGATAAGAAAACAAGAGCTCTTATGCATGAAGTTGAAGCATTGCGTGCGCAAAAAAATGAATTAGCGAAGGCTGCGCAAAAAGGCATTTCTGATGAGATCAGGATGCAATCGAAATCCATCGGTGGTCAGCTCAAAGAGAAAGAGGCGGAACTCGAAGTTCTTCATAAAAAATTTAATGATCTTTATTTACTTTGTCCCAATATACCTTTTGATGATATCCCTGACGGTGGAAAAGAGGCAAATAAGGTTATAAAAACGTGGGGACAAAAACCTACTTTTTCTTTTCCTGTTAAAAATCACGAGCAAATTGGCATTCAAAATGGCTGGTTTGACTTTGAAGCAGCAGCGCGCATGGCTGGCTCAAATTTTGTTCTTTATAAAAACGGTGGAGTGGATCTTGTTTATGGTCTGGCTATGCTCATGTATGGTCACAACAAAAAAAGTGGTTATAGCCCCGTTTTGCCCCCTTATCTTTTAAATGAACGTGCACTTGAGGGTGCTAGTAATTTTCCACGATTTAAGGAGGACGTCTATGCTCTTGAGAAAGATGGTCTCTATTTGACACCGACTTCGGAGGTCAATCTTTCAAATTTATACCGGGATACCATTTTTGCCTTTGATCAATTACCCGTGAGAATGACTGCTTGGACGAGCTGCTTTAGAAGAGAGGCAGGCGGATACGGCTCAACCGAAAGAGGACTTATTCGTATACATCAGTTTGAAAAGGTCGAATTATATACGCTGTGCAAACCTGAAGAAGCAGAATCTGAACACCAACGTATGCTTACCTGTGCTGAAGAAATCTTGCAAAAACTAGGACTCCACTATCGGATCAGCTTATTAGCTGCGCAAGATTGCTCATTTGCTTCGGCAAAGACCTATGATATTGAGGTCTGGATGCCGGGTCAGGGTGAATATAAAGAAGTTTCATCAGTGAGCAACTGTACCGATTTTCAGGCACGGCGATGTGGAATTCGCTATCGCAAAGGGACCCATGACAAGACGCATTATGCTTATACACTCAATGCATCATCGCTTGCGTTACCAAGGGTTATGGTAGCACTCTTAGAGACCTACCAAAAAGAGGACGGGACGGTGGAATTACCTGAGGCAGTCAAGTCGGTAACGCTTCACTTTTAGGCCCCCCCTCTTGACACGTAGTGTAAACTAATAATATATACCCTTTTGGAAATACGAGATTATTTGAATTTCAAGCGACTTCTCTTTATTGTCCAATCGTGATTGTTCAATCGTGATTTATTGTGCTTGTGACGCGCAGGTGATAAAGGAGCTGTTTTTTTGAATAGTAAATTATTTTTATAATTGCCGATTGGAAGAGCTGTTCGATACGAAGTAATAATAGAATATAAGAAATAGTGGAACATTTTTACAGGAGCATTTATGGCAAAACATATAGGCATCAAACTTCCCGATGATTTAATTCCTTCACTCAAATCTGAGAAAAGTGTTGCAATATTAGCAACATTTTCAGAGAAGGGGCTACCGCATACCACCCCTATACAGTGGGTTTACCCCAAAGGTAATGAAAGCATCCTCATGACCATAAACAAGGATCATGAGGGGTATCAAAATATGGTATGGCAAAAGAAAGTTATGCTCTGTTTTTTGGATCCCGATAACGCTGCCTATAGTGTTCTTGGTCGTGCTGGAGTTGTGCGAGCACCTTCTCTTGTGCATCCCCTCATGAATGTTGTTCGCCTCGACATTATTGATATTAAGTGTGATAAGTCTCCGCTTGTTCGTGTAGATTCTGGTGTAAAATGGAGCTATACTTCTCCAGAAGCTCAAGAATTAGGTACCGCTTTAATGAATGAGCTGAAAGAGTTAGCTCAAACATTATAATCTGAGGAGGAAGTAATGAACGAAAAAAAACATCTCCTTGTTATGCTGATGGGTAGTTTAGTCTCTTTTACTGGACTCTTTGCTCAGTTTCAGGCTGATGAGAAATGGAAGACTGATGAATTACCGAGTGAGCAAGGGCCTGTGGTTTTTGATGAAACGCGAGGCAATTGGTATTACAAACGAAAATACTATAAAGAAGCTCGCGAAAAATATCAGGTAACGAGAAAAAAGGTGGATGAAGTAGACAAATTAAAAGGTGTTTTCTTTCAAAAACGCAATGAAAGTGATGCATCTGTGGCTCAATTCAACCTGGAGCTTGGATTTGAGCAGGGTGAACTTGAGGAACATCTTAATAATTTGATTGCCTCTTTATCGCAAGAGCGTGAAAAAATGATTGAGCTCACCGAAGAAGAACGGAAACTTAATCAAGAAATTAAGGAGAAGAAGGTTGCAGTCGAGGCATTAAAAAAAGATTTTTCGCTTATTACACAAATTGATAATGCTCTTGATAAAGGTATGGCGCAAGTTTTGGAAAATATAGCAAAAGCACGTTCGTTTGAAGAAAAATCCTGGCAAAATTTTAATAATATTGCGTCAGAAATTAATGATAAAAAAGCTGAGCAGTATTATCTTCAGATGAAAAGTTATTATGAGAATATCGAATCGATTTCCAACTATCTTAATAACAATCTCATGTCCTTCTTTGACGAAAAAATTCAAGAACTTGAGACCCATATGCAAGGTGTTAGAGACAGAATTAAGCAACTTCGTGCTCAGGGCATAGAGTTGTCAAAGAAAGTGAGCCGTGATGAAAAATCTGATGAAATGCGATTAGCTGAAAAGAAAAAACGAGAGGCTGAAGAAGCTCGAAAGGCTGCAGCTCAGGCAGGATGGACCGGTTGGTTTAAACGATTGGGCAATTCGGTAAGTTCTTTTTTTAGTAATATGTATGAAAAAGTTGCTGGGTGGTTTGAAAAGACGCCCGCTAAACAGGCCACCAAACCAGTTAAATGATACTGGATATTGATAATTCTGCATTTTTGGTTTTCATCTTAATGTGTTTTAATTCGCAGAAGGATTTTTTGATGAATGGTGTTCGATCATATTTTCTTTGCATACAATTGTGCTTGTTTTATTTCAGTTTATTCGCTCGTGCCGGTGATCTTGATCCCACCTTTGGTAATAATGGCACTATCATTACCCAAGCAAGCATTAATCCTGATAGATTTGCTACTGCTGGAATAAATACTATCGGCATTCAAAAGGATGGCAAAATTGTTGTTGCTGGATATGCAAATGATAGGACAAGTAATCTTGCGTTTGCTCTTGGCCGTTATTTGCCGAATGGATATCTGGATACAACTTTTGGTACTTATGGTATATCAGTGAATCAAATAATTTTAATATGTCTTTAATAGCTTTGCTAGCCATAACAGCCTATGGTCAAATTGTAGTTGGTTGTCTTGCCGCAATTGCCAATTAATACAAAACATTCAATAAATTACTCTGCAAACATAAAGACAAAAAAGAAATAGGTCGATCTGACATGTATAGTAGTCTTTCTTTCCCAATTATTCAACCTCATTGTTGATCACACCAAGAATAGTACTACGAACGGCATCAACATCTTTTGGCTGATAGTCATATACCATAGCTTGCTTGATAGGCTATAAACAGTGATAAGAGGTTTTTTAATTCCGGCATGAGCAGATGCAAGAAGTTACTTTTTTGGCGGCTTATTTCCTTAAGGTCATGTTGTATGAATAGTGCGAGCATTTCTGGTGTGGTGCGGGCACTATCAAGCGCTGACGGTATTAACCCCTCGCGATGGAGCGGGTTGGCACCAGCTTCAAGAAGCAGTTTTACCCCTTCAGGCTTCTTGTTTTGGACTGCTTCTTGCAACGGTGTCATACGAAAATAGTTAAGCGCATCAATCGATACATCATATTTCAGTAATAATTGTACGAGGTCTCTAGATCCATGTCTTGCTGCATGATGAAGTGCTTCTGTCTTGTCGATTGGTACTTTGTGTTCAAGAAGCATATGTGCGATTTCGACATGCTCTGGTTCGATATAGCATAAGGAAACCGCTCCATTCAATGCGTTTTTATTTTGTTTATCAGATACTGATGCGCCATGTGCTAGTAATAACTTTACCACGGCTATAGACATCACACTTTAAAAATAGATTAAAAACGGCACTGTTTGGCAAAAAGTGAGAGAGTAAAATGCCAAAACAGATATCTTTAACACAAAAGCAAATCGAAGAACTCAAAGAATTTTCAAAAAACAAAGAGACTAATTCGAAGGAATCGTTGCGTACTCAGGCGATTTTAATGCTTAATAAGAAACTCGATTTAGAACTTATAGAAGACCTCACCGAATTCAAGAGAAGCACAGTATTTGGATTGCGTAATAAATTCTTGAAAAAAGGAATAGAAGGCATCAGAGACAAGAACAAGAAGAAACCACGGGCGTTATTGACTAAAGGCGAGAGAGCGCAGGTTCTCGAAGCACTCAAAAATAATAGGCCTCGAGATTTTGGTTTTGAAGAAGATTATTGGACAACGTGGTCGCTGGGACACTTTATCCGTGAGCAATATGGCATAAAATACAAGTCAAAAACCTCAATATATCTTATTTTTAAAGAAGCACGTTTTACATTTCACAAACCTGGAAAGGTTTATCGAAAACGCGATGAGCAACAAGTTCAAAAATGGAAAGCGGATGTTATGCCTATAATTGAAAATGCTTGGAAAGACGATAAAGTCGAGATTTTCGCTGCTGACGAGATGATTCTTTCCTCAGTCACAACATTTCAAAAGATTTGGCTACCTGCTAATGAATATCCCAAAATAGAGGTTACAAGCAAACGAGAAAATCGATCATTTTATGGATTTTTAAATATAAAAACTGGTCGCGAACATGCTTTCATCCCAGAAAAACAGAACATGTACATCTCGGTTGAGGTGTTAACACAGCTTAGAAGCCGATATCCGAAACGCAAACTGCTTTTGCTTTGAGATAATGCGGGGTGGCATCGAGGCTCAGCCGTTCAAGAATTTTTAGATCAAGATAAAAACATCAATGTGGTCCACTTTCCACCCTACGCCCCTGATGAAAATCCCCAAGAAAAAGTTTGGAAAGCCGCTCGCAAACATGTTTCACATAATCGTTTTATCGATAATATCAAGCAGGTCTCCAATGAGTTTGCCGAATTTTTAAATAACACTTTTTTTGAGTATTCTTTGTTAGGTTTTAAGTCTCAAAATTAGATGTGATGTCTATACATGTCCGCGACGTGCTGCTTTGTATAATGGAGTTTCAGCATAACTCGCTAGATCGATTGATGCCTTATGAGCAAGCAATAGTTGTACGAGCTCGATATGACCATGCATTGCGGCTAAGTGTAGAGCGGTTTCGTTTTCTCGATTGCGAGCATTGACATCAAGCCCGGGTGTTTTGAGTATCTGAATTAGTTTCTTTTTATTTCCATTTTCTGCTGCCTTGTGGAATGCCTTATATGTTGAAGGATTCATATTAATGGCGCCCGCTGACCGCAATAAATGAACGATAGCATCATGCTTTTTTTGATGGGCAATGCCGAGCGGTGTCCATCCGTCACTCATTGGTGGATTTAGAGAGATTCGAGGACAAGATACTAACAGCCTTACTATCGCTTCATGTTTGCGCTTGGTAGCCATGTGTAATGGCGTATGTCCCTGATGGTCAGCTGCATTGACATTAGTTGCCACATAATTTATCAGTAATTCGACGGCTTTTTCATGGCCATTGCGCGCTGCCAAATAAAGCGGTGTTCTGCCCCGCTCATCGCTCGCATTGACCTCGATGTTGGGTAGTGAAAGCAGCGTGGCAACGACCGATTCCTGACCATAATAAGCCGCAACATGTAATGGCGTCCACTGGTGCGGGTCTGACGCAATCAATTCCGTTTTTTGGGTTAGGAGATTTGTGAAATAAGTGAGCTTTTTGCTCGTATAGGGCCATTGCGATGGAAAGTTGATGTCTATGCGTGCATTACAGAATTGCGTAATTATGTTTGCATTACCTTTGCATGCGGCAAGGTGCAGTGGGGTCACGCCTTCACTATCCATGGTGGTTGGGCTGATGGTTGTGTGTTTGAGTATTGCCGCGACAACCTCCTCATTATTGCTGAATGTTGCTGCATGAAGTAAAGTTTCACCCTCCCACTTGGTGCGTAGATCCAGGTCAGGTTTTGTAAGGAGAAGATTGACGACTGCCAGGTGTCCCTCCCAGGTAGCAATGTAGAGGGCAGATTCACCATTTTTGTTTTCAGCATTAACGTTAATTTCAGGATGTGCAAGCAACAATTTCATGATGTTTTCTTTGCCCTTTTTTGCGGCGAAATGTAAGGGCGTCGCGCCATCTTCCTCCGGTATATTGACGTTGATTCCTGGTATATTGATGAGGAGGGCCAAGAGATTTTCGTCTCCCGTATGAGCGGCGTAGTGGAGCGCCTTTGACGCAGTGGTGGGATCAAGCTTAATGCCGGCAACTTGGATCAATTGTGCTTGCACGTTTACATTATTGTTCTTGATGGCATAAAATAGTGGTGTTTTTCCCCTACTGTCTTCTGCATTTATAGTGAGGAGTGGTGAGGTCATTAATAGTTGGACTATCGCTTCATGTCCACGTATGGCAGCGCAATGCAAGGGAGTGAGACCGTTCATCATGGCAGCATTAATATCAATTTCAGGCGTACTGAGCGATAATTTGACCATTTCTTGATCACCTTTAAGGGCGGCGAGGTGCAGGAGTGAACAGCCGTCTTTGTCCCGGAAATTAACACTGGCGCCAAAAGCCAAGAATGATTGTACTCTTGCGATGGTCCATGGGCCGGTATTAGCCCAACTATATTGTTTATTATGCGTGAGTTCCATGCCATGCAGTGATGAGATTAGAAAGAGGGACATACCGAGATAATATTTCATAAGACGGTCCTTGAGTATTCATGAGTATTCAATGGAGAATGCTTAGTCGATTTACGGTCCAATTGCCAGCAGGATTATCAAGCCGCCTTGCTGCATGTTGTGAGGCAACGTAAAAATTACGCTCGCTAGTATACGCATTCAGGAATAGAGAACTTAGAGTTCGATTTTAGGTTGAGCCATATCCAGACGGGATTTTCATTACTTGTAATTATTTGTGATTATTAAACTTAAATCTGTTTGGTGCGAAAGAATCTCGCAATTTTTTTACTTCAGGGTTATGAATTAGAGCTCCTAACCGTATTATCGAAAACTGCCTTACAGACAACTCAAAAATGACTTCTTGAGTGAATTGTGAATTAGCAAAAAATATTAGCCATAGTGAAGTTACGTAGCAAATAAACGATAACAGCGGTTTTTACGTTAGCCAAGAAACCATTAGATGAGCGAGGGAATCGATAAAGAGTAGACGCTCTTAGCTTAAGATAGCTGAATATAGCCTCTATTTCGCTTCTTTTATTAAAGAATTTTTTATAATAAATATTAAGATGAGGATCAATGTTTTCTCTTTGCTTGACCAATAACTGAATTCCTGCGGCTGCCAGCCTGTTTTTTAAAGATTCTTTTGCTTGATATCCTTTATCTCCAACTAAATATCCATCTTCAGCACCTGTATATCATGAACATTTGCTGCAGTGATCGTTGTTGATACGATTTCCAGACCGGCATTGACAATAATATGAAGTTTGAATCCATAGTACCAACCATGCATATTTTTACCAACTTTCCCTTCTGTTCCAATCCACTTTGTACAATTACCGTTATAATCAGAGATTGGTAATGCAGTTGAATCAATTATATAGAGATCATGCTTATTTTGTTTGTATACTTTGGTTATTATTTGGATTACAAGATCTAAGTAAGAAGAATATGCTCTTATTGATCTGTAAACTGCGCGTAATTTGGTATTTGGCTAAAACAACCTTTGTATTTGTCGCTCATCAAGTCATACAACTGCTTCTCAGTCATCATTCCCTGACAATGACCCATTACCATGATCGTTAAAACGTCGCTCGCTTGCATCTTCCTTTTTCTGCCTTTTTTTTCTACTTTACGCATTACAACTTCATCAATTATCCAGTACACTTCTTCTATGCTTTTTTGCATGGTAGGTTTCTCCTTTTTGTTTCAAGAGAAAGCTATTTTATTTTTTTTATTTCCATGATTTCACAATCCAGTCTTAGCTCGAAGCTGATTGACATTAAACATTTTTTTCATATAATTCGATTAAGTGTTTTATTATTTAGAGATCATAGTAATGCTATCGTTTTTTAATTTTTTATTTTTAATTGTTTTATTAATGGGCTTTGATTGTCCTACAATTAAGTCATGGAACTTACAAGCACAATTATCGCAGTGGCAAAGCAATGCGTTGGAGGGATTTGCCGTAGCTTTATCAGCTGACGGCAACACACTCGTTCTTGGTACACCTAAAATAATAATTGGACAGGGGGCGTTGAAGTCTATGAACGATTCGGGCAAACATGGACATGTCGGGCTCAGTTAAGTCAAAACAATGCAGGTTCATCGGAAGGCTATTCAGTAGCAATTTCTGTAGATGGTAGTGTAATTGTATTAGGGGCCCCTGACGCTAATTCATGCGGGGTAGTACAAGTATACCGAAAAAATAGCGATAACTGGTGGCCTCATGAAGCCACTCTGACACGTGGAATTGAAAGTAGCAGTGAAGGAACATCTGTATCAATTTCTGCTGATGGCAATGTCATAGCGGTCGGAGCTCCAGGTACATTTCAGCAGTCAAATGGAATGACAAATATGTATTCAAGAAATAATGGGAATTGGACATTGATAGCATCACTTTCTCAAGATAATAACGGATCTAATGAAGGGTCTTCGGTTTCAATTTCTGCAGATGGTACAACCGTGGCAGCAGGTGCACCATCATTAATGCAATCTTTCCCTCCATTTCTCATCGGTGGGACTCAATTATATAAAGTGGCTAATAACCAATGGTATCATTCAACGACCCTTACTCAAGCAACCCATTCGGCTGAAGGATGTTCAGTGTCAAGGCAAGGTGAAAAGTTCCGGTTTTCAGCAAGGTAATTAGTTCCGCTTTTTTCATTTCGCCTCAATCGCCGGCGCGGCGAGCTTCACGCTACTCTCCTGCTGGGAAACTTGAGGTGGAAGCCCTGATGCCCAGCGACGACTGTTTGCATTGTGTTTAAATGGTTTGTATGTCACTTTTTTCTCCTGGATTATCTTTTGTGGACGCTGATTAATTTCTTTAAAAAAAAGATGCGTGTTTCTGATCGATAGCTTGATGGATCCATCCAAATGAGTATTGGCGATAATTATATCTTTAGGCCTAATAATGGTACGTTGATGAGCGGGTAAGCTGAAATATTCGTTTGTTATAGACAATCGTGTAATCATTAGCCAAAACTCTTTTTTCACGTATGCAAAAAATATGATCTAAATCATACAAATCTGCTGGTCGATGACCATCACCACTTTCTGCAGCTGCTACTGCAAATTGGCTATTATGTTTATCCAAATAATTGCTTTCTCTAAGAAATTGATTTGCTGCAGTAATTGAAGATATGCCAGCAAGACGCAATTCTTTTATAAGGCGATCTTGCAATGTTTCATTAGCACGTTCAACACGCCCTTTTGCTTGTGGGCTATGAGCATGACTTACTATGATATTAAGCTCATTCACAGCACGTTCCCATTGAGTTTTTTTATCCCGTTCTTCGTTGTTTAAATTAACACTGAAGACTCTGCCAAAATCAACGTAAAATTCATGGGGAATGCCGCAATGCTTGATATAATTTTTTGTTGCTCTCATAACATCCATGTTTGATTCACTATTAACAAATTCAAGCCACAGAAGCTTACTTGTAGCATCATCAATAAAAACAAGTAACGTACAAACCGGTCCCCATCCTTCAAACCATTCATGCAGTGACCCATCAAGCTGAATCATTAAGCCAAGAATTCTTCTTCTAGCACGTCGTTTGCGATGTTTGCTTTTGCTCTTTCTGGCCTGCCAGACATTACTTTCAATCATTGCTCGTCGAACGGTTTCCTTGCTTATCATGATGCCTTTGAGTTCCTTGAGTTTTTCAGCCGTAAAAGTTGGACCAAAACCATGCCACTCTGATTTTAATAGCTCAATTGTCAATTCTTTCTCTTGTTCACACCAGCGTTTTTTGCTTACACGCCCTCTGTTTCTATGAATGAGCCCAGCGTCTCCAAGCTGTTTGTAACGCCTAAACTTCTTCCTAATCCATCTTTCAGATACATTTAGTTTCAATGCCGCTTCTGCTTGCGTTATCTCTCTCTTTTTCAATCTGTCAAACACAATTAACTGTGTACGTTCTTTTTTGCTCATGTTAAGATGTCCCATGTAGGTTCCGTGTTTTTAGGTCCGTTCTTTGCTTTTTTGTCAAAACTCAGAATACCCTAAAACCGGAACTTTTTATTTTGCTCTACGATAGGAACTTATCACTTTGCCCCAACACTGAAGGATGTTCAGTTGCGTTATCAGAAAATGGCGATACCCTTGTTGCTGGTGGATATGAAAATAATGGAGTGGGTGGAGTCTTTGTATATTTTAATGCAAAAGATGGTTGGGTCCCGGTGGCAAGTTTGAGTCAGAATGCTCCTTCTTCTCAAGAAGGTTCTTCTGTGGCAATTGCTCAAAATGGATCGGTTATTATTACTGGGGCACCTGCGGGACAAGGGTGGGCGCAAATTTATGTGATCAAGAATAATTTTTGGACTTCTTATCAACGTCTTTCTCAAAATTTAAATTCTGGTGAGGGAATATCAGTGGCGTTATCGTCTGATGGAAATACTTGTTGTGTTGGCGCACCCATAGCAAATAATGGAGCGGGTTCGGGAATCATATACGTGCAGTAAGGATGAACGAATTAGATTAGTTTAATCTAAAAAAATATTATGATAGTTACGGAAGAAAAAAATATTGTACTTACGGGAGATAGGCCAGCGAAGCCTTTGCATCTCGGGCATTATGTTGGGTCGCTTGAAAACCGTCTTGCCTTACAGAATGATCCAAAGTATAGACAATTTGTTATGCTTGCTGATGTACACGCGCTGACGGATAATTACGATAATCCAGAAAAGATACGAGCAAATCTTAACAGCTGACATTTTTTAAGAATATCCATAAAGCAGCAATAGGAGCGAATAACACGACGGCATGAATCAATTTTCTGATTTCTGATTTAAAGAGAGAAGTTAGACTTCTAAGTTCTCTCTTTTTGAAGGTTGTGTTTTATATTCGCGGGGTTGCATGCTGGTTGAGAAAGCCCAGAAGCAAGCCATAGTCAATACAAGTATCAAGCGCTCAATGCGATGAGGATGACGCAACTGTGTTTTGGTTATGCCAAAGCCACGTGTTTTAAGATCTGAGAACAGTGCTTCAATGCCCCATCGAAGTCCATAGTCCAAAGTCTTTCCGGCAGATGGAACTGCATCCATGGCAATAATCCAGGGTTCAGGGTGACCTTCTAGGAGAACGCCATTGCATTGCGCTGCTGAGAAGCCATTGTATTTGTGTGCCGCTCGCAAAGGTCAAGAGGGAGTGATGAGACGATTGCTAGCGGCTCCGGGGATCAATGTTAATGCCCGAAGATACACACAAAACCACTCCATTACATACTACTCTTAGCCGCTGGCGCAGATCCATTGCTATCAAATGCCAATCACCAAACGGCAGTTAACTTACCTGGAATCAAACCCGATGCTGTTTACACTTAAGGAACATGTGCGCCAGCGAATTGCAACCCATCGACAAGACCGCACTTCTTATCTTAACCACTTACTGCCCGAGCTTGTGGATCTTTTGGCATATTTTGTTCTGGCAACTATGCGCCAATCGGGTAATGAAAAATAAGCCATAACTGCTTGATCCCTTTTGTGTATTATGGGATAGTGATTTAAAATGAAGAGCATTTAAGGAAAACATTATGCATTCTCTTTTTAAACTTCCTGTATTAACTCTGTTCTTGTGGATTACCATGATCATAGGCATGGAACCTGAGAATACCACGACACCATTACATGAAGCAGTCCGCCGCGGAGATGTAATTACCGTTACAAAACTTCTGAGGGAAGCTGATGTTAATGCTTCAGACAAATATGCCATGATGTCTTGAATAAGGCTGCTGAGAATGGTCTTGAAGATGTGGTGAGACTGCTGCTTGGAGCACCTGGTATTAACGTTAATGCTTTAAAAGAATTTGGTCAGACACCTTTCCATATTGTTGCTCAAGAGGGCCAAGAAGCGGTGATAAGAATGTTGTTGCACTTTGCTGCACAACAAGGATATGCAGATGCGGTGAAAGTATTACTTAATTCTCCAAAAAAGTAATGTGAATGCTCGAGATGCAATTGGATGGACAGCCCTGCATCATGCTGCTGTGGCAGGACATGAGTCTGTAGTAAAACATTACTCAATATTCCTGGAATTAATGCCAGTGCTCAAAATGAAAGAGATTGGACACCTTTGCATTATGCTATTAACTATCAGCGTAACACCGTGGCTCAATTCTTGCTTAATGCTCCAGGAATTGATGTGAACGCTCCTGATAACGAAGGTTGGACCTCCTTGCATTGGGCCGCTACTTGTGGACATAATGGTGTGGTCAGATTATTACTGAACTTTCCGCTCATTGAGCGTAATATCCGAGGAAAAAATAATCGAACTCCATTGCACTGTGCAGTTTTGAGGGTCACAAGGATGTGGTTGATGAATGATAGTCAAGAGGAGCTCATAGTAACAATGAGTGTGAGGGCATGACACTATTGATGCTTGCCATATTAAAAGAGCACTATGGTATAGTGCGTTCGATCTTAGCTCATGGAGGCATCAGTCCCATTAAAACGATCGATGAATATCTTCTCATTGCTGCGAGGAAGAAATATTATGAGATTATGTTTGCTTTAATAGAACATGGAGCAATTGTTGATATAAAAAATAGTGCTCTTATGGATGCACTAAAGGAGGCTTTGCAAGATGGGGTGCACCATACGCAAACCTAGACATTTATTTTTTGTTTTTAAAAACATCTTGAGGGTTTTTATCAAGCATCGCTAATAAATGTGCTATACTCGATAAAGTTAAATTAGCCTCACCCTTTTGAATTTTTGAAACTTTTGATGGACTCCAATGGAGTTTACGCACGAGTTCGTTGAATCCCACATTATTTTTTTTTACATAATCATCAATAGCCGAAGCGAGTGCATCCTGAATATATTTTAATATTTTTACTTCTAATTGAGCTTGAGCCTCAATAATGGCTATTTCCTTTTTATTTAATCTTTTTTCAAGATATTTTTGAAAACTCTTTGTTTTCATAATTCCTCTCTCCCCATTGCTAATAAACGACCACGAGCATTTTCGATATCTTCCTTTTGGCTTTTTTTATTGCCAGCAACAAGAATAACAATTATGCGTTGGTCTCGAAATGCATAATAAAGACGAAACCCGTATTTTCTATCCCGCAGTTCAAATAACCCACTTCCAAGAGCACGGCTGTGCGGCATCCTTAAAGTATTTCCGGCAATTTCCAACATTTTTAATTCTTTAGCAATAGACTTAAATTCATCTTCAGATAATAAATCGAACCATTTTTCTAGATTTTTTCTCTGACCTTCATTCCAGTAATGGATACTCCACCGCTTCATTGCTAAATTCCAAAATATAAAATATCGCTACAATATATTATACTACTTTATATTGAATTGATCAATAATAAAATGAGGAATACTAAGAAATTGAAGTAATGATAGGCAGAGCGTTGAGCAACATTTGTTCGATATGGAAGTAATTTCCAAGCCGTTGGCTGGAAATGGTCTGGGTTGACCTGAGACTTTTTAATTTATTTAAACCATAATCGACAAGCCAATCGCCTCCATTATGCACAAGAAAAGAAACAATGTTTACATTGCCTTGAGCTACTGCATATATAAATGCATTGAATATCTTCCTTTGCTATACCTGTTTGCCATAATTCAGCCAGTTTATTAAAATCATCGAAAACAGCTGCTTCTAAAAATGGATCATCTTGAAAAAAAACTCTTAACATAACTTTTTCATTTTCATCATACATGGCACCACTTATCATAAGAGCACGCACCATGCGAGGATCATGATTCATTGTTGCTGCAATTAAAGGTCTCATAGTTTTGCTTCCTTTATTAACATCAGCACAACGATTTATCAAAAGGTTAAAAGCACCCTGGCGATTATTTATGATGGCTGCAATGAGAGGAGTCCACCCGTAAGTATCACTGTCATTAATTGCGGCACCGGCATTAAGAAGTTCCTGGACAATACTTGTACACCCGTAAAAAGCCGCAATCCACAATGGTGTGCGATTTGTGATTTTACAGGAGACATGGAGCGGATAGCCATTCTTAATAAGAGTCACAACTCCTTTATAATCTCCCTGCGATGCTGCAGCAAATACAGGAGGATAATTACAGGTACACCAATTAGTTCTTCCCACATCTTTTGGATCTTGAGAAGTCTGTTCCATGGTATAGGTCATACTAACAAGAGCAAAACTCAGTACAATTAACTTCATCATAGACATTCTAAATCCCCTTTTATAGAAAAACCCCACCCTGGCTTTTCAAGAATATCTTTCACATCTTGTCATGGTTTATAAGACCTGATGATACACCGCTTGTGCAACTGCTCTCACTAAATTTAGTGTCGATAAAACTCTAAATACTTTATTGCTCATAAGGCTACCAACCGGTCTATTAAGGCGCGCTTTTTCAGCGGATATACCGTGCGCTAATCCATAAATGACTGCGGCTTGGGCAATATCCATGCCATGGTTTTTGATTATTCTACTTGCAACCTGATTGGCTTGGAGTGAAATTGTAACCAAAGACACTGTTGCAGCTCCTATCAAAATTAGTTTTTTCATGAGGGTACCTTTTTGTGAATTTTTAAGAACTAATATCAAAATTCAACTTTCGCCGGGCATTGGTCTGAACAGGATTTATCATTCGTTCGACTTTTTCTAAAATGAGGGTCAAAGGAGATATTTGTTTATTTAAAAATGACCGATCAAAGAGAGATAGATCTTCATTTCCTTGGCAAATACTATCAAGAAAAACCTGAGCCCCAGCGTATAACCCTCTTAAATCATCAGAGAGGATAGGATCGCTTTGAAGACGCGTAACAATAGCATTGTAAAAATTTTCGGCTCTTTCGCAAAGACTTTTTACTGTTAGATTTGCAATTTTATGGTTATCCTTGAATCTTCCCTGCAAAAGAAAAGAGGGCATTGACGGTCGCGCATTCGGCCGCTCCATACTAAAAGAAGATACTGATACGATAAGCATAGACACAAAGATATATTTTGACATAATTTCCCCAATAGTTATATTGCACTATTCGTATAACGAGTTCTCATCGAGCGTTACGTGAATTTTGCAATACGTTATTTTCCTTCGTCCCCTAACTTTATCAAAAATGATGGTTTTGACAACTATTTAATTTAAGGTCATCAATTCAGCCATTATTCGGCAAATAAAACGCAAAGAGCATTTTGGGATAAGGACAATTCAGATTTAGAATGTTAATGAAATATTACTTATAACTTCTGCTCAAAGTGAGCTCTAAAAACAGATTACGCCAGAAGAGCTTGGCGCTGCCAGGCATTGGCTGTTGAGAAAGTGCTTTTGATAAAATAGATAAGACGGCCTTCGTGATCAGCAGGTTATTTTCATGATTATTTTTTTGCGCCACCATTGAATGCTCGTGCCAAGAGGCAATAAGCGTATCGAGAATAATTCTTGACTGTGCCTCATTGGGCTGCACCGCATCAAATTTTTTGTTAAAATCCATAAAACTGCATGATGAGAATGGAGTAAACAGACTTAAGAAATCATCCCAGTCCGTTGTCTCATCAACGCCCTCGACTTTGCAAATAACACAGCGAGAAACAATGGTTGGTAATAGTTGCTGAGAAGAGCCCGCCAACAAAATAAAATGATATCCTCGTGGAGGTTCTTCAAGAATCTTTAGGAGTCTGTTGCCGGTGTTAAGTGTCAAAAGATCAGCAGATTCAAAAACAATAAAATGCTTTGCTTGATCGTCAAGCTTGAATGACAAATTATAAAGTACTTCATCTATTTGATCAACCGAATAAAATTGTTTTTCCGGTGAAAGCCACAAGAGCGCATGATGTTGTCGTTGGATTATCTGCTTACAAGTCAAACACTCACCACAACCATCCACTAAGCAAAGCGCTTTCATAATATATTGTTGAGCAAATGCAATGGCTTTTGAACTAACGCCAATACAGAGTAATGCGGGGGGAAGAGAAACGTTTGTCATACAATTAACTTTTTTTTAGTAAGCCATTCCATCAAAATTTGTTGTGATTCCACCGCAACCACTTCAGAATCCTGGGATGCATCGATGCGAATAACATCATCTCGCTCTGCAAATATTGCTTCAAATCCCTTGATGACATTGTCATAAAAAGTTAGGTCGAGTTTTTCAAAACGTGTTAATCGATCCTTTCTTGACGTAATACGCTGCCATGCCGTCTGACTATCAAGAATAAGATATAAGGTAATATCAGGTTTGATGCCCTGCATTGTCCATTCAATGAGCTGTTCCAATTTTTCCCTATCAACGTGCCGCCCATAGCCCTGGTATGCTCGAGAAGAATCAGCCATACGGTCTGATATGACAAGGTAACCTTTGTCTAAAGCAGGTTTTACCCTTTCTGCAAGATGCTGGGCGCGATCAGCAGAAAAAAGTAACATTTCTGAAAGGGGTAAGATCGAGTAGGATGCCGATTGAACTACTTTGCGAATCTCTTTACCTAATGCTGTTGAACCTGGCTCTTTGGTAAGAAGAACCGGCAAGCCAAGGGCTTCAAAAGCAGTTTGAAGCCCTTTAGCTAATGTAGTTTTGCCCGAACCATCTATTCCTTCAAGCGCAATGAGAATTCCCCGTTGTAACCTTTTCATGCTTTGTGCTATGGTGTTGAAGTGTTTTTTAGCAGTATAACATTTTTGTGGATTTAAGCTTCATTATGACAGAACAACAACGTTACCAGAAATTATATGAATCGCTCCATAGCAACGGAAAATTACTCTACGCCGGACATCTCCTTAAGCGTGCTGCGCATTTGTGGCCCTCATCGACCGCAGTAATTTGTCAAGACGTGGAAGTTACCTATAAAAATCTTTACCTGAGCGCCTTACGAATCAGTCGTGCCCTCGATAGCGCAGGCATTGGAGTCAAAAAACGCGTTATGCTTCTTTTTGAAAATTCAATTAGCTTTTACAGTGCTTACTACGGCATTTGGCAATTGGGTGCTATTGTCGTACCCGTCAATACAATGCTTCATAGTGCAGAGCTCGAGCACATTATCGACAATGCCCAACCACATGCAGTCATTATCTCTGCATCCCTCTACCCAAAATTTGAAGCGGTCATAAAAAAAGTTCCTCTTGTTATCACCGAAAATGATCTCGTCTCTATCGACCAAGGACCAGAGTTTGATGAAAACAATCTCGAAGAGCTTGATCCTGATGAGTTATCCGCATTATTATATACCTCGGGCACTACTGGCAATCCAAAAGGAGTCATGCTGAGTTCTCGAAACATTCTTATCAACACAATACAAGGTGCCGCGCGATTTGCGCTGACTCAAGACGACCGAGCCTTTGCTGCTTTACCACTTTTTCATAGCTATACACAAAATACCTGCGTATGGCTCTGCACACTTTTTGGAACCTCAGCAATAATCGTTCCCAAAATTGATCGAAGGATGCTTTTACAAGGCTTAAAGCATAACCCCACCTTTATTTTAGGCATACCACAACTTTATGGTCTCTTTTGTCTTATGAAAAATGCACCATTTAATAACGTGAGGTATTTTGCTTCTGGTGGCGACGCCCTACCCGATCGAATCCGAGCAGGATTTGAGCTTATCTATAATCGCAAAATATGTAACGGTTATGGGCTGACTGAAACATCTCCCTTTATTTCGGTCGATATCGATGATATGCTAAAACCGCCTGAAACGGTAGGCAAGCCCTTCATTGGAATTGATTATCAAATTAGGGATAATTCCGGGAACATACTCTCTCCTGGCAATGTAGGGGTGCTATGGGTTAAAGGAGAAAATATCATGCTTGGTTATTACAATAACCCAGAGGGCACAAAATCTATTCTCTTTGATGGATGGCTTAATACTGGGGATCTTGCAAAAATCGTCACCGGAAACAAGATAGTGCTTTCAGGCCGCGAAAAAGATCTTATAAAAAGTAAAGGCATAAAAGTCTACCCACAAGAAATTGAAAACGTTCTCATGGGGCATCCACAAATACTTGCAGCCGCTGTTATTGGATATATAAAAGATGATGAAGAAATTCCAATTGCTTATGTTGTAGCGCGTCATCCGAGCAAAGAATTAGAACGTGAACTTCGAGAACTCTGCGCATCGAAACTTGCCCCGTATGAAATTCCGCGCATATTTATCATAAAAGATACCTTGCCTACAACTGCTACGGGAAAAATTGATAAAAAAATACTTAAGAAATTGCATGTCGAATAAAAAAATTGTCCACCTCATTTCAAGCTTACAAAGAGGTGGCGCTGAAAAATTATTGCTAACCTTAACTCATGAACTTAAAGAATTTGAACATCACGTTTTTTTCATTCATGATGGACCGTTAAAAAAAGACTTTTCCTCATTGGTTTCGCTCTATCATGTAAAAGGAAGAGTATACACCTACACTCCTGCGATGGTATATCACTTATATAAGAGCATCAAGAAAATCCAGCCGTGCTGCATTCATACCTCTTTGTGGGCAGCAGGAATTCTCGGGCGTATTCTCGGGCGACTCTTAAAAATTCCAGTGATCTGCGCAGTTCATACTGTTTGCGAGCATGAGGGCAAAATAAGAACCTTTATTGAACGTATAATTCCTGTTCAACCAACTCATTACATTGCCGTTGCTCCCCGTATTGCAACATCTTTAACACAGTGGAGAAAAATCGATCCAGCATCTATCACCATCATCAAAAATGGAATAGATAATCCATCAGTAACTACCTTCACAAAAAATGATACTTTTTTCACTATAGGTTCGGTGGGTCGTTTCGTTCCCGTTAAAAATTACGATCTCTTGCTTAAAAGTTTTACGCAGCTTCGTAAAAACCATACCCACTGTCGACTTATGCTTCTGGGCGAAGGACCAGAAGAACAAGCACTTCGACGTCTTGCGCAAGACCTCTCTATCGAACAATTCGTAATTTTTATCGTTGGCCAAGATGCGCAATCATATTATGCTCAATTTGATTGTTTTGTGCAACCTTCAAAATTTGAGGGCCTTTCATTGGCCCTTCTTGAAGCTCTGCAACAGGGATTACCTGTTGTTGTCGCCGGAGGGGACAAGAAGCATGACGTAATTGCCCATGGCCATAATGGCTTAGTTATTGAACCGAATAACCCCGAGGCTCTTATCGATGCTTTAAACACAATTATTATGAAACCAGCTCTACGACAACAGTTACAAAATAATGGTCTAAAAACGGTAAGGGATCAGTTTTCTTTGGAAAAAATGATAAAAGAATATAGAGATACAATACATCACGCGACTCGCGCCTAATCAAAACATGATTTTTCTGATCATCACAAATGGCACGTTTTACAATATTCCTTTACAATGCTAACAGCATGGTCAAGGTCATCGGTTAAGACTATTGATTGCAAGGTTTCAGCACCCATCAACTGTTCATTTTTCACTATGGCAAGCCAATCAAATAAAGGTTGCCAAAATTCTCTTCCAATAAGAATCACAGGGGCTTTTGCTCGTTGTTTGGTAGCAATCATGGTGAGTAATTCAAAAAGTTCATCAAGCGTGCCTACTCCACCAGGAAAAACTAGAAAGCCAATTGAATAATTGATAAGCAGCCATTTTCTTGTAAAGAAATAATCAAGAACAAGTGATGCATGTTTAGCACACGCATTGATATCTTCTTTTTCTAATCCACGAACCATAATCCCCATGGTTCTGACTGATTTACCTTTAGCATGAAAAGCCCCGCAGTTTGCAGCTTCCATAATTCCTGGTCCACCTCCGGTGAGAACTGAAATATCATTTTCAACCAGTTTTAACGCAATTTCACGTGCTTGAAGGGCATATTTTGTATGTAATTCGGTATGGGTGCCACCAAAAACACTTACACACGGTTGTGGCAACTTATTGACTTTCCAAATACCATAAATAAGTTGCAGAATCGCGTGCAATAGACTAAAAACGAGCTTTATGGGATTCCAGACTTTCAAGAGAAAGTTTTTTTTCATTGACCATCACCCTTATTTGCTACTTCATTCAATTCATTGATCAGCTTCATGGCATTGCCCACGTCAACAAAATCAAGCGCAATGAAGTTCGGCATTTTACCATGTGCAACTTTTGCAACATTGCATGACCTTGTCACTTTTTTGAGGGTCTCATAGGAATTTAATAATCTATTTTGCGAAGTTGCAATACTGGTAACAAAACCATAAAAATCCAACATATACAGGCTTCGATTTTTATTCTCACATCGAGCTGACGATGCGCATTCACGACACGCGGTTGGTTCAAAATGGTCTTTTAACGGATACCATTCGCTAAATGGGTTTGCTTCAATGACATAATCCCATAATGGCCTGAATAAGAATTCTTTGCTGTAGGAAGTTCCTATTTTATCTTCAACAAAAATGACAATGCGCTTGTTATTCTTTTGCATCCATTTTATCGTTGGCCACTCTCCGCCATGATCAAGTGGATCCCAAACTTTGTTTGAAAGTACCAGCGAAGCAAACTGCGGATACGCTAAAAGTGCTTGATTAAGCTTGCTCTGGGTGGTCCAATTTTCAAAAAAAATGGTTATAATTTCATTGCGGTTTTCATCCAGCCATTGCTTAATAAGCATAATAGTATCTCGCAATTTTTGATGCTGCGGCGATTTGATCGCTGACAAGAGACCTGTCGTTATACCACGCATAAATGAATGTACTCCAGAACATTGCCGATGACAAAATACGATGTTACCCCCGTAATGATGCGTGTCAAGCATAATACCGCGCACACCATTTGATAACTGCTCTTTAATGCTCCATTTTTGCTGGCGGTAAAGCTCCCAACCTTCCTGGTAATTAGCGTAGGCATTGTGAGCGGTAAGGAAACAAGCTTGGTTATAACGAAGATTTGAAGATGGTACAACCCAGGGATCTAACCCCTTGAGAAAAGTCGTTCCCTTAAGAATAAAAAAAAATAATGGTAAATAGACTAAACGAGATAACAACATCCCTGTACCCTCCTCATTCATAGATGAGAATGCCATACTCATTTATCAAATATCAATAGAAGCAATTAAAAATATATCGAATATGATACAAATATGAATTTGCATTAATTTTTTCAAAGGGAGAGCTGATTGAAATAATCATGCCGGAGCGGTCTATTTAAGCGAATCTATTGGAATGCGTTGTACCACTCGACTACGAATTTGAGACGGTGAACCTAAAATACTACCCCATTGCTCAGAAGCTGCTAAAAGTAACTCTGCAATCCTTTGCCAAATATATTTTTTCTCCGAATTCATCTGGAGAAGTTTGTCTGCTGTAAGTAAATTGCCAATGCGCTGTAAGGCATTATTTGGCTTGATTATATGCTCCGATCCTTTGCCAATCGAAAGCAACAATTCCACCGTTTCGACATGGCCATAGGCAGCAGCAATGGTGAGCGCGTGTGAAGAATTGACTAAACGCACTCTATATTCAATCTCCCGGGGATCAGTTAAAGCCCACAATGGACTTTTTAACCAGGCTATCCATCCAATCGGTGGACACAAAATTTCTTTTATAGTGGCATTATCACCCATTGCCGCAGCAAGTTCTAAACGAGCCATCAATGTATCAAAATCCAAGGGTTCCCAAGAAGGAGGATAAACAATGCTCCTTATAGCATTACTTACCGATACCCCGCACGTCGGGGTTTTGAAAGCATGTAAAAGATTTTCACAAATGTCAGGACCAAGTTGATTGCCATATTCCAGCATAACGAGCGCAAATGCTCTTAATTCACGTGGTCTATATTTATTAAGTTGTTTAAAATAATTTAAAACCATCGAAATAGACAATTGACCCGTTAAAACCCTAAAGAAAAAAAAGCCGTTCCGATGATTAGTTACCTCCAAATGAGCTTTGTCTATCGAGTCATTAATAGGCATGTCACCTGCCAAAAACTTTTGCATATAAAATGTGTCATTGAACATTGGATCACGATCATCCCGCTGCATCGAAATGATTGAAAAATTCATAATAAATAGCAGGAAAGCTAATAATCCCGCATAATTAAGGAACATTATAAATCCTCAGAATTTAAATTATTCTGTATGCATTGAGTTTTGCTCGTTTGCACTGACTATTTTCCATAATTCTAAAAAGCCGGCCAGCGATAATTCCTGCGCTCGCGCTTTTAAAATGTTCTCCGGAATCGCAGAGACATCGTAATGACTTTGCAAAAGGTTATTTTTCAATGTCCGACGGCGCTGACGAAATGATAATTTAACAAATTTCCAAAAACTTTCTTCATGAGGAATCTCTTGGAGCTCAGTTTTTGGCTTGAAATACATCAATCTTGAATACACCGCTGGTGGTGGATAAAATGCTCCTGGTGGAATTTTCTTAAGCAATTCCCATGAAAAATAATAGCCAAAATAGAGTGATTGAACCGTGCTATCGCCTGGCTTGGCTACTATCTTTTGAGCTACTTCTTCCTGAACCATTATCACACCTTCGCTTATTATATCACGATGACGCACCATAAGTTTAAGAATAGGAAAGGTTATTTGATAAGGCAAATTTGCAAGTAATACCCAAGGCTTGAATTGCTCAAATCGATGAAAATCGACATCAAGAATATTTTCGGTATAGACTGTCATGCGAATATCTTCATATTTTTCAGCCACATACGATGCCCATGACTGGTCTATTTCAAAAACCCAGAGACGATCGATAGGTGTATTTAAAATTGATTTTGTTAAAAAACCATCACCACAACCAATCTCAAAAACATTTGCTTCGGAAGTCAAATCCACTCGATGCAACATCTCATCAACCGTAGATTGATCCCTCAGAAAATGCTGTCCATATTCCTTTTTGAGCTCAATGCCCTGCGAGACACCATAATACCGACGGCTCATATTATTTCATCAATGCTTCTTGGAAAAAATTCAAATTTTCAAGCACGCGACCCGCACCATTAACAACACAAAGCAAAGGATTTTCGGCAATCTTAACGGGAAGACCCGTTTCTCGTGAAATAAGCTTATCAAGACCACGAAGGAGCGAACCGCCTCCTGCCATCACAATACCATTATCCACAAGGTCCGATGACAATTCTGGCGGAGTATTTTCTAGTGCAACACGCACATTATCAAGAATGCTTGAAACAGTTTCTAAAAGGGCTTCATGAACTTCAATACTGGTAAGCCGAATAATTTTAGGAACCCCTGACAACAAATCACGTCCTTTGACTTCCATATGCTCAACCGGCTCAGTAGGCATCACTGTTCCAATGCCAATTTTAATCATTTCTGCAGTGCGTTCGCCTATAAGAAGATTATATTTTCTCTTGATATAATTGACTATCGCGCGATCCATCTCGTCGCCACCAACACGAACTGATCTACAGAAAACCATATTCTTCAAAGTGATAACAGCAACTTCGGTTGTTCCACCACCAATATCAACAATCATACTTCCTGTTGGTTCATGTACGGGCAGACCAGCTCCAATTGCCGCTGCTAAGGGTTCAGTTATTATATAAACTTCCCCTGCACCCGCATTAAGAGCCGAGTCCTCAACAGCTCGACGTTCAACTTGTGTTATGCCTGAAGGAACACCAATTACCATTCTCGGTTTAGCAATAACTCGACGATTGCCATTAACTTCGCGAATGAAATATTTCATCATACTTTCAACAAGCTCGAAGTTAGCGATAACCCCTTCTCTCATCGGCCTACAAGCAACTATTGAATCAGGCGTTTTTCCTAACATTTCTTTTGCTCGTCGGCCTGCAGCAAGCACGTGATTGGTGTGAGCTTTTACCGCTACTACGGTAGGTTCATTGAGAATGATTCCTTTATTGGGAACATATATTACCGTGTTTGCCGTTCCTAAGTCGATGGCTAAATCACTCGAAAAAAAACTAAATGCGCGACGCGCTAACTGTTTTATCATAAATCCATCTCTACCCGTAATGAAACACCAAATGTTTTATTTGACCTTTTGGCAACAAAGAAATGCACAGGATAGTCAACATCAAGAAAGAGTGTCGGGAGCATCCCTCGACATTCACGATCCCTTGCAAAATCATAGCTAAGCCCAAAACTTACGTACTCTGATCCCCATGATGATCTACGTTGCAAAGCTTCCAAATCGATAGGAACAGCTCGTTTCGTATGCACATCCTTAAAGGAATCATGTGTATGCATTATAAGAGTATAACTAATTTGCGCGCCAATGCCATCACGATAATCTGTGATAGCTGCGTAAGGTGAAAAAACAAACGTAAAACCAGGTGAAACGTGAGCCGTGCCTATAAGTGGATCAAATGATAAGGGAACAATAAATTCGGGAATCTCTTCAAGAACATTTTTTGATTCTTTTGCTGATACCGCGCGCTTTGGAATTTGGTTACCCGGTCTTTTCAAAGGCAAGCGCATTGTTTGAGTTCCACCTATTCTTTGAATAAAGCGCAGATTAAAACCGGCAAAAATATCATCTTTGAGTTCATTATCCAATGCAAAATCAACATACGTGCCCCAAAGACCATTCCCTCCAAAAGGAAGAGCTGCCGGATTATGGAGATCACGCTTTTTTGCTGTCGGCGCAATAAAGCCAAGCTTCATCGACGCATCAAATGTTTTACATCTAAAAAAATAATGTCTACGATAGGCTAATCGTAGATAGAAATCTAAATCACTAATACCAGCCTGGCTCCATAAAAAGCCACCCAAATCTGCCGCTTTTCGTTGCTCATTAAATGCAGTTTGCAGATCTCTGACGTCACCTTTGGTAATACTCGTTAATTTTTCAGGATCATTGTCTGCTTTTAATTCATCAATAACGAATGTGGCATTTTGTAAAAGGGCTTCAAGGCGTGACCGAGCGCCCATTACAAAAAACGAACCGCCACATTCAAGATTCTGAGTCAAAGTATAATACCACCTAAACGCCATTCCTCCAGCATCAAACCTTCCACGAAGATCCCAAGGTATTGCAAGTGAGGGAAAAGAAAAATTTGGGGGCACAAGCTTTCTTTTAAGAGAACCAGATCGTACCAAAACATCGTCCCAATCATTTTGGTTAAGCCTCCCCCCAAGCTCAAAAAGGCCGATGGAATCATCATCGTCCTCATCCCCCCATGAGCTGTCTGAAAAGAAAACAAAGGGTTGCGCACGGGCGAAAAGTCCTACATCATCATGCCTGAAGATCGGTTTATCAATGAGAGGAAAGTGCCGGCTATCATACGTCATCCCAACAACCATAGAGGAAAAAATGCACAGAAATAATAATAAATAAAAGTGCTTATTCAGCATAGTAATTTCCCGAAAATGTGTCCTACAAAGAGTCACTGTGACGTAAATAAATTTTACAAAAATTCAATTCTACTGTGACTACAGGATAAATCATTTAAAGACACTTGAAAAGCCCCTATTTTAGCACAAGCTTTCTACAGAGAATGCTCTAATAAAAAATTTCGGCAAGTAAAATCGCATAGTTTACCTACTTCGCTCTTTCCGATTGGAATCAATTATTCGTTTTATAAGCGAAGGTTGGGCTTGCCATGCTACTACGCTACTTTGTAGCTACCAAGCACAAGTATGAAGCTTTAGCTACGTCCCTCGGCTTACCGCTCTTCTGTCTAAGAGCTGCCTCCTTCTACGCTAAAAGCTACAAAGGACAGGTCGGACAAAACATACGTAGTATCGTATGTTTTGTGGAGGAGAGAGTGGGATTCGAACCCACGATCCCAATTACTTGGGATAACTGATTTCGAGTCAGCCGCTTTAGACCACTCAGCCATCTCTCCACAACGATTTAATTTCATATATCTCTAGAATAAATGATTTAAGAAGACTTGGAAAGGTCCAAAAAATGACCCCGACGGCGCATTTGCTGAGCATGATTTATTTATATTCTTGATCAAATCCACTTCTGGACAAGCGCTTGAGCACGGGCGATACCCTCTGCTCCTTTTTTTGCCCGTCGTCCCGCTTGACTTTGAACTGATTGCGGTTCCGCCTGAACGGCCCGCTGAGGAGATTCATAATTTTGAGGTTGTGCTCTGACATATGACTGAAGCAATTTTTCAATTTTTTGATAACAATCTATTTTTTCAGGAGACAAAGTTTGATTGAGCAAAATTTGAACATGAATGAGAGCTTCTCTGACAAACCTATCATTGCCCGTATTGATAAGAAACATTATAAAATATGATATAAGTGGTATGTACTGATACGCAATAGCGCACAAGAGTGCACTTTTAACGCTTTCAAGATTGCTACTTGCGGAAATGAGTTTCTTAATGGCATCAAGGTCACCATGGATTGAACTCACCATAAGTGGATCTTTCACAAGTTGAAAGAGTTCCGGAACATCACCATAATATGCCCCAAAAAGAAGAAGCACATGTACCGCTCTTTCGTTTTGTTTTTGAATAGCCAAATTCAAAGGCGTTTGTTTATGTTCATTGACTATAGTAAGATCAACATTTTTAAATTGAAGGACGAGCGGTAATATTTCATGGTTACTTGACAGTACTGCCAGATGCAGCGATGTTGTACCTTGTTCATCTTGATAATTCACCTCAACAATTCCCTCATCGAGCAATCGCTTCATGGCGGAAATATCATTGTGCTCTATTGCTTCAAAAAGAGCATTGGTACTTCTTTGACGGGCTACTTGTTCATTATTTGGCATGGCAAAATACACTGATTCTTGTCGCACATTGGCCTGCATAGGTTGGGACTGTCGCGCTTGGCCCAAGAATGATTGCTGCCGTGGTTTTGCTTTTATGGAAGGTATTGGTGGTAACGGCTTATGTTGGGGCAACGGTGGCAGCGGTTTTGCCGGCTTTAATGCTTGAAGCGTTGCTTTGATCTGGTCGTATACCTTGTTGTGCTCAGTCCGATTGGAACGCTGTAATAATGAATAAACCTGCCCCACGGCATTATTTAAAAGAACAGGATCCTTATTTACGAGCAGTTGTCCCAAATAGTGTGCAATCGAATATTGCCG
The DNA here is from genome assembly GCA_963699715.1 of uncultured bacterium. GTDB lineage: Bacteria > Babelota > Babeliae > Babelales > Babelaceae > CAVOUX01. The sequence goes on from CAVOUX010000008.1 coordinate 111,630, forward strand.
CTGCGCAATAGCATATTCTAAGGCTTGAGTCAGCTCCTCATGCTGAGAACGATCAGTAAAATAGAGTTTCACACTTTCTAAATCACCCAAAATTACCGATAGAATTTGTGGCCGATCTGAAAATATCTGTCTCAGTGATTCTTGTATTTTGCTTGTAAACATTTGAACTATTTGATTCCCCCTCGGTTTTGGACTTTGATCATTAATAGTAAGTCCTGCTAAGAGTAATGTTTGCACTAATGTTGATGATCTCTGGTAAAACAATACACCTGCCAGCAGTGGAAGATCATTTGAACCCGCAACAAATGCATTAATACCCGGGGCAGCCAAGAGAATTTTTACATTTTCATCAATTCTATGGGTACAGGCAACTGATAATGGTGCTTCTCCCAGTTTATCGGGAATATTTACCTCGTGAGGAATTTTACCCAATAAAAAGGAAAGGGGGACATTACTATTTCTATTTGCAGCCGCTAAATGGAGCAAAGTTCTATTATTTTTATCCTTTATGGTAAGACTGATACCGGGCAACGCAAGAAAGTGATTGACAGTTTGCATACTGCCATATTGAAAAGCCATCTGAAACGCCATGTGGTCTTCTGGGCCCGGAATGCCAATATGTATTCCCGGGGTATTGAGTAATAATTCTACCACTGCTGTCCGGTCCTGTTGAACTGCATAATGTAATGGCGTCATATGCCTCCGGTCAGCACTATTAAGATCTGCTCCCGATTGAATAAGCGTTCTTACTTCATCAACTGAACCTTGTCTGGCCGCGTGATGTAATGAAGTTTGACCCTGTAGATCTGTTACGTTAATGTTAATTGAGGCTTCTTTTACAAAACAGTTCATGATTGCAGGATCACCCGACTGTGCAGCAACTTGTGCTGCCGTACGGCCATAGCAGTCAGTTATTATTGCGTCAATGCCAGGAGTTTTAAGCAATGTCGCAATGGCAGCGCCATTTTTGTACGTTGCAGCATGATGCAGAGGAGTTTGTCCCAATTTATCTCTGCTGTTAAGAGTATGCGGCGCTTTTTGAATCAAATAACTTATAACATCTGCCGAAGCACGCGCAGCAGCATCATGAATTGGCAACTGCTCATAAACGGCGCCAGGGATCATACAAAGTATTCGTGGATCATGCAAGAGCATGTCCAAAATTTTTTTACGATCTTCACTATTTTTGCCCGCCTTGATTCCTGGAATAGCGATATGTAATATGTGCTGACCTGCTAACGATGGTTTTGGCTTAACAACATAGTTAATATCGAGATCTGGTGCTTTTAGTAATTCTCGCACCACATCAATGCAGCCACAATACACCGCGTTATATAATGGCGTTGTTGGCATTGATATCATGCTGGCGCCACAAATGTTTACGTTTGCACCAGCTGCAATGAGCTGAGCGATACGTGCAGCATGTTCATTTTTTGAAGATAGTCGCAAAAGCTCTTCCTCGCGAGATTCAGGTCTTTCCATTGCATTAATATGCGCTAAGAAAGAGAATGTTATCATAAAAAGTTTTTTAATCACGTGTTTTTCTTCCTTTAACGGCTCTCATTCTTCTATCACAGCTATTGTAAAACCTGTACCATAAAAAATCAACCAAACTTGTATGCATTTTCACCCTTCGCAGTTTTGATATGCAGCTCTAGGACAAACCGCTTCTAATCACTCTACCCAAACAATTTCTGAAATTTGGGAAAACCTGCCTTACTTATGAATCTTTGAGTTCTGAATAAGTGGTAATATGGCTGATGACTCCCTTATCAAGTACGATTATTCGATCAGTGTAAACAAGCGTGGACAAACGATGAGTTATGAGAATAGTTGTAGTTTGCTGCCATACGTCGGCAATATTTTTTATAATGGCTTTTTCTGTTTCATAATCGAGCGCAGAGGTTGCCTCATCAAAAATAAAAATGCTCGGTTTTTTGAGCAATGCACGTGCGATGCCAATCCGCTGCCGTTCGCCGCCAGATAATGCCAAGCCTCGTTCACCCACAAGTGTTTCTTCTTTACTTGGCAGAGAATCGATGAATGCGGCCAGCTCAGCTTTTTTGATCACTTCTTGGATGTCTTGAGCAGAGGCGGCTGGGTTTCCATAACCTATATTATAATAAATGGTATTATTAAAGAGCATCGTTTCTTGAGGCACAACAGCAATTTTGCTCTGCAGCAATGATTGATCCAGAGAACGTATATCCTGATCATCAAGCAAAATACTGCCACTCTGAGGATCATAAAGACGAAATAATAATTTGGCTATGGTTGACTTACCAGAACCAGTTGCTCCAATAATCCCCACTTTTTCGCCAGCCTCAATTGAAAAATTGATGTTCGTGAAGAGACTTCTTTTATCTTCCGGGTGAGCGTTTGGTGCATTAGTTTTTGGCTGATAATTAAATGAAACTTCACGAAACTGTATTGCGGGGCTTTTGTGGGGTACCGGAAGAAGCTGATTGCTATTTTTAATGGTTTCTGTCGATTCTAATAATTCAATAATTTTTTCCAAATTGACCGTGCTCTTACGTATCCCCTGAATAAAAAACCCAAAATAACTAAGTGGCATTATACATTGAAGCACATAACCATTAATTAATATAAAATCACCCGGTGTCAGCGTGCCTGAGATAATATTATAGGCAGACAGTATGAGAATCGTCGTGAGTCCTATACCAAGAAAGAGCGACTGGACCATGCCAATGATCTGTAAACGTCGGCTGGCTTCGATAGCAGATTGTTGGCGATCAATTAATAACTCGTTAAATTTTTCGTATTCAAATCCACGATTATTAAAAAGCTTAACGGTTTCAGCATTCATCAAACTATCAACAAAATAGGCACCCACAGAAGCTTCTTTTGCAGCATATTTTTTTTCAGCAGTAGCAAACCATTCAAGAGCTGCATAGGTAAAAAGAAGATAGAGAAGAGCTACGAATAATAAAATAATTCCGTAAATCAGCCCGTAATAATAACTAAAAAGGACGATTGCTGCTGTTATACTCAATAAAGCAGGCAAAAGAAAAAGAAACAATCCATAATACAGATTCATCAATCCCTGTTGTGCCATGGAAAGAGCGGTTGTTATCATACCCATTTTCTTGTTTGTATGAAAAGCAAGTGAGAGGCAATGCAATTGATCAAAGAGTTTTAAGCTCACAAAACTAAGACTTCTTTGGCAAACAGTAGCAGTAATATATTCTTTCAGTTTTGCCAAACAGTAAATCAAAATCCATAAAAAACCGTATGCTATAACAAAAATGAGAATGGTGGTGCTTTGGTTATCAATGGAATGGGGTAATCCATCGACAATTCGTTTTAAAATAAAAGGATTAATGAGCTCAAAGAGAGATGCTGCTACAATAATTAAAAATACGAAGATAAGAGAGGATACAACTGCCCTTTTGTGTAATAGGAGGGAAAAAATCTTGTAAACAGTAGTGAAGAATGCGTTATGGTCGGTACTTGATCTCATAGTTTTGTTGTTTTTTATTTGTCATGAAGGCCAGCGGATATATATAATTCTAAGTATATCATAAAAAACAATGTACAGGAGCATCAGGTTCTGTCTTCTGAAAATTCTCGATGAGACACTATCAACGTAGAAAGAAAACAAACACATCATCAATCGCTGACAATTTTTGAAAATTACTCTCTTAAAAGCAGGGGTTAGTTAATAGCTATTGCTATAATAACAAAGCCATATTATATTCAATCGACAATCGATTAATTGGTGATAATGATGTTGAAAAAATTATTTTTATTATTCGTCCTGTTTATTATTCCTGCGAATGGCATGGAGAAACTTCCGATACCAGGAAAAGTCACTATACCGCTATGGAATAATCAAACGATCTGTCACGAGAATCACCAAAAAGAAGCGCGGTGCCAAAGATGTAATGCACGATACCTGCTTCGTGAAATAGAATTATTTGCCCAACATAATGATCTAGAACGGATACGAGAACTTATTAACTTGGACGCTGATATTCATGCGACAATAGTAGGAAAAACTGCTTTACGAATAGCATGCGTATATGGTCATATCGAAGTAGTAAAACTTCTTTTGCCTCATGCCACTCATGATGAAATAGATGATGTGTTGTATCATATTATACAGATTTTTTCTATCCCAAACCATGAAAAAGTACTAGAGTTATTGCTTAAAACCAATCGTTTCAACATTAACAAAATACATGCCAATCAAAGTTCCGGTCTTACTTTACTTGGCTATGCTACGACCCAAGGAAAAGAAAAAATTGTAAAGATGCTGCTTGATGTTGCCACAATCGATATAAATTTATGTGGCGCTGTCCAAACATCACCATTTGGTATGGCAGTCCACGCAGGAAGGGAAGCTCTCGTAAAAATGTTCTTGCAAAAAGCGGCACTCGACATTAATTTGTTCAGCAAAGAAAAAAGAACAACTCCGCTCATTGTAGCTGCCCGCAATGTAGCTTCATCAAAAAATCGCGCAAATGACTTTGCTCTTTCATCAATTACTATTTTAAGAGAGCTCATTAAACATGGTTGCTTACTAGAAAGTGTAATAATCCCCATTACTCCTTCATTCGATATCAATAGCATTGTTCATTCTGTTTTTGCTGATTCTCCTTTACTCTACGCTGTCATCCAAGGAAATCTGCAAGATCTAGAGACAAATTTACCAAATGCACATCCTTCAGCTCTTAAGGAAGCTCTTTTGTACGCTATTGGTCAGGGTCAAGAAAGCATTGCCTCAGTACTTATCATGATCTTAATGCCACAAAATCGTGCTTTTTTAAGCAATGAATGCATGTCGCATCTTGATTTACTGTTAAGCCAAAAGAATACTGAAACAAGGCTGCAAGCTTATCGAAATATAAAGAAGTTACTAACACTGAAGTTAACTCCCGAAAACCCGTCCTCCATTCAACAGAAAAATAAACCTTCTCTTCACTCAATACAAGGTCAACCATATACCATCTATTCTGGTGGAATACCAAATCCCCCACCAAATAGTGAGCTCGCCCGCAAGCACGCTCAATCACCACAATCCATTCCCCAACCAAATATAACAAATCCACGGATCAGTCCGGTCAGGCCCGCTCCCATTTCACCGCTTTTGAAAAAGCCGTCAGCTAAAAGTAGGAATCTTCATGCAACTTCTCAGTTAAAAGAACTACCAGTGCAGCCTCCGGTAGGCAGTCATTCTATTCCATTGATCGAAGCAGTTGAAAAAGATGACAGAGAAAAAGTGAAAGAACTATTACGCAACGGTGCCAATGTTAATGTTCAAGATGCCCGTGGAGAAACCTCACTTCATAAAGCTAGCAGGAGTGGCAATTTCTCTATTGCGGAATTACTATGCTCAGTACCCACAATAGATTTAAATATTCCCGAAACAGAATCATCAGCAACGCCTTTACATTTTGCAGTTTTTTATAATCATAAATCAATCACCGACCTGCTCTTACACTCCCCCAAAACAAGGGTTAATGTACGTGATAAAAATCAAATAACACCGCTTGGAATTGCCTTGCAGCAGAAATATGATGATTTAATTCCATTACTACTTTACCATGGCGAGCATGTGAGGGTTGATAAGAATCACGGTGAAGCTCTTGAAAGAATATTCCACTACTATCCTCTGCTGAAAGCCACAGCTTTTGGTGAAGTTCATACGATTGAAAACGGAGCAAAAAACAGCAATGAGATGATTTTAGAATCGGCAATGCAATTGGCCATCGGACAAAAGCAATTGTCAGTTATTGAAAAATTATTAACTGCGGCTCAATCCTTTGTTGGCAAAGAATTTTTATATGAACAATTTATTAAACATGCTGAATTATTAGCCGATCGTTTTAAAGATAGTCCCGAATCCAGAGTTTACCAACGGATTCTTACAATCATTTGCGACAACCTTATATTCGACAGTGAAACCGACAAAATTCCTATGCAACACAAAAACACACCAGAAGAAAGCGTCACATCCATGGCACGACCATCAAGCAACCAAAAAAAATCTGGAAAGCTCTGCGCGATTTGCATTGAAGATCTTGATGAGGCACCAGTTACTGCGCTGCATTGTGCGCATGTTTTTCATAAAACATGTATTAATCAATATGATTTTGCTAAAAACGGATGCCCTGTATGTAGAATGCTGGTACAATCAGAACAAGAGTTCCCCGTAGCGATCAGGAGCTCAGCGGTTGTGAGACATTCATCCAACCCTCCAGCTGTTCCGCATGTGCAAGCCAACCAATTATTTCTTGATGGTGCACGGGATGGCAATAGAGTATTAATAGGTGGTGCATTAACAGATGGTGCGGATATTAACGTACAAGATTCCGAGGGACGTACAGCTCTCCATTTTGCCACCATACAAAACAATGAAGATATTGTACGCTTTCTTTTAACTCGCGGCGCTCGTGCCGATATTCCTGATAGAAGAAATCAAAAATGCTTGCATAAGGCTTGCGCTTGTGGTTCTCTTCCCCTCATTGCACTGCTCAGACAATTTAATGCAAATATCGATGAGCGTGCAGGTGCTAAGAATAGAACGCCATTACATTATGCTATTTTGCAACATCAGGACCAAGCCGCGTGCTATTTGTTGGAACAAGGTGCTGATGTGAATGCATGTGATGATGATAATAAGAGTCCACTCTCCTATGCTCTTGAGCAAATGATTCCACCACCGTTCTGCATCTTTTAATATACGGCTGTAATTATAATCGGGCCAAGCGGGAACAGCTTACCCACAATCTTACTCATTTTTATTATTCAATTTTAAGTGAGAAATTTGATGCGTTGGCCGAATATCAAGAATATCTTCGGTTTTCCCAAGGACTTGTACCGCCAGCAATACTTGAAAATGCACTCTTGTTAGCCGTTGGACAGAAGAAATTTGCTGTCGTTGCGTTGTTGCTTGAACAATTTAATCTTACAAACGATGAAATAATCATCGGCCATGCTGTTAAGCTTATTGATATTTTGATAAAGCGCCATCAAGGTCTCTTATACAATGATTTGATGGATTATCAAATGGAATTGATGAAATACCAAAACATAAAAGAATTATTAAACCGATCTGCCGCTGTAACGAGCAGCAATTTTATGGAGCTTCGAAAAAACAATCAATTATGGTTTAATCTATTACCAAAAGATCTTCATGAGACAGTGTTTAACTTTGTTTTGAATCAGAAATAAGATTTAGATGGGAGGCACTCAGATGAAGGTCAAGGGGTTTTTTTCCGAAAACTGCACGATTAATGAAAGCTAAAGCACGTTCCATAGGTGGGCAAGGTTTGCCACATGCCATTGGTAAATCAATGGTAACTACGTGAGATTGTAAAGACAACGCTGGCTTGAGCCCTATGGCATAGAGATCATTTCCTAATAGATTAATTTCCATCGAAGAAAGTGGAAGAGTTATAAGACAGAATCCAAAATAATTAAAAACATGCCATTTGACTATGTAGGTGATCAGTTAAAAAGTAAAATCAATTGTATATATATGTTCCTTGTGTCCCATTAAAATTCAGAAAATCTTCAGCAACAACTCCAACTGCAATCGTTGAATTATCCTTAGATAGAGTAACGCACTGATCGCTATATGCTGCACCTTCAGATAGTGTCTCTTGATGCAGCCAATTCGTTCCTGAACGGCTATAAATCTGGGTTACTCCGGTAGCAGGGTATCCAGTAAATCCATAGGGAAAATTAGCACTGACAAGAAGCATATTGCCATCGGCCGACAAGGCAACAGCATTTCCTTCATCAGCACCATCAAGCTGTTGACTTAACGTAGCTTGATGTAACCAATTGGTTCCTGACCTTACATAAACTTGAGTTGCTCCCGATGGCGTGGGTGATGGTGCCGGCGTCCAGCCTCCTGGGGAGCCAGAGGCTAATGTATTGCCGTCGGCGGATAAAGATACCGATGCTCCCTCTGCCGCAGCATCAATATATTGGGAAAGCTTTGCTTGCAATGACCAAGTATCACCTGATCTAACATATATATGCGCAGCACCTTCAGTGCTTCTTGACGATTCTTGATTTGCATAAGGCGCTCCTGCAGCAAGCGTATTACCATCAGCTGAAAGTGCCACTGATATACCTTCTTGAGCTTTTAATACATCACTAGATACCATGGCTTGATGGACCCATTGGTTGCCTAATCTGACGTAAATGTGAATCGCACCCGTTTCGGTTACTGTGGGATAACTATACACCCACGGAGCTCCTGCAGCTAACGTATTACCATCCACCGAAAGTGCCACTGAAAAGCCCTCACCAGAACCAGTAATATTTTGCGTCAGAGTTGCTTGATGTGACCAATTATTACCAGAACGCATATATATTTGTACTTCACCTGTTTGCATATCAAGCGGCGTATCAACTCCCCAGGCAAAGGCTCCAGTAGCCAAGGTGTTGCCATCACCAGAAAGCGCAACTGACCATCCCTCTTGCGAATCAGCCACCTGTTGCGATAACGTTGCTTGCAATGACCATTTGCTTCCGGCTCGCACATACAATTGAACTGTTCCTGTATCCTTGTTATATCGGGGAGCGCCAACTGCCATAGTAGTTCCATCTGCTGAAAGTGCTAGCGAATGTCCTTCAAATGAATCAGGTTGCTGTTGTGTCAGCACGGCTTGTAAGGACCAGGTTCCATTATTAAATAATTGGTCGTTTATTTTCTGTGCCTTTGCTTGAAAAATAAGTGCCAGAAGAGCATAATAACAAAATAATTTCATCTCTTTTCTTTCCATTCATAAGGAGTTACTGCGGACTATAGTCTGCAAGACTGATAATGTCAAGTTGATCTCTGCGGAGGACAGACAGGTTTTTAAACATGATTTTCCCAATTCAATGTTTTCTCACAAACTGAATTGGGAAAGTGTGGCCGTTGGCAAACCGAGCTTATATAAGTGGGAGAATGAATAATCACTCTCCCACTTACAATTTCGTTACTTGGAATTTTATTCAACAACGGTAAGCCAAGAACTGTAACGTTCATCTTCACTATGTACAACACTTTCATATGCCTTACTTATACGCATAGTGACACTATCCGGCCCATAGGAATCAAATGCTTTATTATCAATTGATTTTATCGGGGCAATCTCCACTGCAGTTCCGGTAAAAAAAGCTTCCGTTGCCTTTTCTATATCACCGACTTTAAGCATCCTTTCATTAACCGCGATACCGAGATCTCGAGCAAGTTTGATAACCGAGTCTCGGGTAATGCCCGGCAATGTTGAACCTACCGGCGGGGTAACCAGTACACCATCAAGAACAAAAAATACATTTGCGACAGACCCCTCAGCTATTTGCTCATCATCGTCAAGCATTAATGCATCATCATATCCTCGCGACTGCGCTTTTTTCTGAGCCACAATGCTATTAATATAATGACCAGCAATCTTCTTTTCAATATGCAGAGCTTTACGACTCAAGCGCCTTATTGGTGAGACGGTAACCCTCAGTGGATGACCAACATACTTTCTCCAGGGCATTACCATAATTGCACAATGCACTGAGGTAGCATGCGGATCGAGTTTTAATGATTCATTTCCTAAGAAGAATAATGGACGTATATATCCTTTTTTAAAACCATGAGCTTTGACTGTTTTAATCACCGCAGCTTCATTCAAGAATTATACGGCTCTTTTGCGGTTAATATATTTTCTTACGAGTTCATCAAGTTGACTTTTTTCCTCTTGCGTAATCAACTTAACCTTAGCAGCTTTGTTTAAGCATCCTTGTATTCTGGCTAAAGCATCCTCTTCAGGAGCACCTTGGTCCTGCACCATGAATATTCTTAAATCATTAAGCACTTGTTGAAGTATTATTTGATTTTTAAGACCAATAGCATCATTTGCTTTTCTTATTATGGTTGATAGTGATTTTGAGGGTTTATGGACTTCATGTGTTTCACCATGTTTTGCCACGACTAATGACATATCTTTCCCCTCATTTATAAGACACGATGCTGCAGGATAATTATATTTTTCCGTGCTCAACCGCTCTCTTAATTTCTGTTTTTTCTCTTCATCTCTTCTTCGTTTTCTTTCAGCTGCTCGCGCTTTTTGAATTGCTGCGATCTTTTTTGCTATCATGGCATAAGATTTTTTAACTATTTTATAAATACTTAATGCTATACCTGAGCCTATCGCTGGCCATTTTACATAATTAAATACATACTTCCGTTCTTCTGCTCCAGCAACGCGCAAAATTTCTGCAACTTTCTGATGCCCGTGCTCTAAGGCATAATCAAGGGCACTTTTACCCTCCTTTGAATAAGCATTAATGGAGGCGCCCGCGGATAACAAAACCTTTACCGTTTGAAGCTTATTATAACGGCAAGCAAGCTGTAAAGGCGTCCAGTCACACTCTGTGTGATCAACCCAAGCACCGCTATCAAAAATAATGCTTTTAGGCACTCTATAGTGTCGTCAGGTGTTTTTCTCTTAACAGCACCTAACACCGCCCCGTGCAAAGCTGTTTTACCATCATTACTCACTATGTTTATATTTGCTTTTCTCTCAATAAATAATTTTACTAAGTGAACATCTGCTTGAAAAACTGCTACCATTAATGGGGTCATACCATCATTATTTCGAGAATCAACATATGCTCCAGCGTCCAGCAACATTGTGGCAACGTCAGCAAGTCCATAAATAGTCGCTGCCAAGAGGGGTTTTATGCCAAAT
>CAVOUX010000009.1:0-33671 GCA_963699715.1 uncultured bacterium
GCTCTGTAGCCTGACTAGTACGTATTGCTGCGAGAAGAGCCAGCTCTTCATGCAGCGCTACATCAGCCGCTTCCCGTCGGGCGGCGGGATCGTGATCTTCGACCGCAGCTGGTACAACCGCGCCGGCGTCGAATACGTGATGGGCTTCTGCGACCGCGAGGAGCGCGATCGCTTCCTGGCGGCGGCCCCGCAAGCTGAGCAGTGGATCGTCGATTCCGGCATCCTGCTGATCAAGCTGTGGCTCGAGGTCGGCCAGGATGAACAGGACCGGCGCTTCGAGGCCAGGATCAACGATCCGCTGCGCCAGTGGAAGCTGAGCGCGATGGACCTGGAGTCCTACTCCCGCTGGTACGAGTATTCGCGGGCTCGCGACGAGATGCTGGAAGCCACCGACACCGAGGCCGCGCCGTGGGTCATCGTGCGCTCCGACGACAAGAAGCGGGCGCGCCTGAACGGCATCGCCCACGTCCTTTCGCGCATCCCTTACAAGCGGATCAAGAAGCCTAAGGCGGAGCTGCCGAAGCGCTCGCACAAAGGCAAGTACGACGACCAGAAAGCCATCGCAAACCGCCGCTTCGTCGAGCAGCGCTACTGACCTCGGCGCGCGGCCTACAGCACCAGGCCGCCAGCCGTCGCGAGACTGACGCCGAGCGGCTGGGCCGGCGCCAACCACGTCGGCGCAAAACGCGAACGACGGCGGGCCTTTCCTGCTCGACACGAGGCCCTCTTCAGCCGCGCGATCCCGCTGCTCAGAGCGCCCGGGCGCCCGCGCATTGCGGATCAGGTGAACAACCGATCCAGGCGACAATTCGGCGGCCCGAGCAGCGTCGAGTCGCCGTCCCGCCGCGCCGCGCGCCGGCGCAGGCAGACAGGCCGCGGACCCCTCGGGTTGCGCCCCGTTCAGGCCTGCGGGTTTGCGCCGATGGGCCCTGGCCGGCGCCGCTGAGATTGTCAACGCAAGCGCCGCGATGCCGGGAGCGCGCCTCCAAAGGGCGATCCTCTTCGGGCCCGGGATCAGCGCCATTGCGAACCCTCGCCAAGGAGGAGAGACGCGTGTCGACGACCGTCATCCAGCCACGGCGCGAGGCGACGGCCGGCGCGCAGGCAACGGCGCAATCGTCCGGCAAGCTCACGCTGCTGCCGCTCGTGGGCCTCGTCGTCGGTTCGATGATCGGCGGCGGCGTCTTCAGCCTTCCCGGCGACATGTCCGCCCACGCCTCGCCAGGCGCGATCATGATCGGTTGGGCCATCACTGGCGTCGGCATGCTGATGCTGGCCTTCGTCTACCAGGGCCTGGCGACACGCAAGCCGGCGCTGAACAGCGGCCCCTACGCCTATGCACGGGCTGGCTTCGGACCGTACATGGGCTTCCAGTCGGCCTGGGGCTACTGGGTCAGCGCCTGGGTGGGCAACGTCTCCTACGCGGTCGCCATCTTCGGCGCGCTGTCGTTCTTCTTCCCCTTCTTCGGCAAGGGCAACAACATCCAGTCGGTGATCGGCGCGTCGGTCGCGCTGTGGGCCCTGCACACGCTCGTCCTGCGCGGGGTGAAGCAGGCGGCGTTCGTCAACGTCGTGACCACGGCCGCGAAGCTGACGCCGCTGGTGGCCTTCGTGCTGATCGCCATCTTCGCCTTCAACCTCAACAAGTTCACCTTGCACCTGTGGGGCGCGCCGTCAGCCGGCGGCGAGGGCCTGGGCTCGATCGCCCACCAGGTGCGCTCGAGCTGATCGTCACGCTGTGGGTGTTCATCGGGATCAAGGGCGCCTCGGTCTACAGCGAGCGCGCCGCCAAGCGCTCGGACGTCGGCGCGGCGACGCTGATCGGCTTCGTGGGCGCGCTGACCATCTACGTGCTGGTCTCGCTGCTCTCGACCGGCATCCTCACCCAGAAGGAGCTGGCCGGGCTGCCGGTGCCGTCGATGGCGGGCGTCCTGGAGAGCCTCGTCGGCAAGTGGGGCGCGGGCCTCATCAGCGTCGGCCTCGTCGTCAGCGTCGGCGGCGCCTTCCTATCCTGGACCAGGATAAAAAAATTGAACAGGCAATGCTATCGTTACACCAGGTCCTATATTATAGGTGGCAAAAAAAGAGCGCGAAAAATGTCTTACACCGGTACGCTCAAATCTATTGATCCTATGTATATCATCTTTTACTGTATCTATACAATGCTTAATAATCGGATGTTGCGGACCACAAGCAATCAATGCATTGTTAAGCATTGCAACACAATCGAGAGGAGCTATTCCCGTATAAAAATCATATCGCTCATGAAAACATTCCAATGACTTTAAGCAAAGGAAATCAATATCAACATATAAGCCACCCATTTGCTCCAAAATCTCATAGCGAACCAGATTTGCCTTTTCAATGGGATCACTTGTTGCATCATAATAGACGCGATTACGAAGGGTCAATTGCTCCACATCTTTGTCGAGCCAGAGGCGATGTTTCCATGTTGGATGCTTGACAATCCAACTTTTCATAAGTTTCATATATTTGGAGGGAACGGGTTTTCCTCCAACCCAAATTTGATGTATGATTCGGGGAATTCTTTGAATTCCTTTGGGCCTAATTCGTGAGTGGTAATTTTTACTAAACAAATCTTTTAAAAGTTCGATTTTCCCTTGATTATCTTTTGTAGTTATAAATTTGGCAGTATATTCCTTAGAACCTTTTTGCATAGCCTTATCAAAGTCAATTGATGGCAAAGAATTGCTATATATTCTAGTCATAATCATTAAACTGATCATCAAAGAAACTTTAAAAAACTTCATGAGAGAGCCCTTATTACCATGGCAAGACTAATGGAGTAAAATATAGTATTCTTTTATATATAAGCAAATTTATTTTTACCTTGCTCTGTTTGGAGATAAGCCATGTTGGCTGACGAATTGTACGAGATTTTAAAAAAATCAGAACCAGATCTTGAGACCCTTCAAAATTATTGGAAACAGTCTGGTAATGAAGAAACCTTCAAGAAACTAGCCCTCTTAAGCCAAGATGAGAATCTTTGGCAGAAGCCGCAGCAAGCAGCAATCTTAAAGTCATTTCAGAAAATCCGAACACAGCGCGATCAATACTTTCAAGCCATTCACACTCATAAAGAATTAAATGAGTTAATTAATCTCTTTAAAGATGATCAGCTTGAACTGGAAAAATTACGTTGCGATGTTGTTACTTATTCAAGAGCCCTTCGCAATCTCAAAATTGCATTCCTTTTGAGCGAGGAAACTGATGAATCAAACTGTTTTTTGAGCATCAATGCAGGTGCAGGAGGTACTGAGTCGCAAGATTGGGCTGAAATACTTCTGCGTATGTATGTTCGTTTTTGTGAACGTGAAAAATTTGCCGTCGCAATTCTTGATTACCAGCCTGGAGAAGGCGCAGGAATAAAGTCAGCAACTCTCTTTATCAAAGGAAAAAATGCTTACGGTCTCTTAAAAGGCGAACATGGTATTCATCGACTTGTTCGAATCTCCCCTTTTGATTCCAACAAAAGACGTCATACCTCCTTTGCAAGCGTTTTTGTCATGCCAGAAGCCCAGGCGACTGATGTTTCCATAGATCCCAAAGATCTTCGAATTGATACCTACCGCGCGGGTGGAGCAGGGGGGCAACATGTCAACAAGACAGATTCTGCAGTTCGCATAACACATATTCCCACTAATATTGTTGTTCAGTGTCAAAGTGAACGTTCACAACTGCAAAATAAAGAAACTGCGATGAAAATGCTTCTTGCAAAACTTAAGCAAAAGCAAAAAGAGGAAACAGAGGCAAAGGTCGCCTCAATTGAAAAAAAAGCCATTGAATGGGGATCTCAGATTCGTTCCTATGTTCTCCACCCCTATAAAATGGTTAAAGACCATAGAACAGACACCGAATCTCCACAGCCGGAACTTGTTCTTGATGGGGATATTATGCCTTTCATTGAACAATATCTTATATACTCCCATGCAAAACCCAGCACAACAGATTAGAAATAGCATTCTCTTGTTTTTTAAAAAGCATAATAATCACTCAAAAGAGCAGGTTCGCAAAAAAAATAAATTTTTCATGAAAAACTAGCATGAAGAATGTTTTATGGTTTATTCTTTCGCCTATAATACGTTCAGCAGTTGGAGAAACCGTGAAAAAATTATTAGTTCTATTTTTGTTTATTGTGCTGGCAAAAAATTGTGGAGCCGAGACATTTGCCGATATTTACAAACCTTTATCGCTTTCTTATCTGTATAACTTGGTAGATTCGCACCTAGAAAAAAGAGTTTCTTGATTCTCTTTTCAAGGTAAAAAAAATATATCAAAAGCAACCTAAGATTAAAAAAAAGGTTATTTCCTATAGTTTATTTTATAAGGCTCCTTATTTTGATATGAATCAACCAATTGTTACTAACAAATCAATTTATCAAAAAAGCCCCGCAATTAAGTATGGTTCATCATTCTACGTGATTTATGTAAAACCATTGATAAAACAGTTAAAATTATTTAAAAAACTTTATCCAGAAGAATGGACCGCTCGGGTTTATTTGGCTGCAGATTTAGAGTTTTTGGTTCCTCAACTCTTGCTGCCAGGAGTTGAAGTGTATGTTATGCATTCAAAATCTTTAGCTGCAGCACCCGGATCACTATGGCGTTTTTTAGTATTTCAGGATAAAACTGTTAAAGCAGCCTATGTCAAAGATGCTGATGGTGGAAGCGCACGATGGGATGGCGATTTTAGCATGACAAATAAAGTTCTTAAGTGGATCTACTCACCCAAAACGAAAGGTTTTTTTAGAGTTCGTGATTTAAACTATTATGTTACAGCTTGGCGTTCTCGCAACAAACATTATAGCCGCTATTACAGCCCCATCTCAGCAGCAAGTTTTGGTGGCAAAAACTTTCACTGGCTGAATATCGAGAAAGCAATGAAAGGCTTCATTCTTCATAGAATACTTTTTCCTCATGAAAAGAGACATTCTTATGATTTTTCCTCCAAAAAACACCCTTACGGTTTTGGCAATGATTATATGGGTTATGGGTTTGATGAACGCTTCTTAAAAAGAGTCATTTATTTTGCTGCGGCAGACCGAAATGAACTCACGCTCTTACCCCTTTGGAAACTACCAAACAACCTTCACCCAAACAATTTGGTAAGGCTACAATATAGAATATACACATTACAAGACATTTTAAATCTTAAGAGCGGCAAAAATTACAGGAGCGTTTTAATAATCATAAAGAGACTTGCTGTAGCAAAAATACCTGACCAAAAGGGGTAATACTCTTCTCTTCTTTTAATAAGTGAACTTATACAACCGCCTAAGACAAGAGGAATTATGTACTCAGGTTGCATCAAGAGACCACTTATTGCTAGCACAGAATTAACTCTAAAGTAATGGAGTATCCATCCAAAGATTACCCCACACGCCATAATAGTAAAATCAAATCCGGGTGCCTTTATTAATGAGGCGCGTGCATAACCCCTTGGTGCCATAAGAGGCGCAATTCCTAACCCACTGTAGGAACTCAGCAACCAAAATATGACTCCTATAGTAACCGCGGCAACGAGTAATCCAATAATTTGAGAACGAATTATATTTTTACGCGATAAGGGAACGAGAGTAAGCAGCTTTCTTCCAAACATCAGCTCAACACCTATTCCACCGCATAATTCAATAAATAGAGTAACAAGAGTAACTTGTACTGAAGTATAATGAAAAAGTATTAAACCCGGAAGCATCACAAACGTTGCAAATCTTCCCAAGGGAGCCACCCCGATTTTGCCTGCAATCAAGATTAGTTGGTACGTGCAAATGCCCGCAGCTATAAGTAAGCACACAAATGAACGAGAACTAAATCCAAACTTACTAAAGAAATACCATGATAGAAAAATGGCAGCCCCTGAAAACAGTGTCTTTAATGTTGTCATTTCTACAAAGGTCCACCTCTTATTTTTTAAAGAACCCAAAACAATACTGAGTGACCCTTTTTTTACGGCATTAGCTATTCCTAAAAAAGCTCCATAAAGAACCATGCCTGAGCACCATGCCAAAATCATCTGTTCATAATTTGTTGCTACAAAAATAAGCTTATGCAATGGACCAATGAGCAAAATTTTAGCCATCACTCCTACTGTCAAGGGCATGGCAATCATGGTGCCCGTAACAAAACCCAATGCGGTGAGCATAATCGATGTGTCAGCTCTCAAAACAAATGCAGGAATCTCAAGCAAGACATACGAATATCCTTTAAACAAAGTGACTGTTGAAGGTATTACGCGACTCGTCATCTGAATAAGGTTAAATAAGCATGTTAGTAAACTGCCAAGAGCAAGCTGAATGCCTTTGGATGCGCTCTCCTGCGACGTGGTTAACTTACTGAGCAACTGGGCAACAGGAAAAGTAAGATCTGGCCGCACTAATAAAGATTTTTCCCATAAACTCACTCCGGCAAAGGCAAGGATACCAGAAATGCATACGATCCCAACAAGCGTTGAAATAAATACAGTCGGTTGACCTAACAACTCATTAAAAAGAGCTGGTTCAAGAAAATACAGAGTAGGATATGAAAAAGCGCACCCCACCGCAGCAATCCCTGCCACTCCACTCGCAGCAGCAACGCAAGCCAGTAATTCCCGTTGCTTTTCATCGCTTAGTGAAAAAATAAATTTTGCAAATACTGCTGCCGCCATCACAAAAACCGGTTCAATCCAAGGACCTAAGGGCGTAGCCAGGGAAATATAAGTCATAATGGATGCAGCACAGAATGAAGAAATGATTGAAGCTATTATATACATAGTGAATCTTTGGTGCCGGAGACTGGACTCGAACCAGCACAGTGTTTCCACCACAGGCTTCTGAGACCTGCGCGTCTACCAATTTCGCCACCCCGGCACATTATAAACCATCATCAAATCGGCTTCCAGAAAGAAAATGGGCATGTAGATGAAAAACTCTCTGACCTGAAGCTGGGCCGCTGTTGATAACAAAGCGAAAATCCTGAGCTTGCGGAATTTCCCTCGCAATTTTTTGAGCCATGGAAAACATACTGGTTCCAAGACTCAAATTTTGGGTGTCAAGTGATTGTATATCTTTTACATGTTTTTTCGGAATAATAAGATAATGTATTGGGGCTTTTGGTGCTATATCTTTAATAACAACCAAGTCCTCTTCTTCAAATAAGAAAGCCTGGGGGCTCGATGCTATAATTTTACAAAATATACAATCATTCATACTATTAAGACTTTGGTACCGAGGGTCGGACTCGAACCGACATAGTGTTGCCACCGCGGGATTTTGAGTCCCGTGCGTCTGCCATTTCGCCACCCCGGCAATTGTGATTCATGAGTAAATGATATCATAAAGAACGGTCTTCGGCAACCAAGATATGTCAAAATAGTTCTACTCTGACAGGCGAGATAGCTCATTTGTTTTTATTCTCTTTATCCTTCAGATAGGCTAATGTCGGCGTTTTAACGCCATATTCCTTATTCTGTTTTGAATATTCATTTGCCCAATAATGAACTGCAAATGACTCCGGCTTTAAGCAATAAATAATATCTTTGCCAAGCCGATGCTTAATATTAAGTGGATAAAAATAGCTAGGGGGCAA
Organism: uncultured bacterium; assembly: GCA_963699715.1. Classification (GTDB taxonomy): domain Bacteria; phylum Babelota; class Babeliae; order Babelales; family Babelaceae; genus CAVOUX01. The sequence continues at coordinate 7,588 of CAVOUX010000009.1, forward strand.
AGCAATTACCGAACCGTCGACTTTATCTGCCATAGCCATAAAAAATCGGGTAAAATGGCCGACCCCATTCCTATGGAATCGAGAATCTAAGTGCATATCATCTTTTATAGTTTCTATACAGTACTTCATTAACGCATTGTGTTTACCACAACCAATAAGGGCATTGTTCAACAAGTGAGCTGAATCATTGGGTTCAATACCTGTATAAAAATCATAACAATAATGGAGTGGTTCTAAAGATCGCAATGATTCAAAATCAATATCCACATATACACCGCCATATTTATATAAAATTTCATATCGTACAATATTGGCCTTTTCGACAGGGTCAATTGCTTGGTCGAAAAATTTTTGATTATGAAGTTTTAAATGAGCAACTTTAGCGTTAGTCCACAAATAATATTTCCAGCCGGGATGATTATTGATCCATGTCTTTTTCAATTTTTTATAATTAGCAGGAATAGGATTATCGCCCACCCAAATTTGGTGAATAATTTTTGGAATTTTTAACTTCTTACCACATATAACCTTGTTAAAATTATTCTTTTCATATAATTTTTTTGCATAGATTAGCTTTTCATTATTGAGTGGTTTTTTATATTTTTTTTCGTAAGCTTGTGTCCCTTTGCCCATCGATTGATCAAAGTCCGTATAAAATTTCTTTATCGCATTCGGCATAACGTCCAGGAAAAAAAGTGTTAGAAAAATGAGTCCAGCATATTTCATGAAATATCCTTTTTTGTTCAATCATCGCTAATTCTATCTTAAAAACAAAAAAAAATATAAGAGTCTTGTTGCAGCATCTCTGAAAATCGTATGCTTTATTATCAACCATAAATTTGGGGTAATTGATGAAATTAACAGCCCGTTTATTAGCGCTTCTGTTAATGGCCGAAGCACTTCAAGGTAGTAATTGCAACTTATTAATAAAAGTTGGAACTATGGACGCGCCCCATAGCTATATTGCTGTTTTAAAAGACAACCGAGACAAACGCTTTTTGCTCAAACAAAGAAAAATAGTTACCGCGTATACACAATTTATGACTGTTATAGAGGCTTTTAGCACATGGCTAGCAGAATCTCTACATATTCCCTGCAATCATGTTGAATTAATTGCAACCTCAAGCCCGTGTACCCATAAACATTATCCCGATTATCCAGCGACACTTCATACTTTTTTGCCTGGCAAGACTATTGCCTTGAGAGGGACCTATCAAGGACTGACCATACAGCAACGCTGCAAGGGACATGCTCCCATAGATTGTTCGCTTAATCGTAAACTTATAAGAACCATGGCTGTAAGGGGCGAATTAGCACGAATTATAGCGGTTGATGCATTTTTAGGAAATAACAGTCGGCATAGATCTAATCTTCTTTATGACAAAAAAAATGATACGTTTTATGCCATAGATTATGGATCTTGTTTAAGAGTTAATCTTTGTGAGAAAAATAAACAAGCTTTAAATAAAATAAATCTGGAAAGACTTACTTCTTCTGAGCGTCAAGCATTAAAAATGTATACTACGCAACTTAAAAAAATAGTAAAACATTTTACCCCAAGAGATCTCTGCAATAAGTTAGACGAATTTTTTCAAAGATCAAAACTTCATAAATTACCTCGCAAACTTTCGCACCAAATAAGACCTTTGCTGCTTGATGCCAAAAAGTTTATTCATGAAAGCTATGCATCAACTAAAAAGTTGACTCAAACCCTCGACTTATCACTTCTTAAACTATCAACCAATAACTCTTGACAGCGTAAGCAGTGGAGCATAAACAGAAAAAATAAGTACTGCAATAAAAAAACCAAGTACCATGATCAAAAAGGGAGGGATAAGTGATGTTACAAGGCTTAACGCAGCGTAGGTTTTTGTATGATATATAAGTGCTGCCTTGCGGGTCATAACATCAAGATTTCCTACAGCCTCACCCAAAGCACAAAGTGATTCAATATCTTCTGCATGAAGCGCAGAATAATGCCGAAAAGATGAACTTAATGTCCTGCCAGATTCGACATTCTTTGATACCTTGACGCAACAATCTTGTATATATTTGTTTCTTATGGTTTGACTTGCAAGCTCAATTGCTTTAACAAGATGAATACGACCTTCAAGGAGTACCGCCAGGCTCTGCAAAAAAAGAGTCATTGAATAATAGCGTATTATCTTTCCTATGAGGGGGATTTTTAAAATCAAGCCACTATGCTGTCTTTTGTGCATAAATTTTTTAATTAAATACTGAATAAGCATAATCAATGCGGCTATGAAAAAAATTGCAAGCCAAAACCAATTTCTTATAAAGTAACTCATTTTAAAAAGAAATTTGGTAATCCCTGGAACCGGCTTATCAAACATACCAAAAAGCATTTCAAAACGCGGAATGACCGCAATAAAAATTATTATGGTTATCATGAGGAAAAAGAGGAGTGTTATTAAAGGCATAAAAAGCGCTGATTTTAGTTTACGAGATAATTCTTCTTGTATCTTATAATGTAATTCGAGCATTTTAAACGTCTCTGAAAATGAACCCAATTCATGACCAGCTCGCATAAGAGGAACCAAAAGATTGTCAAGCCAAGGAACGTGCTCTGAAAAAATCACGTCAAGCGATATTCCTTCTCGAATTGCTAACGCGCTATCAGATAATATAGTAGGAAGAAGATTATGATTGACCGTTTTGCCACAAAGTTCAAGTGCTTCATCAACACGTAAACCAGCTTGTAGGAGACTATGCATGTTTTCAAATACTGATACGAGCAATGATTTTGGAATAGGTTTTACATAATTAAAAACAGGCAATCGAGCTACTTGAACCTTTATATTTTGTTCCCCCAAGTGTGCTCGTAATCGATCAATGTTGCGTGCATATGTTTTGCCATAACGATTATTATTTGCTGAGTCAATACCATGCCAAACATAATAGGGCATTTTGTTTTACCAAAGTTTTTGTTGTGTTTCAATATCGATACCCAGCGCCCGTAGAAGCGATACCTTTGTATAGCCTCCTTTAATATTGAGCACTTTTTTACGACTGGTAGCTCCATAGACAATACATATACTGGTCTGTGGAATTTTAAGTATATTCGCCAAAAATGAAATAAGTTCCTTATTAGCTTTCCCACCCTCGGGAGGGCTCTTAAGATAACATCGTAAACTATTTGACTTATCTAAGGTAAGATGCTGCCTGCCAGAGCTCGGCACAACCTTAACCTCTACGGTAAAAGCCATAACAACCTCTAAATTGCAAAATAACTTGCCTAAAAGGAGTAAAAACTTTATGATGTCATTCTATACGGTTCTTTCAAAAATCACTATACTTTTGGAGAGATGGCTGAGTGGTCTAAAGCGCTTGCCTGCTAAGCAAGAGTCCCTTAAAAGGGGGCGCGAGGGTTCGAATCCCTCTCTCTCCACCATACTTCGCTTATCCGGGCCGTCAGGCTCGGCAAGCTTCGTACCTGTACTTCGTAGCTACAGAGTAGCGTAGTAGTATGGCAGGCCATAAATGAAAGTCGGCAACAGCTGGACAACTATCACAGTTCAGCTATCTGTTGATTAAAAGATATATGCGCGCCCATAGCTCAATTGGACAGAGCGTCAGACTACGGATCTGAAGGTTGGGGGTTCGACTCCTCCTGGGCGCACCACAACGTCGTCAACTTAAGAAGATTTATAGGCATTACGTGGCTCTTTTATAAATTTTAATTCTTTTGGGTTTAAATATACGTGAATATTGCCGATGGAGTCACAAGGGAATTGAATAATATTTTATTCAAGAAAAAGAGAAATCTTCAATGCTTCATTAACTTTGTGCATAATTTTTGAATCTAACTCACCGATTAGTTTACCTAATCTGCTTTTGTCTATTGATCTTATCTGATCAAGAAGAACTTTTCCTTTTTTTTCATTGATTTCTATTTCAACTTCAAAGGGGAAGAGCTTTGATACGCTACTTGTTATTGGTGCAACAATTACGCGACTGGAAAAAGCATTAGCAATATCATTGGAAATAATGAGAGCAGGACGTGTTTTTTTTATTTCTGATCCAATCGTTGGATCTAAATTTGTCCAGTAAATATGCCCGCGCTTTGGAATTTTTTTCATTCCCATCCTTCAATTTCTGCATGCATCCAATCCTTAATAATTTCTTTTCTAGAAGGATCCTTTTCCGCTTCGATATAAGCTTTTTTCAAGACCTCAATTTTTTCAAGGAGGGCCTTATCTAATGCTTTTGCTACAAATGAACTCATTTTTCTGCGCCCTATGAGAGATTGTAAAAGTTGTTGTGTTTCGATAGGAATTGAAAAGGTAACATTTACTTTTTTCATAGATAATCTCACTGTTTAATATTTATTAATTTATCATATCTTAATATATAATGTCTACGTAATATGTAAAGGCGTGATTTTATGGCAGAGTTTTTGTATGATTCAACATCATCATGAGAAACTTATATCCAATCCTAGCTATCAGCCTCTTTTCTCTTCTTACCTTTCGATCCATCTGAATCTTTTACTTCAATGGGATCAAAATCGTGCTTGTTTTCAATCGGAGGAATTTTAGCAAGCCTTAAAAGCGCCCGTGCTCCATGAGCATCAGATTCTTTTAATCCATAAATAATAAGCTCAGCCATCGTCACAAACTCTTGGCTTGTCAACCCACCGCATCGAGCCAATTGTCCCGTTCCAGCAGCCGCCCAATTTCCTGGTCGATCAGTGTTGCGAAAAAAAGTTTGAATATACATCCGATCTGGTTGGACATTCAATTCCAATGCTCGAGGACCAATAAATTCTACTGTATAGACAATAGTAATGAATGGTCGACCAAGCCCATCAAAACCCCATGCATATGGTTGTCCAATACGAATAAAATCGCTGAAATCTATCATGCTCACAAATGCTAAGTCATTGGGTGGCGTACGCAATTCCAAAAAATGAATTATGCCATCACCTGGTTGTTCCGGAGGCGCCAAGATTCGTACCTGGCTAGGGAAAACACCTGTCAAATCAGATTGCTCAATAAGCCTAATAAAATCACGCAAAAAAAATCCTTCTTGCAACTCACGATGTAAATTGACCGCGCTTCCTGCATGAGGCTCATTTTGCTGACTAGAGGGAGCTGTCGAATTGGAATTAACTCGATGAGTAACAGCAGGACAACGTAAAACAGGATTTTTACGTTGAGCAAACGGCACGTACGTTCCTTCACAACTTTCAAGAGTGGACCCAGTAAAGCTCAGCGCACATAACATTATTAGGAAAAAATGCATCCAAATCCCCTTCATTTATTTTTGAATATAAAACATTTATAATCGAAGAATCATCTCACCGCGGCAAAAAGATTTTTTTACCGTCTCATTAAAATCCACCTACCGATTTAAATTTTGTATACATGAGATCAAGTTTTAATACATGATTCCTAGGAACTTCACGAATTCTTTTTTTTAGATATCCTGTTGGAATTAAGGTCAGTTCCTTTCTTTTTGCTGCCTCAAAATACAGAACATGTTTTAAAAATCTTTCGTCAAATCCATAATTGGGAAATTCATTGCCATAGCCATAAGGAAAGCCTTCTAAAGCTCCATCAATGCGATGGCGTCGCTCATTAGGGTAAAATGTTCGATGCATTATGAACCCTATCATTGCTTTCTTCATATTTATCCAATGCACTAACTTGCCGCCAAATGCGCCGGCAGAAATGGGACTATAGGGAAGATTGCGATACTCTAACCATTGGGCAGCCAAGTTCTTGAGTCTAAAAAATCCTTTCGTTTTAACTGATTCAAGCCATTTTCGCACCCGTGGCGAGTGCACAAAATTTCCATCATAACGATTCTCTGAACAATCGGCATCTCTAATATAAGCCATGTCCACTGCTGGATCGTCAAATACAAGAAATCGCCATAACGATCCCGGGACCGCGGCGATAGAACTAGACTCCATGAGAAATATTTCGACATGGGGCATGCTTAATCGTGGAATAAGAAACTTCAGATCATGAGCTAAATAAATTCTAGCAATCCATCGGGGAAAAATATGCTTTATGGCTTCGAGCTGCTTAATAAGGGGCTCGACATATAAATGATTAAACGAATCATTTTTTTTCACCGTACTTGTTCGATTATAAATTGTTTTTTCATTCACAATTGGTTGATGATGATGTTTAAACCGCGCCTTCCAAAAAAGGCTATAAGCTATCACTTTCTTTTTTTTTCCCGGTTGGAGATTAAACTTTTTTGTCACGTTAAACAGTCGGCTGAGATTGTTCCTCGTTGCTGGATTAGATTCTACAAGTTTATACAAATAATTAAGCGGAAAAGGTTTATAAACAGTGGCCATTGTTAGTTGTCTTGAAAAAGAGTGATGAAATAAAGAAATCAAAGCAACAAATTTAAATGTGTTCTTCCTAAAAATGTTAAACAACGGAACAATCGCAGTCATTATCAACTTTCTTTCGTTAAATTTTTTACCCTTTGGAAAACGAAGAGGTCGCATAAAATCAATTTTCATAACCACATCAAGATTACTCAAAACCCTCCCGTAGATTTAAATTTTGCATATTTTAAATCAAGCATTATTGGATGATTAGCTGATAAATGTTTGCCTTTATTTTTCAAATGTCCGGTAGGAATAAGCGTTAATTGATTTCTTCTCGTTGCAGCAAAATACAGAACATGCTTTAAAAATCTTTCATCAAATCCATAACTTGGAAATTCATTTCCATAACCATAAGGGTGTCCGGGAAATGCTTTATCACTCAAATGCCTTTTCTCGCCACGATAAATCATTCGATGCAAAATAAAACCAATCATACCTTTTTGCATACTGATCCAATTCACATGCTTACCACCAAAAGCCCCTCCCGAGATAGGACTATAAAATTTATTTTTAGACCAATGATGAGCCATGTACTCGAAATTTTTCAACCTATAAAACCCTTTCGATTCTTCAGATTCAAACCACTTTTTGATGTGAGACGAAAACGTAAATTTGCCGTCAAATCGATCCGCTGCTGGATCAGCATCTCTTATAATAGCCATTTTGACATGTGGATCATCAAAAACAAGAAATCGCCACATCGCCCCAGGCGAAGCTGCAATGGAATTTGATTCCATCACAAAAATTTCTACATGATCCATCTGCAGTCGGGGTACCAAAAATTCAAGGTCATGTGCCAAGTAAATACGAGCAATCCAACCAGGATAATATTTCTTTAAGACCTTTAGTTGTTTGATAAGTGGTTCAACATACAAGCTATTAAAGGATTGATTCGTCCTTGTTGTACTTGTCGTTTGATAAATAGATTCAGGAGATATCTTTGGTTGATGCCCCTGTTTAAAACGAGATTTCCAAAAAAGACTAAATGAAATCACTTTTTTGCCACTCATTTCATGGACATTATATTTTTTTTTTACTTTGAAAAGCTTTTGTATTTTCAGACCGAGGTGGGGATGCTTACCGATCAACTGGTACAAGTAATTAACTGTCAACGGTTTATAGAAATTTGCAAATGTCTTCTCTTTCTGACAAAACAGTGTTATAGAAAATAATAATATGGGGTAAAATGCTATAATTTTTTTTATTCCAATTCGGTTCATCATAAAAACATTACCATTTATCATTTTTCACGTATCCCAGTTGTTTAAGTAAATCTCCCGTTGAGGCGTTAAAAATGTCTTTATGATAACTCTTGAAATGGGTTTTCCAGCCTCCAATTTTGCCACTTCTAAAGGTAATGGTTGAACCAAACAAATTATTAACACAATATTTTAGCTTGCTATCATTCAGAGGCACTTCAAGATGTTCAGCAATTTTTTTTATTGCAGCTATTTGTCTTTCCAACGAACCTCCGCCCTGAGGCCCTATGAGATCCTCAAAACGGATCGTGCAACAGTTTTTTTCTTTCATCCAGGGAAGATATTTTTTATACTCATTTTTCACATCTTTTATACAGGTCGTTAAAAGTTGTGAAAATGGTAGTTTTCTTAACGGATTATCAAGACGTCGCTTTTTAAATCCGCCTTCGTAAATAAAATACACCCATGAAACCACTTGATCCCTTGGATCTCTATAAATAAAAAGGGTTTTAAAATTACGCTTGTTAAAGGTTTGAACTGCAGCTTGAGAATATACAACATGTGTTGCAAAAAACTCATTGTTCTTCGGATAAGGTAAGGAATTATCTGCTACCATTTGCCCTGTTGGCAGTTCCCACAAAGGGCGATTGGTGAGCAATTTGACGCATTGAGTAAGCAAATGAGTTCCACATTTGGGAATAGAATTAACGTAAATGTGAGGATAACTACCACTAAAATTGTCAACAAATGATAAATTGGCCAATATGAGTATAAAATTATATAATGCTTTCTTCTTCATGGCGCCCCGCCCCTGATTAGCAATATACGGTAATTGTAAGATTGTGAGCATATGATTGTCAATATTGTAAGGATAAATAAAAAAATAATAGATTATTAGAGGAGACAAAAGCCCCCTTTTTAAAAAGTTAGTCTTTAGATTGATCAGTACTATAAAATAAATTATACTCTTTAAGGTATTTGGAGAGATGGCTGAGTGGTCGAAAGCGGCGGTCTTGAAAACCGTTATCCCGAGTGATCGGGATCGTGGGTTCGAATCCCACTCTCTCCTCCAGTCTTCGCTCGTTCGGCGCTACCTCTCATTTAGCCCAATTAATAAGACATCTTTATACTTAAGCAGAAACTTAATTTTTGGAAAATCGATGTTCACAATCTTTTTCACCTTCGTCTTATTTACCGGTGGAATCATGGCAAACAAGCTTTTACTCTGTATTCTACCTCCTACGCTTTTTGTTGGAATAAGAATGTTAACCGCAGGTTTTATTTTATTTTTGTATTCTTGGCATAGGCATAAAGCGACCCTCAAAAACATACAACGAGATTGGTTGGCATTAACTGGTGTTGCAGTATTTACCACCTTTTTGCCATCAATTTTAAAAGCCTATGCACTTTCTCATTTACCGGCAGCCCAGGCAACTTTGTTAGGAAGCATAGATCCATTTGTCACCGCATTTTACTTGTATATGCTATGGGGAGAAAAGCTCACCATTTCCAAAATGGTTGGAATCTTACTTGGCTTTATCGGAGTTGTTCTTTCAATTAATCTGACACTGCTTGAAACCACATGCGTAAATGCCCTTCTTCCGCAGCTTGCGGCTTTAGGGGCAGTGATCCTCAGTCGCTTTGGATGGATCATGGTACAAATGAAATTAAGGAAAAACCTCTATACTCCTGCGCAATTGAACAGTATCATCATGATGGAAAGCGGTTTACTCGCACTGACAGCATCACCTTGGCTTGACCCCGCTCGCCCAATTGTGATTCCTTCATTATGGAAATTCACTGGCCTCATGAGCTTCACGGTAATTTTTGGGAATGTCATTGCCTACACTCTCTATGGCCAACTCTTGAAACACCACAATGCAACACTCATATCCCTTGCAGGTTTTTCTATACCGGTATTTACAGGTATTCTTAGCTGGATTTTTTTAGGTGAAAAAATAACAATCAACTTCCTCGTATCGGCAACAATAATTTTCGTTGGTCTTATCATTTTTTATCGAGATGAGCTAAAACATCAAAAGCTCAAGGAGCTTACTTCATGAGCGCCGGCATTTAATATTTTCTAAAGCTTGGTAACACCAGTAAGAATGATACAAATCGAACGTAAGGCTTTGCGTACAAAAAAGACTACTTATAATGGGGGACGGTGCCCCCATTAAGTGATGTTTAGACTATGATATGCGGTCTTTTACCACAGGCATCACCCACATTAAATTCCGACTCTTTTTTGACCGGCTTCTTCTTTTTTTTCTTGTCATGAGACTTATCATGGCAACATTCTTCTCTTATTGTTTCTTTGATGATTATAGGCTTTGAAGGTTTTTGACATGTCGTTATTACTTTTTCTTCTGTAATAACTACCGGCTTGCTTGCAATTTTATCAAGCAATGCATTTTGTCTTTGAGCTGCTTCAAGCTGCTGGAGCTGAATTCTCCGCTCCTCAATATATCTATCTTCTTGGATATATTCCTGGGACGTTCTTATAACATGCGATATATAATTCAAATTGTTTTTTATTTTTCGCAATCTTTCATAAAGCGGAATTCCCGTCAACATTCGAGATTCAAGATACCCAAGGTGACGATACACATGGTTGATATCACCCTCAATAAAATAGTTCGTTCGGTGAAATGGTGCTCCTTCAACATTGGTAAGATGATCATTGCCCGTCATGTTTTGCCATAATCCAGACCATCCACTTATCCTATTATTTACCCCAAACTGCTGTGCGCATTCGAGAATAGCTTCATCATCAGGAGCATTGAGAAGTCCATCGTATCGAGCAACAATATTATTGGCTGCATTCGAGGCATTACTTATAACCTCGTCATCCGACTGATGAAAGCATCCTGGAATGAATATTATTGAAATAAGAGCCACGAAAAGAAACCTTAGATGTATCATGTTTTCCTCCAATTAATTCAGGCATTCACTTAAATAGTAGCAAGAAAAACAATTTTTGAAAACTTTAGTCGATGAATGAGTCCTTGAATTGGCCGTTTCTTACGCTCATGCAGCATAAACACCATATAATAATTGACAAATAATTAACATATCTTACTATTGTGCTTAATAACACTTGTTATTTTAGCCAGATGGTCATTATACTGCACAAACGAGGATCTTATTATGAAAAAAACCTTTTTATTAGTTCTCATCTTCACCTCAGCTAGCCAAATGAATGCAGCGCATCGCAAGCACCATCCAAAACCAGCACCTAAGCAGCAAAAATTTGCGCAGTGTGGGTCACTTGAACATTTGGCAAAAATTGCGAGATTTTTCACTCAAAAAGGAATAGCCCGCTCGTCAGAAAATGGCGATGCAGCATATAAAACGCAAAAAAAAGCTGTTATCAATGGAGCAAAGGTTTTACGTGCTCTTCTCAATCTTCTCATTGATTCTCAAGGTAAACGCATCAACATGGATAGTCCCGAGGTTAAGCGACTTTATAAAGAGCTTGAAGGAGCACTTGAATGTTCAAATTTTGAACGTTGGGCACTCCATGGAAAATCAGTCCTTCATTCACCAAAAGCTGCTTCTGCTTGGCAACGTTATGGTGAATCATTCAATGAATTAGTTGATCTTTTCAAAGAAGCCATTGTTGTAAAGAATTAATATATTCAACTATCTTTCAATCGCTGCAGTGTCATGACCACCTGCTTATAATGATAGATTCGAAAGAAGGCTGTAATCTACTCTGTCACTCTTGACAACAAAGCACTGATCATACTAGGTTATCTCTCAAACCATTACAAAGGAGAGCTAAATGGCTTTTAGTGTTAAATCAAAAAAGAGCGGAAAAACGTATTATTTACATTCAAAAGAAGTGACGCTCAAAGGAGATCGCAAGCAAAGGATCTATTACTTTGCAGGAAAAGCTGGTAAAGAAGCACTTGATCAGCTGCCAGCTGGCTATGCGGTGATAGAAAATGCGAGAACGGGGTTGCCTATGTTGAAAAAGAAATAGGCAGAATCTTTAGTAAGCAAATATACTGATGAACCTGGTTGGGGTCCAACTAGGTTCATTTTTTTCTACAATTTCCTTAAGGAAGCAAGAATCATAGTTTTGATAAATAACACTTGTTTTATTTCAAATTGATACAATCTTGCACTTATGTTGACATTATAACCATATCCATTACTATTATAATGTCATTATTTGACAATACTTTGGAATCGTATTTTCTCTCACCTAAAAAGGGCTTTATGAACCGAATACTACTTTCTCTTGCGATATTATTATCATGCAGCATGGAGTTACAAACAAATACCAACATTTCTCAACGTGACCAATGTGGTGATTTAAACCACATTGCCACATTAGCTCCTCTCTATTTTGATCGCGATACTCTTACCCAAGAACAAAAAGATCATTATTTAACAATGTTCCTTAACATTGTTAAAGCATTTTTTAATTTTAATAACAATCGCACACAAGAAATGTCTCTGAAGAGTCCCGTAGTGCAGCAGCTTTTTGCTGACCTAGAAAATGCACTTGAATGCCATAACTTTGAAGGCTGGTTCAATCACGCGAGGGAAACTTTCAAAACCAACCGAGCTGAACAATTAAAAAAATTGCTTCAGGACAATTACAATGAAATAATCAACCTTTTAAAAGATGCATTCATAATGCCAAGTGCTAACAAAAAAATATGTGGCACTCTTCCTCATCTTACAAAATTGCAGAAAGTATCGAAAAATACTAGGAAACGTACCATAAAAATGAAGGCTTTCGCAAAGAATTTCTTAGGATTTGCAATCGATAGTTATGGCGAAAAAACAACAATCAATAGCCCTCATGTTAAAAATCTATTTAAAGAGATTGAAAAAACACTCGGTTGCAAAAATTTTGAACAATGGATCATGCACATTGAAAAAACAGTAACATTACCTAAAGCTCACCAGCTTATTGAACGCGTTAAGATCCTTTTGGGGGAATATGTTTCTCTTGTCGGAGAAGCCCTTATAATGGATTAATGTTAACGAACAGTGAATCTCGCACGGCTTGATAAGCCGTGGCTTCGCGTCTAGGGATTTATTTAACGCGAGTTCGACTAAACAGCTTGAGGCAAAATAGGTTTTAAATCAACAATCGAAGGCTTGTTTTGTTTAAAAAAATACGCTGTCAAAGCAGAAAAAATGTAGTTGAGAAAATTTGTCGGGCTTCGATGTCTTGAATGTTCAATTGAAAAGCTCTCTTTTAAAATTCCTATTGATGATTCGATTGTTCCACGTTTTCTGAGAAGCAGCTTGTCAAAAAGCGGCATGAGTTTATTTTTCATATTTTTTCTGAGTTTGGTGATGAGATGAATGCCATTGACAAATAGCTGTTCGAAAAGCGCTTGGTTGACGATGTATCCCTTGTCACCGATAAGTTTGCCAAAAATATTTTTTGTGAGTTGTTTCAGAACCTCTAGATTGTTATCTGCAACATTTCCTGCAGATAAGTAAAAATCAATGATTTCACCGTTATGATTGATTACAAAATGAACTTTAAATCCATAAAACCATCCCATGCTTGTATGGCCCCGTTGTGCAATGCCTTTAAAAACTTTATGAGAATGTATCCGTCTATTGTGACAGACCCGCAATGCAAAACTGTCTATAATCGATATTCCAGTGCAGGAACTTGCGCAACACAATTTTAAAAATAAGGCTAGAGGCAGGACTGCTGTCTTTTTTAATTCAATAAATCTGTTGTAACTTACCAACTCTTTAAATTCGCCATTCATATGCACAAGTACATGCTTGCAGTAATAATCTTTAAACGTCTTATAACCCGAATAATGGTAGTTGATGCATATTGTCATCACTTCGCTGAGGGTTAATGACTGACCTCTTGCGCTCATTTTTTCTGTGCAAGCTAAAGATCGATTTCCAAGCTGTTTTTCAAAAACTTTGCAGAATTCATCAATATGATAAAATATTGTTACGAGCATTCTTACTTCCTCTTTTTTTTGTGCAAAAATTTAAAAGAAGATAGTATAATGCTCGTTTTTTGTTAACTTTTTATTATCGAACTCACGTTAATTATTGATTCTTAACATATTCCAATATTTTTTCTGCATTACAGTGGCCAACTGTCTCGGCAAAATACCCATCTGCCCAAAAACTATCTCCCCAATAGACTTCTTCTAACTCCGGAAATTCTTGCCGAATTATTCTACTACTCTTGCCTTTGAATAGCTGAACCATTTTGCTCACCGATATCGTAGGCACAAATTGTACAACCATATGAACATGCTCTTCTTGAACATTCAGTTCTAATATTTGCCAACCATTTGCCTCACCACACAACCTCAATAATTCATCTATTCTTCTTGCCAATACCCCTTTTAAAACCCTTTTTCTGTATTTTGGAACCCATACCAAGTGTATCATAAGTCTATGCTTTGAATGTGCGCCGTACCAATATTTCATACTCTCTAGTATGACAAACTATGCACCGACGCTCAACTAGCGCTTACGCACCTAGTTTTCGCACCTCTATAAGGTGTCCATTCATCCCCAGGTTTGGAAAACCTTGGGGTTTTCTGGACCCTAAATAAAAAGAAAAATGGGGCAATTTTCAAATAAAGCCTTTAAGCAGTCGCTTAACCAACTTATCGATTCAATAATCAAAGGAAAATATATAAATCAGTGCATGCATGGTGAATGCAATCAAGTAATTTCATGAAAACAAACTCTTTTTACCACGTTGTTATCACAATAATTCTTGTTATAAATACGAACCTCTTTTCAGAGGATTTCAAAAATTGCAAGAGTTATGCAACTATGATCAATGGCATACTAAGTGCTACCGATAATGAACCGCTCTCATGTAAAAAAACAATGCAATTGTCGATGAGAAATGAAGAATTAGGGAACATTAAAAAAGTATTAAAAAATATTCTTCCCTCACTCTTGTTAAAAACAAATCATCCTGACGTGACGAGAACCTATTTCAGTCTGTCAAAGTATATCTTCGAATTAAACGAATTTCCCAAACTCATTTTCAAAGCGGTTTTGAAACATGAAAATGATAGTCTAAATTCCTACATCGAACATAAGACTGAAGCCCTTAAAATTATCACCACTCACAATCTTAATCTTCTCATCATTCCTTCAGCAAAGCTTATAGAAGTTATTGATAATAAAAAAAATGAATGGACAATCATTATTGAAGAAAAAGCTGATATTTGTCCCGGGTTTGCTTTTCAAAGAAATCTTTATGCGCATGCATTTGAAGAATTTAATAATAACCAAGGAGCATTGGCTTTCTTTCAATCATTATTTAAGCAACTTGCTTTTTTTATTTCACTAACGGGTTTTTCTGATGCCCATTATAATAATATTCCCCTCGATAATAATGGCAACGGAATAATACTTTTGGATTTGGACTTTGACTTTAGCAGAGAAAATAATGCTCCTCTTAAAGGTATTGTCGAACTACTTTTCAGCTCACATGATCAGCTCTTTTATACAATTATTTATACCGCTGCCAATGGCTTAATGCAATCTCCTTTACAATTCATGACATCGATAGCAAAGTATTTAAAACCTTCGCTCTCTCTTGACCTATATTCAGAAGAAAAGTTATTTAATTACATAACTTCCACAATAAATACACGACGAAAATTGCATCAACTCCGATTTGCGGGAATGGCGGTCCTAGAAAATTTTGATCATTGGTGGAACCAAAACAGTGAAGACACGTTGTGGTAGGTATTTTAAAAGCGTGCGTGACCGTAATTATAGTAATCCCAAGTTTCATAATCCCCCTAGTCATTCTTCTATGGCAAAAGAAAAAACATAAAAATGTCCCCTTGCTCTTTCTGATAAAGATTTTTCAGCCCTTTGCATATTTATACTAGATTTGGTATATTTATATTCCAAAGATGGGGAGTATGACTTTGAAATTAATTCGTTGGGTTGGCAGAAGCAAGAGGCATTGCAACTCCCAAAGAAGAAATGGATCTTGTAAAAGCACGCTTAAAAGAAGCATTTGAAATTTCGAAGTTAAAAAACAAGGATAAGCAATGAAAAAGAAAGTGGAAAACATCAATTTAGAATATGAAGATAGTAGTGGAAATGTTTTTGCTGATCTTGGACTTTCCAATCCAGAAGAACGTCTTGCAAAAGCAGAGCTTGCCATACAAATTCGAAGAATTATTACCCAAATGAAACTTACACAGAAAGAGGCAGCTGAGTTGCTTGAGATCGATCAACCAAAGATTTCTTTATTGATTAGCGGAAAATTAACGGGCTTTTCATTAGAAAGGCTTTTTAGGTTTTTAAATAAACTTGGTCAAAATATTACAATAACAATTGAAAAAAGGGATGCTTCTTCCCAAAAACGACCCAATTTGATTGTTGCCTTTTCTAATCATTCTGCAGATAATATACCAAAACATCGCTAGTCAAAAGAATAAGGAACGCGGTGAAAGCCTTTTTAAGCCTTTTAACTTTTACCAGTTTATTTGTAGCAGCAATACCACAAAAAGAACTCCATTGGAATTGGGAAACAATAGATACAAGCGACATAGCCTTTCCTCAATCTTTTGAATTTTGCGCTGCTACCGCAGAATATCAAATTTCGGGAAGCGACTGTTATTACGAAGGCGATAGTGGCTAATCGCGAAGAAGCTCAAAGCATTATTTTAAAAGAAGAATTTTAGCAGTTATCTTCTCAGATATCCGTTGCATCCTTATATTTCTGTTGTTATCCCATCTACCATAGCATTACAATAAATCATAGATGGATGACACAGTAGAAACCATAATGATTAAAACAAAGCATATATGCATACTCTTATTAGCTACATTACTCACCAGTCTATTTATTCCTTTAACAAGGAAAAAAGAACTGCGGTGGGGTTGGAATACAATCGACACGCAAGCCATCTCATTTCCCCCGCAGTTTCAGTTTTGCGTGGCAACTGCTGAATATCAAATTACGGGCACTACCTGCTCTTACAAAGGCCAAAAAAGGAAGACTGCCCTCATTCAAACTGGTCACGATATGAGCATGAAAAAAGCCATCCGCATTCTTCACTTAAAATCGATTTAGATCAGCACACAAAAAACTTGCATCTCATTAAAGATCTTGGCGTGTCAACGTACCGATGTTCATTAGCTTGGGAACGCATTCAACCACATAAACATTATTATGATGAAGCGGCCATTAAGCATTACCATGATTTTTTTGACGAAGCAAAAAAACAAAACATTAAAATAATGGCAACCGACTTTCATTTTGTTATCCCACGTTGGCTTGATGAGGAAGGGGGATTTGAAAGAGAAGAAAATATTACTTACTTTGTAGACTACGTACGACGTATGTTTCTCGAATTTCATGACAAAGTCGATTTCTGGTGCACCATTAACGAACCAGGAGTGTATGCCGCACAAACCTATCTCACGCATTATTTTCCTCGACCACAAAAGAGTATGCTCGGTTTTCCTTGCAATCTTGGTAAAGGCATGTGTCTTGAAGGCGTGGCAGTTGTTACAAAAAATCTTTTAAAAGCCCATATAGCAGCATACCGTGCAATTAAGTCCCTTCCTGGCGGCGATAAAGCTAAAGTAGGCATTGTACATAATATTATTCATTTTGAACCTTATCATCCTGGTAATTGGCTTGAAAATCTTATTGCAAGAGCCTTGGGTCATTTCTATTGTGATCCGATTACCACCTTCTTGATAACGGGGAATTTTGCCATGAAAACATATACTGACGCCACAACCTTCACCTATCCCCAAATACGCGATGTACAAGATTTTATTGGACTCAATTATTACTCCCATGTACTTATCGATTGGATGAGACCATGGGCACCACAATTTAGGCCAGAAGACCATGAAATTGCAACAGATATGTATTATGGTCTTTATGCTGAAGGAATATATCGTGCCCTCATGGAACTTGCTCTGTTGGGTAAACCGATTTATATCACCGAAAATGGTCTAGCTGATGATAAGGATGATCGCCGCGAATTGTGGTATAAACGATATCTCTATGCGGTAAGCAAAGCTATAAAGGATGGATGCGATGTTCGAATGTTCTGCGCCTGGTCAGCTTTTGACAACTTTGAATGGAATTATGGCTATAGCAAAAAATTTGGACTCTATGCTTTCGATCGCACTACTGGACAATTCAAGCTCAAACCAGGTGCTAACTATTTTAAAAGCGTTGTTCAAAATCATGCAAAGCAACCGCATTAGCTATTCGTTTTCATGGAAATGATTTAATACAACTCCAAGCCTTTACTTTCTTAAATCGTTTGACTTTTCAGTCTCCTCCTCTTAAATTTACTGATCATTTACACATGCAGGGTTTATCATGATCTCTAAAAAAATTAACACCAGCTTTTTACTCATGGTCTGTATATCTATCAGCACTTATTCTATGCAAAACCCAAACAATAACAAAACCGACTCTTTGGGCAAAAAAATTGCTCATGATTTTCTTTATGCAGGCAAGCCACTGGATGAGGCACTTCGCATGCTCGATTCCAATCGAGAACGTGAGAATTTTTTGGCAGAGTAATTGGGCATCAAATCAGCTTCTTAGGCCTATTGTCGATAATGACATCATGACATTTTTTAATGTGCACCGTGAAAGGCGTTCAGAATTTACCGAAAATCAACTTCAACAGGCATTAACTTTGGCTGTTGTGCAAGCTCGACTACCCATGATTATTTTGCTCATGCAGTTAGGTGTTGAGCCAAATGATGTCTCAACTTTGAATCATCTTGCATGTGTTCGGGCTTATCCTCTTGGAACTCCTCCCAGTGAAGAAAATAAAGTCATGTATCAGATCGTAAGAGCCCTAATTTGTGATTTGCAACTCAAACCAACGAAGAATCCTAAAAACCGGGCTGAGATCGCTATGATGATACAAAATTATTTTCCGGATTCAGCTTTATCCTAAAATAATCTTTATCTTATTGATAATAACCTGAGGTAATTACCAAATTCTCGGTTTCAGCGCCAGGTATAATCAATTCAAGTTGTTTAACAAACAAATTAAATTGTCCGTTATTCAACCTAAATGAGACCCAACCACCGCCTTGGCTAGCCGTATCGAGGATCGTTGCAACAATACGTCTTCCGTGTGAATCACGTATCTTTATATGGTTCCATATTGAATTTTTTCTAAAGGGACCTTCGGCCAAAGCGATGCCATCTCTATCGAGCGCTAGAACATAAATGTCGCCTCTTAAAAAATCAGAATCGGTACTCGTAAAGCGCTCCATGGCATTAACTTTTCCTTTTCTCTTAAGATAATCGACAGCACGCTCAACCATACTTTTAACTGCAAGAGGTTTAGAATGCGGCCAGTAGCCAGAAGAAACAATGATTTGTCCTTCAGGAAGGTCAATTTTTTCCCCATAGACAAATTTGTAAGCATTTCTTTCCCATTGATTAAGCCATGCACGACCTTCTCGTCTTACAGCTTCAATGAGCTGTTGAACTGTCGGCTGACCATATTCATTCACTCTATTTAAAAGATTGTACCCAACAAAGTCTGGGTCTTCCCCATTAGATAAACAAAGACCATCAAATGTATAGACAACTACTCGCATACCCCCAATACTAAACTTACCATGTGGTTTGTTAAATTCTGCAAAGGCCGCGTTTCTTCCCTGAGCTTTAATATATCCGATTGCTTTCTGCACGAGTGAAAAGACTGAGTCATCATTGATTTCTGGATAATAAACGGATCCAACCAGGTAGGTTTTCTTTGTTTTAGGATCAACATATTTTGCTGCATAAATCTTATTGACTGCCCCGCTAAAAGTCAGAGGCGGCAACCATCCTTCACGTACGTTGCTTTGAAAAAAATTTCTAAAAATCGTTTTATTTGCGAGAGGATGACTAACATCAGCAACACTAAATACGTTTACTCCAATTCGCGCGCGATCACTTCCTTGAGCATAGATTAACCCATCTTCACCAATGACAAAAACGTAACTATCACCTTTTACTAATAAACCATGCGGATTACTAATTAAGTTACCGGCGGTCTCAAGTCCAAGATCTTTTATTAAATTGACTGCCCGATGGACAAGATCTACAACGATATACTCAGGTGACTCGGGATAAAAACCACAACCGACCAAATATTTTTTACCATCCTTGGTAACTTTTTTTACATGAACATGCATTGTTGAATTATTAATAACTAATGAAGCTCCATGATCGTTATCTGTTCTTAATAGCTGTTTGAGCAGCGAGTTACCCATAACATCTTTAAAGTCGCTCAAGCTCGTCCATACTCTATCCTTTTCATCACCAAAAGAATAAATTGTTCCGTCTTCAGCAAGAATAAAGATAAAAAGATCGCCTCTACGCCATGCAGAATTCCTTGTAAATTCATTACAACTTTGGCCGATAGAATGTTTAGAAAAATAACGCGCTGCACGATTAAGAAGAGTTTTTGTATCCTTCTCCTTTTTTTTAATATTTACAGGAAATTGAGCATGTAATTCGCCACAAATGACGCCTAATAAAATCATTAATATCTTATAAAACTTCATAGTTATGCCTTACCTAAATTATAAAACCAAGAACTAATCATCAAATTTTGCCCTATGGGAGCAATTAATTTTTTTTCTAGCTTTTTAAAGAGAATTAATTTTGAATAAGGAGTTCTTTCATCAAGAACCCATCCTTCGGGAGCATTTGCAAACTCTTTATCCTGTGCCCAAAGATGTAAATTGTTAAGGCCATTTAACCAACAATATCCATCAAGATCGTATACATTAATCGAATATTGTCCTTTAATAAAGGGAGAATCTTTATGGCCAATCTCATAGAACGCATTCACCGACTTATTTGCCATGAGATATTGGTAGGCGTCCCTAACCAGTATCTTAACAATTTCTCGATGATGATAGGGATAGTACCCGAAAGTGATTATCACAAAGGTCCCCATGCCAGTATCCACTTTGAGACCGTAAATTCGTTCTAATGAATTTTTGGTAAATCTGCTAACCCATCCACTGCCTTCTTGAGACACCAAATCAAATATCATTTTCAAATCGGGTCTTTCTTTTTGATCAACATATTCTGATACGTTTCTTCCCACATGACCTACTGCTTGGGGTTGATACGTATAAACCCTAATGACACCTTTGGAATCAATAATCATAAAATGCAAGTCTCCTTTAAGCACCTTGCCGGGCATAGTCGTTTTAACATTGGCCAACTTAGGCAATGCATCATTAACATCTTTAACGTTAAGAATTTTTGCAGCCTCATTTGTCACTGATATAACATCTCTATCCGTCAATGTTGGGTAATAACCTGCGGCTATAATAAATTCTTTTTTAGATTTAACATCCAAGTAGCTTTCAGCATAGGCACGTTTGGTCAGTCCCATGCTTTCGAATTCAACCCAACCATTTTTTTGTTTTTTTACTAACTCGATAATTTTTTTATATCCTTTCCAATCCTCAGAGTTAGCAGAATCAAGCAAGTTTTGGCCGATGAGCAATGCATCATTTCCATGTGCCCAACAAAGACCACTCGAATCAATAACCACAGGATAAATACCAGCAAAAATGAGGGGCCCGGTATTATTACTCACAATATCAAATACCTTTGTATATTCTAATTTTTGTAAGTAATGCTTAACCGCAGACACAATCAGCTTGGCAACAAAAGAGGGTGTTTCATTAAAAAACCCGGCACCAATTATATAAGTTTTTTCACCCTTCAAGAGTGTCTTTACAAAGGTATGTTTTAAGCTATTGCGAACTGAATAAGTAACCCAACCTCCATCAGATCTCTGCGCTATCATCGCTTGAATGAGAGGATCATTAAAAAAATCGTGCTCAACATTATTTTTTTTCCACAAGGGCTGAATTTTTGACTGATCGACAAGACATATACCCTCGGCATCAAAAAGAAAAATGGTTATCGGTCCATGATACCACGATGGATTATGAGTAAAAGCTGCACATGCTTTATCCAGAGAATTTTTTCTAAAAAAATCAGCCGCCTTATCTACCAATTCCCTGGTTTGTTGTTCAAGTAATGGCTCCTTGGCTAAAGTGTATACTGGTGCCATTATAATAAATGTGCACAATAATCTTATTTTTGATACCATTCAAATGTCCTTTTCCTTGCCATATTTTGTATAACCCGCAAAAATATAATATTTCTCTATCGGACTCTTTTGGCAATACCTTATATAAAAATAGCGACTCATATCTCTCTGCTTAGCATACATCCATGCCCCTATTTTCTGGCTTTTTTTAAGTTTTTTGGCTGCCTTAAAGAAGGCTGGATCAATATATTTCCACATTTTATCGTGGTTAAATCCTGCACTTGCACAAAAACCATCACTGGTATACACCTCAATAAAAATGTCACCATACGCTGGACTTTCTTGAACCCCAATATATCCACGACTCCAGAGCGAGCCACCAAAATTAAGTTGATGCAAAACAGTTGCCGTTGGACTTGTTAATAACGTTCGTGAAATTCGTTCGGCGATTCCTGACGCAATTGCCCGCGGGGATATGGGCGTATATCCTTGAGCAGTAATAATGAGCGGACCCTGTGACGTTTCAATCTTTTGGCCATAAACCATCTCAGTCGCGTTAGCTAAATAATGGAAAATCCAGCCCTTACCCTGCGACTCCATGAGCGACAAAATATTTTTTGTTATGGGATACCCGCCCTGATCAAGTCTATCCATTGCATTCAAACCAACAACTGAAGGATACTTGCTATGTGCCTTAACGATACCATTTTGGTCATACACCACAATAGAAAGTCGTGCTTTATAAAATTCGCCATGTGGTTTTGAAAAATCTGCCAGTGCTTTTTCTACCCCCTTTTTCTTGAGATAGGAAATCGCATTTTTGACATGTTGTATGACAAAATTTTCATTTACTTGGGGATAATAGTTTGAAACCAGAATATAAAAGTTCTTAATTTCACTCAAATGAAGCCTCAAAACAAAGCTGCGTCTATGCAAACCACCAAACTTATGTTCTATCCAGTTATAGCCCGGTTCATTTTCGGTTGCCTTTAAATAATCGGCAAAAATGAGATTGCCGTTATCATCCCTAAATTCATTACTTTCACGTCCAACGTTCGTGTTATCATATGAATCTGCTAAGCATGTGCCTTCATGATTGTATAACTCTAACGATATTGAACCATATACAAACTGTCCAGATGGATTATTGATTTGCTCAACAGTTGAATTAAAGCCTTCATTAATAAAATAATTTCGGGCTCGAAAAACTTGCTCCTGCACCTGGAGTGGCACACTTTCTTCAAATACTATCGCACCAATAATAAAAGATGATTTCCCCTTTTTTACGTTGAGTGTATAGGAATAAACAAGATCTTGATTCCATAAGAACTTGGACCAACCACCTTTTGAACCCATTGAGCGCATCGTTTTAAAAAGCGGCTCTTTATTAATATTTTTTAACTTGCTGAAAGTTAACCATGTCAGATAGTATTCATTCTCCAAATACCAAACAACGTCTTTTTCATCAACAACAAAAAGCTCAAGATGCTGCTTCTTCCAGCGAATATCATTCTTGAACTCTAGAACAGCGGCATGCGTTTTGCGTTGAGAAAAAAATAAAGTTGCATCTTTGACAAATGATTCGATTTCTCTCGCATTTTCAGGTGCTTCCTGACCCGTCATTCCGCAAAAAAAGGTCGCTGTTATAAGCACAACAGAGATTTTTCTCATCGAGTCACTCCTTCTCAATTATTCTTTTCGTCGACCAGTAAGCGTAAGAAGACTTAAGAATAAGTTAATAAAGTCAAGATAGAGCTGGAAGGCGCCTAGCAGCCCCAATTTGGAATAATTTTCATCATCACTTACTCCCACTCGCTGCGCATATTGCTTTATCATATTTACATCATATGCAGTGAGTGCAGTAAAAAGCACCACTCCTATACAAGCTATTACAAAATTAAAGGAGGAACTTTTTAAAAACAGATTAACAAGTGATGATAAGATAATTCCCCACAGTCCCATTAATAAAATTGATCGAAATTGAGAAAGATCAGATTTTGTAAAAAGACCATAAAGAGCCGCGGAAACAAACATTCCCGCAGTAACAATGAGAGCTTGAATAAGTGATGACAATGTATACACCTTAACAAGAATCGAAAGTGTTGCGCCTGTTAAAACAGAATAAAAAACAAAAAGTCCGAACGCCGTCATAAATGAAAGTCGCGGAAGCATTCCCACAAATACTACCACTACCACAAGCTGTACTATAAGCAAGGTCAATCCGAATAACGGTCTTGTTGCAAGTTCCATCAACCACAAAGAATGGGACGAAATGATGTACGATGTCAACGCTGTGAGGCCAAGCCCTAATGACATCCATCCATAAACTCGATAAAACAAACTCTGCAGCCCATTTTGCTGTACAGCGTATTCATGGTTCATTGACTAACTCCTCAATTTTCAATAAAAAATAGACATGCATTGCACCTTTAGTGTAAAAATGTAAGCTGTACTGCTGCAAGGGTTTTATAAAAAAGGCATATTATGATCGTAAATCTAACCAAACAAAATAGTAAAGAAATTCAACAATCCAATAAACCGGTCGTTCTTGATATATTTGCTACATGGTGCGGACCTTGTTTGCAGATGAAACCGCATTTTGAACAACTGGCTCATGAATTATCTGAAAAGTATATTTTTGCAGAACTTAATGTTGATGAATCACGAGAATTAGCCTTACAATATAATGTTACCTCAGTTCCCACGTTAATTTTTATTAAAAATAGTAACATTGTAGGCCGTGAAGTGGGATATCTTCCCAAAGATGAGCTCAAAGCAAAAATTGAGGAATATTTAGGCTAATTTATAATTTTTTATCCTGAACTTCGATGCCCAAGGCTTTCAGTTTCTCACGTAAAAGATCTGACTGAGCCCAATCTTTATTTTTACGAGCGTTTTCACGCAGAGCAAGAATTTCCTCAATTTCAGGAGTAATCTGTACTTCTTTGTCAAGAACTGGTTGCAATGCAAGCCCCAAAATGATGCTTAAAATCATTTTTATTTGACTTTTAAGTTGCGGATTTTCTTGAATGTACTTCTGGTGCTCAAAAATTAAGCCAAACATACCCGGCGTGTTAAGATCGTCTGATAAGAAATTAATCATTTGTTGAGGAATTGAATCGAGCGATAAATTTTGAACTTCTTCAGGAGGCGCCACGGGCACATTGTCAAACATCAAGCATAAGCGTTGGTAGCTTTTTTTAGCCCTCTCAAGTTCCTCAAGTGAAAAATCCAAAGGATTACGATATTGATGTTGCAAAAAGAGGTAACGAACCACCATGGGATTGTGGTCTTTGAAAATATCTTTTAGGGTGAAAAAATTCCCCAAAGATTTTGACATTTTTTCTTGGTTAATTCTCACAAAGGCATTGTGCATCCATAAACGGGCAAACGGCAATCCTGTCAAACCTTCTGATTGTGCTATTTCATTTTCGTGATGAGGAAAAATTAAATCCATACCTCCACCATGAATATCGATAGTGTCTCCCAAGAAAAGCCTTGCCAATGTTGAGCATTCAATATGCCATCCAGGCCTTCCCCATCCCCAAGGGCTTTGCCAATAAGCACCTTCTGGTTCACCCTTCCACAGAGCAAAATCGAGCGGATTATCTTTTTTTTCATTGACTGAAACACGCGCTCCCGCAAGAAGATCCTCCGTATTTCGTTTTGACAACTGACCATAGTGAGGAAATGTTTTGATGCTAAAATATACATCTCCATCGACTACATAGGCTTTACCTTTATCAATCAATTCTCTAATAAATTCGATAATCGGTTCAATATTATCAGTAACTTTTGGTTGAAAGGTCGGCGCTTTACAGGCAAGCGCGGACATGTCTTCGAGGTACGCATTAATGTAAAAATCGGCAATATCTTTAAATCTATATTCATCACCATATTCTTTTTTTGCACGATTTATAAGTTTATCGTCTATATCAGTAAAATTACGACAATAGGTAACGTCATATCCAAAATAGGTGAGTAAGCGATAAAGAACATCAAAAGTTACATAGCACCGTCCATGTCCCACGTGTGCATAATCATAGGGCGTGATACCACAAACATACATGCTAACCTTAGGAGGATAGCTTGGTTTGAAGATTTCTCGTTTTCCTGAAAGAGTATTTGTAAGCTTAAGTATTTTTATCAACATTTGTTTTTTCTTCTTGATTTCTAGCCAATTTCACCAAAAAGGTTATCATAATAAGAGCTTACCCTCAAATAAAATAATGAATCGTCTTCAGGAGCACATTATGACTCATACCCAGGCATTGCAAGCTGTTCTTGTATGTCTTTTTGTCATGCTCACCTGCGAGTGTATCTTAGCTGTTGATGCGGCAACAAATTCTTCTTTGCATGGTGAAAGTACTCATGCTGGAATATTTTTAGCCTCAAAAAAAATTCATGACATTATTATTCAAGGAAATAAAAGTGTACCTACCGATGCAATTTTAG
>CAVOUX010000010.1:0-10115 GCA_963699715.1 uncultured bacterium
AAAACAATAAGACTGCTTGTTTAAAAAGTGTTTTTTCAAGAATGGCGATCAGTGATTGATTATGCCGATCAACGAACGCTCCTGCCTTGAGCAATGCAAGTATAACAGGACCATTACCATTCTCAGTAGACTTAAACAGACAGTCTTGAAAATTAGAAATAGGAGTTTCGCCGATACAATTCAACAATAGATTAACCACATCAATGTTTCCCATAGATACGGCATAAAAGAAAGTGGTCGTGCCATTATATTCATAATTAACATCAGCTTCTTCTTCTAGGAGTAATTTCTTAATAGCAGAAAGGTCTTTCGCTCCAACTGCTATAAAGAGCTTGTAGTCAATGAGTTGAGTATCGATTGCTTCGCAGGGTTGATTGCAAACAGGGCACATTATACCAGAGTAGGTCGTACTTGGTTTTTTTCGCTCTTTGCAGGCCACCATCTCCCGTTGGATGCAATCTTGGTGAAAAGTATGGGCGCAGGTAAGGGCTTGTGGCTTTCTTTCAGGGGTATTAATAAATGCCTCTAGGCAGATAGGGCATTGAACCAGTTTCGTTTCAAGACGATATTTTATGCGTTCATAAGTTGCTTTTTGTTCATTGGTTAATATTTGTGTGAGCAGAAGATCAATATGCCTTAATACCTCTTGAAGCATTGGTCCGTTGGCAAATAGTAAGAGACTTTTAATGGCGTCATGATTTCTCTGAGCAACTGCATAACATAATGCCCTACTTATATCACTGTTGTTTTTTTGATGGCGGAGCGAAGCAATCAATGTTTTCTGGTCATTGATAATAGCCGCAACTATCAGAGGATTATCAAACACTTTATCCAATATATTTTTCTCTCGCTGGTTAAAACCATTGTAGGTAAACTGTTTGGCAAAAATGGTGGGGGGAGTTATTCGTGCTCCAAAAAGCAGTAATGATTGTATCAGATTTTTTTGGCTATCATCAGGTGCATCTGTTTTGTTAAGTGCTAAATCCAAAGGGTTTTTTCCTTGAGCACTGGTAAGGCTGAGATTAATATTGGGAGTAGTGAGAATCATTTTTGCTATGTTATAATTACTTGAGGCAACAGCAATATGTAATGGAGTTAGGCCATCAGAATCTTTAGAATCGGTGTAAAATGCTTGAATGGCTTCTTTTACCACTATTAAAGTACTTGCCAATTTTTCATCTCTCACTCCGACTACCTTTGCAATTGTTATCTGAAATAGGATTTCAAAAACAGCATTAACCATATTGTGAGTGGTTCTCCGTAAACGTGTCATGCCGGCCTTAGCATTAACGTTAATAGTAGGGGCAGCAAGTAATATTTTTACGATTGGTTCATGTCCTTTTGAAGCTGCTATATGAAGAGGGGTCATGCCGTAATGATGAGGTTTGTTAACGTCGGCAATTTTAACTAAATGCTCAACAACTGCAACATGTCCATTTCGTATAGCTCTATGTAACGGCGTCTCGCCACCTTGATCTTGAGTATTAACATCTGCTCCATCATTTAATAATTCTTGAACAGCATCAATATCACCTTTTGCTGCCGCTTCATGCAACGTCAGCATATTTTCACTTTTTTCCTCTAATTCCATACTGATAAGAGCAGTACTCCAGAATGCCAAAATCACAATACACAATGTTTTTAACATAAAATCCTTATAAAAAGGTAACCGCTTGGGTAAATAAGTGATCTCTCAACTTTCGTGTTAAAATAAATGCAACACCAATACAAAGATATCCCTTTATGGAATGGTACCAGGAAGCTCTTGAACTATTGGGCTTTTAATGCTTTAATAATTTATTTTGAGATTGGCGTCCCACCGCTTGAGCAGCATTGCAATCTATATTATTCCTTCCACTTTATTATAATAATAAAATGATATCATAAATAATAGAACCTGGCTTGAGATTAAAAATCAAATAGTAGAAACATAAACAATCTTCCCCCATACAACATTTTTTATTTTTTGTTTATAATTACATAGAGTAATTAATAATATTTTGGGGGCCGGGGCATTTATGGATTCTAAAAAAATATCTTTGTACAATAATTCTGCTATTGAGGCTCTTTATATTCCAGAGGCTACGCAAGGGCATCTGATTCCTCTTTTGCAAGCACGTATATCTGCCGGCTTTCCTTCATCGGCTGAAAATTATCTTGAAAAGTCTTTGGATCTTAATGAGCTTCTTATTAAGCATCCAGCGGCAACCTTTTTTGTTCGAGTAAAAGGTGAGTCGATGATTAATGCCGGCATCCATTCACAAGACATTCTTATTGTTGATCGCGCGCTCTCTGTTTTGCATAACAAAATTGTTGTAGCACGGGTGCAGGATGAATTGACTGTTAAGCGAATTAGTATGGATGGAAATCGATTGTTTCTTGTGCCTGAGAATGAAGCGTATAAACCAATAGAAGTAACCGCAGAGACTGATTTTGAAATTTGGGGGGTAGTAACCTATGTTATCCACCAAGTCTAAGCGTTTTTTGCTCGTTGATTGTAATAATTTTTACGTATCGTGTGAGCGGGTTTTTGATCCTCGATTATTAGGCAAGCCAGTAATTGTTTTGTCAAGCAATGATGCATGTGTTATTGCACGGTCAAATGAGGCAAAATCCCTTGGCATTGCTATGGGTGTTCCAGTATATGCGGTAGCTCCTCTTATCAAGAAACATAGTGTTCTTGTGTATTCATCAAATTATCCCTTGTACGGTGATATGTCATCACGAGTTATGCAAACATTAGCTTCATTTGCTACCGATATTGAAATATATTCAGTTGATGAGGCATTTCTTTTTTTATCTGAGCGTGATGTTCACGTGAGTTCTTCGACTATTTCCAAATCTGACTACTATGAAAAGTATGCTCGGTTTATAAAGGGACAGGTTAAAAAGAGAACGGGAATTCCGGTTTCGATTGGGATCGGTCCCACCAAGACATTGGCAAAAGCAGCTAATAAACTGGTCAAAAAAAATCCTTCGCTTGAAGGAGTGTTTGATATTACTGACCGAGATGATATTGATGATTTACTTGCCATGATAGAGGTAGGAGATGTTTGGGGGATTGGGCGCCAGTATTCTCGGTTGTTGAAAAGCAAAGGGATTATGACTGCTAAAGATTTTAAATATCTGTCTGATGAGTGGGTGCGTAAAAATATGACCGTGGTGGGTTTGAAAACATTACAAGAGATGAGGGGAGTATCATGTATTTCTTTGCAAGAAGCGCCTGAGCCTAAAAAATCAATTGTGGTTTCTCGTTTATTTGGAAAATCAATAACTGATCTTACTACATTAAAAGAACCGGTGGCTGATTACGTGCTCATAGCGGCAGAAAAATTAAGAAATCAAAATTCTCTAACCTCTCGAATGACTGTTTTTACCGTAACCAATAAATACCATGATCCCACTCAGTATTTTAAGTCAGCAAGTTATGAGTTGCCGCTTGCGACCAATTATAGTCCGTTGCTTATTGATGCTGCACATCACTGTCTTGAAAGTATTGTTCAAAAGGGATTAACCTATAGAAAAGTTGGGGTTATGCTCACTGATATTGTTCCTGAAGAGTTTTTGCAAATGAGTACATTGGAAGAAATGGGAGACATTACCCGGCAAAAGCAAGTAATGTCTACCCTTGACGTTGTTAATCGAAAATGGGGCAAAAGAACATTATCCTATGCCGCTGCAGGTACAGCACAATCATGGAAAATGAAGCAATTAAAAAAATCCGCCTGTTTTACCACAAATTGGCATGAATTATTGACCATTGCCCTGTAAGCGATTGCTCCTTTTATTCAAGTTTTCCGAGATTGAACCCATCATGTATGACATGATCTATTGATTTGCTTAGTTGTTTAATACCGAAATTAAAAGCTTGGCTTACATCTTCAAAACCATATTTTTTCAAAAGTGCTTTCGTTACCTCATGAGCATGTTTACAATGAAGTTCATCTTCTATAAGGCATTCTATATTATTAATTGCCATGAGTGCTATTGTGTCGCGTCTTTTTTCTTGAATGAAATAGTCGCCAAGATAACGTAAGGTTAATGATGAAATTTTTTCGAGTTTGGTCTTGAGTCTGGCAAATTTTTTTGGATCCTTTTGCGCCTCTTTGAACCAATTTTTAATATGAGCAGCTGAAAGACATTGTTCATCATCCCATACGGCAACATACCATGCTGCAGCCCAGTAAAGACTATTGTAATTCTCTATGAGTTCGATGAGACTTTTATCAAGTTGCTTAACTTGAGCATTAATAGCATCTCCAATAGTGTCATGACCAGCAAAGTGAGCAATTTTTTGCACGACATCATGCACATTTGAACATTCGAGTTCTTTGCGAATTACGTCTTCAATCGATGCTAACACTTTATGTGCTGCTTTAACTTTATGAGGATTGGTTATAGAGTCACTTAGGTTATGGAGTACCGAGCCAATAATGCGTTCAATTTTCCGTTTTAATAATTTCCTTTTATCAGAATTTGATCGTGCTTCTTTGAGGAGCCGCGTTCGATGCTCTGCAGAAAAGCACCGCTCATTATGTGCTAAAGAATTTAGAGCAGCAAAAATGAATGTTAAGCAAAATAAGATATTTTTCATAATATTTATCCAATTTGAGAGTTAAAATACTATCCTTAGAATAATTGAAAATGATTTTTTTTCAAATCTAGTATCCGAGTATTAATTTTATGTGAAGAAAAAAATGACGGTAGATTTTCAAAAAACATACTTATTGCAACATCTCTGTCTATTACTATTGATTTCCTATAAATTAATCAGTTATTATGAATAATAAGATATAAATAAAGGCGTTCTAATGCTGCAATTAAAAAGGATATACGATAAACCTTCCAAATCTGACGGTTTAAGAATATTGGTTGATCATTTATGGCCTCGAGGTGTTAGTAAAGAAGAAGCACATCTTCATGAATGGATGAAGGAATTAAGCCCAAGTACTGAATTAAGAGAGTGGTTTGGGCACGACCCATCAAAATGGCAAGAATTTAAAAAAAAGTATTTTGCAGAGCTTGGTGAAAAAAAAGATATTCTCTCTAAGCTAAATGAGTTGGCAAAACATCATACAGTAACGCTTTTATATGCTGCCCGTGATGAAAAGCATAACAACGCGGTAGCTCTTAAGGAATACAGTGAGCGTCACGATGGTCACAAAGGAGAAAAAGAATGAGATCTCTATGGAAAGGTACCTTATCTTTTGGGCTTGTGAATATTTATGTTGAGGCATACTCAGCAATTCAAGAGCATTCGCTAGGCTTTAAATTATTGCATGCAAAATGTCATACTCCTATTAGCTATCAGCGGTGGTGTTCTCACTGTAAACAAACTGTTGAGTGGCAAGATATTGTTAAAGGCTTAAAAGTAGAAGATGATACTTATTTTATCCTTACCCAAGAAAATCTTAAAAAGTTGCGTCCTGAAAAAACAGATACCATAGAAATTATTGAATTTGTGGATGTATTGGCAATTGATCCTATTTATTATGATCAGCACTATTACTTAGCACCAGCTAAAGTTTCCGATAAAGCATACTTTCTTTTTATAGCTGCCCTTTCGCATCTTAATAAAGTTGCTATTGGTCGGTTTGTGTTTAAAGATAAAGAATATATTGGAGCTATCCAGCCTCATAATAATGGATTATTATTAACCACGCTCAATTATGAGTATGAAATAAGACCGTTTAAAAAGCTGGAAGAGCTAACACCTCCAGAACATATGGAATCTCGAGAACTTAAATTGGCCGAACAACTTATTAATAAATTATCAAAGAAAAAATTTGATATGAGTAGATTTAAAGATAGTTTTGCAGAAAAGTTGAAGGAACAGATCAAAAAAGCCTCAAAGGGAAAACTAGTTATCCCCGAAGTGAAAAAGCCTACCAAAGTCGCAGAGCAACCTTCTTTAATGGATGCTCTCAAGGCAAGTATTGCAGGTTACGAAAGTGGAGCGCATGCCAAACGTTCGCGATAAACTTTCTGTCATGAATGCACGCGTAGGAACTGTTGAAGATCTTGTAATGCCGGGTTACATCTATGAACCTAAGCTCGATGGGTATCGAGCATTATGCTATGTCAACGGTGATATGTTCTTTATTTCTCGCAAAGATATCGATTTAACAAAAAAATATCCGACCCTTTCATTTCGAGATGCAATCCATGCAAAATCGTGTGTTCTTGATGGGGAGATTGTTGCTTATGACAAAGAAGGTAAGCCCAATTTTGAATTGCTCCAACAAGGTTATCCCGCAACCTATGTTGTATTTGATATTCTTATGATTAATGGGAAGATTTTAACTGATAAACCACTTCTTGAACGCAAAAAGATTCTTGATGAAACTATTTCACCCGCACCGTTCTTTGAGAAAATATTTTTTACTGAGTCCGGGCAAGCACTCTGGCAAGAAGCAAAAAGACTTGGGCTTGAAGGAGTGATGGCCAAGGAAGAGAAAGGTCATTATTATCCAGGGCTGCGAAGTGCAACGTGGTTAAAAATAAAATTACTTTCAACTATCGATTGTGTCATTATTGGATTTACTTCCTCAGAACGGCGTTTGGTTTCTTCTTTGGCGCTTGGGCTTTATGATGCTCAAGGTAATCTTCACTATGTAGGCAAAGTGGGCACTGGTTTTACTGAAAAGTTCTTAAGTCAGTTTTATGATTACACCATGATGATCAAAACCCTGCAAAACCCAACAGTGGATGTGATTCGTGAAAAAATAACGTGGTTAAAGCCTATGCTTGCATGTGAGGTTAAATATCTTGAAGTAACAAGAGATGGGGTCTTAAGAACGCCCGTATTTCTGCGGATGCGGTTTGATAAAAAGCCCGAGGATTGTACGCTTGAAGATCAAATAAAAGTGATCTAAGTACTATTCATGATCGCAATCAACAGTCTCTTGAACGAGTTGCAGCGCTTTGAGAAGAAGGGACGCATGTTTATCTTTTAATTCTGGCTTGGATCGAAAATAATTGTCTAACATTTCTTCAAAGCTCATATCCACTTTCAAGTTCAAGCGGCGTTCGCGAATTTCAGGTGGTCGAACGGGAAAGATGCCAACCATATAATGGGCACTGGCACATGCTTGCTGTAATGCTGCAAGATCAACACGATCCTTTTTGCCAGGCGGTAAATGATAAACGATTTTTACTACCGCTTCTTCAAATGAATATTTGTTTAATTCGGCAAGAATGTGGTCTGTTTGGCTTTCACTTCCTTCTAAGATAGTTTCGATTTGAATGAAGGGTCTCATGGGTGTTTTTATGAATTCATACGAAGTTTCTTGTTTATTTTTTATGGTTACTAAACAGAATCCTTTATCCTCTTTTCTTTCACCAAAATCAACACGCTCTATGGATCCAGCATACACCAGAGGAATAGTACCTTCTTTATTCAAATTTTGGTGTCGATGAAGATGTCCCAGTGCTACGTAATCAAAGGGAGGAATGGTGAGTTGTGACGGCATCAGTACCGGGTCAGCTCCATAAATTGCTCTTTTTTCTGATCCTGAAAAAACACCAGACGTTACTGTCAGATGACCAGCAAGAACTGCAGGTAGAGAAGGATCAAGTTGTTTTGCATAATCTTCAATTATCGCGGCAACAGCCCTACTGATATAGCCGGTCAAATCTGAAGCAGATGAATAAAGATGTGCGTTTTGAAGTGCTATGGTTGTACGTGATGGCCATGGCATGCCAACAATCTGAACGGAACCACTTTTGGTTTTGATTGTGAATGAGCTGGGTTTGGAAATAACATGAAAACCTTCAAGCGGTAATTGCCCAAAAAGCTCTAAGGCGTGCGCTTTGCCAAAGCTCAAGGGATTGTCGTGGTTACCTACAATAATAACGATAGGAATGTGTGCTTTAAAAAGCCGTAAAAAACATTCGCATAAAAGCCGCTGTTGCGTCGGACTCGGGTATGCAGTTTTGTAGGCATCCCCGGAAAAAAGGAAAAAATCTACCTCTTCATTTATTGCTCTATTGATAGCAAAATTAAGTGCTTCATAGAAATCCAAAAGGCGAGTATGAATGCCCGTCGTCGGATCTATTCTGCCATAATTTTCCATTCCAAAATGGATATCTGCTGTATGGATAAAGCGTATCATAATTAGGGGTCACAAGAAGTTATTTTTACCGAGGCATGATCCAATTGGCAAGCGTGATACCGCGCTCGTAGCTCATTTGCATAACCATTCTTATTTTCTTGTCGAGCACGTGCGATAGCTAAAGCATTGTCAGGAACATCTTGGTTAATGGTTGACCCTGCTGCCGTTATTGCATTCTGACCAATGGTAACAGGAGCAATGAGTGCATTATTGCTTCCTATAAAGGCATTATCCTTAATGATGGTAGTATTTTTTACAAATCCATTGTAATTGCAGGTAACGCTGCCGGCGCCAATATTTACTGAAGAGCCAATTTGGGCATTTCCAATATAACTTAAATGTTTTGCTTTCGAATTTGGACCGATACTTGATGCAGTGACTTCGACAAAATTACCCACACAACTTTGCGCTCCAACGATGCTGTTATTGCGTAGATGAGCAAAAGGCCCAATTTGAGCATGATTGTGAACAATGGAATCACGAACAATTGAGTGAGAGAGAACCGTTACATTATCGTAAATGGTACTGTTGTTAATGATTGAGAATGAATCAATAAAACAGTTGGTTCCGATAGTAGTTCCTTTTAAAAGTACCACTCCCGAACCAATAACCGTTCCGCTTCCAATGGTAACATCAATGTCCAGGTGAACGCTTTGAGCAGTGGCAAATCGTACGCCTTGTGACATCCAATGAGCAATCATTTCAGATCTCTTTATGTGTTCAACAGTCCATAGTTCTTTAAGGGTATTGACTCCGCGGACATAGTCGAAGGGAACATGAACTGTTTCAACATGCAAACCTTGTGCGCTAGCCATTCGCATAAGCTCGGGCAGATAAATTTCGCCTGACTGGCGATTGGCAGGAATGATTTCTAAATTATCTGCTAAAAAGGATCTCTTTATGAGATATATTCCTGCATTGATGCAACATTGCAGCGATGTATCGCCATGAAATTCGTTCTGTTCTATGATTTTAGTAACCCCAGCATCTTTAATAACACGACCATACCCTGTTAGGGAAGGATCGCTATTATGAGAGGTGACAAAGGTAATGGTTGCATCATTGACCGTATGCTTATGAATCAAATCTTCCATGATCGTTTCAGTTATGAGTGGACAATCTCCATTCATAATGAGAATGTTATCAGCATTCCAGTACTGTTTTGAAGTGAGGACAGCATGGCCTGTACCTTTTTGTACATTTTGTTCAGCAAAAGTAATTGTAGCGTCAAAGCGGCTTACGATATCCTTTATATGCTCCTTTTGATAGCCAACGACTAAGGTCGTGAGTATCTCCATTTTCTTAAACATTTTGACAGGATACAGAATCATCTCTTGTCCGCATATAAGAAATGTTAACTTACTCTGTTCTGTTTTAAAACGTGTAGATTTGCCAGCGGCAAGGATGACGGCTTGCAGATTTGCCCTTTGGGCCATGTTTTCTCCATGATAAAACAAGTGCTGAATTTTACCTTACCACTCATTTTAGAGAATGTCCAAATGTGTTTTAAAGTTGCCTTTTTGGGCAAAAAAAGGGTATGCGCTTTGGCATTATGGATTTCCTTGTATAAGAAAGAGCGGACTTTGTGAAAATGGTAAAAGATTAGACGTCACGGGGTTTTTGCTTGAGAAATTGCTATGGAAAGCCCAACTTATGTACAAATTGATAATCTTTGTTATGATAAATACGCTTATTTTTGAATGGGGGGGGAATGAGTGATGATGGTAATTACTTTTAGATTATTTTTTTTGTCGTTTGTCATTGCGACGGGAATATATAGCACATCTTGTGAAATTTCCGAGGTGACAGGGCCGCAGCTCTTTTCTGCTGCAAGAGAAGGTGATAACGAGCTTCTAAGGCAAGCGCTTGATGCTGGTGCCGATAGTAATATAAGAGATGAATTTGGGTGTTCCCTTTTACATGCGGCAATGGAAACAAGCCGGTTAGCCACAATTCAACTTTTGTTATCATATAAACCCGACCTTGAAATGAGTGATGATC
>CAVOUX010000011.1:0-64364 GCA_963699715.1 uncultured bacterium
GCGAATGGAATTATATGGGCACATTTGACATGACCCTTTATCAAAAAGCAGATATAAAGCATGTTTTTACCTCGCTTGATTATTCTGTGCCAAATGCTTGCGAGGCTGCATGGCAAGATTTTACTAATCCGCTTTCAGTGGGAATTTGTTTTGAACAATCAAAAATTGTTAACATCCCCCTTAACATTGTTCAATCCTATGCTGTGAAAAATCGCAACATGGCGCTTTATAGTCCAAAACAACTGCTTTCTAAATTTCTTGCTGGCTTTAAAATAGACATTTCACCGTTGATAAAATTTCTCACAAAGCGCCGCACATCGAATATAATCCTATGTTCGTTAAATAAGAGCATCAAAGACATTGACCAAGAGGAACCAAAAATTCTAACCTATAACTATAAATGTGTTATGGAGAAAGATTTTATGAGAACCATGAGTTCTCAACTTATTCGTTTTATTTTTGTTGGAGCATTTGCAATGCTGATTGATGCAGCTTTCGTGCTCATTTTCCGTTACTCAAGCTTCAATTCAACGATGGCACTTTTTTTTAGTTGGACGGCAGGTTTTTTGGCCAATTTTTCTCTGGTGTATTATTTTGTGTTTCAATCTACTCTTATTCCCCTGTGGCAAGCTGCGGTTCGCCATTATGTTACGTCACTCATAAGCTTCGCTCTTCAAGCAGGAGGTATGCTTGTCATGATCAATCATTTTGAAGTGCAAAATGTTTTGAGTGCTCGCATATCTA
The DNA here is from genome assembly GCA_963699715.1 of uncultured bacterium. Taxonomy (GTDB): domain Bacteria; phylum Babelota; class Babeliae; order Babelales; family Babelaceae; genus CAVOUX01. The sequence continues at coordinate 745 of CAVOUX010000011.1, forward strand.
TTGCAGCCATCGTCTTTTTTGTAAATTTCTTTGTTATTCGACGATTTGTTTTTTTAATTCGCTAGCTGTGGAAATCGGATTTGCCATCGATTCATAAATGGGATAATTTTTACATAAAGATTTGATAGATCGTTGCACAGCACTGATAACTCTATCATTATCAGGATTTTCAAGAACTTGGTTAATGAGCTCGACGATCAGTAAGGCTTCGGTTTCCTTCATGCCGCGTGAGGTAATCGCGGGAGTTCCTAGTCGAATGCCGCTGGTGATGGATGGTTTTTCTTGGTCAAACGGAATGCAGCTTCGACTTACGGTTATACCTGCTCGTTGCAACACTGTTTCAGCGGCGCGACCAGTGATTTTTTTTGCTCGCAAATCAAGAATAAAGAGATGGTTGTCTGTACCACCCGATACGATTCGATAACCGAGATTGGCAAATGCAGCTGCCATGCATTGGGCATTTAAAATGACCTGTTTCTGGTAATTAATAAACTCTTGGCACGCTGCCAACTTAAAACCAATAGCCTTTGCAGCAATAACATGCATTAAAGGTCCCCCCTGGAGCCCGGGCAAGACCGAACGATCAATGCGGTCTTTGTAAGCCATCGAGCTTAAGAGAAAACCCCCTCGTGGCCCGCGCAAAGTCTTATGCGTGGTTCCTGAAGTGATATCTGCGTAGGGTATAGGAGATGGATGCAAACCAGCGGCTATCAAGCCCGCGATGTGTGCAATATCGGCAGCAAAGTAAGCGCCGATTGAATCTGCTATAGCCTTCATGCGCTTAAAATCTATAACACGCGAATAAGCAGACGCTCCTGCGATAATGAGTTTTGGGCGATGTTGATGTGCCAGTACTTCAATCTCATGGTAATCAATAAGTTCTGTTTGCGGGTCAACACCATATTGAATACTTTTGTAAAAAATCCCGGAGAAATTTACCGGGTGTCCATGTGTTAAGTGCCCACCAGCAGCCAAACTCATTCCCAAAATGGTTTCGCCCTGTTTTAAAAGGGTGGCATAAAGGGCCATATTCGCCTGCGAACCAGCATGCGGTTGTACGTTAGCATGTTCGGCTCCAAAAAGTTCTTTTGCACGGTCTATGGCGATCATTTCAATCTGATCAACCATTTCACAACCACCGTAGTAGCGCTTAGAGGGATAACCTTCGGCGTATTTGTTAGTCAGCGCGGAGCTCAGAGCGTTACGGATTGCCTGCGGTGCATAGTTTTCAGAGGCTATCAGGTTGATCTCTTCTTCCTGGCGCTGCTCTTCGCGGCGAAGAAGGTGTTCGATAAGTGGGTCAATTTGATCTAATGGACTGTTATTAAGCTTCATAATACATTCATTTATAAGCGATAGTGAACTTTGTAATAATATCATTTTTTACATTTTGCTCATAACTTTTTATAATAAAGAGATAACCCATGAGTTTATTAGAAAAGGGCATTTCGTGATAGCTGCAGGCGATTTTAAAAAAGGGAGTAAACTCCTTTACAAAAATGAACCGTATACGGTTGTTGATTTTCAGCATGTTAAACCTGGAAAAGGGGGCGCATATATACGCACCAAAATGAGAAATTTGATCACTGGCTTGGTCCATGAGGAGACCTTTAGATCCGAAGAAAAGTTGCCAACTCCTGATCTCGAATATAAAAACATGAAGTATTTATATGAAGATAATGATCTTTTTAACTTTTTGGATGAGGAATCTTTCGAGCAGGTGGCTTTTGAAGCAGAACAAATAAGTGAGGTGAGTAAGTTGCTTCAAGACCAAGCAGTTTATACCGTTCTGTATTTCAGTGGACGGCCCATTGCAGTCACTCCTCCTTTATTTATGGAGCTAAAAGTTGTTGAAACGGTGCCTGGTGTGCGTGGAGATACTGCTCAAGGGGCAGCTACAAAACCAGCTACTCTTGAAACTGGTCTTATAATACAAGTACCTCTTTTTGTTAATGAGGGCGATGTTATCAAGCTTGATACGCGGGATGAACGGTACATCGAACGCGTCCAGAAAAAGTGATACCACAAGTTTTGACACAAGGGACATGTCTATGGCTTTCGTATCAGAAGACACTAAGAACAATGATTATCATTTGGATGAAACTGAAAATCATTCCTCTGAGCTATCATCCGATAAATTATCACAAAGAGATTCGCGATCATTAGTTTTCCATTTGCTTTATGCAATGGAGGCATTTGACTATGATGTGAGTCTGGAATCGATTGTTGACAACTTTGCTCGTGGGTTTAATATTCACATAAATCCACAGGGTACTGTTTTTAAGAAAGCAGCGTCCATCATAACTGATCGAGAGGATCTTGATCAGCGTATTAGACCGCTTTTGGCAAATTGGCGTCTTGAACGACTGGGTTTTAGTACCCGCTTAATTCTTCGCTTAGCAATGTGGGAATTTGTTCACAGTGGCATTGCACCGTCAATTGTTATCAATGAAGCCGTTGAACTTGCAAAATGTTTTGCCGAACACGATGCCTATAAGTTCATTAATGGTGTACTCGATGAATGGATAAAAAGGAATAAGCCTGAGCTTGTTACGGTACCAGAAGAGTCACAAAATTAGGCAAGGCGGGATTTTGGTGCTTCCCGCCTCATTTTCTTACAATGCAATAGTTGTTTGAGTACATCCAGATACTATTTCTGAAGTACTGAAAGGCTTGAGCGTCATCTTTGCAGGGATGTGTGCATCGGTGAGCACGCTGTGCGATCCTATGGTAACGTCATTTTCGATGATGCTCTTGTCAATTATGGAATATGCTCCAATAACACAATTTGGTCCCACTTTTGAGCCCTTGAGAATGTGCACACCTGCCCCAATAATGGTATCGGCAGTTAATTCAACATCTGCATCAATGATGGTACTGTTTTCATCAATAAAGCGCACGCCCTTGCCCATCCAATAAGTAATAAGTTCTGATCGTTTGATATGTTCTGCAATTGATAATTCTTTTTGGGTATTGACTCCGCGTACATAATCAAGGGGAACGTCAAATGTTTCGACTTTTTGATTTTCATCAACTGCCATGTGAATCAGCTGAGGAATTCCCAGCTCACCATTTTTGTAAGGGGGTATCTTATCAATGTGTGTTTCGAGAAACGATTTTTTCATGATATAAATGCCAGCATTCATAATGTAGGGTTGACTGCGATCCCCTTCAAATTCATTATGTTCAACTACTCGTATCTTGCCATCCTCATTTTTTAAAACATGGGCAACCGATAACGTAGCATCCGTATTATTGGCGGTTATGAAAGTAATTGTTGCATGAGAACTCACATGTTTTTCAATAATACCTTTAATCATGGCCTCATTGAGTAGTGGATTATCACCATTGATAATTAACAAGTTGTCTGCTTGCCACAGCGACTGCGAAACCATGACGGCGTGCCCCGTTCCTTTAGGGTTTTTTTGTTCAACGTACTGAGCTGTGATTCCCTTGCGGGTCAAAATATCTTGGATGATTTCTTTTTGATAACCAACCACCATAATCAAGGGTATTGAGAGATTTTGCATAATTTCAGTGGGATACAAAATCATTTCTTTTCCGCAGAAGGGGAATGTTAGTTTTGAGGCTTTTGTTTTGACACGTGTTGATCGACCAGCTGCGAGAACTATCGCTTGAGTGCTTGGAGCGTCGACTGCTAATGTCGACATGTAAATACTTATTAACAATGCTAAAAACAATTGATTAAACTTCATAATAAATTCCTTCCTTGATTCCTTAAATTCCCTGCTCTTTGATTGCTATAGTTCTTTTTCGATAGTTGTTACGTGATCTGACTTTTCCAAATCATGAAAACTTATATCAAGAATATCATACGATTTCCAATTTTTATCATCAAAATGCCACCATTCGGTAGGCAACGGTTCAAAGCCATGTTTTGTCATGATAAGTTCAAGAAGCTTACAATTTCGAGCAGCTTCAGGGGACATGGCGCCATAATTTCTATGAGCTTTTTCGGTAAAATCATCATATTCCGAGGGCATGATTACGGGTTTGCCCGTTTTCTTGTCTTTGAGCGTTAAATCTACTGCTGAACCTCGATTATGCTTTGAACCTTTTATTGGATTGGCGACGTAACGCTCATCAGAACAAATTTCCCAAAATATTTTTTGAACAGAAAGGGGTCGATAGGCATCAAAAATAGTCAATTCATAACCGATTTCATCAAGTTCTTGCTGTGCATTCAAGAGTTTTTGGGCTGTAGCCTTGCGCAAATAACATCCAGCAGTTGGATAAACAATTTTGCCAGTGAAATTGTTTTTTGTCGCATAGCGAATATCCTTATGCATTTTGGGGATATATTTTTCAAGATTTACTAAGTCCGGGTGAGCAAGTGAAGCTTGAGTCATAGTTGTTACCAGTAGCAGTTGAAAGAGTAGCAAGAGCATTCAAATTCCTTGTGTTTAATTTTCGTTTAAAGAGTACCCAAAAAAAATGAAAAAGTGAATGCAGACGTTTTGTTATGACATGAAAGCCAGGAGATCGTGATCGATCTTTGGACTATTGCCACCAATTTTTAGAGAGAAAGGGGAATTAAAAATTATCTTGGCAATATGCGTTGTCCTGAAGGTCTATTAATGCCTTGAGGTGAAATATAATTTGTTGCAGCTTTGGTTGCAAGATCAGGAGCGATCCAGCCACTTGTTGGGTTCCAGCAGCCACGTTTGCAAAAATCGGGTTCAATAGCAACTGGTAATACCGTGTGTGGTGTTGTTTGACGGGTTTTTCCGGTAAACCCAAGAATATAGCATCCAGGATTTTTACTTTGGGCGCGGATGAGAACGTAATTGAAGATAGAACCATTCATTTCAATGCCATGAAATTGCGAACAAATCCCGTTCGGTCCATACACAGTCATATGAAGGGGAGTTTCGCTAAAAAAATATGATGCACCGGGGATCATATCAGTAGTGTTTACATGGGAAACTGATATATTTTGAACGCGTAATGGTTGGTTGGTTTGGTTGACAATGTGGGTACCTGTGCCTGTCCCTAAAATGAGGCTTTGACCAAAAAGCGCAATCAGGATTATTAACGATCTTTTATACATTGCTTTTCCTCAGGATCTATTTTTACTAATTATAAAATAGTCAAATCAGATAAAGCAATGATTTAATAAATACCACTCAGATAAAAGCTTTTTGGGACGTTCAATAACGATTTTTTTGATATTTTGTGTGATATAGATTATCTTTTTCGAGATTATAGTAATATTTTTTCAAAGAGGGGATTTTATGGTGTTTCGTTTTATACAGGTATTCTGTCTTTTGTTAATGTTCCAAACTGGGGTATTCGCATATCTTTTAAATGGTGATTTGAATCCGGCAACGAAAAAGTTTTATCCTTACAGTACTTCTTACAGAAAATATGCGGATACACATCATTGGGATACTGCGGTAGTAGTTATTGGTTACAATCGCCCACATTATTTTAAGCAGGTGATATCCGCTTTGGAAAAAAACAAGGAGGCTCGATCATTGCCTTTTTTCTTTATTCTTGATGGTGGTTCTGCATCAAAACAACAAGAATATGAAAAAATTATTAACGCGTCTTTCATTAAGAATAAGTTCATCATAAAGCGGCCAGAAAACTACGGCCTGCATTTTAATATAATTTCTGGACTCCGCTTTATCTTTGATTGGTGCAATTTTTCACGAATTATTCATTTTGAAGATGATGTGGTCATAACACCTCATTATCTTGGTCTCATGCTGAAACTTGATAAGTGGGCTCATGAATATTACGATAATATTGGAGCAGTGCAAGGTTTTAGGCCGTGCCGAATGACCTTTGAGGAAAAAGTTCAAAACAGAGCTATCGTGTCAGAAACGCCTGGGTTGTGGCTCGGCTATTGCTTGAGAAAAACCGTATGGGACTCTATTAAAGATCTTGTGTACACATATGAGAAGAGATTTCTTGGCCGGGATTTTCTAAACGTTAATCGGATTAAAAATTGGATGAAAACCACTATTAATGAAGGCATCAAGCCTGTAATTAAAGATATTCACCCGTCGCGCAAATGGCAGGCACCTTTTGATAAATATTTTACTCAGCTTCCTGAAATGGGTGTTGGACAGTGTGGTATACTCACCATGAGCTTATATCTGCGCGGTTATTCTCGACTGACAACACTCGTTAATCGTGCAGTTACTATTGGTGAAATAGGAGCAAACTATAAGAGCGATAAATGGCAACATCATTTTCATGACGTGAAGCTTGATATAATTCCAGACGATCAATCCTTGGCAAAATTTGTGCCTCAGATGAAGATTGTTTATTAGGAGTTACGAGGAATATTGAGTAAGCAAGGAATTAAAGTGGGATAAGCTTAATTGGTGGCGGGGGCTGGATTCGAACCAGCGACCTTTGGGTTATGAGCCCAACGAGCTACCAGGCTGCTCTACCCCGCGATCATCAAAATGCTTTGAATTACTCATAAGGTTACATGATTTTTTTCATTTGTCAATAAGAATTCAGGCAAAATTATTAATTTAACCCCTTTGTTAACCTAAAAATGTAAAAAAGTGGTTTGATAATGACTGTTTAGATGCTATTATCGATCAGTGGCATTTTCAATTTTAATGAGACAGTTCTTAATCTATTTATAAGTGATCCCCAATTGATTATACTTTGAGAAAAGTTGTTAGAGGGGGATCAGTATGAAAGTTTGTCTTGTTATTTATTTACTACTTTGTTCAACTGCCTTGCATGGCTTGAAAGTGATTAGTTTGGGGAATGATTGTCAAACGGCAGGACATTTAAGGGCAAACAATCTTCGTACACAAGCATATCCATTTGATTGGCTGCAAACCTTACATTTTGGGGGATTATATAAGGTTATTGAAGATGATTTTAAATTCTTTTTGGACGAAAGATATTTGATCAAAGATGGTCCAAAGATTTTAAATACCTATTATAATATTGGATTTTGGCATGATTTCCCCACCGATCAACCGGCTAGTTTTGAAGCAGGTTTTTATGAAGGCGTAGCCCAGGAAGATTTTCTTTCTCATATTTCCAAAGTCAATGAAAAATATAAACGTAGAATTGACCGTTTTCTAGCCCTTCTTAAGTCAGATGAATTTGTAATATTTATACGGAGTCATCTTAAAGCTATCGAGGCTTTGGGCTTGGTTAAATTATTTAAAAATAAATTTCCACATCTAAAATTTATTTTAGTAGCAATAGTAGATAAATATGACAACGAATTAGTTCAATCAGACTGGAACCAGGAAAACCTTCACATCTTTTTTGTTAAAGATGAGCACATTGGCGAATGGCATTCGCATAAATGGTGGAGCGAAGATGCCTGGGCTAGGATTTTTTCACGGTTAAACTTGGTGGAATCACAAGTAAACGTGAATCTCAAACTGACGGATGAAAAAATTTGAGAGGACGATAAATTATGATTGATTATATTTAAACTAATTTATCCCAATTTTTATTGCGATTATTTTTCAATTTTGGTCATTATTTATCATGTCCAAATCAAAGTATTTTCTTGACTCGTATGCAAAGAAAAAAGTAGATTATAGACGGTTATGATTCATGAAGGAAAGAGACAATGTTTAAAATAATAAAAAATACGATTAACATGATGCCGAACAAATTTCTTGCTATTATTCTCCTGCATTCGTTGTCCATAAATTCAGCTGTTGGGCCAGTATATGGATTGAATTTGGACGTATATAATGACAATGAAATAGCTTTGACTGATGAAAACACAATTTTATGGGGGTATCTTCATCAATTTCCATTTGCGGACTACAAGGTTTATGAATTAAAAGACCAGGGTAAGTTTTATTTAGATGATCTTAATGATGCCATAAAAAATAATTTAAGAGTGGGAATAATGTGGGAGGGTCATATCTTAGATGTCTTAAAAAAATATATTCGTGGAAATACTGTTGTTGTTGATGCAGGGGCACATATAGGGACTCATTCGATTGCAATGTCTCATTATGTTGGTGAAAATGGTGAAGTATGGGCTTTTGAACCCCAACGTAAGATGTATCGAGAATTAGTAATGAATGTAATGTTAAACAATCGCAAAAATATTAAGGTTAGGCACTATGCCTTGGGAAATGAAACAAAGGTTATAGAAATGTGTGCCATGGGATGTGGCAATGAAGGTGGAACGGGTATGTGCCTCAATGGTATTAGTGTAGGCGATGATAATGCTTATATGAGGTCCTTGGATAGTTTTAATTTGACTAATGTCTCACTGATAAAAATTGATGTAGAAGGAGCAGAAGATCTTGTTTTAGAAGGTGCTCGACAAACGATCCTCAACAATAAACCTGTCATCGTTATAGAGATTGCTGGTGGACACGTGTTTGAAACTGCAACACCGGAAGTAAAAAAACAAATTTTAAATACTCAAAAAAAATTACAAGATATGAACTATACGATAAACCGATTGGATGTTTGGAATTATTTAGCGCTTCCCTCTTGATTTTTTTGGGCCGATTGATTTTTGAGACTTAGGTATTGAAGATAGAGACTTTTTGAATTTGTCTCAAGATAATTATTTTTAATAATATTCTGATTTCCTAATCTAACTTCTTGGGGTTTTATCAAATTAAGATATTTTGATTTCAATTTTTTGTAATGGTATCGCTTAACCCATTTCCTCATAGCAGCCGATTTTTTTAGATGAAATATATAGTTTTTGCGAATGAGTTTCATTGCAGTGATAACATCTTCGGTTTTACAGAAGAATTTCAAACCAACTTCTCTTCCGAATACTTCATAATAAGCTGGTTTTAAGATTGGACATTTAATAGCCGTTACTAGTTTTGACTTGCAAATAGTTTTATGGGCCGTATTGTTCGATATTATACAAGGAATTCCTAGGGCCATTGCTTCTCGAGGCCCTATGGAAAAGCCCTCACCACCCGAAAGAAGAACATATACGTCTAATGACTTCAGAAAGGCAACATATTGTTTATGGGTAAACACTTTATGAACAAATTCGATATTATTACATTGTTGTTTATCAATGTAATCTTTAATGTGTTTTACCAAGTTTCCGCCACGAGTGTGTATCTTTAATTTAACATGGGGATTGGATCGATAGAGTTGAACAAAAGCATCAATTACTAATTCCTGGTTTTTGCCGGGAACACATGCTGCAGACATTCCAAAAGTGAAAATCTTGTTCTTCTTTTTTTTCAATGGTTGCTTGAGAAAGTCATCCAAATAGAGTCCTATAGGAAGAACAAAAATGGGCAAGGTAACGCCGCATTTTTTATAAACAGGGACTAACCATGGGTCTGGAACAATTACCATAGTGAATAGGCTATTTAAATAACTTGTCCATTCGACGGGAATTTCTGAACTTTCGATCATTGAATAAGCGATTTTTATAGCGCTTTCTGGTACATATTTATAGCTTGGCCAGCTTGGATACCAAACAGGATCTGTTAATAAGGAGATACTTCCTGCTTGAAGATCTTTTTTCAAGAGAACAGAATGTACCTTCGAAGGAATTTCATCAATAAGAGGCTGGTGAGTGGGTATATAATTAATGGTTAGATCATGTTGCAATAAATCTGTTATCATGATTGGCAAGCGCTCTAATCCATTCGGAAAAGCAGCTCTGCCTATCAGTGTTAGATTAGTCTTCGCATTGGATTTGTACGTGATGCTAAATATGAGAGCAAAACAACATCCTAAGTAAATTTTTTTCATTGGACTAATAATCGTTTGAATAACTTAATATATTTACGGATTTGATTATCATAATTAAGTTTATTGTATTCATCCAATTGTTCTAGACTTAGCTGCTGTAGTTTTTTAATGTCAGACGCAGTATGAATAATGGTCTGAACAAATAATGGTAGATCCATAGGAGTTTTAATAAATCCCTTTTTTAAGTCATGAAAATGTGAAGAATCGGGTATAACCAGAGGTAACTTAGCCGCAATAAATTCTTTAGTCGAAGCTGAAGTGGCTTTAGTATGCTCGCTAAACCATTGATAACCGATATCGGACAGAAATATTCTTTCATTAAACTCATGTTGAGGAATAAAGTTGGTAATGAATCTAACCTGATTTTGAAGCGAATGCTTGTTAATGATAGTCATGACTGCATCATATGCCTGTTGAGACAACACCATATTCCGTGGAGTAAAGACGTTAAGCATTTGAACCTTATACCGTGGATTTTTTTTTATAAAAGGAGCTAGTAAGTCCAATGTCAGGTCGAGTTGTTTAGTATAAAGCAAAAACCCTGTGGTCACTAAGATAATATCGTCCTCACTGAACTCATATTTTTTCCGTAGCATAGATTTACCAGCTGAAGGTGAAAATACAGGTACACCCATAGGTAATAACGCAACCTTTTTTTTGTCTCTTTTTTCAAGATGTAGCGGTTGCCGGTGGTAAATTAGTAGATCACATACTTTGCTCAGTTTAGAGACTTCATCGATTTCTGAATGTATGGTAATAGCAACTTTTATATGTTGTTTTTTTAACTGTTCTATGGTATCAATAAACCTTTCGATTGGCGGCATGATTGATTGTTCATATTGAATATTTATAATATCAATACGATCAGTTCTTGCCTTCGATAAAATACTTTCCGGTGTCAGTGTATGTTCATAATTAAAAACAGTATAACCTTTTTTTTCAACGCATTTGTTAAATGTTGTGTGTACATAGCGATGCCGCAAGGTATATTCCACGTTCCCCAAAATCCGATACGATTTAAATTTTTTTTGTTTTTTGAGTAATCGCTGTGAATTTTACGAGATTTATTCTTGGATATTGATATGACCTTTGAGGTAGTTGATAAAAAAAATGATAAAAACAAAATAAGATGACATGTAATTTTTTGAATCGTAATACCTGTATTCATATCATTCCCTTTCCGTATTGCGGTTTTTATAGCCATTCTGAGTGGAATTATATCTTTCTGGCCCAGTAAAGTAAATATATTTTGAAGGTTGAAATCAAATCATTCAACCTTCAAAATATCTCTTGAAAAATTTATCGTTTTAATATAAAACAGATGGCATTATAAAAATGAATTGATTCTATATGTTGTTGGTAGTAGCTCCGGGCTACGTTCTTTACGTTTTTGTGTACATCTCCACAATGATGATTTGCTGTAAAGGAATTAATTTCTGAGGACAGTTTCTGTAAAAATTCAATCGTAGTATTGTGCCCTGTACAGGGACTTTCTTCTGTCCCATATCCACCGATTTCTCTTCCATAATAATTTTTAAGATATGATGTAAACAAGTCTTCGATTACATAGATTCCGCCACTTTTGACATGAGGGAAAAGCACTTCAAAACTCGTAATTTGTTCTTGGACACTATGACCGCCATCATCTATTATAATGTCAAAGTTGCTGCCTGCTTGGGTTAGAAAATGCGACAAGCTGGCTTTATCTGATTGATTTGCTAAATGACAATGAGATCTGGGGGATGCATTTTTCATAAAATTACTTATGGAGTCTGCTACAATATCGATAAAGTGTAAATTCGCTAAAGGAAAATATTCTTCCCACATACGGGCAGATGCCCCTCTCTCAAGGCCAATTTCTAATAATTTTATTGGTTTATCCTTTAAAGGGCTAAAATATTTGGCATAGTATTTGGTGTAATTATGCCATGAAGAGCCTTTATCGGTACCATGTTTTTTGGCTAAACCGTCAAGGATGACATAATTAGCAATGTCTGGTATTGATGATAAATTGAAGCAAATGAATGTCAAGAAATAGAATAGTAAAAGTGCTTTCATAAATCCTCAGCTTAATGTTAAATTGTATTTTAGCTTTGTTTTTTCCAATAAACCCCTATATTATCAATATTAATGATTAGTTCATTTATATTGTGTTGCGCGCGGTATGCGGTCACAGCTTCCTTGCACTGTTGAGCTGCAAAAAAGTCGTCAATTATTACATATCCACCAATTGAAAGTTTAGGATAAAGATAGTTTAAAGCTTGAATCGTTGATTCATATAAATCGCCGTCAAGCCTTAATATCGATAATTTATTTATGGGCGCTGTTGGCAAGGTATCCTTAAACCAACCTTTGAGAAACTTAACTTGTTCATCCAGCAAGTTATATTTTTTAAAGTTTGCCTGAACATCTTCCAAAGGCACTGCCAAAATTTTAACATCTGAGAGATCAAGATTTTTATCAGCTGGATAATTTTTGTCCGGGGCTGGAAGACCCTGAAATGAATCTGCAACCCAAACGACTTTGTTTGAAATAGCATATGCTTTAAGAATGGCTCGCATAAAAATTGTTGCTCCTCCTCGCCACACTCCTGTTTCGATCAAGTCACCTTCAACATTATTTGTGATGACATCTATGATGCAAAATTGAAGGTTGTCGAGTCTTTGTAAACCAATCATGGTATGGGCCTGTAATGGCCAATCGCGGCCCATTTCTCTAACCCAAGTAAAATAACCCTTCTGATTCCCCATAATTCCGGGGTCTTCATAAATTGAATTAATAAGACATTTTTTCATTAGGTCCAAATACAAGGTTCGAGTATGAAAAATTTCATTTTCTGAGCAGTATATTGATAAATATATCGAAAACAACAGACAGGCTGTAATTTGAATCGTTATTCTTATGATATTCATGTTTTCCCTTCATTAAGATTGCTGAAAATGTTAATAAAATTTTTTAAATTTAATCTGAATGCATAAGTTTTGCATAATTATTGAGTAAGATGTAAAGATAATAAAGCATGTCAGATATCGTCAGATGTGTGGCAGCAAAGTTATTGGCATTCTTAATAATCTGTTGCGTCTTGGTATCATTAGTACGAGCCCATATAATTTTTTCATGGATATCGCTAAAGTTTTCAGATACAGGTATATAATGCACGTAAGGTTTAAGCGCTCTATAATACCATTGTATGTTATAGGAAGTTTGCCTGAGGGTTACCGAATTACAGAACATTTGCCAATAACTCCTGGTATACGCGCATGAATTGCCATCAACATAAATTTGGTATTTATACTTAATATGATCTGCAAGCGTAGCGCTCTTTCCTAAATGAGTCTGAATTAACTTTTCTCTTAAATAATCATCAACAATATGGGGACCCAAGTCATGGAATCTTGCATCAATTAATTCAGGATATTTTAATGATTCATTTATTAATAGTATTCTAGGAGAGGTGAGGTAATTGAATCGGGAATAAATACCGCCCGTTGTTGTTCCCCGCCAAAATGCTTTAGATTCTTTTTTTTCCATGGAAAGCCTTTATTCGCTAATATTATTTCTTGAAGAATAAAACTATCATCTATTAAATTTTGATATTTATTGTTATTAAAATCTGGGATTGCAATAACCTTAGTGTCCGCAAGTGAGTTTTTTGCAAATGCCATTAATGGTGCGCTTTTAATGTAATGATTAATTGGTTGGTAAAAATCATTCAGACATACTATGAATTCAACATCGGGAAGCTTTGCAACTTCAAGCAAGGCATTAAACGTCCTGGTAATAATATGGTAGCACGGATAATTAAGAGCGGTTCCATAAAAAAATACATTATTGCTGAAATCTTTTATGAATAATTTATTTTTTTTTATTTGGTATCTGACCACTATTAATGAAGACTTTGCAGCATTCATTGTTTCATCAAGCATTTTTAGGGTTATTCCATTTTTGCTTGTTTGAAGATCTTCGGAGATTTGCTCAGTAAACCATTTTGGGATACTATTGGCCTTGATTTTATTAGTTAGTTCACACTTCCAATTTTCCTGAGTGTTGAGAATGATGGGAATATATACATTAGTTTTTTCTGCTTCAGTGTGCAATTCTTGAACAGAAAGCTGTCCCAAGATCAGCAATTTAACAAAAAAGACGTGGTTAAAATAACTCATAAAATACTCCCCCTTCCTCATAAAGAAAAATTTAAATTATTCTTCACTTACTTATCAAGGGTTTCTTGACAAGATAGTACACATTTAATTTGACTGGATGTTACGGGCTAATGTTTAGTGTGGTATTATTACAATATATTATCTGTTTTAAAATTTTTAAAGGATCTTATGGTTAAATTAGCTTTTAAAATGTTAATTTTTGTTATATTGACTAATCAAAAATTTATTATATCAAACCAGGATGAATTCAGTTATGAGGATTCATCTTATAAGTTGCTTTATGCTCCTTGGCGCACGAATAGTTGTCCAACCAATTCCAACACAAAGTTAGAATGGAAAAAAGAATGTCCTTTTTGTCACCAATTTGCAGTCGATGAAGACGAAAAACATTATATTATAAAAAGACTCAAGCATAATGTCATTATGCTAAACTTGCACCCCTACGGACCTGGACATCTCATGATAGTGCCCTATCAGCATGCATCTTCTCTTGATCAATTATCCATGGAAGTAAGGGTTGAATTGATGGAAGCTCTCTCGCAAACAACGACGATTTTAAAATCAGTTTTGAGATATCATGGTATAAATATTGGAATTAATATAGGGGGTAAAGGAACGGGTGGAAGCATTCCAGACCATATTCATTTTCATCTTGTTCCTCGATGGGAAGGAGACAATAGTTTTATGGCAAGTATAGCGGGAACGCGAATTATTAGTTGTGAAATGAATGAAATGTATAAGCTCTTGTTGACGACCTTTAATGACTTGACATAATGCTCTTATGTGGGTGTTCAACGGTTAATGTGTAGTTATTATTTTTTGATATTTGCTATATAACTTTTTTGAGCTAGTCATCAAATAGTCCTCAGTGATTTTGTCCTCTTTGCCATATTGAACTTGCAAAGGTTTAATAAGGTTAAGATATTTTTTTTTCAAATTTTTATAAGAAAATTGTTTCACCCAATTTTTTCTTTGTAATGATTTTTTCAGATGAACATCATAGTTATCGTACATATCTCTCAAGGCAGTCGTGGCGTCTCTCACCTTACAATTATAGAAATAACAATTTTTATGTTTAAATAAGTAATAATCAACTGATTCTTGAATTAATGAGGGAATGCACTTTGCATGGTCCGATTTACATAATGTTGTATGCGCAGTATTGTCTGACAAAATTACAGGAATGCCTAATGCCAACGCCTCGCGCGGTATAACTGCATAGCCCTCTCCTTTTGAGAAGCTTACATAGCAATCTAAATCAGCCATGAATTGAATATAATCTTTCCAGGACAATGGTTTTACATTTAGTTCAACATTATTGAGACGTAATTTTTTTATTTTATGAAGAATTCGATCCTGTTCTGCTACATTTGACATTCGTGCATTGAGTCTTAGCCGCACGTCAGGAGAATTTCCAAAAGCTTTTGCAAAAGCTTCAATGAGAAGTAATTGATTTTTATGATTCATAAGGGCAGACAAGTTCCCAAAAACAAAGGGGTGATTTGGTGCCGTTTTAAAAGACTTATTAAGAAAATCATCGAGATACATGCCGAGAGGGAGTACAAAAATAGGAATTTTGATTCCAGATTTTTTATAGATCGGAACAAGCCATTTTTCTGGCACTACCACCAGGTCGAATTTGGAATTTAAAATTGAAACCCATTTTTGAGGAATTGCGGTGCATTCAAGCATTGAATAAGCAATTTTTATAATGCTTTCTTTTGGTATAAAAGTATGCGGACTTCTCTTTTTTCTATAAAGAACATCAGTGAGCAACGCAACTTTTCCAGGATTTTTGAATGCTCTATAAGAGCTTTTGCGCGCTTTGATAAATTTTTGGACACCGTCTGGCAATTCTTCTGTGGTTGGTCGTAAATTTCTGGTGTTGCGCCAGTTTATTTTAAGATCATCTTTTAAAGCATCGATGAAAATAAGAGGAATTCTTCCTATGCCATCGCCAAATTTTGGAAATCCAACGATCGTTAAATCATACTGTTTGTTTATAATGTTGTGATTTTGAGAGTCCTTATCTGCAAATAGATTGTAATGCGAAAGAACCAACAGAAAAACAGAGAGTCGTTTGAGTGCATTGGGCATAGCGGATAAAGTCCATATTCTTGTGTAAAATTTTTCCTTAAGAAAGCTTAAGCGGGCTAGTATTATTTGGTATATTTTTTGCTCTCAATTTCACATATTTTTTAACCAGCTGCGGTGATGTTGTCATAAGATACTCTTTTGTAATTATATTTTTGTTTCCTAAAATAACCTTTTTTGGCTTAACGAGATTATAATATTTGGCAGCCAGATTATGAATTGCATAGTTCTTAACCCATTTTTTACCTTTTTGAGCTTTTAATAAATAGGTTTCATAATTGTTGTAAACATCAAGCAAAGCTTCAGTTGCATCAGTGAGCGATGTATTAAATTGAAAACCGCAATCCTTGGATAAATGCTTATAGAAGGCCTTTTCAAAAATCTCAGAAGGTACGGCTCTGACAAAGCCAGTTTTGCAGAGCGTACTTTGAGCCGTATTATCTGAAAGAATTACCGGTATACCGAGTGCTAGCATTTCGCGCGGAATTAAAGAAAAACCTTCTCCTTTGGAAAAACTTACATAACAATCAAATGTCTTCATTAAACTCAGCATCTCATCAAATTTTAAAGCTCGGTTATAGAAATGAATATTTTTCGATTTATTTTTTCGAATTATTTTTTTTATTAAGTGAGGATCTTCTGCGTATCTTGAGTTAATGATAAGTTTAACATGTGGATTATTATGAAAGGCATGATCAAAAGAATTAATCAGCAATTCCAAATTTTTATGGGGTCGAGCTTGGGATAGATTTCCGAAAACAAAGTGTTTTTTATTCTTCGTTTTCGGAGGGCATTTTAAAAAAGGTTTTAAATCCATTGCAAGAGGAAGCGTGAATAATGGAATGGTAACCCCAGAATCTTTGTATACTTTCATAAAATAATCATCCGGCACTACAACAGCGTCAAAATGACGATTAAAGATAGTTACCCAGTTTTTCGGTATTCGAGTAGATTCAATCATGGAATAAGCAATCTTTATGACTGGATTTCCGTGAATTAAATTAGTGACTTTTTGGCCTTTGACCCAAGGTATATCGGTTAAAATAGCTACCCTGCCAATACTAGAGTCATTTTTTTTAATTATATTATGGATTGCTAAGGGTAAGTCCTCATACACTGGCGTATTATTACGCAGAGGAAGCCAATTAATTGAAACCCTATCTTTTAGGCATTCAATAAAATTAATTGCAATTTTTCCTAAGCCATCTCCGTGCCATAATTGACCAACAAGAGTTAAATCAGTGGAATATGTGTAATTATTAAAAAGCAGACAGGTAGCAATTTTTAAAAACAGTTGCAAGCGATTTATACTAATCAGTGAGTTCATAGTTTTATTTATGTGCATGAGATTTTTTAGTGACTTTGTTGGACCGTTTGGCTTTGATTAAAGAATTATATTTTCTGAAAAGAGAGGACGAATTAGTAGATAAAGAATTATCATTTAAAATTTTATTTTCTTTGCCCAAAATAATCTTTTTAGGCTTGATGAATGCCAAATATTTTTGTTTAAGGTTGTATGATTGATAACGTTGGACCCAATTTTTGGACTTTGCAGCCAATGACAAATAATGCTTATAATTACTATACACATCCCTCAGAGCAGCCCGTACATCTTTAATTGAGCAATCGTATTCCATTCCTGCATTTTGTTTGTACGTTGCATAATAGGCTGTTCGAGTAATCGTAGGTTCAACTGATTTGACCAACCCAGTTTTGCACATTGTTATATGTGCCGTATTATTTGAGAGAATGCATGGAATACCAAGTGCCATAGACTCGCGTGGAGTCATTGAAAAACCTTCCCCCTTGGATAAGAAAACATAGCAATCTAAGGAGCTCATAAAGTCTACATAACTATTATAAGGCAATGCGTGATCGAGCACTTCCACGTTGGTAAGATTGTATAATTTTATGTTATTACGAATTGACTCTATAATTTCTGGAAATCCAAATCTTCCATGCAATCTTAACTTAACGTGAGGATTATTTCCAAATTCTGCGGCAAATGCGTCGAGAAGAAGTGCATGATTTTTTCGAGGTTCAAATACTGCGCTGGTTCCGAAAGTAAAAGGAACATTTGGAGCAATTTTTACAGGCTTGGCCAAAAAATCATCCAGCAATAAAGGCATTGGTAAAACAAAGATAGGTATCTTAACTCCCGAGTTAGAATATACAACTTTTTGAAATTCATCGGGGACGATGACCGCATCAAATTTGGAATTTAAAATAGTAACGGATTGCGGTGGCAGTGCATCAGATTCTATCATTGAATATGCCAGTTTTATTTTACTGTCGGGGACATATTTGTAGCCTTTATTCCAGGAATTCCATAGAAAACCAGTTGAAATACTTATTTTTGCCGGAGTTTTGTCCGGATTTTTAATTATTTTTTTGATGCTTTTCGGCACATCAATATATTGATTGCTAGCATCATGATTAAAGACAAAGTTGATTTTTATATCCTTCTTAAGCATATTAATTAAATTAAAAGCTACTTTTCCTATGCCGTCACCTTGTCTAATAAAGCCGACAACGGTAAGATCATACGATTTATCTGAACGTGAGAAGAGGCAGAAACTGTTGGTTAAGATCAGTATCAGTAACACAGCAAAAAAAATTATCCGATTATATTGTTTTATTCCACAGAGCATTTTTGTTTCCACTCATTTATGCAGGATTTTATCAACAGTTCTTTTATGGCATACCTTATCTAGCCTTTACATATTTTAAAAATAAATTAAGACTAATTACATTTTTATCATAGAAAGTAATTAACGGATTTGTTTTTCTAAAGTTAATTAAATTTATTCTTTCATCATTATATTTTTTTCCCCAATAATACCATGCATCAAGCCAGAGCGTTACGGGGTCATTTTTAATATTTAAGAATCGTTTGTAAAGGTCTTTTCTTATAAAAAAGGTGTTTTGTGTAAAGCAAACGGGCTCGTATCCTTGACGCTTAGCAATCTTAATTATAATTGCCAAAGGTTGTTGAAGATTTTGAAAAGCAACATGATCAGGAACTCTCGTAGCTAAAAGAGGATTCCAAGAAAAACCTCCTTCTACACAAAGGATTTTAGGTTTGCGTTTTAAATTCTCTAGTATTAAGTAATCTGCCCCATCTATATCTATCGAAAGGAAATCAATTTCTTGTTTTGGAAAATATTTATCAGCCACACTATCAAAAGTTTTGCCTTTGCGTGAATTCCAGGAAATTAGTTCATTAATACATATAATGTTAGAAACATCTTTATAATTTTTGGTTAATTTAACAAACAAATCTTTATCTGATTCAATGTATACCCCTTTCCAATTTCTTTCGATAAGAAAGCGAGTATTTGAAAATGTTATACCGTCCGATGCACCAAACTCGACAAAAAAACCCTTAGTTATATGAAGTTTTTTTAGTATTTCCTCCAATATGCCTTCTTCGCCTCGTTGTGAATATTTCGACCAAGCATAATTTAGTAAACTATTTTTTTGAAGCTTAGAAATGGTAAAAATACTACCAGAATAGCACAAACAAACCAGTGCAATTGGATAAACTATTTTTTTCATGTACTAACTACCCTCCCCTGATATTAGCCATTGTTACACTCAGTAACGATTGCTCCTACATTATTACAATTTTGTTTTTTAATGCAATAGATTTTTGGGGATATTTTTGTAAGTTTAACAACTTTATATTACATTTTGTGACGTGTATTTGGTTTTTTTTAAAATACGCAAAGGGAGGAATTTTGTGCTATTTTTATGTCCGAACTTCACTTTTATACCTTGTTTAAATTATAGTTACCTTTATCTATCAAATTGGTTAAGGGGGTATAAAAATGTATCATACTAAATTACTTATATTTTCTGTTAAAATCGTTGTTTTAACTGCATTTTCGTTAAGCTTTTTTTTAAGCAAACCATTAATGAGTGCTCAAGATGCAGACCAATTTCCATATGATAAGTACAAAATATATAATGTTGAAGGTGATGATAAAGCTGATACCATTAAAGATAGTTTAAAAAAGGGGGTTATGTGGGAAGGACACATTACGGAGTTGTTAAGACAGTTCATTAAGGTGGGCTCTGTGGTCGTAGATGCTGGGGCTCATATTGGTACTCATACAGTCTCTATGGCTCATTGTGTCGGCGAAAAAGGAGTCGTATGGGCTTTTGAACCTCAGGGTAAAATATATCAAGAATTAGTAGCGAACGTAAGATTAAATGGACTTAAAAACGTTCAACTTAAGCATAATGCTTTAGGCAATGAAACCAGATTAGTAGAGATGTTAAGTATCCCTTTTGGTAATGAAGAAGATGTTCCAGTTTGTCCGCCTGAAATAAGCGTTGGCGATGATAAAGCATTAATGATAACCTTGGACAGTCTCTATTTATCAAATGTTTCTCTTATTAAAATAGATGTTGAAGAAGGCTCAGAAGATCTTGTACTTGAAGGTGCACGTGAAACTATTAAACGTAATCGACCAGTTATTATAATAGAGATTTGCGGAGATTACAATCTTGACACTGCCCCTGAGCAGATTAAACTAAAGGCCGCTCGCACCCAGGATAAACTTCAACAAATGAATTATGTTACAAAGCATATTGATATACATAATTATTTAGCAGTTCCGGCAGAAAGTTTGCTGAACAATTCATCACATGTGACACCGAAGATATATGTTACATCTATTCCAAAATGCGGAACGCATCTATTTGATGAAAATTGTCTCGATACTAACCGGATATAGGCCGCTTGCGTTCAACCCATTAGCTAGTCAGTTGCTGACAACAAATGAACAAACATTCTATCATCATCATGTTATCTATTGTCCTGAAGCAATTACATTTATGGAGAAGCATAGGTTTAAGGGATTAATGATTTATAGAGATCCACGAGATCAGATCATCTCGTTAGCTTTTTTCTTATCAAGTTTCCCAATATGAGACATATGTGCAAGAGTTGTCCTGAAGATTTATTCGAGGAAAAAAAGATTTCAGCTTTAATACAGCATCTTATTAAGCACGAATCCCAAGATTATTATGATGTCTTGCTAGGATGGAAAGATTATCCACCATTCCTCACCATAAGATTCGAAGATCTCGTGGGCTCAAAAGGAGGTGGTAATCATGAGAACCAGATTACGGCCATACAAAGAATAGCTCAGCATTTAGATATTAAGCTAACCGATAATTTAAAACAACAATGCATAACCGGTGCATTTGGGAATACAGCAACATTTCGAGAAGGAAAAATAGGAAATTGGAAGAAGTATTTTAAGCAGAAAGATAAAGAAGTAATGAAAGCGAGTAGGCTTGGCAAATTGCTTATTGAGCTAGGATATGAGTCTGATCATACTTGGTAGGTTTAGCAGGCTATACGAGCGTGGCATTATGCGATAACTAAAGGTACCTTACTTTTCAAGGATAACAAAAGCGGTGGCTATCTTTGAGGTATGAGTTGCGCTCACTAAAACCTTCAATGTTGGAAGAGAGAGAGTTTTCCAGTTTACGGTTAATAGAGGTTTCTGATGAGCGCCTGTTAGTTCGACATGTTTGAATAATTTCAGAAGGGGAAGAGGGTTTTCTGATAAGCCACTGGTCGCTTTAAAAAATGCTTCTTTAACTGCGAATCTGACAGCAAACCGTTCAGCGCTTTTTGCCTGCACACTTTTTGCATAGGCAATCTCATCAAGACTAAAAACTCGCAGAAGTTTTTTTTCATCGTATGAGTGCCATTTTGAAAAACGATTGATTTCTACCGAGTCGATCCCAATACTTACAATCATATACGCAAACGCTCCTTACTTTGCTCTATCGAACGATATGACAATGCCTCGATAACATGTGCCTGCTCAATAGATTCAGAATTTTCAAGGTCAGCAATAGTGCGAGATACTTTGAGCACTTTGTGGTACCCGCGTACGCTGAGACTGAGTTTATCAAATGCCTTTTTTATTACCTCTTTGGCTTCTGGGGCTAAATGACAATAAGCATCGAGTTCATGGGACGACATGCCTGAATTCCAACAATTTTCTTTGCCAAATCTCTTTCTTTGGCTATCGACTGCCAGAATGACCTTGCTGTAAAGCTCTTCTGATGACGTATGCGCTGATCTTGTTGAAATGGTGTCGTAATCAACCGATGAAACTGCCACCTGTAGATCAATTCGATCGAGCAATGGACCAGAAACCTTATTTAAATAGGCGGCTATTTGTGTAGGAGAGCAAACGCATTCCTTTTTAGTGTCACCAAAATATCCGCAAGGACAAGGATTAAACGCCCCTATCATCAAGAATGAGGAGGGGTAGGTTACGGTATGTTGAGCTCGTGCAAGAGAAACCGTTTTGTTCTCCATAGGTTGTCTGAGTGATTCGAGTGTTGTTTTTTTAAATTCGGTCAGCTCATCTAAAAAAAGAATGCCATTATGAGCAAGGCTAATTTCTCCTGGTTGAGGAAAGGATCCTCCTCCGACAAGACCTGCTTGACTAATGGTATGGTGAGGATTTCTAAAGGGGCGCACAGAGGCGAGTTTTTTTGAGAGTTTTCCCGAGATAGAATAAACCTTTGTTGTTTGCAAAACTTCATCAAAGGTCATTGGTGACATGATCGTAGGCAGCCGTTGCGCAAGCATGCTTTTGCCTGATCCAGGCGAACCTACAAACAAAATATTATGCCTACCGGCTGCTGCTATCTGCAGGGCGCGTTTTGCTTGCAGTTGACCTTTTACTTGATTAAAATCCAGCGTAGAGATTTGCTCATGACATGCTTGCTCGAATGACGATCCAGTCGGCTTGAGAATCGTTTCTTGTCGAAAAAAAGCGACAAGCTCACTCAGATGCGCGACGCCAATAACTTCTATGTCTTTTATAAGTGCTGCTTCTTGGGCGTTTTCTTGTGGTACGACCAAGCGCTTTTTGCCCATAATACGTGCATCACAAGCGATGGAAAGAACACCTTTTACCGGCTTAATGCTGCCATCTAATGACAATTCGCCGATAAAAAGAGTTTCTTGTAAAAACGACGTCGCCGCAGTAAAAAGATCGGCTGCTTGTAAAATGCCCAATGCTATAGGCAAATCGAAGCAGGTACCTTCTTTTTTTAAATCAGCGGGTGCAAGGTTTACGGTGATTTTTCTTTCGGGTAATCGTAGACCACAATTTTTGAGAGCAGTGAGTATGCGTTGTTTGCTTTCTTTGATTGCAGTATCGGGAAGGCCGACGATAAAAAATTGGAGCATTCCAAATGAGAGGTCAACTTCAACGTCAACAAGATGTGCTTCAATGCCAACAGGAGTTGCTGATGTTATTTTTGTATGCATTTCTTCTTCTCACTAAGGGATGTTACTCCCCCCGTTCATGAAATAGTACCAATTTGATGGTTATTTGTAAAATTATTTTTTATTGATTGCATGAACGAAGGTATATTTTTTGCTCAATGAGTATAATTGACATAAATCAATATGAACAATTGCGAGGGGGAATGGTCCCCCGGTAATGTGATTATCTTCGGTTTCTCAGCCAATAGTAACCGGCGGCGGCAGTCCTTCATATTTGCATAGAAAAATTAACCATTTCAGCTATGCTAAAGAATCAAATGAGAACCCTTCTTTTGACAAGGTAGTCCAATGCATTTTTTTCTTCTTATCCTTTTAATTTTTACCACACAGCAGTTTGCTGCCCAAAGACTTATTGGCGATTCAAAAAGCAAAACAAGCTTTACTTTTGATCTAGGCCAATCTGCATATGTAGCAGGTGATGGAAGATTTTTTGTCAGTGCAGCACAGGCAGTGCCACATAACGCTTTTGCGTTAGCATTTGCTGAGCGAAATTCGCGTTTTTTTGTAGCTCTTGCGCCCGAAAAGGTTGTATTAAATGGCAAAGAAGAGAGCCTAAATCCGCTTCATGGTGCTGCTATAAGACATCTTGCCTTTATGGGTCGACGAGCCATTGTGGTTAGTCAAGAGGATCCTAACTTCCTTTCTCTTGTTTTGAATTTTTCAATTAAATTTGAAAAAGGAAAGAGGCCAGAAGTTGTTCGCATCGACCAGATCACCTCTCCAGTTGTCAATGATGCTCTCGGTATTGCTTCTTCGGGCATAAGTGGCGTAGCAGCTACCTCTGCATCAAATGTGCTCTTCGTGGCCGTTAATGCTCATGACGCTAACTCATTTGGGTCGCCTGGGGCGGGGGTAGCCGTTGGATTTCTCAAAGATCCAAAGCCGATGCCCAATGACACAAATAAAAATGAGAAAGAAAAACAAGAAGCGCTTCCTTTTGATAAGAATGTCTCATTCTTTAATGCGATAACGGGCGAGGTTAATGGCAATAAAGCTGCTCCCATTGATGCTCATTCTTCTTTTATAAAAATTGGCAAACGAGTAAAGCGAATCACGAATAAATTGGTCAATCTTCGTGTATTTGCTGATCTTGGCCAAGAGACTGTATATTCCCCTTCAGGTACAGGCAAATAGTGGTACTCATGACGGTGCATGTGCCTTGGTAGTAGGCTTTTTACATCAGCCGCCAGTAGCAAAAGCAAAAACGGAGAAAAGCAATAACCTTATTTTAAAGAAAGCAGTTTTAGAATCGGCAATTGGTCCAGATTCGATCATTGCAGCTCGTGGCCCCAATGCCAAGGTATCTCTTTTTGATATCCAGCTTATGAAAACAAGCACAACCTTACCTTATTTAATTATCCAAGGTGGTGTGATAGACCCTGACAAAGCACAAAGAAAAGTATTTGCGTTGCCTGTGGTTAATGAATCAACAAGTCAGTATTTGGGAATGATTGCAAACAAAAATCAAAATCCACAAGAAAATAAGTCTGCATTTCTTCAAAAAATATTTGTTCATCCCGCTCGCACTCCTCAGGAAATGCCAACATCTTCAGACGTTTCTGCCATGGTGGGTGGTGGTGATGCACCCGCTCCAATAAGTACTCTTATTGTTCATGCTGATACGGTTTTTGTCTCGACAGTGGAATCTGGAGAAGGTCAAAAACCCGGAATTTTTTCATCGCAGGCACTCTTTGATGAGTCTGGTAAAATAAGTGGATGGACTTCTTGGCAACGTGGAGCGGGAATGAGTAGTTCCGTAACTGGTTTTGCATTTGATCTTGAGACTACCAAATTTTGGATTATGACAGATAATGAGACTTTTGATAATGAACTCAGCATAAGAACCGTTTTGAGAACACGTTTTAATCCTGAAGCTCACGGACATTCTCTCGCGCATTTATCAAAAGAACTTTTTGAAAACTACGAAGGGGGTATTCAACAGGTTGATGCATTTGGGCCATCAACCCGTGGGATTTTCTCAAAATCCTCATGAAAGGCTCTCGGTTTTATCATTTACCGGGTTGCAAAGAGCAGTTTTGATACAGACTGGAAACGATAGAAATGGATTATTTGGGCCTCAAAAATCATTTAACAAACATTTTTCATCTGTTAACGGAACACTTGCGGGATTTAGAGCTCCGGTAGATTATCTTGATCTTAGAGGTGGCGTGCTTTCAGAAATTGGTCCGGTAATCACTTCGACGGTTGTTACCGATGGCCGATATGGCTGGTTTGTGGTTGGTGGCAGCGGGGGAATTGCGGTACTTGCTAATCCAGACGGGACTGGTTGGCCTCTTGATGACGGTGGCCTGCAATCCGGTTTTCGGCATCTCTCATCGTCTATGAGGTTTATAAAAATTGGAAAATTTAAAAAAGTGCACAAGCTTATTGGCATTGATGATAAACTCTTTGTAGTAGGACTTCATCAGTTTTCTAGAATAAATGTATCTCCGCATCAGATATGCGCTGGAAACGATATTAATACTGTTACCTTGCTAGAGGCTGGATCAGTTGAAAATCGTGCACTGCTCGATGCCGTTATTGTTCAGGGGCTTGCTGTTGTGGCGACTAATGCTGGAATGATTCATACAGGCCTTGGTGTTAACATTCAAACGACTAATAGTGAGGCGGAAGCTCATTGGCAACAGGTCGCTATCCCTTATAGCACAGGAGGTGTTACCCGTTTTCAATTGATTTCGAGCTCGACCTTCAATGCGCCTTCTAATCTCTATGTTCTTGATGCTTCGCCCGCCAATGGTCAAGCACGAATATATCGCTATGTGGTTGACCCTACTTCCCATCATCCGCTTATTTTATTTCCTGACAAGTTTACTCAAGATCAACCACGAACTTTTTTCGTGAATTTGGGAATTTATAAAAGTTATCTTTACACCAACGGAGCAGCTCTTTATTTGACTGGATCCCCATTTGCAAGAGGGAGCCTCAATGTTGGCGTGATCACACAGAATCTGAGATCAGGTCATCACGCTCTTCAAGATGCTCTTCAAAAAATACTTGTGTTAAGGGATGCTAAGGCTATTGGCACGGTATTGCAAGATCCCGGTTCAGGTTCCATGGTGGTATGGACTGATACACAACTTCTTGTAAATGGATGATCTATTCGAGCCATTTGTTCAAGTTTTCAAGGAGGCTTTCTTTTGTATTAGCTTGATTGAAACGACTTACTTCTTTGCCTTGCTCAAAGACAACGAAAGAAGGAATAGCAGTAATTGCCAATGACTTGGCAATATCCGGAGACTGATCTACATCGACTTTCACGAAATCTATTTTTTTACTATTATCGGCCGCTAGCCTTTCGATAACCGGCATTAAATGAATGCAGCTTGGACAATAGGGGGCAAAAAAGTCTATTACAACGGGAATTGACGATTGGCGGAGGAGTCTTTTTAGTTCCTGCTCGTATTTTATAATTTTCAGTGCGGAAGTTTTTCGTTTTTGAGCGATAAAAAATTGGGGTTCCATTTTTTTTGCAATGTAGGGCGTTAGTCCTATGCTCTCAAGAAATGAAATAGCATCAAGTGCCGCTTTTATACCATTTCCGCTTGCGATTCCAGCCTTGCCATACACTTTGTCTTCAACCATGCCCGCGGCAAATATCCCGGGGAGTGAAGTTTTTTGGGAACGACCTTGAAGGACAATATATCCATCTTTATCGGTTTCAATAGAAGGCTTGAAAATATTAGATATCGGTTTATATCCTATGCCAAAATAAAGAGCTTTGGTCGGCAGAAGCATTTTTTTGTCTGTTGCGGTATTGGTTGTCGAGACAGACGTTAAAGTTGTCCCATCCCCCAAAATCTTATCGATACGGGTAGAGGTTAATATATGGATATTTTTTGCGGCTTTCAAATAATCTTGTACTGTGGCACACGCAGGAAGTCTCTTTTCTTCAACACACATGGTTACTTTTTTGGCATAGGCGGCCACCTGCAGTGCAATTTCTGCAGCCGGGTCACCCCCTCCCACAACGACGACATCCTGATCTTTATTAAAGGGCGCATCACAAATTGCACAAGAGCCTATTCCCTTTCCCCAATATTCATCAACGCCAGGAACTTCAAGCTTCTTTGCTATGCCCCCAGTTGTGATGATAACCGTAAACGCATGAACTTCCGTGCCTTCATTACTGATCAGTGTGAAAGGCCATTTTGTTAAATCTACTTTATTAATGGTTTCATAAATTATTTCTGCCCCAAACTGCTTTGCTTGGTCTTCAAGCTCATGCATTAAGGTGCTTCCTTTAATTTTCTTTTTGCCGGGCCAATTTTCTATATGCATTACTTGATTGAGGGTTCCACCTGGTTCATGACCAGCAAATACAACCGTTTTTATTTTAGCACGTGCTGTATAAAGAGCGGCACTTAATCCTGCGGGTCCGGATCCTATGATAACAACTGGAATGACATTCTTTTGTCCATAAGCTTTCTTAAGGTCGAATGAAAGATCGTTTTTTTTGTGCGTAAAAAAGGCCATGAACATGAGAATTGCAACCAAAAGACAGAGAAGGACAATCTCTTTTTTCTGATGCATACTATCCCCCCCGAACTCATAAATCGTTTGCCCCGCTCGCCTCTAATTGTCGCAGTTATCTATTTTTCAAAGCAACAGTTTCTTAACGACAAGGCAATTTGGCTGAATTGAAACTGTGTTAATGAATTGGTAGCTTCAAATAGAAAAAAATATGAATGTAGTACGCCGATGTAGTTGCCATGTATTAAGATTGATATGGTGGGTTTCATCAAAAAGGAACAGCTCAAGCAAAGAGGCTTGAGAAATAAATCTCAAGCCTCTACATTGTCATGCGAAATAACTCTTAGCAAATCTTACCAAGAATTGCGTCTTGGGCCTCTGTCGCTTCCGCCAAAGCCGCCTCTGTCGCCGCCAAAGCCACCGCCGCCATTTCTTGGGCCACCAAAGCCACCGCCGCCATTTCTTGGGCCGCCAAAGCCACCAGTACGACCGCCTGTGCGCTCAGGACGAGGTTGCGCTTCGCTTACACGAATTTTGCGACCTTTTACTTCCTTGCCATCAAGTTCGGTAATCGCTGCTGTTGCAGCATCTTTTTCTGCCATTTCAACAAATCCAAAGCCACGTGGTTCGCCACTAAACTTGTCTTTGATGATATTGACGCTTTTTACCTCACCAAAGGGGGCAAATACTTCTTGCAATTCTACTTCTGTTAAGCTGTTTGGAAGATTTCCAACGTAAAGTTTCATAATATAAATTCTCTCTTTATGGTTAATATAGCTCTTGTTTTATTGGTCAGTATGCGCTTAACGCTTTATTTGTGATTCAGCAAAATCTCACTCCTTATTCTTAAGCTTTAAAACCAGGCCCATCTCAAATCTGTCTTTTACAAGATCTGTGCTTATGTGAAGAGGAAGATGAGGTTTTGCCGGTCGTTTCTCATGACAAAAACAACGATTAATTTCTTTACAATATTGTGACGGTCTGATCATATCAGTTTGTTTCTTAAAATAGGTCATTATGCATGATAATCATTAATCTGGGTAAAGGTCAACAAACGATATAAAAGATATGTACTTTTTGTTTAGGTATGCCTTGATCTTATAAAGCTCGAACTGTTGCACTTAAGAATAACCTTTAGTCAATGAATAGTTACTTTGATGATAAGGCCATTTGGGATTTTTGTCAAACGTTCTTGTCGATCAAGATAGCAAAAGTGCTAAATTCGCGCTATTCTAGGAGTACTTTCGATAATTTACAGGTTTACGATGATTTCTTTGGTAAACAGATCTTTTATGTTCGTTGATGAGGATTTCCTATGAATTTGCGTACCAAAAACTTTATATGCCTCTTGGGTATGCTCATTTTATTAGCAAGATGGACTTATGCAGGGTCTCCCAATAATAACCTTTTTAATGTCTATGATATTCTTCTATTCAAACCTATGCCCTTTGATGCATCGTTTGACATTGATATTGCTTATGAAAACGGGTTTAAAGTACGTGCCTACCAAGCAGATCCGGATGATCGATTTAACGTAGACACCGATCAAAGTGAGCATACGAATGTATTCCGTAGACATGCAGATGTATTAGAGTTGTATCAAGATTCTCAAGATTTTTTTGCTGCACTTTCCGGCACGAAAAAACTATCACAACAAGATACTGATGCCCGATTATTCAATATTCGGCAAGCAAAGCTGGATGGGAAATTAAAAGTTGTAGGTGACTTTGAGGTTCCTATGAATCTTATGCTGGCCGCTCGGTGTGCTTTGCCTTACAATCTAACACTCGGAATTTATCTTCCTGTTCTCATTGCCGAATTAAAAAATATTAGATGGAAAGAATTGTCTTCTGAAAAGGATTTGCCAGACCATGCAACTTTTACCGGAAGGCTTGACCGTGAATTAGGACGTCTTGAAAAGGATGGCAAGTTTGATTTAAGAAAGGCCTGGAAACATCATGGAGTTGGTGATCTTGCTACCGTGCTATGGTGGTGGAGGGATTATCCTCAGGCAAAACAATGGCTGAAAAATGTTAAGGTTGGAGCCCGTGGCGGCTTAACCTTTCCGACTGGAAGTAGAGGGGATCTTCACAAATTGTTCCAGCAGCCCTTTGGACATGATGGGGGAGTAGGTCTTTTATTTGGCGGAACGCTTGAACTGGGATTCGGTCGCTATATCAAGCTTGGTATCGATGGTGAGTTTCTTAATCTTTTCGGTTCAGTAAAAGAAAGACGGTTTCAGACCGATAGCAAACAAACAGATTTAACGTTCTTAAATAAGCAGCATGTTCATATTGACCCTGGTTTTGTTCAGCATTATACCCTCTATCTGAAAGTGCCTTTTTTTGCAAACGGATTTTCGTCGACAGTGGCCTATCAACATACGCGTCAACATGAAGATTCAGTTGCTTTGGAAAAACCGCTTTTTGATGTGCGTACCATTAATGAGGCTGAAAGCTTACAAGATTGGACAACGCACAGCATTGTTTGGAAGCTCGATTACGATCCCTGTTCACTTGATGATCACGTAATTGCACCGAGCTTCTCTCTGTTTGTAAAAAATGGCTTTAATGGCAAACGAGCTCTTTTGTTTGATACTGTTGGTTTTCAGCTTAACTTAAACTTTTAAGAGAGACATTCTAAGACGATTTTTACAAAGTTTTCCGCTAAAAATTTTTGTGCTTGCGCACTTGCGAGAAATTTTGAAATCTCTTTTTGATGAAACTCATAACGATCTTTAGGCATGTTTTTTAAGTAATCATAAAGACTTTGATTGCTCGCAAACTTTCGCCGGTCTATAAAGCAGGTAGAAGGGACATAGCGAGTGATATTAGGTGCACCCCAATAGACAGGCAGGCAACGATTGACTAAGCAGTCAAAGATTTTTTCTGTCACATAACCGTGCATAGAACGTATATTTTCATAACAAATGCAGAACTTGTAATATGGCATAACATTAGATTTGTTGGATACGGTGCCTTTATAGGTTTTTAAGCCAAGTCTTTCCCATCCGGTGCCATATAAAGAGAGTTGTGATGGGTGTTTGGTTTCAAAAAAAGTAATAGTTTTTTTTCTTTGTGAATAAATTTCTTGTGGATGAGTCGACGTTTTGTTACTGGCCAAAAGAATACAAAATTTTTTTTGCTCGAAAGGTATTTTTTTTGAAGTTTGAGTAAGGTTTGGGATAGGATAGTGAAATTTACGGCAATTTCTTGTGGAGGCTAACTTGTCATCCATTACTAACGCTGAAGTAAAATAGCGAAGGCATCTTGGGTTGTAAATTTGTGGCAACACGGATGGAGGCTCGGTAATAATGAGCACGCTTTTTCGGGCAAGAGAACGCAGTTTTTGACCAACCTCTGGAGGAGGCGGTCCGTTAAATGCTATAAAAACATCTGCGCGGGTGAGTTTTGATTGGTAATTTACAATGCGTACGTCATATCCTCTTGTAATAAGTGCTTTTTTTAAATCAAAAATTGGTTTCAAGCGCTTATCAGGTCCATAGTTTGGCTTATTAAGGTTAAATAATCCCTCATGTTCAAGCCCTGTAGGTGGTTTGAGATATGCTAATTTTTTTTGCAGAGCTGATACATTTATAGAAAATACAAGAGCGATGAGATAGAGCGAGTTTTTATAGGTGCAACGATCATACATCATAGAATTTCTTTACAGGAAGAGTATTTATTCCAACCTAACCAAGTGGATTATGAACAATCAAGATCTAAAGAATTTTTGTCGCGCCTAATTTTTTTTCAGAAGAGCATTATCAACGCAATCGTCCAGAAATTGGCTTAACGACTTTGATTTGCGTTGAGCTTCACGGGCAAGCATATAATGTCTTCGGCTTGAAGTTCGATATGCAATATTACCTTTAAAATCTTCTTCTTTTATGGGCTCGGGGATCTCTTCTCCATTTTTTAAATAGAGTTCAAAAGCAGCGGCCATCGCTTCTTTGATCGATTCCATTGCCTCATTTAAGGTTAATGCATCCGTGTAAATTCCTGGAAGCTCATTAACAGAGATGATGTAATAAGGTTTTCCATTTTCTAAGGCAGTTTCAATGGTGTAGGTCCAGGGTAAGCCCAGATAATAATCAATAGCTTTTTTGTTGATTTTATTTGTATCCATGTTCAATGAGTACCTCTTTTAAAAGTTTAACTTGATAAGGCAACAGCTCAGATCTTTTTTTTAATGAAATATTTTTTTCAAATCCCATTTTTCTAAAAATATGATGGGATCCTCTTATGTTAAGTTCAAATCCTAAGGTAAATAGAATTTTCTCTGCTTCATCGTATGAAATAGACGATTGATTA
Source organism: uncultured bacterium (assembly GCA_963699715.1). GTDB lineage: Bacteria > Babelota > Babeliae > Babelales > Babelaceae > CAVOUX01. Next base: position 32,850 of record CAVOUX010000011.1, read on the forward strand.
AGTATCTTATTAATCAATTTTTGTTTGCTCGTCATGGGCATTCACTTTTTAAGTAATGATATCACTTTGGATATCATACGTCAAGAGCTTATCGACCCTACGCTGATAATTTATTCAAATAACCTTAAAAGTTCATAGACATTCTGAAATCGTCGAACAGCGCAGTGCGAATTTTCAATCTTTTGATTTTTTGCTACAAAGAGCTGTTCGATACCAAATTTTTCTGCTTCAGCTACGTGCATATTAATATAATTGATCGGCTTAATATGGCCGGTTAAATTTATTTCACCGAGTACTAAGGTTTTTGGGGGAACCGGTTGTTGAAAGAAACTTGAAAGCAGCCCAAGTGCGATGGCTAAATCAGCTGAGCTTTCTTTTAATTTGAACCCACCACTAATCTTAACAAAGGTATCATGTGCACTGAGTTTAATTTGTAAATGTTTTTCAAGAATTGCAGCAAGAAGAATTACTTGTGTTTGATCGGCTCCGGAGATAACGCGTTGCGGTATTCCAAATTTTGATTGAATGGTAAGTGCTTGTAACTCGATAAGCAAAGGCCTTGATCCTTCAAGCGAGCTTGTAAGAACCGACCCAGGACTATGGGATATTTCTTGAAGAAGTTGTTGATTAATGTTAGGAACTTCACGCAAGCCATGCTCATGCATTTCAAAAAAACCAAGCTCATTAACCGTACCAAATCTATTTTTTATCGACCGCAATACGCGTGTTTGCCAGCGATCTTCACCTTGAAGATAAAAGGCTGCATCGACCATGTGTTCGAGGGTTTTAGGACCTGCCATCAGACCATCTTTAGTTATATGACCACTTAAAAGAACAGCGATCATATTTTCTTTAGCTAATCTCATCAACCTAAAGGCTGCTTCCTTGAGCTGACCGATACTTCCCGGTATGACGTGCATTTCTGATGTATAACAATTCTGAATAGAGTCAATAATGATGAGATCAGGTTTGTGATGCAATGTCGTTGCGATGATCTCATCCAGATTTGCTTGGTCAGAGAAGAGAATACTCGTATCAGCACATTTCAACCTTTCTGCTCGAATTTTTACTTGCTCTAATGATTCTTCCGAGGAAAAATAGAGCAACTTAAAGTTTTTGGAAAGCTCATGTGCGATATGAAGCATGAGCGTAGATTTTCCAATGCCGGGGTCTCCAGTTAGGATCATAAAGGCGCCGGGTATTATTCCACCACCGGTTACGCGGTCCCATTCGCGTATTCCAGAGCACATGCGCTCTTGTGATTGGCTGCTCACGGTATCAAGAGTTTTTAGAGCAATCGGGTCAGGTGAATTTTTTTTATTCGATGTTACAAAACTTGGCTGTGATTCGGTTAAGCTATTCCATTCTTTGCATTCTGGACAACAACCAAACCATTTTACGGTTATGCATCCACATGATGCGCAGACATATTGTTTTTTTATTTTACTCATACTCTTACTAGGTTATCATCAAGACTCATGAAAATTTACCGTCTCAAATACTTCTAGAGCGCTCTCTTTCCATGCATCTTTGTCCAAATTCGCCTTTCTGCTCAATTCTTCTAGCGTTTTTGTGAGCGTCCATCCAAATTCGATTGGTACTTCAGGGAGGAAAATTGCAGAGACGGGTCCAATCACTGTTTGTTTCTTCAAGATAATTCCCTGTTTTCCTAAAGAATGTCTTGGTAATTCTTTATCGGTTTTGCTTTTTCTAGAACTGATATCTCGATGATAATATTTTTTAATTCTTGCTTTTGAACTTGATTGAATCGTGGATCTTCAAATGCTGCTGCTTTTGTCATGGCAATCACATTTTTATAAAGAGGTTGATCAGCACTGACTGTGCCAATGCAGCCACGCAAGGTTCCTCTCTTTGTTTTTAGGGTAACAAACACGCCGCGTTTTTCTTCACTATGAGCATTCATTAACGGATAAAGCAAATTGTCTTGAAGCTGATCTGCTTTATCTTTAAAACTATTTTCCAGCGCAGCTCTTGATGTTTGCAATAAGGCCTTTTTTTCATACTCTGACAAGGTGATTCCGGACTCTTTTCCTGCAGTGAATACCAATGAAGCGTAGCTGACTGCACTATTCATTTCATAATCAAGGGGTGGAATCAACATTTTTTTCAAATCGATCGTGTCACCTTTTTGAGCTGCGATTATTTGCGCAGAATTGTAATAACAGCAAAGAGATGAGCTTACTTCCCCCAATCCTTTTTGGTTGAGTAAGGAAATGAAGATTTGAAGCGGCGTAAATCCACAAATAGTCGCGTTTGTTGCCGCAATCAAGGCATTGAATTGTTCTAATGAGCCATTAACAATTGCCCGTAGAGCTGAACCATCAACAGCTTTAATGGAGTTATAAATATTTTTCTTAACGGGAGTGTAGGCAAAGTTTTTGCCAAAATGTATAAAATCCGTGCTTACCACAAGAAGTGTTGAAGAATCTAAAAAATTTTTTAGAACTGATGCACATTTTTTGGCATCTTGTGGAAGGAGTGTCCCCACTAATAAGGGTATTAATTTAAAATTTTTTATTGTCCGTTGCAGGAAAGGCAATTGCATTTCAATCGAATGTTCTTTTGATTTTAAAACGGGGAGTGTTTGAAAGTTATATTTTCGATTTAATTTTCGCAAAATCTTTTCGTCAACCTCACAGTTGCCCAAAACTGTTTTATAGGCTGAATAGGCCGGTAAAGCAATTCCTTTAAAACTTTCAAAATGGCTTGGTGCCAAAACGATTACTCTTTTAATAGTTTCATTTTTTTTGCCATCAGGACCAAGTAATGTTTGGTAAGCACAGGCGGCACAGAGGCCCGAAAAATCATAACCAGCATGTGGAACTATTAAAGCTTTGATTGGTTTTGCATTAAGAGGAACCGAAAATGATTCTTGAGCAATTTTGAGGTATTTTGTGAGATCATGGTTGAGCGTAGCAACGTTTTGTTGATACCATTTTTCCGATTCAGAGGAATCTTTTTTGATTTCTGCGTAAGATCCCCAAACGAATAGAGTAAGCGCAAATAATAGGAGATGATTATAACGTTTCATGTGGTCCTCAACAAAAGTGACAATGTAAGTCCTAAAAATAGAATCCCTTAGGTCGTTGATCAATTTCGTAACACGTGCGACACCGAGCTTGGTAGCATTCTTGGGCGCCAATAAGTATAATCGGATCAGTAAATTTTGCTGGTTTGTCGTTAACCAATCGTTGCGTGAAGTGTGCATCGTTACCACATGCAATACATACAGCTTTTAGCTTGGTGACATTATCTGCTATTGCCATTAAAGGTGGCATACAACCGAATGGAACCCCTCTAAAATCAAGATCAAGACCAGCAGTAATAATTTGCTTACCTTGTTCTAAGAGACCTTGAATAACGTTAATGAGCTCGATTGAGAAAAATTGAACTTCATCAATGCCGATTATTTGCGCATCTGGTAAAACGAGATCCTTGAGTGAAGCAGCCGTGTCAATCGCGATTGCAGAAATTTTGTCGCCACTATGCGAATGAAGGTTTTCGGTGGTCAACCTATTATCAAGACTGTGTTTAAAAACTTGGGTTTTTAATTGTGCAAACTGTGCACGGCGCATCCGTCTGATGAGCTCCTCTGTTTTTCCAGAAAACATCGATCCGCAAATTACCTCGAGCTTTCCCTTCATGACTAAACGTGCCATAGTTGTGTCCTCACGTTACTTATTTTAAATAGTTTCCATTTCTGATTTAACAAGCAGGTATTGAGCTTTGATTTCTTCAACCGAAACCTCATCCTCAATGGTTGTCAGATCTCCTAATGATTTTCCTTCAATAATACCTTTAAGAACACGGCGCATAATCTTACCCGATCGAGTCTTGGGTAAGGACTTTACGTAATATATATGTTGAGGTGTAACGAATGCTCCAATTTCCGATTTCACTTTTTCTGTGATCGCTTTTGATAATTCATTATTTGAGGAAATTCCTTGTTTTAAAATGACGAACAATACAACAGCTTCTCCACGAATGGTATCAGGAATCCCGATAGCTGCTGCTTCTGCTACGCCTTGGTAGGTAATCGCTGCGCTTTCAATTTCAGCAGTGCCAACGCGGTGGCCCGCTATGCTAAGAACTTCGTCTGCGCGTCCGAGAAGCCAAAAATAGCCATCGCTATCCTGGATGGCATAATCGCCCGTGTAGAAGACATGGCGAAATTTTGACCAATAAACTTCCTTAAATCGGAGAGGGTCGCCATGGATTCCAATGCTCATGCCAGGCCATGGATGTTTAATAACTAAAAAACCCTTAGTGTTAGCGGGTGATTGTTGACCATTTTTATCAACGATTGAGGCTTCAATTGTTGGATAAGGCAGTGTTGCTGAACCTGCTTTTAGAGGTTCAAGCTGTGGCGTTGGTGCTATCATAAAGCCCCCCGTTTCCGTTTGCCACCACGTATCAATGACGGGACATCGATTTTGTCCGATTGTTGAAGAATACCATTTCCAAACCTCTGGATTAATCGGTTCTCCAACAGACCCTAAAACTTTCAAACTTGATAAATCAAATTTCTGGGGCCACTGGCTGCCCATTGAAATAGCCATGCGCAATGCGGTAGGTGAAGTATAGAAAATGGTCACCTTATAATCTTGAATTATGCGCCACCACGTTCCTGCGTCAGGATAATCGGGCGCTCCTTCATGGATCACTGTGGTAATCCCATGCATTAACGGAGCATATACAACATAAGAATGTCCAGTAATCCAACCGACATCTGCAGTGCACCAATATATTGAGCTTTCATCGGGATTAAAAGCTCTTTTGAATGTTGAATGCGCGTATACTAAGTAGCCACCCGTTGAATGCATGATTCCTTTTGGTTTTCCTGTGGTGCCAGAAGTGTATAAAATGAAAAGTGGATGATTTGATTCAACATGAACAGGCTCAACAAAGACGGTTTCTTGTGGTCGTATGGCGTGATAGAGCACATCCCGATTGCCAGTCAGCTCGATTGGTTCTTGGGTACGTTGTATGATGACTACTTTTTTTGCAGAAGAAGGTGTTTCAAGTGCAAGGTCTACCATGCGCTTGAGTGGTAATTTTTTTCCGCGTCGAAACCCGTAATCTGCGGTAATAACAAAGCGTGCCTTGGTATCATCAATTCTATCTTTTAATGCACCGCTACTAAACCCCGAAAAGACGACAGAATGGGTTGCACCCAGTCGTGCACAAGCCAGGATTGCTATAATGGCTTGTGGTATCATGGGTAAATAAATTATTACTTTCTCATGCTCATTTACGCCGAGCTGTTTCAGTGCATAGGCAAAACGGTTTACCTCTTCATATAATTCTTGATAGGTAAAGATTTTATGTTCACCCGTTTCGACTTCCAAAGAAGCGCTTTGTGGTGACCTCGTCCATTTTTGACATGGTGATCAAGGCATATATATGATGCATTCAACATACCTCCCGCAAACCAGTGAGCGAAAGGCTCATTCCATTCCAGTGTTTGCTCGGTTTGCTTAAACCACGGCAATTGCGCCGATTCAGCCTTCCAAAATGCGAGGTGTTTTTCATTGAGTTTTGTATTCATCATGATCCTTGTACTAAACCGTTTGGGTAAATATCCAATGCCGACTGCCAATGCGAGAATAATAAGGACGTTTGTTGCAGACATGATACCCAAACAGTTAAGAAATTAGCTTGTGATAAGCTTACCAAAATTTTAGAATGTTGCCTCTTTTTATTGGTTGAAAAGATCGAAGCTGAAAGGTTTTTTACTACTTGTCGTTGTTTTAAAGAAATGCCTCAGTGATTGAAAATCATTACGTTAAGATGGTAAAAACTTGTTATAAAGTTATTGAATACCGCTGTTAATTTTTTTTAGATTAAAAAACAGTAGAAATGCTTAGACGGTATTTTTTGAAAAACAAGGGCGCTAATCTCAAAGGGAAATAATTATGACGAAAAAAATATTATTGTTTTCACTTCTTATAATAATGAGTTTGGGCTCTGAACATTTTGTTGAGACTAAATTAAGAGTAAAAAAGCATAAACCAACACAGCACAAAAAAAAGTCGAGAAAATCGAAGAAAGAGGTAACGGAATCTAACGTTGTCATTGGAGCCACTGGGTGATACGGGTGCATCTGGCGTTGCGCTCACGGATAATAATTTCCTTTATGCTTTTAGTGAAGAAAGCCAAAAAGGAGAGGTTGCTGAGGGTAACTTTAAACCAATTTTGTTCGATAACATCCCACTTGATACGGTCGATGGCTGGAATAAAGTTGGTTCGGGATTTGCTAATATTGAATCTGGCATTTATTTAGTTACGTATACGGCAATTATTCTCACAAATAGCATTGAAGGTTCTGCCGGTGGAGTCGCTGTTCAAGCCACAATAAATGGCGCTCCCGTTATTGGTAGCCACGCAGGTCAACCGCATTTTGAGCAATTTGGCTTCAAGGGATTAAATGTCTTCCGCATAAGCCACAATTTTTTGCTTAATTATACAGCTGGAGATCTTCTTGAAATCCAATTTGCTTGCACCGAGCGTGTAGGTTTGACTGAATGCCAAATAACCCCTGGAGTGATATTTGAAATTCCCTCGACGCCAGGGTCACGGCCATTGAGTGCCAGTCTCAGCATCGTGAGGATAAAGACATAATGGCTTGCCGTGGTGCGTTTTTTGCAATTTCTCGTTTAAATAAAGCCTTTATTTATTTTTTATAAAATAACTGTTGAGTTCATATAGTAGTTTTGTTAGCTTTGATTACAACTGTTTATAAGGGAGAATTTGAATTTACGTTTTTCTCAATCGCAAATTGTATTACCAAAAACAAAAGGAATGGTTATGACGAAAAGAATGTTATCGCTTTCACTGCTTATGGTGGGTGGCTTGGTCGCAGAAAATATGATCGAAGCTAAAGCAAAATCAGATGCTGCAAGCTCATCAAAATGTTGCTGCAAAGGCAAAAGAGGTAAAGTTGGTGCTACGGGTGCTACAGGTGCTACAGGAACCAGCGTAACAGGTGCAACGGGTGCTACCGGTGCTACAGGAACAGCAGTAACTAATGCTAACTACTTGTCCGCATATGCTGATACGACCCAAGACGGCTCTCTTGGTGGTGCTTTCACACCTATCACCTTTAACAACGTTGAACTGGAGAATGGTTGGGCTGCTTCAGGCACATCATTTACTAACGCCCAATCTGGTATCTATGAAGTTACCTACACGGTAAATGTTGCTGCCACTATTTTAACGGCAGTTGGTGGTGTTGGTGTTCAAGCAACATTAGATGGTGCACCAGTTCTTGGTAGCCAATCTGGTGAGCCTCAATTGTTGAGTGCTCTTGCCGGCTTATTGACAATTAATGCTGCTCAAGTTACCAGAAGCTTTTTAGTTAGTTATACAGCTGGTCAGCTTCTTCAAATCCAGTTTGCATGCACCACAGTGCTGGGGTTACCTTTATTAACGTGCTCGATCACACCTGGTGCCGCATTGGGTCTTCCAGTCATTCCGGGAACTGATCCAGTAAGTGCTAGCATCAGTATTGTAAGAATTGCATAACGGCAGTACATAAAATAACTATCAGCTGATTCATCAGCTGATAGTTATACAAAAGATGCATTACCATAAAAGGAAAAGTTATGACGAAAAAGATATTATCACTTTCATTGCTCATGTTAGTGAGTTTTGGAATAGAAAATTTTGTTGCGGCTAAAGGGCTGCCTTGCTGTAAACAAAGAGGTCCACAAGGCAAAACGGGCGCCACTGGCGCAACAGGGGCGACTGGGGCATCATCTGCGACAGGTGCAACAGGTGCGACAGGTGCAACAGGTGCTGTCGGAACAAGTGTCACCTCCGCCAATTACATTGAAGCATTTAGTTCATCCACACAGCCGGGAGCTTTTGCGCTACTGGGGGCTACTCCAATATTTAACCCAATTCTCTTTGAAAACATTCAAGGGGCATTGGATTCGGGATGGGTTGCGAGAGTTGTCGGGCCAACATTTCCCCAAGTATCGCCATTGACGCAATTTACCAATTTACAATCGGGTGTTTATGAGGTTACGTACACGGTAAACGTGGCAACTAATATACTCACCGCTGTAGGTGGAGTCGGAGTTGAAGTGGCTCTTGACGGCACGCCAGTGTTGGGAAGTCAATCGGGGTTGCCGGTATTATTATCAGTCGCGGGTACCATAACGCCATTTCAAGTGGCGCAACTTACTCGACGCTTCTTAATCAATTACACGGCAGGGCAAGTTTTACAAGTTCAATATGCATGTAGCAACTTGCTCATTGATCTAACTACTTGCGAAGTTATTGTAGGAGATGAAGCTTTGGGAATACCTGTAACTCCAGGACTTCCTCCGGTAAGTGCAAGTGTTGATATTGTAAGAATTGCATAATTTCTTATTTTGTGAGATTCAATAATAAAGCCCGGAAAAACCGGGCTTTATTATTGGGTTACTCTTTTTCCAAACATCCATTGACCACTTTCAAGCAACAGACATCCTACAAAAATGCCACCAAGGAGAGAGAGTGCGCTTGCGTGGAATAATCCTACTATTGGTATGACTATTCCTAAAACACAATAGGCACTTGTGCATGCCACTGCAACCGGTGCAACATACCAGCTCATTGCTTGCACAAGATTAAAATGATTGGCACCTGTACTTGCTGAAGCCATAATAGGGTTATCAGAGATGAGTGATACATGTGTTCCCATTATGCACCCAGAAAGAGTTGCACCAATAACGGGCAGAATAAAAGGGACGGCATCAAGGGGTGTGTTAGAGGGAAGTGCTAAAAGTGTTTTTACCATAGGCACTACAATAGGGAACATAAGCCCCATTGTGGCCCATGCAGATCCAATCATCCAGGCAATAAGCGCAGAGCTTAAAAAACAAACAACGGGAAAAAACAGTTGGCTCACGTAAAGAACAAAAAAAGAAGCAACATAAGCGCCGGTGTGCAGATCCTGTTTAAGGAGCAAGCTGAGCGTCCAAGCGTGAATAAGCATGATGATGGAAGGGAGCATCAAAGCGGTGCCCCTTGTTATAATGGGTAACAAGTTTTGCAAAGCCATCTTTTTTTGTGACAAGAAATATATAAAACTAATTACCACGCTACTAAGGCCACCAATTAAAAGTGCTTGATGAACTGATCCACTTTTAAGGGCGTCTACAAATCCATTGTTTCTACCAAACCAGTAAAAATTACCGGTGAATAAGAGCGTTACAAAAACGGTACTTATTAAGAGAAAGAGTGGAAGAATAAAATCAATAAAAGAAGCAGACTTGGCTTCCGGTGAAAGCGCAGTTTCGGCTGGGTTTAATTGCATAAACTCACTTTCATAGCATGCCATGGGGCCATAGGATATGCCGCGTAAGACGATGTACCACGTGCATGCGACGAGTATGATAGCGTAGAACAATAAAGGTATTGTGCTCAAAAACACATAGTAGGGATCTGCGGCAATAATAGTTCCTGGTCCAGCATTGTCGATACCAACTTGTTTTAACTGAAGCACAATCTCTCCAACCCAACTTGAAAGAGGTGACAGAATCGTCAAAGGCTGGGCCATTGCCGTTACTAGGAATGCCAGTTTGACTGGATGAACCTTATGAAGATAAGCTATTGGTCGCATGACTGATCCCACCGTTAAAGCAGAGAAATAATCATCAATGAAAAAAAAGAGCGAAAGAATGAGAGATCCGACCTCGGCCGATTTTTTGCTGGTAATTTGACGGTTGGCTATGCGTTGAAAGGCTTCTGCGCCACCCGTGTATTGGAGCGTTATAAGGAGGATCCCCAAGCAGATTAAAAAGGCAAAAATGCAGATACTCCAATTTGTCCATACATCATGCATGTTTGTAAGTTTTGTAATTCCCGAACTTTCGCCAAATCGTTTTACCGTCAGCAGAGCAGCTTGATAAAAAGATCCTTGTGTGGCAATCAATGCAGCTATAACAATGCCGATGAAAAAAGACAGAATCATGCGTCGAGTGATTAATGCACAGATAACCACGATAAGTGGAGGCAACAATACAAGCCAATTATACATAGGCTAAACCTCTTAATATATTTTGAGTAGGAGCAATAACTCTCTTTAGTATACTGGAGCCACAAAAAACGAGAAGGAACCAAACGGTTCCTTCTCTTAGCGCTGGAGTAAAATGTATACCTACTCGTTAGACATCCGTGAGAATACCGCGCGGATAAAGCCGCGCTTTTGTTTCGCCAAGCCTCAAAGCACGGCCCAAAAGCTCTGTTTTGGGAAGGATAAAACGTTCCTGTTCATCATATTTGAGGAACTCCACGCTTTCAGTTTCTAAATCTTTCTTAATTTCACTATAAACGTTTACAGGCAAGCAGGATCCGGAAAGTTCAATGAAGTAGCAAAAGCGATAGATCAAAGACCACAGGCAATGATTCAGGGTGGTCATATCGGGGATTAAACCGCGTTCATAAAGGGTTTGAAGTTGAGAGCCGATCACTTTAAAGGACTTCCATACATAAATCTCGTCTTTATGATCCCAGATCAGTTTATCGAGGATGCTTTCTATAAAACGAACAAGTATATTTTTGACATCTGAACTTGTACGTCTGTTTTGGATGTAATCGCAAATATCTCTGCTTAAAGAATCTACGAAAGCTTCGGGTTGGCTATCCCACAAAGATTTTTCTTGAGTATATTTTGCAGCAATAAGATTGCGCAAAGCATGATAATCGCTTTCTGATTGGGTTATCAGGTTGCCGCCGCTTTGTTCAATGATCGGTGCCAAGAGAGTGGGAAATGCATCGAGCAATTGTGCAAAAGCAAAAGGATTTTCCCATTGGACATCCTTCATGCGCTGATGAAAAATGCTTATGATGGTGTGTGCGTACCCGCATGGATCTGATTGCCCTTTGGTGTATTCAAGGAGATCCTTTATGGGCAATAGACAGGTGGGTAAGAATCTTTTCGTGTAAAAGGGATGATTGTAGCACCAAAAGAAATAGGTCAGGCTCTCATTTTGTAATGACAGCGGCTTAATAAAATCTTTTGGGTCATAATCATGTGATGTTGTCATTGGATTTGAAGAAATAAGAATAGGAATACAGAGTAATGTAAATGCAATTAAAACATTTCTTTGCTTACGAGCTTTCATGAATTATCCTCCTCTAGGACATGGTGCCAAAAAAATGCTATCATAATTTCGAATAGGTTCAAGTTTTCTTATAAGGAAGTCTTGGCATGGCCTTATATTCCTATCAAGCTTTATCTCGAGATGGCAAAAAGGTAACGGGGCAGGTTGACGCTGCATCGGCGCAATCAGCAAGGGAATTGGTTGTTCTAAAGGGGCTTTACCCCATTAAGATAGCAACATCCACTGGTACCGGTTGGTCGTTTTCTAATCTTTTTAGTCGATCCTTGGATATCAAGGAAAAAATTTTTTTTACCAAACAGTTAGCACTGCTCCTTAAATCGGGAATTCCTCTGTTACAAGCCTTAGAACTTTTGGTTGACCAAAGCGAGGGATATTTACGCACGATTGTGATTTCGCTCAAGGATGATATCAAGGAAGGTAAATCGTTGGCCGAGGCGCTTGAAAAGTTTCCCAAAGTATTTGACAGCACCTATGTCCAGCTCGTTAAAGCCGGTGAAGCTTCTGGACGTCTTGATGTAATTCTTAATCGCTTAACGACCTTTTTAGAACGAAGGCAGGAGATATCTCGTCGGGTGAGAAAGGCATTGAGTACGCCCTTATTCCAGCTTGCTCTTATCGGTCTTATTGTTGCCGGGTTGCTCACCTTTGTTGTTCCCAAAATTGCTGAATCTTTTAGCGGAGAGGGACAGCAATTGCCCTTGCCAACAAGAATTTTGCTTGCGATGTCGAATGCTTTAAGGAGTTATTACCTTATTATTATTGCGCTTGTGGTTTTAATTTATTTTATTTTTCGATGGTGGAAAAATACCGAAACAGGTGCGCGAAGCTTGGATGCGCTCAAGCTAAGGATTCCCTTGGTACGTTATTTTGCCAAAATGGGGGCCGTAGTACAGTTTAGTCGCACTCTTGGTATGCTCATTGAGGGTGGTGTGAATTTAGCTGAGGCACTTTCCATTGTAAGTAAAATTGTTGATAACAAAATTTTAGCGAATACGCTCAATGAAGCACGAGAAAATATTATCAAGCAGGGGCGGATTGCTGAATATTTAAAAAAGACCAATTTGTTTCCTCCCGTTGCCATATATCTTATAAGTACGGGTGAGCAAAGTGGGCAATTGGATACCATGCTTTTGACGGTTGCAGAAAATTATGAAGCAGAATTATCAGAGCTCTCAGATAGCTTATCAAATAAAGTTGGCCCTATAATGACATTAGTTATGGCAGTTATTGTTGGTTTTATAGTACTCTCCATAGTGCTGCCATTAATACAATCAGGTAACATTGCAGAAGGTTTATAAGAAAGGAGTTAAGAGATGAGAGTAGCACGTTCACAGGCAGGTTTTTCGCTTCTTGAAATTGTTATTGCGGTTTCAATTATGGCGATCATCGCAGCATTAGTTGTCCCCCAGGTGTTTAACTACCTCAAGCGATCAAAGAAGTCAGCAACAAAGGTCGCACTATCGACTGTTCAGAATAATATTGAGACCTATCATTCTGACGTTGGCGCATATCCCACCACCTTGGGTGACTTGATCACGAGGCCCGTTGACCAGAAAGCGGCTAGCCGCTGGGAAGGCCCTTATGTTAAAAATGAACCCAAAGACGGATTTGGTAACGAACTTGTCTACGTTCTGAATCCAAAGGGTACGCAGCCACCTTATGAGCTTTATTCATGGGGTCCGAATGGTGAAGGCAGCCCTCAAGAAGAATGGATTCGCGCGCGTGATGTCTAAAGGATTTAGCCTTTTAGAAGTGGTGGTCGTTATTGCGCTTATGGCGATGATAGCGACCATCGTTGTTCCGCGATTAACCAGACGCCGCGTTGCATTAAAACAGCAATTTACTGAGCAACTGAATGGGTTGACAAGAACTGCCCAACTCAGTGCGATGATGACGGGTACTTTGCATCGAATTTTCTTTGATATCAAAAATGGTCGGATAATCATTCAGCAAGAGGCGGCTCAACGGGATAGTCAAGGGCACAAGCAGTTTGTCCCTCTTAAAATTCCTTATGTAACTACGTCGTTACCAATAAGTAAAGAGCTTGATATAGATCAGTTTTTGGTAAAAGGGAAAAAAATGATGCAAAGTGGTGAGGGCATTCAATTCACGGGCGCTTGGTTTTATATTGTTCCCGAGGGCATGACCCAAGAAGTTACTCTTGAGGTAAAAGAGCGTGATACTTCCAAAAAATTTTCGTTAACGGTTAACCCCTTTACAGCACTTTTTAGCGCATCATGATAAAACATACTAACGGATTTACTCTTATAGAAGTCATGATCGCAGTGGCAATAATTGGTGTTGTTTTAACCGCACTTTCATCATTAGAAATTTCATTAATGAAGACCACAACAAGAACAAGTCGCCGATTTAATACGGTGTGGGCAATGTCCTTTTTTCTTAATGAGGCGCATTTAAAATTTCATGATAAAGATAAAGAAACCAAGACGATTAAAGAGCCAGCAATGACATTGACATTCGAGCGTATTCCTGCGCCAAAAGAGTCATCACTTGCTTCTTGTAAAGATCTAAAAATTGAACGCGTGCAGGCACACTATAAGACACTTGCGGGCAGCAAACAGGATACGATGATAACTTTTAAATATAAACCGAAAGGCCAGAATGAAGCCGGGGTTTAGTATCATAGAAATTGTTGTAGCAATTGCGATTGGAGCTATAGTTGCCATGCTGCTCTATCAGGCAACGGCGCAGACAGCTCGGGTGGTCAAAACAATTGAGGTGCAGGTGGATGTGCACACGGAATTAGCTCTCTTCATGGATCGAATACAAAAAGATATTTCAGGGGCTTTCGTGCCGCATTTTCCCGAGGAAAAAGAGGAAGCAGAGCTCCAGCAAAAAAAGGAAGAAAAAAAACAAAACAAAGACTCAAAACCTGAGAAGAAAAAAGAAAACGAGCAGAATATCTTTGATGTTCAGAGCATGGATATCACTGATGGTATGCACAAAGGAGCATCTTTATTTACCTTTGTTTCAACTAACCCCTTGATGGTCTATGGTGAATCTGTGCCACGGCGGGTACGAATTTCTTATAGCTTTGAGGATCAAAAGGAAGGGAAAGCACTCTTTAAACTTCTTCGTTATGAATCGCCGGAAGTCGATTTTAAAAAATTTGAAGAAAAGAAAAAATCACGGGCAATAAAAGGATATACCATATTGAGAAATATTCGATCATTCTCAATGGAATGCTTTGCACCGGCTGAAGAAGAGAAAAAAGGAGACGGGAGCGGGTGAAAAAGAAAGTAACCCACAGCCGCCAGAAATTGAAAGTTTTCGTTCATGGAAAGCAAGTGAGCGTAAAAAAAACAAGCAAAGCCTTCTCCCTCAATGGATTGTGATTAAATGCGGTGTGGTAGATGCCCGCTATAAAAAGGAACATTCTTGCCAGCTTTTAATTCCTCTTTTTGCCTGGAATGCTGTACCAAAACCTGTTGAGCTACAATCGTTACAATCATCATATGATCGCCTTGAAGAGATTCTTCAAAAGGCAGGCTTGTCATTGAATGATGCTGGTGGGAAGAAGACAGAAGCGCAACCCAAACAGGGAACCACGTAATGTCAAATAGAACTTCAGGATTTATCATTGTTCTTACCATGATGCTTATTGCAACGAGCGTGTTGCTGGTTTCCTTGGTTATCAATCGCGTGAGTGCTTATCGGCGTATGGGAAGCTTATGGACTGATCGAGAGAAGGCAAAAATGATTGCTTTGGGTGGTATTGAGATTGCTATAAGTCAGTTGGCTCAACTGGATAAAAAAGACGAGAAAAATAAAAAAGAAAAGCCACAGGGCAGTGCGCACGAAAAATCAGCGGAAAGCAGTAAGCAAGATGTTGCAAAAAAAGATGCTGAGAAAGCAAAAGCCTTAGTGAATGTGCTTTTTACTACGGTTAATAAATGGCAAACATTTCCTTTAAAAACAGATGTTGAAGGGATTGAAGGAGAATGCTCACTCTACGTAAGCTCAGAACAGGGAAAAATAAATTTAAATGGGCTTTATGATGTCAAAAAGAAAAAGTTTGTTACGATGGGCACGGTTGATGGAAAGAAGTTTTGCGACTTTATTTCCGAGAAACTAAAGCCCTTGTTAGAACGTCAAAAACAAAAGCCCATCGAGCTTACTAACCTTCTTGAAAACTTTTTTAAAAACCATCAGGCTTTGGATGATGTTACCGAGCTCTTTACGACAAATATGCAAGAATTACCTTTATTTAGAGAACCAGAGGGCAAAAATATAGCATTTAATGATCTTTTTACGGTTATGGCATCCAAAAACACACTTGACCCCTTTGCCTTTTCAACCTCATTAAATCGTATTATTGGTGTCAATCGTACTGATGATGTAAAAAAAATACCTGTGGAAGAACTTTTTAAACTGTCCCAGCAGCAAAAAATTGAATGGGAAAAGGCATGGAGTCCTCTTTTTGCAACCTTATACGGCAAAGATTACTCAGGATTACCCGCAGAAATAAAGCCTTTTTTGGCTACTCGATTTGAAACAACCCTGTGGTCTGTGGTATCTTATGGTAAGGTAGGTACTGTAACCTCGAAGGTATATGCCATTATAGAGAAGAGTAAAAACCCCGATGAGCCATTCCAAATAAAGAAAATTTATTGGCTCTCATAAGCAATAGAACTATGTTTTATCAAAAAACCGAAACCGTTGTTGGCATCTTTATTGCCGTTGCGATTGTTGCCTTTTGTTATATGACCTTTCAGTTGGGACTATTCCGATTTGATCGTGCTCAGTTTCACCCTTATTATGTTTACTTTAATGATGTATTAGGTCTTCGTAAAAAAGATGAAATCAAAATGGCCGGGGTCAAAGTTGGATGGATCGATAGGTTTGATCTAGAGCCTGAAAAACAACGGGTTAAGGCCACGTTGATGATAACAACTGATTGCCAGTTACACGAAGGTGCCTGTGCTTCAGTGCGCCAGGAAGATCTCCTTGGAAGCAAGTCAGTTGATCTCCTTCCAGGCAACCCGCAAAAACCGATAATTCCGCCTGGATCAGAGCTCACCTGCGGGGAGCAAACACCATCATTTGATGCCATGTTAGCAAAGGCAAAAACAATAGCTACCCATGTTGAGGGTTTGACCTCATCGGTGTGCACCAATCAAACCATTGAAGTTATGCAAAAAGCAATTCAAGAACTGAGTCAGACGGTGAATGCTCTCGCCTCAGTCGCCAAGTCCATCGATGCGATGGTTTCACGCAATGAAAAGACGCTTGATGCGATCGTTAACGATGTAAGCAAATTAGTAAATGGATTGAATGAGCAGGTGCCTACCATCGCTCGTGAAATAAAGGATCTTACAACAACGCTTTCGCAAAGTTTGGTTCCTGCCGTCAAAAGCAATATAGAGCAGGTGGCTCAAACGATAGACAAGAATGTATGCGAAGTTGCTTCAAAATGCAATAAAGCAACAGAGTCTATAACTGAGATTACCGCTAAATTGAATGAAGGCAAAGGCACATTGGGCCAGCTTTTGAATGATTCACAAATGTATGACGATGTTAAAGATACCGTCAGCGGAGTCAGAGACACGCTTTCTGCCTTTAAGAATCTGACGTATATGATTGATCCACATGTTGAATCAATGTTGAGTAAAGCTGAGCATACTGATTTTAAGGACTTTAAAGCCTATTTCGATTTCAGAATTTATCCATCGGAGAGTTATTTCTATTTATTTGGTCCTGAATATCGGCAATCAGGAGCAGTTTCAAGAAATGATTTTTATGGAAAATTTATCAAGCCTCCTTGCGAGCACAAAGAATGTGAAAACATTAAAATAGAGAGTAAGGATGGTCGTTGCCAAGGGCTTGAGCGAGCGGTAATTCGTTCTTATGATCAATGGTTATGGAATCTCCAATTTGGTAAAGTCTTTGGTGATTTTGCCTTACGGGCTGGTCTTTTTGAAAGCACGCCGGGAGTAGGCATTGATTGGGATATCATACGTAATAATGACTATCTCAAATGGATTACTACCTTCGAGGCTTATGACTTTCGTGGTAGGCTACGGATTGATGATGATCGTCCTCATTTAAAGTGGTGGAACAGGTTGTTTTTGACGAGAAACCTTTATTTTGTGTTTGGTGTTGATGACTTTATCAGCCGTAACAATAAAAGTGTTTTCTTGGGCGCGGGACTTAGATTTACGGATGAAGATTTTTCTTATCTCATGTCACAAATGAATGTGAATATTTAATGCTTATGTGATTTGAAAAGAGATGTAGCATGGCAAAACATCTGGCAATTTATTCTGGATATTGCTTGTCGTATAATAATTTTGCAACATCCTCATGATCTTCAGTGATCGCTAAATCAAATGGAGTTTCATGGTCATTGTTATAAACTGTGACATCGATATGGGGTGCGCCAAGCAAGATTTCTACCACCTCGGTATTGCCAAGACGAGCAGCAAAATGTAAAGGTGTCCACTGATATTTATTTGACGTATTGACCTTAATCGTGGAAGCAGTTACTAACATTCTTACTATCTCCGTTTGCCCATCTTGAACAGCTAAATGTAAAGGCGTCCAGCCATCTTCATCTTGTGCATTCACGTCAATTTTGGGGATACGCAGTAACAGTTCCACTATTTTTGTATGTCCTTCTATCACGGCAAAATGTAAAGGCGTTTGTTGATCGTTAGTGGGTGGATTAACATTAATGCCAGATCTATTGAGCAAAGCTTCTAAGACGTAGTACGACCATTTTGTGCAGCACTGTGTAAAGGAGTCCAACCCTGGTTATTGGGCATGTTGCAATCTGCCCCCTGCTTAAGTAATAGGTTCACTATTTTAATCGAGCCATTTCTTGCGGCTAAAAAAAGGGCGGTTCTACCTTTGTTATCTTGAATATTAGGAGACGCATTATGTGCTAATGCTGTTTCAACCTGAGCACTGTTTCTTTTTGCTGCAACCTCTAATAATGCTCTATTATCATCAACATGCGCCACTGGTGCCTCAAAGAAGGGCACAAAAGTACCATATTCATCAATAGATAATGAATTATTTGATTTTCTGGCATCATCCAAATCATCATGAATAGTTGATATATGGTCATTGAAATAAATTTCTTCGGATGAAGAAAGTGGCTCTGAAGGCAACTCCATGGAGATACAAAACCGCACGAAAGATAAACAAATGTAGAACATGCTTGTTATTAAACTTGCTTTTTTATGTGCCATATTTTCCTGATCGCCTGAGTAATTTATTCCATTTAGTATATCTTGCTCTTTCTTGTTTGAAAACATACAAGACTTAACAGTGATAAAAAATAATCTGGAGTCCCGAGTGGAATCTTATGCATTGAGAAACTTATTATCCGATTAGGATACAATTTGGTAGTATTTACTCATGCCAAAATGCACGTCAAAAATGAAAAGGAAGCTTTGTGCCTGAAAGAAAACCAGAATATCCCATTCTCGATATCATACGTAATCGAGTCTCGCATCGAAATATGACAGGAGAGTCGATCTCTCATGATGAACTCATGACACTTTTTGAAGCTGCACGATGGGCTCCTTCTTCGTTTGATTTGCAACCATGGCGTTTCATCTATGCAAAAAAGGACATGAAAGAATGGAGCATCTTCTTTAATCTTTTAACCGCTTCAAATCAGGCATGGGTAAAAAATGCAGATGTTCTCATTGTTTTCATATCGCTAAAACGTTTTGAATATAACAACAAGCCTTCCCGAACTCATTCATTTGACGCTGGCGCCGCATGGGAAAATCTTGCACTGCAGGCTACGAGCATGGGCCTTGTTGTTCATTCAATGGAGGGCTTTGATTATAATCGTGCCAAGAAAGAACTTGTAGTTCCCGATAACTTTGATGTTGAATGTATGATTGCTTTAGGACGACCAGATAGTAAAAAAACTGAAGATCCAACTGATCGAAAAAAAATACAAGAGCTTGTCTTTAGAGGGCGGCTTACCCCATGAACGATCATAATAAAAAAGAGCTTGTAGAATATCTGTCTCGATTTGTAACGCCGCAAAAGTGGGAAAAACTTCAAAAAGTTGCTGAGAATAGAACACGACATTTAACGGTTATCTTAGAACATCTCAACCAGCCCCTCAACATGAGTGCTGCGATCAGATCTCTTGAAGCTTTTGGTATCCAAGATATTAACGTTGTCGATTCACATGAATTCAAAAGTGAACTTAATGCTGGTGTTGCTAAGGGTGCTCAAGAATGGGTAACGCTTAACCGCTACCGCGGGACAGAAGGAATCGCAATACAAGAATGCGTTAAGCAGCTTCGGGCTAAGGGTTATTCAATTGTTGCCACCATGCCCCACATCCAGGGAGAAAGTCCTGAAAAAATTAATATAACGAATAAATCGGCTATCGTTTTTGGCAATGAGGAGTTTGGGGTGAGTAAGTATATTGAGGATGTAGCAGATCGTTTTTTGACGATTCCTATGTATGGGTTTACCGAAAGTTTTAATGTTTCGGTTACGGTTGCTATGTGCATGCATACACTTATTGAACGTTTGAGAGTATTAGACATTGACTGGCATTTATCTGATAGTGAGCGGTGCGAGCTCTTTTATCAATGGTTGAAAAAAAGCTTGGGGTGTCCAGAAGGCATTGAGCGAAATTTCTTTGAAAAAATTAGGGGGTAATAATACGGGATATCTCTGGATGCAACCGTGAAGTGAATTCTAGAGAGGTCACGAAACCCAATTGTGAGAAGTTGGCGAACGTTTGGGGTCCCGCCACAATAACTTCATCATGTGGTTGTGCTTGAGGAATATCGGTCAGATCAATTGCCATGAGGTTCATGCTCACTAACCCCATGACAGGGGCACTCTTGCCATGCACCAAAACTGAATAGCGATTGCTCAACGCTCGTCCCAGGCCATCAGCATAGCCTATGGGTAAAATTCCCAGCAGCGTAGTTCTTGTCGTAAGAGCGGTTTTGGCATAACCTACAGGAGTATTGTCAGCTATCTCTTTGCAACGAAGAATTTTTGTTTTCCATGTCAACAGCGGAATCAGAGAACTGGTCTTTGGGTCCTCCGATAAGCCATAGCATTCGTGTTCTTGACATGAATGTGCTGGTTCGTGAATTTGAAGAGCTTTTTTTAGGGCAGCGTTTTTCAGGAGAGTGGAATCTGAATCATTTGAAATGCACAGTTTTGAAATGGTGGGATTATGTTCTGCCAGGTGCGCCATTTGTACTAAACCATGGCCATAGGCATTGGCAGTGAGGCAGAGGGTAAGCGAATCTCGTGATGTGGAATTAACCAACATTTGTACATTATGAGAAAATGCTCCTGAGCTTATTTCAATCCAACTTCGTGTGAATTCTATTTGTGTCTCTTCTGAATTGCGGTTTGCCATAAAAGTCCCTTAAAGACATGTCTATGATGCATTATTTGCCATTTTAAAAATAGCAATTTTTTCTAAAACAAACAAGTTTCCAGGGTTAGTTCATTGAAACTGTTGCATCGATAGTACGTTGCTCTTTATTATTCATAAAGCAAAATTTTTGAAAATGTAATTAAACAGGATGATTAAAGTGAAATTTGATATAATTATAGCAAACAAAAAAAGAATTAATAACTATGGCCAATGATGGACCCTACAAGCTTTCTCAAGGAATTATTCTCTATTCCCATATGCCACTAAGACGCATGGTTACCATGCTTGATAATGTGCATGGCAAGAGAGAGTATCTTTTGCGTGTGGGACGGCAGTTGCCACCTTTAGCACATGGAACGCTTGTGGAATATGCGATTCAAGAAAAAAAAGACCTTCAGCTAATTTCCTTTTTAGAGCCTCTTGCTACTCCTGTAGAATGGGTATGTGAGGATATTTACTTTCTCCATCATGTGCTTGAGTTGTGTTCGCTGTATATTCCCGCTTGCCAAGCTGCTCAAGAAATATTTTCTTTTCTTTCAATCCTGTACATACCTAGTGAAATAAAAGGAGAAATGAGTTTTTTTAAGAAGCTCTTTTTATGCAAGCTTCATATCTTACTGGGTATGCATCCCGATGAAGAAGTTTATGATCCTGAACTTTTATCCTTGATTTCATGCGCTGGGGGTAGTATGTTTGATTTGCAGTATGATACTGAAATTGAAAGCAGATTGACAATGTGGTTGTATAGATCATTGTATGCGTCAAATGCTCATAATTATTTGAAAACATTTTCCTTTGTAAACCGCCTGGATATTTACTATGAAGATACGTAATATTATTGTTCTAAGCGTACTTCTTGTTTTTGGCGCTCAAGCGCAACAGCCTTTAGTGTTATCGTTAACCTCGGTTCAAAAGCAGCTTGAAACCCTTGAACGTGAAAAAGAAGAAATTGAAAAGAGTCCCCAACGTCAGCAGCAGTTAGCTGATTTAGCAGCGCATATTAAAGCTTTAAAAGCAAAGGTTACTACGCTTACCAATGCCAAAGAAGCTGAACTCTTACATAAAAAAATTTCTTTGCTTACTCAAGATTATCAAGTAATTAGTGAAATTGAATCTTTGCGGCAGCAATATAAAAATCTTTTGCAGGAGAATATAAAGCTTCTTTCGGAATATAAAGAAGACCCGGAATTTAATAAACTAAAATTACCCACCAAGGCAACCTATGGGTTTGATGAGTTTGAAGATCGAGGGTATCGTGTTCTTTCAGGTAAAAAGAGATTGGCTGAGCTAGAAAAAAGTAGGGCGCTCGTTTATGACGATATAGCTAAAAGAAAAAAGACTCGGGCTACCATCGAACAAGAATATCAAGAGAAATCGCGACAACAAGACGAATTTTCGCGTCGTACCGCTTCTGCTGAGGGTGTTAATCGAATAGTTCAAGGTGAGTTGATTGACTTAGAAAAACAGCTTCTTAACGATAAAAGAATACTTGCCGATTTAAGAATTAAAGAAGTAGAACAGCGACTAGCACTTATTGATAATCAAATTATCATCTTGCGTGCTCAATATGTGACTTTTAAATCCGATTATGAAAAAGTTAAACGTGCTTTGTATGTTGACACGGACTACTTACACAAAGCCGAAAAGGAGTTTGAGCGAAAGATGAACGACTCTTCGCTTGAGCGTGAAAATCTGCGCAATGAAATCAAAACTCTTAACACACTGAAAGATGAAATTAGAAAAAAATCAAGTGAAAGTAGTGAGAAGTATGACTTATCGGCAACTGATATGCTCGCCTTGCGTAATTGGGAAAAGACGCCACGTTCTTTACAAGAATGGTCGGCATTATGCTCGCTTGGTTACAGCTCCTTAGAAGAAGCAGTGATTGATCTTGAGAGGGAGTTCAGAGAGGCAAAAATTGATCTTGAAAAAGCACGTTTAAGAAAAGAAGAGGTGCATTTAGGGATTATTCGTTCGTGGAACTCACTTACCAAACGTCGTCTTGGGTTTAGCTCACGCGCTCTTGATGAACAAATAAAGCTTTATGAAACACCAAGAACTGAAATTCTGGGAGACTTGGCACTTCTTAATGAAAAACGATCTCGAGCGATAGCTCATCTCCAAGAATTAAACGCAGCACTTGAGAGAATAAAAAAGCTCTCAAGTACGCTTAAAGAAAAGGAGCCAGATTTTAAAGAAGCTTCAAGTAAATATGAAACTTGTGCCGTTCGTATGCATGATGCAGAAGAACAGACACGTCGCCGCATGTATTTAACGGCAAAGCTTATTGAAGTTTACTCAACAGCGATAGCGACCTTAGAGGATACGTTAAAAAGAATTGATAACGTTGTCTTTGAACTTGGCACAAAGAGTTTTTGGAGGCGTTCTTCTCTTTCTATTAACTGGTCTGAATTAAAAAATTTCTTTCCTGATATTCGCCGATTTGGTGAAGATGTCATTGTGGGACTTACTGTTTATCTAAAATCCATGACATCAAAAAGAGCAATTGACTGGTTTAGGTATTACATAAACCCAGTGTTATTTTTCTTGTTACTCTTAAGGGTGCTCATTGCAATTCTGATGTATTGGATACTGCGTACCTACTTGCCAGAGCTACAGGCTTATCTTGCTCAAAAGCCAAGCTATTTTGTTCGTTCAAGTATTCGTCAATTAGCGGCGGTCGTACTTGGTTTTATTAATAAACATCTTTTAAGCTTATACGTGTGGAGCTTATTATATGTCCTTATATCGTTTGAAATGATAGGGAATGTCTATTTTTCACTTTTCTTTTATTTAGCATCCATTCCCTTTATGCTTTACATCGTTCATACATTCATTTGCTGTTTAATGGCTGCAAATGAATCATTACAAAATGTATTTGTCAGCGCTTCTTACAAAGAACGATTTTTGCTTATTCTTCCCACCTTGTTATATATCTCTGTGGTGCTCTTTTTTTTCCGGAAGGCCTTCTTAGTCGGTAATTATCATGCGTCTGCAGTGCCGGCTATTTTGTTGGCGGTTAATTACATTGTCCTTCAACTGGCGTTGATGAGTTTATTAAGTAAGGAATGGATTTTGAGTCTCATTCCTCGTACCACTGCTTTATGGGAATGGATTTATGAGCGTGTATCACAATATTATTATCTTTTTTGGGTAATTTTAATTGCTATCATCATTATGAGTAATCCGTATGTGGGATATGGCCGCCAAGTCTTTTACGTACTTTCTCGGCTTGTTATTCTGGGACTTCTCATTCCCGTTATCTCGTATGTATACACCAAGATTAGAAGAGTTTCGGCGGATCTATTCTTTTATTATGGAGATTCAGAGGTTATTGTTGAGCGATTTAGCGCTGCCCGTGCATGGTACGGTCTTTTTGTAGTCATTGTTTTCTGCGGTTTTGTTTTGATGAGTATTGTTCTTGTTGCGAAGATACTGGGATACGCTCTCGATTTTAATGACATACTATCCTGGTTGCATTTTGAGATGTTTAGTGCTGGAGTTGACGAATTAGGGCGGCGCCAATCGGTAACGCCTATTACCTTCTTTCACTTGATATTTTTTATGTTGGCGGGTCTTGTGATTGCTTACGTAATCAATACGATTCTTCTTCGACGCATTTTTGATCCGTTGTTAGTGAGCGCTGGGATCCAAAACACCGTATTTACATTCATTCGTTATGCCATTATTTTAATAGCAATTTTAATCGGGTTTAAGACAGTTGGGCTTCAATCTTTTGCAGGACAAATGTTCCTTATTATAGGTGCGCTTGGTTTTGCAGTAAAAGAGCCTCTGCTCGATTTCTTTTCATATTTTATTATTCTTGTGCAACGTCCCATTAAAATTGGTGATTTTATTCAATTAGACCCTGAAACGTTTGGTTTTGTAAGACACATTACTCCCCGATCAGTTATTTTACGTAAAAAAAATAGTGTTACGCTGATTGTACCAAACTCGCAGGTTATAACCCGCTCAGTTGTTAATTGGAGCTATTCACCAAGTTTTTTTGGTTTAAATGATATATTAATTACAGTGCCCTATACTTTTGATCCAGACAAGGTACGAGCGATAATACTAAAGGTTTTACACGATAATATAACTATTTTAAAATCGCCTGCGCCGGTGGTTTTCTTACAAGACTTTGCTGAAAATGGTTTTCAATTCATGGTTCGCGGGTATCTTACCGCTGAGAAGGTCCAGGAACAATGGGAGATTTCCTCAAATTTACGTTTGGATATTGTTCGTGCCTTGAGATCGGCTGGTATTCAGATTGCAGTACCTGCAAGAATAGTTCGCATGATCGATGAAACAAATGAATAGAGATAGTAAAGTCATAAACTTAAAAAAACAAGGGAAGGGGGATAAAATTAATTTCCCCCTCTCAAGAGTTATTTTTTTAAAAGATAGCGATTGAACCATTCATAGAGTCCCGATGTATAAAAACCATATACAATTGCGGTTAGTGCTATAACAACAAGTACAAAAGAAATTCCTACTTCAATCAAACCAAGCGTATGCAACAGTAGTGTTAACCCTGCAAGCATTATTAAGGTTCCTCGCAATGTGTGAGGATTGTTAAGATTGTTAATATTATTTTCCATGAGCCATTTCCTTAAGGTTGTTTTGGGGAATTTTGTTGTGGGGATAGTGATTTTACTCTTTTGATCAATTGATGATAGTAGCCTGCATCAAAAAAACCAGTAACGACAAGATACAGGGAAATAAGTACGAGAATCGCCGTACCAAGCTTTTGAAAAAAACCGAAATTATACAAAAGCAATACAATTCCTGCAAGGATGATCATGATTCCTCGCAATTTTAAAATGATTGGCTTGTGTGCCATGAATACTCCTTTTAAAAGACGCTTTTCTTGAGAATAAAATACTTTTAATCATTCATTCAAGGATTGATTCAGGTTTTTCAATTACCACAGGAATTTTTGTGGTACTATTCCCCTATGAGTGAGAGCTGATTACCGTTTTTACAAGAGCACTGATAGCATGGGCAAGAGGACCTACGAGTAGTTGTGCGTTTTGATTGTCGACCACTCCGTATTCGATGGCAAGAGAAGGTATCGTTATCCCCAAGAGTGGCTTGAATGGTAAGCCCAGAGGATCATGTATCGTAAAGCCAGAGGTGGAAGCAGAAAGTCTTAATTGCGTGGCCAGCTTGCAGGCCCAGGCGAAGCTCTCTTTCAACGAGAAGAGATGAGATTGATTATAATGAAGGAAAGAAGCTTGGTTATTTGTTTTATATAAGAAATCGCTGTTAGGGTCATATAATGAATAAAATACATAAAGAGGGTTTTCAGAATGGGCTTTATGGTAAAAATTAAGACTGATGTAGAGAGTGGCTTTGAGTCGATTTGCAAATGAAGCATTTTGAAATGCGTCAATGATCTCACCGGGTACACGAGTTATAATGATTTGAACCGGTCGGCCTGATGACATTAATGCAGATTCCAAGCTTACCTTAAGTTTTTCAGCGAAATTCAAACTAATACTCCGTTCGAGGGTGTCTCCAATAATACGTCCGGTTTTTTTGGCATCACCTGCGGGGTCAAGCATAATGATAAAGGGCAGATTTTTATCGTTGAGCTTGGTGGTGAGGGGATTATCCTTGCACTCAGGGCAAGGATAATAACCTTGAAGTGGCCAGGATCGGGAAAAATCTAAAGTCGCATCAGCCATAGGTTCCTGATGCACGAGAAAACGAACTGATTTGATTGATATTTTTGCGTCATAGAATGTTTTTAAAAGACTTTGAATAATCAATGTGTTAGTTATCGTTGCACTTTCTCGTTGTAAGGGACTACGGTCAAACGAAATAAGTAATTCTTGAGTATGGTTAACCATACTTACTGATTGAAGAGTGCATGGTTTTTCCAAGATGCCCTCTTCATCCATGACGTGAAGCCAGCTTTCCACAATTGATTTTACTTGTTTTTCAACTGATGCGTACCAAAAAATTTCTTTTTTTTCTTGCTTAAGGTGGTTGTTTTGGCAGTACCAAAGTGCAATAGTTCTTCTTGCAATGATTGGCACATGTGCTTGTTCATTTTTGA
The DNA here is from genome assembly GCA_963699715.1 of uncultured bacterium. Lineage (GTDB taxonomy): Bacteria > Babelota > Babeliae > Babelales > Babelaceae > CAVOUX01. Next base: position 59,449 of record CAVOUX010000011.1, read on the forward strand.
TAAATCCAGGAGTGCTCACAGAGATGATAATCCAATTATTATAAAGTAAGAAAAAGATGCTGCCCGCTAGAACTGATGCCACAGCAGCAATAATACCATACATTTTTTTCATAGTTTTTCGTTAATAAAATCTTGTAAAAAAGTGAGGCGGTTTATACTTTTGTTATTGTTTAAAGCCATCGCCAAGGCGCGTGGTTCCCCGATAATGACGCACAATGATTTGGCTCGAGTTATTGCAGTATAAACCAAGTTTCGTTGTAGCAGGGTAAAATGTTGAATGAAAATGGGTATTATGACTGCGGGATATTCTGATCCTTGGCTCTTGTGAATGGTTATCGAATACGCAAGGACGATTTCAGTCAGATCGCTAAACTCATACTCCAGGGTACGCTCCCCAAAATTTATTTGAATAATTTTATCTGTTTTTTCAATCGATTCGATAGATCCTATGTCTCCATTAAAAACAAATTTTTCATAATTGTTTCTGATTTGCATGACACGATCGCCAACCTTAAAGGTGATTCCGTTAAAGGTTATTTGATCAACCAGGTGAGGATTGAGCATCATTTGTAATTGTTGATTGATAAATTGTGTTCCCGCATTTCCGCGATTCATGGGGGTTAGTACCACACTGTTATGAAGGTCAATCTTGTGTTTTGGCAATTCTGTATACAAAACTCTTTTAAGGTGATGGGTTAATTTTGTAGCGTCTGTCTCTTTTATAAAAAGAAAATCTTGTCTTGAACCGGGAATATAGGAGACTGGAAATTCACCCCTGTTAGTTTTGTGGGCATTTACAATGATGAGGCTATCCTGAGCTTGCCTAAATACCTCGACCAATCGTATGCAAGGAATCTTCAAGCTTGCAATACAATCATTAAGAAAGTTTCCTGCTCCGACAGAAGGTAATTGATCAATATCACCAATAAAGAGTACATGAGCATTCAACGGTAACGCCTTTAAAAGAGAATGTGCTAAAAAGATATCGATCATAGATGATTCATCAACAATCAGAAAGTCCAATGCAAGTGCATTTTGTTCGTTATGCTTAAAAGATAGAGTAATTGGATCAAATTCAAGCAGACGATGTATCGTGGCAGCAGCACGGCCAGTACCTTCTGTTATTCGCTTTGCTGCGCGCCCGGTGGGAGCAGTGAGCTTGTAGCGAATCGTATCGCGATCTAAATACGAAATAAGTTTTTTTATAAGAGTCGTTTTACCCGTACCCGGGCCCCCTGTGATAATGCTTACTTTGCTTTGCAGAGCTGTTAAAATTCCTTTTATTTGATTTTCGTTGAGGGTAAGAGAACTGGTATCGGTGGCAAGTTCTTTATATGCGGCATCGATATTACATTTGAGAGGTGAAACATAATTAAGGAGAGAACGCAATTTATGGGCCACCGATTGTTCAGCGTTGTAACATTTTGTGGTCGCCAGATAATGCTTATCCTCTTTTGTTACCAGTTTTATTTTGCCCTTCTCATACAGTGAATGGAGTTCGCGCTTTACCGTTTGAATGTTTTCCTCGTTTTCTTCAATGTTTAAAAGGGTGTACACACTCCTTTTTAATTCATTTACCTCGCAATAAAGGTGCCCGAGTTGCGTATTAGTTAGCAATGCAAAAAGAATTCCTGCGGTTATACGCTCACGTGAGTTGGTTGCAAAACCAAGCTTTTGAGCGATTTCATCTGCGGTCTTAAAACCTATTCCCCATACTTCTTCGGCCAATCGATAGGGATTCTGGATGATATAAGGTATGGTGTGATGTTTGTACTGTTTATAGATGCGGGCTGCTAGTGAGGCGGAAATGCCCTTATCTTGCAGAAAAACCATAATTTCTGCAATTTCTCTGTGTTCCTTCCATGCAAGAGCTATAATATCGATACGCTTACTACCAATACCGCTAACTTCTTTAAGACGCTCAGGATTTTTATCAATAACAGTTAAAACTTGTTCACCAAAATAATCGACGAGTTTGTCTGCATAAACCTTGCCGATCCCTTTAATCAGGCCTGAGCCAAGAAATTTTTTTAAGCCGTTGACGCTTGTTGGAAGCATTCCTTTACAAACAGTAGCCTCAAATTGTCGGCCATATTTTGGATCCATTATCCATCGACCAATAAGTTCAACTTCCTGACCTGCCTGCAAGGGGGGAAGCTTACCTTTTATGGTTGTTGTCGTTCCATTCTGTTCAAGAATAAAAACGACGTATCCAGACTCAATATCTTGAAAAAGAAATTTGCTTACGGTTCCATTAACGGAATCTGTTTCATTCATGCTTATTGTGATGATTTTTGATTGCCTTTTTCATTTCTTTATTAAATTTTTCATTTGAGCCTTTGCAGCTGTAGCGGATATCATTTAAGAGAATGACGAGATCATTCAACATATGATCCATTTTTTCGGCGGATGTAACATAATTTTTAATAAAGGCTTCTTCGGACATCTCAGCCCATTTAAGGATTGTTGAATGCTGTTTATGTCGCTGTTTTGCCCACTGTTTCATCAAAATGCCCATAGGAATCTTATAACTTTCCAAAAGCTCACGATAATAAGCAGTTGACTCTTTCATATAGATAATTGTTTCATTAAGACTTTCGTTAAAATATTTCAGATCCTTTGTTTGTATGTTCTTTTCAATGATGATAAGTTCATTAAGTGTGCATTCTTTGGCTTTATAATAAATGACACCCTTTTTTTCCTCCCCTTTGCCATGCTTTAACTGATTAATCTTCAGAATAGTTAAAACTATTTCGCGAATACTCAGTTTAGGGTGTCGATCTACGAGGTATATTAAGGGGGAATCAATGTCGATATACTTGCTGCATGCTGCCCAAGCAAAAAGGTTCCATGAACATAAAAAAGTTAAGAGAACTGAGAAAATCTTCATTAAGAACTTCCTTAAAAATTATTTTTTTTGATTTTTAATAAAAGTGTTCCATGATTTTCTGCAGGAATAACGCATATCTTTTAAGAAACATGAAAGGTCATCAAGTAATGCATCAAATTCCTCAAAAGTAGATGCCAGTTTTTTTAATTGTTCTAATTCTTGTCCTGATGATTGATTTCCCCATTCAACCAAAATTGATTTAACCTTTCGTTGATCGGCCCATTTTTTTATCAATGCGCACATCTGGGATTTAAACCCACGAGCCTCATTTAAATAAGAATGAGTGATTTTTTCAAAGTGAGCAATTGCCTCATAGAGAGAATCTTTCAGCGTCTTTGATTTTTTTATTTTTTTTTCGATTTCAACGAGTTGCTTGGTGGTTAATTTTTTCCCTTCATACGAGAAGAGTCCATGACTATTCTCCCCTTCTTGCATCTTTAAGATCCCCTCTTCTAATGTTAATATTTTAATAATATTAATACGCGGGGTTCCATCAACAGAATCAATTATTTTGTGATCGATCTTAATTCGTTTATGAGAAAAACGATCATGTGCCTCAATGGTTAATGCCGTTATCGTTAAAAAACAAACAACAATTACTCTTTTCATTATCTTCTCCTTGAGAGTGCTAATAAAGTACCGCTAGGTTGGCTGCCAAAGTAAAATCTCTGCCCATCCCTTGACTTGCAAAGGTATAATCCCATCTGAGTCCTAATTGCAATAGTCCATCTTCACCATGTTCTAAGGAGCCTAATAGCGAGCCAAATAATTTATGCTGCATTCCGGCTGGATTCATCGCTGGTGAAATAAGAATGGAAGGGTGAGGATGTTCAATGGATTTAAATTTTTCTTGTGCTTGATACCAAAAATCATATCCCAATGAAGCCGTTAGCCAGTCAAAAGCATAAGTCACATAAGAATTAACTTGGGCAATAGCACCGGGTTGGACTTTTACCTTAAGTGGAGTCAAAAAAGTTCGAGCAATAATAACGTCTTTTATAAATTCGAGATTTTCCACAGCTTTTGCAGGATTATTGAAATCCCTATCGAACGCCTTTGGACTGATTTTAGGTATGAATGATCGAATCTCATTGCCTGGAGTGACGTATTGCACATTGGCCTGTGTTGTTATGGCCAAGCAGTCATTAAATTTGTGTGCATATTCCAGTAATGGTCCAATGGTGACGTGGCCATTGTTTCCGAGGGATGTTTCAGCAACGTTGGCAGTTAATCTGTCGAGAATACCAAATGCAAAGGCAATAGCTTGATTGAAGGAAGCAATTTCCGTCGATTTTTTGTCTTCACAATCAAAGCCAATGGCAAGAAGTTCAAGTAAGGGAAGAGGTGGTGGGCCTCCTCGTTTGCAAAATGAATTGCCCAGAATGCCTTCTTTAACTGAAAATGCGGTAGGCAAAGTGACAAATCCCCCCAATGTGAAGCGATCGGAACTACTTTTGTAGGGAGTATACAATGCATGCAGGCGCATGTCGCCAAAGCCTAATTTGTCAGCGACGAGATGGGGGCGTATGAATGCCTCTGCTTCTGCCTTATTAGTACCTGTTGAAAGGTTGCTCAGAAATTCTGATTCTTCTAATCGCTCACGTTCTGCATTATTTAAGAAGAAGTTTCTTTCGAGATACATAAAGGGCCAAGAAACCTGAAACGTCCATGGTCCATAGTTAGAGCCGGCTCGTAAAAAGAGTCCAGCACGTCTTTCTTGTAATTTTATGTGGGAAAACAGTGGCAGAATTTCACCAACTGGTATGTTAAGAAGATCGGTAACAATGGCTGAAAGATCTTTAATAAGTTCTGGATTAGTAAGATTTGTATAAGAACTAATATAGGGACTGTCTTTAGTAAAAAACATCTTACTTGTCTGATTATAAAAAGGAAGCATTGCAAGTGTTAAGCATCCATTATCAACACACGTCCACGTAAATGTGGGAAGATCATGCACACTTCTGTCAAGGATGGAGTTGCTTCGTTTATAGAGCGAATGTTTTTTTAAGATATTAAGAACATTAAA
>CAVOUX010000012.1:0-50603 GCA_963699715.1 uncultured bacterium
TTCTGATTTCTTGCAGAGCGTAGATCTTCGACTTTCTCAAATATCTTTTTTATGTTCGCTTCCATTTTAGACTCCTTTTTGGAGTCTTTCTAACTCAAAAATCTATTTTCCGCTACTTTTTTTCGTGCGTAGGCCCTGCGTATAAGCTTTGCTTATCATAGTAATATTGCTATAATATAGTAAATTTGCTATATTCTTGATAAGGCATTATGGAAAAAAAACTTGTTTGGGTTGATTCAAGCGAGAGAGATCATAATAAGTTTCCTACAGAAATTAAGGAAACAATGTTACATGCTCTCAACGTAGCTTTGGAAGGCGGTCGAGCATTAGGCGTAAGGACATTTAGTGGTTCTGGGGATGCTAGTATTGTTGAAATAAAAGATCGGGATGAATCGGGAATCGCATTGTTTATACTGTTAAATTCCCAAAGGGCTGTATTTGTTTTACATGCGTTTAAAAAGAAGTCAAAAAGCGGCAAGCAACGCCAAAACAAGAAATAAACATTATACAAAGAAGATTGAAAGCTGCTGAACAGATTTACAAAGAAGATTTTAAAGGACGTTAAAATGACATCAAAACCTAAATATACTGTAAGCTCTGGTAATATTTTTAAAGATACTGGTATACCAAATCCTGAGGTTGCTCTTGCAAAATCAAAACTCATTTTGCAAATCGATAGAATTATAGAACAACAAGGTCTTACTCAAAAAGAAGCGGCAAAAATACTAGGCACAACGCAATCAACAGTATCCGCTCTTTTACGCGGACGTTTATCAAGTTTCACTTTTGATTTATTATTCAATTATCTCAATAAGTTAAACCAAAATATTGAAATCTCGACGTCTCAAGATAAAAAGGCAAGCATAGCCGTTAATGAAATCAGAGCACCGCGTTAAATTAATCATACGAAATTCGAATATTTTAAGGATCATGCGCAAGATTTTTTTGCCTTTTGAACTTGCATTTCAAAGACCATTGTTAATTCTCTTAGGCAGTGCTGAAATAGATTAATAATTGTGGTAAGATAAAAATAAAATGCGGAAGGCGAGCATCTATGAACGGAAAGAATATCGGCGAGATTTTAGTTGAACAGGGTATTATTACCAGCAAACAGCTTGAAGAATATACAGGCAAAGCAAGCCAAAAAGGAATGAGCTTTGAAAGTTATATTGTCGCCAATAATCTTGTGCGCGAACCTGATTTAGCCAACGCTCGCGCTCTAAAATATGGGCTGCCTTTTTACGAAGTTGTCACTGATAAAATGGCCGACCCCGAGATGCTGAGCAGAATTCCGTTAAAATTTCTTCGTGAGAATGTTGTAATACCGCTTAAAGGTCCTGAAGACAATATCGTTATTGTGCTTGCTGATCCTTTAAATTATCAAGCAGCAGACGAATTGGACCTCATCTTTGGTGGCCGAACCAAACGTGCCATTTCATCAAAAACAGTCATTATTGATGCTATTAATAAATATTATCCACTTGAAGGCACCAAGGAGATGATTGAGGAGCTGGAAGAGGATAAAGAATTAAGTGCTGGTGTTGATTTTGGGGCAATTCGCGAAGAAGACATTCTAGGAATGGCAAGTGAAGCACCAATCATAAAGCTGGTTAATCATATTTTCTATCAGGCTGTTAAAAGAGAAGCTTCTGACATACATATTGAACCTTTTGAAAAAGAGTTGCAGATACGGTATCGTATTGATGGAATTCTCTATAATGTCATGACACCACCAAAACGTGCTCAAGCAGCCATCACTTCGCGTATTAAGATTATGGCAAATTTGAATATTGCCGAAAAGCGCCAGCCTCAGGATGGTAGAATTCAGATAAAGATTGCTGATAAACCGATCGACATTCGTGTTTCGGTTTTACCCGTTACCTTTGGTGAAAGAATAGTTCTTCGTCTGCTTGATAAAAGTAGAACGTTTGCTGCTCTTTCTGACTTAGGATTTAGTGATCGTGATTATGGTATCATCATGCATAGTATTGAGCAGCCTAATGGTATCATCTTGGTGACAGGTCCTACCGGTTCTGGTAAAACGACAACCCTTTATTCGATTTTGAATAAACTCAACAAGCCTGAGGTTAATATAATTACTGTGGAAGATCCGGTTGAGTATCAAATGGCTGGTATCGGACAGGTTCAGGTTAAGGAACAGATAGGACTCACTTTTGCAGCGGCTTTGCGGTCTATCTTGCGACAAGATCCTGATATTGTGATGATCGGTGAAACTCGTGACGTGGAAACGGCCCAAATTGCGATTCAAGCAGCGCTGACTGGTCACTTGGTGTTGAGTACCTTACATACCAATAGTGCTGCGGCTACGATTACGCGATTAATTGATATGGGTGTGGAACCGTTCTTGATATCATCAACACTTCTATCGGTTACTGCACAACGGTTAGTGCGTAAATTGTGTAAGTACTGCAAAAAGCCTTATGAGCCCTTACCCGATTTATTAAAACGCTTAAAAATACAAGAAGAACCGGGCAAAAAACTTGTCTTTTATCAGGCAGTCGGTTGTGAAGAATGCCTCAATACAGGATACAAAGGTAGAATGGCACTCTTTGAGATCATGGTAATGTCAATGGAAATTGCACAATTAACCATGGAACGGTCTGATGCGGCGCGAATACAGAGACAGGCAGTCAAAGAAGGAATGACGCTCTTAATTGAAGACGGTATTCGGAAAGTGAAAATGGGATTAACAACGATTGAAGAAGTTTTAGCTGTTGCGGCAACGACTCATGAATATGAAGAAGAGTAGGCATGGATTTTCATTGCTCGAGCTTATCATCGTCTTCATGCTTGTTGTCTTTCTCGCTTCGATTGCATCAGTGGGTTTTACATTTTTTGATCGTTCACTTGTACACTGTGAGCTTGATACGCTCGTAATGTGCTGTAGGAAATTGCAACAAGAAGCTCAATTCTTACAAATGACTAAAGAGCTTATCATTAATCGAAAACAACATTCTTATGAAATTAATGGGCGACACTATCAGTTGGCGCAAGGAGTCAAGTTTGCAATGCCCCAGAAGGGGCTTGGACGACCTTCTTCACCACAACATCCCCTTGCATCCTCGAGCACTTTTTTAAAGGACAAAATTATTTTTTATCCCGATGGTATCATTTCGTCGGGTACGCTCTTTTTAAGTGATGCAAAACAAAATATTTTTTATGCATTATCCGTCCCGGTTTCACAAGTCTCTTATATTCGTCGATATGTTTTTAAAAAAAATTCATGGGAACTTTTGCCATGAAGAATGTTGTGCATGGAATAGTGTATCTCGTTTTTGGTAGTTTGCTTGGTTGCATATTCTTTGCAATTACCTTGATACATGATCGGTCATTCAAAGAAAAAATTGAAACCTCTGTGATGCATGAATTGCATAATGGCTTAGGATGTGACATTTCAGGAAAATTGAGTTCTGTTAAGTCTTTTGCCTGGGCGTTTATTTTTCAATGATGTTACCGCATCAGATGTTCAAAATAAATGGCAGTGGGCTTGTCAGTCAGTAATTGTGAAATTTTCGTGGTGGCATTTGTTGTGTCACCGCCTCTTAAAATTAAAGGTATACGGAAGTTCTCTTATGGTTAAATCAAATGCCTCAAGTCAGGGGATTGAGATTCTCGATCATATTAAAAAATGGATTGACATGCCTCCCGGTGCTCTGAAGACAAATATTACTTCAATAGATCTAAGCGATGCATTCATTGTTGTGGAATCAGTCAAGGATGCTCTCTCTGCGGAATATATCGTTAACTTAAACATTCACATTACCCCAACAAATGTGCTTATTGATACACGATGCCTGCAAGCTCAGGTTACCCACAAAGACAAACTTATTATTGGAGACTTACAAGGGGATATTCATGCTGCAATCGAGTTGCCCTCGCAGAGTTATCTCGTCAAGCTTGGATTGGCTTGTCAACTTTCTTGGTTTCAAAAACATAAAACGCTTTGTCATATTAGTGGAGTTATTGCTCCTCATAAGGGGTCGGTGAATATTACGTCTGAAGAGAAAAAAATGAACGTTTCGATTGTGCAAAATAAGGCAACTTATAAAGTTGATGGTGCTCTTGATGGTGACTTGATCTCCAAAATTTTTGATATAACTCCTGCGTTAACGGGTGAGATGACATTCTCGCTAAATACTGATGATTTTTTTAAACATTATTACGGCATAATTAAGGGTAATAATCTGATATACGATAGATGGCCATTGCCCTCTTTTGCTGCTGCTTATAAAGGGAATGGTGGCAAAGGAGAAAGGCGATCTTACGTCGCCTTATCGTCCTGCGAGATAATGGTGTATTTTCGTTTGATAGTAATGCATTGCGTGCAAAATGTTCTTTGATCAATAAAACTGAAAATGTAATGGGAGATTTAGTTTTTAGAGCCGGCGATCTTCATGGAGAAATTGAATACAACCAGGGTAAAGTTTCGGGTCGGCTTGCCGTGCCTAATGGCGAAATTCATGGTGAAATGCATGACCGCAATGGAAATATGGTGATGCGATATTTACATCATGGCTTGCGGATAAATGCAACAAGAAAGTCTTCTTGGTATGTCGATGCTATCGATTATAATCACAAAGAAGTTGGCCATGCAGTAGTGCATGGTGACGAAAAAGGATCATTCACGGGCGTTATTGATTATGGGCTTGTGCGTCATCATATTAAAAATATTTGGGGAATAGATTTAGCTGGCGCGGGCGCTTTGTCTATCGACGGATTTTATGATAGTAAATACAACATTCATGTACGTGCACTCTTAGAAGATGCTGTCATACGATTGCCACATAGTGTTAATGTCTTGCACAATTTTGAAATGATTGCAGATATAGATGTTAGTCAACGATGCTTGTTTTTAAGAAAAGCAGTCGGCCAGCTCAATAAGGGGCATATTAGGTTGCATGAAGGTTGCGTTTTTGTTAATTCCGAATACAAACCAAGTTTTTTTTATCTACCGTTAACATTTCATGATTGTTTTGTTCATTGGCAGAGAGATCTGACGGGTACCGTATCAGGTTTTTTACTTCTCTCAAGTGATAATGAAGTTCCTTTTGTCAAAGGAGCGCTTGTGGTTGATCGTGCTTATGTTCAAAGTAATGTGCTTTCATCGTCCTTTGAAAAAAAATTTGTTCAGAATATTGTTTCACCTTTTTCACTTTCGAATCATCCACTACAAATTGATATAGATTTTATTTCGCATGCACCGGTTGCGATCAGAACTGCATTTCTGAATGCTGATGCGCATTTAAAACTTTCTATCAAGGGGACAATTAGCGCTCCAGAGCTTTTTGGTACTATCATAATTTCACAGGGCAGTCTTAATTTTCCTTATCAACCGCTTTATATTATTCATGGACGAATTTACTTTCTTTCAAGTCGTTTGCAAGATCCTCTATAGAATTGACCGCAAAAAACAATATTAAGAAATATGCCATTTCAATGAATGTGGGAGGTTCGCTCAAACAACCCAAAATAGTGTTTGATGCCTCCCCCTCGCTGAGTGAAAGTCAAATATTAACACTTCTTTTGGGCGGATCAGATGATGGGTCTCTCTTTTTGGCTATGCCAGTTTCCTTAACGGGTACGATTGAAGGATTATTGTTTGGTCCGGCTGAGACAACATCAAATCTTCAAAAATATCTGCATGGACTCTTTAAGCCTTTAAAAAACGTAAGAATTGTACCACGCTTTAGTGATGAGTCTGGACGCGGTGGTATTCGAGGATCGCTCATGATTGAAGTGAATGATAATTTGCGAGCAACCATTCAAAATAATTTTAATTTGTCTGAAGACACACGAATTGAAGTTGAATATGGATTAACAGACAATATGCTTATTCGTGGTGTTAAAGATGAACGGGGAGATTTGGGAGCTGAAATTGAAAAAAGTTGGAAGTTTGGATGAGTTGAACATCGGTAGAAGATTTTTTTTTGTGCAGTGTGTTTTCCAAGAGCATTGCCATTATAATATTAATATAGTTTGTCAAAAATGAATTCAATAAAATGCTTGAGTATTGACGTTTTTTAATTTATTGCGTATTATTTCTAGTAACAATCAACACTACTAGGTCTTAAAACGAAGGAATGATTATGAACTATAAATTGGTTGTTTTTATTTTGAACTGCATCATTTTCAGTGGATTCAATTGCCAGGTGATGCACGCTAAAGAACAATGCGGTTCGTCTCACCACATGAAAAAATGGATAGAGCATGCAAAAAGCTCGGGAGAAAAAAGAAAACTCTTTGAACGAAAACTAAAAAAAGTTGCTTCAGTCTTATATCATGGTCTTGCTGCAAGTGTAGTTCAGCACCATGCACGAGAAAAGTTGCCTCAGTTGTGGCACACATTATAGAGAAAGAATTTGAGTGTGTTAAGACCGGAGAATTTATAAAAAGGCTTCTTGATCTCATTGACTTATCTTCACAACATGAAGCGATTGATCGTACGATTTCTGAATCATCGAATCTTTTATCAAAAGCACTTCATCAACCTAAAAATTCTGAAAAAATAACAAAGGTCTTAGGATTATTACTGAGCAGTGCCGGTGATTATATTGACGATGAAAGCAAAAAAGATGCCATCGTTGCAAAGGTTCGGGATGTTGTTCACAAAGAATTTCCGAATGCGAATATTCCAAAATTAGTCAGTGAGTTTTCGGGTGGTCGTGCAAACAATTTACACGAATTGTTGAAACTCCAATCTGATTTCTTTAACAGCGAGTCAAAAGCGTATAATGACTTTATCACAATCCTCGAGGTTCTTAGCGAAACTGATCATAGTAAGCATGACGAGCTCTTATAACAGATCCGAGCGTGAGAATGCAGTGGAGTAAGAATAGTAACGAGCAGGTTTAGTAAAATCTGCTCGTTATTTTTATACTTTAAAAATCAAATGAAATTTACCTGCTCTGTTAATTCTATTTGTATTGACGTTTCTTGCATTATTTTATATACTTATAAGTAACAATCAATAATAGTAGGCACTTAAAAGATAAGGAATTTTATGAACTTTAAAATGATTGTATTTCTTTTATCCTGTTTAATAACGACACAAATAAGCGTAACAGCGCCCACATGCGGCACAAAAGCACACATTGCTCAATGGATTGCCCGGTTAAAAAAGCGTAACTCACTGTCTCAAGCTGAGCGTGCAAAACTTGTTACGAAGGTGAAACAGTTTGTCAATGCAGTCAAACAAGCAAAGACACAACGACTTATTGTAGGTTCCAAAGTTCAACCAAAAGCAGTTGAACAGATTGGCGCAGCATTCGAAAAGTCTTTTGAATGTACTAATGGCAAAGCGTTTATAAACCACATGATTAAAGAAGAACCTTTGTTATTTGGTTTATTAGATCAATTTAATGAAAGCACAGCATTAGATGATTTAGAAATCGTGATGGATGTTCTTCAGGATTCGGCTATCGATGCTCGAAGAAACGAATTATAATTACGTAACGATACATCGTGAATAATGCCCATTCTTTGAAGCATGGGCATTATATTTTTGAAAAAGTTTTTTTTCTGTACACTATGCAATAAAAGCAAATTGTCGGAGTTGTTGTGGTTAAATATATTTTTATCGCACTCATGGTCATTGCGCATGTCTGCGCAGCAAAAAAAGTTATGGTATTTGGTGTTTTTGACCTGCTTCATCCAGGTCATCATTCCTTTTTAAACCAGGCTCGTAGCTATGGCGATTATTTGTATGTTATTGTTACACGCGATGCCATTGTGGAGAGACTCAAAAAACGAAGGCCTGCGCAAAATGAGCAAGAGCGAAAAAGAAATCTTGAACAACTTCCCTCTGTGTTTAAGGCAGTTCTTGGAGATGAAATATTGGGAACTTATCAAGTGATAAAGGAACATGTCCCCGATATTATTTGTTTGGGATATGATCAGCAAGGACTGGAGCGTAATATAAAAGGCACTATAGCAGTTGGTACTATAGGTTTTATTGAGATGGTTACCTTGGAGCCATTTATGCCTGACGTTTATCATACTTCATTGTTAAGAGCTCAAAAACAAAAAGAAATTGACATTCAATAGGAAGGAATGGTTTTTAAAAATGCTATTATTGACTTATCTTGGCATTTTTTTTTAAGCTCTTGCTTGATATTGGGGAAGGGTGAATGATGGAAAAAATTATAATAAGTCTGCTATTGTCACTATTAGCAGGTAATCTTGTTGACAGCAAAGAATCGGTAAAATGTGGCAGTAAACAACATTGGCAACAATGGATCAAAGCCGGGTCAAATCTTTCAAGCATGGCACAGGACCTTGTAATTCAAGATGCTTTGATTTTTATTGTTAAGGCACAAGGAGATTATTTTTCAGCAGTCCAGCAGGAAGACGGTAAAAGTATTGGTGTACGTGCCTATGAGCAACTTGAGCTCTTTGGAAAAAAACTGGAAAAGAGATTCAACTGTTCTGATGGCCTTAGTTGGGTTGAGCAAATGGCTCAAACTAAAAGGGCTTTTGACTGTGGCACGTATGACTGCAGTAGGCCATCATAAGGTCATTAAGGGATACTCTTTAAAACCAATGAGCCGACATTCAGGTTGGGGAAGAATCTCAAAGTTTTTGTAAACGCTTTCTTGCATTTGTTGGGCAAGTGTCAGAATATCGTGCGTGGTGGCATTACCTTTATTAACGATCATGTTTGCATGAAGATGTGATACCATGGCATCTCCATGAGAGAGCTGTCCTTTAAATCCTAGTTGATCGAAGTAATAAGCGACATATATTATCTTTTTTCCGTTGCTCACACGGCTTACCTCGTGATCGAAAAAATTTCTAAAAAAGCTTCCACAGGTGCGTGAGGTTGGGTATCGTCGTGCACGATACCGTATTATTTCATCTCTTCTGCCCTTAGCATACCATGCCTCATCTCGTGTGAGTTTTTTTAAGCTGAAAGTTGCATCAAGAAGATAATGGTCATTGAGATGTAATGTTGAATAATTGTAGCCAAATGAAAACCAACTTTTATCAACCGTGATTATTTCCCTGATTTCTTATCAATTACGGTAGCATTGCGCAAGAATGAATCCAACAAAAACTCAAAATAGTGAATATTTATAAATACTGCCCCTCCTACCGTGCCGGGTATACCACTAAATTCATAAAGCCCACCAAGATGGTTGTCTAAACAAAAATCGATTAACGCGCTAAAAGATGTTCCAGCACCTGCCTTGACGAGTGCAGATTGATCATCTTGAAAGATGATCTCTATTCCCCTGACTTTGGGTTTGATAACAAGCCCCTTAAACCCCTCATCACTTATTAAAATGTTTGCGCCTTCACCAAGCACAAAAATGGGAAGACCAGAGCGTTGTGACCACAGAAGTGCCTGTTGAAAGTGCTCAGACGTTTCTGGCTCACTATAAAATCGCGCATTTCCTCCTGTCAAAAACCAATTTTTATCAGATAAAGGAACGTTTTCTGAAATAAATGAGGGAAGAGAAGAATTTGTAATCGATCCAGGTACATTTTTTTCAAGACTCATGATCGATCGTAACTTTATAAGAGGCTGTTCTGACCGGTGCTCCGCATGCAATTTTTGTGAGGCATTCAGTACTACAAGCATTATTCATGCTTTTTTTGCAGCTTGTGCAAGCAATCATTAATTTGTTGCAAACGGTGTAAATACAATGGGTATAAGTATCGCATGGGGTTGAACAAAAAAAACATTGAGCTAATACATCTTCATTTGTCGCTAAGGTGACTCGCCCATCAAAGACAAAATTTTTTCCTCTAAAATATCCGTCAGGATATTGTTCTAAGTAGCAGTGAATACCGCCCGATACTTGATAAATATTTTTTGCCAAGCCCTTTGACTTCAAATAAGCAGAAGCTCTTTCACATCGAACTCCCCCCGTGCAATACATGAGAACCTCTTTATCTTTAAAAACTTCGGCATTATTGTCTATATACTGCGGTAATTCACGGAATGTTGAGATATCGGGAGTTATGGCATTAACAAATGCCCCAATAGCTGACTCATAATTATTCCGCGCGTCAAAAATTATTAGCTCTTTATTCTTTGATGAGATCTTTTCATGTACTTCTTGTGGTGTGAGATGCTTGCCTCCATCTTCTGCCTTAAGAATCTTTGGTGATATACCCAATCGAACAATTTCTTCACGTAACATAATTTTTAATTTGGGAAAATATGCTGAAGAACCTGCGCTCTCCTTAAAGACAATATCATTAAAAAGGGGATGATTTCCCATCGCCTCTTTATAGGCAGTGGTGGCACTTTCAATTCCTCCCAAGGTGCCATTGATTCCTTCAGATGCAATGATAATGCGTCCCGTAAGACCTAGCCTATTGCAAAGGTTACGTTGCCATTTTTCTATCAGAGTGACATCTTCGATAGTAGTGTATTTATAATAAAGGAGTATTTTGCCCATATGACTTACAGAGATAATGACTTAATGATATTACTGTAGCATATTTTATGGCTTATCGGTAGTAGTCTACTTTTAACATCTTTAAAAGTATTAAAAAGGGTTGTTGGTGGCGTTCATGCGTCGTTTCTAGCTAAAAGCTAGCAAAGAACAAAAAAGCTACGTCAGAACAAACTTTTAAATACTTTTCAAAATTCAAAGCTTTAAACTTCTAGAGGTATGATAAGCTTCGGTTTGGTGATGTCTCCTCTTCAATTTTATGCTATACTTGATGAAAAATTATTAAAAATTTAAGGATAACGATGAGACAGTCGCACATGCTGACTAAGACCCGAAAGACGGTTAGTGAGCAAGAGTCCAGTGTAAATGCCCAATTATTAGAGCGTGGTGGCTATGTATCTAAGCTGATGGCAGGCGTTTATAGTTTTCTCCCTTTGGGTTTTAAAGTGTTGAAAAATATAGAAAAGATTGTACGGCAAGAAATGGATGCACTAGCTGCCCAAGAGATTGTTATGCCCGCATTGCATCCGCGGGAAAATTGGGAGAAGACAGGTCGATGGGATACCGTGGATGTGCTTTATAAGCTTCAGGCTCATGACCGAGATCTTAGTTTAGGACCAACGCATGAAGAAGTTGTTACCCCGCTTGCAGGCATGTATATAAAATCATATAAAAATTTACCCCAAGCTGTTTATCAAATTCAAACTAAATTCAGAAGACGAAGCGCGGCCAAAATCAGGATTGTTGAGAGGACGCGAATTTAGAATGAAGGATCTTTATTCATTTCATGCTGAAGAAGCTGATCTCGATGAGTATTATGAAAAGATTAAAGATGCCTACGTGCGAATTTTTGCTCGCTGTGGTTTGGGTAATTGACCTATTTGACCTATGCTTCGGGGAGGGAGTTTTAGCAAATATTCCCATGAGTTTCAAACAATAACCCCCTATGGCGAGGACACTATTTTCCTCTGTGAACGTTGTAACGTAGCGATCAACAATGAGATCATTAATGACCAAAATGCGTGTCCTCAATGCAAAAATACTGATCTCAAAACGCATAAAGCAATAGAAGTTGGTAACATCTTCAAGCTTATGACGCGGTTTTCAGATGCGTTTGAACTGACCTATACCGATGCTGCGGGCAAATCTCAACCGGTGATCATGGGTTGTTACGGGTTGGAACATCACGTCTTGTGGAGCTATTGTTGAAGTGTTGCATGATGCCAAAGGTATAATCTGGCCTTTTGAAATAGCGCCTTATAAGGTTCATCTTGTTTCATTAGCCCGAGAACCAAAAGATATTCTTCAAGCTGACTTTGTCTATCACCAGATCGAAAATGCAGGTATTTCAGTACTGTATGATGAACGAGCTGATGTATCTGCTGGCGAGAAATTTGCTGATGCCGATTTGCTTGGTATGCCGGTACGTGTGGTGGTAAGTGCTAAAACACTGGCCCAAAATTCAGTTGAAGTTAAACTACGCAAGAATGCACAAGCAGTCTTGGTTCCGCTTGATACTATCGTTTCTCAATTAAAAGAGCTTGAAAAGGAATCGTAGAATAATGAAACTCTCTCTTTCGTGGATATTCGATCATATCGTTGGTAATTGGCGTGATCTTGCCATTAATGAGTTTATTCAAAAATTTAATAACACCATAGCTGAAGTTGATTTTCACGAAAAAATAACGACGGACCTCGATTCCTTGGCAATTGGTGTTGTCACAAAAATGAATGGGTCTATCTTTCTCTTTGTGCCTGAATGGAATAAAGAATTTCAGCTGCCACCGCGAAAAGATATCAATCATGGTGGGTATTACCTTGTTAAAAAAGAAAGCAAAGAGATTCGCTATGCCACGCTTTCTGACTTCGGATCAGAAAAGGATGGCTTATTGCCGGAACTGTGGGTTATTGAGCCACATCTTAAAGGCGAATGGAAAGCAACCTGCGCCAAAGAAGATTATGTATTGTTTGTTGACAATAAATCCTTAACTCATAGACCAGATCTTTGGGGTCATCGAGGAATAGCGCGAGAGGTGGCTGCCATGCTTAATCTTGATATGATTCCTGAGGAGCGCTTTTTAATTCCTTGCATCATTAAGAACTATGAAAAAATAACGGCGGTATCTGAAAAAAATCCTATCCTTTTAGATGACGATGCATCCTCTCTCTGCGATCGATTGGCGGGTATTTATCTGAACGAGGTAACCGCAAGACCTTCTTTAATCTCCTGCGCTCAAAGATTAGCGAGCATTGATGCCCGGCCGATTGATGCTTTGGTTGATGCAACTAATTATGTCATGTACGATATTGGGCAACCTCTGCATGCATTTGATGCTGAGGAACTACGGGGTAAAGTACTTAAGGCTCGAGCTGCTCAAAAAGGTGAAAAGCTGACCTTGCTGGATGGGGAAACAATTGAACTTGATCCATCAGATTGTGTTATCGCTGATGAAGAGCGAGTGCTTTCTTTGGCGGGCATTATGGGTGGTATGGAAAGCGGAATAAAAGCTTCAACAACAAGAATACTTGTGGAATCAGCACATTTTAACGCAACAGCCATAAGGCGATCATCTTTGAGACACAAAATAAGAACTGAATCGTCTGCTCGTTTTGAAAAAGATCTTGATGCCAATCAGAACACTATGGCGCTTATGCGCTTTTTATATCTTCTAGATTCCTGGGCAATTGAGCATGACGTGTCAAAAGAAATCGTTTCAATAGGCAAGCCTGCCTCTGAGAAATCAATAATGATCTCTCCTGAGTTTATTGCAAAAAAAATCGGTATGACCATTACGGGAGACACTATAAAAAGAACCTTAAGCCGACTTGGATTTGGGATTCAAGAAGATCGTGATGGATTGATTGTTACGGTTCCGACTCACCGTATTCGGGATGTTTCAATGAAAGAAGATATTGTTGAAGAAATTGCTCGATTCATTGGTTATGATTCCGTTCCTTATAGTTTGCCATTGCGAGCCATGCGCCCTCTTGATCATCATCGAGTACAACGAATAAGAGAAATCAAACGACATTGTGCTTTTGCTTATGGAATGCATGAATTATCAAGTTATTCTTTATATGATGAAGAATTTTTACGCATTTTATCATGGCAACCAGAAAATGGGGTCTATTTAAGCAATCCCGTTTCTGAAAACTGGCAACGATTGGTAACGTCTTTAGTCCCAAACCTTTTAAAAGCCGTGAAAACGAATAGCACCTTGCAACAGAACATTAATTTTTTTGAATGGGGCAGGGTGTGGACCAAAAATCTAACTGGTGTGCTTGAAAAAAAAGCGCTCAGCGGCATTTGGTACCAACCGAATGGTGAAATAGATTTCTATGCATTACAAGCTGACTTAAGGAGCTTGTTTGATCTGATTAAAGCACCGGTTTTATGGCAAAAAACTCAAAAACAGCTTGATCCGTGGTTTCATCCCTATCAAACTGCGGAGCTCGTGTGTGGTGATCAAGTAATCGGTTATGCAGGCAAAACATCTCCAGCACTATTTAGTCAGTTGGTTGAAGGTGATGCCTTTATTGTGAGTATTGATGGTAACTTTTTGCAAACATACGTGCATCCTGAACTATCCATGCACCCCTTAGCAAAGTATCCACATACTGATCTTGATATTAGTATGTTTGTACCGATTACTGTTTCAGTTGCAGATCTTGAAAGCGCTGTTGCATTGGCTGATGCTCGAATTAGAGATGTATATTTAGTCGATTACTTTGAAAAAGATGAATGGCAAGCAGTGAGATCAATAACCTTGCGTTACCGAGTTATTGATGACTTTAAAACATTGACCAAAGAAGAGATAGCAGAAATTGCTCACGATGTAAGAGAGGCGGTAAAGGCCCTTGGAGTTACCATTCGATGAAGAGCATATTCTGGTATGGTATTATTTTTGGGGCTGTTCTTGTTCTTGATAGAATAACGAAGCTTTGGGCTTTGGCGTCGTGTGGCGACGAAATCGCTCTTTTTCCTTTCGTTTCCTGTGAGTTGGCGTTTAATCGAGGGATCTCATGGGGCATGTTTCAAGCATATGATCCTTGGTGGTTTGCGCTACAAAGTAGTTTGATTGGTGGAGTTTTGGCTTTTCTTAGTTTTTATACCATAAAGAAATTTCTTAACAATAAAGTTTGTTGGGGTGAAGTGTTAGTTATCGCTGGTGGTATGGGCAACTTGCTTGATCGATTATGGTATGGTGCGGTGGTTGATTTTATTCTTGTGAGCTATGGCTCCCATCAATTTCCAACATTTAATGCGGCAGATGCTGTGATTTGCTTAGGGGTAGGGTTCATGTTGTTTGAAGAATATTATGATGTTTAACCGTGTTGTTTCAACCTTATTGCAGCTTGTTGCACCGCCTTATTGTTCTTTTTGTCGCATTCCTCTGGATGCCCGCCAGCCATTGTGTGCTGCCTGTTTAATGAAAATACGCCCTGTTTCAACAAAAGAACTTCAACTTACCTTCACCAAAAAGATGAAAGTATTTGCTGCTTCGGAGTATGAAGATCCTTTGAGATCTCTTATTTTGGCCAAAAACCATGGTTCTTTGATAGCAAGTCACCAATTAGGCATCTTGGCAACGCGCTTGGTCAACTGTGAGGCTTTTGAATGTGATATGATTGTGCCTATCCCTTTGCATTGGACACGTTATGCACATCGAGGGTTTAATCAAGCTGAAGTTATTGCTAAATGCATAGCAAAGCGTGTGCGCCGTCCCCTTGTTCCGCTCCTTAAAAGAACACGACGAACAGTATTCCAGTATGCCCTTCATCCCACCAGAAGACATGAAAATGTTAAAGATGTTTTTCAAGTCACTGCCTCGGATATTGAAGGCAAGCGAATACTTTTGGTTGATGATTTAATGACCACGGGAGCTACGCTTACTGAGGCTGGTGTTGCCCTTTTATCATATAAACCTTGTGATATCTTTGCGGTGGTAGCATGTCGAACATTGTAATAGCTTTTGCATCGGTCTCACTTCTATGATACGCTACATACATTAAAAATTGGGTAATTTTTTAACAACTATTTTTAGAGGATCACTATGATGACACGTAAGTTTTTAAGCCTAGCGCTTCTTGTTTCTGCAATTATTCTCTTGCCTGCTTGCACCGGTTGGTTTAGTAAAGAAGGCGGCTGTGGATGCAGCCACGCTGAAAAAGATGATTTAAAGGTTGAAGGGGTGAATCCAGCAGCACTTAAAGAAACAGTGATTTCTTTTGAAGGCAAACCTGTTGTTACGGGCGAGGACTATGAAAGAAACTTCCAGCAAATCGTTCAAGGTCAACCAGCGCTCAAGGATATGTTGCCTTATATACCTGAAGTGCAACAAGATCAAATGTTTGGACAAATGCTTGAGAGTATGGCCCTAGAAAAATTGATGCTTCGTTGGGTCAAAGATAACAAGCTTGATCAAGAACCAGAGTACCGTAAAAATGCACAACGCGTTCATGAGGCAGTTGACAGGGATCTTGCCCTTCGTGCTTTTGAGAGCGAATTGCTTAAAGAAATCGTGATTACCGATGATGAAGCCAAGAAATTCTATGATGAAAATAAAGCAACTGATCAAATGCTCCCACGACCACCGTTCGTGGTTAGCCAAGGTGGAGTAAAAGCGCAAGGCTTTGAAACTGCCAATGAAAAAGAAGCACAAGATTTGGCTGCCAAAGCAAAAGCAGGCGATTTTACGCAAGTTGCAAAAGCGGCAAAAAAGTCGATTAGCGACTATGGCGCAGTCAATGCACAAAGCTTTATTGATAACAATGTAAAAGATAAAATTTTGGCTGCAACCAAATTTCCAAGCATTGAAGTGGTAAAAGGAACAGACAACAAGTATCGTGTTGTTAAGATTGCAAGCAAGTCAGATACGAAATATGCTGATTATGACAAAGTCAAAGATGCACTTAAACAAACTTTGACAGGCAAGAAGTTCAATGAGCTTTACAATAAGAAAATGGCTGAGCTCAAAGATAAATACAAAGTTGAAATCAACAAAGAGTACGTTCAAAAACGTAAATTGCCAAAGGCTCCTGCAGCTGAAGAATCTAACGCAGAAGAAGCTGCTGACAAAGAAGTAGGTGGTACCGTTACTCCTGAAACAGGTGCACCCAAAACTCAAGCAGCATAAGGTTTGGTAATTAATAAAGCTTAGGTATACTAGAAGGGGAGAGAAATCTTCCCTTCTTTATTTGAGGATACTAATGATAAAAAAAATAAGCAGCGTAATTATTCTCGGGCTCACCATTACCATCAATGCTGGTGACAAGTATATTTTAAATGAAGTTCTTGCAGTTATTACAGGTGGTTCCAGGGCATCTCTCGTGCTGGCTGGAGATATTAAGCCTTCGCTCGATGGAAGGCCACGCACGTTGAGGGACATTGTTCTTGAAGAACTCATGTTATTAGATGCAGAGAAGCTACATCTAACCGCAACTGATGATGACGTCGAAAAATATCTCAAGCAACTTCAAAAGGCTTATAGCCAAAAGCAGATCGAAGAATCATTACAAGCTATGGGGTTTACTATGGCTGATGTACGGGAGCAGTTAAAAAGACAAGACGTTATAAACCGTCTCCTTGATTATCGTGTTCGTAATGATAAGCGCCTTGTAATAAACCGGCCTGAGATAGAAGAATACTGGGCGGCCAATGCCCCAACGGAAGAAGCGACAATCTCTCTTTGTCAGACAAACATTAAAACCTCAGAGACCAAAGAGCAGCTTGAAAAGCGAATTGCTGACCATAAACTAACTGAAGCAATCACGTGGGGACCTGTTTTTACCTTAAAAGAGAGTGAAATAATGGCAGGTAATCGTTTTATAACGCAAAAGAATGTTGGCGACATTGTCCTTATATCACCCAGTGAAGAAGGATTTGAACTTACAAAGATTGCGGACAAAAAGGCGTCTTATGTTATGCCCTTAGTGACCGGCAATAAAGAGGAAGATGATCAACGGATAGCTGCCATTGAAGAAAAATTAAGAGTTCAATGTTTTAATGATATACGTGCTGAATACGATAAGTCTTTGCTTGATAAGGCCAAGATTAAGTTTACGTATGAATCTGACCGCCGAGCAGTTTTTGGGGAGTAAGGATATCTTTCGTCTCGATAAGAGCCATAAAGGCTTTTGGTCCATGCACAGATTCTTGTAAAATGATTTTAATTTTAATAATCTATAGATTGTTGTTTTTTTATAAAATGATAGGTTATAGGTTATTAAAAGGTATAATATGACAGAAAATTTCAAAAAATTAATGCGAGAACAGGTTCAGGAGAAGCTGAATGACTTTTTAAGACTTGCTCAAGAGCCTATTCCCAAGAATGGGTGGGTGCGAACCATTCGCAATGCGCTCGGTATGTCGAGTTATGCATTAGCCAGACGCCTAAAATGCAGCCAATCAAATATTGCCACTATTGAGCAGCGCGAAAAAAAGGGCGATATTAGCCTAAGAAACCTTACAACAAGTTGCTCATGCAATGAACTGTAAGCTTGTGTATTGCCTCGTGCCGCTAGAACCACTAAATAAAATTCTTGAGCGGCAAGCCAGAGCCATTGCTAAAAAGAGAATTAAGATCATCAACCACTCAATGTCATTAGAAGAACAAGGCTTAAATGCCAAGCAACTAAAACAACAAGAAGATGATTTGGTTAAAGAATTGCTTCAAGCGAATCCTAAGAAACTGTGGGATGATGATGAAATTTAATTATCCACCTGGAGCAACACCACTCAACGGTGATGAATTGGGCGCTTTAATCCCAAGTCATATTACTACTCAACAAGAACTAAATGTTTGGGAAGAGAAGAATATTCTACAAGCTGATGAATGGGCATTCAGACAAAAAGAGATTCTCTCAGTTACCTTTATCAAAGAACTTCATGAGCATATGTTTAATGAAACATGGAAATGGGCTGGAAAATTTCGCTTAACGGAAAAAAATATAGGTATACCTCATCAACAAATTTCTATAAAAACAAAGGCCCTGTGCGACGATGTTTACTATCAATTAGATAACAATGTATTCTCAAAAGATGAAATTGCAGTAAGATTTCATTATCGATTAACGTATATTCATCCATTTTCCAATGGTAATGGCAGACATGCTCGATTAATGGCTGATCTACTAATAACACAACAACGCGGAATTCGTTTTAGTTGGGGAATGCATCAAGATTTGTTTAACCCTACACCGGTACGAAAGCAATATATAGAATCGTTACGACTTGCTGATCACGGTGATTATTCAAGGCTATTAATTTTTTCCCGGTCTTAGTGTTGTCAATAGAAACATTCAATGGAAAGACAAAAAAAATCATGGATCATCACCTTTTAGGCTCGAGCCTGTTGCCGGGCGCACATTTGCGCAGAACTTATACAAAAAATCTATATTATCTTGTCAAAAGAATGATGAGCGAAAGCAATAATCCATAAATTGCCGTCGTATCAATGAATGTTTGAGATAAAATGCTCATTTTTGAAATAGTTGAATAAAGCTGTGGGTTGTTACCTATTTGAATGACGGCAGCGCGTGCTGTTTTGCCTGAATTAATTCCCGTGCCAAAAGTAGTAAGTGCCATAATGATGCCTGAGGCCATAAAGGTAACACTATCAAGCAATATTCCTCCAGTCGGTGACGAATTGGCAAGTACAAGTGCTACCAGCAAGGCAAAAATAATTGGTGCTTCAATGAGTGCTTGGCTGACAAAAGCAAACGTGCGTAACTTTGGAAATATATCACGATTAATGCCGGTCACCATACAGGCACTTTCGGTAAAAAGTCCAAGTCCAATCAAAGGACCTGATTGACCCTATACCAAAACTAATACCGCTTGCCAAGAGTCGTAATCCATCACTAAGGGTATGAGCAGTGTCTGCTTGCCCTCGAATTACTAAGGCTATAATAAAGCCAAAGATAGTTGGTGTTTGAATTATGGTTTGGGTAAGCAATAAAAATTGCATAATTTTGTTTGCAAACAAGGGCTGACGCGCGGTTGCTTTCAATGCTGCTCGGCCCGGCAATGCTGAAACCAAACCTACAATAAAACCAGGAATGGCAAGCGTAAAAACAATTCCCAAATAAGCGTAATTACTAAACTCAACAAGTTCCTTATTCATAAGTATCAAAATACCCATAACAAGCCCTAAGAGTGCAGCCGTCTCACTGAGTGTCATGGAGATAATTGCTAATCGGCGAATTGATCCTTCTGCAGCAGGTTGGTCATTAATAGCCTCGAGGGCAGCCCTATTTACTATACCTTGGCCTATTCCAACCCCCAGGGCTGGCAGTGCTACAATGGTGGCTACGGCGCCATAGTGTGCTAGCTCATTCATGTTCTTCCTGGGCAATAGCCATTGAAAGATAGGTTAAACTTAAGATAGTGAAAACAAATGCTTGAATAAGTCCCTCAAAGAGCCCAAAAAAGAGGGTGATAAGCAGATTGACTCCTAAGAGCATGCCCGCTAACTGTGCGAGTATTGAGCCGGATATGGCATTGCTCCACATGGTACTGATAATCGATCCACCGAAAATATTGCCAAACAACCGAAATGAAAGGGAAATTATGGTGGCTAACTTACCCAAAATTTCAAGAGGAAAGAAAACAAAGAATGGCTTAAAAAATTCTTTAATATATCCGATAACCCCATGAGCATTAATTCCTTCTTTCTGCACATAAAGAAATGAAAGAACAGCCAAAGCAAGTGTGGTGTTAATATCTTTGGTAGGTTCTTCCATAAAAGGCAGAATGATCAGAAGATTGCATATGAAAATAAAGGTGAAAAGTGAACCGAAAAAGGCTACGTAACGATAATCAAAACGCTCTAGGGTTTGTGTGATCATTTTCATAAATGAACGGACATAGCTTTCTGCGAGATACCCGCCTATGGTTTCAGGGCGGGAAATAAAATACCTTCCAAGCATTATGAGAAAAATAATAATCCCCATTGCTATCCAGGTGTACATAACGGTATCAGTATTTATAGTCCAAAAGGAATGGCTTAACCCCATGTTGACAAAGGGCTGCCAGGTATGATGTTCAAAGTAAGCAAACCCGTTCACACAGTACCTCGAACGATATAATAAAATGAATATTGCGTTTGCATCTTTAATTCCTTTGATTACAGTATAAAGAGAGCAAGAGGGGTTGCAAGGGGCTGCCTACTACGATGTGTTGGATTTTTTGCTTGAATTTACTGTTTGAGTGTTTTTATCATCTTTAAAATACTATCAAAGTTATCTTCTGTAATATCAAAACAGGGTATTTCAAAAGGATTGAATTCAGGTGTGTGTGGTAAAGGGCAATAGGTGTGGTAGCGTCTTCCTGCGCAAAGAATACCTTGAGACTATAATGTTTACCTTTCCATTGGAAGTGTTTCATGCGTTGTTGTGAGCGTGCTGACCGTGGACGTATACCGCAGGGTGGTGCTATATAAATAATTTCTTGAATTTGAGGACCTATTAATTTTTCTAAGACCTCCATTGCGGCACCAAAATCATGGTCAATTTCTTCGGGAGTAGCGTCTAATAAAGACTTGTGATCAAGGGTGTGATTAGCTATTTCCA
The DNA here is from genome assembly GCA_963699715.1 of uncultured bacterium. GTDB lineage: Bacteria > Babelota > Babeliae > Babelales > Babelaceae > CAVOUX01. Next base: position 20,997 of record CAVOUX010000012.1, read on the forward strand.
TGCCGTTATTAAGCAAATACTGCAGGTTGTACTGGACATATATTCGTTGATGAAAGAGTTCATGAGCAACGACGCAAAAAAGAGCGTGATGATTAAAACGCGGATTTGAACGCGCAAATTCTAATAAAAGACTGACGCCACAGTGAGGGTCAATGATGAGATTACCGTTCTGTTGTATTTGTACCCGAAATTGGTTCTTGCGAGAGTCGTCAAATCGGAGGACAACCACTTTTTTTCCGAGAGTGTTTCCGGCAAGAACATCGCTTAATTTTGCTGTTACAAATCCGGCATCATAAAGTGCTTGTAAATGTTTTTTAAAAACTTCAGGCCTGACACTGAATCTACTTTTTTTGTTACTGATGTCGTGATACATAAGAATGGGAAAGCCAGACGTGTCGTTTGTTTGACTGACATTCCGATAAAGATAAGTCCCGTTGTGAAAAGAAAAAAAATGAGGATCAAAGAGTGCTTCATGATTTATTATAGACAAAATCCCCAGAGGTTTTCCGGGGACTTTGTCATTATTTGAAAGAACAAGAAATTGGTTAGAATTTCTTAATTCCTTTTTGTTTCCAATATTGATGAATTATTGATTGAGATCCTGTGATAACAACAAGACCGTTTCTTTCATCAACCGATTTCTTTGCAAGCTCAAATGCTTCTTCAAAGTTCTTACAAGCACGAGCTTTGATTTTCATGCTTTTGACATCATTGGTTACTTGATCAACATTCCATGATACATCTTCACCAACGCCTGGTAGTGCTTCTTCAAGAGGACAAAGGAAGAGTTGACCTGATGTTTTCTTGAAGAAATAACGAAGAAGCTTTAAAAACTCTTCACTATGTAACGTGTTTTGGGCAGCTGCCACCACGATGGTTAAGCCCTTAAGCGGTCTTTGATAATGTAAGAGTCTAATACCAAGCAAAAGATTTTTGAAGGCATCAACGTTTCGAGCGTTATCCAACAGAATACTTGGCTTTTCTTTTTCAAGTAATTGGAATCGGCAAGGTAATTCATTGAGCGTTTCTTTCCAGAACTGATCAATAGTTTTCTTCGGATAAAGTTCTGATCTTCTTTTTTCTTCTAAGGTAGGACGTCCTCTTTGACCTTTTTGTTTGGTTAAAAGACTATCCATGATTACGGTCGTGTCACGTGCAAGAATTTTTTCTGCAAATATTTGCGAGGTACGTTCTGCTAATGCCGCGCATCGACCATGTAACTGCTCGTAAGGATATCCTAATGCCGCAAGCTTACGAATTGGCATTGCCCATTGTGCGCCAGTTTCATCGGCAAAATTCTGCATAATATGAAGATGCGTTTTGCTTTGGTCGCCTGAAATGATATGAGTGCCTTTTTTAACAATACCCATCATATCGCGCACATGCTCTTCAAGTTTTGCATCGTCGATATTTACTTCGGCTGGAGTCACACGAGTGATGGTAGCAATCTTTGCATTGCAAATGTTCACCGGATTAAAAGTGCCACCTTGGTGAACCTCAAGCAGAGCAACGTCAACATTTTGTTGAACAAAATACATCATTGCAGTCATGGCAAGCAACTCTTGTGTGCTTGACTTTAAATCAAGACTATCTGCAGTATTGATGACTTCATTGGCAAGTTCAGCAAAATTTTTGTTTGCGATGGTCTCATTATTGATGCTTATGCGCTCATTGTAGTTAAGCAAGTGAGGCGCGTAAAAGGTACCTACTTTCAGTCCTTCAGTTTTGAGGAGTTGGGCGGTAAAATAGATAGTTAAACTTTTACCGTTAGTTCCGGCTACCAAAATAGTGGATAGCTTTTGTGATGGGTTGCCCAATGCTTTATCAAGAGCTTCCATTCGCTTAATTGTGGAAGCATCTTGTGTCATCGACCATTTCTTGTCGAAATAATCTGCGATTTCTGCGTAGGTGCGCTGTTTTCCGCCACCTAATAGCCCTTTGGCAAGGGTCTGTTTTATGGTATCCATCATACCGTATTCTCCAGGACTCCGATTTGTGTTTTTTTATGTATTGTTTCGCAAAGTATCTCACCTTTGAATAATTTATACCAATTTTATAAAATGTCAAAGAAATAATAGTTTTAAGTGGGCATTTGATTTGAATGTGCAAATAGAATTTAATGGCAAAGAGGGGCTTAAATAAAGGCTTTCCTGGCTTTGTGCCTCATAGTTCTATGTGTTTTGGGATTCTAGTCATTAGTATGAGAAAAATGGTAAATAGAGAGAAAGGGATGATTCAAACAAATGTTTTTGTATGAAAGCGGAGGAGATATGAAGGGAATGACGCAAGGATTTAATCTTTTGGAGCTTATGATTGTTTTGGCGATTGTTGCCTTTTTGTCAGTATTGGCAATGCCAAGCTTCATGAAGTTTTTTGCAAAGGCGAAACGAACTGAAGCATATACACAGTTGCGTTCACTTTATATGGCAGAAAAAATATACTTTGCAGAGAAGGGGAAATACACTACTAACCTTTCCGGTCCAGACGGGCTCGGTTGGAAGGCTGATGGTCAACTTTATTATACCTATGGTTTTAGTAATGGTGGTGAAGGAAAAAGCCATCTCATAGGTGCCTTGAACGCACCAGCTTCGGCATTGGCAGGGACATATGTTAATGGAACTGGGTTTAGAATCGGTGCTGCGGGTGATATTGATGCGGATGGGGATTTAGATTATATGACGATTGACCACAATGGGGTGGTCAAAATTGTGACGGATGATTTGGAATAAGGTTTTTGTTTTTTCATTATGGACTGCGCGTCCAGCGTGATATTACTTTGGCCTGCGCGGCCGGCGGCAAGCGGGCGCTCGGCACGCGCACCCCTTGCAACCCCCGTGCCCAAGGAGAGCCTTGGGAATCCCGACGGCGCTCACGTACGCCACAGCAGCGCCTGCGGCACTACGATGGCTACTTACCGCCTGATTTGCATTCTTTATATAAAGATTTAATGGCTGGTCATCACGGACAGTTGAATGCTGTTTTTTGTTTGAATTATCAATAAATGTTAGGACGAATTGTGAAATTCAAAATAGTCGAACGGAGAATGCATTAATATTCGTGACTAAAGCGCTTTTATAAATGAGGTACGAATCAGGGCGCATGTTAGCTATCGCTGCATCTTAATGCAGCCGTAGCGTACTTGGCGACCGTATAGGGGCCGAGGAACGGCGGTGCCGGGTGTCCAGCGGGTGGTGGCATCGAACCGCCTGCTGGCGCCGGCCGCGCAGGCCTTAATGTAAAAAGTAAATGATAAATGTAAGTAAAAATATGCCGCTGGATGCGTAGTCCATGAGATAAAAACTGAAGAATAAAAAAATTGAGAGTAAAGCTGTAGAAATTAATTAAACCCTAAAAAAATTCTTTCCAAATACCGTCCAGCAAGAACATAAGCAATCGCCCCTAACGCCAAAAAGGGGCCAAAGGGAATTTTGATATAACGAAGAGAGTTCATTTGTTTTGTAATAAGTCCATATAAAACTGCTGCGAGCAGTCCTGCAAATGAACCTACCACCAGGGCAAGCCATGCGCCTGTGACGCCCGTAAATGCTCCGACGCAGCTCAGTAACTCGATATCACCTTGACCCAACCCTTCCCTTCTGGTTCTCTGTATAAAAAGCTTTGCAACAACCCACAAGACAGTATATCCAAAAACCATCCCGCTCATGCTTTCAAGTCCCGTGATGGGTAACCATCGCATGCTGCTCAGTGCTAAACCCAGCGGCATCAAACCCCAGGTACAAGCTCTTAAAATAAGCATATATTCAAGGTCGGTGCGAATAGTAACGATAAGACCTGAAAAGAAGAGTGCATAGGACCAAAAATAAGGAGAGGGTACGGTAACCCACAAAAGGGTAATTAAGAAAGCTGTTAAGAGCTCGATAAAAGGATAGAGCCATGAAATTTTTTGTCTGCATGATCGGCAACGACCCATTAATATAATCCACGAAAGAACGGGAATCATGTCGTACCAAACTAAGATTGATGAACAGTGAGGACATCGAGAACGTTGTCGTATCCAATCCTCACTATGGATCAGCCTATAGGCAAGAACATTAAGAAAGGAGCCCCAACAAAGAGAAAGAATGATTACTAAAATAATCACGATTCATCTTTAATTTTTTCAAAAATTTCTTCAAGACGTTGATGCTTTTCAAACTGCTGGTCATATTTAAAAATGAGTTCTGGCGTATAACGTTTATTGACGCGTTCGGCAAGTGCTCTGCGAAGGGAAGGCCTATAAAGTTTAAGAATATCAAGTACGGCATTAAAATGCTCTTCCCCTTGCAGTGAATAAAAAAATACTGTGCAAATTCCGCTATCTGCTGAAAGAGACACCCGATTGATAAAAATACCCTGAAGACGAGGGTCATCAAGAGTTGTTTCCATCAGAAGACGACTAATCTCCTTAAGAAGCTGCGCTTCTCTTTGGGAATGTTTGATGGTCTTTGTTGGTGAAGATTTCATTAGTGATCAAGAAACCTTAAATGATATTATGTGCCGCCATGCGAATCCAGTTTTGTTTAATTGCACGCATCATTTTTTTACGACGTTTTTGGGTGGGAGATTCATAATAGACCACGCGCTTCATATCGCGAACAACCCCTTCACGTTCAATTTTTTTCTTGAGTTGTCTTAACGCGCGTTCAACATTGTCATTAACAAGTACTGTTACGTTTCCTTTACGACTCATAATAGCTTTGTGCTCCCTTCTCATAGATATATCTTCAACAATAATTTTTCTAAGTGTATCTGGTTTATGCTTGTATGTCCAGTTTTGGATGGGTATAGAAAAGTGAACGCCTCAAAATTCAGAGCTTTTTTGAGGCGTTCACTCGAATCGAGCTCTTAAATCATGCATCAACCTGTTAAATCAGGGTCACTGAAAATGCTGAATAAACAAGTGCATGATATATGGGTCATGCTCTCTATCTCAATTTATTTCAATGCCAGGCAAAGTGCCTTTACGATCTTTCTGTCCTGCTAGAAAGATATGAAGTTTTTTTAAATTATGAGAATTAAACTTTAATGTTGCAACACCGTAACTAGAGTTGGATTCAAGATCAACGCCAGAAATTTCGACTGATAATGACTTGTTATCAGGAACAAAAACAGTTTTACATGCCTTGAATTTGGGAACGCTATTTTCTTTATCGGAGATTTTTGCTCCATTATAGGGATGGACGGCAATTTTTCCGTCAATCGATATAAACCAATGCGTATCATTGCAGACTTGAATATTTTTAGAGTGAACTATACTCATCGATGAGCAGATCAGTGCACTGACTAATAACTTTAGATAATTCATATAAACTCCTTATTAATAAAAGACTTGGACACTTGCTAAGAATGTGGTCGATCGATACGCATTCTGCTGGAAGATAGGTATCTGCCACACAAAACCGAATTGAACATGGGGTGATATCTCGTAATTAAGAGAACCGTTAATCATATGGAACCTAAATTGAGACTCATCTCGAAGCTTTCGCAAGAGTAATGGCTGGGCATCGGGTGGCCTATGCGATAAAAGGTCAACATGATCTTTATCGTGGTGCACTACAGCATATTGAACCCAGGATGAAAGTCTATCCAGGAACCGATAGGAACTTACCATAAAGGCAAAGTGCCAGTTCATACCCGGTTTAATATTAAGTGTCGCTTGTTCAGGGAATATTCCTGACTGGAGTTCATTAGTTGGGATAGGAACACATTTGTGTGCCTTTTTGGAAAAGCCAGTAAATCCGGCTTCACCGCTGACCATAAGAGTTTGAACGAAGTCTATATTAAGGCCACCACGACCACCATATGACCAGTGGCCATCGTTGCCAAGTGAGATGGCAAAGGGATTTCTTCTATCAACGGGTGCCGAAGTAGGTACCGTGAAACCAAGGGTTACAAAAGGAGTTATGACAAAGAATGGCCAATCACATCGGTCTTTATTAACGGCAAACATGCGAGACCAGTTAAGGTTAAATTCGACATCTTCAAATCCCGTTTTATCATAAGGAGAGGAGACAAATAAGTTTTCATCCAGCTGAAGATGAAGAATCTGTTCAATTCTTTCTTTTTGTTTCATGATTTTATCAATCACCAGTTCTTTGCATTCACAGTTTGCAATACCAATACAGCAATTTGCATCTGCGCAGCCGGTGGGTGAGAATGTACTGTTTTCAATTTGGCTTATTGGCGGGCACAGCGCTGTTTCAGTCAAAGATGCTTGCGGACAGTCTCTTATGGGACAGCCTATACCTGTTGCTCCACACGTCAAATCAATAAATTTGGGTTCTTGCCAAATATGTGAAACACCCGCTTTAACGCCAATGGTGAAATTGAGAGGAAGTGCAAATTCTGAATCAAATCGAATTCCGTATTTTCTGTATTTAATCGGAATGTCAAAAAATCCAAATTCCTGATTCGGGTCAGCACCAGCCGGATTGGTGACAAGGTCAATTCCATGTGAGTCGATACATGATTTGATGTTAAGTGAGCTTGTTCTATCAAGATCGAGTCCAGCAATTAATTTTGCCGCCGCTTCTGGGTCATAGAACAATCCAATCATGTTCCAGCGACCTACCAGATTTCCTAAATCGGTATCTTCGGTTTCTTCAATATCGGTGCCCAATTTGGCTGTTTGTCTAAACACAGAAAATGCCATGCGGAAAAACCTGTTATCACATGGTTCGCAATAATCAATTATGTCATTTTCATAACACCGATTTAAAAACTCATAAGGATTACTTGATGAGTAAAGTGGATAAGGATCATTCTTGGTTAGTCGTGTAAGAGCGGTTGTTGCTGAAAGCGGCTTCAAGAAGCAAAGACCTACTACAATCAGGCAACGGATGAAACTATTGCGGCAAAACATTACTATCCTTTCTTCCTTCTCCTCGTCACTCAAAATATATTACATTTTGAGTTGTGATTACGTATAACATCTTTATAAAAGAACCGCAACTCAAAAAATATAATTCCCTATTCCTGCGACTGCATAACCACACATAATCAAGGATGCGCATAGGCCAATCATCGCAATAATTCGTTCTTTTTTTGTTGCGGGCATTTTTTGTGCGGCAACGGGCCATATAGCTGCGGCAAGCACCGTTATAAGGCATAATGCCGTTATGTTAAAAAACAAATCTATGCTTGTCAGAAGAACACTTGCAAGCCATACCACAAGTGTCAAAAATCCTAAAGCACTCCGTTCTGTTACTTTATATTTTCCTGTCATTTTAGCTATTGATACCAGGAGCGAACTCACTGACCATAAAAGTGCATGAATGGTTCCCATAATGGTAATAATGATTCCCCATACTATCATAGTGATTAACCAGGGGAATGAAGGGAACATGATATACAGTACCTCAGGCAACGTTTTGCTTTGCAGGAACAATTCTCGCGGTAAACCCAAAAATGTTGAGGTAACGAATGTGAGATAGATAATGCTCACGAGAATAATCGACCAGGTAATTGCTCGAGGCATCGTATAGCTTGGATTCTTAACATTTGTTGACAAGGTCGTAATCGCTTCAAATCCAAAGAAACCAAAGATGACAAATTTTGTGGCACGTAAAACAGCATTGCTGCCAAATGGCATAAACGGTTGTAAATGGGCAAAATCACTTTTGGTAAAGCAAAGGATTGTTATTACTAAAAGCGGAGCAATGGTGAGTAAAATTAATGCTATTTGCGCCCACCATAACATGCGTGTGCCTGCAGCAATTGATGCACTGAGTCCCCACAATACTACTGATGAAAGAATAATGGGGGAGATATTCGGAAAAAGACTATGAAGATAACTGCCTGTCATCCTTGTTAAAAGACCCATCGCAAAAATTAACCCAATGCAGTAGAGTGCTGAAGCAATAAGCCCAAGACGTTTTCCTCCCCAAGCGTTGATGTACGTATAAAATGAACCCTCTGAAGGATAATAAGCCGCCACACGAGCTAATGAATAAGCAATAGTCCAAACTGCACCAATGACAAAGAGGTAGGTCAAGAGGGCGGCGGGACCAACGGTGCGATGAAGTTGTTCTGGGATCATAAAAATGCTTGCACCAATCATTGCATTCATGCCGACGATGGTAGCCATCACCAGTCCCATTTTATGTGATTCTTGTATAGTCATTTTTTTCCCGTATACTGGTTACATAATCAACTGAGAAGAAAGTTTATGATTTATTCAAGTTATTATCAAGCTTGGGTTAACAAAAAAGAAATGTGGTTTCTTGTTGCAACGCTCCGAAGCTTTGAACACCTCGTGTTTGACAGAACACTTAACAAAGAAACCGGAATGGTAGAATTTTTTGTGCCCCATGATCTTGAGATTTATTTTGAATCGTTGCTTGTCTACTACAAAAATGAAGGCGTTATCGCTGATTTTAAAAAGATGGATAATAGGTTAAATGATCCATTAGCACTTATTTAGTCTAGCCACCCTTGATGACTGCAAGAGGAACGAGTCGAGCAACAGGTCTTGCAAGCTGCGCTTTTTCAATTACCTCAACGACGCTGTCAACATCTTTGTAAGCGAGTGGTGCCTCTTCGGCAAGTCCAGAATCTGAATCAGAACGTATGATGATTCCCTGATGCTCCAGTTCTTGTCGCAAGGTTGAGCCGCGCACATTTTTTTTTGCTTTGGACCTGGACATTGTCCGCCCGGCGCCATGGCATGAAGAACCAAAAGCTTCTTCAAGTCCTTGGTTAGTCCCGACAAGAACATAGGAAGAGGTTCCCATGGTTCCTGGAACAAGCACCGGATGACCTACTGCGCGGTAGGCTTCTATCACTTCAGATCTTCCCGCGGGGAATGCTCTTGTTGCCCCTTTTCGGTGGACTAAAAGCTCTCGTTCTTTGCCATTTATCATGTGGCGTTCTTTTTTGCCCATATTATGCGATATATCGTAGAGGGTAGTAACATGCACAGACGGTCCTATTATTTTTGTGCATGCCGATCTGACAGCGTGGGTAATCATATGGCGATTGGCCCAAGCGAAATTGGCACTGGCACACATTGCTTTGTAATAATCTTGGCCTTCAGTTGACAAGAATGGCGCGCATGCTAACTCTGGATCAGGAAGAGTAATATTCCACTGCGATAATTTGGGTAACATGGTTCGCACATAATCGGTACAGGTTTGATGCCCTAATCCTCTCGAGCCGCAATGGATCATAACGGTTACCATTGATTCCTGTAAACCGAATGCCTGTGCTACCACTGGATCATAAATTCTTTCAACCTTTTGAACCTCAAGAAAATGATTTCCGGAGCCCAGAGTACCAAGCTGGTCATGGCCACGATTTCGAGCATTCACTGAAATGCAGTCAGGATCAGCCTCTTCCATAGCACCAGTTTCTTCGCAATAGGTGACGTCCGATTCTTGACCATAGCCGCATTTGAGCATGTAACGTGCACCATCTTTGAGTACCTTGGTAATTTCTTGATCATTAAGTTTAATGAATCCTGACCTTCCAACACCTGACGGAACAGCTCTAAATAGTTCTGTCGCAAGCTCTTCCAGAAAGGGTTTTATATCTTTTGCTGTCATATCTAAACGAAGAAGACGAACACCGCAATTGATGTCATACCCAATACCTCCCGGGGAAATGACTCCCCCTTGGTCAATCGCCGTTGCAGCCACTCCACCAATAGGAAAACCGTAACCCTCATGGATGTCGGGCATTGCCAATGCAGCCTTTTGAATGCCGGGAAGGGTTGCAACGTTAATCAATTGCCAAAGTGATCTATCAGCAATAATATCATTGAGCATCTCGTTTGAGGTAAAAACGCGTGCTGGTACGCGCATATCGTTTCTAAATGTTTTTGCAATTTCATAAAGCGCCTTATGCACAGGCAAAAGATCGCCCTTTGTAAGTGTTTGTTGTTCAGTTAAATGTGCCATCGTATTTTCCGAAAAATATAAATCTCTTTTAGTTTACCCAAAAGTAAAAGCATATGCACCAGCGTCTTTTGGTAACTGCAAGGTTAAAAGGTGACGGCCACGTTCTTTTTTGAGATCAATAAGTGCATACATCCGTGGCTCATGCACAAGGATTTGTCCTTGGGCGTTCATGTCGGAAGTGTAATACTTTGGGGGTACTGGCTTGCCATCTAATAAGATAGGTATGTTTGTCGGTTGTGCAGATTCCATGACAAGATAAACATGGGATGCTTCAAAATTTAATTCTAAGAGCGCGCCATCTTGGTGAGCGATAATCGATTGTGGTCCTAAAACCCAGGTTCCTTTAAGGCCAACGTGATCAGGCAGGAGTGGGCCAGAATATGAATAGGAAGTAATTTCGTTTGGTTGAATTGAAATAGTCGGTTGATATCGCGCTGCTCTTTGATAACCAAGATACGTTTCGGGAGTTGTTATTTTGTTGGTAACTATTTCTGGATTATTTTGTTGTTCGGTGAGATTTAAGAGCGTGCGAATTGCATTCTCAGTTTGAGTGTAATTTCCCTCACCAAAATGGGTGTAACGAATGTAGCCATTTTGATCAATAAGATAATGTGCAGGCCAGTAACGGTTGGCGTATGCTTGCCATGTTTTGTATTCATTATCAAGAGCTACAGGATAGATTATCTTAAATTGTTTTACCGCATGAGTAACGTTTGTTAGATTTTTTTCAAATTCAAACTCTGGGGTATGCACACCAACAATGACAAGGCCCTTATCTTTATAACGGTTATACCAAGATGTTAGATGCGGAAGTGTTCTTATGCAATTGATGCAGCTATACGTCCAAAAATCGATAAGCACCACCTTTCCCTTCAAATCTTCTAAGTGGAGAGGGGGTGAATTGAGCCATGCAGCTATACCTTTAAAATCTGGTGCTTTAACGGTTGTTGGATCAAGCATTTGTTTTTTAAGCACAGTATTCTCCAATTCTTTTTGGACGCTTGGATTTTTTTCGATGGTAATAATGGGCAGGTATTTGAGAAACCATTGCTGAATGAAAGCGTCAAAATGAAATGCCATGACAAGGGCTGCAATAATCATGAGAGCGCCAAAAATTCGACGGATAGTTTCGCTATATTTTGTAATGCTTAACGTAGAGTTAATGAGCTTATTTCCCGCATACATAATGAAGAACATAGGAAGTGCCGCACCCATGCTATAGCAAAGTGTTATGGCTACGCTGTACCACGTAATACTTCGTGTGGCCACGAGCGTTAGCACACTTGCAAGTAAGGGACCAACGCATGGTGTCCACACAAGGCCAAGGGCTACGCCAAGGACAAATCCCTGTAAAAAATCTGTTTTTATGAGAACTGATTTTTTTTGTAAGATATTTCCCCATGACGATACTCGAAAGGTAAGTTTTTCAAATAAAGCTTCTAGAGAAGGAAAAAGCATTGTGCAGCCAAAAAAAATAATTAAAAGTAATGCTATTCCGCGTAATAGAGTTGCGGATATTCCAAATGCTTGGACCAAGGCTGTGAGTGATAAAGTAAAAAAAGTAAAACTAGCCACCAAGCCGAGAATAACACCATAAGGACGAAGTTTTCCCGAATCTGCTCCAGCGGCTAGAAGAAGGGGTAAAACAGGCAAAATGCATGGTGATAAAACAGTCACAAACCCTGCAATCCATGCATAAAGAAGTAAAAGAAACATAAAAGGCCTTAAAATAGATCATTTTTAAGTCATAGCACTTTTAGTAAACCGAATGGAATAAAAGTTTTAAGGGGACTTACACATGCCTTTATGGCAGGTGCCTTGTTCAGTGATTCTGCAAAGGGGGCAATTAGAAGCTGCATCCGTCGCCGTCGCTTTTTTCAAGACACGCAGCGCGAATGTTTTTTTCTTTTTGCAGTACCAATTCAGGGTCGATAATGGCGTGAAGGGAATAAATACTCAACAGGATTGCAATTAACAAGAATTTTTTCATCACTTTCCCTTTAATTATGAGAGGGATTATAATTTTAGTATATGCTTTATAGCTCTTTTATTTCAAGAGTATCACTGACAATGTTTATGACTTTTTTCAAATTTATAGGCACTGCTTATGATATCTATCAGGGTATGTTGTGGTTTCCAACCGAGAAGCGCGTGAGCTTTGGTGGAAGAAGCGACGAGTTTTGCGGGGTCTCCTTGGCGGCGAGCGCCATAGGTAATGTGTAAGGGTATTCCAATGATTTCGCTTACTGCTTGACTGATTTCTTTGACAGAATATCCTGCTCCTGTGCCTAAATTAAGCATTGTCGAGGAGTTGTTTTCAAGAAAGTTCAATGCGAGCACATGAGCTTGGGCGATATCCATGACATGCAAATAATCGCGTATGCACGTTCCATCATGAGTTGGATAATCATTTCCGTAAAGCGTAAAAGGTTTGTCATTGATGGCTGCTTGTATGAGCAAAGGGATCAGATGAGATTCAGGAAGATGGTGTTCCCCGAGGTTTTTGCTAACCAAGGCGCCTCCTACGTTGAAATAACGGAGTGCAGCATACTTGAGGCCGTAGGCAGTCGAATAATCTTGAAGCATTGTTTCGACTATTTTTTTAGTGTGCCCATAAGGATTTATTGGATTGCAGGGATGCGACTCATCAATGACCTCAGTGGTTGGATTGCCATAGACGGCAGCGCTCGATGAAAAAATTATTTTTTTGACCTTGTGCTCGAGCATGCTTTGGAGCAGTTGTAGAGTCTTTAAAACGTTATTTTGATAATAACGTTGTGGATCCTTAACAGACTCACCAACTTCGATGAATGCAGCAAAATGCATTACGGCTTCAATGGAATAGCGGGAAAAAATTGATGCTAATAAATGTGCGTCGCCAAAATCTCCTCGTATGAATGTTGCCCAGGGATGATCAAAGGTGTTTTTGTGATAAAGATTGTCTAGGACAACAAGATTATAGCCATGAGTGTTCAATAAATAAGCGGTATGGGAGCCTATATAACCGGCGCCACCCGTAATAAGGAGTGTTTTGTTGTGCTTGATCATGAGCTTACTTTATTAAATGTCAAAAACAAGAGTTGCCGTCCATTCGCTATTTTCATTTTCGATGGCAAGATCATGGTAGGTGACCGCTTTAATTTCGACTCCTTGAAATGATTCGATTTTAAAACCAGTAACTTCTGCCATAAGGTGCGTGCTTGTAATGATGGTTATTTTTATTTCATCATATGCTTCATTGTTAATATCAGATAGAGTTAAACATTCTGAGAGAAAATCAATGAGAAGATACTCGATTTTATGTGAGGTTAATGCGATAGCATGGGATACGCGCATTTCTGGAACCTTTTTTTGGGGCTTGCAAATATCGAACATGGCTTTCATTGCATGAGCAAAAAGTTCTGGCAATGTGTTTGCATACACTTTGATCTTGCAATCGGCAGTATGGGGTAGTAACTCATAAAAATCTTTTTTTGGGGTCATGATATTCCTTCAGAGAATCTGATTACGGAAATATTATTACAGCTTTGACAATAAAAAACCAGTAATACATAATAATAGTATGTTTTATGTTGGAACTCACGAAAATGTTTCCTACTGAATTAGAAAAAGACAAGAAATCTAAAGAAAGCTGGAAACTCTCCATAATAAGTCCTTTTTTTGCTGATATTTCTACTGCAGTCGTGGACCAAAATCTGAAGTTGAGGATTTTGCCGCGGAGGCATCGATAAAAATATGCGCATGAATTTGCCACAACGTAGTGGATATGATACCTTGAAGGTGATTTTATATCGTTAACAAAGGGGTTTTTATGAAACTGTATGTCTCGGCTTTGATTGCTCTTGGTCTGATAGCCAGTACTGGTGCAGTGGCCTTTAATCAAGGACTCATTTCAATAATTAATAGAACAGGTGAAAAACTGTCAATCATTTCTCTTGATAAGCCGTTCAGCCGATCAGACGTTTCACGTCATGAGATGATTCGGCTGAACCCAGGCCAGAAGATAAATCATGTTGTAAATGGACGTGTACTGGGGTGGTGGCAGTCTGGTCGTCTGGCAAAATTTACGGTCATTGATAGGCACGATAGGACAATTGTATTTATCAAGAATGATGGAGAAATAAAAACGGTACATGGCTCACTCAAAGAATTTGATGTAAGCAACACCAAAGCTAACGATATTCTTGTGTACTCAAAAAATCCTTATGCTGGTGAGGAAAAGTGTGTTGATTGTGCTCAGGACTGTTACGAAGAAGATGGCACCCTTCACTATTGCGACTGCTTGGATTTTTGCTGGGATGATACTCGTGATTTAGTATGGCGTGTGCAACCAGGTCAAACAATTGCAATGCGTGCGGCAAAGGGGACCCAAATGGGAGTTGTAGAAGACGCCTATGAAGATGGCTACGACTGTGAAGATGGCGCTTGTTACCAAACGATAACTACTCGTTATTTTTATTCTGAGTAAGGTAAGCAAGGAAGGAGCTATGACATCTCCGTTAAAGTCGTTGATTGACCACATTTTTGCATCAAAGGATGAAAGCTGGCAATTTCGGCTTACCAAGAACTGGGAGAGCATCATAGGTTCCTTGCATAAACATATGCGTCTCGAGCGTATTGAGAATGAAACGGTTTTTTTGGGGGTCTATGACGTTCATTGGATGCAAGAGCTTTATATGCTTTCAAAAACCATAGTTCGTACTATAAATAAGGGGCTTGGACAAAATTGTGTTCAAAGTGTTCGGTTTCGTCTCGTGCAGCGTACTATTGCTCTTAAAGAAGAATTACCAAAAAATACCGTAAAGACAGCGGCCATCAGGCCGCTGTCAAGAAAAGAGCAGCATGCGCTCGACGCGATCGGTGATGAGCATTTACGTTCAGCGCTGAGAGACTTTTTACTTAAAACAAACGGGATTTGATCTATGAAAAAAAACAACACTGCGTTTGTTTCGTTGCTGGTAAGTCCGGGGGGCATATCATACCAGCGCTTACTCTTGCCAGTCGCCTCAAGAAAGAAAATGCGTCGACAAACATTATGTTTTTCACCACCGAGTCCCCGCTTGATGCATCGATTATTGGCCGTGATGCGACCGTGGATGACCATCAAGTATTAACTATCGGAGCATTGACAGGATGGTACTCTGTTCCCTTGGTAATAGTGCGAATGATTGTATCGTTTGTTAAATGTTTTTACAGGTTACTTAAGCAAGGACCAACTGAGATAATCAGTATGGGTGGCCTTGTTTCAATACCGGTCGTTTGCGCTGCTTGGATAATAGGAATTCCTGTTACCCTCTATGAAGTTAATGCTATTCCCGGAAAAGCCGTTAAAATGCTTTCTTATTTTTCAAAGCGTATTAATGTTTGTTTTGATTCTGTGCGATCTTTGCTACCGCGTTACAAAATATGTCGTGTTGACTATCCTGTCAGATTTGGGACGAATGATCGCATGCACAAAGAAGCTGCTCGTAAGCAGCTTCATCTTAGTAACGACGAGAGTGTTTTATTAATTCTGGGTGGATCGCAAGGATCAAAATTCTTAAATACCTTTGCCGAGTCTTATATTCGGTACCGCATTGGTCAACCATCATCGTCAAAACTTGTCATAATTCATCAAGCGGGGCAGCATGATAGAGAAGGACTTGATAATTTTTATCGATCACTTGGCATAACCTGTCACGTTTTTGCCTACCAACATGATCTTGCTCCCTATTATGCAGCAACGGATATTGCTATTGCACGGGCTGGTGCAGGAACAATCTTTGAATTGCAATTTTTTGGCGTTAAAAGCCTGCTTATCCCTCTCGAGGCCACAACCACCGATCATCAACTTGATAATGCATATGCTATCGCCGCACAAAGGAGTGACCTTTTTAGTGTGGCCCGTCAAAGTGTTGTGGCTGAGCAACCTGAGTCGGTGTTTCGTTATTTGGACCAGCTTTTATAAATTTCGAGAGATTTCCCCCTCTCAACCATTTGAATAGAGCGAAAATTTACAGGTTTGGAAAATGTTTTGGCATAATTTTTGAAAAAAACTTGCAATTATTGCTAAATAGTGTATTTTTATAGAGTGTCTTAATAAAAATAATCTCAAAATAAAAGGAAAAAGGTATTATGAAGTCCCTTCTTGTTCCAGCTATCGTAGCGACCTGTCTCTGTCCTCGTCTTTGTTTTTCACGTCGATCATCGGCTACTGAAAGCCGCATGTGTATTCACGAAGAAGATCTTAAGACAGTAACTCTTTCAAAAAGTCTTGATAAAGAAATCAATGCTGCTTTTTCGGCTGCTCTTATGACCAATAATCAGAAAGCTATTGAACTTATTATGCAACAGCTTTATAAAATCTTTTCTCACAGAGTTCGTTCTCATTAACTGCTGGGCCATCCCTTGGGTAACTCTCCAGGCTTGAGTCCAAGATAGGCGTTAATTCCGGGTTGTAAAATGACTGGTGGGGAACTCAGGCTCAAAGGCCCAAAAAGCATCAAATAAAGCTTTTTTATGCCTTGGTCAGAAAATATGCGTGTAGTGGTAGCAGTGGAATCGGTAAAAAGAGAAGCTAATCCTTTTTGTCGTACATAGTCGGTTAAATCTGGCACAAGTCCTTGAAGTTCTGATGCATGTGCGGTTGCAGTGGCTAGGGTTATTTGAGATGATGCCGTTGTTTGAGAAGCATTTATAGTCGATAAGTTGTTATTAAACGTGCTCAGCCAGCCTATGATATTTTTATTAAAATCAGAGGCCATTGAGGTGGTGACTTGTTGAGGGTCTGAACCAAATGCTTTGGGGTCCAGATTCGATGTTACAATACTTGAAAATGAGGTATCAACCAGGAGAATTGCGGTTGGGATTTTGTAATAGCGAGGTGTTTTAGTGCCTCCGCCGTAGGGAACAAAGGTATCAACAAGTAAGAGAGCGCCCTGTACTCCAGAATTTTGATCATTAATGATCGCATTGCATGTCGATGGTATACCACCATTGCTTTGACAGGTTTTTTGAAGTTGTGCAGTGATAGTTCCAAGATCAGTTTCAGTAGTGAGATCAATCGTTGTTTTTAAAAGTTGACTTGTCAAATCACTATTTTTTGAAACATTCGTTAAAAATTGATTGGCTTTTTTGGAGTCTGTGGTATTGAGTGAGAATATGTAGAGATAGCCAATGTTTTCTTTTTTTTGTGGTCTTATGATATCAAAGTTAGTGACGCTTCCCGCGGAAAGCTGCTGACTTACTTTCCAATCATCTGTTTGATACGTTGCCCATAATGAACCAGGAAGGATGTAGGGAATTTGTTGAAGTTGTGATGGGCTGGTCGATTGACTGGATGATTGATTTTGTTTTTCTGTCTGGTATTGATCAAGTGACTGACACCACACCGAACAATCAACAGGATTGATATCTCGTATGGCAAGAAGCTGGCTTACGGCGGGTGCTGTCGTTGTTTGTATATCGGGAATTCCCAGTTGATTGTGATTGCCCATGTTAAAGCCTTGCACAACGGCATTTAAATCATTTTGGTTTTGATAAATTTCGTAGGTGTAAGTTAAAGGAATTTGCTGTGTTGTGGTTGTCGTTGGATCATAAAACGAATCGCCTAAACCGATAGAGTTTACAGGAAAGCTTAATTTATTGTTATTTACGTTAATATCAAAACTTCGTTTTTCCGAGCTGCTACGAATGGAGTCAGTTTGCCAGGAATCGGAACTTAAGAGATTAAAAGATGAGCTTTCAAGAGAAACTGAATACGTTTGTCCATTTTTTTTAAAGGATAGTTGAGCTTCATAAGGACTTTTATTGAAAAATACCCCATCAAATTCCTTCGTTGAAAGATAGGGGCCACCATAGAGACCAGGACCCATAAATTCACCCTGTGGTGAATCATCCTCACTTGTTTGGAACGTGTGGAAAAAATAGGTGTTTTTATCTTTTTCATCGACATCGAATGAATATGAATACGATAAGTTTCCATTTGTTAAATGAACGATGCCATGACATATATTGATGTTAGCAAATGCCGAAGGATCAGAAAATGAGAATGCAGGGATAGTCTGAGTTTTGGCACTGCTACTATTAAATTTTGCTCCTTGTACTGATATTACCTTCTGTAAGTCGGCAGTGACGCTTTGAGACAAGTCATTCCATAGTTGCATTGAATAGGTATAATCATCGGGGCAGTATCCAAAGCTTTGAATAAGTTGTTGAGGTACATTTGAGTTTGCTATTGAATTACCAAGAGCCGTTGCAGTTGAACTTACGCTAGGGGTGTCTTGGGCATTAAGGGTAATGTCAACAGCTAGCAAGCAGAGTACGATAGCGTAGAGACAGTTCTTCATCATTGGTCATTCCTGCAATTACTTGGTCGTACTGTAACGTACTTTTGCGACCACATGCAAGAGTAGAAAGAGTCTGATGAAAAAGTACCTATAAAGCGTGCGTTGCCAAAATTGAAATGGAATCAGGCGAAGATGCCCGGCGTCCCGTGTACGGATCGATACACACAGTCGTGAGTGACGGTTCTAAGGCAAATTTTTGAATCGGATGTGATATCAGGCTGTTATATTCTAACCAGATGGGAAATGCTGTTTGGCTTGGATAAACATCATGACCTAAAGATTGATTATTATCTCTGCCAACATACACCACGGTAGTATACGATGGTGTTGCTCCTGCAAACCAACAAGTGCGTGACTGATTTGTTGTTCCTGTTTTTCCAAAGACCGGAATAGTGGACCACTTTTCGGGATTTTTTGCCTTATATTTCTCAAAGCTTAGGGAGAGCGCTTTTGCTATGATATTACTGGTTGACCAGCTTATTGCTTGATGAATAGACGATTTTGATTTCCAAATTTTTTTATTTGATTTATTTTTAATCCATTCTATGAATGAAGGGTTGCAATAGAGACCTTTATTTGCAAATACATTTATCATTCCTGCAACATCTATGACGGTTGCATCTAAACAGCCCAGGGCCAAGGAAGGATATGCATTGACTGTTTCGGTCAGATGAAAACGTGGGAGTAATGGTATCAAATTTTCAATACCTGATTGTATAAGCAATTTTACAGCGATGGTATTTTTTGAAACTGATAATGCGTGAGCTAGTGTCATTGGTCCTTCAAATTTTTTGTTAAAATTTTGTGGGGTCCACGACGTTCCATGATCATCAATGGTTACTGGTTCATCAGTCTCAATCTCATATAACTCCCGTCCTTGTTCAACAGCCAGTGCATAGACCAAAGGTTTGAAGATAGAACCCATTTGTCTTCTCGCATGTAGAGCCCGATTAAATTGTGATATTCTAAAATCTGATCCGCCAATAAGCGTTTTGATTTCACCGTTATGCACATTGAGTGTGATTAATGCGCCATCAACATCATTGCTAAGTTTTTTTTTGTAGAGTGCTATATTTTTTTTAAATGCCTTTTGCGCAGCTTCTTGCATTGCTGTATTGAGACTTGTTTTAATAACAAGTCCTCCTGAATAAAGTTCGTTTTTGCCAACAATGTTCTCTACAAATAATCGCACATATTCACGTGCATGGGGTGCAATGCACGAGGGATCATTACTGGTAAGCGCGATCGATTTGTTGATTAAATCAGTCAATGCACTTTCAGAAATATAACCAAGTTTTTTCATTGAAGATAAGATCATGTTCCTTCGGGTCTTGGTATTTTCTGGATTTATAAGAGGACAATTACGTAAGGGAGAGCGAATAATAGCTGCAAGTGTCGCAGACTCATCAACAAGTAATTGATGCGCTGATTTGCCCCAAAATCGTTGACTAGCTGCTTCAACACCATAAATGCCACAGCCAAAATAGATATGATTAAGATAGGTTTCCAAAATATGTTCTTTGGTAAACTGACGTTCAATTGCTAAAGATAAAAGCTGCTCTTTAACTTTTCTTGAGAATGTTTTCTTTTGATCAAAAAAGAGCAGTCTAACAAGCTGTTGTGTAATGGTACTTGCGCCTTGCACCTTTCCACGCCTCAAAATGTTAACAACGAGTGAACGAAGAATTCCTTTCATAGAAATTCCGTTGTGACTAAAGAAGTCATGATCCTCAGCTGCAAGAAAAGCTTTGATAAGGTGATCCGGCATGTCTGCTAGTGATACGGGTTTTCTCTGGTCCAACTCAAAGCGTGCCCATTCTTTGTCCTCATCATCGAGTACGATCGATGGGTAACCAGTTTTGTAATGTTCAAGTGGTGATAGGTCTACCCACGGAACATGCGTGAGGAAAAAGAATGTTCCAAAGGCAAAAGCGCCTAGAGCAATCATTCCAAAAGAAAAATAAATAAGTATTTGTTTAGCTTTATAGGTCATAATAAGCACTAATAGTGAATATGCTTATTATACCATAGACCGCGATGAATGCTTAATTATTTAACTTACTCTACGGGCAGATGCCATGGAACGGCTCGTGTTGCCACTATTCTTTGCCTTATTCGGGCATTGGGTCCACCAGACTTTGAGCTGATCTGCTTGCGTTACTTAAATAGATCTGAATGTGTTCCCGTTCTTAAAAAAAGAATGTAGCTATCATGTTTTTTATAAATTATAAGCCAATCAGGCTCAATTTTGCATTCTCGATAACCAACATAGTTACCATGAAGAGGATGATCATCATATTTTCGGCCAAAGGTTTTCCTTTGAGGAGAAGTGCAATGAGATCCTTCATTTTTTGAATGTGCTTGCCTCTTTTGATGGCGCGATCAACGTCTTTAATGAACTTAGTCTTGTACTCTGCCCGCAACATTAGATTCCCAGTTTTTTAAAGAGATCCTCGATGCTATTACACGTAACTATTCCTTCGCCTCGCTCAGCTTCTTCAATGGCTTTAACAGTTTCGGCGTTAGGTACATTAATTAAAGGATGCTTTTCATCGCGATAATACTTTTCAAGTGCTTCGACAATAAAATCACGCATGGACTTGCCATGCAGGGCAGACAATGTCTTAAGTCTCTTATGTTCTTCTATCGGTAAATCAATCGTAAACCTAAATGTTTCTTGTGCCATAATTTCCTCACTTATTATATGTTCATAATATCATAAATAAATAAATAAATATTCAAGAGCTTGATGACTTACAAAAACATATCGTTTGTAAAAAGAGATCTCTGATCTGGCCTTAGGCTGTATTTTGATAAGTACAATGAGTGTTTTGCCGTTGTAGATGTTGTTAAAAATTCAGCTGCCAAGCTCCAGCTGTGAATTCTACTTATTGTGGACTTGTACAGCTCAATGTCGACAGCGATGCATAAGGTGATGGTACATTTTCTTTAATATGATCGATAATTCTTAATGCTGTTGTGAGACTATTACTATCTCCTTCAACGGTGACCTGAGCGTATTTTCGGGTGGAGTGGATATACAGATCAGCCATGGGTTTAACCATATCATGAAATTGCTGAACAACGTATTCAGCCGATCGACCACGTTCCAAAACGTCTCGGGTTTTGCGACGATGAAGACAAAGGTCATCAGTAGCATTGATAAAAATTGTAATACTGAGGAGGTCCCTAATCTGTTGCCAATGCAGCGCAAAGAGTCCCTCTATAATAATGAAATCAGTTGGATGAAAAGTATCTATCGTATTGATACGGCTATGAGTACTAAAATCGTAGACAGGACGATCAACCGCCTTTCCTGAGGCAAGATGGGCGAGGTGCTCAAATAATAAGGTGCTATCAAGAGCTTCTGGTCTATCAAAATTTACTTTTTTTCTGTCTTCGGGTGAAAGATCTGAAAGTTCATTATAATAATTATCTAAGGAAAAAATATTTGCGTTAAGTAATTGAGCGAGTTGTTTTGAGAGATGCGTTTTTCCTGAGCATGATGGCCCGGCTATTCCAATCAGATATGGTTTTGGTGATGGAGTGCAATCAGCAGAGAAAGGCATGCGCATGATGTCCCTTTAGTGTGAATCAAATTGATTTATGATATCATTTGGATTTCGGTTTGTCAATTTTTTCATGGATAAAAGCATATAATCTTGCGCGACTCAAATCTTTAAAAAAATTCTGGCGTCAAACAGTACCTTTTGTCTATTCTTATTATGAAGGAATGAAAAGGGGACTTTTATGAAGACATATATCGTTATTCTGTATAGTGCGTTAATTTTTAGCCGTGGTCATCTCTATGCCCACGATATCTTTGAGGCAATCGAACAAGAATCTTGTGAAGGCGTAATAAATGCCCTGCGATTAAGACCTGACCTTAATATTCAGGATGATACCGAAGATACCCCTCTCTTAAGGGCTATCAGGCTTAATAAGAGTAAGGCCTTTATTGGCTATCTTTTAAATAATGGATTTGATATTAATTCAGCGAATTTGTTTGGGATTACGCCATTGCAAATGGCAGTTCAATGCGCGCATGTTGAACTTGTAGAATTTCTTTTGAGCCGAGGCGCTGACGTAACCCGCAGGGATGGAAATGGGGATACTGTGCTTTCAAAAGTCGCTTTGGGTTGGTCAGTAGCCGTTAGGGATAGGCAAAATGATTATTGCGATTGTTATCTAAAAATAATAAAAGTTCTTCTAGAACACGGAGCTGAGGTTGATGACGTTAATAAGCAAAATATGACTGCATTGATGATTGCTCGTGAAAAACTTGAACAATGGGCTCCCCATGCGAAAGATGCCGATTTTTCCATACTGGAAGTTCTTCAGGCTGAAACCATGAATCAATGATTTTTTAATAAATAACACTGATGTGTGAAAAAGATCGAGAATCTGGGTCTCGATTTCGCCCAACAAATTGTTGCAATTAGAAATTTAAATATGGTAGATTGTCAACAGGTACCTTATTTTATTACTGAGCGTATCGAGCCAACAACCCAGGGAGCTGAGAATTTTCTTAGCAACCCCGGGTTGTTTAAAAAGCTGTATATGATTGAATATTCCAAAAAAGTTATTTTCTGCTATGCTTACAGAAGAGTTCATTTCATTAAATCTATTTAGGTAAGCATGTTTGATTTTTTGTCGAGTAAGTTCTCGGCCATTTTTTCTTCATTGCGTGGCACTGGTCGTATGACTGATGAGGCGATTTCAAAAGCGCTTACATCTGTTTTTGATGCATTGCTAGAGGCTGATGTTCCTTTTGATGTTGTGCAAACTTTTGTTTCTGAAGTGAAACAAGAAGCAAGCGGCAAAAAGATTATAGGCTCGTTAAAGCCTGATGAGCAGCTTATGAAAGTTGTTTACGATAAGATTGTTCACTTCTTGGGTGGCATTGCTAAAGAAACGGTTTTTACGTTTGATATTCCTTCCTCGGTCCTGATAATGGGTTTGCAAGGATCTGGTAAAACGACGACCGTTGCTCGTTTGGGGCACTATATCAAGGAGATAGCGGCCAAAAGAGGAAAGAATCGCAAAATTCTAGTTTCTTCAGTTGATTTCTACCGACCAGCAGCAGTGGATCAATTAGAAATACTCGCAAAAAAGGCAGGGTTGGATTTTTATAGACCACAGGCTTCAGATGTTGTGCGGGCTGCAGAAGAGGCACATAGATATTTTCAAAAGAATCAGTATGAGTTATTTATCTTAGATACTGCTGGACGTCTTCACGTTGATCAGGGTATGCTCAGCGAACTTAAGGCAATAGATGCTTTGCTCAAACCAAAATATAAATTGTTGGTTCTTGATTCGATGACTGGTCAGGAATCGCTTGCAGTTGCTCAAGCATTTGATAAAGTGGTTGGATTCTTTGGATCAATACTTACTAAGATGGACAGTGAAGCTCGTGCTGGTGCGGCCTTTGCATTCAGATATATGTTGAAAAAGCCAATTCTCTTTATTGGTATTGGTGAGAAAATAAGCGATTTGGAATTGTTCAGGCCTGAAAGAATGGCAAGTCGAATTCTTGATATGGGTGATATTTTGACCTTGGTTGAGAAAGCTGAATCAAAAATTGATGCTGATGAGCAGGAGAGGGTCTCTAAGGCATTTGAGCAAGGAAAGTTGACCCTTAAGGATTTTGCTGACCAGCTTGCAATGATGAATAAGCTTGGATCGCTTTCTTCATTGGTCAAGTATTTGCCTGGTATGGGATCCCTTTCTATTTCACCTGAAACGATAGAAAAGGGTGAAATAGAGTTAAAAAAGTTTAAAGCAATAATTTCTTCAATGACTTTAAAAGAGCGATTGCGCCCTGAGATTCTTAATGCATCTCGAAAGCAGCGGATTGCAAAAGGGTCGGGGTCGTCAGTGAATGATATCAATGTATTGCTTACTAAGTTTGAACAAAGCCAGCAATTTGTTAAACTTTTCAAGAAAATGGGGCGTGGTAATGTTTTTTCAAAGTAACTATTATTTAAAAGAGGTTTAATACATGTCAGTAAAAATTCGACTTGCTCGAATCGGTACGAAAAATGCTCCGGTTTATCGTATTGTTGCAACAGATGTTCGTAACAAACGAGATGGACAAGCACTCGAGATATTGGGAACTTATAATCCTATTTCAGGAAAATTTGCTCAATTTCATCTTGAGCAAATAGATGCATGGATGAACAAGGGTGCTCAAATGACAGATACCGTAAAACGATTGCATAAAAAATATAAAAAACAGCACGAAAGTGCATCATAGGATATAAAATAGTGTTATGCTTATTAATCTTATTGAATCGATAGTAAAAAAATTAGTAGACAAGCCAGATTTTGTTGTTATCAGTGAAGTTCAATCTGATGGCAAGAATATTATTCAGGTACGAGTGGCTCCTCAAGATCTGAGCAGAGTAATTGGAAGTGAAGGAAGAACTTTTAGGGCGCTTCGTATGCTCATTCAAGTTATATCTCCCGAATCAAAAGACCTTGTAGTTGATAGCATAGAATAATGACGGTATCATTGGTGACGCTTTTCCCGGACCTTTATAATTCGTTTCTTTCTACGAGCATTGTGGGTCGCGCACAAGAACAGCAAGCGGTCTCCATTGAGAAAGTATGTTTGTTTGATTATGCTGCGCCTAAAGAGAGAATCGATGCCCCAACCTTTGGGCATGGTGCAGGTATGCTCTTAAGGCCCGATGTCATTGAGCGCGCTATTCAGGATCGAGAGTCTAAACAGGGGAATGCGTTTAAAATTTTTTTTTCACCACAGGGCGAAAAGTTAGACGCGGACCTCCTTAAAGAAATTTATGTGCGGTGGCGAGAAAAGAAACATCTTATGTTGTTACCTGCCCGCTACGAAGGAATGGACGCTCGAGTGGAACACTATTATGCGGATAAAATTGTTTCAGTGGGGGACTTTGTTTTGATGGGAGGAGATTTGCCTGCAATGATGCTTCTTGAAGGACTTTTGAGACTGGTTCCGGGAGTGATTGGAAAGCAAGAGTCGGTTAATCACGATTCTTTTGCGGGTGCCTTTATTGATCATCCTGAGTTTACTGTTCCCGTTGTATGGAATGATTTAGCCGTGCCAGAAGTGGTAAGATCGGGAAATCATAAGCAAATTGCTCAATGGAGGCAGGAAGCGGCTGTGTCAAAAAGTACAATTGAGCATTTTGAATGGGTAAGAAGTCATGCGTTAACTGCTGAAGAAGAACGGTTGGTTGGCAATTATATACCCCATCATTATGCGATACTGATGCATACACAAGTGGTTTTGCCAAATGACCAAGAGGGCTGCACTTCAGTTACGTCTTTGGATATACATGATATTGCTCGTTCGGCGTGTACCTATGGTTTGAAAGGTTATTTTATTGTGACCCCTCTTGCCGATCAACAAAAAATTATAAGAAAGTTGCTCGATTTTTGGGCGTCACAAGAAGGTGAAGAGTATAATTCTCATCGGCACAGAGCGCTCGAACACGTAGTTATCGTATCCAGCTTGGAGCAAGCGTTGATAGAAATTGAAAAAGAAGGGAGCTTGCAGCTCCTGTACTTGTTGGTACGTCCGCGAGAGCATCAGAATATGTGCACCATAAGCAACGAATAAGTTATTATGATCAAAAGAAGGTCTGGTCTCTCAAGCGACCTTTGGCATTGATATTTGGAACAGGCCGTGGACTTGCTCGGTCGGTTCTTGAACAATGTGATTTTATGTTGCCTCCTGTTAAGGGATTTAGCAATTTCAATCATTTGTCTGTTCGATCTGCGGCGGCAATAGTCTTTGATCGTTGGCTGGGTAGTAATGTAAAAAAAATAGTTTATCATCTTAATTAAAGGAAACTTATGAAAGCTACTAAATACACAAAAGAAACTATTAATTCCTATGGAACAGAGGGACGATCCTTTCCTGAATTTCAGGTAGGTGACACCATTGCTGTTGATCAGAGAGTTATTGAGGGAGATAAAACACGTATACAAACGTTTGAAGGTGACGTGATTGCCATGCATAATAATGGTGTTTCAACTACTTTTACGGTAAGACGTATTGGTGCACATGGTGTATCTGTTGAACGTATCTATCCTTATTACTCTCCATTGATTGAAGGCGTTAAGTTAGTTAAAAAAGGCACCGTACGTCGAGCAAAGCTCTATTACCTTCGTGGGCGTCAAGGCAAGGCTGCTCGTATTAAAGAGAGAATTCAATCATCATCTCAAAATGTTGCTAAAGAATAAACAGTATCTTTATACATTAGCTTTACTTGTCTTGGCATCTTGCCGGCAGGAAATGGTGGTAATTGATGCGACTGGTAAAAAGCGCGACGTGCGCATCTTAAGGGCAAAATGGAATGATATTCCTTTTCCTATTGCCGAGGAAAAGTTGCTGAGCCATGTTAAGATAACTCCTACAAACGATGAGTTAGGATGTGCTTTTTGTCTTTCTGTTGAGCGATCTCTTTCCGATGTAATTCGATTTTATTGCATCGAATTGGAGCGTGAAGGATGGACACAAAGTTCGGTTTTAACGTTTGATAATGAATGTATTCTTAGTTTTGAAAAACCATCAAGGCTTCTTACTGTGTATCTGCACGTTGATGGTTCCTCTATTGTATCGATAAAGTGCTTTGTACATGCAAAAAAAGAGGGCACGCTCGTCGATAGCACGTGCCCTTAATTCTGGTTTTAGAAATCATTTATACTTCGAATTCTGCAATTTCTCTTTTTGGTGTGACCGGAAAGATCTCTTGTCTTTTATTTTCAACATTTCTCAATGTTTGCGATTTAATATCTATTGCGGCTTCTATTTCATTGAGTTCTTGCTCGAGTGAAGCAATTCTTCTTTCTAGAGATTGCTTTCTTGACCGCAAATCACACAAATCAGCGCGTAGACAACGTTCTTCTTTTTCAAGTTGACGAACGCGACGTGCTGGTGCTACGCGTATTTCATTTACTACAACTTCTCGCACTACAGGCGTTGGGCGTGGATTGGACATAGCATTTCCAAGTGCAGTACCAACGGTACTTCCGAGTGCTGATCCTAGTGCAGTTGCTCCAAATGTTTCACCAAACCTGCTACCAGCATTCATCATCTGAAATGATATAATGTTCGCGATAGCAAGGACGTACATTGTAGGTTTTAACATAACGGGCTCCTAATCGTTTGCAAGGTTTCCTTCTTCTTTCTCTTACAACAATCTCTCTCACACATGGTGGCTCATAATAAACTTCTCGAGTTACACATGGTTCGTAATACACGACTCGACGTGTCACGCATGGTTCATAATAAGTATTGCAACATGCATTCCCTATCATTGTACCAAGGGTTGACCCCAAGAAGCTAGCCCCAAATGTTCCCCAGCCTGCCGCTAGTGGCGCTGCCATAAGACAGCTTGCTGTAAGAATGAAGACAATAGTTTGCTTATTCATAATTAACTCCATATGATACTTTCACTTCTAAGTATGGAAGTTCTGTTAAAAAATGCAATAGCATTTATTGATTATTTGTATTTTGCAGCTTCTCTGCGAGTTTGTTTACTTTGCCTGCGCCTAAAAGCAAGATCAAATCGCCTGGTTCCACAAGGGAATCGAGCTCTTTGTGGAGGCTGGCAAAATTTTCCTCAAAGGGAATATAGCGTACATCGAGAGATGGTTTATGGACCTTAATTGCCTTAACCAGTTGCTCACTTTCTATACCGGGGATCGCAGACTCACTGGCGGCGTAGATATCAGTGATTAAAAGATGGTCTATCGGATGGTCAGTTAGGGTTTTGATGAAATCGTTCCAGAGATGATAGGTTCGGGTATAGCGGTGTGGTTGGAATAAGACGGTAAGTTTCTTTTGGGTTCGGTTTCGAGCGATGGCAAGGGTATGGTGAATTTCTACCGGATGATGGCCATAATCATCAAAAATATCTGCCTCTTTATACGTGCCTTTATGGGTAAATCGGCGATCAATGCCTTTAAAACTAGCAATAGCTGTAGCTATAGAATCAAGAGGAATATCGAGATCAAGTGCAACGGCTATTGCGGCAAGAGCGTTAAGAATGTTATGTATGCCAGGCATTTTTAATGATAGAGTGCCGATTGATTTACCTGAACTCTTAAGAAAAACTGAAAAGATACTAGAATCTGGGTAAAGCATGATGTCACCTGCATATAAATCTGCCACTGTCAGTGAGCCCAAACGTGAAAACCTTTGCATTGTCTGAGAGGTAACAGAGATTGAATATGAGGATCCTCTTGAAAAAGTATCTCTGTTTTCCATAGAAAGGAAGATTGTCTGAAAATTTCCTGAATGTATTTATATCCTCAAGGTCTTTATAGACATCGAGATGTTCTTTGTCGATGTTGGTAACTACGGCGATGGTAGGATAAAGTCTTGTAAGAGATTTATCACTTTCGTCAGCCTCGGCTACTAAAAAATCACCATTTCCCAGTCGTGCATTGGTTGAAATGCTTTTAAGATGGCCCCCAATGATAACCGTTGGATCATTGTTTGTCTCAAGAAGAATGTGTGAGATAAGGGAGGTTGTTGTGGTTTTTCCATGAGCCCCGGCAATTGCAATGCTGTATTTCATGCGCATCAGCTCAGCTAACATTTGAGTCGCGGTATGGTTGGAATACCGCGTTGTTGAGCGGCTTTTATTTCTGGATAATCACTTTTTATTGCTGATGAATAGACGAGAATATTATCAATTGCTGGATTTGACATCCGGGTGGATTATTCCCTGCATGGATTACGCATCCGAGCGTTTTAAGGTCATAAATACTTTTTTGATCAAGATCTAAATCGCAGCCAGATATGGTATAGCCTTGGTAGGTCAGTACTTTGGCAATACCACTCATGCCAATTCCCCCATTCCCACAAAATGGATATGTGCTTTTTTCTATATACAAAATGTTCAAAAACGGCCCATAATTGAACGATATCCTTTATATTACAGGAAATTATCTGATTAAGAAAGATTACTCAAAGTCTTTAATGCGATAATTTCTATATTTGCGAAATTTAATGATGTTAACTTATGATTATTGATTAATAGAGAACTATTTGTTTGTTTAAGAAGGGGTCAATTATGAATAGAGCATTGAGTTTGTTGGCTATTTGTATCACGGTGTTTATAATGCCAATTATGGCAGCGCAAGTCTATGAGGATTCGTTTCACATATATGATAGTATTGTCTACGCGAGTCATGTTCCTTTTAAAGAATATCAATCGCGGGCACCCGTTTATCCTCCAGCTGATATTGCAGTGATCAATTTGAATGACCTGGATAATGTCAAGTTTCTCACTACCTTATATGATGAGGTTTCAAAGAAAACAACAAAAGCAATTGTTATTATTTTCCCGCTGATAACATAAATCCAGGCCTTGTATTGCAAGAGATAG
>CAVOUX010000013.1:0-32043 GCA_963699715.1 uncultured bacterium
AGGTAGGGTTTAAAAGATCTTGAAGCAAACTGAAAGTGCTGCATTCCAGTTCTTTTATTTTTTCCTGGCGTTGCTCTGCATTTTGCAAAAGAAAATCGTAGTTATCAAAATTTTCCATATCTGGTTCTTCTTGAGCTCTATTTTTGCAGGTAACAAGAGTAAGCACTAAAAAAAGAGCGAGAATGGATAAGCGTTTCATAATTCCTCAAAGTGATTTTTATTCGAATAAGAATAAGCGTTAGTAAAGTTTATCTCATTGTAGCAAGCTTTCTTGAGTTTTACAAAATGGTTACTATTAGCAATTGTCATGGTAGCTTATGGGAATAATTTTATCAAAAATTAAAGATTGTATTTTAATTGAAAGGGGTTGAGTATTGAGGGTGGATAGTAATGGAATATTGTCATCGCTTTTTTTTAAGGATCGTTAAGCTAGGAAAATATATATATATATTTGAAGGGTATTATGTTTTATTCGCCATTGGATGAAAAAAAGCCGATCGTTATTGTCGAAGGAAATATTGGCGCTGGCAAATCTACTTTCTTGAAAATTATTGGCAGTAGATTGAATGCTCAATTAGTGTATGAGCCGATTCATCAATGGCAAAATATAGCAGGTGAAAATTTGCTCGAGCATTTTTATAAAGATGCAAAAAGGTGGGGTTATACGTTTCAAACGTATGCTTTTATCACTCGCATTATGGCGCAGCTAGAGCATTCTGCTCGCAACAATTACCCCCTACAAATTCTTGAACGATCGGTGTATTCGGATCGTTATTGTTTTGCCAAAAATTGTTTTGAACTTGGATTTATGAATGCTCTCGAATGGAAACTGTATCAAGAGTGGTTTGCTTGGTTGGTTGAAAACTATGCGCCAAAGCCAGATGCTTTTATTTATCTTAAGACTGATCCGGAAGTTTGTTACGAGCGCTTACTTAAAAGAAATCGATCTGAAGAGTCTGCTGTAAGCCTTGATTATCTGAAGCTGGTGCATGATAAGCACCAGGAATGGCTTGTATATAAACAGGGAGTCACGCCTCAAATCTCCAAAGTTCCTGTATTGGCTTTAGAATGCAATGAAGATTTTGAATCCAGTAAGAATGTTCAAGACCTCCACATGAACCAGATTTTGGAATTTGTTACTATTCAGTTTAGCCTCTCAAAGGCAAGTGCCCTTGCAATCAATGCTCCATAAAATATAAGCACTCTTGCCTCGGACTGATATTTTGAGCATACTAATGCAGTAAGGAATGATTTGTATGAGAAAAGAGTCATTGTCGCGATATATTTGAAGGATTATGATGGCTGAAGATATGATGGTTTATGCAAAAGTGGCTGCTTTTCTTGGAGCTGCCTTTGCTATTGGTATTGGAACATTGGGACCGACGATTGGGCAGGGCATGATTGGCTCAAAAGGATGTGAAAATATCGGCAAGTATCCGGAAAGCGCTAACAAGATCCAAACGGCAATGTTTGCAGGTTTGGCAATGGTTGAGACTTCGGCTTTGTTCGCATTCTTAATCGCTATATTTTTGATATTATTGGCACGATAAATGAATATTAATTTAACCGTTGTAGTGCAGGTTATTAACTTCATAATTACCTATGCTATTCTCGAAAGGTTATTTTTTAAGCCGGCTGTAGCCACCATTCAAAAGCGGGATGCGTCCTTTGTCAAACTAAGTCAAACAATTGCGGAACAAAAAAATAATAATGAGATTCTCAAAACCCACGTGGCTGAGCAGTGGCATAGATTTCAACGAGCACTACAACATGAGGTTCCAAGTCTTGTTTCTCCGCGAATTATGCTTTCTTCCTCACTTTATAAGCATGAAGGATCATTAAGTGACAAAGAGGTTGAAACGATGAGCTCTCATTTTGCGCAAATGCTTGTAAATAAGGTAAAGCAATGATAGTTCTTGATAATGTCTTTAAGATTGTGAACTTTCTCGTTTTTATTGGCTTTGTGGTTTTTTATGTACGCAAAAATCTTTATGGCTTAATTCAAAATTATCTTTTGCGCAGAAAAGCTGAATACAGCGATTTGCTTAATCAAGGTCAAGTAGCTACGACCGAGCATGAAGCCTTGCAGGGACAATTGATATATCACGAGGAAACATTTAAAACCCTTGAAGACAAGGTTGAAATGTGGCGTTCTGCGGTACATACTGACCATGAACAACAAAAGCATCAATATGAGCGCTTTGAACATGAATTGCAAGTGAGAATGAAACTGCAAATCGAATATTGGAAGAGTATATCGATGAGTAGATGTATTATTCCTCAAGCATTTAACAAGGCGTATAATGAATTACATAATCATTTTCAAAATGAACAGTATATTTCAAAGTACAATGATCAGGCAATTGAGCATTTAATAAAAAGCGAATGATATGGTTTCACTTCTTGCAGCTAAATATGCACGAGCTTTTCAGCATGTTTATGCAACTAGGTTGACGAGCAACGATATTGACGCAATGCAAAAGACAATCGCTCTTTTAGCTCACAAAAAGGATGCGCTTTCATATCTAAAAATTATTCCAGGATCACTAACCAGCATTGTGGATGCTTTAAAAAATTTTTTGGCTGTTCAGAACTTGTCAGTTCTCAATGGAATGGTTGATTTATTAGCTTCGCACAAGCGTTTGGCCCTTCTGGTTGATATTATGAAAGCTTTGTGCGAGCTTTATAATGATGAGCATAATAAAATAGTTTTTACTATTATCTCTGCTGAAGAGTTAACCCAAAAGCACAAGAAGGATATTCATTCATTTCTCGAGCACCATTTTCATAAAAATGTTACCTTAAATTATCGCATTGATAAAAAGTTGATCGCCGGTATAAGAATTGAAAGCCAAGATTTTCTTTGGGAATATTCTGTGGAAGCCCATTTAAGGAATATCGGACAGTCATTAGGAGTTATGTATCGTGGAAATTAAAAGCACTGATCTTGTTTCATTATTTGAAAAGGCACTTGAAGGAAAACCTCATGAGGAGTTTAATGAAATAGGTTTTGTCATCAGTGTAGGTGATTATACGTGTCGTATCCATGGACTTAAAAATGTTGTTTATGGTGAAGCGGTCCTGTTTGATGGGGGTAACCGGGGAATTGTCTTAAATCTCGAAGATGATTTTGTTTTTGTGTTCTTGCTTGATGCACATATTCCTGTGGCTGAGTTTGAAGTGGTTAAGAGAACCGGAAATGTTTTTAAAGCCCCCGTGGGCATGGGGCTCTTGGGCCGTGTTTTGAATGCGCGCGGTCAAGCAATCGATGGTTTGGGGGAATTGGAATTTGAAGCTTTAAAACCGATCGAATCAGAAATTCCTGGGATTGTTGAGCGAAGCCCGATTAATGAATCGCTGGAAACAGGCATTATGGTTATCGACGCACTTGTTCCCATTGGTAGGGGACAACGGGAACTTATAATAGGAAATCGAAATACCGGTAAAACAGCAATAGCCCTTGATACGATCATTCATCAAAGAGACAAAAACGTTTATTGTGTATACGTTTCAATCGGTCAGCGCCAAGCTAACATTGCTCGCATTACCCAGCTTCTTCAGGAGCATGGGGCGCTTGAGTACACGGTCATTGTGACCGCCGATGCAAGTGAACCGGTTATTAACAGATATCTTGCACCCTATGTTGGGGCTACGATTGGTGAATATTTTAGAGACAGAGGCATGGATTCATTGGTTATTTTTGATGATTTGAGTAATCATGCAGTAGCATATCGTGAAATGTCACTTTTAATGAGACGTTCACCAGGCCGTGAAGCATATCCGGGCGATGTTTTTTATTTACATTCTCGTTTACTTGAACGTGCAGGAAAATTAGCCAAAGGTGGCACCATGACCGCATTGCCCATTGTTCAAGTTCAATCGGATGATATTACTGCTTATATCCCTACGAATTTGATTTCAATTACTGACGGGCAAATATTTCTCGATACCAAGCTTTTTAATAATGGGATACGGCCTGCAGTGAATGTGGAGCTTTCAGTTTCACGCGTTGCGGGCGCTGCGCAAACTAAAGCCATCAAACAAATGACTCGAGCACTTAGATTGGAGCTTGCGCAGTATCATGAACTTGTGGCATTTGCTCAATTTGGGACTGAATTGGATGTGATTTCGCAACGAAGAATTGAGCGTGGTGCTGTTATTGTCAATCTACTCAAGCAGCAGCAATTGAAAACATATTCTTTTGTGGATCAGACTCTTATGTTTTATCTTCTTAAAGAAAATTACCTCGATCATGTTCCTCTTGAAAGTGTCCATGAACGCTCGGTGCAGTTTGCAAGTTACGTTAAATCTGTTTATCCTGATGTGTATAAATCAATCGAAGTAAGACAAGAAGTTAGTGACGATATTCTAAAAGACCTTAAAATTATAGCTTCAGAATTTGCAAAAATCTTTGGTGCTTCATAAATTTTGGTACTGTATTCATTACCACGCGCCCATAGCTCAGTTGGATAGAGCAACAGATTTCTAATCTGTAGGTCGTAGGTTCGAATCCTACTGGGCGCACCAAATTGACTGATCCGAACTTTTTAGTATCACATTAAATGGTTTTAGCGCGTCGTAGACGAGGTTTTCACCATCGAGCCGTAAGTTTGATAGTACAAGCTTGATAATTTGCCTCCTTTCTTAATTTTCAAACTCATAGAATATGTGTATACTGGTTTGAATAGGGCTAAAATATAGTAATGCGAGGATTTATCTTATGAAAGGCCTATTTTTTCTGAGCATTTTCGCTTTATTAATGAGCAGCCTATGTCATAGTATGGAAAAAAAGGACCCCGTTTTTTTATGCGACTTTCTCAGATGTGGTTCTGATGATGAAATAGAATTACGAAAACTTTATGATAAAGGGTGGAATGTAGTTATAGAAGAGCATATAGATGAATTATACCGCCTGCTTTGTCACGCAAAACATATAAAACAATTGCTATTTCTCATTGATATTATGATAAAGAAGAATATAAGTTCATCTCACTACCTATTATTAGTTCGAAGTCTTCCAGAAATTACCCGAAAATTATTATCTCTCGGATTTTATCTAACATATGAAGAATTTGATCAAATTTGCCTTTTCATAAGAAAGGGTGGCAGTGATACATTGACAATCAATGAGTTCTTAACGCAAAATGAACGCAATAATTTAGAGAGTGTGCTTTATCATTATTATATGTATGGACATACAGCAAATCTTCAGTCCAACGCCTTTCGGTGTGATATCACTCAAACAATAAAAAGCCCTCTCGAACTTGCAGCTGCGCGGGGAGAATCTGCTCGATTAAAAATGTTGCTTGAAGCAAGCGATTTTAAGAATCCTGAGCTTGAAAATGCATTAGCTTTTGCAGCGGGAAGAAGGAATTATGAATGTTTTAAAATTTTAATAGGGTACAATGCTTGTCCAAATAAAGCGTTGGAAGTTCTTACAGGAATTTTACAAAGAAGAGCTTCCTCCTCGATCGATTTATACAAACAAATGGCCAACGAATTAAGAGCGAAAGAGCGTGACGAAATAACGCGAGAAAATAGCATCATTTCATCTATAGAACCGTATAATTTGCCTTTAGAGCTCTGGTGCCAGTTACGAAGTTATCTCAATTATCAAAGAGGTTATGATTTGTTGTACCGGTTTGTCCAAAATCAAAATTTAATAGAGGCTGTTCAAGATGGTGATGAACCAAAAATTAAAGAAGCTCTCAGTGCTGGTGCTGATCCCGGAATTAATGATGATAATACTCAGCCTTTATGGCTTTTGCTTTTAAACTCTCGAATGTCCAATGATTTGTTACAAAGAATTTTCGCAATTCTTTTACGATATGGGTGGTTTCCAGAGCAACCATGTGCGGATGGTCTATACCTATTTCCCTATCTTGTTCAAAATCAAGATTTACTAGGCCAACGGGTATCAGCAGTTCAACAGTTTGTCACAAACTTATACGGATCGAGATAAAATTTTTTACAAACATAAAATATGATGTTCCACCCATTTTCACAGACATACCTGAAGATTAATTTTTCAGCGCTATTGATTAAGATTATGGAGATTATTACAAGTGAGTGCCACTGTGCATGACAGGGACAGAAATATTTGTTTACTGTTGGATGGGCAGTGCCTGGAGAAGTGATAACCAAATAATTGATAACATCGAGGGAAGACATAATGACTGCATTAACTAATTCTAAATGCTGAAAACACTTTCTGTATACGGCAGCGCAGTTTGGGGTTCGCATGAACCCATTACCGTGTGAGATGCTGTAGCAAAATACGTATTTCCTATAATTATAAAAATTAAAGTAATAATAAAATTTTTCATAAAAAATCTTTCCCGAGGTTAATTGCCATAAATAAAGGCTTGTCCACATTCCTTATAACCAGGAGCACCAACGGCGAGCGTTTGGCCATCATCTGAAAGAGATACAGAAAATCCTTCTATCGCATTATTCGTCAATTGTGAAAGTGTTATATTGTACAGCCAGCTATTTTTTGTCTTGCTATAAAGGTTTGTGCACCCCGTGTCCATTACCACTATAGGGTAGGCCAGTTGCCACAACAACGCACTTGGTGCAAGAGATAACACCGAGCCTTCAAGAGAGCCATGCTTTTGTTGCGTCAATGTTGTTTGGTATGACCATGCATTATTTGAGTATCCATAAATATGAACAGCATCTGTTAGATTGAAGTAGGGAGCACCTGCAGCTAGCATGGCCATCAGCGGAAAGTGATACCATGGTGCCTTCAGATGAACTAACTTTTTGTGAAAGTGACGCCTGAAAACTCCATTGAACGCCATTTCTTTTATAGACATAGGTTACTCCCGTTATCCCAATTAAGCCAAAGGGGGCACCAGCTGCCCTGTTGATTTTATTTTTATATATATTTCCACATTGTTTTGTCCATTCGGGTGATTGTAAGCGGCTAATGTGTTTCCATCACCGGATAATGCGACTAAGCCACCTTCACCCCATATTTGTCATTTTGAGAAAGAGATGCTTGAAGTGCCCAAGCATTCATAGTATTTTGAACAAAACTGAGTGTTGTAAATAGTGAAATTAAAATTATTTTCCTGCGATCCAGCCGAGTGATCCTTTTTTGTGCCATGTTAAGGTGTTTTTTCAATTATTTGTTAGAGTATTTTAAACTTTGTGTAAAGTCCATAAAATTGTGTGGATGCTGAATAGGTTTGTACCTTGTACTCGATTTTTAAATGAAAGATAGATATCACACCACTTTTCTGGCGTGACTATGAGGCTTGGTCTATGGATGCAAGAAAAGTGGTGACGCTGCTGCAAGCCTCTGACAGTCCTTGGGACTACTACTAGCATTCAGTAAGCCACCGGCCTGCTCGATGTGTTATAACTTTCCTTAAACATTAAAAGTAAACGTCGGTTAAGATTAAGATAATAATTATATCTCTAACCAACCGACGTTTTTTTTACTTAAAAGGAGACGCTATTTCGCGAATTGCAAAGAAAGCGACAAAACGAATAGTTACTGCTCAAGAGTATTCAACAATCTACGTAACGTAAATTGTAACTCTTGATGATTAGTGCCGTAGGCATAAAGTTCTATGCCGGTGCTATTCTCCTGCCGACGGTCAAGTATATCAGCCCATTTAATAAGATGGAGTATAATCGCTTTTTTGCGTGCCGGGTCATTAATAGATGAATTAAATTTTTCAAGCAATAAAGCAAAAACCTTATAGTGGTAATGAGTCATCGCATGGATTAATGCTTCTTCTAAGAGAACATGATTATTATCAACATTTGCATTCAACCGGTTAATGTTGGCTTGGATCTCGTTGACATTACCAGTTATGGCGGCAACGATTAACGGATCGAGTCCCATTGTTGCATAGTTCTCTTTGCCAAAATCACCTCCCGCGCGTGCTAACAATCGGCAAATACTGAATTCGCCAGTTGCCACTTCACGCTTCATGATGACCATGGTTGCCAGAGGAAAGGTGACCCACTGGCGTTCATTTGAAGCATGCATTAAGTTAGGGTCTGCACCTGCTTCAAGCAAGGTCATAATTACTTTTGGATTTATCAAATTTTGGGCCATAATAAAATGTAATGGGGTCAGGCCATCTAAGAGTACCGTAGCCGTTTTAATCCCTTTTAAATAGCCGTTAACGGGGGCGCCGGCATTAATAGCATGGATAATATTGTCAATATGACCATGTTTGATCGCATTCAATAATGCCACTTGGGCTTGTCGCACGTTCTTGCCAAAAATGTGATCTCCCTTTTGATTGTTTGTCTGCACCGATGGAGGCAAGGTTCCTTGATATGAAGCTACGTATCTATTTTGAACTGTCTCATCAGTATCACGACCGATCAGCGCATTCACGATTATTTTGCTCAATTTAAGTTCATTATCATCATGTAGCAATGGTTGTCCACACAGTAACAAGTCATCAATCACATTAAGCAGATCCGTCACCATTTGCTCTTTGATTGTGCGAGGTAAACCATTAATTTGATTAATAAAAAAATTAAATATTAGTAATCGATTATGACTTAATGCGAGAATTAAAATAGATCTTAAGAGAGCATTGCTTGCAAGTATTTTTTGGGGGTCTTGCGTAGCCTCTTTTACATTTCCCAAAATTACACTGATTTCAAAAGGATTCAATTCCATTGTTTGATAATCTTGAGGGTTTTGTGCAATGCCACCCGCTGCTACAAAAAGACGCGATAGACTATAATCGCTTGTTGTTCGTTCTTGATTGATGATGTATTCGGTTGGTGTTTGTTGAGCAAAGTCTTTATTGCGAATTTTTAAATTTACATCGGCACCAGCATCCAACAGATGGTGTATTATATTTTGATTTCTCTGTTCTTGCATCACAGCGAGAAACAATGGCGTCAAACCGTCGGGCAGAAAAGCGTTAGCATGTGCGCCATCTGCAATGGCATCGATTACCCCTTGTTCATTTCCAGCCCGGATGTTTGCTGCAAGACGATTCTCAATTGGCTCCTGATGGCTTCTTGCGGTAGAGAAGATGCTACCTTCATGATCATTGGTTTCCAGAGAATAAGGGCTCGGTCCCATGTTGGGAACAAGTCTTGCAGCGCCAAAAGCCAAATACACGGTTGCAGGCGAAAAATGTTCGCCACTGGGTTCCATGCCCTGCAGAAGCGCAGTACTCATCAAAACTCCGTATAATAAATATAGTTTCATATAATAATCCCCTGACTTCTGAAAAGGTTAATAACTATTAGTAAATGTACATGAAACGAAAATTTTGTCAAAACAATATCCAGTTAACTATAAAAACGCTCGCATAATTTGCTTTGTTAGACATCTTTTGTGTTCCAATATCGTTGTGACTATTTACCAAGCTCTTTAATTTATGCTAAATAGAAAAACATGAATATGTTACGAGGTAGTATATCAAGAATTTTACCTTGAAAGTAAAATTGAGGGCACATTGACCAAAATGTGACAAAAACAGGCTTATAACTATGATTTTAAACTTAGTACTTTGTTTTGGAGTAAGGGTTATGAATAAAAGAATTCAAGAAAAATTGGTTTTAATTATTTTATATATAATGATGACTACTTACATCTTTCCCCATACATGTAAAAAAAATACTGTTATTGCAACGATCAATACAGGGGTAAATCCCGATGCAATGGCAATTACCCCTGATAATCACTATGGCTATGTTGTAAACAATAATAATTATGGGATTGCTAGTCAAGATTCAGTAAGTG
Organism: uncultured bacterium; assembly: GCA_963699715.1. Classification (GTDB taxonomy): domain Bacteria; phylum Babelota; class Babeliae; order Babelales; family Babelaceae; genus CAVOUX01. Next base: position 9,734 of record CAVOUX010000013.1, read on the forward strand.
TGTTAAATCTCAACAACAATACACTTAAGGAAACAATTCATGACAGCAGTTTTAAAGGCCCCTTTAGAGTAACAATCAGTCCTGATGGGAAAAAAGTTTACGTAGCTAATAGCGATGGTACGACAATTTCAATTATTGACACAAAAAGTAATAAAGTCATCGGAGTTATAGATGGCTTTGATGGACCATCAGGTGTCGCAATAACTCCCCATGGCAAATTTGCATACGTCAATAATTATGGTAGTTTTGGAGGCGCTGGGAGCGGTAATGGAAAAACAGTAAGTGTTGTAGATTTAAAAACCAATACTATCATCCAAGAAATTACCGTAGGGCTCGCTCCGGCTGCGTTAGCATTATCACCTGATGGCAAATTTGTCTATATCATAAATTATGTTGATGGCAATCCAGATACCGGCACCATGAATATCATTAGAACAAAAAATAATACTGTAGTCGATACCGTTGCTGGATTTTTTGGACCATTTGGTATTGCAATAACACCTGATGGGACATATGCCTATGTAACCAATTTTGGTAGCAATAATTTTGCACCGTTTGGTTCCACTGTTAGTGTGGTCAAATTAAGTCGTCATCCTAAAATAGTTGCGACCATTGATCTTGCAATTCAACCCTCCGGAGTTGCGATTACACCGAATGGCCGTTTTGCATACGTGTCTAATTATAATACGTTTTATGCAGGTGCTAATTTCACTAAATTAACAGCTGGGGAAGGAACGGTGAATATTATTGATATTCATGCCAATAAAGTGATTCCTCCAACAATCGCTGTTGGACAATCGCCCAATGCAATTTCAATAGCACCAAATGGCAAATTCGCCTACGTAACTCAATTTACCTCTAACACTGTAGATGTTATTCAACTTAAAGATTAGAAAGCGCATCTTTCAAAATAAACTGAAAGCTATTGAATCTTACGGTCAAATGTATAAGAGGAACCACATTGTTAATTGACAAAAGAACTTGTTGTATGAGATGTTCTTTGCAAGATAATAAAAAAGGACCCATACATGATAATAAGAAGTATTTTAAACCGCGTAATGTTTTATAGCAATTGCACTCTTCTTGTGCTTGCCAATCCAACAATGTCATATCAAAAGGGAAATGAGTATTTACCCGAATCAATGGTGCAAGGCGTGGAAAATAATGGGACGTCGCAAGGGTCTTCGGTCGCATTCTCACAAGATGGCACAATACTTATAATAGGAAGCGAAGCGCAAACGTCTGTTGATGGCGCAGTATGGATTTTTGTCAGAAAAGTTAACAAATCATGGCAACAACAATGCCGTATTACTCCAGTTGATGCAATTGGGATAGCAGATTTTGGTCACAGCCTCTCATTATCAACTGATGGCACTACACTAGCGATTGGCGGCCCAAAAGATAATGCGTCTGGAACGACTGCTGCAGGAGCGGTATGGATATATATGCACAAAAATAATGAGTGGCAAGAACAGCAAAAAATTACCGTCGATTCTGTAAATGGTGCCTACTTTGGTGATTCGGTTGTATTGTCTCGTGATGGAAATATCCTCGTAGTAGGCGGTCCTGGCGACAATGATTACGCAGGTGCTGCATGGATATTTGTAAGAAATAATGGCTTCTGGGCGCAACAGGAAAAAATTACTGTTCCTGGCAGCATGAATCTCGGTGCTTCTGTTTCATTTTCACCTGACATGGCAAATCTTGCAATTGGTGCTCCCGCAAATTACCCACAAAGCAATAATACGGGAGAGGTATGGCTTTTTAATAATGTTAATGGCTCGTGGCAACAAACACAATCGATTAAAGGATTTCAACCTGATGATGCATTCGGTTCAGCAACAGCATTTACTAATGCTACTTTGGTAATTGGTAGTCCACAGTATAATAACTCGACAGGAAATGCATGGCTGGCATGTAAAAATGATAATCAATGGAGCATCAGTCAGGTCCTCAATATAATTGACAGCATTGGACAAGCACTAATTGGATTTTCACTTTCAGCAGCATCTCAAAATGATGTCATAGCTCTTGGTGCACCGAAAGATAGTGAAAAGGGTGGTGCGGTATTTATTTTCCAGAAAATTAATGACACATGGGTTGAAACTCAAAAAGTGCTGCCCGTATTTGCCGGCATTGAAGGCGGTACTGCGGTTGCATTAGATGCCAAAGCAGATTACTTGGCAGTTGGTGAGCCCTTGCTTTTTGTAGGAGGTGCCGTTGAGGTATTTGAAAGAATAGAGCATGTCGGTTAGGTTAGCAGATATACCCTATGGACATCCAACATGGATAGAAATAGACTTATATCAATTTAATAAAAATATTCAAATTATCAGACAACACGTTGGTAATCGTTTAATTTGTTTACCTGTCAAATCAAATGCTTATGGTCATGGTCTCATTCCGATAGCACATGCAGCGGTAGAGGCGAAGGTGGATTACTTAGCAGTTTCTTGCGTACAAGAGGGATCTCTTTTACGAAAAGCTGGAATTAGCGTACCTATCTTAGTATTAGGAGCATTGCAGGAAGCTCAATTTGAAGAGCTTTTAAAGTATGATCTTGAGTGCACTATAACTTCTTTGTTTCAGGCGGAAGTATTTGAAAAAAAAGGCTTGCAGTTAAAAAAAAGATGTAAAGTTCATCTTGAAGTCGATACGGGAATGTGCAGAACGGGCGTGCGGCCAGATATGGCATAAAGCTTTTGTGCTTTATGGTGGAGAGCCGTGCGCTTTTGATGTGATTGGTGTTTATTCACATTTTGCTACTGCTGATATACCTGCCGACAATGTTGCAAGCATACAAATAGCCGAGTTTCAAGAATTCATTGCTCGGTTTCATCCGGCACAAAAAAGAATGCTCTACTTATTTGCAAATTCGGGCGGTATGTGTTACTACCCAGATTCACATATGGATATGGTACGACCAGACTTACTCGCATTTGGCATTTACCCCCATTTACGCCAAAAACCTGAAGGCATTAAACCGATATTGTCATTAAAGCTAAAATCTCATATGTTAAGACTGTCACCAAAGGCAGTGGAATCAGTTATGGTCATACCTACGTTACATCCAATGATACACATATTGTTACCATACCGATTGGTTATGGAGATGGATATCGCAGATGCTTATCCAATAAAGGCACGGTTCTCATTCGAGGCAAATGCTACCCAATTGTCGGAAACATTTGTATGGATCAATGCATGGTTGATATAGGCGATGATGATGCCTGTGTTGGTGATACAGTCAACTTAATTGGCAAAGATAATGATCAAGAAATTACCGTGTCTGATATTGCTCAATTATGTAATACTATCCCCTATGAAATTCTTTGCGGATTGAATAGTCGGATACCACGGCTTTATATAACCAATGCAACACAAGTATGGGATACTACCGACTATTCAACACCTTAATCAGTTTAAGCTATGTTCTTTTCAATACCTCAACGGCCGTTTGCGCTTCAAGTATCGTGGCATCTTGAGACAGGTGACCGCGCAACCAGTGATGTGCCATTATTTTCTGCGCCTGTGCTCTTTATGCCGGGACATGCAGCATCTTGAATTATCCATTTCTTGATTTGTCAAAATGGAATTGGCAAGAATAATAAGGGGCAATTGCTGTAAAAAGTCCCATGGTCCAGAATAACCTCATTGTTTAGACATTTTTTGTTGACTCGACAAAATGGGTTGATTAAAAGAATTACTAGACAACGACAGTATAAACTTTACTTCAAGGTCGGGTATGTTAAAAGTAGTCAAAATATTTTTTTTATTGTCTTTTATGAATGGCGCACAAGCGATGGAGCCGTATAAATTCAAAAAAAAAGATGTTGAACAGACCCTACAACTGAAAGTCAATGCCGCAGAACAAGAAATGCTTGATAAAAACTTAATTGACGCTATTGCAGGAGGAGATTTCAACAAAACTCAAAGCATGTTAGAGAAAGGTGCATCTCCGGATGCTCGAGATGCAAAATCGATTCCGGCGCTTTTCTGGGCAGTGAAATTAGAAAATAGTGATATTGTAAAACTTCTGCTTGATCGAGCAGCTGATATTACCGTTGCTGATTCTGAAAAAAAAATACGGCTCTTTCTTATGCATTGGAATCACGGAATGTTGAAATTGTGCAGAGACTGCTTGCGGCAGGCGCAGACTGTGATGCTTGTGTCGATCCATTTCCTTATGATGTTGCAACCTTGCATCTTTTAGTGCTGTATGGATTGAGAAAACCCATTTTTTCAGCAGATGGTCATCGTTATGGATTAAAGCCGCAGGAATTAAAAATAATGGAATTGATTGACACGGTTATCTTTTCGGGTAACTATTTTACAGAATATGAATTAACAGTGAAAAGAAAAATAATTGGTTTCATTAACCAAGATGTCTCATTGCTTTTGAAAGGACCGCTTTTAGAATTTATAGCAGTACACGATCAAGGAGAAGGATTTCTAGAAGAAGTAGTGGATCTTTTGTTCCAGCACATTTTAGGACAAGAACGTGAGGTATTAGATAAAATTGAGCGGCCGATCGAAATTGCACAGGCTGCGCTATGTCGGCGCAAACCGGATGTTGGCGCTCCTGATATTATTAAAAATTTGACACGAACAATAGGGCTCTTACAACAAGCACGAGAACGTGTCTTGCGATACATAGCAAGACCGTTACTTGAAGCGAAAGAAGGTAGAAATAATTACTTAAGTTTTTTGGCAAATGATTTGCATGTGCTCTTGCTATCCTATAGGGCAGGTAAGTATATTTCTGCTAAAAGATAACCATTCATAGTTTGGTGAAGTTATCCACTAGTCAACGGTTACTTTTTTTAAAGGTAGACTTGCTCGATTTTTCTATTTCAGGTAATAGCGCTATTGGCTCATGCGATTGTCGAGCAAGCCATAAGTCATAACGATATTGAAGATTTAGCCAGAATTCAGGTGAAGTGCCAAAAGCATCGGCAAAATCAAGTGCTATGGATTCAGTAATGCGCCTTTTTTTATTGATAATGTCACTCATTTTTGGCTGAGTCCATCCTCCCCCAAGATGCTTTACCAGGTGTTCTTGAGATAGGCCTAATGGCTTAAGAAATTCTTTTTGAAGAATTTCTCCTGGGTGTACTGGTTTTCTATGTGCTGGCAACATTTTGACTCCTTATTAGTGATAGTCCATGATTTCAACATCTTTGGTCCATTCTCATCCCATGAAAATACAATTCGATATTGATCATTGATTCGTATACTATAGTACTCCTTCATTTCTCCTTTAAGTGCTTCAAGTTTATTTCCAGGTGGAATTTCAAGGTCTTTTATTTTGAATGCAGCATTAATCATATCGAGTTTTCTATGGGCAATAGAATGCAAAGTAGCATCAAGCTTTTTTCTTGCACGTTTTGAGTTGATACCATTGAAAATATCATGGTTGCGCCATCGGCAAATGATTGAATCATACACACCTGTAATTCTCTTATACCAATATATAGTATAATGATATAATTTATAAGTCAAGATTTGACCCCAAATCGGATAAAAGAGACGCTATTTTGACTAAAGCGCTCATTTGATTTTTTATCCTTGATTAAATTAAAATCGAAGACTATGATTTATCAAACTATTTCTTAAAGCAGGAGAGGATTGATCATGGCCAAAAGAATCACATATGGATATATTACAGCATCTTTGCTGACTCTCTTTTCAGTAACCATTTCAACGTTTAATGAAAATGAATTATTTCAGCGATTCAACATTACGGTAAAAATGCAAGATGGTTGGGGATGGCTGGCTGAGGCTAATAAGTATGGTGTTTTATCGAATCCAAAAGATATGTCACGAGTTCCGGCATTTGATAAACCCTTTCCACTTTTTGAGGCATATCCACTTTTAAAGGAAACATTGCCACGCATCTCATTGGGCGACCTTCCTACGCCCGTTCAAAAACTTGATAAGTTAGAAAAACTTATTGGTATATCGAATTTATATATTAAGCGTGATGATCTGACCGGTGCTTTAAATGATGATGAAGAACATGATTATGGAGGTAATAAAGAACGCAAGCTCGAATTTTTATTAGCTGAGGCTTTAGCTCACGGCGCAAAGTCAGTGATGCCCTTTGGCTGTGTTGGTTCAAATTTAGTGATGGCCACATCAGTTTATGCTCACAAGCTTGGTCTTAAATGTATTGCAATGCTTAAACCCGAAGCAATTGCACATGATGTACGTCAAAACCTTTTAATGCATCAATTATATAAAACCGAAATGCATTATTATCCAAGTAATTCCATTCGTCAGGTTGGTGCGCTGATGACTTGGCTTGATCACAAGCATTCCTTTGGTGATTATCCTTACCTCATACAAACAGGTGGCTCATCTCCTGTTGGGGCTCTAGGTTTTGTTAATGCTGCTTTTGAACTCAAAAAGCAGATTGAGAATGGTGAATTGCCAAAACCGGATTATATTTATGTTGCCTGTGGAAGCATGGGCACTGCTGTTGGGCTAGCACTTGGCTTGAAAGCTGCTGGTCTTGATGTGACAATTGTCGCCGTAACAACGGAGCCTGAAAATCCGGATGACACTAAAAATGGAATGAGGGATCTTTTTAAGGCAACCAACGAATTGCTGCATAAGCATGGTGAATCGTTCCCCATTTTTGAGTATCCAGATGAAAAAATAATCATAAATACAGACTTTTGTGGAACCGATTATGCAGTGTTTACCCAAGAAGGAATAGTGGGCAGAGCGCTTATGCGCGATATCGAAGGCATAAGGCTTGATGGAACGTATACAGCCAAAGCTTTTGCTGCATTGCTTGATGATGTAAAAAACAAGAAAATTAAAGATGAAGCCGTTCTTTTTTGGAATACTTTCTGTGGTCTTGATTATGAGGATAAACTAGACATGGTTGATTATCATAAATCACCACAATTTGTGCATGACTATTTTGAAAATGATGTTCAACCATTAGATCTTGATTAATTTTTTAAGAGAGAACGTTTGCGGTTATAAAAAAATCTTCTTTAAAAGTTGGGAGCGCTCAAGCGCTCCCTTTGACTTGATTTATTCGAAGAGAGGTCGAATGCTTTCACCTGTTGGATAGACAACGCTCGGTGACCCTTCTTCACATGCCCAGCCTTCTGCAGTTCTTACTGGTGTTTTTCCAGGGCCGCATTCAACCGCTGAATATTCTGCGCGTAATAACATTGGAACAAATACCATTATCGCTATTACATATACTTTATAATTCATGAGTTCTCCTTTTGGTTAAATAGGGGAGTCTTTATCGGTTTGGCAAATGAAGTCTACGGACTATTGCTATTTTTCTTTTACTATAGCTCTAAAATGTCCTGAGAATCAATAGTGTCGACGATTATAGGATAAGCGTGTCATGAAAAATGGGTGGATTTTTTATGATTGAGAAGCTGATGCATAAGATATTGCTTTTAGAAGCATAGAAATATCGCAATCGCTTGATTTTGAAGTATTTTTTATACTATGCTGAAATTATTAAAGTCAGGTAACGTAACATTTTCTGCTCTTTAAACTGGCTAAAACATAAGTTTTTATTTTTTGGATGCTGGCATAGTTTCTTTTACTTGTTCGACAGGCTTTCTAAATTCATGCAGCCAAGATTCCTGCTCAAATTGTTGTTTGGTTTCAGCAAACGTGATGCGCCCATATATCTTTCTTGTATCGAGATATTGTGGTATTTCTTCATCACGTGCAGAATTGCTAAATACAACATAGTCATAACGAGCACTATCATCATTATAGCTCAGATAATCTATAACATTTTTCCGCACAAGATAGGTGCAATGTACGACAGGCACTTGAATAAGCCCCTTTGCTTGCTGTGATAGAAGAATATGGTAGATTGGACACTCTTGGTAATAACCATTTTCATCGATACAAGCATGGTAATTTGAATAAAGATTGTTCCCCGTTCGCAAAAGTGGTGCGACAATAGGCAGTCTTGTTTTGACTAAGGTTTCAATAGTTTCGGAGATTATAAAGTTATCACAATCTCCAACAAAATAGTGGGAATTATGTTTTTTTGCCCAGAGCATAGACTCTTGTCTGATTTTTTTTAAAACTTCGAGGCGAAGCTCATTCCATTCATGTTGTTTGTAATCTTGAACACGTTCTGGAACATCAGAATCATCAAAATAAATGTCCTTATAGCGGCTACGAACTTTTTTTAGCCAATTTTTTAAAAGAACTGCTGTATCATCGTTATTATTATTAGTTCTGATATAAAGATTCGTCTGTGATTTAGGCCATGTCTGATTTTCGATACATTCTAAATAGGTAGGCAGCGTATGCGCTTTGTCTTTAGCTAAAATAGCTATTGTTACCATGGTGGAAGTCTTTTTTTTCGGTGCAAATGATTCTTTGAATAGTGGAGAAAGCCCCACCAGTGTTCCTATTGAAAAAGTGCTAAAAAGGAGAACGATTGTGTGCTTCATATGTGTCCCTTTTTGAGAAAATTTGCATAAACTTAACAGAAGTTACTTAGATTAGCAAGTCACTCTTTCTCTTGAAGTTTATAAGATCAATTTGGTATTCTTAAAGTAATAAAATTATGATATAAAAAGGGAAAAGCTTATGCTAAAAAAGAAAATAATATTATTTTTTTCAATAATTTTTACTGCAAACCACCTGTTTAGCATTCAGGAAGCCCCACCACGGCCACCTGAATCTTCAAAAGAAGTGCCTATTGAACAGAGTAAAAAACCACCTGTTGTTTCCGTCGTAGAATCCCATGGCGGCTCTAGATCGGTTAGCATTGAGCCTCATAAGGGTAATACATCTCCTATTCAGTCTTCTAAGCCTGAAAAGAGTGAACAATCAGCGGTTGTAAATCTTGGTCCTGACTCAGGATCCCACGTTTCTGAGGTGCCTATCGAGGAGATACCCGAAGAGATCAATGTGCTCAAAAAAGGTTTTAATAATATTGAAGCGATGGCTCCTAGCATATTTGCGAAAGCATTTGCGCTAGCACCAGCTGATGCGACGGGGCAAATTACATTCAAGAGGCTGACGCAATTAAATAAACCCCAACTTGATGGTATCGTTAGCGGAATTAGATCAGCATTTTCGACAAAAGTAAGGGAAACAACGAGCGCCGTTATTGATCTTCTCAGCAAAGCATTTACCGCTTTTAGAAATGCGTTAGGTACAGGAGCAAATGCAATTGCTGCAAGACTTGATGATTTTCGATCAAATCTTATAGCATTATTTGACTCAACTACTTTTGATGAATTAGATAATGATTCTCCAGACTTGCTCTCAAAATTTGCACAAGGCGTTCGCGATATCGATATCTATGCCCAGCAAAGCCCTCTGCAGCAGCAATTTGCGATTGCCCTGACAGAACTCGGCTTTTCTCCGGATGATGTTGTGAGTGAACCTGATTTACTTCAAGGATATAACGACAGAGAGGCCGCGCTTAAGTTGGCATTAGCTCGTTCATCAATTCCGGTAATCAAGAGAATGTATGCAGACAAACTAGACGCTCTCCGTCATGATTATAATACGGTCGCCCAAGCGTCTGGGTATAATACCATTTAAAGATGATTTTAATTTTCGCTTACAAAGAGGTCAAGCTTGCTTGGCCTCTTTTAGCAAGAGTTTCATACTTTCTCTAAGAGTTCGTTCAATTTCTTTATATTTTCCAGCGGATTTTCATTTTGAAAAATAGCAGAAGCCACTGCCACATCATCGACTCCTTCTTTAATGAGTTTTGGCAGGTTTTCAGTAGTAATTCCTCCATCCATGCCAATAGCGAAGTTCAGTGCATGTTCTTCGCGCAGATCATAGAGTGCTTGGAGGCGATGAGAGGAATCGGGCAGGAATGATTGCCCTGAAAATCCCGGATTGACTGACATGAGCAACACCTGGTCGAGCATATTTTCATGTATATAGGGCTTTATGACCTCAACTGCTGTAGTCGGGTTTATCGCTAAACTAAAAAGAATCTTTCTTTGATGTAGTTCTCTTACGATTTTAACCATTTCATGATCTGTAACAGTTTCATAGTGAATCGAAACAATATCACCATGATGAAGATGCAGCCGGTCGACAATTGTTTTAGGCTTTTCTACCATAAGATGCACCCACAGGCGCTTAGTGGCAGCTTTTCTAATGCTATTAACAAAATCTGGCCCCAGAGTAAGATTTGGTACAAAGTGGTTATCCATTACATCTACATGAAAGCCTGCGCAATATGGCTCAAGTGTTTTGATTGTGGCGTTGAGAGCCAGTAAGTCGCTTGAAATAAGTGAAGGATAAAGGTATGCCATCATATGCTCCAGAAGGTTTTTGTTTCTAGAGCATAGAGGTATGATCACTTGGAAATAAAGAGTTCAATTTAGAGATCTCTCGATGGCGGGTGACCAATATGCAAATCAAGTTACGTCCATCTATCGTGAATAAGGCTATTATTTCCCCTTAGGCAATCTGCTTTTCCATCAATATAATGCTCTATATTTTCACTATATGTAGTTGTTTCGTTAGTAAATCTATCTTTAAATACATAAATGCCTTCTGCTGTTGAGTCTGACGGACTATCTGCAACAACTGACAATTCAACTGAAAAAAATAAGAACAAATTGAACAAAAGAAAATGCTTATACATAATACTCCAAAGAAATAGCGATAGTGTCCATATAATTGTGTAAAAAGGGTCAAGCATAAGGAAACTTAAGCGGGCCATCAACCTTCGTGTTAAGATAAAAACACACACGAAACACAAAGAAGGACAGCCCATTATGGATGGTACCAAGATAGAGAAGAGATGGCAAGAAGCATTGATCAATCAAGAAGGCTTTATGTGTGAGATGATCAACAAGGTATGCCAAGAAGCACTAGAAAGTGAGTTTGATAAGTTTATAGGTGCGCAAGCGTATGAAAGAAGTGATGCCAGAAAAGGATATCGGAATGGTCACTACACGAGGCAATTGAAGACTCGAGTGGGTACATTGACTCTTGAAGTATGTCGAGATCGTGAAGGAGAGTTCCATCCTGAACTCTTTAATAGATACCAAAGAAGCGAAAAAGCACTGGTGCTTGGGATAGCAGAAATGTATATCTCGGGTGTTAGTACTCGCAAAGTGAATCAGGTGATGGAAGAGCTCTGCGGAACAGCGATATCCAAAAGCCAGGTTAGCAATCTGGTGCGCCAACTTGATCATGAACTGCAGGAATGGAGAGAGCGACTTCTTACTGTATCATATCGTTACGTGGTTATTGATGCGCGGTATGAGAAAGTACGTGAGAATGGCTGTGTCATCAGTAAAGCGTTTGTGGTGGTACTTGGTATTACCTATGAAGGCATACGTGAAGTTATTGGTTGTTGGGTGGTTAACAGTGAATCGTATGAGGCTTGGGATGATTGCTTTAGAAGGCTTAAAGAAAGAGGGCTTAATGGAGTTGAGTACGTGGTAACCGATGATAACAAAGGCCTGCGTAAGGCTCTCGGAAAATACTTCCAAGAAGTGAAGTTACAACGCTGTCAAGTACACTTCATGCGTAACTTCATAGATAAGCTTGCAAAGAGCGATCAACCACTTGCCATAAGGCTTCTGCAAGATGTGCTTGCTGCGACCACGAAAGAGGACGCAATGGGTCGGGTACAGAAAGTTCATGAGTTCTTGATAAGCAAAAGGAAAGAGTCGGTAGCGCAGTGGCTTGATGAGAATATTGAAGAAACGCTGACGGTACTTGAACTACCCATTGAGCATCGAAAGAAGATGAAGTCAACAAACATGCTAGAACGGTTGAATCAGGAGCTAAAAAGACGATCGCGGGTTGTGCGCATCTTCCCCAACGCAAACAGTTGTCTGCGATTGTTAAGCGCTTTATGCCAAGAAATATCGGAAAACTGGGGCAATAGAAAGTATCTCAATATGCATGTATGAGGTGGTAATGCAAAAATAAAGTTGAGCTCAACGCCCTACGGGCGTGTGGTTGTTGCTTGCTTAAAAAGCTGCGCAACAACTCATTGATAAAATTGAAATCATTAAATGTCGAATCACGAAGTTGAAAGTACACAAAAATTGGGACTTGACTGAAATAGCACATCATTCTCTATAATTATAGCAATGAAATTATCAATGCCAAAGCAATTGCTCATATGCAATAACTTATCTTGGAGGTTAAAGGGGTTTAGGGGAATAGTAGTTAAAAATTGTACTCTCACGAGCTTTGGTAAGCGGATAAAAATAACAAGATAAATTGGATATAACGAGCAATACTAAGAAAATATGAGTCTTGCTGTATAAAGATTTGAATTTTTTTGAAGATCAAGTATATTTATCTACAGTATATTTACTCTATATTCTACGATTTAAAGAAAAATAGTTGTCTTAATGATTTCATGGAGGAGTTATGTTTGAGAAATTCCGTCCACTGTACGATCGTGTACTTGTGGAGCGTATTGATCTTGAAGATGAAAAAACATCTGGTGGCATAATCATACCCGATGCTGCCAAAGAAAAAGCTCAAACCGGACGTGTTGTTGCCGTGGGTGCTGGACGTTTATTGCAGGATGGTAAAATTGTTCCTTGCCAGGTAAAAGTTGGGGATACCATCTTTTTTGGAAAATATTCAGGGACTGAAGCTGGACGAGATCTTCTTATTATTCGTGAAGATGAGATCCTCGGCATTTTTGGAAAATAAAATTACATAGGGTGAATAATCATGGCTAGCAAAAAGATTTTGTTTGGTTTAGAAGCGCGTCAGAAATTGGCGCATGGTATTGATACGCTCGCTAATACCGTTAAAGTGACCCTGGGACCCCGTGGTCGCAATGTGGCTTTTGAAAGTAAATTTGGTTCTCCTAAAGTTACCAAAGATGGTGTCAGCGTTGCCAAAGAAGTCGACTTGGCAGATCCTCTTGAAAACATGGGCGCACAATTGGTGCGAGAAGTTGCGAGCAAAACAGCTGATGTTGCTGGTGATGGCACAACGACTGCTACCGTACTAGCTCAAGCTATTTTCCGTGAAGGTAACAAGTACGTTACTGCGGGTGCCAACCCTATGGAATTAAAACGTGGGATTGATAAGGCGGTTACTGCAACGGTTGAAGATATAAAGCATCGTGCTAAAAAAATTAGTGATAAAAAAGAAATTCAGCAAGTTGCAACTATTTCAGCAAACTGGGATACCTTTATTGGTGAGCAGATTGCTCAAGCGATGGAACGTGTTGGCCGTGATGGAGTAATCACGGTTGAAGAAGCCAAAGGTATGGAAAGTGAGCTTGAAGTTGTTGAAGGTATGCAGTTTGATCGAGGATACCTTTCTCCTTATTTTGCAACCGATGCAGAAAAAATGGAAGCTCAATTAAGTGATCCTTATATTCTTATTTATGAGAAGAAAATCTCCAGCATGAAGAGTCTTCTTCCTATTCTGGAACAGGTAGCAAAAGCTGGAAGACCTTTGCTCATTATTGCTGAAGATGTTGAAGGTGAAGCACTTGCAACCTTGGTTGTTAACAAACTTCGTGGCATTCTCAACGTAGTTGCCGTTAAGGCTCCTGGTTTTGGCGATCGTCGTAAAGCAATGCTTGAAGATATTGCGATCTTAACAGGTGGCAAAATGGTTTCTGAAGAGCTTGGCATTAAGCTTGAAAGCCTTATGATTCAAGATCTTGGTCGCGCAAAAAAGGTTATTGTAACCAAAGATGCAACTACCGTAATTGACGGTGCCGGCTCCGAACAGGCAATCAAAGGCCGTGTTGCTCAAATTAAAGCACAGATTGAAAATACGACATCAGAGTACGATCGTGAAAAATTGCAAGAACGTCTGGCAAAGATTGCTGGTGGTGTTGCCGTTATTAAAGTCGGTGCAATGACTGAAACTGAAATGAAAGAAAAGAAAGATCGCATTGAAGATGCATTGAGTGCAACCCGCGCTGCTATTGAAGAAGGTATTGTACCTGGTGGTGGTGTGGCATTATTGCGTGCGCAAGATGCCGTCGCAGCACTCAAATTAGAAGGTGATGAAAAACTGGGTGGACAAATTGTTTACCGTGCGCTTGAAGAACCAATGCGCATTATTTCATCCAATGCTGGTTTTGAACCTTCTGTAATTATCGATACGGTCAGAAAAAGTTCCGGTACCAAAGGCTTTGATGCTAAGGCAGGCGAATATGTCGACATGCTTTCTGCAGGTATTATCGATCCTGCAAAAGTAGTTCGTACGGCGCTCCAAAACGCTGCATCAATTTCTGGGCTAATGTTGACTACCGAAGCGATTATGGCTGAATTGCCTGAAGAAAAGAAGGCTGAGTCAGGCCATGGTCATGGCGGTCCACGTGGCATGCCAGATATGTATTAATTTAGATCTATAAGAATCAAAAAGGCCAGCAAACCACTTTGCTGGCCTTTTTGATTCTTATCTTCGCTCAATCAAGACTTTGGTAAAAATTATGCTCTTTCTGAGAAAATCCTATGAATATGTATGAGTGGTTCATCATGCAATCGTTCTTGCATTTTCACGATTGCTTCAATTAAATAAATGCAGCTTTCTTTTCCGCTCTGCAAACGACCGATGTGAAAGAGGTGGGCAAGTTTTTTCAATTTCTGGCAGAGGCTTTGAAGAACAGATCTTTTGTCATTTACATCAAGCCCATTGTCAAGTATTATTTTGTGGTAAATAGCTATTCCCTCGTTGATCGCTGAACTGGCGAGCGAGTAAAATAAAGCCTTTTCTCGTTCATCTGGGTTTTGAAAGATTGTGAAAGCCTTCTCCAGAAGGGCCATAAAAAATTGAAGATTCTGGTGTGAATCTTGAGCGGTTTCTTTGCTGAGTTTCTCTAAATGAAGATTCATTATTTTAAAAAGATTCTGTTTTGTTTTAATGGCCAATTCTTTTAAGGCGGGAATGTAGACCAGTTCGCCCCGTTGCGGTTTATTAATCATTGACCACATGGCATTATAATAACTCACTAATAACTCAAGGTATTCAAAGGCTTCTCTGTAATTGCCCGCTTCTTCTTGCCATTCTATAATATCTTGAATGCCCCTTTCATAAGGGTGATGTGTAACCGGTTGAAGAATGGGAGGCATGGTTCCTAATGGGCGCATAGAGAAATCTTCGGTGGGCAGCTCCATGCAGGTAAGACGCAATGGGACGATAAATAATAAAAGTAATGATTTATTCATGAGGGAATCGATTGGTTAATTAATAAAGTTCTTTCGAATATTAGTAAAAAGTATAATCGCTCTGATAAAAATTTAAAGTTTTGAGATGTCAGAATCAATTTCAAAGATCAGTGAGAGCTCATAGCATCGATTTCACTTGAATAAATTTGCAAATAGTATAAAATAGTCAGTGAAGTAAAACTCACTGAAGGTCTGAGCATGTTCAAATTAATAGTATGCGGTTTATTGATGGCAATTGCTGCATCAATGCATTCAATGGAAAAAACAGAGAAAAACAAGAGTGACGTGAGCGCTCATAAAGAGCTTATTTCGTTGATAGAAGACTGTGCCAAAATTGATTCAAAGATCACGGAAGCTGATTTTATAAATAAATTGCGACAAGTTCTCTCTCATCCTCTTGACATTAATAGTAAGGTCCAAATAACTGAACCTAATATAGTAGGTATAAAAGAAGTCAATCAATGGACTCTGCTACGTGCTGCCATCACACATGGATTTAAGAAAGCCATTAAAATACTGCTTAATAGAGGAGCACAGCCAGCGATAGGTGATGATTCCGGCGTTACTGCGCTTCATATTGCTGCAAATTTTGGGGAAAACGATCTTCTTAAAGTATTACTTCAGAGTGGAAAAAATATTGGAGTACGAGCTTACAATGGAGCTACGTTATTTCATGCTGCGGTAACGGATAATGGTCTTATCTCCACCATAAAAATAATTTTTGACGCTTATGTTGAAAATAAAGGTTTACGCTTTGCACGACGCGCTCTTAATTTTGCTGATGATGAAAAAAACACGCCGTTACACTACGCAATTTTTAATTTGGTGAGAATAGACATCTTCAAAAAATCGCCGGAACAACGTTGCGAAAGTTTGAAGTTAATAGCTCAATTGCTTGAACTAGGTGCAGACCCAACACTCATCAATCATCAGGGAGCAACGCCACTGCACGTGGCCGTCTGGTTGGGATATGATGGAATAGCGAGCACATTATTACAGTACGGGGCATTCGTAAATGCTCGACAAAAGAATGGAATGACACCACTTCACGTGGCTATGATGGTACCAAAAAGATCCGCAATCATTTCTCTCTTATTGCACGCGGGTGCAAATCCATCCGCTGTTAATGAAGATCAGAAAACACCACTTCAAATTGCAAATATGATGGATAATCAGGATGCAATAGCTACCTACAACCACTGGTTTTCTGAGCGCAATCGTCAAATGAGAAAGGTTATGCCATCATCAGTGCGAAGGCAAGCGATTGGCTTACGACTACGTTTGCAAAATTTTCTTTCGAGAAATCCTTTTGTGTCGCTAAAAAAATAATGATTAACGCAAGAAAATGAAGGTAATGGAATGAGCAATAAAATAGCAATCCTCATATGTTTGGTTTTCAGTGTAACGCTTCATGCAATGGAGCGAGAAATACCGCAAAAAAATGCTAAAAATGTTATGAAGGCACAGCAACGCCTGATAAAACTTGTTAGGAATTTAGCTAATGACAACAAATTCAACGAAGACGATGTTCTTAAGGAACTCCAAGATGTTGTGAAAGTTTCTATCGATATAAATGTTGTCGTTAACCTTGCAAAGTCTCGAGCTCAAAAAAATGCTGGACGTTCTGATAGTTATACTCTTTTACAAGTAGCGGTGCGGCTTGGATTTGAACGAGTGGTTGATTTTGCATTAACCCATGGTGCAAATCCTACTTGTTATGACCGACTGGGGCTTACTCCTTTGCATAGTGCTGCAAGCAACGGGATGACTGCCGGTGTTAGACGACTTCTTGAATCAGGGGCCGATATTACTGCATGCACTCTTGAAAAAAGATCAGTAATGCATTGTGCTGCTGTCGGAGGGAATCACCAGATCATTAAGATTCTCTATGATGCTTACCTTAAGCAATTTGGGGAAATTGAGGCTCTGGAGTTTCTTGATCAAGGCGATAAGATGGGCAATGCTCCCTTGCATTATCTGGTTGTTACTCTTCATCAACTAAGGGATAATCGTCTTGAATGTGATTTACGTTTTGTGGCATTAGCTCAGATGATACAATTGGGTGCCAATGTTGATATATGTAATAAACTGAAAGTTGCCCCCTTACATCTTGCAGTTCAGCTGGGTGTAACCGATATTATTCCTGTATTAATAGAAGCTGGGGCTGATGTGAATGCGAGGGATTACACCAATATGACACCTTTGCATGTGGCAATGCAGTTACCAGAAAGAGCAAATATTATTTCCTTATTGTTGGAAGCGGGTGCCGATATCAATGCCATAAATGGGAAGAATTTATCGCCCGTGCAGGCTGCTCAAGAACAAAACAATCAAGGCGCAATTGAAGTTTATGAACGCGAAATTAAAGAGCAAAGAGAACGAGAAGAAGAAGCGCGTGAAAAGCGCGAAGACGAAGAACGAAAAAGGAAAGAAGAGCAAGCCGTTCGTGAAGCAGATGCTCGAATGGTCCGATTACGTCCAATTCGCCTGCACATTCGTCCCCATCAGCAGACAGTGCTTCGTTTGCAGCAAAGATTACGAGAATTTATTACGCGAGGCTCTTTGCATGTGCCATTACAAAATTAAAAAATGAAGGCATCAAGAATACTAAAATTGGCAATAGAAAATGGCTTATTAATATAAGAAATGAAAATAATATTATGAATAAAAAGATAGCAATAATTTTTCCTTTAGTTTTGGGGGCGTCGCTTCATGCGATGGAGCGAGAAACCTTTCTCAATAAAGAAAAAAAGATTATTACGGTACAATCAAACCTTATAAGTCTTATTCAGACTATTTTTAAAAATGGGAATAAACTTAAAGAGGCAGATATTCTTAAAAAACTCAATGAAATCATGAAAAATTCTAATCATTCGTTTGATTTAGATGTGTATGCACCTGTTGAAAAATCACGATTTTATAGTGACAAAGTTACTCTCTTACATGCTGCAATCAAATGGGGATTAGCAAGTGTAACTAGATTTGCATTGGAATATAGCGCAAGTCCAAATTGTTATAACCGTCTTGGAGTTTCGCCTTTGCATATCGCCGCGAGTAATGGGATGTATGATGTTGTGGTGTTGCTCATTGAAGCGGGAGCAAATATTCACGATGTTGCATTGGATGGCAGAACGGTGATGCATTGTGCTGTGACGGGAGGATGTCCTGAGATAATCAATCTTCTTTATCATAGGTATTCAAAAAGATATGGGGCTATGGCTGCTTATCAAGTTTTTAGTACAGGAGATGTAAATGGCGATACCCCCTTACATATTCTCATAAGCATTCTTGGTCAATTGAGAGATAACAAGTATGAAGAGTATCGTTTCTCATCACTTATTCAGGTTGTGGGTATGGGAGATGTTAATGTACAAAATAAGAGAGGAATTACCCCCTTGCATATGGCAGTTGAACAAGGATTGCTACCACTGGTTAATGAATTGTTAAACAGAGGCGCTGAGGTGAATGTCGCAGATAATGATGGTATGACGCCGCTTCATTTGGCATTGTGTGTACGGGAAAGAGAAAATATTATTCCCTTGTTGCTGGAAGCCGGTGCAAATAGTAACGCCAGGAACGCAAGGAATTTAACTCCTTCTGAAGTTGCCCGTGAGCAGAATAATCTTGAAGCACTTAAAGCTTATGAGCGCGAAATTAAAATGCAAAGAGAACGAGAAGAAGCAGCAAACAAAAAGTACGAAGAGCGAAAAGAGAAAGAAGAACGAGCTGTTCATGAAGCCTATGCTCGAACGCTGAGATTGCGCCCAGTTCGTGATGTCCTTCGCCCACATGAGCATGCCGTACATCGTTTGCAGCAGAGATTAAGAGATTTTATTGATCAAGTATCGCCGGCCACTTTGATCTTTGCTAATAAGATATAAGAACAAATTATGGTGAGCTATGTGTGAAGAATGAAACGAGCTCTTTTTTTAAATCGGATACCAAATGATTAAAATAAGAAGGGTACTCTTCACTCTGGGTGAGAATCATTCTAACCCAGAATTTGCCTAGAAATTGTAGCGTTTGCATTATTCCACGATAGTGAATCATTTTATTTTCATTTGTGGCTTCATTGTTTTCTCGTCTCATGATGAGAGAAACAATATCAATTGCATGTGGAATATTTGAAACGGTCAACGGGGCTAAGATGTCAACGAGTTCTGAGTGCCCTTGGCCGGCTGCAATTAACAATCCTGCGGCGAGGTCATGATGCGGATTTGAGCTCAAAAATGTTTTAATCTGTTGAATGTCATTCATGAAGCATGAAAGTTCAAGGTTTTTGTCCTCAAACACAGTATTGAGTAGGTTGCGTAATAGTGCTTCTTCTTCAGAGGTTGCAATGATTCCGCATTGCAAAATAACAGAAAGAGCCTTTGGCAGATTGAGACAAGGCTTTAATTCTTTTACACGAATTAAGTATGAAACCCATTTCAGGTCAGGGCGTTGAAAATCGTTAGGGCGAACGATTAAATGTGACTGATAGACAGCAGAACTTTCTGCAAGCATCATGAAAGCTTCCTGATTATTTTTTATGAGTGCTAAGACCCATGGCGTAATAAAAGAATGATCATTATCCTCAATGACGATTGTATCGGGATTGATGCCGTAGGTGAGCAAAAGGTTTAACAAATAATTATTTTCATGATAAATGGCTAAAGCAACCAAGGGCAGAGGTCGACATAGTGCTATGCCTTCAGAGGGTAAAGTAATAATCGGTCTCTCTTCTGCGCCATGTTCAAGAAGAAACTTTGCAAGTTCAGGATTATTATGCTCAACGGCATAATGCAGAGCTGTTCTTCCGATTTCATTATAACAATTGACGTCTATTGTTTCGATTGGCAACTGAGAGAGGGTTTTAATATCTAGCCTTTGAAATGCTTCTATAAATTTTTCTTGTGCATCCATTGCGAAAAGAGAATTAAAAATTAATAGACTATTCAAAAAAATCTTTTTTGTAACCAAGTATTTTCCTTGATGCCATCCCCGTATTTATAGTTATTTTAGCATAGCTGACCTAAAGATATACTTCTAAAGTTTAATGACCCAGATAAAATTGAATTGCTCTTTTCAATTCTTCCTCAGGTAATGCTCCTGTGAGGCGATCAACAATAGTCTGATTTTTTATAAACACATAGGTCGGTACGTCTTTAACGCCAAAATGCTCTGCTAGTTTTTCTTCCATATCAATATTAAATTGAGTAAAAAGATATTTATTTCCCCATTTATTAGAAAGCGTTTTGTAATTATCTTTGGTTGAGGTGCATGATCCGCTCCATTCAGCATATATTCGGATGATCACTGGTTTATGTTGTTCTATTAAATTCCGGATATTAGTTTCTGTCATGGTGAAGGTTTCTGCACCAATATGCATAAAACCCAATGTCCCGATTACAAAAAAAATTATTTGCAACACGATTTTCATTATCATCCTAAGCTTTTATTAAAACGTTCAGTCAGGCCATCTTTTGGTAATGCTCCAGATAACGTATCAACAACAGCTTTATTTTTTATAAGAATAAAGGTGGGTACTCCATGGATATCAAATTGTTGTGCCAGTTTTTTTTCATCATCAATATTAAATTGAGTGAAAAGATACTTGCCTGAAAGCTCATTTGCAATAGCTTGGTAGACCGGTTTATTCGCTTGGCAATTGCCGCACCATTCAGCATAAGCTTTTATAACTACAGGCTTATCACTTTGCTGGATAGTTGAATCCAAATTAGATTCGGTGACAGTGGCAATGTCAGCCGCTTGTAGAAATGTCATTGCACTGAGAAAGAGAACAATCCTAATCATATGTTTCATGATACATCCTTTATTTGCAGGTGTAGTATTTTAATTATAAAAAAACCAATGCGTGAAATTCAATGATTTTTTACTAAATGTCAAATTGAAGCTTAATCATCGATCATCTATGAAGTTTGCAAAAAAAATGAGTTGACAATGTAACAACCTATTTCTTATGTTATAGAGTGAAATTTTATTATAGGTGGAGGCAGCTATGATCGTGTTTATTATACTTGTGATTCTTGCAGCAGTGGGTGCATGGTATTTAGTTACTCATCACGTCAAACGTTAAGAGAACTTAACCCAACAAAAGTCACTTTTTGTTGGGTTAAACCTAAATGATTTTGTCGTGAATGAGCATTTTATGGGCGACTCGTTCAAAGAGGGGAACTGCAATAGTAGACGCAGAAGCATGCTTTTTTGTAGTTTCCTTCATAAATGTTACAATAATTCTTTTGTAATCATCTTTTTCTATCAGTCCTGCAAACGTAAATATTTCTCTTTTGTGATCATACAGACCATCGGTAAGCAAATAGGCTGTGCCCGTTTTGCCCAGTACTGAGTAACCATTAATGTGAGCGCGTTTTGCAGTTCCTTGCGTTATCGTCTTTTTGAGTATTTCTCTCAGGGTCGTTACTGTTTGCGGTTTATATAATGGTGGGGTATATACTGGCTTAATTTTATTTTCGGCAATAAGACGAGGGTTTACGAGAGAGCCATTTTTTGGCGCGAGCCCGGCGAGCGTCTGGGTGGTGCAGGTCGTCCAGGATGATGAGCGCCTCTTCCCAGGCCGTGCGCGCCCCCCGGAGATGCCCGGCGGCCTGGCGGGCGTCGCCGATGTGACCGAGCGTCTCGGCCTGGCCCGAGCGGTCGCCGGTCTCGCGATGCAGGTCGAGGGCACGCTGGTAGCATTCGACGGCTTCGTTATGGTTGCCCAGGTGCTCGTGGGCGTATCCGAGGCTGTCCAGTGTCCCGGCCTCGGCCTGGCACGCCGAGTGCGTGGAGCAGGTCGGGACCCGGGCCGGTTCCGGGGATGACGACACGCCGGTAAGTCTGGTCCCGGTTCCACTCCAGCCACGCCTTCTTCTCCGGATCCCGGCTCTCGAACACGGCCGGCCCCCGGGCCGCAGAGCCCCGCGGATCGCCCGCAGCGTCGCCGCCCACTCCGCGTCGGTCATGAAGACCTGGGCCACATTCCCGGTCATGGTCGCCGAATCCACCTGGAGCGGAGGCAGGGCCGTGGCGTCTGCGTGCAGCCAGCGGACCCGGCTAGCGCCAGGCTTGCGCCGGGCGACATCAAGAGAGGCGGCGGCCGGATCGACAGCGATGACCTCCAGGCCACGGGCGGCAAGCAGGCAGGCGAGGGTTCCC
>CAVOUX010000014.1:0-26305 GCA_963699715.1 uncultured bacterium
GCTGGCAAAATAGGCATTAAAGGTTTGAAGCCAAGGTTTGCACAAACGGGGCTCATCATTAAGCCAAAGTCGAGCTCGATAAAAATGTGCATTATCCAGGGCTTGAGCAGCAGTATTTATCAATAATAGTACAACTAAACAGTATAGTTTTTTAAACATAGATTCTCCTTTATAACCTTTTCATGTTATAGCATGATGGCTCTTTTCTGGACAATAAGCTACAATAATAATTATAAGTTTTAGCTAGTTAAAGGGTTAATTATGCATGAAAATGAAATAAAAAATGAACAGGGCGATACAAACGTAAGCTCTGACGCAACAGAAAAATTGAAGAGTGAACTTGAGATCATTAAGGAACGGGCAGCGTATCTTGCCTCGGATTTTGAAAATTATCGGCGCAGAGTCGAAAAAGAACGCCTACAAACAATTAGTATGGCCCAAGATTCTGTGCTCAAAGATATACTTCCTATTGTCGATGATTTTGATCGAGCATTTGCTGATGCCGAAAAGAAGCCTGAACTTTCATCCTATTTGTCCGGTTTTGAACTCATTTATAAAGCATTGCAAAAAATGCTTCAATCGCATAATGTTACTGAAATTGAAGCAAAAGGGGATATTTAATCCCGAATTGCATGAAGCGGTAATGCATGTTGATGATCCTTCAAAACAGTCAGGTGACATTGTGACTGTTTTGCAAAAAGGGTATGTGCATAAGGGAACTCTTTTACGCCCTGCAAAGGTTAGCGTTAAACCGTAGTTGTATCTCTTTTGTCTCTTCATCAGACAGTTACAGCAGGCTGTTTTCTTGCGCATTTGCTCAATATATGCTATTATGAAATCATATAAAATAAGAGCAAAGGAATCACATGCGTATGAATAATATTCGAATTTCCGTTGTGCATTACATTGTTTTCCTACTCACGTTAATGCCTTCTTTTATCGGTGCAAACGATAAGTTGACGGATTATCTTAAGCAAGCGGCCCTTTCGCCGCAAACGCAAAGTCTGAGCGCTCAAGGCGTGATGTTTCTAATGGGAATGGGATCTAAAATTGCATTTTCAATCCTGGCTAAAGTACCTGTGTATCCGCTTGGCGACGGGATAAAGTCACTTTTGGGAAAAGACCCCAAAGTAGTTCCAGCAGCAGAGCTTATAGATCACGAAAAAAAAATGGTCGCCAAGGGTTTTGAATCATCATTACGCAAAGCATTTGGCAATTTTTTAAAACAGTCATTAAGCGGTACTAAAGATCAAATAAATAAATTAATGGGTGCTTATACTGCCGGGTTAGATAGTACTTATGCTATGGACTTGATGACAGAAATGTATGATTATGTTGCACGAAAAGGCTTGAAGGAACGTTTGGATGAACTTACGCAAGTAAGTACCGAGTATGCTAAACCGATTGTAAATGCATTATTTGCTACATATCCTGAATTACGAAATGATTTTGCTTATCCAATAAAAACGTCCCATAGTACGATGCTTTATTGTGGGCCGCAGGATCCGTATTGCTTAAAATCTGCAGGTCCCGTTGAAAAAGCACTAGATCTTACCGGGATTACTCTTTCTCCTCAAGAAATAGCGGAGGCATTTACCAGTGCAATAAGCTTTGAACATGTTGATCCCTTCGCTGCAGGGTTTCTCTTTTCAGTGGTATCATTTGACTTTGCAACTGCCGTGGCGCCTCTTTTAGCCCAAGCCTTGATGGATCCAAGTTCATACACAACTATAGCGCCGCTGATTGAAAAATTTATCGAAAAATGGACGGCATCTGAAGTTTATGATGTTTTATCGCGGTGGTACTCAAGTAATTATATTGATAAGGGTTTTGAAGAACTGAGCGAAAAAAACTTTGAGCAAAAAGTTCGTATTGGCTCTTTGGCTCGATTAGTACAAACAAGCACTGTTCCTTCACTGACGAATTTTGTAAAAAATATAGTAGCTTCCGTTGGGGGTAAATAACCTACTTTAATAAAGCAACGAGTATCTCTATAAAAATGAGAATGATTACGACGACAGACAAAAAATCACCTCTACTGCTATCAATTTTGTTCTGATGCACTTGGCTGATATCGTCAATGATTGAAAGTTTATTGTGCAGTGAGTCGCGCCAATTTCTGAGATCCAATTTTTCAACCAAAAGTGAATACAGCTCGCTGTAGTAGGCATCTCCTGCAAGCTTAACGCTATTTTCAAGGCGATCAGTAATAACTGAAATGTCTACTTTGAGTTGATCGAGTTGGCCTGCTGGTTGAGGTAATGCCGATCCAAGAAAGGGAATATAGGCATTCCACGGAGTGAGTGCTACCTTCCCTTCATAAAAGATATTAAGTTTCTTATCGAGCACACGGTCAAAGTACTGTAGTTCAAGTTGTTGAATATTGGCAAATTCGAAAATGTCGAGCTTGTCTTCATATTCATCATCGTAAGCAAATGCCGCATCAGTATCGATAATGATCAAGTCACCACGGTAGTAGCCGATTGCTCCTTCAAGCATTTCATTTCTTTGATATTCCGAAAGTGTTTCAGTTTCAAACCGTAACATGGAAGCTATCAAATTTCCATATTCATTTTTAAAGGTAACCACATCTTTTTTTTCTGCATCAGTATTAACTTGAATAAGAACATACGAAGTCCTTAAATGAAAGAATTTCGGCTGTGTGGTAAACTGCTTAATTTTTTGAAAAATGAGACCGGCATCAGCAACACTTTGTTCCTGATAATGATCATCAATGTTGTTAATATGTGAACGAAGCTCTTCCAAGGTTGCTGAAAAAGGAACCTGATAACGTAATGTGATAACACCAAAATTGTGGAGTTTAGCGCTAACGCATCGAGGGCTGCTGTTGGGATGTGGAAGTTCTACCGCAACCGGAACGTGATAGTTTTTAAAATACTTTGATAACACCAAGGGCCGCCGCACAAGCACTTGTGATGACTTTAAGCGTTCGAGGTTAATATCATCACCGATATCAAAACTGTGAAATAAAAATATATTACCAGTGAATAGAGGCGATATCTTATGTTCTTGCTCGTGTGTTGCCATGATACGTTATCCTTTTTTGAGGATGGTTAAAAATGCTTCTTGTGGCACTTCTACTGATCCAATTTGCTTCAACTTCTTTTTACCTTCTTTTTGCTTTTCCCACAATTTACGTTTTCGAGTAATATCCCCACCATAGCATTTAGCGGTAACATTCTTCTTGAGCGGCGAAATAGATTCTCGTGAAATAATTTTAGAACCGATCGCCGCCTGAATGACTACTTCAAAGAGCTGCCGCGGGATCACCGAACGCAGTTTACTTGCTAACTCTCTGCCGACATACTGTGTGCGGTCGGCGTGCACAATCAATGATAATGCGTCAACGGGCTTGCCATTAAGAAGAATGTCCATTTTTACTAATTTAGATTCTTGATATCCTGCTTCCTCATAGTCAAGGCTGGCATATCCCGAACTGAGCGACTTTAATTCGTCATAAAAGTCTGTTGCAACCTCATTAAGTGGTAGGCGATAGACAAGAATAACTCGCTCCTCGCTTAAAAAGGTCATCTCTTTTTGTGCCCCACGCTTTTCTTCGCAAAGCTTGATAATGGCTCCAAGATATTGTTTTGGAAGAATGATAGTTGCGTCAATAATTGGTTCCATAATGGCATCAATTTTTGTAGGGTCTGGAAAATCTGAGGGATTTTCAATATCAACCGTTTCACCATTTTTCAATTTTATTTTATATAATACGCTGGGAGCGGTAGCAATCACGGAAAGATTGTATTCTTGCTCAAGTCTTTGCTTAAAAACATCCATATGAAGAAGACCCAAAAAGCCACATCTAAATCCTAAGCCTAATGCAACCGAGGATTTTTTTTCAACCCTTACACTGGCGTCATTAAGCGTTAATTTTTCTATAGCATCAACCAAAAGTTCAAACTCTTCACTATCAATAGGATAAATGCCGGCAAACACCATAGGCTTTGCTGGTTTGAATCCTGGAAAAGGAGGAACTGGTTTTTTTGCCGTGTGAATCGTTTCACCGACTCGAGCTTCACGGACGGTTTTCATACCGGTAATAACATACCCCGTCTGTCCCGCATAGAGTGCGGGCTGGGGAGTTTCATTTGGATAGAGAATTCCTAACTCAAGAACTTCATAGGTGGCGTTCGCTTGAAAAAGCGTTACCATATCACCTTTTTTAATTTTTCCATCCCGTACGGCAATTAAACAGACAACGCCTTTGTAGTCATCGTACCATGAGTCAAAAAGTAAAGCTTTAAAAGGCTGATTTAAATGGCTTGTGGGAGCAGGAATCCGTTCAACGACTGAATCAAGAATTTCTTTGATACCTATTCCCGTTTTGGCTGATGCAAGAACAATATCTTTGGAGTCAAACTCAAATAATTGCTTGAGTTCTTTTGCTATACGATCAATGTCAGCGCTTGGCAAATCAATTTTATTGATAATGGGTATGATGGCTAAGTTTTGGTCAAAGGCTAGATAAAAGTTAGCCATGGTTTGGGCCTGGACGCCTTGCGTTGCGTCAACAAGCAAGAGGGCTCCTTGGCAGGCATACAGCGACCGGGAAACTTCATAGTTAAAATCTACGTGCCCTGGGGTATCGATTAAGTTCAGAAGATAGGTCTCTCCCTTATATTCATAAAACATCGAGGCTGACTGAGCTTTGACGGTTATGCCGCGTTCTCTTTCAACTTGCAATTTATCAAGAAATTGTTCATTTTTGTTGCGTGTGGAAAGTGTTCCGGTAGTTTCTAAAAGACGATCACAAAGGGTCGACTTTCCGTGGTCGATATGGGCTATCACCGAGAAGTTACGAATCCTCTCAGGGGGAAAATTTTGCAAGTCTTGTAGTTTTTGTTCCATGGATTACCAATGCTGAAATGTCTTTGTCTAATAGGGACAGTATAGCATGATAATCGATTGTTGTTTAGTCAGAGGAGATACTTGAGTAAATCATTGACATAAGTCAGGATAGGAGACTTGGAACAAATATGGCCATCAAGTCCGTGAATGGAATACGATACATTTTTGGATTTTAAGTACGAACAACTCTGGTTTACGCGACAAATAAAATCTTCATAATTTTTTTTTGCAGCGGGCGTCCAGCAGATTTCAGCCAGAGCGAGAGCGCGAGGAAGCGTCATATATTCGACGTGTTCGGGTGTTTGAATGTATTCAGTCCAGACATTGGCTTGTGCTCCTAGAATGTGTTTTGCATCGTCGGCATTGAGCTCAGGTGGTACGGGGTCATAGTCATACACATCCTTCAAAGTCGTATGACCACCAATGGCCAATGGCTCTTCATATGCGCGAGATTGATAATGATCAAAATACATTTTCCTTGCGGGTGTCATGATGACGTCATGACCTGAGCGCGCTGCTTTAATTCCACCCTCAATGCCTCGCCATGACATAATAGTAGCACTCGTTGGTAGGCCACCTTCAAGTATCTCATCCCATCCAATAATACGACGGTTATGTTCTGCTAAGAATGTTGTTATTCTTGAAACAAAATAGTTTTGAAGTTCATCAACGTTCTTTAATTTTTCTGTTGTGATACGTTTTTGGCATTGTGGGCAATTGCTCCACATCTTTTTGTGTACTTCATCCCCGCCAATATGAATATAAGTGCTCGGAAAAAGACTGACTATTTCTGTTAGAACATTCTTGAGGAATTCGAATGTTTTCTCATTGCCTGCGCAATAGACGTCACTGAAAATTCCCCAGCGTGTGGCAGTTTTATACGGACCTCCGGTGCATCCTAGTTCAGGGTGGGCTGCCAACGCGCCCATACAGTGGCCAGGTAATTCGATTTCGGGTATGATGATTATGTGTCGTAATCGAGCGTATTCAACAATCTCTTTAACTTCTTCTTGAGTATAATATCCACCATAGCGTTTTGAATCATAGTGAGGCCATAGATTTCTACCATGGCCTATTAATGTTTCGTTACGGTAAGAAGCTATTTCTTGCAATTTTGGATACTTTTTGATTTCAATACGCCAGCCTTGATCATCACACAAATGCCAATGAAATGTATTTAGTTTATAAAAAGACATAAGGTCGATATATTTTTTTATAAAAGCAATAGGAAAAAAGTGTCTGCTGACGTCAAGCATTAATCCTCGATATTTAAAGTGTGGATAATCTTGGACGGTCATGCAGGGTAGCGTTAATTGTGATTTGCTGTTTAATGAGGGTTGAAGTAATTGTCGTACGGTTTGAAATCCCCACCATGCACCGGTTGTAATACTTGCAGAAATGGTAACTGACGTCGACGTTATCGTTACATTGTATTCTTCTGTTTTTTGTCCTGAGTGCTCATCGATAATGAGTGCAATAAAATTCGATTCTTTTTTTGAAGTGTTATCGACAACATTGAGAGGTAATCCAGTTGTTTCTGAGAGAGAATCGGTAATGCAGATTGCTAATTTTTTGATAGTGGAGTTGTTAAGATCAGCTATGACGGTGGTCGATGGAGTAAATGAGAAAGTTCCTTCAGCACGTAATAAATGTACTGGCTTTGGGATTACTGGGGAGCACCAGTGGTGGGATATTTCCTGCGCTTGCAGCGAAATGGGGAACGTTAAAATGAGGGATAGTGCGCAATTTATAATTATTTTCATGATCTTATAAGATTAGCAATTAGATAATATAATCTTTAACATAGCATCAATAAATAACTTGTAAATAGTTTAGGCATCAGAACGGAATTGTTGCATAGACATTTTCCATTTGACAATTTTCTGTTCTGGTTACCTATTGTTATGAGATTAGTCGAAAATGATATTTTGTTCCTGGAGATACAGCGAATAGTGCGCATGTTCTTTTTTGGCATGTTTTATAAAGAGACTGCGTTGATGAAAAAAAATGAGATGTCATTCCAGTGAAAGATAGGAGATCAATTTACTTTAGTAAGTCAGGCAATTCTTTTAAACCTTGTTCAAAGGGCCTGACTACAATATTACCATGATACTCTTTCTGTGTTCCTAGAAAAAGCACATGTAATTTTGCCTCAGGATAATCTTCGGCAAAAGAATGTAGACCACGAAGTGTTTGATTTGTTATACGCGGTGATCGTTTTAACTCAAATGCATGCAAGCCGCGGGGGCCATAAAGTATAAAGTCTACCTCGCTACCAAACGCCGTTCTCCAAAAATATATTTTATATCCAAGATCGAAATAATCGTTGATAGCTCGAACTGACTGCAAAAAAAGTGTTTCTAATGCTGCTCCATCAGCCTCTTCTTGTGTGTCCAATGGTCTCATAGGACGTAGTGCACGATATACGCCCGTGTCAAAAAAATAAAATTTTTCATGTGCCACCATTTTACGTTTGGCGCGATCGGTGAATGGTGGAATTCTGACGCTTATAAGTAGATCTTCTAGAATGGCAAAATAGTTAGCAACGGTGAACCTACTAAGTGCAAGCTCTCGTGCTATTTCTGTCATAGTGAGTATGTTTCCTTGCGAAAAACTTGCTGCTTCCAAAAAACTAGTGAATGCTCCAATGTTTCTGGTGAGTCCCTCTTGTAGAACTTCTTCACGTAGATACGTTTGTACATAGTTTTCCAAGTATTGTTTGGGATTTTTATGCGTAACAGCTACGGGCAACAAACCAAACTGGAGTGCATGAGTGAGATTAAATTCAGGTCCGATTTCCTGTATTGTTAGCGGGTACATATGATATTTGAATGCTCTACCAGCCAAAAGATTTACTCCCTTGCGTCGCAGGCTTCGGGCACTGGACCCTGTGAGTATAAATCGATATCGTTTGCTTTCGATCAAACGATGTACTTCATTGAGGAGCTCGGGAATACGTTGCACTTCATCAATAATAATCCAGTCTTTATACAAAGGTGGAATAAATTGTTCAAGCCTTCCAGGATTGGATAAAAGAAAGCTATAAGTGTTAAAATCAAGCAGGTCAAGATAAGTAGCTTGGGGTAGATGCTGTTTTAATCATGAAGTTTTGCCCGTCCCGCGTGGGCCAAAAGAGAAAAATACTCTGTTGTGAATCAAGAGGTAAATTTATTAATCTGTTAAACATGAGCTCACTTTTCTGGGTAATATGAGATGTCTAATCTCATATTACAGGATTTTTATGGGCGTTTCAAGATTATAATCCGAGAATCTGTTGAAGAGAAGCTCATATTTCCCAGCAATGTGAGATTTGATATCTCACATTGCTGGGAAATATCTCTTTTTTTAAAAAAGAAATAGGTACTTCGATTTCTAACTATCAAAAGTTGCTATGATTAACCTATGAAGCGGCGTATAAAAAAAGCAAATAAAGTAATTCTTGGGGTAAGTACTTTATATAAGTGTTCATACTTGCCAGGAGCGGTTCTTCCAAGATCATTTTAATGTGCTGGTAAACCAGCCGCTTATCGACCGCCAAGACCTGTTTGGGTCTCTTAAGGATATTGTTTACTACCGGTAGGGCACGAAAGGGATATGCTCCCTTTTCAAGCAGAAATGCAACGGTTGATTCATCGCCACGTCCTGCAGCAAAGCACAATACTTGTGTTAATTTTTCTCTTTCTTGAATAACATTATTTAATATTTCCCGTAATGTGCCACTAAAAAGAAGACCGATCAAGTTATTAACGATCCAGTAACGGCTAAACAAGTTCAATTCCGTAGAATCGGATATTTTATGGCCATATTGGCATAATTTTGCCATCATCACTGCTTGGGCGTCATAATTACTATTTCCTCCCCCAGCAGTATGAGCACTTATAACTAGTATATCTGCAGGATCTACTCCTGTCTCAAGAAGAATCCGCAATACCTGAAGTTTTCGTTGGTAACTCGTGAGCGTTGTTCCAATAGAAATTCTTTGTGCACCCACTTCCAAGCTCTCGTGCGATCGTTTATGAGGATCTGCGCCCGCTTGAATTAATAAATCAAGCATTTCAGAGCATCCATAAAAAGAGGCTAGTTGAACTGCAGTTTCATCATATTTATCGTATGTGAATACATTCAATGCAGATTGATCGATTTCTTTGACGACTGTTTTGAAAATACAGTGCGCATTGAACTGTGCCATAGCGTGCACAACCGTATATCCATTAGGACTAAAAATGTCATAAGAAAAATCGGGCAATAGCTTCTTGATAAAATGAAAGGTTCTTACATCATCAACTTCAATCGCGTCCCATAATTCTAGCCATAATCTTCGTGAGGGGAATGTCCTTATGAACTCCGACAGATCACGCAGTAAGTTGTTATAAAAAATTTTTTTTTCTTCAGATAAATGTGCTTGCAAAAGAATGCCTTCAATGGTGGGTAAAGCCAAACAAAGTGATGCCCCGCGCTCAATCAATGGTTTTATGAGCTGGGCTAATCCGCGACCAATTGCTAGTCTTAACAAACTATTTAATATCGTTGAATTATGCTTTTTAAGGTTAAGAATATCTAATGAGTCTAACGCATCTCTAACTTTTTGCTTATCAATCTGGTCAAAAAGGCTATCAAGAATTCTTTTGTCACTGTCTTCAAGGTCGTAAGACTGATACGGTTTCAATCGTTCTTCAATTATTTGTTTATCTCTACAGGACCAGTCAACTCCACAATAAATATCCCCTTTGGTGGCACCAAAATAAAGCATCTCCAGTAAAACTGATATACAACGATCAAAGTGCTCTGTATTTTCATAAGCATATTCAACTATTAACGCTCCTGCTGTTTGAGGAAGATGCAGATTGTTGTGATGAGTCTTCAAGAGATTCGTTT
This sequence comes from uncultured bacterium, assembly GCA_963699715.1. GTDB lineage: Bacteria > Babelota > Babeliae > Babelales > Babelaceae > CAVOUX01. Next base: position 9,751 of record CAVOUX010000014.1, read on the forward strand.
GCGCGCCTTTTACTAACAATCGTCTTAATAGTTGCAGAATTCGATCGTCATCAATCGAGCCAATGCATTTATGCAAACAAGTGCCAGAATTGGTAGGATCTCTATAGTTAATCTCTTTGCCATCTACTATGAGTGATTCAATTTCTTCAACCGAAAATCCACCTCTATAATAATCTTCGTAACGTTCAAGAGCTGTTTTGACGCTATCTTTTTGTTCAACATCCATAGGTTCCAGTGTATCAAAAAGCATACTTGTCATAAGAAATATTCTGTATATGACTTTTTTTATTTCCATTTTTCCCAATATGTATAAGATGAGACATTATCATTATACGAGATATTAGAGAGTATGTCAGTCAGGGTGTGCTTTATGATTACTAGTCAAATAATGTGCAAGCCGACACGATAGTTTTCGATTTATCCCTTCGATTATTCTGGATGACCTCTCTTATGAATAAAGGCTCAAATTATGAATAAAAAAAGCAAAAAATTTACGAGTCACCATAAATCGAACACTGTCGAACAAAATCGAGATGGATCAACACCGCTTCATTGCGCTCATTCAGCAGAGTCCATGCAAATTTTGCTTGATAATGATGCATCGGTTGATGTTCAAAACAAACATGGTGTTACCCCTCTTCTTGCCCTTATGAGAATGTATACTCAAAGAAGATTTGGACTTTTTACCCCCAATGTTTCAAAAATAAAGCAAATGGCTGAACTTTTGATTAGTCATAAAGCAGATGTTACTTTGCCAGATAATTTGGGAATCACTCCACTTCACGAAGCCGCTCTTATCGATTTTGAAGGTTTGAAATGGCAAGCTGAATCTGCGATTCATTTTTTAAAACAGCAAAAAATACTACTCGAGCATCATTCTCTTGAAGAGCGAGCATTTAAGTTTATAAAAACTCAGGAGATTCCCACCGGAATGATAGCTTGTGCCGTCCCAGGACCTTATCAATCATACTTTGAAAGTGTAAATGAGTATTATGATGCATTTGATATCGTACAACTTTTAGTTGAGCATGGCGCGGACGTGAATGCACAAACAGATAATGGTGTTACCCCTTTTGGCAACATCGTTCGTGACGGTTCACCAGAAATCATTGAATACTTCCTGACCCATGGTGCAAACCCCAACGTTCGTGACTCTTGGGAAAATACGCCGCTTTTTTATCTTGTGAAAAAAGGTGATGAAACTTTTGGAAAGAAACTTACCTTATTGGTTGGCTATGGTGCCGATATTATGGCAAAAAACAAAGATGGCAATACTGTTCTTCATGCAGCATGTTATTTTGCAAATAAGAAGGCGGTTGAATTTTTAATTAATCATAACCATCCAATTAATGTGCAAAATATCTATGGAGCAACTCCTCTTCATCAGGCAACACGCCGATTATTCAGAAACTCCGATTTGTTTTCAGAAGGAAGGTGCTTAGATATTATTGAATATTTGCTGAATAAGAATGCTGGGGTCAACATTCAGGATAACTATGGATGGACTGTCTATCAAATGGCACTGAGTTATGTGGATGTTATCGGATCGCCTGGAAGTGCATTAGTTGGTCTCTTGTCAGCTTTTGGTGCTGACAAACTGTTAGGGCAAAGAACGAGAAAACAAGCTTGAAAGCTTTTATAAAGACTATAATATAATAACGATTGAAAAGATTATTACCATAGGCTCTCTATGATTCTTGATAAAATTCCTCTGATGGTCATCGAAAATTCTCCAAGTATTCTAGGCTTTATGACGACTGGCTCAGGGAATGGTGTTTTCCCCTTTTGGGATCGATATTTAACCATTGCTGGCAAAAAATCCTATCATATGGGGGTAGCTTGTAGCGAATGTTCTTTTTCGTTTGAACGCATTGATGAGGATAGCGTTAGTATAAATAAAACGATTAACAGTCTTTCTGCGGATACAGTTAGAGAACTTGATCAGGGATTTACAAAACTTAATCCCCCGCTTCTCGAAGCATTGAAGCCGCTCGTTCCTCATGGTCATTATTACGTAGTTTTGTCGCAAATTGTTCCCACGCTCGTCACTCCTCATCAACCAGGCGATTATTTTGCTGAAGAACAAGTTGATTTAATAGGTCTTGGAACTGATGATTTGCCACATTATACAAGAACGAAATATTATCGTTTAAATACGAAAGTAATTCCTTATGGTTATAAACAAGGCTTTTTTGAATTCCTTATACCCTTATTAGCACTTGGTCGGTTAGATCCAGAGAGGGTGAGTAAGTATGAAAATTCACTTACCCAAGGAATGATGCCCACAATCGTGACCTTAGGTTTTCTTGATGTTGGTGAGCTGCCCCATAACCTTAAACGTGAGATGCCTCCCGTAATGAGTCACACATGTCTTTCACATTATATCATTGCTGGACGCCATAAAGCATATGCCGCTGCAATGTTGCAAAGACCTATCACTATGATTTCATTTATTTCGCTAGACCAGGGGTCTGGATATGCTATAAGTGAGTGTGTAGAGTTATTGTAAATGTGTGAAATCGCAATTAATTGTTATTGATGATGGAGGAGTTATGGATAATCCAATTCATAGATTTTATCTAATAACGACTTCGCGGATTGATTATTCAATTAATACATTTATTATTTTGGTTTTCAACACCGCTTGAGCTTTTTTGTGCATCGAGTTTTTCTGTGTATGAGCTCTAAACCACTATGCGGCTTGCCTTTGAATTAAACCTCACGAAAAAGCATGGAGTTGCTCAAAAATCACATCCTTAACGAGGAGCATGGTAAAGATGTTATCGTTTCTAACGTATCCTGAAATTATAGCCGGCAATTATTCATACAAACTTTAAAATGCGGCGAAAAAAGAATAAAATAGGCAGGTTATGTCAACAATAATTCTGACAAGGAAGCACATGACTTATCTTATTTGTTTATTTACTTTGATTGTATCGGTAAAACTAACAAACTGTATGGAAAAAAATAAAACTCCCTATGAAGAGTATAAGGAACTTATTGAAGCAACTGAACAGAACAATATCCAACGAGTAAAAAATTTAATTAAAGCTGGTGCGTATGTTAATCCATTTACACCGGGTCTTCGTGCCCCTCTCCATGTTGCAGCAGAAAAAGGATACAAAGATTTAGCAATAATTTTCATAGATAATAATGCAAATATTAATGTACAAAATAGCGAAAAAGAAACACCTTTATTTTGTGCTGCAAAAGGTGGACATCAATCACTTGTCCAATTATTGCTTAATAATTCTTTTATAGAGGTTAATACGCCTAATAGATTGAAAAAAACACCACTGCATTGCGCAGCTGAGAATGGTCACTTGGCAGTAGTAAAGTTACTGGCAGAGACACCCAGTGTCCTCATTAACGCTGTCGATGAAAATTATAAAACAGCGATACAACTTGCTATAGAACATGGACGCCGAGAAGTAGTTTTATATCTTCTGACAAGACCAAATATTAAAATTGATATCGGTTTGCACGCTGTTGCTGCCCAAAAGGGATATGCAGAGGTCATGGAAGCACTTTTAAAAATTTCGGACATTGATCTCAATGCAGATATCAAGGGAACTTTTGGCAAGACCACACTGTTACATGTGGCAATTGAAAATGACAACACAAAAATTGTACAATTATTGATTAATAAAAATGTTCAAGTCAATGCAAGAAATAGCGAAGGAGAGACTCCACTCGCTTATGCCGTATTACATGGAAAACCTGCAATGGTGTATCTGTTGCTAAAAGCTTCAGGTATTGATATAAATACCACTTTGCATAAAATAGAAACTTTTATACTTAATCCACGCGACGATTGGAAAAGTGATGGGGTGGATATCTATGGGTGTACACCTTTACATATTGCGGCCATTAAGGGGGAGGAAGAAATTATAAAAATGCTTCTTCATCACCCTGGCATCAGACCCAATGAACTTTTCGGAAGTGTCATCATTCCTCATGCATCAGTAGAGCTGGCTCTTCTGCATAAAAGATTAACACCATTAACTATTGCTTTACGACAGCGCTATCCCGATGAGCATTCGATCAGAATGTTACTATTTAATGGATGTAAGCTTGAAATTAACAAAGGCGGTTTGTTCCAGAACCTTTTTAGTAACGAGATTAGTATTAACCCACACGATAGAAAGGCGCTGGGTAAAGTATTTGCTGACACCCCCGTTTGTTTAGCTGCAGTGCTTAATAACTGCAAAGAACTGCAAAGACTCATCAATAACAAAACTGAACAGGAAGTCATCGGTGATGCATTGTGTTACGCGATGGGGCAAGGGCATAAAGAAGCGACAGATTTCTTGCTCAAATGTGTTAATTCTGCAACTGCAAATGAAGCAATACGTCTTATTAATATATTGCTTAACCAAGATGTGCCCACGCAGCATAAAGAGTTCTATCAAGGTGTTGCACAAAAATTACAAGCAATCCTTCATCCAGTTATTCCGCCTGCACCATCAAATGCTCATACAATTGTTCCACCTCCACCATCAAACGCTCGTGTTACGCCGAAAATAAGGACATTGCATCAACCAATACATAGTAATGAAACTGCGGTTAGCAATCCTTTTGTTACACGGGCAGGATTAAGCACCAGTATTGCGCCGAAGACTACGTTGCATCATGCAGCACATAGTGGTGAAGCTGCGGTTCATAAGCCTTTCGTTACGCAGGCCGTAGCAAGTACTCATAGTGCACCGAAAACAAAGACATTGCATCAGGCGGCATTAGGCGATAAAACACTAGTTAGCCATCTGCTACAAAACGGAGCATCGGTAAATTCTGTCGATGAAGAAGGAAGAACTCCACTCCATGTAGCAATCAGGCATAATCAGATCGATATCGTTAAAATGCTTATTGCCATTCAAGATATTAATGTGAATATTGCTGATAAAAATGGCATGACGCCCTTAATTGAAGCTGCCCAATTGGGGCATGATGAGCTCATTAAATTACTATGCACTATTGCTCATATTAATGTAAATGTTGCTGGCAAATGCGGAAGGAATGCTCTGCATTTTGCTGCGCTCCTGAGTCATGAAAAAGTGGTTAATCTTCTTGTTACAATGCATCATATTGATATTAACGCGATGAACAACTATGGACAGACACCATTGGATTTGGCGCTTGATAAAATTAATATTCATAAAGGAATCATAAAAAAATTGTTGCGCCGTGGTGGAAAAATTAACAATGAATATAAATCTGCCCTGCAACAAGTATTTGGGAATAATTCATTTCTTCTTGCAGTTCTTTTTAATGACCGTGAAAAAGTACTTCAGGCACTTCCGCCCGTAATGGATCCCATGAAAAATGATGCTGAAAAAAAAGAGGTGAAAACGGCTCTTATATATTCTGTAGCGCAAGGACATAAAGAAATGGTGCAAAATCTATTGCCCTTATGCGACCAGAGCATGTTAGAGGCACTCATTAACCGCGTAAATGTACTGTTAACACAGAAACTTTCTGCGCCACAAAAAGCTATTTATGAAGATATTTTGGGAATGCTCAAGAGAAAAATCAGCACAGCTGTTCCACTCAGTTCCATAGGGTTGCCTCGCGCAGCAGAGAGAGACAATCAAAATCTTCATAATGATCCGGTAGCGACAAGAGTGCACAATGGTGCACCTAATTTACGAGAAACATCTGAAAGATTGAAAAAGATATCGCCTTTAACCATTGCTGTAACGCAAAATAATATGGCGTTAGTCAAAGCATTACTGGCCATTCCTGCTATTACTGCCAACGCACGTGAAGCAGACGGATCGACACCATTGCACTATGCGGCAGGAGAGGATTATGTTGATGCTGCAAAGATATTACTTGATCACGGAGCATTGGTTGATCTTGAAAATGTTGCTGGCCAAACGCCCTTGTCTGTTGCTATTAAACAAGGCAGTGACCCGCTCGTGGCGATGTTATTGCAGTCTCCTCATTTTGAAGTTAATAAGCCCCATGATGATGGCGTGACGCCCTTGCATGATGCCGTTTTGTGTGATCGAGAAAATGTGGTCATGCAACTTTTGCATATGAGAAACATTGATGTCAATGGCATTGCGCGACATGGTGAACGGACTATGACTGCACTAGATTGTGCCTTGATTCATGAGTCTCTCAATAGAAATCTTGTACCAATCCTTCTTTCCTACGGAGCTATTTCAACTGAGAGAGTCTTGTTAGAAAAATGGTTAGGTAATAATCCTCTTATGATAGCAGCAGTGTTCAATTATCCTGAACGTGCTCTTAGCACGATTAATCAAAAAACTGATAAAGAATTAGTTAAACAAATTTTGCTTTGTGCTCTTGGCCAAGGGAATGTGACAATCATTGAACCCCTTTTACCCTTTGGTGATGAACAATTGATTCAAGAACTTTTAGATCATCTTGATATTTTATTAACGCACTCATTATCTAACGAAAGAAAAGAACATTATGTGAACATCAAAAGTTTGCTTCAACAAGCAGCAAAGAAATTAGAAAGATGCTCCATTTGCCTCCATTCATATCAAGAAACTCCCGAAATGAAAGCTAAAACTTTACCTTGCACACACACGTTTCATAAAGAATGTTCTGATCGGTGGTTTACGGTAAAAAAAGAATGTCCTCTTTGTTCAAAATTATTTGAGGGAATTGATTCTGAATCGCTTGACAATCGACTCTTTATTGCTGTTGGTGATGGCAATTTGGCGATGATTGAAGAATTATTACAAAAGGGGGCGGATGGCAACTATGAAAAAGGAATAACAACCTTTACCTTTGCGGTTTCTATGGGGAATTATACCATTGTGAAGTTACTCCTGCACGCTATGTCCATCAACCCGATCAAAAACATCCAAGAATGTTTGTTGCTGGCTGCTGAGCAAGGTAAATATGAAATTATGCTTGCACTGATTCAGGAAGGAGCAATCGTAAATGTTAAAAACGAAATACTCGTCACCGCCATCAAAAAAGCCCTTCATCAGCACTCGATTCAATTCTTTGCAATGACAGGAAATCTTTCAGCGGTGAAATCTCTTATGTTGCATAATGATTCTTCAATTATTAAAGAAGCATTGTATTATGCACTTGCACAAGGACATGCAGAAATTGTTGAGGTTATCCTCAAGGAATATCCTAAAAGAATCTGTGGGTTTGATGAAATTTTAATGAAGATGCAAATCTTATTGGCTCGATGCCAATCAGCTGAACTTCATGAGCGATATGAGAGAATTATACAGTTTGTTAATGCACTGAGCATGCCAATGATACCAGCTCGCACGCTCCCTAGGGTAAGAGCTGAACTTTTTGGGGTTTGACTAAAGTTAAATTTAAATGGTTGAGATTTTGAGAGGGTGATGTGATTCGGAACATGCCAAAGACGGAAGGCCTATAGGCCTTCCGCAAGAAGATATTTTATTAAAGTATTTTTGTTATTTATAAAGGCATGTATTTCATAAATGATTTCCCAGGATGGTTAGCTAATGCCTTGGGTGTTTTTCTACCAGAATAATCTTGAAGCACCCTTAAAGTGGCAATTCCGGTAAGAAATCATTGGAAATGAGACAGTTATAATGAAAGAATCACTGTGAACACCTCCTATAAAATCCTTACTTCTTTTTCTCTTTTATGGATTATATTAATAACTGGAATGGAACAACACGAAGAACCCAGTATTCTTACCATGTCGCTTTATCAAGCGGCTGACAAGGGAAATTTATTTATCGTTGAAAAATACTTACATGTTGGTGCAGATGTTAATGCTCAAGACGAACAAGGTTGCATTGTGCTACAAGGGACCAGGTGCCATTTTGGGGTTGGAAAGGATTAGCGCAATCAACTGCAGACAAAAGCAAAAAAAGAATTGAAAATAGTGATTTCGTATATATCTTTTTTATCATTGTGTTCCTCAACTGATACATTTTATTGGCATAGTGTTTGAAAAATTCTATCTTCATCCACTGCATGATGCAAGCTTGTGGATCCCTTTTTTCCAGTTTCTTGGTCAATCCCACATCCCTTTGGACTTGGTATATTCACGTTTATTAATGCAACAATATCTTCATGTCTGTTAAAACTCGCAAGACATAAGGGAGTTAATCCGCTTGCATTAAAAAGATTAGCATCCGGATTAAAAACTAAACAGAGCTTTGCTAATGCAACATACCCATAAGTAGCCGCTTTATGCAATAATGTTATTTCATGACGCGCCAGTGGTTGGGCCCGTTCTTCTCGTTCCATACTTTGTAATTCCAGAACAAAAAAAGAATAGTGCAAGAGTAAGCAGTTTGAGAAATGATTTCATGGAATAAATCTTTTTAAAAGTAATAAAATTACTTTCGCAAGATATGGTAAATGTTCAACATAGCAAGATGATAACGTGCATTTGGGTCAAATACCGCTTCGACCTTGAAATTATCTGCTGGATTGGTAGTATTTCTGGATAGATTTTCATCAAATGTATGGTGGCAGAAGCTTATAGAAAAAAATGCGTGGCGCTTTGATGTATGAATTAATTATTTTTAGTATATTATGGACGACAATATCCCATGGTATGGAATCGGATCAGCATCCCTTTCAGAATATATTACCACTGCACAAAGCAGCTATGCATGGAAATGTTGTTATGGTGAAAGAGCTTTTAAATGCTGGAGCAAATGTTAATGCCCAAGATAAAGATGCCTTAACGCCCTTACACTGGGCGGCAGAAAAAGGTCATATAAATGTGACATATGTTTTACTTAACGAACCAGAAATTAATGTCAATATTCCTGCAAACAACTGTCGTACACCTCTGCATTGTGCTGCTGAGAAAGGACATAATAAAATAGTGCAAGTTTTACTTGCAGACTCAAAAATTAATGTTAACCCACAAGATATCTCTAATTTGACGCCCTTGCAAATAGCTGCTGCTTATGGATACGAATCGGTGGTACGATCTTTACTTGTTGCACCAGGAATCAATGTTAATTATTGCAGTGGCTCCAAAATATCTTCCTTGCATTGGGCCGCTAAAAATGGGCATGTTGGTGTTGTTCGAGCATTACTTGTTGCATCTTCTATCAATGTCAATGCACGCGATAATGACGATTTAACGCCCTTGGATATTGCTGCTGAAATCGGCAATGTGGCGGTGGTGCAAGCTTTACTTGCTGCACCAACTCTCGATATTAATGCCTCAAATAATGAGGGCATGACAGCCTTGCACCGTGCTGTCCAAAATGGACATCTGGTGGTAGTTCAAGCTTTACTTGCTATGCCAACCATCGAAGTGAATGTTCTTGCATGGGATGGTTGGACTCCCTTACACTGGGCTGCACACATTCAACATAAAGAGATAGTGCAAGCCTTACTTGCTGCGCTAGGAAGTGATGCGAATATTAGAGATAACAATGGCTGGACGCCCTTGCATATAGGTGCTAGGAGAGGTAATGAGGTAATAGTGCGAGCTTTACTTACTCATGGTGCTGATGTTAACACTCGCGATGGTATCTCAGGGGAGACGGCCCTACAGTGTGCTCTTGAGAATGGCCATGGAGAGATTTATGATATTTTTAAAGAACATGCAGACCACTATATTAAGCAATGTTGCAATTCAAGAAGCTCATTTTTGAGCACACTTTTGATTGAATTAAAAGATCTTTTGGTACTTTTTCTTTTAGGAGCTGACAAACAAACTATTGTGAAAAAATAGCGCCAGCAAGTCATTTATATAAAAGCGCAGTTCAGGGTTCACTATTTTAGGAAGTGCTCGTGCAAGTTTATTCTCAATTATCTTTATCAATATTTTTAACATTATGGACCACAGCTCTTGTTACTATGCAACCAGGAACTTCATTAAGGGGCATAACTCCTTTGCATGAAGCTGCTAAGAAAGGAAATGTTGATGAACTAAAAAAACTTCTGCTTTCCGGTTGCGATGTAAATAGTCAAGATGAAGGCTTAAGTACCCCATTGCACGTAGCTGCTGCAAATGGACAGGTGAAAGTAGTAGAGGTTTTACTCTCAGTATCCAAAATCAATGTCAACGCGAATAATAGTTTGGATAATACTCCCTTATTCGTAGCTGCCGGACAGGGACATGCAAATGTGGTAAAAATTTTACTTGAGCAGGTGGAAATTAACGTCAATGCACAAAATGGCTATGGTTGGACACCGTTGCATACCGCAGCGCGGAATGGACATGGAGAGGTAGTGCAAGCTTTATTACATGCACCCGCTATCAATGTCAATATTCGCACTAATTCTGGAATAACACCCTTGCATATAGCTGCTAAGGGACGTGAAGTGGTGGTAAAAGCTCTCCTTACTGCACCACGAATCAAGGTAAATAAGTTAGATAACGAGGGCCGCACTCCCTTGCATATTGCTGCTCGAAATAAATATAAAGCGGTGGTACAAGCTTTACTTGCTGCCGGAGCCAATAGTAATGTTCATGATAAATTTGAAAAGACAGCCCTACAATATGCTCTTAAGAATGGCCATAAAGAGATTTATGATATTTTTAAAGAACATATACGCTCCTCAGTAGAGCAGTGTGGCACCTCAAAAATTTCATTTTTGGGTATCCTGTTGCCAGAACTTAAAGATCTTTTGATACTTTTTCTTTTAGAAGTTGATAAATGAACAATGAAAAGGATCGTTTAACGTACCTATTTATTCCCGACTCAAAGAATCTCTTAAATGTTATGACCGTAAAACAGCGATTTTTTGTCTTGACAATGCAAAATCGCTTTAATATTCTTTGTTCCATATTTGAATGCACTAGATGTACCTCATAAATAAAGGAAACGGTATGAAAACGTTTAATAAGCAAATTGTAAGAGCATTAGCTTTTTTGATCATAACTGGGCTTAATACAGGAGTATATGGTAGTTGCAGTGCGACCGCATATCCGGTATATGGTTCAACATCTCCCACAGCACTAACATTTTCCCCCAATGGCACCTCGCTTGCGGTCGTTAATAATTTTAATCCGGGTACGGTAACAATATTCCCTGTTCATGGAGAAGTGCTGGGCAGTGGAGTTTCATACCCATTGCCTGCTAAATCAACAAATCCCATCGCATTGGCAATTTCTCCTGACGGATCTCTTCTTGCTACCGCTAATTCAGGTACAAGTAATGTGAGTATATTTAAAATAACACAAGGAATTTTGAGCCAAGGTGCATCCTACTCAACGACATCTATTAGCACTAATTCGGTAGCATTTTCACCCGATGGCTCTTACCTTGCCACTGCCAACAACTTCTGTTCTCCTGGAAGCGTAACCATGTTTACCGTTGCAGATGCTAAACTCAACAATGCAACCCAGTATAATTTACCAGTTGGTTCAAGTTGTCCTCGCGCTGTTGCATTTTCACCAGATGGTTCCTCTCTTGCTACATCAAATGATTCAAATACGGTCGTAATTTTCACCGTGGTAAATGGAGTATTATCTGCCAGTCCTTCATATTTATTGCCTCAGCAATCTAGTGGGCCTCGCTGGGTCACTTTCTCGCCTGATGGTTCCCTGGTTGCTACCGCCAATTCTTATTCAAAAGATGTAACGCTTTTTGTGGTAAAAGATGGAGTTTTGAGCGAAGGTACTTCCTATCCACTACCCGCCGGTTCTGTTAGTCCAGCATCAGTAGCTTTTTCATCGGATGGTTCTTATCTGGTGACTGCTAACGGCTCCAATGATATAACAGTATATTCTGTTACGGAAAATACATTGATTAATGGAACTTCATATGCTTTGCCAAAGAATTCATATTCACCAAAGAATGCGGCATTTGCACCAAAAAGTTATCTTATTGCTACGGCTGATAGTAGTGGTGATGTGGCCATTTTTAATGACTGTGTTGAGATGCCACGAGATTAAACATTACTATATCCATTTATCGTCCAGACAATCGGGCGGTAAATGGATTTCTTTATTTGGTAGTAAAAGATTGCATGTTCCACATAATGAAAGACAATAGAAGACTCCTGAGTTCTGGCATAACATAATTCATAAATGACAATCGGTCTGCGCAAAGTATGTAGGCATGATGTAATGGTGTCCATCCCCCTTGGCAGCTTTATGCAAAGGAATCCTGGGAGGCTCCATTGCCCAGGCCATGGTGATCCATGACAAAGCAAAAATAATTATCGAGTACATCGTCAACCTATTTTTTCTCTTAGAGACTCTTCAAATCAGAAACATTGCTGCGTAGTGATGTACCTCTTACTGGCAATGTATCAATTGATATTCCCCTTTCTCCGTGAATAGACGGAGGTCTATCCAGCTTATTGAGCATATCGAAAATGGTTTGATAACGTCTTTGGATTCCATATACACATAACAGAGCTCTTTTGAATTGACATCTTTATATTGAGAAGCTGCTTCTGTCATTTTTTTAAAACGCTTACAAAGTGTTCTGGCTTGTTCGGAAAATTCGCTAACCAAGAACTCTGAATTATTTATACATGTGTGCAAAATTCGTTGAACAACATCTACATGTCCTTGTCCAATGGCATAACGCAAGGCTTCTTGAAGCACATTAAGATCGCTTTTTGGCAAGAGCACGCTAGTTGCCTCGACATTTCCCCAGACAGCAAATAATGGCAATTCTTTGCCCACAAGCGCTTGATTGACTGCTTCTTTCACATCCCGATTTGAACCAATAAGTGCGCCGGCTTCAAGAAGCTGCAATAAAATGTCATAGCGCTTTTTTGAGGCAGCATTGTAAAGACATTCTTCAATCTTTTTTATCGGATTGATATCCATATATTTTAAAAATAAGCGAACAATATCGGTGCGACCGAGTAAATAACAGCAAATAACAGTGGGGTCAGTCCATTCCATTCACTATTGCTGTTTGCACCTCTTCTGAGTAAATGTTCTGTCTTAAGTGCATCAGGATTTCGACGCATGACTGCGGTCATTAAAGTGAGATCCAATGCATCAACACTGATTTCTTTAACATCAGTATTGCATACGGGACATATTTTTTTCTCTTCGCCCCAATGGGCAAGGCAACTCGCATGAAACTTGTGATTGCAAGGAAGAATCTCTGACGATGTCATCATAGGGTTCAAAACAAATGGGCATTGTTCTTCTTGTCTTTTTTTATTCATTTGTTCTAACAAATGGATCATGCTTTCGTAGAACAAGCGTTGTTCCGCCGTTAATTTTTGACTGAGCAAAAGCTTCATGTGCTGCGCTACCTCGGTCATATGCAACTCATCAAGAGAATTCATGAGACTTTGAGCAGCTTCAAGATTATTTTGACCAATAGCAAAATGCAGTGCATTTTTAATTTCTGCGATTACCTTTGTATTATCCATCTCTTTTTTTAATGCAGCGATCTCTTCTTGTAGCGGAACAACATTGTTAAGAAGTGCGCTGCTCATAAGTAGATTTTTTCCACATAACTTTTGCAAAAATTCTCTGTTTTGATCTTTCTGTTTTAGCTGTCCTCCATTCAGAAGCAGTGTCCGAATAAGAGAAACATTGATCGATTTAGCATATAATGCGATGTCTAAGGGTGTTAATCCTTCTTGGCTAGCGGCATTAACATCAACTCCAGGTGTTCGTAATAAAAGTTTCACAATTCCTTCATGGCCAGAAGAAACGGCAATATGCAAAGGCGTCCATTGATGTACTTCAACTTTTTGTTTTGTAACTCCTCTTTTCACGCAGGCATTTACATCGATTCCATACGTTAATAATAATGTTTTTACCACATTTTCATGACCATTGTGGATCGCCATATGCAAAGGCGTAGAATCATTGATATCTCGAGCATTTATGTTAATGCCCAGCGTTGATAAAAGAATATCAACAATTTTTTCACGGCCATGAAATGCTGCCCAATGCAATGGTGTAATCCCATCAATGGTAAATGAATTTACGTTGACATTTGAAAGGTGAAGCAACTGTTGAACAATTGTTTCATGACCTTTCTCGGCAGCTCGATGAAGTGGTGTAAAACCCCACTTGTCTGGATGGTTTTTCATTCCATTCGCCAAGAATGTCTTGACAATTTCACTATGCCCATAAGTGGCAGCGAGATGTAAAGGAGTCACTTTATCTTTATCTTCAATAAGCTTTTTGAGTGCGGGCATCAATAGCAATCGCTTGACTATTCCATGCTCCCCTTTATATGTTGCAATATGCAGTGGCGTTACCCCATCTTTATTGGGAATGTTTATATCCACCGCTGGCATTTCAAGCAGCTGTTTAACAATACCTTGATGTCCAGATTCGATCGCAAGATATAAGGGAGTGCGGCCCTGTTCATCCCTGGCATTGACGTCTGATCCCATATTCACATAGAATTTTGCCATGATATTGTGTCCACCCCGTGCAGCATTATGCAATGCAGTGGTCTGCCCAATCTTGTTAACCGAAACAGGCTCCATGCCATGTGTTTTGATCGCAAATAAAAATGAAAACAATGTTAAAAAATACAATTTCACAACAACCCTTTATCTTTAAAAACTATAGTTATATTTGAAAACGGCATAGGCCTTACCAGGTACTTCAAGCAATAATCTCACCATATCTTACATGACCGTTCCTCGCAACCCTCTGCAAAGGCGCCTGCTCATCTTCGTCAGTAGCATTAACATCTGCTCCACTCAGAAGTTTTGTAACGGTAACTACATCGTCACGGGCAGCAGCTTCATGCAGTAGGTATGGATTTTTTTGCTCCATAGGAGTTAATGAGGATATTTGTATGGCTAAGAATGCTAATAAATAAAGACATATCATAAAAAAGTCCTCATGTGCGTCATCGTGGTTGCGGCGAATGGTGCCAATTGGTGTATCATGTCTGGGGAAAAAGAGGCTCAGGAATGAAGATTTATCTTCGTTGTACATCATTCAGAAAATAGGTCATTATTATTACTATGATTTCTGTATACCGTTTTTTGTATTCAGGTACCGTGCAGCGCTGAAAAGAGCGTCCGTGCATGGTTAACCAGTTCTCTTAAAACTGCAGAAAGATTGTTCTTTTTTAGGGATGCTGCAAAAGACATGCAACAATATCGGTATGTCCTTGCGCGATGGCATAGTGCAATGCCTCTTTCAGTGTTTCGGGGCTGCCTTTTTCCAAGAATGGTAACAGCTGAGGCAACTTGCCCAGGATTGAAAACAATAGTACATGCTTTCCATAAACAGCTTTTTTAATGCCTTCAACCGCTGTGGAATCTTCGGGATTAACCAGTGCTCCTGCAGCAATGAGGGTGAGCACAATGGTATAGTGCTTGTTCTTGATGGCAGTTGCTAAACATTCTGATAAATTTTTTATTGGATTGATCGACGTATGGTCAAGCAACAGATCAATGATATCAGCGCGCCCCAGGCCAACGGCGTAGGCAAATGGTGTTGGGCCATATTCATCATTATTGCAATCTGCCCCGTGTTCAAGTAAGTCTTTGATCTTTTCTCGTGTTGACATTCCTATTGCCGTAATTAACTGATTGTCCAATGATTGCGCATCGTCCGGCATCGACTCTCGGCAGAGTGGACATTTTTTTCTTATAGTGAGCCATTGATCGATACACGCTTTATGAAATTGATGAGTACAGGCGAGTATGGTTTGCTTCTGACCTGATGTGTCGACAAATAAAGCTAAGCAGATGGGACATTTTTCTAATAATTTGGCATTACGCTCGAGTAATATCTTTATCTCTTCGTAGAGAGCTCTTTCTTCTTGAGTGAGTGTTTGTTTGAGCAGAATGTTGATATGGTTCACGCCTTGTTGGATTATCTTGTCAGTCATGTTGGAATTATTGAGAAAATGGTCAAGAGTTTCTTTATGCCCCTGCCCAATGGCATAACATAATGCTTCCTGCAGTACTTTACGATCTAACGGCTTTGCTAATAAGCTTTGCAATTTTTTAACATCATTAAGAACGGTAGCAAGCAATAATGGTTGGTCCTTAAACACTTTTTGCAGAATATTTCTATCTTGATTACTAATATTGATTCCTGCACCAAATAACCTCTGGAAAAATGGCACGTCATCATTGATCTTAAGCTTGCTTCCATGAGTCAAAAGACACGCTATAATTCTATGATTTCCTGTGTACTCAAAAGCTATATCTAATGGCGTCAAGCCATCTTTGTCTGAAGCATTAACTGCAATACTAGGTACTGCAAGCAACAGTCTCACTACTCCTTCTTGACCTTTCGCAGCAGCCAAATGCAATGGCGATTCGCCACGGTTGCTTAAAGCATTAGCGTTAATACCAGGTACTCCAAGCAATAACTTCACCACACCTTCTTGACGAAGATCAATTGCCCTATGCAATGGTGTCATGCCCCACTTCCTGTCTTGAGCATTAACTGCAATACTAGGTACTGCAAGCAACAGTCTCACTACTCCTTCTTGACCTTTCGCAGCAGCCCAATGTAATGGCGTCCAGCCATCTTTGTTTGAAGCATTAACTGCAATACTATGTACTCCAAGCAACAGTCTCATTACTTCTTCTTGACCATCACAAGCAGCCCAATGTAATGGCGTCCAGCCATCGTTGTCTGAAGCATTAACTGCAATACTAGGTACTCCAAGCAACAGTCTCATTACTTCTTCTTGAC
>CAVOUX010000015.1:0-104945 GCA_963699715.1 uncultured bacterium
ATGCTTCTGCCATTAACTCATCGTTCAGTACTAATAATCCCACCCCCTAAAACTTTGCTTCCCTCATAAAAAACAGCAAATTGTCCCGGAGCAATGCCTTGATCCCGCTCTTCGAGCTGTACCCTATAAGAACCATGTCCCGAGTCAATGAGTTTTGCACGGCTCGTTTTTGGCCCATGACGCAATTTAACATCAAAGAAATGCTCTAATGAAGGCATTCCTGATATCCAATTAACAGATTCAACAAAGAAGCTCTTTCGCTCCTTTTCTGGAGCATAATAATTTTTGGAAACGTATACTATGTTTTCTTGGATATTTTTGGCAACAACGTACCAAGGACCACCACTTAAGCGTATAGCCTTTCGCTGCCCCAACGTATAGTACCAAAATCCCTCATGGGTACCCAAATCCTGACCCGATTCAAATTCTTTGAGCTGACCCTCCTTCGTTCCCAAATGATGCCGAATAAAGTCCGAAAATTTAAGTTTTCCCAAAAAACAAATACCTTGGCTGTCTTTTCTATCTTTTGTTGGCAAATCTAACTCATGCGCCTTTGCCCGAACTTCTTCTTTGGTCAATGTCCCCAAAGGAAAAAGAGCCCGCGACAACTGGTTTTGACTCATAGCGGACAAAAAATAGGTCTGATCTTTTATGGCGTCAGGAGATCGATGTAACTCATAAACATCGCCATGCAAAGAGACATTGGCATAATGTCCTGTGGCGATTTTATCAAAGTGGTTGCCCACAACATCTTGAAATGCCCCAAATTTAACAAATTTATTACACATAACATCGGGGTTTGGAGTTCGACCAGCCTGTACTGAAGCGACCGTATAAGAAACAACAGCATCCCAATATTCCCGCTGAAACGAAAGCACTTCAAGCTTAACACCGGCTTGTTGGGTCACGCCCTGCACATATGCAAGATCTTCCTCCCAAGGGCACGTGCCTAAATAAGAAAGTTCATCCTCAAGCCAGATCTTTAGATAGAATGCCGTAACCTCATGGCCCTGTTCTTTTAAAAGGCGTAATGCAACCGAACTATCCACTCCTCCTGATACCAATACCGCTATCTTCATACCTCTTCCAGTTAAAATATTTTTGAATTTAAGCATTTTCTATTAATAAGATTATAGTTCAATCTGGACATTTTTGCCAGTTTTTATCATACTGTCATTATCCCGTCGTGGTAACTCTTTGATGAGCATAGTACTCCCGTGTTTAAAAAACCGTCTTAAACACACCGATATGCTATCTCCACGGCGGGATTTTTTATTTTTACAAACATCGTCCCGTTTGCTATTATCATGGGTATGTTTGACTCATTTTGCCACGAAACTACAAGAATATGAATATAATTCAGCACATCCAAGAATCATTACTCTCCCATATCCAACACATCTATCCAGTGACACCTGATAGTCTGACGTCAATTGCTATCTCATTACTCACTGATCCAACTAAAGAGAATTTTGGTGATATAAGTACAAATGCAGCACTTATCCTTGCAAAACCATTACAAAAAAATCCACGTGATATAGCAATTCATCTTGCAGCGACCTTTAAACATTCTTCAATCGCACGTATAGATAGTGCCGGACCTGGGTTTATTAACATTACCTTAACCCTCGAGGCTTTTAAAAAAATACTCAATGATCTCTATGAATTGAAAGATCAGTTTTTCAAAGGGGATCTCACCAAACCGCACCATACCTATTCAGTAGAATTTGTCAGCGCTAATCCTACAGGTCCATTGCATCTAGGACATGGTCGAGGTGGCATCATTGGAGATGTCCTGGGTAACATTTTACGGTTTCTTGGCAATATCGTTGTCAAAGAATATTATATCAATGACGCAGGCTCACAAATCAAAAAATTGGGGCTCTCTTTCAAGGTACGCTGTGAGCAAGTCCTCGGCATTAACAGTCCATTGCCTGAAGATGGCTATCAAGGTGAATATCTTCTCTATCTCGCTCAAGAACTCATCGCGCACGAAGGCAAGAGCGTTCTCGATAGACCCGACAGTTTTTTTGAAGATTATGCAAAAAATGCATTGTTAGAAAAAATTAAGAATACACTTCAAAGCTATGGCATAAGCTTCGATGTATGGTTCTCAGAAAAAAGTTTGCATGAAGACCATTCTGTTGAAAAAGCAATCAAGGTTCTTACAAACCGAGACTTCACTTACAAATTAGATGATGCCCTTTGGTTTACTTCAACACAATTTGGGGATGATAAAGATCGCGTACTGCGCAAAAGTAATGGTGAATGGACCTATGTCGCCTCTGACGTAGCTTATTTGCATAATAAAATAGGCCGTGGTGCTACCCATCTCATTATGATATTGGGACAAGATCATCACAGCTACCTTGTGCGTCTCAAGGCAATTATGAAAGCGCTCGGCTATTCAGCAGATCAACTGGATATAATCCTTTATCAACTTGTCACTCTCAAGGAAGAAGGTCAGGCAGTAAAAATGTCAAAACGAGCTGGCAAGATAGTATCATTGGAGGATGTGATTGAAACAGTGGGAACAGACGTTGCTCGCTTTTTTTATCTTCACCGAAAAGCGGATGCGCACCTTGAATTTGATTTAGCATTAGCTTTAAAACATACTGAAGAAAATCCGGTTTATTATGCCCAATATGCGTATGTCAGGATGGGAAGCATTTTAGAAAAAGCTTCACAACACCCAGAATTAGAAGCTCTCACCAATGCAGATAGTGCTAACATAGGTGACTCCGAACGATTTCTTTTGAAGAAAATCGTTTCTCTTAAAGAATTGCTCGAAAATATCGCACGTAATTACCAAACTCACTTACTTACCTATTACGTACTTGAACTTGCCCACCTTTTTCATCGGTATTACGCGGAAAATCGGGTCATCGAGCTTTCCGAAATCAAACAAAGCAGAGCTCGATTATTAGTAATTTCAGTGTTACGTGATACATTCAAAACATGCTTTGCATTACTGGAAATTGCTCAACCAGAACGCATGTAAGAGTTGATATAACCCTTGACATTGGAGTCACTTGAATAAGACTCTTGAGCATAGATCGTAATCAAACCCAAGGATCAACGATGTCGACGTCAGAAAATCGCGCTTATGTCAGCTTCACTTTTCAGGTCGCTGTGTTCACGGTAGCGTCATTTATTTTGCTCGCTATTTTTTATAAACCGATGGTAACCTTCCAACCTTATGAAAACTATCCTTCTCTTCTTTCTTTACCAGAATTGAAGAAACTCGAAAAAAATAAAAACATGGTAGTAAAAACAGGATTTTTTATAAGATCTTTTCTCAAATTCGATGTGAGCAAAAATGATTTTGAATGTGATGGGATTGTGTGGTTTGAATTTGATGAAAGCTTTATTAAACTAACTGACATAGAACAATTTAGTTTTGAAAATGGAGAAATAAAACAAAAATCAAAACCATTCATTACAAAAAATGGCACCAAGACACGAGCCAGGTATGATATTCAACTTCAATTTAAAACAATGTTAGATCATAAAAACTTCCCTCTTGATGACCATCGGTTAGCCTTAGCGCTTGTTAATCACAGCGAAGATGCCAGAGATGTTATCTTTGAGTCTGATCCAACCTCTTTTAGTTACAGTTCCGACATGTTTTTGTCTGGATGGAAAATCATTGGTCATAACGTTCAATATGGATTCATGAAAGAATCAATCTACGCCGATCCCCAAGAAACGCATTACTATCAAAAGGTGGTTTTCCTCTTTGATTGTATGCGGCGCGATATACGACACGTTGCTACAATCCTTATACCACTCTTACTCATTCTCTTTTTAACCATTTTTTGTTTCACCTTCAATATCGACCGCCTCTTTGATCAAAATGGTATTTCCGATACGCATGGTCAAACTATATTGAGCATTGTTCTTTTTTCAGTTTCAACGCTCATGGCCTATCGCTTTGTGATCGAATCGATATCACCTGACGTAAGTTATTTTATCTTATCGGACTACATTTTCTTTATATTTCTTATCGTAACGATGATCATTTTTGGGCTTATCGCCAAACCCAACAAGTTAACGTTATCGCAGAAAAAATTAGGCATTATTGCTTTATACGCGATAGTTCTTGTCACCTGCGCGTTGCTTCTTTGGTAATTAGTATCCCAATTTTGCTGACATCCACTGACCTTTTTTGCCTTGTGGAGCACCACGCTACGCTACTCTTTTCGATCAAAAATACATTGATTAAAATCTACCATATCTTTGTGCAAGGTAATTGTGCTTGGGATTAAATCATGTTGAATGTAAAGTGGCAATCGATCATTTAACATTTGTTCAATGATAAAATAATGTTTATATTTTTCAGTACCAACTGTCTGAGTCTCCCGGACGTAATATAAAACTTCCAGACCTCGCGTAGCCAAGGTAGGAGGGCCATGGTTTAAAAGAAAATGAACAACTTCTTGATGACCTTGAGCTACCGCAAAAACTAACGCATGGTGTATACGTGTTGGTGACAATGAAGGATACCACAACCTTTGCAATTCACTACATTCTCCAAAAACAGCCGCTTGAATGAATGGTTCACCAATAAAAGCTTGCTTTATGGCATCTTTTTGGGCTGTTGTAAAGAATGCACCATGCCATAAAAGCGCTCTAACCAATGGCATATTATTCATTCTCAGTGCAAGTTCAAGAGGCGTTTCAGCTTGTGGGCCGAGGTTCAAATTCGCCCCACGCTTAAGGAGCAGTCCAATAGCCCCTATCTTTCTTTGGGTAATTGCAGCAATCAGTGGAGTCCAGCCCTGATAATCGATAGCATTACTATTCGCACCCGCATCGATCAACTGTTCAACAATAATCGTATGCCCATGAAAAGCCGCAATCCATAAAGGTGTACGCTTTGTGCTATCGCATGGTTCATCAATGGCGTATTTTTTCGAGATCAATAAAGCAACCCCAGCAATATCCCCATTTTGCGCTGCTGCAAACAAGGGCGGAAAATTGCACGCACACCAATTGTTTCTTATGACCTTTCCCAGCGTTAGAGAACATGTATCCATTGCATTGCTAAGGGTAACGAGGAAAAGACCTACCACCATCCATTTTTTAAATAAAAACACCGCCATTCCTTAATTTCTGAAAACTTTTTTAATAGTTTAAACAAAACCGTGAACAAGTCGACAAAATATTGGATTATTTACAAATGGAAGGTGAATTGCACTCTTTTCAAACCTTCTACTCCAACTCTATTTCAAGCTCCATGTCATCATCGTTCTCTTCTTCCATGTCTTCAACCAGTTGATATTTATTACCATCCGGATCAGTGAAAAAGACAAGCTTAACGTGCCCAGGCACTTCAATAATTTCGCCAATAAAATCAACGCCATGCGCTTCGAGATGATTTTTGGTTTTCACAATGTTATCAACCGTAAAAGTAATTACCCCATTTTGACCGGGTCTGTCAGCACCATCGGGTGCAGCTTTTCCCACACCAAGCATGGCACCACCATCTTCGCCAACAAGTTCTAACCAACCCTGTTCATCTTCACTGCAGAGCACGGTAAGCCCTAATGTTTCTACAAAAAACTTTTTTGACCTTTCAAAATCAGAAACGGTCACCCAAGCTAAATCTATGCGTTTTATTGCCATTTGTTGTACCTATTTTACGTGTTACTACTCACCTCATAGAGAGCTGCACTAGTATACCTGGTATTTTAGCATGATGAAAAGGAATGGGAAATTTTACTTATCTTGATATTTTTATAAAAAGCAACAGAATATGCTATAATTTTATCATAACAAAATGAGCAACCAACCTTATAAAAGGGTACCCCCCATGAAAAACCATAGTATATTCTTGGCCAGTCTAGCTTTTGTGATGACAATCAATAATGCTGCAAATCCATTTTCACAAACCTTGCGCACTCAGTTGGAAAAACTTTATAAAATGGTAAATCGTTCCCTGAAAGAACCTTCACCCGAACTTAAAGCGATAGCGATGGATGCCCTTGCAGGCACAGGATTTGAAAACAGTGTAACAGTTTATGAAGAAAATGGTGCCTACAACGCTGACTCAGATGCTTTTGTTTTCACTCAACCATTTCTTGTGTTATCTACGCTACAAAGTAATGACGCTAAAGACTTGAATGAAAAAATTTTTAAAGCTCATAAATTAGTTGGAAATATTGTTTCTTACCGTGCATATAGACCATCCATATATTATTTTAATACTTTAGGGTTTATCGCGGGAATAAGTATACTAGGACATAAAAGCAACGTATCTAAATACCTTATTGGCGGCCTTGCCGCGATGTCACTTTATTATGGTGTGACATCTCTTCGTAAAAGAATATTGCAATACGAAAAAGAATCAGATCTTTATGCATGTGAGCGATTGTTAGCTAAGAAAAAAATTGATCCGATGCTTGAAATAATTCGTTCTCATCTTAGCTTCTGTTTAGCTGATACATATCGCACGCACTATTATATTAGATGGAATCAGACATTTTCTCAAGCATCTGAACGTGCACGATTTATTGCACATTTTTTGGCAAATAATGGAATAAATATAGTCAATGTCCTTTTTGAATACTTGAAAAAGCATCAACAACCACTATTGGGAAATTTTGTTTTTGATGATCAATTCGAATTTCCTGAAAATTTAAATGAACAAGATGCAAAGATAATTCTCAAGCAAACACTCGAAATTGCTGAGAAATAAAATTTAGTCGGCAAGCTTTTTGACATCTGAGGTCGACAAACGCCTTTAGCATATCTTATTTTGACGATGAAAAGCAGCAAGAACTAAAGGTTCTTAACCAGGCAAAAAATCGATTCGTTTCATGGTGGATAAGATATGCTGTGCTCGAATAATTATCGGTTCGGGGACTCCAGCTCGTTTTGCCACTTCGAGCCCGAAGCTGCCATCTGAGCTTCCCTTAACAATCTTATGAAGCAACAAAACACCTTCTTTTGTCTCTTTGCTTGCAGCGTGGTAAGCAACAATACCAGGGTGCTTTAAAACCAGACCCGTCAGTTCGTGATAATGAGTTGCAAACAAACACCGAGCACCTAAGTGTGAGTAAATATATTCAATAATTGCTTGAGCTAATGCCATTCCATCATAAGTGCTTGTTCCACGTCCAACTTCATCGAGAATGACAAGGCTGTTGGAAGTCGCTAGCGTGCAAATTAACGCAGCCTCTTCCATCTCAACTAAAAACGTACTCTTTCCCGCAGCGACGTTATCTGCTGCACCAATACGCGTAAATATTCGATCCAGCAAAGGGATATTTGCCTCTTTTGCAGGAACAAAGGAGCCCATCTGCGCCATAAGACAAATGAGAGCAGACTGCCGCAAAAAAGTGGATTTGCCGCCCATATTGGGTCCAGTAATAAGCCAAATACTTTCTTGATCAGTCAAAGACAGTGTATTAGGAATAAACTCGTGCCGAAGCTTAACATCAACAACAGGATGTCGCCCCTCAACAATGGTGATATCACGATTTCTATTAAACTGTGGTCGAACGTAGGAGTTTGCATAGGCAACCTCGGCAAGACTCAGTATCCCATCAAGATGTGCTAAGGCTTGCGAGCTTTTCTTAAGGTTACTGACTTCTTGAAATACAAGTTCTACAATTCGATTATAAACCTCTTGCTCTACTTCATCGATACTTGATTTCGCGCGCTGAATGTCATACTCAAGGTCTTTCAGTTCTTGTGTCGTATACCGCTCTCTATTGGTCAATGTTTGTAATCGCATATAATGGGGCGGCACCGCATCAAGGTTTGTTTTAGTGATCTCAATGGCATAGCCAAAAGCTTTATTAAACCTTATTTTTAACGATGAAATCTTGGTCTGTTCAATTTCATGGCGTTCCAGATCAAGAACGGCTTTTGCTCCATCATCAAGCAATAACCTCAAACGATCAAGCTCAGCATCATATCCCGACTTTATACGCCAGGGTAGCATACTGTCGTCATTTAACGCGTTGACCAGTGTTGCATGCAACGATCTAAAATCAACCAAACGGGATTTTATTGCAGATAATACCGAACAATTCACTACCGTGCTTAAGGTGTTTGCAATGTCTGGTAAAATGCTCAAAGCTTTCATCAAACCTAAGTAATCGTAAGGCAATGCTCTTCGCAATGCGATACGTCCAACAACGCGTTCTAAATCTCCTACCGTGCGTAAAAATTCTTTAAGCTTCTCTCGCTCAGAAAGTGAAGCTTTAAAAATTTCAACGGCATCCAGCCGCGCCTCAACCATTTCTTGCTTTACCAGAGGACGCAAAATCCATTTTTTAAGTTGTCGGGACCCCATGGCGGTGGCTGCTGCATCAAGAACATGAAAGAGGGTATTTTCAGCACCACCATCCTGCAAATTTCTAACCAGCTCAAGATTACGCTGCGTAGAAGCATCAAGCACTAAGAAATCTTCAGGAGCATAGACAAAGCACTGTCTCGATTGATTAAGAGCTGCAGGACAATGTTTGTTCAGATAAGCATATAAAAGTCCGACAGCGGCAGACATTCCTTCAGAATGTTCAAGAAGATTGGTCGTTGCCTCAGGAAATTGGGCTAACCAAGCTTTAAAAATTTCATCTCCAGGAACAACCGGATCAAATGCCACGGTAACATATCCAAGCTTTTTTAAGGTGGACTCGGTTATTGAACCTAGTTTTGTTTTGCTAATAATAACTTCATCAGGTAAGAATCGTGCAAGTTCAGCTTCAAGAAGCTTGTCATCATGTGATTCAATCATCGTTATAAAGAGCTGGCCTGTTAGCAATTCCATAAACACGAGACCATAGCGATCGGTTATGGGATATATGCACGCAAGATAGGATGCTGATTTTTCTTCAAGCATTTTTCCATCAGTCAAAGTACCAGGAGTAAGCACTTGTCGGACCCCACGCTCAACAAGTTTTCCTGGTTGTGGCTTGGTAAGTTGATCACATATAACAACCCGAAAACCACCACGCACAAGCTTTATAAGATGGTGATCCACAGCATGTACAGGAACACCACAAAGTGGAATCGGTTCACCACTAACTCCACCTCGCTTTGTTAACGTAATTCCCAAGAATGCCGAAGCTTTTTGCGCATCTTCATAAAAGAGCTCATAGAAATCGCCGACCTGAAAAAAGACTAAGGCATCGGGAAATCGATTTTTAATGTCGTGGTATTGCCGCATCAAAGGGGTTAAGGAAAGCTCTGTACTCATCGTTCTCAATAGTCATTAAACATATGGTACCTAGCATAGCTCTTATCAAAAAATTGGCAATGATCAGTTATGGCAGCATTTTCTCCATAGCCGCTTAACAAACAATATTCAGTCAAGCAATCGGTGTAATTCACCAATAAGATAAAAAGGAAGAGATCGCAGTTGATAATGTACTGCGTTCCCCGTCGTATCTTTAACATTTACTGCTGACACAAGGGGAGGGGCAGAATTAATCCGAACAGCTAATGATAGTTTTTTAACATGCATAAAACGATGCAACGATTTCAAGGTCCCTGAGGTTCCTGCTTTTACTTCGATGGGAACCACCGTGCTCCCATGCTGGATTACATAATCAATCTCCGCACTCGCATGTTCGTCGGTGCTCACCCAATAATAGAGTGCTGGTTCTAGGTAAAGAGGATCGATTGTTCTCAAAAGCTGCCCTACGGCTTGTTCCGCTATGCCTCCCTTATTTATAAGGTCAAGTTCATGTATTGCTTCCAATGCAACTAATGAAAGTCTCAGCTCAGCCGAGCTCAGTCCGACATCAAGAAGAATAACTTTTATATAATGGCCAAGAAATTCTGCAGCAAGCGGAACACCATTCGACGCCGTTGCTTTTACCTGATTACAAATTTTCGCCTGGCATAACAATTCGAGCGCCTCTTTTATGGCATCACCCCGCATAGTGGGATTTATTTTGCTGTAGACAAACTTTTTTCCCAAGTTTTTGGGAACCGCCGTTATAATCTCATTTAAAAGTGAAGCAGGAATGCGTCCACTATATTTGGCAAAATCATCCCGGTAGGTATGTAAGATATCTTGGTGCACTTGGCTGATCTCGGATATCGAATGGGTGGTAACCCAGCTTGATACTGCTGCGGGCATTCCTCCCACAATAAGATATTCTTTAAAAAGATTCATGAGTTTTTGATGGGTCAACTCAAATATGCTCGTTTGCCATGAAAACTCTTTTAACACCTTTACGAGCTCAGGCCGCTGCTTTGCCAATAAAAATTCTTCAAAAGATAACGGTTCAAGGTACATGTAGCTAATACGCCCAACGGGCATACTCATCTCATGTTTACCGAGAACAAATTCGAGCAATGATCCTGCGGCAATGACGGGAAGTTCTGGCATATCTTCAGCAAACCAACGCAGTTTTGCAAACAACTCAGGCACTTCTTGTATTTCATCAATAAAGAGCAAACATTCTGATGCATTAATCGAGGTCTCAAATATCTCTTCCAAACGACGAATAATAACCTGCGGTTCATTGGTAGAAAAGGCAGCTACGAACGTAGGGTACTTTTCAAGGTTTATTTCAATAAGTTTCTTTCCCACTGATTTTGCAAAATCTCGCACAAGCCATGTCTTGCCCACTTGACGCGCCCCGCGAATAACGAGAGGCTTTCGGTTATTCGATAAAAGCCATTTGTTTAAAAAATTCACCGCAGTTCTGTACATCGCCTTACCCTTTTAGAGTTTCTACTCAAGTATAGTCCATAAAAGACAGAAAAAGCAACAAACAAGGCCTTGTTTTAACGCAAATTCTGTCTAAACAAGGCCTTGTTTTAACATTTTCCTCTGACGGACATTTGTTCTCTCATTCAATGCTTATACTTTATTGACTAGGTTGCGGCTTGAAAGATACAACAAAAGTGATCGCGTCAATTCCAATGGCAGTCTTGCTAAATAGCCCGCTGCAAAAACCAAGGCCTCTTGGAGTTGCTCCTGGGGTATAGTTTCGATCAGATTATTAATATCCGTAAGGTGATTATACATGATCGCCACTAACCATGGCTGACCCTGAAACGCACGCCGCATGCGGGCATCAAGATCCGTGCAGCTATGAGGATAAAACCGATGACCGGCACGGAGTAACTCAACAATCATAGCATCACTGGCCGTTGCCAAAACATCACCGTTGATTTTCATCAGCCCAGTAAATTGATCAAAGGTATCATTGGCGCCTGCACGTAACAATGCGCGCAACATAGATTGACACTCATATTTAATCGCCAATTCGACCGGTCGCAGAAACAACCCCTCATAGGCAATCAATTCATTAAGATTGTGCATGCGCTCTTCAATCAGCCGATGCACGGATTCTTCATCGCCATCAACAATCGCTGCATGCAATGGGGACAACTCATGGTTTACGCGACCAAACATGCCGTTACTTATGGTGAGACTGCGTGAAGGCATGACCGTCGGCAATGGTGTTTCAATTTCCATGCCACTGAGTGATGCACCCATGCACAATAATAATACTAGTTTTTTCATATTCCCCCCTGCTTATTAAAGTTATTTAGAGCGATTTATGGGTGATATATAAAAGCAATACGGTAATCAACTCACGCGGCAACTGGGAGAAATATCCCTGAGTGAGTGGATATTCTATTAATTTTTTAGTGTTTTGATAGGCTAATAATCGCGCCATAGGCCACGTTTTGGGCTGTTTGAGAATGCTATTGATTAATGGCCATGCTTCAAATGGATTATGCTCACCCATTAATACAAAAGCAGCCCCAAAGTGTGCCTGACCAATGAGCAATCGTAACAATGCCGTTCGCCATGTCGGTGGCCAATGCACTACTTCTTCCTGCGTAATTATCGGTGGAAATTGCGGGTGTTGTCTGGTTTGAATTCGTGCTCCAAACTCTTGAAATTTTGATTGCACAAACATTTTCAAGATGTCCTCTCTTTCACCAATGAAGTTATTCCATTCAATTTGCACTGCATTAGGAGGCACGCCCGATTTTAAGAGAACATGCAGTGTTTTTAACATTCTTTCTCTACTTATTTTATCATCACCGATAATGCACATTGGCTGATTGGAATTTTTATGGACGTCAGCACCCGAATTTATTAAGCATTCAATCATTTCATAACTTCCCGCATTTGCAGCAACCTGCAATGGCGTTAATGGATTTTCATCAGCTGAAACTGTGTTTACATCATCAGCACTAGAGCTCATCGTTTTAAAAATATGGTATGCGTTTGTGTGCGCAAGATGATGAATGATGCCAGACTTCGCTTGATCTGCAAAGAAATCTGGAACCATTGCTTTGATCACCTGAAACATTCTCACATCATCTTCACTACAGGCCTGCTTTAATTCGCTTAATAATTGGCAAGATGGCAACTGCGTTATGAAATCCATAAGATCATGGTGCATGGCTTGATAGGTCAGTCGTTCTTCTGGAAGAAGATTTTCCTGCAAAAGAATACCTTCAATCGTTGAAAGCGTCCACGTCAAACAGGCGCCCTTTTTGATCAGGGGATGAATCATTTGGCTAAATCCACGGCCAATTGCCAACCTCAGTAAACCATTTAAAATCCATGGGTTATCGGCATCATCCGCCAGTATAAGGTGATCGATTAATTCAAGAGCCCTATCATCACGCGTTTCAATCGCGATAAACAAATCATCCAAGGACTCATTAGTTTCGTCAAGAACCCAAAACGAGCTCGGAATCAATTCTCCTTTAATCTCCTCAATGGTAATTTCCCCCAGATTCGATGTTTTAAAAAGATCGTCATAGGATGCCCCAAAATAAATCATTTCAATAAGGATCTTTAAAAGATAAATTTCATAATCTTCATTTAGTTCTCTCTCAGGACCATCCCTGCCATGAGGACAGTGAATGAACTGCGCCGCCGGTGTTTGCAAACGGTCAAATGGCAGATCTCCCGCAGCTAGAATGTCTGTTCGTGCACCTTTGATTAAAAGCTGACGACAGAGATAAATAATATCGTCACGCGCAAAATAATCGATGCACCGATGCAATGCCGTTTGCCCCCGTTCATTGCACACATTAATCGATCGGCCATTAAGCAAACGGCGCTCGATTTGTTCAAGGGTAGGCTGGGGTTGATAAAACCCCTCTAATATTTGAAAAATAACAGCTTGTTCTGTTTGTTCATTATCGGACACC
Organism: uncultured bacterium; assembly: GCA_963699715.1. Classification (GTDB taxonomy): domain Bacteria; phylum Babelota; class Babeliae; order Babelales; family Babelaceae; genus CAVOUX01. The sequence goes on from CAVOUX010000015.1 coordinate 13,150, forward strand.
GAGATGTGCATGGGGTCAGGGTCGGGGTTGGCCATTCCGACTATCCCCGAAAAACAAAAAATGGCGCTCCAGAATAACGTCTTTAATATCATGAAACCTGCTTATCTAACGATTATACCTTCATAAATGATAAGTATACCGATTAATGAAATAATTTCAATTGAGATAAATTTTCAACAAGAGTGGTAGCCTGCAACAAATTGCTGCCGTATGAGTAAAAACATACGAATTTCTAGAACATTGCCCCAAATGAGATCAGGGAAAATACATTTTCAGCATTTTCCCTGATTGCGTAAGATCATTTACAGTATTACTTAACCGCAACTATAATTGCATTTGACGACCCAGTGCATCTACCACGCGCAAAATATCTGCCAGCATCAGTCTTTTTTGCATTTTTTATAATCAATGTTGCAGAAGTTGCACCCCTTATAAGCCTGCCATTATGGTACCATTGAAATGGACCGGTTGCTCCTGTGGCCTTCAGAGTGATTGTTTTACCTACCAATACACTTTTTGAACCAGTAATTACGGGAGCCTTGGCAAGTTGAGAATCGGTCGCAATGCATGCGTTGCGACTATTAGACCATAATTTTTGCACCGTCGCCGTTCTGCCATTGGCAAGTTTTAAAGTGGCTTGCTGCCCATCACAAATATCACCAATCTCATTACCATTACTTGTTTGCCACCACGCGGTGCCAAGTGGATCAGTCACCGATTCAGCAAGTTCATGCGAATGCGCACTTTCCTGATTTTGCACCATTGATCCACTGCCACAGCCTACTGCGCATCCACTTCCAGGGCCAAAATCGGGGTGGATTGAAATCATTACTTGTTTACCTTTATAGGTCATACTGTCATGCTCGGCACAAAATTGTACACACGAGGTACCACCAGCGATAGTAACTGAAATACCCGCTGGAAACTCAATCATGTAAAGAGAAAGTGGTCTGCCAGCCGCGTCAACCTGAGGCAAGGGAAGCTTTCCGGCATTAAATTGACGAGTCAGCTCTGCAACGATATCACTTTTTGTCAGTTTTTTACTTTTATTGAAAGGCGTAATAGTCTTTTGCGCAACAAAGTTTCCTAATGCAAGTTCTTGGTTTGTGGTGGGTTTTGGTTGACCAAGCGTGTTATATTCACAAAGCCACGCAAACCACGCACTTCTTACAAGACCAGATAAATAAGATGGCATATCATTTGCCACTTGCTTATTTACCTTCGGTCCCCATAAAACATCAGTTACCTGAATATTTTCCATAATCGGGCCACCATGATAATTCAGGTGGTTACGCGCTGCTTGCTTCTTTGTTTTATGAGTAATTCTTTTAGCTGCAGCTTCAACGGGTGATACTGCAAATAATGATACGAGTAATAAAGCGTGCAAATGTTTTGCCATAACAGTCCTCCTTTAACTTTTCAAACAATGAGATATCATGTGTATAGAATGACCTGTTCAAAAAAAGCAATGATTGCTTAGTTCTCAGACGCTGTCTTTCAAAGAATCAAAATAATTGGTTACAGTTGTTGTTTCTCTTCCTGAGGGGTTGGGGTAGTATCTTTTTGTTCCTGTTGCATTTGTCGCTTTTTTTCAGCCAGTTCCTTTAACTGCTCTCTTCTCAATCGCATCCTCTCATGTATATCGTCAGGACGATGATTTTTCATTTTTGGATGTCGCGACTTGAGTATTTCTTCAAACCTCTCTTTTGTCGGTAGTTTATGCCCACGATTGCGTTGAAATTCGGGAACATTATGCTGACAAAAAAGGCTCGTTACGATACAAAATCCAATGAGATAAAGCGAAATCACTGTACATCGATCGTTGATCATGTTATTCCTTATCATAAAATGTTTTCATATCATTACCATGAATATCAATTTTCCACAAATTATTTTTATCGGAACTGTTGATAGAACAGTTGCTACGTCTATAACTTTACAAAGAACGCATATCGGGATATTATGGTACTATAATTAAAATTATTGATAACATGAAAAAATACCTGTCCATTTCGGCTCTCTATTCCTTCTATGTCTGTATATATGGATTAAGTACCTTAATACAATGTAGTGAACTTTCAGCAACCAGACCGGTGACAGATTGCAATCAACCCATTACGTTAATGTCACTGCCGATGAGTAACTCTGAGAGTATAACAGATCAGAATAGCTCAAAAAGCGTGCAAGCGATTAATCAGGTAACTGTCGTCATTCATGGCACCTCACAAAGCACCAATTTTTCTTGGTTCATTCCGCCACTATTTAAAAAACTGAGCAATAGTGTACGCACCCCCAAAGGGCTCAAACACATCAGTGAACTGAACTCAACGCATCAATTTGTCAAAAATATGTCGGCACTCTGCAAAACCGACTCTGAACATTTTGACATTGATCATGTCTATTTCTTTGGCTGGTCGGGTATGTTAAACGACAAAAAACGCAGAGAAGCTGCTCAAGAGCTCTATGACGCATTACAATCGCTCACTAAAGACGTGCGCTATAAAAAAGCACCAATAACCATCATAACACACAGTCATGGTGGAAACGTGGCACTCAATGTAGCTGGACTAGGCCATCATAAATGTGATTCGTGGTGTATTGATCGCCTTATTTTGCTCGCATGTCCTATTCAAGATGTTACCGAACCTTATTGTGATATGCCGTTCTTTAAAAACGTATACCATTTATATAGCCCTTCAGACCTTCTCCAAGTTATCGATCCACAAGGATTCCATCATAAAAATCCAAAAAGTTTGTTTTCAAGACGTACCATAGAGCGTGGTGTTCCAAAAATCCGACAAGCAAAAATAAAATGGAAAAAGTATAGAGGATTGAATCACATTGATTTTATACAAGAAACCTTTTTTAAAACATTGCCAGACATTTTAGCAAAAATGGATCGAGATCAAGCTCTTCAAAATAAACCTGATCACTGTTACGTTTTTTCTCTTGAAAGTGCGGAAGCATACCCCCAAAAATTGAATCTTATAAAAAAAAAGATATCATAAGACGTGAAATGTGACAAACCTCATATACCAAAAGGAATGATTATGTTATTAAGATACAGCATGTTTGCAATTATTTTTGCCATTACAGGTAGCCATATCTATTCAGCTGATAGGTGCGTCGTAGAAAAAAATATTCGCAAAGTTATTGCCCCCGAAATCTTCTACTCCCAATCTGTCATCTACTCCCAAGCTCTAGACAAACTTTCGCTGAAAGTACTCAGTGAAAAATTCCCGCAAGATCAGCTCCTTCAAGCAATTCTTAACAACAATCTTGAAGCCGTTAAAAAAGTCAAAGTAGATGATATTAATAAAATAATTGAAAACAAATTTTATGTAGTATCACAGGCCAATGAATGTCCTCTGACAATGATGTCCTTTAATCATAGATATCTTACACTCGCTATTTTTAAATCTGAGCAATGCAAAACCGAAAAAGAAAAGCGAACCAATTTCGCCATTATAGAAACACTTCTTAAGCGTAACGCCAATCCAGATGAACTCTTTGGCTATACAAGCTTCTCAAGAAAGCATGGTAGGACTAATTGGACACGTAAACCCTGGAGTTACCAGGTCGCTTTTGCAGCGGTTAAGGTAAACAGCCCTAAAATATTGGAACTTCTCTTTAAACACGGAGCACGGGCTGATTCTCATGCACCAGAATATTGTTCGCTTCTCGATTATGTTGAATTATTTGCAAACCGGGAGTTTGTGCCGCTGGTTAAAAAGTACCTTAAGATTCAAAACAGAAAGAAGACGGCGTAAAATTCTTAAAAAGATTATCGTACAATACCCTCAATAGATCACTATTGAGGGTATTTGTTTTAATCAAAGCCATGGATAAAAATCTTAAAGGCTTTCAAATGCCCGCTTTAAATAAACACCGGTTGCACTTTTTTTATGACGGGCAACTTCTTCGGGAGTACCTTCAGCCACAATCATACCACCCTCTTCACCACCCTCTGGCCCCATATCAATCAGATAATCCATTGTCTTAAGAACATCAATGTTATGTTCAATAATGAGAACGGAATTACCTTTATCCACAAGTCGATTTAATACCACCATCAATTTTTCGATGTCACTCGTATGCAAACCAGTTGTTGGCTCGTCAAGAATATAGAGTGTTTTCTGTCCACGCTTGGCAAGCTCATCTACTAATTTAACTCTCTGTGCTTCACCACCTGAAAGTGTTGTTGATGGTTGTCCAAGCTTTATATAATCCAGTCCAACTTCGCAAAGAAGCTTAAGCTTTTTTGCGATCGGTGTATGCGCAGCAAAAAACTCATAGCCTTCCTTTGCAGTCATATCAAGCACTTGAGCTATATTTTTACCTTTATAGACAATTTCGAGTGTCTGGGTATTGTAACGCAACCCCTTGCAGTGATTACAGGTCATAGTCACATCGGGCAAGAAATGCATCGAAATAGTTAACACACCTTCACCATCGCAGTGCGCACATCTACCTTCTTTCACATTGAAGCTAAAACGGCCAGCCTGAAAGCCGCGCGCATTACTCTCGGGCAAGCTTGCATATAATTTTCTTATATCATCAAAAATTCCAAGATAGGTGGCTGGATTAGAACGAGGTGTTCTGCCAATGGGTGTCTGATCTATAACAACAAGAGAATCAATCGGCTCGAACCCAGAAATTTTGTCATGGGTCATATTACGAAATTTATGTGCTAATGCCATTTTAAGCGACGGCACAAGCTCTTCCATAACGAGTGTACTTTTACCTGAACCAGAGACGCCAGAAATGCCACAAAGCACTTGTAAGGGAATTTTAACCGTAAGATTTTTCAAATTGTGCGTTTTGGCATCATTGACTGTTATAAAAGCTTTTGCTTGCCGCAATAACTGCAAACGCTTCATGACTTTTTTGCCTGCAAGATAAGCACCCGTCAAAGACTGAGTCGAAGCCTTAATAGCTTTTGGCGTTCCGGAAGCAACGACTACCCCACCATGAACCCCTGCTGCCGGCCCCATATCTATGATATAATCTGCCGCATGCATGGTGTCCAGATCATGTTCAACCACAAGAACCGTATTACCTTGGTCTCTCAATTTTTTTAACGTTGCAATAAGCCGATCATTATCACGTTGATGAAGACCAATACTTGGTTCGTCAAGGACGTAAAGGACACCACTTAAGGCCGAACCTATCTGCGTTGCCAAGCGTATCCGCTGGCTTTCTCCACCCGACAAGGTACGAGCGGTACGATTGAGCGTTAAATAGGCAAGCCCCACATCTAACAAAAAAGTGTAGCGATTTACAATTTCACTGAGGAGTCTACTCGCTATTGTTCGTTGCGATTCATCTAATTTCAAGGCACCAAAAAACTCTACCGCCTTCTTGATGGATAACTCTGCAATGTCATAAATTGAGCAATCGCCAACGGTCACTGAAAGCGCAAGCGTATTGAGCCTTTTTCCATCACATTCAGGGCAGGTCGTTTCAACAAGTTCTTCATCTCGCGGTTCTTTGATGTACCAAGAAGGCACCGAGATCGCTGTATATATTGCCCCAAGGCCATGACATTTTTTACATGCACCCAGCGGTGAGTTAAAGGAAAAAAAGCGTGGCTCAATTTCAGGAAATGATTGAGCACATGCAATACACATTCTTTGCGAGGAATAAAGATGCTGCTCCTCACCAACAATAATTTTACACAAACCATGAGTAAGACCAAAAGATCGTTCTATCGCTTCGTGCAATCGAGCAGATTCTTCAGGAGTAACTTCTATTGAATCAAGCAGAATATCAATAGAATGTTTAAATGTCTTTTTGAGATTGAGTTTTTTTATTTCGTCAATCGAGGAAAAAGTATACCGCTGCCCATCAATAATGAACCGATAAAAGCCACTCGTAAAATGTTTTTCAAGCTCTAAAACAAACTCACCTTTCTTTTCGATAGCAATAGGGGCTGCCACAACAATATGCTTATCGGCAAAGGTAGCAAACAACCTCTGAGCAATCGTTTGAGGAGATTCCGCCGAAACAGGATTTTTACATTGAGGGCAGTGCAATATGCCAATCCTGGCAAATAAGACTCGCAAATAATCATATATTTCAGTAATAGTGCCCACGGTAGAACGCGGGTTTGCCCCAACTGTTTTTTGGTCAATAGCAATAGCTGGACAAAGCCCTTCTATTCTTTCGACATTGGGCTTTGCAGGGATGCCAAGAAATTGACGTGCATAAGAAGATAAGGACTCGATGTAACGTCTTTGTCCTTCAGCGTAGAGAATATCAAGCGCTAAGGTGCTTTTTCCTGAGCCTGACGGCCCTGTGATAACCGTCAGCGACTCTTTGGGAATAGATACGGTAATATCCTTAAGATTGTGCTCCCGAGCACCTACAATGGTAATCCATTTTTTTGAATCCATAACTCAACCCATTTTTAGAGCTTTTTGCAGCCTATTATTTTTATTACTATTACCCTAACACAAAAATACTTTTTGTAAATTGTTTATATGTTTTTCAGGGTTAATTCTTTGGGACTTAACAAGAGGTGAGTCGAAGTCCTTTTATACCTGAAAAAGAGATCGATTAATAAGTATAGACTATTTTTGATTTTTTGACAAATAGTCCATCGCAACAGATGTTCTCGTATCAGAATGACGAACATAGTACGCCATGTCTTTAATAAATCTAAAAAGAAGTCTAAGGTATTATTTTTTTAATTTTATAAGTAATTCAACGGTAGGCAGCATTCAACTATCATAGTGGCAAAGCCACTGCTGTAATTGAATTTCTGCCGACTAGGGATCCTCCTACGTTAAAACTACGGAGGACACGGGCCGGCCTGTCATCCGAAACTTTATGTGAAGGAGATGCCGGTGGCTAAGGGGGTGCCGGCATGAGTCGCCGCCTGGCGCTTGCCGCGCAGGCAGAAAAAATACTACTTTTTGCCATAATTACATTTCAAAGCCAGTAACATACACCCATTTTTTGTCGGGTGTTAACCATAGGAATTGCATAAATTGACAAGTTTACAGACTCAATCCATGCTAGCATTTACTTACCAATACGATTCCAATACTGTAATGAGAAATGATTTTCTTATAGAATTAGTTAAAATTAGGCAAATAAATGGAAGAGATGGTCACCATAATCCTCACTCCATTCGTGTTTTATTCAAATGTTGACGAAGATCTTTTCTTTGAGTGGTTGAAAAGAACTCCATGCGTTAAGGATTTTAAGGGTTATGGAGAAGAGTTGCATGTAAATTCAACAAAAAATATCGATTTCAACGACTTTATAAATCTGAATGGCATCTTTAAACGATATAAGTTCAAGAATTATGGCCAACTCAAGAAACTGTTTATGAATCAAACCAACGAGCGATGGTTTAAGTATGCACAATAATTTATATCCGGCTAACAAAATAGCAGCGGAAAGACTACTCAAGGACAATAAGACTGTCTTAATCCTTACCCCTCTCAAATTTTATACACATGATGATGAGGATCTTTTCTTTGCATGGATTAAGAAAGTTAAATGTATTGAAAGCATTAAGGGAATAGGTAAGGAGTTGTATGCAATTATCGATTCAAAAACAATATCAGATAATGACCTTGATAATCTCGTTGGCTTATTCAAGCGTTATAAACTGAAAAATCCAGACCAACTTACCTTACTGGTAAAAGTAATTCGTAGATAACAATCAGCTAGCGCGTTGATGCTTATCGTTCTCATCGAGATTCCCCCTTCGAACAAAAGACTTGATCAAAGAGCATTCAATTGTATATTTTTGCCAAAGAGGCCAAAAAAAGGGATTATTATGAAGCACTTTGGAAGAACGATAGCACTTTATTCGCTGATAAGTGTGCCAACCAGCATAACTTCAATAAGTGTCACGCCAAAAGAAATTAAACAGAAGCTCATTTCAATAAAAAGGAATGCGACGAATTTAGAGCAGATATTAAAAAAGAGCAAAACAACTCAGGATTTTCTAGAAGCACCTCAAACGCCCCAAACCATTCGTGAAATTTTTGAGGCGTCCCGTGACTTAACGCAAGCCATACCTTAAAGCGGTGGGGGTGCTCTTCGTCCTAGCAAACGGAAAAGTATTGATATTGCAAACAATACTAGGAAAACAAAGAAAAGTGTTTGTGCGATGCCAGCTGATGTTGAAGCTATTCCTCCAAAACCAAATATGGCCGCAATAACCGCCAAGATTAAAAACGTCAATGCCCAATCTAACAACATGACTTTCTCCTTTTAAAAATGATAAACAAAATCCCCACTTTGTGTAATTGCCTTACATTAAATGGGGATTTAAATCACAATTCCTTTAACGTGATCTTGAAGCGGCACGATAACCACCATGACGTCGAGCTGAAGAAGCGCTTCTTGAAGAAGCTGCTTTACGGCTTGACGAATGATGTCTCCCACGCGCTGAAACACGTGATCTTGGGCTTGAACTTGCACTTGCAAATTGACCCAATTCATTTCTCACCCGCTTAGATGCTGCTTTTCTTCTGTGTGAAGATGCAGTTTTAGATGAGGCGGTCAATGATCTACTTGCATGCGGAGATCTTTTTTTAGAATGCGCAGACCGCTTTGAGCTGGCACGACCCTCATCTAATGCAGATGCATATGATGACCTTCCACCAGTACGCGATTTTGCTGCAGCGCCACGCTTATGGTGAGTTTTTGCACCACGTGCTGCATGTTTGCGTGAACGCGTTGGAGTACTTGAAAACATTTCTTCCAACCATTCAACTATTCCCTCGTTGTGCTTGCGTCTTGCATGATGTGATGCTGGACGCGCTGGTTTTCCCCTGCTTGATTTACTACGATGATTCGCCATTTCGAATCTCCTTTTTTTGAGAGGTTAATAAAATAACAGCATGTTATGATATTCTTTATCTATCTGAGGCATTTTTGCCTCATTCGTTTGTTCTTTGACAGAAGTTATCGATCCCTGTCCTTGTGAAAACAAAGTAGCCGCCATAAAAGCGGTCGTACACATAAGCGCTAAAAAGCCTTTATCCTTACTCTGCTCACGATGTTTTTTTGCTAATTTTATCGTATGCAAATGTAAAATTTTTATTTTTATTGTGAGAGAGCAATTTCTATCAATATTCAAACGTTTAATATGGAGACAATCATGTTTCCTTTGTTTTTTTATATGATCCATGACACACCCTCCATTAACATCATTATTTTATGACTGTGGCTTTTTAGGAACCTTAGCACCCTTTTTGCGTGCTTCTGATAATCCTATGGCTATCGCTTGAGCTCTGCTTTTAACCGCATTACCACTTTTTCCGCTTTTAAGTTCACCTTCTTTATATTTGTGCATCGCTTCCTTAACCGATTCCTGCGATTTTTTAGAATAACGTGCCATGTTTTATCCTTTCTTATTTCTCATATTATACCACATCTTCAAACTAGCAAATTTCAAACTGACATTGCAACTGTTTGCGTTAGGACCTTTCCTTTTTAAGTTTAGCACTTGGACAAAAAAGGGCGCTTTATTGCTGGATTTGCACACTGATTAGGTCAATTAAAAGAATTACTTTTTTTCGAAAATTCACTGATCCATTACTGCAGGAAAAGTTTCGATTCTAGAAAAAAAACAGCTGTAACAATAACTGGATCAGAAAATAAGAAGAGCTGACTGGAGCATTACAATATTTGCTCATCGAGGCCGATTTCACAGAAATCGATCAAAAGAGACATTAATCGATGATAATTTTGACAAAAAAGGGGTATTTACTCTCTCACGGTCGGTTTTTCATCGGCAATACCGCTCACAATAAGGCTTATTCCTCCAATGAATAGAGCTATCCACAACGCTATGATGAAAACACCCACAGATCCTCCCAATGCGCCGACGGTTAAACCGCCAATAAACCAATGGGTTGGAATTAAACCGAGAAGCAAAACACCAAAAATAATTTTCATAAGGTTCATAGTATCTCCTTTTCTTTAACGAGAGAAGGTCACCCTTCTCTCGTTATCATCAGTTATCTGCAGCTTTTAGGACCACAGTCTTTATCAGATTTATGAGAGTCACCCTCTTCTCGCTCGCGAGAACCTGATTCTGACTCTTCGCTTCTTCCACCAGAAGCATTTTTAGAACCATACTCGGATTCACGACCACGTGAACCTGATGCTGATTTGCCATATCCTGATTCTTCACCAGCTTTTTGACCGCGTGAACCACCTTCTGATTGTGATCCTGATTGACCATATTTTTTTGTGTCTTCCATTTTCTTCTCCCTATTTTAGTTTAATGATATTAACTCATTTATTTATTTTCTTTCTTCTCGCTCGCGAGAACCTGATTCTGACTCTTCGCTTCTTCCACCAGAAGCATTTTTAGAACCATACTCGGATTCACGACCACGTGAACCTGATGCTGATTTGCCATATCCTGATTCTTCACCAGCTTTTTGACCGCGTGAACCACCTTCTGATTGTGATCCTGAGTGACCATATTTTTTTGTGTCTTCCATTTTCTTCTCCCTATTTTAGTTTAATGATATTAACTCGTTTATTTATTTTCTTTTTTTTCATTCCACAAATTTCCTAATGCAGATCCTTCATTTCGTGATTCTTCACGTGAATGCGTTGAAGAACTCTCATGAGAGGCCGATTTATGACCCTTATGGTGCGCAGCTTCGCCACCGAGTCTTCCAGCTTCAGCATGTGACATTTTACCTTTATGGGATGATGAACTACTTGATCGACTTGATGGGCTTGTTCTTTTTGTAGCCATGGTTTCTCCTTTGAGCTTTGTTATTGAGATTATACTTTATTCAATCGTGTGCCCTAGTGCTTAGGGCAGATTGTGAAGAGTGAATAAGCACTTACTACTTTTTTATGCTTACTCAATCTCAAAGTAGCAAAAAAAAGAGCGTAAAATCAACGGTTTTTCGATAAATTGTACAGCAAAACTGATATACAGAGCAGTCAATACTCCAATTTCTTCTTAACCCATTTATTTTTTCCTTTTACATATTCCTGTTTTACCGCTGTCCAGGCAATTTTAGCAGCTAATTCAACTCGGGTATGTCCTGCGGGGACAGAATTAGGATTACGAAAATGGTCCCAAACATGATTGAAGACTTTACGATAAATCTCTTGCGCCCTTTTTGGAAGAACATGTCTGACGGGATCGGGAAGATCATTTATTGAAAAATAAGGCATAAAAGCGCCCTTCTTTATGTGCCAATTATAGTGCTTATAAATAGTAATTTATATTAGTATGCTAAAAATAATCAATATAAGTATCAGCATCATTCTCTTCATTTTTATACGTTCTTATTCAAATAGGTTTGATTTTCCAGCCAAAAATCGTATACTTACAATTCGTATGGTGAGTGTAGCTCAGTTGGCAGAGCATCAGACTGTGGCTCTGGGGGTCGTGGGTTCAAATCCCACCACTCACCCCAGTCTTCGCTGCTTCATATGGCTAGAGCGATTTTATGAGCGAAGACTGTCCGAAGAAGCCGTAGGTGAAGACAGACTATCTTTTTACTTGCGGAGAATAAAAAAAAAGCATATGCTTTTCAAAGCATAATTGTTGTCGGGGCGTGGCGCAATTGGTAGCGCACTCGCTTTGGGAGCGAGGGGTTGTCAGTTCGAGTCTGGCCGCCCCGACCATCTAATCTTCCATATAAGATTCATTTGTTCTTCCCATTCACATTATTTTCCTTTTGATTTATCTTAGAAATCAACACCACTTTCAACAATGCAAGCTGGGGTCCAAGAGAGGAATTAAATCACATGATTGATCGTCGTTATATTAGATATTTTGACTGGCCCAGCTTCCTCATCATCCTTACGCTCTCAAGCATTGGATTATTAACTGTTTTGAGCGCTACCTATAAGCCTGAAGAACATTATTCTCTTTTCTTCAAAAAACAGCTTTTTGGGATTATGAGTGGTCTTATTGGCTATTTTTGGTGCTGCTTTGTGGATTATCGAACCTTTGAAAGATGGGGATATTTTCTCTATTATCTGATTATAACCCTCCTTGCAATCACTATCATTAAGGGAACTATTAAAATGGGGGGACAACGCTGGATTAATGTTGGATTCTTTAAGTTTCAACCATCAGAGTTTGCAAAGCTCTTTTTCGCCCCTTACTTCTCTTATTATCTAACCACTGAAAAAAATACCTTCTACACTTTTCATACGTTTATACCTGTTTTAGTAACGCTGGGTATAAGCGCCCTTCTGATAGCAAAGCAACCAGATTTAGGAACGGCGTTAATAATTCTCTTTTCAGGACTCGTTCTCGTATGGCTTGCGGGCATTGGAAATAAGTTTTTTTGGTATCTTGCACTTATTGGACTTATTATGGCACCCCTCGCTTATAAAATGCTCAAACCCTATCAAAAAAAACGCATAGCCGTTTTCTTAGGCGAAGGAGACAAGAAAAAAGAGCGTTACCAGGTTGAACAATCACAAATTGCTATTGGCTCAGGAGGCCTTCTTGGGAAAGGTTTTTTAAAAGGCACACAAAACAAGCTCAATTTTTTACCCGAAGGGCGCACAGATTTTATCTTTTCAGTTTTTAGTGAAGAATGGGGCTTTTTTGGATCACTTTTTGTCATCATTCTTTATTGCATTCTTTTCACGCGTCTTTTTGTCCTTATTGCTACCCTTAAAAATTTTTTTGCACAACTTTTGGCCACTGGTTTAGTTATACCCTTGGCCTTTTCAACAATAATAAATATTGGCATGGTTACAGGATTATTACCCATTGTTGGAATCCCTCTTCCCTTTATGACCTACGGCATCAGTCATCTTTGGATGAGCTTTTTATGCCTCGGTTTTATCCAAAGCATTTTGCTTCGAAGGTTTCTCATCACACCTGCCTAATCGCAAAAACCCTTTATTTATCGCTATAATTTAGGAATTTTATTGATTTTTCGCTGAAAATAATCGTATAGTTTTAATAGAATCATTAATAAAAAGGATAGCATAATGAAGAGATATATTTTACTCATGCTCTGTACTCTTATGATTATTAATCCCCTTCTGGGCTTTCATGGCGGCGGAGGTGGGGGCCATATGGGCGGCAGCGGATTTGCACGTGGTGGAGGCGAAAGAAGTTTTGCCAGCAGCCGTAGTGGAAGTACAAGAGTTTCGCACGCAAGCAGTCGTGCTGGTCGAAACATATCCCGCAGAACAACTGCAAGAAGTCATCGAGCAACACATCGAATGGCACAAAGAGGACAAAGGGGTAGAACTAAGAGAGGCATGCATAGACGTACCAACAGAAACCGAGATCACAGAGATCGGAGTTTTAGAAGAAATAATCTTCTCTTTATAGGTGGTTTATGGGTGCCATGGTGGTTATATTTCGCAACTTTTCCTTATGGTTTTTATGATACAGCGGGATATCCAGTAGACGAAAGTTATGAACCGGAAGAACAAGTGGAAGAACCTTCCCAAGAAGATAATGATTTTATTCGTTGCTACAATAACTGCTTAAATAAAACACAGATTTCAGAACGAACCTGTTCCCGTTTATGCACTATCTTTGTTGCTCAAGAATAGTAAAAAAGCTAGGAGATGTACATAAATGTGCCTCTCCTAGCGCGTACCTTTTTGCTAGTAACTATTTTACCGTTACGATAACTTCATGAATTTTATGTGAAGACGCCCCTCTCATCTGCTTAAACTGTATCGAAGCAGTGCCACCTTTTAGTGCATAGAAGGTAAAATCAATCTTACTTGAACCTTTACGAGATGACTGAACCATTTTTCGTGGACCTTCAAACCTGATAATTCCAACCGGGTTGATGGCAGGATCACTCCATTTAAGATCTGGTGTTTCTCGTAGTGTAATAGTAAATCTGTGTCCCAAAGTAGCCTTCTTTGATTGAACAGCCATAGTGGAATAACAGAGAGTCAGCGCCAAAACGCTAATAATTACCGGTTTCATACTATAACCCCTTTGGTGTTATTTACTATTATTCTATTATAGACAAATGACCATAATCAATGGTTTGGTTTGAAACTACCAGTACAAGTCAATCTGTATTATTAGTATACTCTTAAGGAGTATATGATTTATTTTTTTGGCCTCAAACATGCCATCGCGAGCAAAAATATAGTTTCAAGATTTCTTGAAACATTGACACCCCATACGTGTACCTCTTCTTAAAAAATGGTACACTAATGCAAAATTAATCCTAACCACAAGAGAAGCATGAAATTGCAAGGTCCCATAGCACTGCTCAATGTACCAGAAGCTCTTGAAGATCGTGGAAATGATTTTCAACCAAAAAGTTTTGATGATTACCTTGGACAGCAAGAGCTAAAACATAAATTGAACATATACACGCAGGCGGCGCTCATGCGATCTGAACCGCTTGATCATCTTTTACTGTTTGGCCCCCCAGGATTAGGCAAAACAACACTCGCTCAGATAATGGCCTCTATCATGCAAGTCAACATTAAAATTTGCAGTGGCCCCATGCTTGAGCGTACTGGCGATCTTGTAGCCTTATTGACAGGACTTCAAAGTAGGGACGTGCTTTTCATTGATGAAATTCATAGAATTCCCATAGCCGTTGAAGAAGTTCTTTACAGTGCAATGGAGCAGTATAAAGTTGACGTTATCATTGGGCAAGGAGCCGGAGCACAATCAATAACCTTGCCTATTAACCCCTTTACGCTTATTGGTGCAACAACGCGACCAGCACTCTTATCCGCACCACTACGAAGTCGTTTTGGAATTACAGAACGCTTAGATTTTTACAAAGATTGCGAACTTCAACAAATTGTTGAACAAAATGCGGCGTTCCTAGGATATGTTATATCCCCTGATGCTGCATTAACGATTGCAAAATGCGCACGTGGCACACCACGTATTGCCAAAAAAATACTTCGGCGGGTGCGCGATTTTGCGCAAGTAAACCGTGACAAAGAGATTACCATGCAGGTGGTCACCGATGCATTATCTCTTCTTGGTATTGATGATGAGGGACTTACTGCTCTTGATCATGCACTTCTCAAAACTATAATAAATCTCTTTAGCGGAGGACCCGTTGGCTTAGAAACCATTGCTTCTATCGTCGGAGAAGATAGTTCCACTATTGAAGAGGTTTATGAGCCGTTTCTATTACGAAAAGGTTATTTGGAAAAAACATCTCGTGGTCGACAGATCCCAACGAAATCATTAGTTTATTTAAAAAATACGTATAGCGGACAGCAAAGAATTTCAGAGGATTAATTATGGCTGGACATTCTAAATGGAAAACGATTAAACATAAAAAAGCCGCCGCCGATGCAAAGAGATCAAAAAGTTTTACCAAACTGATTAAAGAAATCACGGTAGCAGCACGTCAAGGCGGTGGTGACCCGACGGGAAACCCGCGATTACGGTTCCTGCTTGATAAGGCAAAAGAAATCAACATGCCTTTGGACAATGCAAATCGTGCCATCAAAAAAGGGACAGGAGAGCTGCCGGGTCAACAATATGAATCGATTACCTACGAAGGGTATGGACCAGGAAACAGTGCTGTCATGGTGGAAGTACTTACCGATAATAAAAATAAGGCTATTGCTGAATTGCGCCACGCATTCTCTCGCAATGGTGGAAGAATTGCTGATTCTGGATCGGTAAGCTGGATGTTTGAACGACTTGGTGTTTTAACAATACATGGTGGCGCATTAAGTGAAGATCAGCTTATTGAGGCGCTGCTCGACCATGATGTTAAAGATATCACCGCTGAGGATTCAGAAATTGTTATAAAATGCAATCCAAAATCCCTTGAAACCGTCAAACAGGCTGTCAGTGATTTAGCATTTAAAATTGATGAATCTGAAATCGAGTGGGTTTCGCGAAGTCCGCATAAACTTAATGAATCTGATGAAGAAAAGGCTATTGCCTTTCTTGATGCGGTAGAAGAACTTGAAGATGTTCAAAATGTTTATACAAACCTGGGATAAAGGAGAGAACATATGTTAGTAAGCATGACAGGGTTTAGCATCAAAACGATCACCCTTGTTCAAAAAAATGGTGAAGCTCTTGAAATGACCCTCATGCTCAAGTCACTAAACGCGAAATTTCTTGAAATCAATACCAAGTTACCTTTCGCGCTTACCCATATAGAAACGGATATTATAAAAAAGATTAAAAGCAAGCTTATTAGAGGGACTATTTATATAACCATACAAGTTGCTAACCCAAGCGCTTTAAAAACTGAACTACAACCAGCTTATAGCATCGTCGAAAGTTACTTAAGTGCTCTTAATAAGCTCCAAAAACATTTTAACATACCCGGTACAATCACCATTTCAGATTTTTTGGTGTTGCCACATATTTTCGAATTTCCTGAAAATTTAATCGATCCGGAAACAAGCTCCAATGTCCTTAATGCCATTGACGAATTGGCAGATAGTCTCATGAAGACAAGAATCGTTGAAGGTGCTTCTATGGAAGTAGATATTAAAACGAGAATAAGCCGTATCCATGAATTGCTCACAAAATTAGAAGCATGCGCTGAGGAAGTTGCTCGGCAACGAAAAGATCAATTATTAGTTACGTTTGCTCCAACTATAACACAAGAACCGAGCGAAGCTCGAGATGCTCAATTACAACTTCTTAATACGCAATTAGTCAGGTACGATATCAATGAGGAAGTGGTTAGATTTTCGACGCATCTAAAAAATCTTCAAGCAACAATCGAAGGTCCAGGCTTAGAAAAAGGCAAGAAGCTTGATTTCACCACGCAAGAACTTTTCAGAGAGATTAATACGCTTACTTCAAAGTCCAGTAACGCGGAAGTCGGTAGCCTTGCAATTGCGATCAAGATTGAACTTGAAAAAATAAGAGAACAGGTACAAAATATTTTATAGATAAAAAAGGTATTTTAGCGTGTGCAGGTACCGCAATATCCATTGTAATTACCGCAGCTTTGATCTCGCTCAAGCTTGGCGCATACAAGATGAGAATTGCCTCTGATGTCGGTTACTTTTGTACACATACCAATAGTCTCGTCCCATCGTTGACAAAGTTGACCGTGTTCTGAGCATTTTTTATAAACAATTCTTCTTTCTTGCGCCATCAAAGTCGGTGCTAAACCCAAAAAACAAAACATAAACAAATTTTTCATAACTATACCCCATAAAATTCCAAGGATTTGTCAATAATCCTTTGCAAATTAATTTCAGGATATAATTTTTATACTTTCTCTGTCAACGAAATATTTCAGACTTGTTTTTTATTTCACAAAGACGAGTAATGGCATCTTTCAGGGTTTGTGCATCTCGCGCAAAGCATAATCGCATAAAAGATTTTCCGCTTGGCCCAAAATCCTTTCCCGGCACCAGTGCCACGCCGCTGGTCTCAAGTATTTTTTGAGCAGAGAAGGTTGTGTCAGTAGCCATCGTTTTTAAAAACAAAAAAAATCCAGCAGCTGGAAGCGCACAGGAAAAATAACCTTCCTCGATGAGGGGAGACAAAAGGGAAAAAGCAAGGTCCCGGTTTGCTTGAATAATTGCAGTGTAATCAGCTGCTCTAAGAATATTGTTAAGCGCACTAAGCGCCGCGTACTGAGCAACCACACTAGGACAAACAATCAGGCCATCCTGAACACCGGCCATATGCCTCACAATGTGCTTGGGAGCGACAACATAGCCAAGGCGCCAGCCACTCATCCCAAAAGTTTTAGAAAAAGAACCAATTCGTATGACATAATCATGCTCAATCACAAGCGGTGTACTTGAAACAGCCGGTACATCAAAAAAATAATTATCATAGGCTTCATCAACAAGGCAATAAATCTTGTTCTCTTGGCACCATTGGGAGAGCTCCACAAGCTCTTGAGCAGTCAAACAAACACCACAAGGATTGGATGGATGTGCGATAATAATCATTTTTGTTTTTGATGTTACTGAAGCTTTTACCATATCGAGATCAAACGTCCATCCCTGCGGTGAAAAATGGTAGGCGGGAACCAATTTGACTTTTCCTTTTGCTAACGCCACCGCATTAAAATAGGGGGGATAGGTGGGTTGCGGGATAAGCACTTCATCTTCGCTATTCAAAAGCATAAGGCAGAGTGCTGCAATACCATTTATGGCCCCATGGGTGACAACTATATTCTCTGCAGCAAGATTCCTTGCATGCACTGTTGACAAATGCTGCGCTATTTTTTCGCGCAAGGAATTCATACCCAAAGAATAAGAGTAATAATCAGCTTTATCCGTTTTTAAGACGTCGCTGACAAAATCTTTAATTATTTGGGAAACACCACCAATTCTTAAAGCACCTTGCGCAAGCGAAATAACTCCCGTCATTGTTTGTGCTTGGTTTTCAATTTTCTTTAAATCAGGTTGGTTAAGAAGTAACATACATGCTCATGTTTGAAATGTTGATTCACTAAGTGTAAAGCCTTTATTCAAAAGCGGCAAGGGTTGTGTTGCTCAAACAGACACTTTGGTATATACTTACGAGATGGGCGTTATTTCACAAACAGTGCATTCATGAGAAAGGTTCATTAATGGCAATAAAACGAGGTCTTGAAAAACCATCACGCATACAACATTACCTTAATTCAACCTTTCAACTCATCCTTCTCATTTTAGCCGCATTTATTATTAGAACATTCCTTTATGGACTTTATCAAGTACCTACTGGATCTATGGAAACAACGCTTCTGGTTGGAGAACGCTTTTTAGCTGACAAGCTTTCAGTATGGTTTAAGCCCATACAGCATGGAGAAATTATATCATTTAATGATCCCAATTATCCCTATTCAGGCAATCAAGCAGTCAATTGGTTCCAAAAATATGTTTACGGGCCTTCAAATTGGACCAAACGCATTATTGGCATACCAGGAGACCATGTTCAAGGAAAGATTGAAGACGGCAAACCGATAGTTTACCTTAATGATAAAAAACTCGATGAGCCCTACGTAAATAAATATCCCTTGATCGCTCTTTGGCAACAAAAACCCTCATCTGAACTCATGACCAAGCAAGGCGGTGCTGGTTATAGTTTTTGGTCTTTCGATCCAGCCGCACCATTTACCGAACAACCCTTTTATCGAATAGATAAAGACCGTATCATTCGATCTTATGGAGAACCGATGATACGCTATCCTGGAACTCCAGTCCCTGACAATGAAGATATCTTCGATGTTCATCTTGGTAAAAATGAATATTGGGTAATGGGTGATAATCGTCTTGGAAGCTGGGACTCCCGTGGATGGGGCAAGCTTGATGGCAGATTGATTCACGGCCGAATAATATTCCGCATATGGTCTATTGACAGTACAGAAGACTGGTGGATTCTCGATCTTCTAAAACACCCTCTTGATTTCTGGAAACGCATGCGTTGGAGTCGTTGGCTACAACCGGTACATTAACATGAACAGTTTGCAGTAAGTAGAGAAAAACTCTTGCGTTTTGATTGAGAAATAATATCTGCTAAGGATATCATTAACAAATGCAGGAGTGGCTACACCAATGTATAAAAAACTACTACTTACAGCATATTTGCTTATCGGCGTGGATGCGTATTCTTCAAATAACAAAATATTCTACAGTTCAATTCGACAATCAGGTACTCATTTACTCCAAAAATGTATTGAACTACTCACCGGCAGACAGGAATATTGGATTCATGGACTTGATGGCATCTGGCATCATAATCGCCATGATTACAACGCCCAGATAATTCGCACTCGGCCCTCTCTATTGAAGGGAACGACAAAAAACTTTGTAGGCGCACATATGCCCTTTTCACAAAAGTTTTCATCCTATCTCGGATCATTGGGATACAAAAAATTATTTATTTATCGCGATCCACGGGATCAGGTTGTATCGCGAACTTTTGCAATTTTAAAACGACCGGATGAGTTCCCTCGAGAAGCCAAAAAAAATACCTCACCAGCCTATTTTGGCCTATTACTTATGGAAATTATCAATCAAGTGCCCCATCGTTATGGACGATACATGCCCTGGAAGGATGACCCAACCTGCTGCGCAATAAAGTTTGAGGATCTCATCGGTCCTGATGGGGGTGGGAGTCAACAAGCTCAAGTGAAAGCTATTCGCAAAATAGCAAAACATATTGGCGTACGATTGACACCAAAAATCCTAGAAACATGCAAAAAAAATATATTTGGGGGCACATTCACGTTTAGAAAGGGTCAGATTGGCAGCTGGAAAAAATATCTTGGAAGTAAACACAAAGAGGTATTTAAAAAAGTTGCGGGCAAGCTGCTCATAGATTTGGGTTATGAGACCAATTATGCATGGTAAAGGGGGAGGCAAGGGCTAATATTTAACGAGATTTCTTTAATTGTTCAGCAATAAATGATTCTTGTCACGAAGTAAATAAATGGGGTGTTTGCAAAAAATCAAACACCCCACAAAAAACTAGTGGCCAAATGCTCCGGGCGTAGTCAGAGCTACATAAAACCATATTCCTACTCCAAGTCCAGTTAAGAGAATAGCACCACCTATGACTCCTAACGCTATCCACCATCCGTTATGACGGGATGAATCTTCTTTTACAACGTAAGATTTTGCGTCTCGACTCCTTTTATGTGATCTTTTTAGCCTCTTCCCTTTCATTTTTTTCATGACAGGCTTATCCATTTGCTCTATCATCATCATATCTTCTTTTGACTGGCCCTGACAGCCACCAGTCAATCCAATAAGTGCAGTAAATACAACCCCGTAAAGTATTTTTTTAAACATGCTCATTTCCTTTAGACCGTATATGTTGAATTTGACTATCAATAACATTCAGATCAGGTTTATGAATATCTCCGTATGAAATTACTTTTTTATTCCATTTATTTTCTACTTTTGTTGTTCTCATGATGGTAGGATGAAGTGTTGTAACAAAAAAAATCAAAAATGATGCAATATAGTATTTAAGCATATGATTTATTCCGATAATACCATACTTTTATCATAGGTAATTTTTTCATTTAGTCAACCAATTGCATAAGATAGAGAAGAGCAAAAGAGGGACTGAAAAAGATTACTCACTTTTATTATTATGCTATAGTAAAGCAATAGTAAATTTGATAACTAACCCCAAAACAATGTCACGCCATTTTACACACTTACATGTACATACTGATTTTTCATTGCTTGATGGTGCCATAGCGCTTGATAAGCTTATTGCCTATGGCAAGCAAAACAACCTCAAAGCCTTAGCCATTAGTGATCATGGCAACATTTTTGGTGCCGTAAAGTTCTTTCAACAATGCAAAAGCGCTGGCATTAAACCCGTTTTAGGGATTGAAGCTTATTTGACCGAAGATGCCCGCGTTAAGGATGCGGCTAATAAGTATTATCACATCATTCTTATCGTTGAAAATGCAACCGGCTATAAAAATTTATGCAAACTCCTGGCTTATGCATACACCGATGGTTTTTATTTCAAGCCGCGAATTGATTATAAAATGCTGGAAGCTCATTCAGAGGGACTGATAGTAACAACCGCATGCTTAGGTGGCCATATTCCAACACTCCTGATGCAAGAACAGTATGAAACGGCTGAGAAATGGACCGATTGGTACCTGAGAGTTTTTGGTCCTGAGCGATTTTATATGGAAGTGCAGCCCGAAGACCAAAAAGAT
Source organism: uncultured bacterium (assembly GCA_963699715.1). Lineage (GTDB taxonomy): Bacteria > Babelota > Babeliae > Babelales > Babelaceae > CAVOUX01. Next base: position 34,737 of record CAVOUX010000015.1, read on the forward strand.
CAAAAAACGTTAAATGAACGGATCTGGCAATTCAGCTCGCATAAAGGGGTTCGCGTTGTTGCTACTGGTGATTGCCATTATGTAGCGGCAGAGGATCGTGAAGCACATGAGATAATGCTTTCTCTTCAAACTCACGCCAAATTAACTGACCCAGACCGCTTTAGTTTTGGAGATTGTCGAGTCTACTTACGAACACCAGAAGAAATGCTTGCTTCGTTCACCGGTCACGAAGAAGCTGTATGGACTTCAGGTGATATTGCTGACCGTTGCGATTTTTCCTTTCAAACGGGCAAGCTCTTTTTCCCTCAGTTTGAAATACCTCAAGAGCATACGCAAGAAAGCTATTTTAAACAGCTTTGCACACAAGGTCTTCAAACGCTCATCGATGGACAACGTATACCTGCAGAATCAGTAGAAATATACTGGGACCGACTCAATCTTGAAATAAATCTTATCGCTACCATGGGATTTGTGGGCTATTTACTTGTGGTCAGTGACTTTATTCAATGGTCAAGAAGCAAAAATATTCCGGTAGGTCCAGGTAGAGGATCTGTCGCCGGGTCACTGGTTGCTTGGGCGCTTCAAATAACTGATATTGACCCCATCAAGTACAATCTTCTCTTTGAACGATTTTTAAATCCTGAGCGTGTGAGCATGCCTGATATTGATATCGATTTTTGTATTGAGGGAAGAGATCAGGTCATTAACTATGTCCGTGAAAAATATGGGCATGATAAAGTATGCCAAATTATCACTTTTGGTACCATGATGGCCAAGGGAGTCATCAAAGATGTTGCACGTGTACTGGGCTTCCCTTTTGAAGATTCTAATGCTTTGACTGATTTGATACCCGATCAGCTCAAAATTACCTTAAAAGAAGCACTTGATAGTGAACCAAAATTAAAAAAATTAGTAGAGAGCAATCCACAAGTATCGCGCCTTTTTGATGTTGCCTTTAAGCTAGAAGGATTAACGCGGCACGCATCAAAACACGCTGCCGGCATCGTTATTTCACCAGAGCCTATTGCTGAAATGCTTCCTATCTACGTTCCGTCTAAAACTACTGACCTCGTCACCCAGTACGCAATGACCGAACTTGAATATCTCGGTTTTCTCAAAATGGATTTTTTAGGTCTCAAAAACCTCACCCTTATCGATCGTGCAGTTAACCTTATTAGCAAAATTCATAGTATCACCATCGACATTACCCGTTTGCCCTTGGATGATGAGAAAACTTTTGAACTCCTTAGCAGAGGTGATACGTCGGGAGTGTTCCAATTAGAATCTGACGGCATTAAAGACGTATTAAGACGGCTTCAGCCACATGTTTTTGAAGATATCATAGCTGTCAATGCCTTATACCGGCCAGGTCCTTTGGGTTCAGGCATGGTAGATGATTTTATTGAAAGAAAAGCTGGTCGACAACCAATTACGTATATTTTTCAAGAACTTGAACCTTTGCTTAAAGAAACCTACGGTGTCATTGTTTATCAAGAACAAGTAATGAAAATTGCTTCCACCATTGCTGGATACAGCCTTGGAGAAGCCGACATTCTACGGCGCGCCATGGGAAAGAAAAAAGCTGAAGAGATGGCAAAACAAAAAAATATTTTTGTCACTCGCGCAAAAGAGCGCTCTTTTGATACTCAAAAAGCTGAACAACTTTTTGAACTTATGGCATACTTTGCCGGTTATGGATTTAATAAATCGCATTCTGCGGCTTATGCACTCATTGCCTATCAAACAGCATATCTTAAAGCCAATTACCCAGCCGAATTCATGGCATGTCTCATATCGCTTGAGTCATCAGATGCAGATAAGATGGCTTTTTACTTACAGGAAGCAAAAAGTAGAGGGCTTACGATCCTACCTCCTGATATCAATGCTTCGCTCATACATTTTGATGTCGTACTTGGCCAAATAAGGTTTGGACTTCAAGGTATTAAAAATGTTGGCGAAGCTGCGCTGCAAGCAGTACTTACTGAACGGACTACCAATGGACCCTTTAAAGATATGCTCGATTTTTGCACACGCATTGATTTGCGCACGTGCAATAAACGTATTTTGGAAAGTTTGATTTCATCAGGCGCCTGTGATGGTTTGCCCGGTTTTCGCTCACAAAAACATGCCGAGCTTTCGACAATCATTGATCGCGCTCTTGAAAAAAAACGCGCCGCTGAAACCGGTCAATTGGGATTATTCGAAATTGATACTTCTACTCACAAATCTAATCCTAGCCACGATTTTTTTCAATTTGCTCCTCTTGAAGACTGGACTGAGGCAGAAAAGCTTGAAAAAGAGAAGGAAGTTCTTGGCGTATATCTAACCGCCCAGCCCTTAGACCGTTATGCCAAGCACCTTACATGGTTACGCGTTACACCTTTTGTGCCCACCCTTGAGCCAAATACCGTTGTTATCTGTTGTGGCGCTGTTAACACGATTAAGACCATTAACACAAAAAAGGGAGACACTATGGCATTTGTTCAATGCCAAGATAGTAAGGGCACTGCTGAGATTGTCATTTTCCCCAAGCTGTATGAACAAGTAGCTTCATGGCTTTCTGAACACAGTATTTTTATTATTAAAGGTACGGTTGATGTGAGCGCAAAAGAAACATGTAAGCTCAAAGCCCAATCGCTGATCCCGATTGATCTCATGATCACGCAGGGTCTGGGCATTGAATCACTAACTGTCCATTTACCTTCATCTTCTAATGAAAACCATTTTGAAATGATAAAGAATACCCTCAAGCCTGGCCTTACTAAGCTTTCATTTACCCTTCACGATGACAACAAACAGCTTCGTGTTACCACCCGTCAAAGTATAACGGTTACACAAGATCTTTACGATATTGCCCTCAACCATGCTCTTGATTTGCATTTAACGGTATAACAATGTCCTATCAGACATTACATAACAGACTATTTTTATAAGCAAATCCGAGTGAACTGAAGAGGGCTCGCCAACCGGAAGCCCCTCCAATGCTCTTACAACAATGTCGCTGCAAGGCGGCTCAGTTCACTTCTCTCCGTCGTTTCAAGGAACACCGTTCCAAACAACGGCTGTCCTTTAAAACGTTCGCTTGTGATGACCAGACCGTTGTTACTAAAATCGAGATGGTGTGCATCGATTTGATAAGGATCACCAGTAAGAATTATCTTGCTGCCCTCACCCACACGACTTATTAAGGTCTTAACTTCATGTGGCGTCAAATTTTGAACCTCATCAATAATAATAAATTGATAGGGGATTGACCTGCCTCGCATATAGGTAATTGCTTCCAAACTCACTTTATGGCGTGCAATAAGTTCATCAAGCGTAGGCAATCCGCTTTCCCGGAGAGCCTTTCTCTTCTTGTATTTGTCTTTATCTCGATATCCTTGTTCATGACCATTATTTTCACGATAGATCCCCAATTGTCGTTCCGTCGCATGTGCTGCGTGAACAATAAAGTCCATGTTGTCGTAAATGGGCTGCATCCAAGTGTGCATTTTTTCGCGAACGTCACCGGGCAGATACCCTATATCTTGTCCCAAGGGAACAACGGGTCGAGTAATAAGAATTTTCTCAAAATTCTCATATAATAATACCTCATGTAACGCTGCAACAAGCGCAAGAAATGTTTTACCCGTTCCTGCCGGACCAATGAGGGTGACTAATTGAATTGAGTTGTCAAATAACAAATCAAGCGCCATTCTTTGTTGGATATTTCTCGGTGTGAGGGACCATTTGAGCTCAGGGCCACTGACCGGTATAAATTGATTATTACCCTTATATCGAAATAGTTTCATGTTAAAAGGATTACTACTGCTTTGTAGAATAACAAACTCATTAATTGTAAATTGCTGCTGCTTATGCAGCTCAATCAGTTCATCGGGAACCTCTTTCTTCAACTGTATGGATGATGCTTCTACGATCGTCCAACCACGATAAATTGACTGTTCATCAACAAGATCCGCCTTATAATCACATGCTTTAAGGCCAATTGCATCTGCTTTAACACGCAAATTGATATCTTTTGAAACCAAAACAATATCATAGCCTTTTTTTAACATTCCTTGGCAAAGCGTCAGTATTTGATTATCTACAGATTGTTTTTCGGTATTCCATTCGAAGGGAGCACCATCCGGTACAAGTATTTGAACAATTGTTCCGCTTCCATTAATGGGAACACCTTCTCTCAAATTTCCAAGACCACGCAAAGCGTCCAGAACCCGAATAGCTTCACGCGCGTTTCGTCCCCTGTACGAGGGCTCAGTTTTTATTCGATCGAGCTCTTCTAGTACCATTATCGGTATGCCAATACGCTGCTTTTCAAAGGCCTCAAAGGCGTTAGAATCTTCAAGTAAAACACTCGTATCTAATACAAATATCTTTTCACGTGCCATAACATTGCCTTCATATTACACATGGTTATTAAAAACTACCTTCTCCTCTTTAACAACTCGTCTTACACTGTAACGAGATTTTGAAGGCAACTACAAGATATTCTGATTTTCAAAAATTTTAAAGGTAAAAGATGTTTTCCCCTCAGGGGAAATTCGGCAATCGTGGACGCCATCAGCAGAATTAGGATCAAACCATAATCTGAGGTTTTCCCTAAATGTCTTAATTTTAAATCACTATCCCATAATGTGCAAAAGGGATCAAATGCACCACCTATAGTAACCAGCCTTCTGAACCCGGTGCTGCAGCAACAAGAAAAGGTTCAGCCCTTCTTTGCCCCTTAGGCATGAATGCTTTGGGTTAGGATTTGTCCAACATCAAAAAATCTAATTGATGATACCGTTTTTTGCAGATGGTGCTATACTTTTGCAAAATAGCATCATCTGTAAAAGGGCATTTAATGAGCAAACAGTCATACGACCTGAAAGTTCTTCGTCACTCAGCCGCACATCTTTTGGCACACGCCGTGAGCGAATTATATCCGGATACCCTCCTTACCATTGGGCCGGCTACCGAAGAGGGATTTTTTTATGATTTTCTTCCAAAGATTAACTTCAAGGAAGAAGATCTCTCGCACATTGCAGCAAGCAGCAGATTAGTGGCAATTACAACATCGTGAGGTTGGTGATGAAGAAATTATTTTTTCTGTATCTTCTGTGCAGTGTTGCGCTTCAGGCCATGGAACGAGAAGATGATTTGAATGCCTCATTGTACCGTGCGGCGGCTGGTAATGTGAAAAGAGTGGAAGAATTATTGAAGGCGCGGACTGACGTTAATGTTTCTTTCAGCGTTGTTTCACTTCAGGCCATGCAGCAAGAGGACGATTTGAAGACTTTGCATGATGCGGCGGCTTTTGGTGATGTGAAAAAAGTAAGTGCATTATTAAATGCGGGAGCAGATGTTAATGCTCGAGATGAACATGGTTATACACCGTTACATCATGCTGCATATGAAGGAGAGAACGATGTTGTAACAACTTTAAGGAATTCATCAGGCATTAATCTTAACGTTAAGAATAAATCAGGCGATACACCGCTACATCTTGCTTCTGAATATGGGCACGCCGGTGTTGTAGAAATTCTAATAAATTCATCAAACATCGATTTTGATATTCAGAACAAATATGGTAATACCCCGTTACACCTTGCTATAAAGAGAGGTCACGATAGCATTATTAAGATTTTGAGCACTAAGGTTGATGTTAACAAACCTAATAAGTTGGGTTGGACGCCACTACATTTTGCTGCTCGAAATGGTGGTGCAGCTGCCAGCATTTTGCTTACCAGACCAGACATTGATCTTAACGCTCATAATGAATCAGGTGATATACCATTACATCTCGCTGCTGAATATGGGCATGCCGGTGTTGTAGAAATTCTAATAAATTCATCAAACATTGATCTTGATGTCCAGAATAAACCTGGACATACCCCATTACATCTTGCTATAAATGGAGGTCATAATATTATTGTTGAGCTTTTAATCACTAAGGTTGATGTTAACAAAACTCAAGCCTATTGGGGTCGTTCGCCACTACATTTCGCTGTCGAATTAGGTCTAGTTTTGATTGTTGACATGCTACTCAATACCCCAGGCATTAATGTTAACTCCGAGGATCGGACCGGCAAGACCCCATTACACCTTGCTATACAGGAAGGTCATGATATCATTATTAAGCTTTTGAGCAACAAAGTTGATGTTCACAAACCTGATACTAGAGGTCGTACGGCACTACATTTTGCAGCTGCATATGGTCATGATAAAGCTGCCAGCATTTTGCTTGCTAAACTAGATATTAATGTTAATGCTCGGAATCGGGACGGCGAGACGCCGTTGCAGATTGCTGCAAAAAAGTGCCAGGAATCAATTATAAAAAAATTACTTGCAATACCAGGTATCCAAATTAACCAAAATTTCTATCGTAAAGAAATACTCCTCCTCTGTGCTGCACAAGAAGGATATGCTACTGTAATTGATACATTACTCAGCTTTCCAAATATCGATATCAATACCCAAAATAAGCATGGCGAGACACCTTTACATCTTGCGACTAGGGGAGGACATTATGTAGTTGTCGCGCAACTTTTGATTAAAGGGGCTAACGTTAATAAATCTGATAACAAAGGTCGTGCACCACTTCATAGCGCCATATCAAACTGGCATAAATCAATAGTAGAAATATTACTTAATGCGCCGAAGATTAACATTAATGCTCAGGACAATGATGGTAATACACCTTTAAATTTTGCTATTCTTGCTACTGAGAAAGAGCATTTTGCAATTCTCACGCTACTTTTGAGCAAAAAGCCTGATGTTTACAAAGGTTGCACGCCACGATTCACAGGATCCTACTAAATATGAGCACTATATTAAATGGCCGATCTCGTAAAAATTACATACGGACCCGAAGATTTAACGTTGACGTCGAATGTCATTGCGACTCTGCTGTCAGCACAGTGAAACTAACAATCTGCATCAGTTAGCAGAACTGAAAGTGATACCCACCTATAGTAACCAGCCTTCTGGACCCGGTGCTGCAGCAACAAGAAAAGGTTCGGTCCTTCTTTGCCCTTTAGGCATGAATGCTTTGGGTTAGGATTTGTCCAACCTCAAAAAATCTAATTGATGATACCGTTTTTTGCAGATGTGCTATACTTTTGCAAAATAGCATCATCTGCAAAAGGGCATTTAATGAGCAAACAGTCATACGACCTGAAAGTTCTTCGTCACTCAGCCGCACATCTTTTGGCACACGCCGTGAGCGAATTATATCCGGATACCCTCCTTACCATTGGGCCGGCTACCGAAGAGGGATTTTTTTATGATTTTCTTCCAAAGATTAACTTCAAGGAAGAAGATCTCTCGCACATTGCAGCTCGGATGCACATTTTAGCAGATAAAAATTTGCCCCTTACTCATAAAGAAATTTCAAAAAAAGAAGCCCGCGAACTTTACAAAAATAATCCTTTTAAGTTAGAGCTCATTGATGGCATTCCCGGTGACACCGTTGGTCTTGCGGTGCAAGGTGACTTTTATGATCTCTGCCGGGGAGGTCATGTAGCCTCAACAGGAGAACTTAAAAACTTTAAATTGCAGGCCATCTCAGGATCATATTGGCGTGCAGATAGAAAAAATGCACCACTTCAACGCATTTCAGGCACAGCCTTTAATACAGCTGAAGAACTTGCCGATTTTGAACAGCGACGCGAAGAAGCCCTTTTGTATGATCATCGAAGAATTGGCAAACAAATGGATCTTTTCTCATTTCAAGAAGAAGGAGTTGGATTTCCATTCTTTCATCCAAAAGGGAAAAGAGTCATCAATCTCCTCACTTCTTATATGAGAGCGCTTCAGCAAGAAAATAATTACCAAGAAATTAGTACGCCAACATTACTTAATGATAGCCTTTGGAAACAATCCGGCCACTATTCATATTATAAAGACAATATGTACTTTAGCGTTATTGACGAAGAAAGTTATGCGCTTAAACCTATGAATTGCCCCGGTGCCATACTTGTTTACAAAAATCGTCCTCGCTCGTACCGCGAATTACCTTTAAAGTTGTCAGAATTTGGGCATGTCCATCGACACGAACTTTCAGGCGTTCTTCATGGACTTATGCGCGTTCGAGCGTTCACGCAAGATGATGCTCATATTTTTTGCATGGTTAATCAATTGGAACATGAAATAAGTACCATCCTTTCAATGATTGATGTCACTTTGAAAAAATTTGGATTTAGCAAGGTGGAATTTGCTCTTTCAACAAAACCTGAAAAAGCTATGGGAAATGATGAAATTTGGAAAAAAGCAATTAGTGCGCTTGAGAATGCTTTAAAAAAACATCAATTGCCTTACGTTGTTAAAGAAGGCGATGGAGCCTTTTATGGTCCTAAAATTGAAGTGGTCATTGAGGACTCTCTAAAACGAACATGGACCTGCGGAACCATTCAAATTGATTTCTTACAACCAGAAAACTTTGATCTGTCATACATTTCAACATCGGGAGTAAAAGAACGACCGGTCATTATACACCAAGCTATTTTTGGATCACTTGAGCGTTTTTTTGCGATACTACTCGAACACCATAAAGGTCTTCTTCCTGTCTGGCTTGCTCCGGTGCAAGCTCGGGTACTGCCTATAACTGATGCAGTCAGACCTTATGCAAAAAAAATAGAAGCTGATTTAACAAAAAATGACATTCGCGTTGAACTGGATGAAACTGGTGACCCACTTTCGGCGCAAATCAAAAAGGCTCAGCAGGATAAAATTCCTTGGATGATTATCGTTGGTCAAAAAGAGGCCGATGCAGGAACATTCACTTTACGAGAATACTCTGGCCATCAAGAGTTTGGTGCGACCGTTCAAACGTTGAAAAAGAAACTTGCCGAGTAAAAAATAAAATCTATAAAAAATTTTTAACAAAATTATTGCCATTGGAACTCTTTCTTGTATAGCATTAAATCAGATGAAGTACCATACAAGGGAGAGTCCATGGTAAAAACAAAAAAAGCAGTAAAAAAAGTGGTAAAAAAATCAGCCGCTAAAAAAGCTGCTCCAGCAAAAAAAAGAGTCGTAAAAAAAGCTAAACCAGCAAGTGTAGCACGCAGACCAGCAAAAAGAGCTGCCGCTAAAAAGGCTGCTCCTAAAAGAGCCGCTGCAAAAAAAGCTGCACCAAAGAAAGCCGCTGCGCGTAAAGCTGTTGGCAAAAAAAGCCCAGCACGTCGAACTGCTGCAAAAAAGAGTGCCGCACGTAAAGCCGCTCCTAAAAGAGCCGCTGCAAAAAAAGCTGCACCAAAAAGAAAAAAAGTACAGCCAGTAACATCTGGAGAAAAATCGTCAGGCTCAATTTTTGAGTCTCCGTTTTTATCCAATTCAGGCTTAAAAGGCTTTAAAGAAAAACCGTAAGCTAGATTTTACATCGGTACTTTGAGACGGGCATCTGTAGGTGCCCGTTTTTTTTGGATAAGCTTTGAAATATCACATCGATTCTGTCCACAAAGAATTAATGACCTATGTGCTTCAATCCAGCGATTCTGAGGGATAATTTTTTTGAGAGCATATTCCGTTTCTTCAGGAGTTTTTGTGGATACGAGCCCTAGTTGATTTGCAAGTCTATGCACATGTGTATCAACAGCAAGGGCCGGTATCCCGAACGCCTCTGAAGCTACAAGATTGGCTGTTTTCCTTCCTACCCCTGGTAATGAAAGCAAATCATCGAATCGGGAGGGCACTTTACCGTTGAATCTTGTCAGCAAGTCACGTGAGACTGCTTTAAGGACCGCAGCTTTACGATGATAAAAGCCTGTAGGATAAATAATCTTTTCTAGCTCATTGAGAGGAAGATCAAGAATCTTTTGGGGAGTATTTGCGCGATCAAGCAATCGTTTGCTGATCCCGTAGGTAACGGTATCGCGGGCTCGTAAACTAAGAAGGCAACTGACAAGTATAGCAAATGGATCAAAGTTGTAATCCTTTGCTATACGCACGGACATGGAGTCAGCCATCCCTTGAACCATTTTTTTTAAAGCGTCAAGAATATGTGCAATATGAGATGGCTGCAAATCCATAGATAGATTTAGCGTGATTTTTTAACCACTTCAGGGTTAACTTTATCAGGATTAGGATCTATCATCGGTTTTATGGTTACCGCAGAAGCTAACAGCACCAAGGCAAAAGAATTTAAAATAATTAATGGTCTTACCATTGATTCCCCTTTAATTTGACGATAAATAAGTTATACTAAGATCATACTGGTGTTTAAGTATAAATAAAACATAATAAAAAATCAATCTTCTTAAGTTCATTTTTGCGGTGCCATGATAACCTACATCAATTACTTGATTTCAATCCTCGGAAGTCCTGAAATCCTTCTTGTCATAAAGAGTATCGCATTCATTTTAAAATCTATTAGTTTTTGCTGTCTCCTTCATTCTGCTATTCGCCTTCGCATTTCAAGTCAGTTGATGCCAATCATAAGTTTAGTACTTGGTGCAAACGCTTTTGTTGATTTTAGCTGGCTTCCCAAATTGGCGCGTCTTGCACTTTTTCCTTTCATGAGCTATACCGCAGCACTCTTTTTTGTAAGACTCGCTTGGATATGTAGCATCGCGGAATATCTAGGTCTTTCATTCTTAATTGAACAACTTTCTTCGGGAATGTCGCCACCAAGGTTAACAGTGACCCATATAACAACGATAATCATCGGCATTCTTCTGGCTCTTGCCCAATCAGGAATTATCATTATCTATTTCTTTTCCAAGCAAGGCCAAAGACCTGATTTTGAATTTACGATTTACCAAACCATCTATTTTTATGTCTTATTCGTTTTGATTTGGACTTTTTATCGTGCCTACAAATCATATAAAAAGAAAAACATGCCCAAAATATTGGCCGCACAATTCAAAATCCTCATCGGAGCCTTCATTGTGCCTCACGTCATATTAGAATTTGGAGCGTATAATCCCTTTGCATTCTCGCATGATTACAAACACAGCATCTATCCATTGATAAGCATATCAACGTTATTGTTCACCTATGCCTTATATTTTAGTGTCCGGAGAATGCTTGGATTACGATTTTTGAATATCAAAAATCACGTTGAAACCAAATATGACAGCAATTTTATCATCGAATTCAAGAACATATTAGATCAGTTTGCCCATATTTCGACATTGGTGCAGGTCAAGCATATTGTTCAAACATTTTTCAAAACCTCATTGAGTATACCGAAAGACAAAGTACAACTCTATCTTAGGCAGGTTGAATTAACCACGAGCTCAAAAGATCTCGATCCTTTGGATCCCCTTCATCACCATATGCAACTTTGCGTTGAAAACATGCTCACGCAACTCCCAAAATCTGAAGAAATTAAGCAGATACTTTATCAATCAAAAATTTTTATAAAAGATGAGCTTGAATATACTAACTTTTATGAAGGAGATGAGGTTTTAGAAAGCATAATACAGCTTTTAAAAACTATGGAGGCAGACGTATTTGTTCCCGTCTATGAAAAACGGACCATTATTGGATATATCATTATAGAATCTGATGCTCGGCCAAATAGTTTCTTTAGTGCTGTTGATCGCGACGAAATGGTAATCTTTGCAACCTATCTGGGAAATATTATTAAACTGCTTCACCATGGAAACTACACTGCTCTCATAAAAGAACAAAAAGACCTCAAAGAAGAACTTTTCTTGAAGCACCAGGAGATTAATCAATACAAAGAAAGTTTGAGATCTTTTTTACGTACCCGCGATAGGAAAATCGGTATAGTTTTTTATAAAAACCGACGCTTTAGCTACGGCAACCAAGCTGCACGGGAGCTTATCGGCGTTGACTTGAATATGGAATCAGGCCATGAATTAACCCAAACCTTTAAGAAGATAACCAAAAATGTACAAGAATACAAAACTTTACAAACCGTTATGGCAAAAGATGTCCATGGAAAAAAACTTGTCATCGCTGGAATTCCTAGCCTGGAAGAAAACTATATTATTATTGTTGTCTACTATCCGGAAATAGCAGACACCTTAAAAGACCGGTTAGAGCTTTTAAAAGATCCTTCAGAATGGGATTATGCACTCTATCTAGAAACAACAACCTCGGGACAATTGATCCATACCTTAATACCAGGCTCGGGTGAAGTCCTTCTTAATTTCAAAATCAATCTTCTCAAAGCTTCATTAAGCAGGAAGGCAATCGTTCTTGATATGCCCCAGGAAGATATACAGCACACTGTGGAAATCATACATCACATAAGCATGCGCTCAAAACTACATATTTTGAGATTGACTTCGCCAGAAAAAAATCATGAGGTGGCTTTAAAACTCTTTGGAATCAATCCTCTTTTTGGAGCAAGTAATGAAGAGCAACCTCTTTTGGAACATTTAAACACTATTGGAACTTTGTTTATTGAAAATGTGCATCTTCTCGGTATTGAAACACAAAATATGCTAGCAGAATTTATAAGCTTTGGTTATTTTAGGCCTTTAAGAAGCGATAAAAAAATTATGAGCAATATTCGTATCATTTGCTCAACCCCACAAAATTTAACCCTCTTGACGCAAGCGGGCACTTTCTCGGCATCACTTTTGCAGGAGCTCACCAAAACTACTCTCACACTTCCACCTCTTATAAGTTTGCAACAGCAAGAGTTGCATGATCTTATGGATGGGTATCTTGAACAAGCACTTGAATCTACAGAGTTAAAAAATTTACTAGAATTGACCACAAAAGAACGTGAGAGAATTATCAATCAAAAACCGCTAAGTTTACAAGATTTTAAGGAGCATATTCAAATCAGCCTCAATCAAAAAACCACCAAAAAAAAGATCAAGGAAATTACCTTTGATCCCACTTATGCGATTACTGATCCAGAGCTCCATCAAGCTATTCGTCTTGGAAAACGAGCATTAAAAGACAACCGTCTTATGATTATGCTCTGGAATAAGTTCAAAAATCAGACTAAAATAGCTGAGCTCCTTGGCGTTAATCGATCATCAGTAAATCGTCGCTGCAAAGAGTTCAACCTTATTGATTAAGCGCGGTTAGCATGGATTCTCCGGGTACTACAATTTCATTACGGCTTCGCTTCATCTCCCGCTCTTTTTTTGCAATATTCATTATTATCAGCCTCAGATTGTTTCAATTACAGATTCATCTTTTTGAGCGCTTTTTTTTCTTGGTGAACGTAATTTTTTGCGTACGGAAAAAATAATTTCGCCTCGTGGCAATATTCTTGATATGAAAGGACGTCCTCTTGCTACTAATCGTCCCGTAACAACCTTATATTGGCGAGCAACGGGAAATAAATTTTTGGATGCCGAGCAACAAGAGCTCGTTAATACACTTTCATATTTGTTTAATAAAGAAAGTGATTTTCAAGAGACAATAGCAACTGCAGAAAAAAACAATAAGAAAATACTTCTTACTGAAGATCTTAGTTTTGACATACTCAGTAGACTTATTGAGCATTATCCATCCCATAAAAATATTGAATTTAATACCATTTTTAAACGTAATTATCCCCTCAAGCAAATGGCATGCCACTTGCTTGGCTATTTAGGAATTATAACCAATGACTTTTCGGGGAAAATGGGTCTTGAAAAAATATTTGAAGAAGAATTGAAAGGCTCTCCGGGAGAATTGAGAAGGCAAGTAAATTCTCGGGGTCGCTCTTTAGCTGAAGAAGAAATTCAAAAGGCACGAAAAGGAGAAGATTTAAAAACCACGATCAATCTTGAGTTGCAAATGATGGCTGAAGAAGTTTTCCCTTTGGAACACGCCGGAGTGATGATCGTAATGAATCCAAAAAATGGTGGCCTAAAAGCGCTTGTTTCACGACCCTCTTTTGACCCTAATATATTTGTTGATCAATTAGACATACAGAAGTGGCAACAGCTTACTGAGGAAAAACAACCATTTCTCAACCGCGCCTTTAGTGCCTTATACCCTCCAGCATCTCTTTTTAAACTGGTAACAATAGCTGCCGCCCTGGAAAATAAGTATGTTGAACCAGAAACAAGTTGGTATTGCAGAGGCTATTCAAGTTTTGCTGGTCGTCACTATCATTGCAACAAAAAGGAAGGACATGGTTGCTTGAATACCATGCAGGCAGTCGCCAAATCGTGCAATATCCCTTTTTTTGAGATAGGAAAAAAAATTAAAATCGATCTTCTGGCTGACTATGCCTACCGATTTGGTCTGGGAGTTAAAACAAATGTTTCATTTCCTGAAAAAAGTGGCCTTGTTCCAAGTTCTCATTGGAAACAACTTGTCAAGGGTGAACAATGGTGGCCTGGAGAAACACTTTCTGCTGCAATTGGCCAAAGCTATCTTCTTGTTACTCCGATCCAAATGGCATGCATGATATCTGCAATTTGTGAAGGATATCTTGTAAGACCCTGTATATTACTCAAAGAAGTTGTGGAGCAAGAAAATGCAGAAAAAAGGACACTCGACATTAGTCAAAAAACTCGCGAATTCTTAAAAGAATCTATGACTCAGGTAGTGCGTGCGGGTACTGGACAAGGTCTGAGCCGCTTATCAAATATCGAAATATATGCAAAGACCGGAACTGCGCAAACAAGCTCACTCGCAAAAAAAGAACAAGATGGTGATCAATACAAAGAGCATGCGTGGTTTATTTGTTATGTACGTTATAAAAATTATGAACCATTTACTCTTCTGGTTGTCGTAGAAAAGGCAGGAACATCAATAGTTGCAAGAAATGTTGCAAAAACATTCTTAAGTAAATACTGCAAGCTGGCCAATTCAAATCCTGAAGATTATTAAAAAGCATACGAGCGCAGGATAAAACCCCACGCCCATATACAAATCATAACGATTGCTATGCTACTTTTTCTTTATTTTTACCAAACTTTGGTAAATTAAGAGAACGTAATGCAGCGAAAAGACTAATGGCTCCGACCGTTTGCCAAGCTTTTGCACTTTGCTCGTCAACGGTTACTTGACCATTGTTGATGCGTGCAACATCTTGGTCGGAAACAAGATTTCCAATGACTGGTATTTTATGAATACCAAGTTGCACCGGATTTGATGCATAGAATTTTGCAAAAGCTGTTGCCAGAGCTATGAACTTTGCAACAGTCTTTGGTGTTTCATATCCAGCAGCACCAAATGTTAATAAAATTGATAAAAGTGGTACCAAAATTTCGGTATCAAGCGAACTAATGTTAAGTTTTTCAAGGAATTGCTGTACATTTGGATGCTCAGTCAATGCAAAAGTACCAGCACCGGCAGTCGCGATCAATCCTGCATTAATCTTAGGCGTAAAGAATTGGCCCAACAAACCAAAGAAGGCAGCAATCTTTTGCCTTTTGCTAAGCCCAATACCCACTGCGCCTGAACCAGCTGCACCTGCCGCGGCATTTTGAGTATTCAATAATGATTCAGCCGGTTTTTCAGCGGCGGGCGCGGCCTCAGATCCTTTTTCAGAACCAGCTGCTGGAACTTGAGCAGCTTGAATTGGCTGAACCGACGCATCTCCTTGCACTGGAGTGAAAGATGTTTCAGATAGCTCTGATTGTTTTGCATCGCTTGCCTTAGCAACTTTTGGTGATGACGATGGCGATGCTGTTGGTGATTTGCTAAATGGATTCCACATCCCGTAGGCAGGAACTGACATGAGCCAAAGCGTGGCTAGCGCAACTTTAAAAAAATTCATATTCATCCCCTCATGAATAACACGTTAAAACAATAATTTCTTTTTTTGTTGCGCAACATTTTTAATTGTAATTACTGATGCTATAAAAAGTCAATGATAAAATGAAACAGAAATTCTTTTCTAAAAATCAGAATGCTTTGATTTTTAATAAATACATTCATCAAGAGCATTGCTCCATGATTTATTTAATACTGAATCAAACCAACGGGGTGCCACGGGTTTTCTTGAGTAAGTAAATAAGAAAGCAGTTAACTCCGTTTTCTGCTCGTTCTCGTCAAACTATTTTGAAGGTTGAGATTCTACCTTCGATTCACTTTGTTTGGCGGGAACCGATGTTTTTGTCAAACCTTTTTTGCGCGATGTCACCTGAGATAAAGTATCTTCATTGGTCATCTTTCCAATGAGTCTTTTACCTTGTGCCTTGATATCTTTGATCCAGCTATCAACTGATTTTTTAACGCCTGTTACCAGCTCACCTTCATCCACGTTGAGCACATATGCTGATTTAGCCAAACGAGCGATAGCAACCTGATTATATGGTGTCGAACCTGCAGCGTTATAATTGCCACTTTAACACCATTCAATGCAATGTAACCGGTCTTTGGATTATCATTAAGCTGATAAACCTTAAATGCTGAATATCCCGGTTTATATTTTATTTTTCCAAATTTTAATAGCTTATACTTTGAAGCTTTTTGGGCAATAGATGTTTCTTCTGATTGTATGATGGAATGACAAGAAATTAATGTCAGGCTGGTGAGCATAATCTCCTTTGTAATCCAAGGCAGTTTGAACATGTGCATTTTCCTCCTTTTTTTTGGAATTCCGTTAAGTCACTTTTTTTACTCCAACTAAACGTGCCTTTGAGGATAGACTATTGGATATACTCGGCGCAAGACTTACAATTCTTATGGCTTAACACCATTTTTTAGAAAGGAACAAAAAGATGCGATTTGAAGATTTCTGAAATAATAGATCCTCTGAGCGTCATTGAGTGGGTGGAAAAGCTCGGGGCTCTGACATCCATGAATTGACTCAGAAAAAATAGTTCATTTTTTCTGTAAAAGCTATTTTCTTGTAAATTACTCTTTTTTGTCAGGTGTTAAGTTCTTAGGGCGAATGTGGTTAAATTAAACAAAAACGAAAAACCGCCCAACTAAAAAATAGCTGAGCGGTTGAAAAAGTTTGCTTAAATTATCCTATTATTTTTTTACCTAACAATGCCATCAGTGTTCCTGCCATTACCGTAGTTGGAGAATAGCTCAGATACGCACTGTCGCTAGTCGTACTTCTCGTTGATGCCGCTGTCGTCGATGCAATTGTTGAGGTCACAGTTGCTTGCGTTGATCCTGTCGCTACAGCAGTTGTCACTGTTGAAGAGGCTGGTTCAAGACATGAAATAGGAGTCACATCTACGCAGGTGCAGCTTGATGGCGTCCCTGCTATATAATTACTATCCGGAGAAATTGCAACCGCACTACCTGAGGTCAGGGTGGTTGCTCCTTGGCTTAGGCTAGTGTTACCACTACTTACATTAAATACTGTTACCCCATCTGCACAGCCAACAGCAATATAATTGTCATTTGGTGCCACCGCTAATGACATAGGCACGCCTACATTTGAAGGAAGCGGATACGATGTTCCTGCACCTAAAGAACCGTTAACCAAAAAAAACAAGGTAACGTCACTTGAACCATTGTTAGCAGTGACTACAGCTGTATTGCCTGGCAAATAAGCCACTGCTGAAACCCCGCTAGAGCCGCTTGGCAAGGAAGTAACTTGCGGGGAAGAGCCCAAAACTCCAGCATTGAAGTTAAATTGTACCACACTACTATTAGCACCGACAACTAAACCAAAACTGCTTTGGCCTTGTTGTATAAGGTATGAAAATCCTAATGTTAGAGGATTAGTTATCCCTGATGGCAATGCAGTAGAAGTCCCATTGCTTAGTACACCAGCGTTATATGAAAAAACTGTTAGATCGTTTGAACCGCTATTAACAGTGACCAGATATTTACCGTCTGGAGAAAACGCTAAAGCATTGGGTTCAGTAGAACCTGAAGGTAATGAATAAGAAATTGGAGTTCCTAAACCACTTCCTATCGCTTGAAATACACTAACATCATTGGTATTAAAATTAGCCGTAACAACATAACCACTATTGGTATCAAATACTATCGCAACTGGACCAGTCGATCCCGAAGGAAGAGCAAAGTTTGCTCCATTAATTAATGATCCATCACCATTCGCATTAAAGACCGTTACTTGAGATGAGGGAGAAGAAGTAGACGTTGCTAAATAAAAATTATTGGGAGAATAAGCAACTGCAACTGCATTATTTGCTCCTGAAGGCAGATTATAGGTTGAGTCGCAAGATGCCTCAACCCTTGAAATTAACAAACTCAAGCTTAAAGCGATTCCTAAAAGAAGATTAGACCGATTGCTGTCTAACTGCTGATTGACATTTATCGTACTTAACATAAGTATCCTTTCTTATGGATTGTTTAACATTCTGTATTGTGGATTGCTAATATATAACAATTTCGATTGACGTGTCAACAAATTATTTCTGGCCTCGCATGTTGAGACCATAGTGGACCACAAGACATCACATGGTAGCCCGACATACCTTTGCACCAATTATGCAATTTGGGGTATATTATTCTGAATTGTACAAAGGGATAATCTATCGTGATAAAAAATTTTTCATCATTGTTTTCGCTCATCACTTTGGTTTGCACCTTGCCAATTATTGGTATGGACCAAAGCCTTCATCGGGCAATACAATCAGGAGCACCCGCCCAAACAATAAACGCTTTACTTGATCCTGGGAATGTCAATCAACCGAATGGTGAGCTTCAAACACCATTAGAGGTGGCTATTAATAATAATCATGTTGAAGCGGTAGAATGCATTTTAACGTACTGGCAAGAACATACAATATTTCGCCGAGAAGATATATTGGCATTTCCAAGAGGTGACAGAGATGATTATTTTGATCCCCCACTAATCTTTGCGGTTCGCCAAGATCGGTTAAAAATCGTTAATATCATTCTTGCGTGGATGGAAATTAACTTAAGTCGAGAAAGTTTCACAAAAATTCTTGAAGCTACCGATTATTTTGAGCGCGCAGTACTCTACTACGCAAATGAACAGTGCAAAGAAAATTACAGACTAATGGGTGAAATGAGACGGAATCATCCAAATGATGCGCAAGGGATTCGTGAAGCACAAATCAACTATCAAGACTCTTTTGAAATATTGAAATTACTTCTTTATTATGGAGCCGCTCTCGCTATTAACGGTCATAATGTAACACCAGAAGCCTCATCAGCAATAAGTTGCTATGACCACTCAGGTGCTTGGATCCACCTCCTATTGTTAGATGATATTGAAAAAACGGCAATTAATGGCTATAAGGAAGAATTGGGGGATAAAATTAGTCAAAATCCCCATTTAATCGCAACCAATGATGCACTTTTATTTGCAGCAATAAGAGGAAATCTTGACATGGTTAGGTGTATTTTGACTACCTGTCCATTTGCTCAGAGCATTGATAGGCTTGACAATATTATATTCTACCTTGAATCAATCAAAAAATATAGAATAGCTGCTAACAACGCTCTCGTCGTCACGTATAATGAGATTATACGTCTCATTGCTCAAAATAGGTATGTTCTTTTAGAAAACTATAAGATTCACATTATGCCCCAGCCAACCCTTTATTTATCTCATTTGCCAAAAGAATTACGTAAGGAACTCATGCATTACCTTAGATCTTAGTTTTACATATGTCTGATCCTTAAGATAAGACATCATTTTGCCATTAGCATATTACCGTAAAAACCCTATACTGAAAGAAGTCCCTTTTATATAAAAACGAGCAATGATACCTCTTAAATTACAGCTTAAAAATTTCATCAGTTACGGATCGCAAGTTCAAACAATAAATTTTGAACCCTACCATCTTATTTGCCTTTCGGGGAAAAATGGTCACGGCAAATCTGCGCTCTTGGATGCCATCACCTGGTCGGTCTGGGGCCAAGCACGTAAATCGGGCACCTCAACCAAAGCAGACGAAGGTCTTTTAAGGCTCGGTCAATCAAACATGATGGTTTCGCTTGATTTCATAAGCCATAATACAACCTACCGTATTCGGCGAGAATACAGCGTAATTTCCTCAAAAGCCATCGCCCAACTGGATTTTGGCATAATCGATCCTAAAACTGGTCACATGCGTTCATTGACAGATAAAACCATCCGTACAACACAAGAAAAAATTAATCAGACCATTGGCCTTGATTATGATTCATTTATTAACTCAGCCTTTATTCGACAAGGACATTCAAACGAATTTTCCAAGAAATCAGCTCGTGAACGCAAGGAAATTCTCGCCAACATTTTGGGCCTTGATCGTTACGAAGAAATGAGAAAAAGAGCTGCAGAAAAAGCACGTAACCTCATGCAAGAGAAAGAGGTGCTTGCCAAAAGCCTTGAAAGCACGCTCAAAGAGCTAGAACAAAAAAGCATCGTGCTGACGCAACTCTCTGAAATTGATTCTCAATTAGTCCTGATTAAGAAAAATGAAGAATCTTTAGAAGGAATACATAAAACCCTTGAAATGCAAAAAAAACAGCTCGAAGAGTATCGCCAAATACATACCAGGGATAAGCTTTTATCTGATCAGTTAACTAAAAGCATTTATGAACAATCTCAGCTTTTTTTATCCAAAACCCATGAATTTCGTGCCGTGCTACGGCAAAGCACAACCCTTCAAGCACTTTCCTCAATTGAAGAAGAGCGGGAATTATGCGCAAAATGGATGCAAGAATTACACATTAAAATGAGTAATTATCGTGCCCTGGCACATCAGTTTTCCCTCGTAAAAGAACAAGTACAAAGCTTGAGAGAAAAAATAATTCATGAATATAATGCAGCAATCCAAGAACTTACCAAAACTATAAGCCATGATGAGGTTTCCCTCCAACATCTTTCGCAGACGGTGTTAGCTCATCAAAAAAACAAAATACAGCTCGATACCGACCTAAAAAAAATCAAAAACGCGCTTGGCGTCTTAAAAGCAGAACTCGATAAAAATGATAAGATCGAAGATGAACTGCTTATTCAGGAAAAAAGCTTTGATAAACGAAAAAATTTTTATCATAAGTACGTGGCCTTTGGCAATTCATTAAAAAAAGAATTTGATGAAAACAAAGAAAAGAATGAACTTTTGGCAATGGCTGATGCCCAATGTCCTCTGTGCGAACAGGAAATTTCGCAAGACGCATGCAGCACCTTGAAAGAACGACTTGCACAAAAAAATTCATTGTATCAGCATCAACTCCTGCGCGTGACCCGGCTTCTAAAAACAATGAAAGAAATGCTTTTGCAACAACATGAAATGATTGCACAATTGAAGCAAAAGCAGCTTGAAAAACAGACCCATCTCGCTCAGCACCAAGAATTGGAAAGACGTTACCATGAATATCAGCAGCAATGCCACTTAACACAGAAAGCACTCGATGAAGCTGAACTGGCTATGGATAAAACCAAGCACAGTTTATCTGCACTTCAGGACCAAGCAAAAAGATATAACAGTGTTGATACCGCCATTCTTGAAAGACCAGACTACCAAGAAAAAATGGCTGAGTTAAAAAAAATTGAAGTGCTTATTCATGAGCAAGGTGAAGTTGAAAAAGAATATCATCGCGCAACACAACGCCTTTCACAGTTAGTTCAGATGAGCCAGCAGCACCAAACGTTGCGAACACAACTGGCTTTGCAGCAAACGCGTAAGCAAGAGATTCATGAACTCAACAGAACGATAAAAAAGTTGAAAATTGAGTTAAGTGAGTTTAAAAAAAGCATAGCTGCAGTAGATCTTAACCGCCAAGAGCTTTCACTTCAGGAAGGCGAAAGAAATCATGCAACTCAGCTAAAAGAGCTTGCTTTAGAGAAAGAAAACCTCTTGCAGCAAAAAGGTGGGCTCGAAAACCATAAACGACTACTGGAGGGAAAAGAAAATAATACGCATGCCGACCGTGAAAAAATTAAAGTATTACTAGATGCAAGCTTTGAGTATCAAGCCATAGCACAAGCGTTAAGCAAAGAGGGCATTCAAGCATTACTCATTGAAGAATCAATTCCTGAAATTGAACAACAAGCCAACCATCTTCTGGCAAAATTGACTGATAACCAAGCCCACCTCACTATTGAATCATTACGCGACCTCAAAAGTGGCTCAACAAGAGAAACGCTCGATATTAAAATATCGGATGCTCTTGGCATAAGACCTTATGAAATGTTTTCTGGGGGCGAAGCGTTTCGAATCGATTTCGCTCTTCGCATTGCAATATCGAAACTACTTGCACGAAGAGCAGGTGCATCGCTCCAACTCTTAGTGATTGATGAAGGCTTTGGGTCACAAGATGAAGAGGGCCTCGCACATATCATGGATGCTTTGTATAAAATTCAGGAAGATTTTTCAAAGATAGTTATCGTATCGCATCTTTCGTCAATGAAAGATCAGTTTCCCGTACACTTTATGGTCCAAAAAACTGCGCAGGGCAGCTCTATTCGTGTGATTGAACAGGGATAAACACTTCAAAAACTTCATTTTCAGGTTCTTCGATCTCAACAAATGATTCATAGGTGTAAAGTTTTAAAGCATGTTTAATTTTTTCATTAATACCCTTTTCGTGAAGAAAGGAAACAGCATCTATGCCCGCTTTAGCGCCGTCACCTTCAGACACTATAACTTGCCGATAGGTATCAACCGTTACTTCACCAGCTGCAAAAACGCCGGGAACTGCTGTATGCTGACTTCGATCTTTCACGATAACATATCCATGGTCATCCATGGTAATTTGATTTTTAAAGAGCGCTGAATTGGGAGTATGCCCAATGGCCAAAAATACTCCTTGCACTGGCAGTTCAGACCTTTCTTCTGTCTTAATATCTTCTACTATCACATGGGTCACGGCATCGCCATTGCCAACCACTTCAACAATTTTCTTATGAAATTGAACATCAATTGATTCATATTCCTTCAGATGCCGCTGCACGGACGATGCAGCCCGCAATTTTCCAGACCTATGAAGAATGGTAATTTTTTTGGCAAAGGCCGCCAGGGTGAGCGCATAAATCACTGCAGAATCGCCTCCTCCGACAACTACGACCTCTTCATCTTGGAAAAAATGCGCGTCACAATCAGCGCAGGTTGAAACGCCATGGCCGAGGTATTCAGATTCCCCAGGCACCCCCAAAAATTTTGGATTAGAGCCTGTGGCAATGATAACGCATAAGGCACTCACGTGGGTATCAGCATCCGTTTTGATCACAAAAGGCCACTGCGTAATATCAACTGATTTAACAACTTCATAAACAAATTGAACACCCAAAGAAGCCACGTGATCAATTTTGCGTTGCATGATATCGATACCTTTTTGGCGACCAAATCCCAAAACGTTCTCAACCAGATGACTTCGAATTAATTGGCCTCCGGCCTTCCCCCCAACAAACAACGTGGTGTTAAATCCACCCCGCACGGCGTAGAGTGCAGCGGATAAGCCAGCAGGACCACCGCCAATGACCGCTACAGGCACAACATTCTCAATCTCCAACAGCTTTTCTGTGTCGTACACAAATTCTGCAATCGTTGTGCTGCAAAAAGAAATAACAATAATTACAAGAAAAGCCCTTATTTTCATTTTTTCCCCACCCATTATAAATCATGTTAAGAGTATCGTGGGCAAAAAAATAGTGCAAGAAGGTCTTATTTGAACTTTTGCACAAAACGTGAACTAATACGGAATAACTCTATGGTCACATTTCATTCAATAGGTATGATGCATAAATCCAAGTGGAATGCGTAGCAAAGCTGCGTCATACAAAAAGTTATTGGAAGATACCAACCGATTAAGCGCTTCATTTCGCCCTTTTGTTAACTTTTGCTTGAAATTCAAACCCATTTTTGATCTTTTTTGTTTAAAAATCAAACCCTTTGCTTATTCTTTGATGGTGATAACACGAGGAGCACAATTGCAAGGGCTAAAACTTCTGGTAGTATAAAAATTGAATTCTTTCTTAGTTTATTAATAAAACACCATTCAGGAAAAATTATGCAAATACATTCAAAACACTTATTCATCCTCTTATTATGTTTTTGTTCATCGCTTCTTGATGGCTTCGCGAATGAAGCTAATAATACCATGGCTACAACCTGGTCTTTTGATAAAATGCAGAATCAAATAATAGACATAGATGATGAAGAAGATGCCATTAATGTATCAAAATCGGATGGGCTCAAGGACTTTTTCACTGAACTTCACTGGGCTGCTTATCAGGGGGACTATGATCAGGTAACACGATTGCTTGAAGTTGGTCACAAAGTTAACGTTGGGAGTCCCATTTTTACTCCACTGCATCTTGCAGCTCAAAAAGGCCATAATGAAGTAGCACAATTATTAATTCAACATGGTGCTGATGTCAATGCGCTTGCTCTTGACGATTGGACACCACTTCATTATGCTGCTGCTCACGGAAAAGCTGGTGTAGTCGAACAACTCCTTAATTCAGGCGCAAATATAAGAGCGACTGATGCTAAAGTCGGGGGCACTCCCCTTCACTGGGCAGCCACGAATGGCCATGATAAAATTGTCCAACAATTACTTTCAGCGGGAACACCCGTTAATCACCATGCAAATAATAAAGTCACCCCACTTTACTGTGCTTGTAGTAATGGCCATTTAAATGTAGTTCGCATCTTGCTTGATGCTGGTGCCTCCGTTAATAGTACCAACGATAAAGGTGCAACACCGCTGCTGATAGCTACGCTGAATGGTCATGACCAGGTACTACAACTTTTGCTTGAAGCGGGTGCCAATGTTAATGCAGCTGCATTTAATGGAGCTACTGCACCTTTTGTTGCAGTTGAGCTAGGCCATACAAAGTGTTTAAAGGTCCTTATATCACATAAGATCGATAGTAATGCACACAATAATAACAGAGAGACCCTACTCCACCTTGCCGCTTATTCTGGAAAGCTTGATATAGCACAAGAACTTATCACTCATGGCGCCCAGGTTAATGCAATCGACACCAAAGAGGGAACACCACTGTACAATGCGGCTCATGAAGGGCATCATGAAATGGTGAAATTATTGCTTGATTCGGGTGCACATAGTAATCATGCATTAAATGATGGATGGACTGCACTCCATGTTGCAGCCCATAATGGCCATGAAAAGGTTATACAAACTTTGATAAATGAAGGTGCAAATATCAATGCCGTTAACCACAGAGGAAGCACCCCTCTTCAATGCGCCGTCCAACAAGGCCATGCATCTGTTGTTGATCTGTTGCTGGCAGCTCATGCAGATGTCAATGTGGCTGAATATGATGGATGGACTGCGCTCCATATCGCCACCCTTAAGGGCCATATCCAAATTGCTAAGAAGCTTATTAACAATGGTGCAGAGATAGATGCGCAAGATGAAAAGGGGCAAACACCACTTATGATTGCTGTATTTTCCAGTCACTATGATTTAGCAAAACTGCTTCTTGATTCGTGTGCTTCAGTGAATATAAAAAATATCAATGGTTTAAAAGTGCAAGATTTTCCGATATCAGAAGAAATAGCTTCCCTTATTAAAAAATATTCTTCAAAGTCACGCGAGAGGAACTGCGCTTTAAAATTAGCTAAATTATTAAAACAAACTCATACTGATAAAGAAGAACTATGAGCATCCTCACAAAAATGCGGTTGAGCTCTCTGTAATTACAAAAGTATGTTAACTTGATTGTTTATGAAAAAAGATGAATTTATCCTCTCCATTTTTTTGATAATTTAAAAACTATCTAAACAATGCTTGAGCACCAAGCATTACTGCCAACAGATTTGTGCAGATGGCTAACCTCTCGCTTCCCGCTGTGCTCGCAGTTTGCGAGGAAAGATGTTATGAAACAGCTTTCTTTAGATAGGTTTTCATAAGCACGTACACTGCAAAGATCATCATTATGGTGAGCAAGCCAAAACCAAGAAATACTGATACGTCGGTAAACTTTCCAACAAACAACGCTTTTGCACATTCAACCGCATGGGCCAACGGATTAAACTGTGCTGCTCTTTTTATCCATAGCGGAGCAAACGTTAAGGGCAATGTTATTCCCGAGAGCAATTGTAATGGCAAAAGAACCATATGAATCATACCCGATAATGCCTGCTCATCCTTGAAAATCAAAGCTAAAATATAAGAAAAAGAAGAAAGTATTGCCGCTATTAAACCAATGAGAACCAAGGATAATGCAATACCGTACATATTCGCCTCTAACCCCATGAGAAATGAAAGAGCAATTAACACGATTGATTGAAACAAAACGACGACAATATTCCTTAATGAGCGCCCCATCACGATTGCCGTTCGGCTCACCGGCGATACCCATAGCCGTTCTAAGTATCCATTTCTCCATTCATCAACCAAGCTAAACCCGACATAAGAAGATCCATAAAAAAGCAAGCATTACCAGTAATCCCGGTATAAAAATAGTTAAATGATTGCCATTCAAATAACCGGTCTGAGTTAATGGCTTTAATAATGGGGCAAAGAGCACCAAAAAACAAATTGGTTGGAAAAGGCCAATAAAAAGAACTATCGGATTTCGGAGCGTAACCGTAAGATTTCGCTTAAATAGTAACAATATTTCTTTAAACATATTTTTGATCCTTATAAAAGAGCACTGGAGCCACTCTGGTCACGCAATGTTCTGCCCGTTTGTTTTAAAAAAACATCATCAAGTGACGGCTTAGCAAGAGTAATGTTATGGATAGTAAGTTGCGCATTATCAAGGAGCCTCACAAGTTTTGGCAACGCTACTTCACCCTTTTCCACATAAATTCGCAATCCATCTTTGCTCACATTAATTTCTCTCACGTAGGATTCTGCTTTAATGAGATTTTCAATTGAATGCGCGTGAGTGTCGCTTATCCCCACAATAATCAGATCACTAGAAATAGTCGTTTTTAACTCTTGCGTGGTACCTTCCGCAACGATAGTTCCATGATCGATAATGCCAACGCGGTCACATAAGGCATCGATTTCTTCCAAATAGTGCGTGGTAAGAAAAATGGTCGTTCCCTGCTGCTTAATGCGTACTATTTCCTGCCACAAGTTAGCCCTGCTCTGTGGATCGAGTCCCGTTGTTGGCTCGTCCAAAAAAAGAAGTTTCGGTTTATGCATTAAGGCCATCGCGATCTCAACGCGTCGCCGTTGTCCACCAGAATAGGTGGTCACAATACGCTCAGCAAATGGTTTCAATTCAAACCGCTCTATCAATTCATTAGCTCTTTGTTCCGATTCTTTTTTGCTTAAGCCATGCAACTGCCCTTGAAAAACAAGATTTTCACGAGCATTAAAAAATTGATCCAATCCCCCATTTTGGCTTACATACCCTATCACCTTTCTAACTTCTGATGCTTGGCTGACAATATCAAAACCTGCAATTCGAGCACTGCCACTTGTGGGTACTAAAAGGGTTGAAAGCATGCGCATGGTCGTTGTTTTGCCAGCGCCATTGGGGCCAATGAAACCGAATATTTCACCCGGTTCAATCGAAATGGAAACATCCTTTACGCTCTCAATCACTTTCTTGCCGCTTAAAACGCTTTTACTTAATTTTTTTGTTTCTACTATCATGGAAGATCACCCGCTTTGACTTTTTCTAACGTATCTTTTATCCATTCAGCTTCGGCCTTGAAATGTGCAACCGCTAATTTGAAATTTTCATTAATGTGTCTGGGATAATTCTGAGCAGCAGCTCGCAATGGCAACATCTTTTCAAATGAGTTAATCATCATCTTGAGATGATCAAATCTCATTTCAAGCGCAACAATCAATTCATCACGAGGCATATAGTTCATAAACGTAAGTGCCACTTGAAATGGATCTATTAAAGGCTTTATGGCCCACCATTGCTCTCGCAATAATCTCATGAACTCTTCTTTGCCGCTTTCGGTAATCGTATAGAGAATACGCGCTGGCTGAGACTCACCACTTTGTATCTCTTCGATAAGTTTTTCTTCTGCCATTTTTTTTAAAGCAAAATAAATTGAACCATAGGCAATGTTGGTCCATTCCTCTGCATTCCATGATTCTAATTCTCTTCTGATTTCATAGCCATGAATCTCTTTTTTGGTCATAAGCACGCCCAATATGAGTACACGTATCGCAGACATAACAATCCCCAAACTTTATTCAATTTTGTATACTAATTAGTATAGTTGAATTCCAACTACTTTCAAGTTTGGAAATCAGTCACTTTAGCACCTGACATTTTCTTATCAGTATCTACAAAGACGTTGTAGATCTCTATTTTTTTAAATTTTTATAAATGATTCAAACGGTAGGCAGCATTCAACTATCGTAGTGCCGTAGGCGCTGCTGTAGTTGAATTTCTGCCGATTAGGGAGCCGGAGGAACTACCGGTGTCGGGGGTGCAGGGGGTGCGGGCATTAAGCGCCCGCCTGCCGCTGGACGCGTAGTCCAGAAAAAATATCTTGCCTACTTCTAAGCCCCCATTAGCCTTGTGCTCTTTCTATAAACACTTATTTTTTGTCAGGTGTAAAGATCAGTCACTATGCGACAATAACAAGACCAGAAAGTTGCGTTATCCAGCATTATCTCCTGCTACATAAGCTTTCAAGCACTGACCCGTTAGTGAGTCTTTATGTGCAGCTATTTCTGGAGGTGTACCTGTCGCAACAATTTTGCCTCCTGCAATTCCGCCGCCTGGACCAAAATCAATAATCGTATCCGCATTACAAATCATCTCTAAGTTATGCTCAATTGCTACCACTGTATTTCCATTGGATACTAGTTTTTTTAAGATCTCAAGCAGCATGTGCACTTCTTTTGGATGCAAACCTGTCGTAGGTTCATCCAACAAATACAAGGTGTTTCCTGTTTGCGGTTTGGACAATTCGCTTGCCAATTTAATGCGTTGTGCTTCTCCCCCTGACAATGTCGAAGTAGACTGCCCTAACTTCAAGTAGTCCAACCCCACTTGCCGCATTACGTCTAAAAGTGCAAAAATCTTTTTTTCTTTGCTAAAAACTTCAATAGCATCGCCCACGGTCATATCTAAAACATTCGCAATCGAATGCCCTTTAAACTTAACCGACAGTAATTCTTCATTAAATCGCATACCATGGCAGACGGGGCATTCCGTTTCTATATCAGGCATAAAGGTCATATCAACCTCCACCATGCCTGCCCCATTACAGTTCTCACAACGTTTATCGGATGTATTAAAAGAAAATTTTTCAGCAGCAAAACCGCAAGCTTTTGCTGCTGGCAAGGATGCAAATAAATCCCGAATTAAGTCAAAAAGTTTTGTATACGTTGCTACATTCGA
Source organism: uncultured bacterium (assembly GCA_963699715.1). GTDB lineage: Bacteria > Babelota > Babeliae > Babelales > Babelaceae > CAVOUX01. Next base: position 63,781 of record CAVOUX010000015.1, read on the forward strand.
GCGTGTTGATTTTGAGTTGCCGATAGTAACCTGGTCGACGGTGACTATTCGATTAAAATAATGCAGTCCTTCTACAGAAGTGTACTTTCCCGGAACTTCATTAGCATGGTTAAAATGCTGCCTTGCTACCCTATTTAAAATATCAAATAAGAACGTTGATTTTCCTGAACCGGATACACCCGTCATCACCACAAGTTGTTTAAGAGGAATACTAACATCAATATTTTGTAGGTTATATTGGCAAGCACCACGCACCGTAAGAACCCTCCTTTCACGAGAAGGATAATTCAGTCCCATAGACGCTTTTTTAGCTAAATAGCTGCCGGTAAGAGATAATTCACAAGCCATAATGTCAGCCGGAGGACCAAAAGCTACAATTTCCCCACCCTTGCTTCCCCCACCAGGCCCTACATCTATTATGTAATCGGCATGCTTAACAATATCCATATCATGCTCGATGATCAAAACGGTATTACCAGCTTCTTGTATCTTTCTCAGTGTTTTTAATAATTTTGCGTTATCATGAGGATGGAGGCCCGTAGTTGGTTCATCGAGAACGTACAAAACTCCCGTAAGCCCACTCCCCAATAAACTAGCCAATCTCACTCTTTGAGATTCTCCCGCAGACAGCGAAGGAAACTGTGCGATCCAACATTAGATAATCTAACCCAACTTCTATTAAATGTAATGTTCGCTCTTTCAGTGCCTCTGAAAAGGCTGCCAAAACCTGCAATTCATGCTCGGAAATATTCAGATTCAAATTTTGTATCCATTCAAGCAATTCACGTAAATTAAGCCGAACAACATCAATAATAGTTTTTCCATTGACCGTTACTTCTCTTGCTAGCCTTCCAAAACCGGAATTTTTACACGCGATACACCTTTCATGCACAAGGTATTTCTTTATGTCATTGGAAGCCTTTGTCGGATTTTTCTTATAGAGGTTCAGTAAATGAGGAATTAGACCTTCAAAATTTCCTTCACTCACTTTTTTAGGCGCTTGTATCTTCTTGTGCCCATGCACAAAATCTGGAAAAGTGATTCCATAAAGTAAAAAATTTCTCTGCTCTTTTGTATAATCCTGTAGAGGAAGAGTCGGATCGAAGGAAAAATTATAATGTTTACTTGCAGCCAAGATGACATTCTCATAATGCTTTGCAAGTGCTTCACTCCAACAATCCACTCCGCCATTCCTTATTGTTTTTTCTTCATTAAGGAGAAGAGCCTGATCAATATTGATGATTTCACCCACTCCTTTACAGACCTCACATGCTCCTGTTAATGTATTGAATGAAAAATGATCCATTTTCAATTTTTCTAACTGCTGAGCACAATGCGGGCAATCAAAATAGCTTTTTTTTATTTTCTTTGAAGAGCCTTTTTCTTCTTCTGTCTCAACAGTTGTTAATTTATTTTTATCTTGCAAGGGTTGTTTGACGATTTTTCTACAGCCCACGCAAGGCTGATGTCCCATAGCAGCAAACATATTCCTTAAAATGGTAAGAATACCTGATCTCGTACCCACCGTAGAACGGGGATTAAAATCCGTCACACGCTGTGTAACGCCAATTGAAGGGGAAAGACCCATGATACTATCGACTTTTGCTTTTTCTATATGATCAGTAACCATGCCGAGTGATTCCAAATATTGCCTGATGCATTCTTTTTGCAAAATGCTTGTTGCAATGGAGGATTTACCCGACCCTGACGGTCCCGTTAATGCAACTAACTTGCCTTTAGGAATTTCAAAACAGATATTTTTTAAATTATGCTCTTTTGCACCATGAACAAGAATGGTATCCGGTTTAGGAATAACAGATATAGCATCTTTGCAAATAGTACACGTAAAGTTTGTTCTTAACATAAATACCTCCTGATTTCACCTATGAATCTTATTTTTATCATAAGCACACCCTGTTGAAGATATGGCTTTCTATTTAATATTATATTCAAACTTGTATACTAACTATTATAAAGAGATTCTTTGTCATGTCAAATGGAGTCAATTTTAAGAATGGGTTCACCCACATCCGGTAAAACAGCTCTCTTAATTTACCATTCGTCCTCTCTAAAAAAAATGTTACAATAATCTCGCTTATAAAAAAGTACTGAGTAGGATATGTGCTCTCTTATTAAACTGATTTCATTCATTAGCATTCTTATTTCATCACAATCATATCCGATCCATAATTATTTTCAAAAGCAAAGTGATGATAGGCACATCGCAAAACCCGTTGCCAAAAAGCAATCAACGTTGCCAGATTTTTTAAAGGCAATGAATAACGTTTCATTCTCATCTGAGGTTATTCAATCAAAAAACCGTTGGGCTCATCTCAAAAAACTTTATGACACTGCAAAAAGTGTTATCGGAAAAACGAGATCTATTCCTTATCGTTTCCACCTTATTTGTTTGAATCAAAGCGTTCCGCAAAAAATTTACGCCCTTATAAACCGAATAAAAGAATTACATCCACAAGCCCAAGTCACTCTCTGGACGTTAAAAGACGTTGCAACATTTCCCTTTTTTAACCGAACAGCCTTTAATCATGCCGTTACTCTTGATCAAAAAATAGATATTTTGAGGCTTGAAATTCTCTATAAATATGGGGGCATTTTTATAGATAGTAATTTTGAGCTTTTAAAGCCAATTGACGATCTTTTGTCTCTTCGTTTCTTTTGCAGTGCAAGCTATTCACGCGACGCTCAGCTTTATACAGCTCTTATGGGATCCATTCCAGCACATTCAGTTGTACGATGCTGTCTTGATACCTTATCGGGTGGATCTGACCGTTCTCACCCTATGAAAAAAATCGGAAATGAACATTTTACGGACTGTTTTTTTTATGCGACAAAATACTCTCAAGGTTATGAAGTGGCACTTCCCGTCAATTTTTTTTATCCAATCCCTCCCTTTGATAGTGCAGCGACTGGAACTTTTGTTAGTCCTCATTCCCTTCCTTCTTATTCTTATGCACTTCATCACTGGAAGCGAAATGACATTGGCACCTTTACCTATTGGCCAAAGCCAAGAGGCACTTCACCCGCTGTAATTCCTGATGAAAAGCCCTTTGTCATCATCACATTAACGTACAACAACGAAAGTTACTGCGTTCACAATTTGAAATTAGCACTCGAACAAGACTATTCAAACTTCCGCATTATTCTTATTAATGACAATTCCAGCGATGACACCGAATTAAAAATTTCCGATTTTCTGCAACATCATCCACAAGCTTATCGTGTTACCTACGTCAAAACAGATGCGCGTCGTCGCGCTATGGCAAATCATCTTGCAGCACTGAGTTTATGCAATGAAAACGAAATAGCGGTACATTATGACGGAGATGATTTTTTTGCAAACAAACAGGTGCTGCATCGTTTAAATCAAGAATATAAAGATCCCGATACGTGGATGACATGGGGATCATATGTCAATCTCTCAAATCATTCAATGGGATTCAGTCAACCATTGCCCGCTTCAATTCTCGCGCAGAATGCCGTAAGACGTTATACCTGGGTCACCTCACATCTCAGAACATTTTATGTATGGCTCGCAAGAAAAATTAATCCACGTGACATGCATATCAAAAATCAGCCACTACCAACGTGCTGTGATCTTGGATTCATGTTTCCCATGATTGAAATGGCTGGTTCCCATGCACATTATATCAGCGATATACTCTTGCATTACAATGATATCAATCAAAATAATATATTTAAAACAGCTTATAATGTAAGCCGTCAGGTTGAAGGTTATTTAAGAAACATAGTACCCTATCCACATATAAAAGATAGGAAGAGCGTCGTTCAACGATAAAGGAAATTATGAAGCAAAAAAACATATCGCTGTCAGCTTTGATCGTATGTCTGGTAGTGCTTGCAACATATGTTAAAGGATCCGATCCAGTAACGTTAATCGTTTTTTCAAAAGATCGTCCCATGCAACTCTATGCTTTTCTTGAATCCGCATACAGACACATGAGTGGTAACTATCAACCTCATGTCATTTATTATACCTCACATAACGAATACGAAAAAGGGTATTCGATAGTTAAAAATAGGTTTAAAAACATACCATTTATTAAGCAACTTTCACGAACAGACTTTAAGAAATTAACGCTCGATTCTATCTATAAAAATCCGGGAAAATACGTTATCTTCGCTGTAGATGATATCATCATTAAAGATACCTTTAATATAAGTGAATGCGTTGCCTTGCTTGAAAAACATCATGCAGACAGCTTTCACCTGCGCTTAGGCTCTAACATCGACTTTAATTATATTCGAAACATGCGTGAAATCGTCCCCTCTTTCAAACAAGTCGCGTCTAATATCTATGTATGGAACTTTGCCAACATACATGGTGTCTTTAATTATGCCTATACTCTTGATATGGCGATTTACAGAAAGAGCGATATTAAAGCAACATTACATGCACTCAAGTTTGACTCACCAAATCATTTCGAAGCAGAATGGAATAAACGCGGCTTGAAAAAAGGTAAGGGTCTTTGCTTTAAAATATCAAAAGTACTTAATGTTCCTTTAAATATTGTACAGACAGACTGGGTATTGCGAAGTATGAAAAGCTACAGCCCAGAAGACCTTCTTAAAAAATTCAATCAAGGACTCAAGATCGATATTATTAATCCATGGTTTAAATTGCACAATAGATCACCACACGTCGGAAATTATCAGCCACAGTTTATAAAAAGATAAAATAAATCGCGCAAGCTTGTTGCTTACGCGATTTATTTATTTTTATAACAGAACCTACAATACCCACTCGAGACGCGCCATATCAGCCGTATCACTCGCTCTTTTTCCAAGATTGATGATACGCGTATAACCGCCTGGACGATTGGTATAGCGAGGTGCTATATCCTTAAAAAGCTTAATGAGCGCAGCTTCTTTATAAGGCAAAAGAGCTTTCGCTCTACGACGAGCATTGAAATTGTTACCTTCACGTGCTAACGTAACCAGTTTTTCAGCAAAACGGCGCACTTCTTTAGTACGTGCTTTGGTTGTCGTTAAATGACCTTGCTCTATTAATATTATCGCTTGATTTCTGAGAAGAGCGCGTTTATGCGCTGAATTCAGATTAAGCTTTTTTCTACCGCTCTGATGTATCATGATTTGAATCTTTCTCAAAGAATTTCTTAATATCAGCTTCGTTGATATTCATACCAAAAGAAAGTCCGAAGCTTTTCATGCTCTCTTTAACCTCATCATATGACTTACGACCGAAATTCTTTATCTTCAGAACATCATCATCAGTCAAATTAACAAGGTCGATAATTCGTTTAATACCAGCATTTACCAAACAGTTATGGGCTCTTACTGAAAATTCGAGCACATCAATTGGCTTAACCAAAAGATCAACAGGAATCCCTTTGAATTTCATTTCAGTTTCTTCAGTCGTTTTTTCGCGACTTTCTTCAATTAACGGCTTTGAAATTTCATTAAAAGGAATTTCAGGTATCGCCAAGAAATGCTCAAGCTGCGTTCTCAGTACTGAAACAGCATAATGAACTACTTCAACAGGTGTTTGAGTACCATCAGTATTAACTGCGAGCGTTAATTTATCGTAGTCAATATCTCTCCCTACACGAGTTTTTTCAACATTAAAAGTCACATTTCGAACCGATGAAAACATTGCATCGAGATAAATACGACCATCTTCTTGCAATGCCTTGCCAATTGGCCACTGAGCTGGTTGATATCCTCGCCCCGACTCAATAAAAAACTCCATTTCCAATGTACCGCCACGAGAAACGTGAGCAATCACATGGTCTTTGTTAAGAAGCTCTAAGTGTTCATCGGCCTGAATATCACCAACGGTGGCAGTTGCTTCTCCAGTTACATGCAACACCATTTTCCCGGGAAGCCCTGTTTTATTCTTAACCACAATTTCCTTGCAATTAAGAACAATTTGCATTGCATCCTCAATTACACCAGGCAATACTGAAAACTCATTATTAACCCCTTTAATAATGATTGCAGTAACTGCTGATCCTTCTACGCCCCCTAAAAGAACACGTCTTAATGCTCCGCCAAGAGTGATTCCAAATCCAGGTTCAAGTGGCTGAGCTACTAACTCACCAAAAGTCTGGTTTAGTGTTTCTTTATTCCACATCACACGCGGAATAGTTAAAGGTTGAAACTCCTTCTTAGTCGCCATCGGATCTCCCACAAATATACCACCCCCTACTTAGAATAGAGCTCAACGATCAAGTGCTCTTCAATAGGCGCTTGAATATCGGTGCGAACAGGTTGACGTAAAATATTACCTTTACGCGCTTTCCTATCGAGCTCTAACCAATCAGGAACTTTAGCATTTGAATTTAAACGTTTTTCAATAACTTGCTCTAAAAAAGTTGCTTTTGATTCAACAGATGGGGCTAGGCCTACTGTATCATTAATAGAAACTAAATATGAAGGCGATGTAACCTTAATACCATTTACTAAAACGTGACCATGAACGACAATCTGACGAGCTTGGGTTCTAGATGTAGCAAATTTCAAACGAAAAACTACATTATCAAGTCGTCTTTCTAAAAGACTTAATAATTGCTCGCCCGTTGCTTCTTTACTAGCAAGCGCCAAGCCGAAGAAACGTCTAAATTGACGTTCGCGAAGGCCATAAATTTCTTTGACCTTTTGCTTTTCTTCAAGCTGTTTTCCGTATTCACTTTTTTTCCGCCCTGTTCGAGCTGCTGGCTTTTCGCTTCGCTCATTACGCGAACGATCAGCATTTGAATTTCTTTTTTCCATCGACACACTTCGCTATTCAGAATAAATAAGGTTGAACTTATACACGACGTTTTTTTGCAGGACGACAACCATTATGAGGCAGTGGCGTTACATCTCGAAGAACCGAAATACCAAAACCGGCTGATTGAAGCGAACGCACTACTGAATCCCTTCCAGAACCAGGTCCTTGTAAGTTAACTTCAAGGTTTTTTACGCCGAGCGCTACCATTTCACGTGCTAGTGTCGTTCCAATCTGAGATGCTGCAAAAGGAGTCCCCTTACGAGTTCCTTTAAAACCGAATCTTCCGGCACTTCCCCTCAGTAAAACATCGCCATCAAGCGTTGTTACCGAGACTAAAGTGTTATTAAACGTCGATTTTACGTGTACCACAGCGGTGTCAACGTAACGTTTAACTTTTTTTGATTTCTTTTTGTAAGCCATTCTATCCCTTATTTCTTGGTTACTTTACGCTTTAGAGCTACAATAGAGCCAGCTTTACGCGGACCTTTTCTTGTACGAGCATTGGTCTTAGTTCTTTGGCCACGGACTGGCAGACCTTTTTTGTGACGCAAGCCACGATAACTTCCAATCTCTTGGAGTCTTCTGATATTGGACATAACTTCTTTACGAAGATCACCTTCAATCCGATATTTTGATAAGGCCTTCTGAATCCTAGCCACATCTGCATCATCTAAATCTTTAATACGTTTATCAAAATCAATATTAAGATGAGTAAGAACATCGCGAGATGTTTTCAACCCAACTCCATACAGATAAGTAAGCCCATATTCGACGCGCTTATTGCGTGGTAGTTCTACACCTTCAATTCGTGCCATACAATTCCTCGTTAAACCTTATTATCCTTGCCGTTGTTTGTGACGCGGACTTTTTGTGCAAACAATACGCACAACACCCTTGCGTTTTATAATTTTACAGTCACGACAGACTATTTTTACTGATGTTCTAACCTTCATGCGACAATCCTTACGATTCCATTTTTTCTATCTTTTCGCCCTTATAGCGAAGAACAATTCTGCCTCGCGTCAAATCATAGGGTGATAATTCTAAAGCTACACGATCTCCAGGAAGAATCCGTATATAATTCATACGCATTTTTCCCGAAACATGTCCTAACACCATATGCCCACCTTCGATTTCGACACGAAACATAGCGTTGGGTAACGTTTCTTTAACAATACCATCTACGCGTATTACATCTTCTTTTTTGGCCATAGTTATGCAAGCCTTGTAATAATTTGTGGACCATTTTCAGTAACAACAACCGTATCTTCAACATGCGCAGCGAGACTTCCATCCTTAGTTTTAGCTGTCCAGCCATCAGGCATAATAAAAATAGCATAATGACCTAAGGTAATCATTGGCTCTAAAGCAAATGCCATACCTGGCTTCAAGATCGGTCCCTTACCCTCATCACCATAATTGAGAATTTCTGGTTCTTCATGCATTCTTTTACCAATACCATGACCAGCAAAATCGCGCACCACACCAAAACCCGCGCTTTCCACTTCACGCTGAATTGCCGCCGAAATATCGCCTAGCCTATTGCCAGGAACAGCTTTTTCTATACCCTTATCGAGAGCCTTAGCGGCTACTTCAACAAGTTTTTCAGCTTCCGGCTTGCTTGCTGATTCAACAAAAAAACATCGAGCCATGTCTGCACAATATCCATCGTACGCAGCACAAATATCGATTTTTAAGAGATCTCCACGAGCAAGTCGTTTTTTTTCATGTGGAACACCATGAACTACTTCATCATTCACTGAGATGCAGCTTACATGCCGATAGCCCATGTATCCTTTTGATTGCGATACTAAATTTACTCTTGAAAGCATAGAATCAATAAGCGCATCAAGTTCAAGCGTTGTAACACCTTCCCTAATGTGATTTTCAATTTTCACAAAAATTTCAGCAAGCATCTGTCCTGCTACTGCCATCTTTTCGCGAGCTTTTTTATCTTTTATTGTTATCATTGCTTTCTATGCCAACACTATATTTAAATTCTTGAAAAACCTCATCCATCGGTTTTTCTACAGATATTTCGATAAAATGATTGTTATGTCTTCGATAATAATCTAAAATATTTTTTTCATGACTATAATAGTGCGCTAATCGATTGCGCACTATTTCCTCGGTGTCATCATCAGATCTTCGCACAAGCGTCGATGAACAAACATCACACTCCATAGAACGACGTGGAGCAAGCGAAGGTGCACTTAAAGAATACGTCGCCTGACACTTCTCATTAGGACATATCAATCGGCTCGATATTCGCTTAATTACTGTATCATCAGCAACCAGTAATTTAACCAAAGAAAGTGACATCTTATCACCATTATCCCTGATCAAAATCTTATCGAGCTCCTGAGCCTGCGCTACCGTTCTTGGGTACCCGTCGAGTATGAGTGATGAATAATTATTCACATATCTCTTAAAGGCTCCCTCGAGTATGCGCGTTATAAGCCCATCAGGTATCAGTTTACCAGATTTTATAGTAAAATCTATCTGCGACCCAATCTCAGTCTTATTAGCTATCTCTTGTCGACAAAGATTGCCTGCCGATAACTGCGCCCATCCCAACATATTCACACACCGAGATGCCAATGTCCCCTTTCCAGACCCAGGTGGACCAAAAAAAATATAGATATGAGGTGATCCCGTACTCAACGCGCAGTCCTACTTTTTAATCTACCTGATGACAAGAAGCCTTCATACTTATGCTCAATCAAATATGATTCGATCTGAGCGGCAGTTTCAAGGGCAACACCAACCACAATCAAGAGAGAGGTCCCTCCAAGATAGAAGGGCACTTTTAGTGCAGCGATTAAGGTATTCGGCAAAATAGCCAGAACACCCAAGTAAATAGCCCCAATAAAAGCAATTCGCGTCAAAACATAATCAAAATAATCTGATGTCTGCTTTCCAGGCCTTATGGTTGGAATGAACCCACCACTTTTCTTCAGCTGGTCAGCTAACTCAACAACGTTAATGAGCATGGCCGAATAGAAGAACGTAAAAAAAACAATCAACGCAAACTGTAAGACGTTATATACTAAGCCATTGACGCTTAAAACTTGCGTGACCGCTCTAAATGCAGGAAATCTATCAGCAAGCATCGATGCAGCAAACAAGGGTACATACAGAACCGATGAAGACAAGATTGCTGGCATAACACCGGCAGGATTTATCTTGAAAGGAATATAAGTACTTTGACCACCGTACACCCTCTGCCCAATGATTCTTCTTGTGTATTGAACCGGTATTTTCCTGTCACCCTTTTCCAGAAATACAACACATGCGGCCAAACCTATAAACATCAGCAATATAAAAATGGCAACAATGCTACTCATATTACCAATCTGAACCCAATGTATGGTTTTCAAAACATAATCGGGAAAACGAGAAACTATCCCCGCAAAAATGATAAGGGAGCTACCATTACCGATTCCCATCAGAGAAATCTGCTCACCCAACCACATAACAAAGATTGAGCCGGTCGTCAACGAGAGGACAAACAAGGCTTTAAAAGCTAATCCAGGGGTAAGCACCAAATTTGCATTTTCAAGATAGGTAGCATATCCCAAACCATACCCGATACTCAGCACAACTGCTAAATAACGCGTATACTGGTTAATCATGCGTCTGCCATAATCACCCTCTTTAGCAAGCGTTTCCAAAGAAGGTACCGCCATGCTAAGCATCTGCATCATAATTGAAGCAGTAATGTATGGCCCAATACCTAATGCAAATATGGTACAACTTTCAAGCGCACCACCAGAGAAAGTGTCGAGATAACTTAATAATCCGCCAAGACTACCTACCTTGGACATATGTTCTTTTAACAAAGGAATATTAATACCAATAACAGGTATCACCGTTCCAATTCGATAAATGATCAATACACCCAATGTGAATAAAATCTTTTTAGTAAGCTCTGGTATTAAAAAGATGTTCTTAATATTTTGAAGTAAAACCACACCCTATCACTCCCCAATTAACAATACTTCTCCGCCTTGTTTCTTTATCGCTTCCTTGGCAGCTTCGCTAAACGCATGAGCATGCACGGTAAGTTTTTTCTTGAGCGTACCGCTTGCAAGAATCTTAACAAGTTTCGCTTTTTTTCCTTTGATCAATCCCTGCTCAAAAAGCAATTCATAGGTTACCGTTGCCCCATTCTCGAACTTATCATTCAGTTGACCCAAATGAATAATTTGAAACTCTTTAGCAAAAGCAACATTTGAAAATCCTCGCTTTGGCAAACGACGGATTAAAGGCATTTGACCGCCTTCAAAGGTCGGCGAGACACCCCCACCACTGCGAGAATTTTGACCGCCAAAACCTCTTCCTGAGGTTCCACCGCGGGCACCCCCTCGGCCAATTCTTTTTCTTTTTTTTCCAGCAGGTACAAGATTATTGAGCTTTAACATGACTGCCCTTTACAACTTCAGCACTCGTTTTTCCCCTGATCTTAGCAAAATGATCTAATGATCGGCATTGAGCAAGTGCATTAAGCGCTGCCTTTACCACATTCTGACCACAACGCGAAGGACCAACCGTTTTAGCTAAAACATCAGTTATGCCTAATGCTTTCATAACCGCTCTCACCGCACCACCCGCAATAAGTCCAGTACCCTTACATGCTGGACGAATAACCACAACCGTCGCACCATGCTGCCCAACAACTTCAAAGGGTATGGTATTGCCACGCAATGAAACAGGTATTAAGCTTTTACGAGCAAGCGCTGTAGCCTTGGCTATCGCTGAAGATACTTCACGACTCTTGCCAAGCCCAATTCCAACACCACCCTGTTGATCACCTGAAACCACAAAGGCAGAAAAGCTAAACCGCTTACCGCCCTGCGTTACCTTAGTAACGCGATTAACACCAACTACCGTATCTATAAATTCTTTTGTTTTATCAGCCATCTTTCATCCAATACTCATTAAAACTTGAGGCCACCTTCACGAAGCCCATCAGCCAAAGCCTTTACCCGGCCATGAAATAAAAAGGAACCGCGGTCAAATGCAACCGAAGTAAGCCCCTTTGAAACTGCTCGACGCGCAAGCTCAACACCAACAGCATGTGCCACGGTCTTTTTGTCGCCGCTCAGATTATCTAATTGCAATGACGAAGCATCAACAATTGTTTTAGACTGGGCATCGTCAATAATTTGCGCGTAGATATGATTCACACTTTTAAAAACACTGATACGCAACTTATCAGTGCCAAACTTTTTTCGCACTCGCATCGCTCTGCGATGCTTACGATGTCTAATTTTCTTTTGAAGGGACACTTTCCGTACTCCATTTAAATTACTTATGCAGATTTAGCCTTACCAGCTTTACGCAAAATTACTTCGTTTACGTATTGAATACCCGTACCCTTATAAGGTTCAGGTGGTCGCAACCCACGCACGGTGCTGCAGACCTGCCCTAGCATCACCTTGTCAATTGACTTAAAGGTAAGTAATTGGCCAGTCTTATCAATCTCACCGGTAACATCTTTCGGCAAAACAAAATCAATTTTATGACTAAACCCTAGAGACAATTGTAGCTTATTTCCCGTAAGAACCGCCTTGAAGCCTAGACCAACAATACGCAATTGTTTTTCAAAACCAGTCTCAGCACCTTTCACACAATTTGCTAAAAGCGCTCTATTGAGCCCCCAAACACGATTGACCTCAGATGTTTTTTCAACGGCGCTGATCTTTAAAGTTTTATCGCCAACTTCAGCCTTTAATTCCTTGGGCAATACAAAAACGCCAGAAGCTTTTTTTCCTTTGTAATGAACTTCATTGCCTTTTAACTCAACGGCAACATTATGAAGCTCAATAGGCTTTCTACCAATTTTTGACATACGTTATTCCTTACCAAACCGTACAGATGACTTCACCGCCAAGGGTAAGCTGGCGAGCGTTTTTATCAGTCATAAGTCCCTTGCTTGTCGTAACAATTGCAATCCCCAGACCACCAATAACAGGACTTATGGTCTTATAACCTTCATATACTCGAAGGCCAGGACGGCTCATTCTTTTAATCTCATGGATAACTGATTCGCCTTTTCCATACTTCAAAAGAACTTTAATTTCCTTTGAAGGTCCATTCTGCTCAATTAAAAAATCACGAATAAAGCCTTCATCTTTGAGGATTTGAGCTATTTGATGCTTTAATTTAGAATATGGAGCATGGACGTGAAGCTTTGAAACTCTCACTCCATTGCGAATAATTGTTAAAAAATCACCTATCGAATCTACTGACATTATAATCCTCTTCGATTACCAACTTGTTTTTTTAACCCCAGGAAGCAATCCATATGAGGCATTTTGCCTAAAGCACAGACGACACATTTTAAAAATGCGAATATAACCACGCGCTCTTCCACATAGGTTGCAACGATTTTTTTGCCGACAACTAAATTTCGGCGTTTTTAAAGATTTTTCTACTTGGGCTTTACGAGCCATAAATTCCTCAACAAATGTTATTTTTTAAATGGCATACCAAAACTTTTGAGCAGTTCTAATGCATGTTTATCATTTAATGCCGATGTCTGAATAGTTATATTCATGCCATAAGTCTTATCAGCAGGTAACGATTCAGCCTCTGGAAATATAGTCCAATCTTTAATGCCAAGATTATAATTTCCCTGACCATCCAACTTTGTTGAAACACCCTGAAAATCACGTACTTTAGGCAAGGCTAAATTGATAAATTTATCAAGAAATTCATACATTTTTTGGCGACGTAATGTTACCATTACTCCAAGCTGCATTCCTTCTCGAATTTTAAACCCAGCAATAGATTTTTTTGCTACCGTTCTGACAGGCAACTGTCCTGCGATTGTCGAAATCACTTGTGCTACCATCTGCAACGCTTTGCTATCAGAAACAGCTTCCTTAACACCCACATTTAAAATAATTTTTTCAATATGGGGAACTTGCATAATATTCTCTACTTCAAGCTTCTTCTGAAGCTGAGGACGTATGACGGTTTTATATTGTTCTTCCAATCGTGATTTAGTCATCCTCAATCCTTTATAACACAGCTTCGCAGCGATTGCATACTCGTACCTTATTTACTTGCCCACTTAGCGTTTTAAAATTCATACGAGATGGCTTATCACACGATGAGCAAACAGGCATTACATTTGACATTTCAATGAATGCTTCTTCTTTTTTAATTCCCGACGTCTCACCAGATCGACGTGCTTTAACATGGCGAGTAGCAATCGCTACACCTTTTACTAAAATCTTGCCACTCTTATTATCAATAACAAGAACAGCGCCACGTTTACCCTTGTCCTTACCTGTCAATACAACAACAGTGTCATTTTTTTTAATGCGCATCATAATCCTAAGCCCCTCATAATACTTCAAGTGCTAAGGAAGGAATTTTAGGACTAACAGCACGAACTTCACGCGCCACAGGACCAAAAATCCGGGTTCCTATAGGGGTAGGATCTTCAACATTCTTAATGATGACTGCAGCATTTTCGCCAAAACGAATATAACTACCATCATCTCTTCTGAATTCCTTGGCAGTGCGAACAATCACAGCTGTTACAACATCACCTTTCTTGGCTTGACCACCCGGTATAGCACTTTTTACAGAACATTTAATTATATCACCGATTCGGGCAAATCTTTTTCTTGTGCTTCCCACAAGGTGAATACATTTCAAAAGCTTTGCACCTGAGTTGTCGGCGACTTCCAAGTACGATTCTTTTTGTATCATGACGAACCCTTACTCAGTTGCCTGGTTTGATGATTGTACCACTTCAGCCAAATACATATATTTTGTTTTTGACTTCGGGCGACCCTCATAGATCTTGACGATATCTCCTGCATGAGCCTGTGATAGCTCATCATGAACTTTATAATTCTTACTTGTACGCACAACCTTTTTAAGCGTTGGATGCAAGTAGGTTCTTTCAACACTCACAACAACAGTCTTGTTCATCTTATCGGAAACAACTTTCCCCATAAGAGAACGCTTTGGTTCTTTTACCGTTGATGCTGTTTTTTGTTTTTTCATTTCAACCATATGCTAACTCTATTTGACTTCCAATTGACGTTCATTAAGCAAGTTAAGACCACAAGCAATTGCGCTCTTAAGTCCTCTTTTAGTAGAAGCAAAAGATTTAACTGCAGATGTTGCAGCTTGCAGACGAAGCGTCAAAAGCTCACGACGCATTTCTTCTATCTTGGATACAAGCGCGTCATTGTTCATAGTCTTAAATTCTTCTTTAATCGATTTTACTTTCATGATACTTGCCCAGCTTCAGACGCTGCCACCGGTTGAACAGCACGTTTAATAATTCGTGTTTTTATTGGCAATTTATATGCTGCAGATCGCAATACTTCCTTTGCCGTTCCTTCATCAAGTCCGGCAACCTCACAAATAATTCTTTCACGTTTAACAACAGCAGCCCATCCTTCAACACCACCTTTACCCTTACCCATACGTGTTTCAGCAGGTTTTTTGGTTATTGGTTTATCAGGAAAGACTCTTAAAAAAAGCTTTCCAACTTTCTTTAATTTTCTTGAAATCGAAACACGCAATGCTTCAATTTGCTGCGCAGTTAGCCACACCGGTTCAAGCGCAACCAATCCATATTCACCAAAGGCTACCTCACGAGCACCCTTTGATCGACCTGCACGACTTCCGCGCTGGACCTTTCTATACTTAATTTTTCGAGGCATCAGCATTGTTGTACTCCGCTATTCCCTTGAGGCCTTATATTCACCATTGCATACCCACACCTTGATACCGATTTTGCCGTATGTTGTCATAGCTTCAGCAAATCCATAATCAACGTCGGAACGAAGCGTATGCAAAGGCGTTCTGCCTATACGCAACCATTCATCACGAGCAATTTCAGCACCACCGATACGACCTGCCACACGGATTTTAATACCCTGAGCACCAGATCTCATTGCACCAGATGCCGCCTTTTTCATTGCTTTTTTATGGCTGCCTCGTCTTTCTAACTGATCAGCTATACTTTTTGCAATAAGTTGTGCCGATATTTCGGGATTTTTGACCTCCTGAACCGACACCTCAATATTACCTCTATGCAAAAGTTCAGCTAACTTTTTACGAATTACCTCCATCTCCTGGCCTTTTTTACCAATCAAAACACCAGGGCGAGCAGCATGAGTAATTACTTTTAAAGCATCTCCAGTCTTTTCAATTTCAACACGCTCAATTTCGGCATTGGCGAAGTTTTTATCAAAAAACTTACGGATAGCTATGTCTTCAAAAAAGTTTTCAGCATATTTTGATGCATCACGCGGAAACCAGCGCGAAGCCCAAGTGCGGTAAACTCCCAACCGAAAACTAATTGGATTAACCTTGTGTCCCACCGTTATTCCTTCTGTGATTCTTCATTTCTCGTTTCTAAAGTAACGCTAATGTGACAAAGCCTCTTTCTTTGAATCGAGGCACGGCCCATTGCACCAGGTTTGAAATACTTGTGAATTGGACCCTGATCTACACGAATTTCTTTAACAGAAAGCGCTTGTGGATCAACATTTTTTAAATTCTTAGCGTTAGCTACAGCTGACTCTAAAGCCTTTTTTATGGCGCGCGTACGCTTACTCTTATATGTTTGCAGCCATCCCAACGCAAAAGTTACGGGCTTCCCACGTACTACATTGGCCAATGGTCGCAATTTATATGGAGAGTAAGGAATATACAACGCTTTTGCACTAAATTGCATGGCTAACCTTTATCACTACTAGAGGGCATATACTATAATGTACACCAAATATACACATGCAGCAACCGTGGCTCTTATTTCTCTGAACCACCTGCAGGCGCTGCACCCGCCTTGCGTTGACCACTATGCATTCTAAATGTTCTCGTCAATGCGAACTCACCTAAACGATGGCCAACCATATTCTCGGTAATGTATACTTGTGTAAAACGTCGTCCATCATGAACGGCCATGGTCAATCCAACAAAGTCAGGTATGATCATACTTCTACGCGACCACGTTTTAATAACTTCACGTTTACCGGACGATTTTATTCGTTGTATTTTTTGCAACAACGATTCATCAACAAATGGTCCTTTTTTGGCAGATCGAGCCATTCTTTATCACCCTTCTGTTACTATTTTCTTCGTTTAAGGATCAATGAACTTTTGCGACGTCTTGTCTTAGTTCCCTTGCTTCCTTTACCCCATGGAGATACCGGATGCGATCCAGATTTAGATCGCCCTTCACCACCACCATGTGGGTGATCGACCGGATTCATAGCCATACCACGTACTGTTGGTCTAATTCCCAACCGCCGCGTACGACCCGCTTTACCAATGGTAATGTTTTTGTAGTCTGCATTGCCAAGAACGCCAACCGTTGCCCAACAATCAACAGGTACCATGCGAATTTCGCCAGATGGCATTTTCAACGTCGCATAATCACCTTCTTTTGCCATCAACTGCACTGCTGTTCCTGCGCTACGCGCAAACTTGCCACCTGAACCAGGCGTTATTTCAACATTATATATCGTAAAGCCAACAGGAATTCCTCGAATAGGCAAACTGTTACCTATCTTCGCTTCAACTTCCTTGCCAGCAATTACTTTGTCACCAACAGACAATCCTTGTGGTAACAACATATAATGTTTAGCACCATTTACAAACGATATAAGACCTATGCGCACATTCCGATTAGGATCATACTCCACTGTTGTAACGTTACCGACAACATCTCTCTCAATTCGAGAAAAATCAATTAAACGGTATTTCTGGCGAGCTCCCCCACCACGATGTCGAACGGTAATTCGCCCATACGCATTCCGACCACCTTTCTTGCGAAGTCCTTTAACTAATCTACGCTCGGGCTTACTCGTTGTAATGTCACTATTATCAACAAAGGTTTGAAACCTTAATGATGAATTTTGTGGTTTTCTTGTTACTATTGCCATGGTTAATTTACCCTTATGTTATATATAAGCCTATTGCTGAGAGGCTTCTGCAGAAGGTGCCCAGGCAGAAAGGTCAACATTATAACCTTCTTTAAGTTTAACCACTGCTTTCTTTCGCGATTTACTGCGAACAAAGCTCCGCTTCGAGCGACGCAATTTTCCAGCCACATTAACCATTTGAATGTCTTCAGCTTCAACATTAAAAAGCTTTTTTAAGGCTTCTTTAACCATCGGCTTATTAGCATGTGGATGCACCTCTAACACTAATTGTTTTAGTATCTGATTGAGGGCATACGCTTTTGCGGTAACCCAGGGTCCCCTTATTACCTCATAAATATTTAGAGCCATTGGTTCACCATATCTTTAAAGCTCTCGGTATCTTTTTCAAGAAAAATCCAACAATCACCCTGCGCTAACGCATAAGCATTAGCCTGATCGAACAGCAACATACGCACATTGGGTAAGTTGCTGAAAGATGAGTGAACGTTGAAATCATCTTTTGATACAAAAAACGTAACATTTTTGTCATGCAAACCAGATTCTTTTAATGCCTTATATGCTAGTGACGTTTTAGGCACTTCTCCGCTAACCGTCCAACTGAGCATAAATACATTTTTATTATCAAGATTCTGCCATAACAATGATTGAAGCACTCTTTTTCTCATATCCTGGGAAACCTTGAGTGTTCTCACTCTTGGCTGTGGACCAAATATAACACCACCTTTTCTCCATAGTGGTGACCGCCGGCTTCCTGCACGTGCGCGTCCCGTTCCCTTTTGTTTCCAAGGTTTAATCGTTGAGAATGCAACCTCACCGCGCGTCTTTACCCCAAGAGTTCCTTGGCGCCAATTCTGCATAAGCATACGCACATAGTTTGAAAACTCAGCAGGATTTCCTTGAACCTTCGCATCAAGCGATAAATCAAGATCCTGCGGACTTACTACGTGGGCATTATTAACTGCGGCTGATTTATTAATTGAAGCTTTCTTTTGTGTTGCCATATTTTAACCGCGTTTACGAACAAAGACTAACGATCCTGTTTTACCTGGAACCGCGCCTTTTACAAAAATAACATGCGCAGCAGGCTCAACCTTCACAACTTCCAAATTTTTCATAACGCGTCGCTCAACTCCCATGTGGCCTGGCATTTTCTTTCCTTTGATAACACGCCCCTGACGTCTCATATAACTCAACGATCCAGGTTTACGGCCCAATTTAGATCCGTGACTAGCACGTCCTCCGGAAAATCCATGGCGTTTCATGGCACCTTGAAATCCACGACCAATAGTCATTCCAACAACATCAACACTATCGCCTTGAGCAAGGATTGCAGCAATATCTGCGGCGGTACCTACGGCAAGAGACTGCTCGTCATTGATGAGCGGAACTTCGCGCATGACACTAAAATACTTCTTTGGCTCTCTCAGCCACTCTGATGTGAATGTTTCATGAGCAAAATCACTACGAACACGCGCTATTTGCGCAGCACTGTAGCCATCTCGCTGTTTGGTTTTCACATTGGTTACTAACCAATTAGAAACATCTATCATCGTTACCGGAACAACAGCTTTATTTTCCGAAAAAACCTGCGTCATTCCGATTTTTTTTCCCCATATACCTTTGATCATGAAGGACCCTTCTTACTTAATTTCAACGTCCACGCCCGATGATATGCTCAACTTCATGAGTGCATCCATCGTTTGATCAGAAGGCGCAATAATATCAAGAATACGCTTATGAGTTGTTAATTCAAACTGCTCACGCGATTTTTTATCAATATTAGGCGACCGCAATACGGTAAAGCATCGACTTTTATTAGGTAACGGAACAGGTCCAACAACCTGCGAACCTGTTCTCTTTACCGTCAATACTATTTGTCTCACCGCTTTATCAAGAAGCTGATGATCAAATGATCGTAATGTCAGACGAATTTTTTGTTTTTTCATCTAACAACCCACTTAGTCCAAAATTTCAATTACAACACCTGAACCAACCGTTCTACCACCTTCACGAATTGAAAAACGAACGTCTTTCTCCATTACGATAGGCGAGATTAGCTCAACATTCAATTCCACGTTATCACCAGGCATAACCATCTCTCGGCCAGCTGGAAGCGCAACGTTACCAGTCACGTCAGTTGTTCTGAAGTAAAACTGTGGTCGATAACCATTAAAGAACGGTGTGGAACGACCGCCTTCATCTTGACTTAAAACATATACCTGACATTTGAATTTCTTATGTGGCTTTACCGTCCCTGGTTTTGCAAGGACCATACCGCGCTCAATTTCTTCACGCTTGGTACCACGAAGGAGCAGACCAACGTTATCGCCCGCTTCACCTTCATTCAAACTCTTACGAAACATTTCAAGGCCGGTAACTGTCGTTTTAATATTGGCATCAAAACCCAAAATCTCAACTTCATCACCAACTTTAATGCGCCCACGTTCAATTCTTCCGGTCGCAACCGTACCACGTCCAGAAATACTCAGCACGCCTTCGACAGCCATCAAGAATGGCTTATCAACTTCACGTACTGGGGCTGGAATAGCAGTATCCAAAGCTTCAACAAGTTTCATAATCGCTTGTGCGCCAAGCTCACCTTGGTCTCCGTTAAGCGCTTTCAACGCTGAACCGCGCACAACGGGAATTTTATCGCCAGGGAAATCATATTTTTTAAGAAGATCACGAATTTCTTCTTCGACCATATCGACCATGTCAGGATCATCAACCATGTCGACTTTATTTAAAAATACAACCAACGCAGGAACACCAACGTTCTTTGAAAGAAGAATGTGCTCACGCGTTTGTGGCATCGCACCATCAGCCGCTGAAACTACCAGAATCGCACCATCCATTTGAGCAGCACCGGTGATCATGTTTTTTACATAATCAGCGTGCCCAGGACAGTCAACGTGCGCATAGTGACGCTTTGTGCTTTCATACTCAACGTGTGAAATTGCAATAGTAATACCACGCGCTTTTTCTTCAGGCGCTTTATCAATCTGATCAAACTTAAGTGCTTCAGCCAGACCTTTATCTGCAAGCACTTTTGTGATTGCGGCAGTCAACGTAGTTTTGCCATGGTCTACGTGACCAATCGTTCCCACGTTAACATGGGGTTTAGTACGTTCGTATACACCTTTTGCCATTGTTTATCTCCAATAACCTCTTACTATATATCAAGAACTTGACGTCTTATTGCTACTTACAACCTCTTCCTGAACATGCTTTGGCACTTCTCTATAACATTCAAATTCCATCGAATAACTTGCACGGCCTTTCGACATTGAACGCATTTGAGTTGCATAGCCAAACATTGTCGCAAGAGGAACCTCAGCTACAATAACTTGGTTGCCACCTTTGGCTTCCATACCCATAATACGACCACGACGGGAATTCAAATCCCCCATCACGTCACCCATATATTCGTCAGGAGTTTCTACTTCCACACGCATAATTGGCTCAAGTAACACCGGATCAGCTTTTGCCATAGCAGCTTTAAATGCCATTATAGATGCGATTTTGAAAGCGAGTTCAGAAGAGTCAACATCGTGATAAGACCCATCAAATGGACTTGTCTTAATATCCACAACAGGATATCCACCCAAAATACCCGTCATTCGAGCTTCCTCGAGGCCCTTTTGAATCGCTGGAACAAATTCACGGGGAACAGTTCCACCGACAATCTTACTTTCAAATTCGTAACCCTTACCACGCTCAAGCGGCTGAATGGTAAGCCATACATGTCCATATTGTCCATGACCACCGGTTTGTCGAATAAACTTACCCTCAGCTTCTGCCGGCTTTTGGATAGTTTCTTTGTATGCAACTTGCAGCTTGCCTTGAGTCACCTCGACCTTATGCTCACGCTTCAAGCGATCAAGAATAATCTCAAGATGCAACTCTCCCATTCCACGAACTACCGTTTGGGCAGTTTCTTTATCATATGAAAACTGGAATGAAGGATCTTCCTGCATCAACTTCCTAAGACCGATAACCATTTTTTCATAATCAGTCTTGGACTTAGGCTCTACTGAAGCAGAAATAACTGGCGCAGGAATATCAATTTTTTCAAGAAGAATAGGTGCATTTTCATCACAAATCGTGTCACCGGTCGCAGGATCCTTAAGACCAACAACGGCTCCAATATCTCCGGCGCTCAGCTCAGCTATTTCCTCTCTTTTGTTAGCATGCAAACGAACAAGACGACTTACTCGTTCCTTGATTCCTTTTGTTGGGTTGTAGACATACGAACCCGATTTAACAGTGCCTGAATACACTCGAACAAAACTAAGAACTCCCACAAATGGATCGGTCATAATTTTAAAAACAAGTCCCGCAAATGGACCTTTGGGGTCAGTCGTTCTTTCTTCAGGCTTGCCGGTTCCTGGCTCCTGTCCAATAACGGGAGGAACATCAAGCGGAGATGGCAGATAATCAAGCACACCATCAAGAACAAGCTGCACACCTTTGTTCTTGAAAGCCGATCCAGCAAATGCCGGAGTTACCTGCATTGCAAGGACACCTTTGCGCAATGCCGTTTTTATCTCGGGAATAGTAATCTCTTGTTCATTTAAAAATTTCTCAGCAAGCCTATCGTCAAAGTCACAGGCTTTTTCAACAATTTTAAGTCTAAATTCTTCAACCTGATCTTTGTATTCAGCAGGAACATCGCTCCATGTTATGGTTATGCCCCGGTCTTCACTCTCGCCAAAGGTAGCCATTTTTCGAGTCAACAAATCAATGACACCACGAAATTCATCCGATTGACCGATGGGAATCTGCATAGCAACCGCATTTGCATGCAGCTTAGCATTGACATCATTAATTACCTTAAAAAAATCAGCGCCGATGCGATCAAGTTTATTAACAAAAATAATTCGAGGAACTTTATAGCGATTAGCCTGTCTCCAAACGGTTTCAGATTGAGGCTGCACACCGCCAACCCCGCAAAAAACAGCAATCATGCCATCAAGAACACGAAGAGATCTACCTACTTCGATGGTAAAATCAACGTGACCGGGAGTATCAATAATGTTAACTTGGTGATTTTTCCATGTACAGCTAATAGCTGCAGCGGTAATGGTGATACCACGTTCTCGCTCCTGCTCCATCCAGTCAGTTGTAGTCTCACCTTCGTGAACTTCACCTATCTTATGCGAAACACCGGTGTAAAACAAAATTCTTTCAGTAACGGTAGTTTTGCCAGCATCAATATGTGCTGCAATTCCAATATTTCTATAACGTTCGAGCGGAATACTCATAACCACCTACCAGGAATAATGAGAGAATGCGCGGTTAGCCTCTGCCATTTTATGGACATCGACTCTCTTCTTAATTGCATTGCCTCGACCCTCTGAAGCTTCGAGCAATTCATTAGCAAGTCTCAAACCCATACGCTTGTCCGGACGAGTTGCTGCAGCAGTAATCAACCAACGCATTGCTAATGATTTTGCACGACGAGGATTTACTTCTGTTGGTATTTGATAAACACTACCACCAACACGACGCGGCTTCACCTCAATAGCGGGAGTTATGTTTTCTAACCCCTTTTTGAAAATAGCAAGCGCCTTTTCCTCATCGCCACCAACTTTACTCTTGAGAGTATCAATTGCATCATAAACAATAGTACGCGCCGCATTTTTTTTGCCGCGCTCCATAATGATATTCATTAATTTCTGAACTGTTTCTGATCCGTAACGAGCATCAACGCCAATGTCTCGAATTAAAGAAACAGACTTACGCCTTGCCATATTTTAAACCTTCCTACGATTTCCCACCTTTAGAACGCTTTGCACCATAGAGCGAACGCCCTTGCTTTCTATTTGCAACACCTGCAGTGTCGAGCGTGCCACGAACGACGTGATATTTGACACCAGGCAAATCCTTAACCCGGCCCCCTCGCACCAGCACCACAGAGTGCTCTTGCAGGTTATGACCTTCACCGCCAATATATGCGGTTACTTCAATACCTGTTGAAAGCTTAACACGTGCTACTTTACGCAAAGCCGAATTAGGCTTTTTTGGGGTAACGGTGAATACTCGAACACAAACACCTCTCGCTTGAGGTTTGCCCTTAAGCGCAGGTCCTTTGGATTTGTATTTTGGCTTTACTCGCTCAAAGCGAGACAATTGATTTATCGTGGGCATTTTAACAATCCCTACCTTATATAACGTCTGACAATAATCTAAGAATTACGTAAAAACCATCGCGCGACTTACGGATAATTTGCTATAACCCAAATGAGGGACTTCTAATAAGGTATCATTTTAAAATATTTTTGCAAGCAGTAAATACACGATTGCAACCCTGATGAGACCTCATGCTCCTTCTCCCGTAGAAAAAATATCCTACAAAATTTTTAAGTTTAGTGTAAAATAGTGATGCATTTTAATCAAATTATTAACAGGAGAAATCATGACCTTTTCAAACCTCAGTATTCTTCCCTTCATAACAACACTCTTTTATATCTTTATTGGTATTCTTGGCATGGGTATTATCATTGGCGTCCATGAGTTGGGACACTTTTTCTTTGCAAAAATCTTTAAAGTTGATGTTCCCTCGTTCTCACTGGGGATGGGTCCATCGCTCATTCAAAAAAAAATTGGGGACACTCTTTTTAAAATTTCAGCTATACCCCTGGGTGGCTATGTTGAAATAGCAGGCATGGCAGAAGTTGGTCAGGGTGAACAAAAGGAAGCTTCGCGAAAAGATAGTCACGCATTTTCAGCCAAACCTTATTATCAAAAGATGCTTATCTTGTTTGGAGGCATCATGGTCAATCTGCTCTTTGCCTATCTTGCTCTTATTCTTTTGTTTGCTCTCGGCATGCCAAAGTCAATGCTTCTCTTTCCCCTCAACACAACAACCACCATTGAATCAGTAACACCCGATGGCGCTGCCGCTCGTGCACAGTTGCAACCGGGCGATATCATAGAAAAATTCAATAACGAACCGGTCGACATCTTAAAACTTCTTGAAAAAATTCAAGAGAATTCAGGAAAAGAAGCTCTCTTGACTATCAACAGAAATACTCAAGAAATCACGGTTCCTGTAAAACTCGATGCAACGAGTGATGCCGCCACGGGCCGGGGAAGATTAGGTGTTGAATTTTCGATGAAAGATATCTCATCGCGTAGCCTTCCTCAGGCGATTGGCGATGGAATCACCGCCACCAACCAACTTATTAAAGCAACTGCTCGCGGTTTTGTTTCATTGGTTAAATCACGAAGTGCTGCTGGTGTTGGCGGACCGATCATGATTATTAATCAAATAACCAAGGGAGCGCAGCAAGGGTTTAAGATTTGGCTCCTTTTACTCGTATTAATAAGTATTAACCTTGCAATCCTTAATTTACTTCCTCTGCCGATCCTTGACGGTGGTCAAATACTTTTCTATTCCATCGAAGCCCTCATTAGACGCCCCCTACCTGAAAATGTAAGACTGGGTATCCATTATGCAAGTTGGATTCTTATTATGCTTTTAGTGGTTTATCTTAGTTTTAAGGATATAAAAGTACTTATTAACGGGTTCATAACCAAATAAAGGCTCGTCACACTCATTGGTCAAAAAACTGGCGATAAAATCATATTCGCTGATTAATCGCTGCTGAAACTTAGCCCCCCGGAAATACCCCGGGGGGTTTTTTCAAATTCTCTTTTCAAATTCCCTAAAAAGCCTTTATAATACTTTCCAATCATACAAGGCTCAAGGAGAGATTAATGAAAGCAAATGAAGTCTACGTATCAGTTCTAATACTGGTGCTATTGAACACAGTACAGTGTCATTCACAAACACCAAAGCCCAAGAACACATTAAAAAATTCTAATGTAATGACTTGCAAGGGGATCAAGGTCGGAGTCATTGATGTTGCAAAAAAAGATCTTTGGACATTTTATCAACTCCTCGACGAATATGTAACACGGAAAGATGTTGCAGCAATTCTTTATAACGTCGAAGGTAATTACAACATTGAACTAGGGATGGCTTCGGCTATCTACAATGAATTAAGAATAGCCAATAAAAAAAAGCCTGTTGTTTCACTGATAGCTGACGCTTGCACGGGAGGATGCTATTATGCGGCATGTGGTGCGGAAAAAATAGTAGCAAATCCGACTGCCATGGTAGCTGAGATCGGTTCAGATCTCGCTATTAGTCGCCATCGAGACACTAAAATAACCGAAAATGGACTTGAAACTAAAGTAAATCACACAGTCCTTGTGCAAGGAGCGTATAAAGGGCTCTTTAACCCCTATTCCCCTGATCTGACTACTCAACAAAGAGACTATGCCGTAAACCTTAACAAGGACCTCTATAATCAATTTTGTGAAGATGTAGCCCGGGCACGAAAACTCAAGCTTGGCAAAAAGAAAAATTGGGCGGAAGGCAAAATATTTTTGGCACGAAGAGCTATCAAAAAAAACATCAATCTCATCGACGTACTGGGAACCCTGACTAATGCACGTAATACCATAAAAGAAGTCCTCCAAAAGCGCGGATCAAATGCGCGCGGTAAAATTGAGTTTATCACGCCGCAAACAGCAGAAAAAAATGATGCACAATCCACCGTTTCACAAGAAAATGCATAATTCTTTTATCGTTCTCTTTTTGGCTTTAAACCTTTTACCGCTATCGCTTTATCCTCGAGGCAATGTCGCTGTCATCTCTATTTCCGGAGAAATAGGTGTTTGCATGAATCCCACCATATTGTTAGAAACTGCTTGCAATGATGCATCGATACAAGCAGTTCTTTTGTTAATTGAATCAGGAGGCGGAGTAAGTTCATCAAGCTATTCAATAGTCAAAAAAATAGAAGAATGCAAAAAAAGAAAACCGGTGATTACACTGACCAGCCAACTTTGTCTCTCTGCTGCCTATGAAATAGCTTGCTCGACAGATCATATTATTGCCAGTGCAGCCTCCAACATCGGGGCTATAGGAATCGTCATAACTGTAGAAGAGCCAAATTCAGATATATTCTATGTCCAAAGCGTCCCCTTTGTTGAACGGTTCAATAAAGATCGCATGATGTCACTTATTGCTGATGACTATGATGATTTTAAACTGCATGTCAAAAAAAATAGACCGGATTTAACCTCCGACTCGACCATATGGGCCGAGGGTCGAATATTCACCGGTCGTGAAGCCTTAAAAGTAAAATTAATTGATGAAGTGGGCTCTTTCTCTCAAGCCAAAGACGCTCTTGTGAGGAAACTGAACGAAAGAGGCTTAACGCTGTCGACAAAAGATTTGCGCTTTATAACTTTTAAAGATACTTCTTCCTGTTCTACAGGAGCATCATGATAGGAACAAAAAAAGAGATGCCCTGAAAAAGCACCTCTTTTTTTGTTTTTTTGAAATATGCTATGCAGTTTTTTCGGGCGCAAAGCCAGCGATCTGTGCCGCATGAGGATGTTCATTGCCAGCATAAACGCGAAGCTTTTTTAGTTGTGCTCGACCAAGCTTAGTATGCCCAATCATCCCTTTGACAGCATGAGTAATAATATGATCGGGATGTCTTTTCATCATCTGTTCAGCAGTAAGGCTTTTTTGACCGCCCATCCAATTGGTATACCATACGTACTGCTTATCCTTCATCTTATCGCCAGTAAAAACAATCTTTTCGGCGTTGATTACAACAACGTAATCGCCTGAATCAGTATGTGGCGTATAAGAGGCTTTATCCTTGCCACGCAAAATGTCCGCAATCTCACTTGCAAGACGTCCAACTACCTTACCCGAAGCATCAATAACTCGCCAGCGAGGTTTTGAATCTTCTTTGCGCAGAAAAAACAATTTATTCATATCCATAATAATCTCAGTTAATTTTTAAGAAGAACAAGTAAAAATCTTACGGGGCAAAGATTTATGTTACAATATTAATTGAAAATGAATGATCAGTCAACCTAGAGGATATAAAACATGGATACTGGAGCGCTCGTACTCGTTCCTCCCGCATTAGTACTTATTATGGCCCTTCTTACACGTAATGTTACGATTTCACTCCTCTTGGGAATCTTTTCAGCTGGATTTATTGCTTCGAACTTTACCTTCTCCCAAACTGTAACCATGGTTATACAACGCCTTATCAGCCAAACAGGTATACCAGAGCTTCTTCATAAGACGGGATCCTATGACCAAGCTGTTATGTTTGGGTTTTTAATGTGCTTGGGCATTCTTATTGAATTTCTCAGCCATACAGGTGGACTGAGAGTCTACACCAAAACTCTTTTAAAAAGAATTCATTCCGGCCGAGGAGCTCAATTAGTGTCCCTCCTGCTTTCCTGCTGTTTTTTTATTGATGATTATTTTAATGCCCTTATGGTGGGGTCCATAATGCGGCCCATCACTGATCACTATCGTATTTGCCGTGCTAAGTTAGCCTACCTAATAAATGCCGTTACTTCACCACTTGCCGTTATTATTCCTGCAAGCAGCTGGGTTGGCATGATGCTCACTCAATTTGAAGCGTCTGGGGTCACTAAAGTTGCTGCTTCCTATTCTCTGATAGTGATTGACCCCTTTCACCTTTATCTGAGCATTGTACCCTTTTTATTCTATCCATTTCTGAGCATCATTACGGCATGGTTTATGGTAACCCGAAATATATCTTATGGATTAATGCATAAGTTTGAAACAACAGCTGAGCAAACGGGAAATCTCTTTGGAGACAAAGAACCATTGCCGGGACGAGCAGAATCTCTCATGCATCATGGATCTTCATCCGATATAATGCTCCCCCTCTCTCTTTTCATTATTGTCTGTATGTCGGTTATTTTGTATACCGGTAATTATTACCTATTTGGAGGCACACATTCACTCTTTAAGGCCTTCATGTCGGGAAATACGGTGCTGGGATTGTTTAGTGCCAGTTTTTCAGCAGCTCTCGTCAGCGGAGTTTCTTGTCTTATAAAAAAGCAGGCATCCTTAAAAAAACTCGGGCAATTGACTGTTCAGGGCTATTTTCTCATGCAAAATTCGATCCTTATTTTGTGGCTTGCCTGGACCCTTTCAACGCTTTTAGAAAATGACCTCCATACTGGTCAATACATCGCTCCATTTCTTCTGAAAGTCATTAGCATTTCAATGATGCCGCTTATCTTTTTTCTTGTAGCGACAATGACCTCGATAAGTACCGGCTCATCATGGGGAACCATTTCATTTCTCATACCATTGGCACTCCCTTTGATGGTCAACCTTGTGGGACATCCTCCTCTTGATGTTTCCCATCTTTCTTTGGTTGCACCGGTTATCGCGGCAATCCTTTCTGGAGCAATAGCTGGTTGCCAGCTTTCACCAATAACGGATGCAACGGTAATGGCATCAGCAAGCGCAGCATGTTACCATATGGACCACGCGCAAACGATGGCCAGTTATTCATTAGCGCCGCTCTTAGGCTCGACTGTTGCCTTTTTTCTCTCGGGTCTTCTTTTTCAGTATTCATACCTTCTTGCAACAATTATTTCACTTATTTGTGGCATGATAGCTTCCATTGCATTTATTTACCTGAGAAAATACAAAAAATAATTATACGCAACGATCATTTGATCGCTAACCTATAGCTTTTATGTATTTAAAAAAAATGATACTATAGCCTTTGTCAATCTAAGATTTAATCCAGGGGGAAAGCTATGTGGATATGTCATGCAATGTTTTTCTTTTTAGTAAATACAATTGCCTATGGAATGGATCCTGAATTGGAGATATCAAACCCTTATTTTGAAACGACCCAATTACATAGAGCGGCCATCACTGGAAATCTTAACACTTTAAAATTTTTTTTATCTGTAGGACTTGATATTAATGCTCGAGATGAAAATGGATGTACGCCTTTATTTTTGGCAGTCGAAAAAAATCAGAAGGAAATTGTTTTCGAGCTTTTAAATCTACCCGATATTGACGTTAATATATCGGATAAAAAAGGACAAACCCCACTTCATCGAGCTGCATATAATGGCATTGAAGAAATCGTAAAAGCACTCATTGCAATGCAAACATTTAACTATTTGAGTGATAACAATGGGGCTACACCATTGCATTTTGCAGCATATGCCGGACACAACCAAATTGTTAAAAAACTTTTAACAATCCCGGGCGTTGATATCAATGAACAAACAAAGAGCGGCATCACGGCTTTGCATTTTGCCGCTCAAAGAAACCAACTCAAAGTACTTAAAGTACTCCTTGTCAATGAAAAAACAAAACCCAATATACGGAATAATGAGGACATCACACCATTACATATCGCAGCTCACAATGGTCATTTAGATGCGGTTGAAACATTATTGGCATCATCAATGAAAAGAGATGCAATTACAAATTCGTTAATAACAAAAATCAAAGTCAATGCAAAGACAAGAAAAGGGATGACCCCATTACATCTGGCAGCCCATAGTGGACACAAAAACATTGTTATGCGGTTATGTGAATGCCCCTACATTGAAGTTGGTGCTGTAAGTTTAACGGCTCAAACAATCTTCCATATAGCATCTAAAAAAGGACACTATGAGATTGTTGAAAATCTTATGACCTTGCCCGCAGCAAAGAAATTGTTTAATGCAGGTGATGCCTACGGACGAACACCACTCATGCTTGCAGCTAAATATGGTCACAGTAAAATAGTCAAGCTGCTAGTGAAACATTACCCCGAAAGTATAGAACAACGTGAGAAATTTCTTGAATCTGATCAATACTTGCAGGAAAAGCAGGGGAAAAATGCATTGCATTATGCAGCCATTGGAGGAAATGGGGAAACAATCGAAGAATTAGTACATGCAGGACTTTCTCTCAAATCCCGTCATACGGTAACCACTGGTTACAAAAGAACGGAGAATGTTGACCATTATTTCCCCTTGCACTTAGCAATCAATTATGAAAATGTTGATGCAGTTCGTACTTTAATTTTTCAGCTTATTGAACCCAATAACGCAGCGCTAGGAGGAGTCTTAGATCATGCTCTTTTAAAGGGAAATACCAAAATAATCCGGGAATTGATGAATGCGGGAGCGTGGGACGAGTTTGAAAGAAACGACAACAATGCCATAAGACACTCTCTTTTAAAGACAATGACAACTAAAATGATAAGGACACTTGCTGAATGTGGCCATCGCTTTGATATCCGTAATCCGGAAGTCCAACGTTTGCTCGGTCAAGCATTTGACGAGTATCCCTATTATATCCTACTGCCGCTCGTGATGAACCATCCTATCGGGGATGTAGACGAATATATCACACTAATTCCGCCAAAAGATTTTAATACAACTTTTATCTTTGCTGCAGCATGGGGCCCACAAGAACTGCTGTTGAAATTACTTAATCAAATGGTAGAAAACCGTCGCCTATTTGATGAAACATTAATAAACGCTCTGTGTTCCGCAATCCGCACGGGAAGAGCAGCCGCCGTAGAAATCTTGCTCTCAATAGTAATAAATCGGCATTTGCATGAACATATTTATTTTAAAGGGCTTTTAAATCATCGAGAACCTTGCAGAACTATCTTGGATGTCACTCTAGATGCTGTTAAGGCAAAAATACGTACACCTGCTATACATCCTCGTGATCAAAATTGGGCTGCTACCGAACTATTAACACAAGAAGCTTATAACCTACAATGCTTGCTGACAAAACGTATCACCAGACCATTCGAACATTCTTCTTATTTACATCATATTCCTACAGAACTTGTTCCCGAATTATTAAGATATGTGAGCCGTGCACATCAAGGAACTGCAATGCGCTATGAGCACGACGGCAATTCATTAATTCGTTCTCTCTTTAACATTCGATCATAAGGAAGGTCATTATGAAAAGTGGAAACCTGATTATTTTTTTTGCTGTACTTTTGTTTTCTTCACACAAGCAATTAGCAGTAACCATCACCAATGGAACCAATTTTACCCTTACCATTGTTGAATCGAATGGACCTCATGGCTGGAGAGGATATTACAGATATCCTGAGACAACTCTCGCACCGGGAAATACCGGCCATTATCCTTCAATAGCTATGATTAAAATTGTAATGCCCGACGGCATACAAAAATTTCCAATGCCTCTTTTTGCACCTGATGCTGATGTAACCGTTCACTTTTCTGATAATCGGTTTGTTTTTACTCCAGCTGCATTGCAAAGACAACTCGATGCTGAAAATGGCAGTTTATTGAAATCGCTCACTCCAGAAATGATAATGCTTTTGCTGCTCTTCACAGGAATAAAGATATTTCCACGGGTTGCTCTTTTGTGATGCTTGCGTGCAAAAAAAAGACACTTCAGTTTTTGATCAGCAATAAAAATTGGCATCCAAAATTTATTTATCAATAATTGTTGTCATGCTTGACAATACTTGGTGAATGATCGGCTCATGACCATAAGACGCCCCGATTTTCTGAAGATATTTTATGATTTTTTGATCTAACTTTCCACCATTATCCTGTTTGACTCTCTGAATTATTATGGTGATAATTTCCACCATCTCGTGTCGCAATCCATCATGATCTAAACCTAGATAATGAAATCCATAGGCAATGGTTTGAAAAAACAGAGCCACAATAGTCGGCAGAATGATCGTGGCCGATAACTCACGTGAACATAAAGCTTCGATATTTTTATGCCATTTATAAAAACCTGCAAGTGTCATAAGCGTGCCAGCGAGTAAATGGGGGTTGGCTTTATCAGCCCACCATTGGTTTTCCTTAATGTTTTTTTCATACAATATGGCCTGCCACAAAACAGATTCTAACAAATATCGCTGCTCACCATCAATTCGAAACTGATCAAATTCACCTTTTACGTGCCAAACATCATCATAGATTTTAGAAACCGGTGGCAAATCTGAAATGTATTTTTTTGCCTCATCGAGCTTGCGCAAATGAAGAGATCTGATAAAAGAAGCTATATTGCGAAAGTTCTCTTTCTGAGGCTTATAGAAATCGGTTGATTCTTTTCCTATACCACATAGAGAACTTGCAAAAGAGATCACTATCATTAATGATTTCATTTTTCTATTTTCCGTTACAATCAACGTTCTCTTCTTGTTGTAGTTGATAATTGGCCTTAAACAATCGATAAGAAGCCCATCCATATCAAAAGGAAGTTAATAAAAGAATTCCTTCATGCGCTCTACTCTTACGCTGATTTGAATTAATCATCGTATCCCTCATCCTCTTCCTCATCAAAAAGACTCGCTTGCGCCATTTCTTCGATTGAACTAATATCTTTTGGCAAGTCTTCGCTTAAGCAAACAACGCCATCTTTCACAACCCAATAATCATCTTCGATACGAATTCCAAGCTCTTCATTCTCTATATAAATTCCAGGCTCAATCGTAAAAACGTCACCTTCCTTGAGAGGTTCGTTGTAGTCACCAACGTCATGCACATCAAGTCCCAAAAAGTGTCCAATGCTATGACAGAAATAAGAGCCATATCCCTTATTTTCCAAATATGTTTTTGCCAGATGGTTCAATGATCTGTCTGGTTGATTTTTATTATTGATCCAAAAACCGGGCGCAGCAATTTGAGCTATATAATCCTGTGTATCCAAAACGATCTGATAGACTTCCTTCTGACGTTTGGTGAACGTTCCAGAAACGGGATACGTGCGCGTAATGTCGGCACAATAATAATTGTATTCTGCACCAATATCTACGACAACCAATTCCCCATTTTTTAATTCATGACCACTTGCTCTCGCATGCAGGATAACACTATTTCTTCCCGATGCCACTATTGATGGAAATGCCGCAGAACAATTCGATTCTTGGAACACATATTCTATTCCAGCTCTAATCTCATATTCTTTTTTTCCAGGCTCTATGGTTGAGGCTGCACCTTGCTGGGCCACTATGGTGACCTCCATAGCTTTATAAAGAAGCTCTATTTCAGCCTTTGATTTCGCTCGTCTCATCTGAGCGACAATTGGTGAAATGTCGACTAATGATTCAGTCATCTGAGAAACACATTGCTGCATTCTTCCCAAAACAATTTTTTGTTCTACATAACTGCGAGGATTATCATTATTGAGCGTAAAAATGGTTCCTTGTTTAGCAGTAATTGACTTGCAGTAGCCAACGATATTTTTAATATCCTGATCTGCAAAAAGAAGCGGCAAGCTATAACCTTTTACGGCCTCTCCCAATGCCTGAACCTCATCAAATCCCCATTGTTTTGCCGACTCTGAACCCGGCACAATAACTGAAGAAACCCATTGTTGTCGCTGGCCATCAAAAATAGGTACATATAACGTTTCTTTTCCCTCAAGATTAATGACCATCATACAACCAGGTTCGGTAATCCCTGTATAGTAATAAAATGAACTTTCCTGTCTAAACTCATGCTTTTCAGACTCAAATCCGGCAATCAAAATAAGTGCGCCAGAACTGTTCGCAGGATGATTTTCTTTAACTTTTAACCGTAATTGTTCTCTTCTTTTTTTAAAAAGATCTTTTGAAAAAAGGTCTTTGGTATTCTTCATAATTTTCCTGTCTCATTTTAAAAAGGACGACGTTCATTAATTGCTTTGTGCACGGTTAAACGGTCAAGAGTTTCAAGAGCTGACCCTACAGGAATACCTCGTGCCAAGCAGGTAATGTTAATTTCCCTGTTTTCTAATTTTCGAGCAATAAACGCTGAGGTTGCTTCGCCCTCCGGAGTTTGATTTAAAGCCAAAATAACTTCATCACATCCTTCTTGCACACGCTTTATCAATGAATTAATGGTCAAATCTTCTGGACCTATACCATCCAAAGGACAAATTACTCCACATAATACATGATACACACCTTGAAAACTCCCTGTTCTTTCGATTGCCCACAGATCGTACCATGTTTCAACAACGCAAATAATCTTTTGATTTCTTTTACTATTTAAGCAAAAAAGACACTGGCCATTTTTTTCTCGCCATGTCCAACAGATTGCACATTTCACTAAATTTTGTTTCAATGCTGATAGCACCGCACAAAACTCCTGCAATCTCATCTCATCCATTTCCAAAAAATGGTGCGCTACTCGATAAATATGCCGCGAAGCAACATACGGTACTTGTTGCAATTGCTTGAGAAGTTGTGCAAGCGAAGGAAGCGTTTCGATCATATTTTTAATGATTTTTGAAGATAAACTTGCGCGATACTTAGCCAGGTATTAGCACAAAGATAAAGTGTTAAACCTGCAGAAAGATGTGCGGTAACAGCCACTAAAAGCGCTGCAAACAACAGCATTGTAATCCCACGACGTGCATCACTATCGGTAGTAACCTGAATGAGCAATCCAGCACCAGCAAGTAACGGTAAAATATAATAAGGATCTCTGGCCGAAAGATCAGTAATCCACCCAAAGAAAGGTGCTTGATAAAGCTCGACAGACGTTGACAACAAACGGTTCAATCCAAGCAGAATCGGCAATTGCGCCAATTGTGGCAAACATCCGAGAACATTAGACATCCCATACTTACGGGTAAGCTCCATGCGTTCACGATTTAAAGCATCAGAATCATTTTTGTACTTTTGTTCAATATATTGCATCTTTCTTTGAAATTCTTTTTGTTTTTCAAGAGCTTTATTACCACGAAGCGTGAGAGGAAGCATCAGAACGCGAATAAGAAGCGTTAACAAAATAATGGCCCATCCATAATTCTTAACGTAGCCATACAAAAACTTGAGCATAGCAAGCAGTATTTTGACAAGAGGCGAAAGCCATCCATAATCAAGAGCAACAGATAATCGGGAATCTACCTCATCCATAATGTGGGCATCTTTCGGACCACAATAAAATGAAAATTTCCAGCTCTTGTTTTCATTCACCAAGGGACCTTCAAGAATAATCCCCAGGCTGTCAGAAGATGCGCCAGAATAATAAGCCCTTCTTGTAAACCCTTGTGGATCGGCAATCAATGCATTTACAAAATAACGATCCTCAGCACCAAAAAGTTGTGGCGTAAACCAAAATTGGTTAAAAAGCAATCCTAATTTATTTTTTTCTGTTCTCTGCTTATCAGTGTAAACAATACCACTCGAAGGATATCCCTGATCAGCATCAGTTATCCATGGCGCAGGAAACAAGAGACGTGGCTGCAATTCAACAGATGAACGAGGCTCAATCGTCAAGCTAAGATCAATTTTTGGAACTGCATTGTAAATCGTAAAATGTTTTACAATAAGTGCTAAAGCTGTTTCTGCTTTATAGGTAAGGGTAGTAGCATCTACCGTTTGCCCTCTATCTGCCAGTGAATAAACAAGGGGTGTCTCACTATCAAATGCTACAATAAAAGCAGCACGCTCAGCAGCGTTCGCGTTAATAGGAATCAAGATACGCTCCTGTCCGCTTATCTTTTGTATAAAACGAAGCATCTCAAGAGCACCTCCTTGGGTTGTGAACGTAAGATCACCGTACTGGGTGCGAACTTCTGTTTTAAAAGGAGTTATTTCTTGAGGTGGCGTTGCAAAGGTTACAGCGGTTGTCTTTAACGGCTTTGTTATCTCTTGTTGTGTTGGGGCAACAAAGCTTTGGCCAGAGCGTGGCTGTACTTCCTCGCTCTTTGGCTTTTCGCTCATAAAATACTGAATACCCCAAAGTGTTAAAAGGGCTAAAGAAAGCGGTAATAAAAACTCTTTTAATTTCATAAGGCTAATATCCTTCCTGGACAATTACTTAAAGTAACAATGTATAAAGTAGATATGAAGACTCTAAAAAGATTACCATAGATCAACCTATTAGGCTAGTTCATGATCTGTCCAATACATATGGAAAAAAAGGACTTAGGCCTCAGAAAGTCTATAAAAATATTGCTGAGGAGTGAGGTATTGTAAAGCCTGGTGTGGGCGATAGGTATTATATTTTTTAACATATCTTTGAAGAGATTTTCTAAGCGAAAAAAGAGTGCAATCGCCCGTATAGAATGAGTAAAATTCATATTTGGCTGCGGCATTGGCTCTTTCGATATTGCCATTATATTCAGGAGATTTAGGTGGCAAAACATAAAGTGCTATACCAAATTTCTTACAAGCTTCTTCAAAATCTTTCATAAATTCACTTCCACCATCAACTTGAATTGAGGTAATTTTAAAAGGCAAACCGACTTGAATAAACTCAATGAATTGCTGAGCTACTATGCTCGTAGCAGTGAATATGCCTGCTCAACGACCATCTTGGTGACGGGACAAATACCCTGAAAATGTTTTACTCTATATCCAGCAGTCATTGATACGGTCAATGATCTGAAAAAGTTCTCCGGGCTTGTTTGATTTCATACCTTTAGTCCAGCGTTTAGCATGCTTATTAAAGACATGTGCTCGTAGGAATCGTTTATTTCTGATAAAAAGAGGCTAGCTTTATTTGATTACGCCTGACAAGATATGCAAGAACATGCCCCACAGGGCTTACTGATACATCCATTCGATGATCACGTTTTAAAAGGATTGCTATTTTATACTTTCCATAAAGGGGGTTGCTTTGACGAAGGTTCAAGATTTTTTGTATTATGTGAGGGTTCCATTGTGCCTGCCGCGTTTTATTTGGGCGCTTGTTTTCATCTTCTAATCCAGCTAAACCAAATTTTTATAATTCTCTTTCCATCTATACAATGTTAATCTGGGTATTTTTAGAACATCACATGCTGTTTCAATCGAACATTTCTCAATCTTTTAAATGCTTCGATTTTTTCCAGGCGCTCCTTCACTTTTGCTGAATATTCGGTTTCATCAATTCTTGCAACATGGTATAATTTTTTGTGCAGTATTAATTGCTGCATAAATAGGTCTCCTGAAATTCGTTGTTTTAGAGGCCTATTATTTTACCTTATTTTTCTCATTTGTGTTTGAACCTGGTCAGTTCATTGTACTGATTCAAGTAGACAGTAGAGAGCACAAGCAAATACCCTTTGGAAGTGGTAGTAATGGTGCATCATCAAATAATGCCAATAGTGTAATGGCATTAACTAGTAGCACTTCAAATACAAAAATCAACACATTGCCGCAGGCAACTCAATTGAGTACGCCCTTTAACCAGATTTGCCAATTTGCATATTTTATTCTACAATAGAGGGATAGATTATATTAATGAGGGGGGCTGTATGTCGATCAAAATATATCTTTTATGTATCCTATCGTGCTTCTTTATCGCCTTGAACCCCATGGAAAAAGATGACGCCCAATCGTCATCGCATAGCAATAACATATCTGCTCAGGACAAGGCAAAGCTGGCTCACTATGAATCGCTTTATCGAGGGCAGCCTCCTCGCGATCAAATTGAAGCGCAATTGCTAAATGGCCAGTCAGTTAATAGTTACGGTAAAGATGGCTTAGCGCCACTCCATCGATGTTTCAAATACGCTTTTAATCGGGACGACTTTTACCTACTGTGTCAAAGATTGTTACTAAAAGGGGCACAACCAGATTTACCGACGATACCAAGATATGGTCTGCCTTCAATTACCTTATTGGAGAGGATCCGCGACCTCTCCCGCATGAGCGATAATTTTTTACGATTTGTTAACTTCCTCATTCCCAAATTATTTTATTTTGGTGTTCAACATAGATATCCTTTTGAACTAGAAGCTCTATATGATGAGGAAAGCATTAAAGAGCGAATAAAGAAACTCCGAAGGGCAATTGATGACAAAAATATTGATGAAGCGCTCCTTTTAATCAATAAGCTTAAACCAGTTGGAAAAGCTATAGCTGATGACCTCAATCAAGTGCTTAGGTTAGCGATAGGTCGTGGATTACGTTCGCTCATTGAACCATTAATTGATGCTGGTGCCTATATACTCTTCGCCATTCCAACCATTGAAGGAATTTTATTACAGCCCAATCTTTCAGATGATAACCAAAAACTGTATCTATCAATGAAATTAAATCTGCTGGAATTCATTGGAAGTGGCCGTTGGATTCCAAAAAAATACGAATTGGCCCGTATAATTGGCAACGATGATGTAAGATCCTTTCATCTTACCCGGCATATGCTATCCCACGATGATTCAGACCCGCATTCGATAATTCATTTGATAGCATGGGATAACTCCATCGATATTTTTCAAAGCATTAGTCACGAAACTGCGATGAAAGAATTATTAAATCTTCCTACTAACGATGCACGCAAGTTAACAGCGATTCAATTAGCAGCCCTGAGGAGCAATCATACGATTTTGGAACTATTAATTCGGGCTGGTGGAGATATTCATGTAAGACACTCAGATGATACAAAAATCACCATTGGAGACAATTCTTTTCAAAATGCTAAAAGTACGCTCGTGATATTACGAATACTGCTGGAAGCGGAGAGCTAATCCTGCAGAAATAGCATTTTATAAGTTTGATGAACTTGATGAAGTTTTGAAGATTTTCATCGCGGGCAAATTGTATGAATATGGTTATTGCATTGAAAGGGGAGATTTGGTGGCACAATATCTCTGCATGAAATTAGACTCCCATTTTCATCAAACCCTCTTAGAGGCCGATTCACTTTCCCATAGAAAGAGCCTTGCCCTACTACCTGCTAAACAACGAACGCGATTATTGCAGCTCGCATGCGCGAATCTTGATGAGGACCAAGCGGAATATTTACTAACCTTACCAGGAACAAGCCCGCTACCAGCATGGCATCGGCTCAACACTATTTTACAAAGACCAAAAGAAGTTTTGGATGCAAGGTTAGATCATTACAGACGATTAATACAAATGCTTGAAGCTCCTTTTAGACAAGAATATTTGTCACTGCTTCCGCGTGATTTGTTCACCTCCATTCTCTTGTACCTTTGCCACCATAAGTTTAAATCATAAGTTTTCAAGTATGTCTTTTACACGTCTGAGGCTATTCAGGATCAAACGATATCTGGCTAAATGTACATCGATGTTCACCTTCCACAACAATGTCAAAAACTCTAAGAATTATCGTACCCAGATATTCATATCCACAATTTTATAGTAATGCATTGATTTCATACCGTGATAACACTATACTTATGCAAAATTAAAAAAAGGTGAGGCACATGAAAATGGAACAGAGAACTTTTAGAATGGGGAACTTGCACAACATCTTGGCATTAAACGATTTGTCATTCGTTTTTGGGAAAGAGAATTCGATATAATCCCCAAAAAATCTTGATGGTGGTCAAAGGTATTATACGGATCTTGATGCCCAAAAGTTCCAACTTATAAAAGAACTTCTTATAAAAAAGGTTTTACTATCACCGGTGCTAAAAAAAGTTTAGACCAAACTTTTGGCTCATTCCAAAACAGTCTCCCTAAAAATCGCTCGCCCCATAAAAATGCATTGGTAGAAGAGTTACACATAATTCGGCAAAAGTTACTTTCTTTACGAGAACTTCTTTAATTACCAATTTACATTTCGCTCATAACCAAGATCGACTAAAAGCTTTCCAGCGCACTTTTTAAAGAGCAGTTTTTGCTCAGCCGTAAACACTGCTTTCCAACCGGCTATCTTTCCTTCGCGAAACGTTCCTGTATTACCATAAATATTATTTACAACGTGCTCAAGCTTTCTCGACTCACCGGCATCTGCAAATGCTCAGCAATTCTCATAATAGTTTGTTGTTGCAATTCAGCGGAACCACCACCTAACGGGCCTAAAAGCTCCTCATATTTAATCGAAATAAATGATTCATCCTGGAGCCACGGCATAAAACGTTCATACAATTTCAAGACATCCTTAATCAAACGAGTCAGAATAAAAGAAAAGCCTGCTTGATTATTGGGAACATTCTTAAATTGCTTATAGTAGTCAGGCTTTGAAAGAATCCAATGGGTCATTGAAACCACTTGATCGCGCGGGTCTCTCAAAATAAAAAAGCCTTTAAAACCTTGTTGCTTGATAGCTTGGGATGCTTCAGGGCTGTAAGGAATATGATCAAGCAAAATTTCATGATGAGGTATCTCAGGAAATTTTCCTAGGGCAATATCGGTAGAATTAAAACCCATTAAGCTCACATTACCAACAGGACGAACGGTGAGCACAGATACACATTTTGCCAATAAATGAGTTCCGCATTTTGGAATTGAGGTTATAATAATTTTATCGGTTTTAAAGTCAGCATTATTGCATGTCGCACCGGTTAAAAATGCTATAAAAAGTAGTTTTTTCATAATAGTCCATGTAAGAAGTTTATCTTTGTCCATGTAATTGTAACAAAATATTCTCTTCTTACAACGACAAACCAGCCAACTTATATGGACAACCGCAGTCAAAAAGCAATTGATGCTCAAACCAAATTAGAGTTCTTCGTTGTTAGAAGAATTGGTCGTATTAAGATCAACAATTTCGATTGAAGGTAAATGATCGGATAAAATTTCCTCATTTTTTTCTTTGGCAACACATTTGATAATATACGCGATTGCATCGAAATAACTGCCTATTGAGTCAATTAATCCTAGAGACAAGGCTTTTTTTGCAGAAAATATTTTTCCTTCACCCCACACCGATGACAGCGAAGGATCTACCCTTCTTTGCGATGATACCGCGGT
>CAVOUX010000016.1:0-35323 GCA_963699715.1 uncultured bacterium
TGAGACAAATAATTCTCATCACCTGTAGCAGTATAGCTTTTTCCAAGTAAATAAGCACATCTCTCTTGATCCTCACTCAGGGAAATAAAATCCATTTCAGTCTTTCGAATAGCCCTTTGAAGTTCAACCGGAGTACCACCATCAATTGCCAGGGAGGAAAGCTCTTCGTTAATGGCAGCTATGATTGCTTCACTATCCTGTACATTTTTCGACTGAAAAGAAACAACAAAAAGACCGTGCTCCATGAGATCATAGACAAAACTCTCCAATTGGGTAGCTAGTTCAAGCTCCTCAACAATGCGCCGATAAAGCCTTGAACCTTTTCCTGAGCCTATCATCCATGAGGCTACATCAAATAAGTAATCTAATTTCTCTTTCGATCCCGGGATGGTCCATGCAACCATGCTTAAGGGCTGTTGCACATCACGATAAATCTTAACTGATTGCGAGCTTATGTCGGGAGAATGATAATGTTCTGATTTTTTTAAAGGAGAAGCTTGAGAGCTTCCAAACGCTTCTTCAGCTTTATGGAATACTTCTTCGGAATCTACTGGTCCTACAACAATGAGCGTTGCATTGTTGGGTACATAATACCGCTTATAAAACTCAATTAAATGCTCTCTCTCAAGACTCCATAGATCCTTTTTATAGCCAATGATGGGATAGTGATAAGGATGATCGTGAAAGATCAACCCAAGCATATTCTCAAGCAAACTTGAAATATAGTCGTCGTTATACATTTTGAGCTCTTGAATAACCGCTTTGAGTTCGGCGTTAAGGAGATCTTCTTTGAAAGTACATTCAGTCATACAGTCAGCAAGAAGCGGTAATGCATAGTGCCAATTTTGCACGGGAAAATCAAGACATACGCTGTATAGTCATGAGAAGTGAACGCATTACAGTAACCAGACAATTTATGAGTTATCAGATTAATATCTGACTGGGTCATTGTTTTGGTACCTTTAAAAATCATATGCTCGATCAGATGCGCAATCCCCTTTTGATGAGAATCCTCATCCTTCGAACCCACGTTGTACCATAACTGGACCGAAACCTTAGGAACTTGGAATTGGGGCCATGAAAGTACGGTCAATCCATTCGATAATTTTTTTTTCAGCACGGTTACTTTATTCATAAAATCCTTCT
This sequence comes from uncultured bacterium, assembly GCA_963699715.1. Lineage (GTDB taxonomy): Bacteria > Babelota > Babeliae > Babelales > Babelaceae > CAVOUX01. The sequence continues at coordinate 1,147 of CAVOUX010000016.1, forward strand.
CCATCCCACCCCTCTCAAACGGCAAGGGGAAGGGATATTCTAAGCCCTAAAAATTGCATTATTTCATTAAATTACTACATTTTTCAAATAATTACTATAAAAGTATTGAATTTCTAATATAAATTTATATATAGTAGTAATTAGATTTATATAGCAGTTCTAAATTATTGATGTTTGGAGGTTCAACCATGAAGTTATACAAGATCATTGTAGCAGTAACTTTCGTTACTACAACGATACTTGCAAAAGCCGTAACAACTCATCAGCTTAAGGAAGCCTACGTTAATCGTGTTCGCACCTTAAGAAACTTACTTCTTTCGGTTGACGGAAACAGGGAACTAGCCCAAAACATTGTGAATCTTCAGAAGAAAATCAAAGGAATCGAAGATTCTAATGGCATTACGGAACTTGGCCAAGATATTGCAAAACTTCGTGTCGAAGCATGCCTTATCCAAAATCAAAACCCTCAAGCCAAGAAAATATTAAATCGCATTAAAAAACTTGCAAAGCACGTTAATCAGATAACTGAAAGTGAGCAAAAAGAGATAAATCGTTTAACAAAAATTAAAGAGAACGGTAAATCCTCAGATGAAAGCAAGGAAAAGCTGGAAACGCAAATTCACCTTCTCGATAAAAAAATAAGACAAAATCCAAGCCATTCAGCGATAAAATCAATGATCTCAATATAGCGTTGAGAGATATTCCCGAAATCCGCAAAAAACTTAACGCTGTTATCCCCCTAAGCAAAAAAATTGGTGAAAAATACAGCAAACTTAAGAAAACTCTCGATCCGTTAGATGAGGAAATGGCTCAAAACATCAAAAAGATCCAATCGAATATGTCAAGCAAAAAAAATCAATTGAAAAAATTAAGAATTGATATAAACAAGCTTCGCAAATTAATTGTGTTAAAAGATCCCTGCTTTATGGCCAAAGAAAGCTTGCGACCAATACGTTGGGAACGATACTTAGCATAAACTATAACTACATCGGAGGAAGGAACCCTTCCTCCGATTCCTTATAAAAAGGTCTCTTTATGATTAAATTCAATATGCAGCTGTTCTCCTTATATTCTTTGGCAACATCAAAGCTATGGATGAATCAAAAACGAGAACAATTATGGCATGCAAAAGATTTGAATTCAGATTTCCCTTAGAGTCAAGTGACTACGTATGGCGATTAATCAAACAACAGCCGGAGAGCGATATTGTTTTGCAAAATGAAGAATATAGAACAGCACGAGGAGGAGAGACTGCTTTTGTTTTTAAAGCCTTACGGCCAAGCAATACGGTTTTAACTTTTGCAAAAAAACTTCTTACAGAAGATGCAATTGTCGCCACAAGAGAATATAAATTATTATCACAAAGAATCCAGATTGTACGAGCCCGATGTGACCTGTGATGCTTTTCTTAAAAAAAGAAGGTATAATCAGTATATCTAGCTAAAGAAAAACATTTAAGAGGTTTCAATGATTGAAACATTCGTCGTTAATTTCCCAACCATCTTGACTCTTAGTCGATTAATTCTCTCTCCGTTGATTATGCCGCTTCTTTTAATTACCTTTCTTCCCGTTAATCGATTGGAAATTAATTTCGTATTAGCGATCATTTTTCTGGGATTTAGTGTGACTGATTTCCTGGATGGCTATCTGGCGCGCCACTTCAGTCAAGAAACAGCTCTTGGCAAACTTCTTGATCCCATTGCAGATAAATTTTTAGTTTATTCTACGCTCATCGCACTCGTCCATACCCATAAACTTTACTTTTTCTGGGCCATTATTATTATTGGAAGAGAATTTTTTGTCATGGGTCTTCGAGAAATAGCGCTGCATCATGGATTTAATGTTTCTGTTTCTACAGCAGGAAAGCTCAAAACAGTAATTCAGATTCTCTTTCCCTTTCGTTTGTCATACTCAATCCTTCAAAACATCTTGCCACAAAGGCACCTCTTTGGAACTTCACTGAAGCGCTTTTGGTTGTAGCAACACTCTTTATGACCGTCTATTCAGCCGTTCTCTATTTTCGTAATTTTCTAAAACAGTGGAGAAAATTAGAAATAACAGTGTAACAAGCAATAAGCCTAACGGCAGAGCTTATCTAAAATTTGCCATTGCAACAACGACGTATACATGGTAAAATTTATAAAATTTGGCGATCCATGCAAGTGACGCTAAGAGCTGAACCTGATCGTGCTTGTTTCCGTGATTCTTTTGATAGCTTTTCTCATCTACTTTTATGGCCCTAAGGAATATGCTTCGCTTAAAATAGATGGAAAAGCCCCGGGATTTTAAGTTGCGCGATGAAGAAAACCAAAAGCGATCTCTCAGCGAGTTTCGCGGGAAAAAAATCGTTCTCTATTTTTATCCCAAAGATAATACGCCAGGTTGCACAACCCAAGCCTGTGAAATCCGCGACAACTATCATGAGCTGCAAGAGAACAACATTGTTGTTCTTGGCGTAAGCTACGACGCGCCCGCTTCCCACAAGCTTTTCAAAGAGAAACATCATCTTCCGTTTATTCTGCTTAGTGATACCACCAAGGAAGTTGCCAAAAAATATGGTGCTTATACTGGTATTATTAATAATCTGTTTCCGGAAAGAAAGACCTTTTTGATTAATGAACAAGGCAAAATCATAAAGATAATGGAAAACGTCAATGTTCAATCACACGTTAATGACATTTTGGAATCGTTTAAAGCATATGAAGAAAAAAATGCTCGCCAAAATTTTTGAATAGACTGGTTTTATTCACTTGATAAACCTCTTGGCAACACGATTTATTCACATTTATTATCCCCCTTTGTTCTTGGCGGCAGCCTCGCTGATTATGGGAATAATCTTTAGTGCATTTTCCTGGTCATCGCTCATTCCCCTCTTTTTTTTCACAGTGTCAGCGCTTTTGCTTGCCTACGCCTCTCGCTCCAACGGACAATTCTTTTCTCGAATGGTAATTTTGTCATTATGCATGATTTCATTTTTATGGGGAAATTTTTGGAGTTGCTATCTTCTCACCAATCAAGTCTCACAGCAGCGTGGCTTGAATAATCAGCCACTGAGTCTCGAGGGAATTATTATAGAAAAAAATGACGATGTTCATGGACCCTATAAGCAATCCTTGCTTTTGCAATTAACGTCCCTAACAAAACATGACAAAACAATTCTTCCATCAAGCAAAAAAGCAAAGATTTTTCTAAAAACTCGGTTGAGAGCCGAAGTGGCCGATGTCTTACTCTTAAACAATGTTTATATGTCAGAGATGCATGATTTCTATCAATTGCGAGATTCTATTCTTATCACCGCATTCATACGTAAGCCACAGTTCATTGTAAAAACAACTTCTCACCTACCCTTACTCATCAAAATCAATTGCCTTTTTACTCAAGTGCGCGATTCAGTCGCTCGTTCGCTCAAAAACAAAATGAAATCTGACAATTTCTTTTTGTTTTCCTCCCTCTTTTTAGGCGCGCCCGTCGAAAAGACCGTCGAGATGGATTTTTTAAAGCAACGCTTTGCCGAGTGGGGAATATCACATTATTTAGCGCGCTCAGGACTTCACGTTGTAATAATGTTACTTCTTTGGCAAGCAGTTATGAGAATGATTCCACTCGGCATCATCTTAAAAAATATAATTCTTTTGTGCATAGTAGGAATATGCACCGCTCTTTCATGGTCAAGCGTATCATTTACACGAGCCATTATTTCTTATGGAATTACGCGATTTTGTTTGTTTGGCAAAGTTCAAGTTTTGGCGCTTAACACTGTTGCCCTCGCTTGCATTTTTGTACTTTGCATTAACCCATTTCATCTGTTTTTTCTAAATTTTCAACTAAGCTTTTTGCTTGCATTAGCACTTGCATGGATTGCAGAAATAGACCTTCACTCAAAAAAGAGGGATTCACATGAAAAACGAAGAGAAGCGTTATCCTAAAAACAATGAGGAATACTCATGGACATAAAAAACTTCAAAGAGAATCTTCTCGCACAGCTCTATACACCCTACACACAAATCAAAACGTGCCCCGTCAAAAGCATGGGATGCACAAGATTAGTTTTTGGGGAAGGAAATCCCGATGCAAAACTTGTTTTTATTGGTGAAGCGCCAGGCAGAGATGAGGATGCGATGGGTCGCCCCTTCGTCGGCAGGTCAGGCCAACTTCTAACCAAATCGCTCAAGATGGTAGGTCTCGATCGCTCAGAAGTCTATATAACTAATATCGTAAAATGCCGCCCCCAAACAACCGCAAGCCCTTGCCCGATGAGGTCGCCTTCTTTAAACCTCTTCTTATGCAAGAATTAAAAATAATCAGACCCAGGGTAATTTGCACCCTTGGCTCATCTGCCCTTGAGTCTCTTATCAATGAACCCTTTTCTATGACAAAAATAAGAGGTAAGCGCCTGGACTTTGAGGGAATGATTCTTATACCAACCTTTCACCCAGCCTATGTTTTGCGCAATCCAGCAGCAGAAAATGACTTTAAGCACGACCTCAAGGAAGCTGCGCGCTTGGCCATGAACTCATGAGTATTTTTTTAATGGCATTAGGGATGGTGGATAAGTGGTGGATAAGTGGTGGATAAGTGGTGGATAACTCAACCCACCCCTGTCTTCAAATTGTTTCAAACAAGCAGACACAAGGCCTCATCGACAACCACCCCTACGAATCATGCGAATTGATAGCCCCAAAGGACTTTTGTTAAAAAGTTATCCACCACTTATCCACCACTTATCCACATTGAGATTTTGACTTGACATGCCGTTCACCAAGAGTTATTCAAAACATTTTGTCAAAGTTATCCACCAAAGTCGTCGGCACTACTACTCTCTATATAAATATAATATTAAGAGTAAATAAGAGTAGTAGGCAGATGGGTTACCACAAAACCCACGAGGGAAGAGAGATGGCTTTTCTTTTTTTTGTGTTTTGATAAGCTGTAGTCTACTGCCATATTGTTTTAACGTGAGGAAAACTGTGAAATTATCGCAGGTTATTGAAGAGCTTGTTGAAGAGAAGGGACTTGATCGCGCTGTTTTGAGTGATATAGTTTGCGAAGGCATTTTAAGTGCTTACGTAAAAAAGTATCCCGAAGCGCAATTTAACGTCGTTTATAATAAAAAAAATGACGATCTTGTCGTTAACATAAAAAAAACGGTTGTTCAACACGTGGATGACGAGTTAACCCAACTAAATCTTAGAAAAGCTCGATCAATTCAGGAAGATGTTGCTTTGGGAGATATTGTTGAGGTTCCTTTTGAGGGTCCGATAGGACGAATAGAAATTCTCAAGGCCAAGCAGATTATATCCCAGCGAATTCGAGACATCGAGGCCGCGTCTATCTATGAGCAGTTTAAGGACAAGGTTGGTACTGTGGTGAATGGTGTTGTGCATAAGGCCGAATACAGTGGTGTCACTGTCAAGCTGAATGAAGCGCTGGCCTTTTTGCCAAAGTCGCTTATGATTCCAGGTGAAAAATGTCCGGTTGGTCATAATATTAAAGCATTGCTTAAAGAAGTTTTAAGAGAGCCGCGCAATGAAAATCAACTTATTCTTGACCGGAGTTCATCTGAATTTGTTATTAAATTATTTGAACTTGAGATTCCTGAGGTGTTTGAGAAAATTGTCGAAGTTAAAAAGGTTGTCCGAATACCGGGTTATAAATCCAAGATTATTGTTGTTTCTAACGATAAAAATATTGATGCTGTGGGTACCTGCATAGGTGTTGGCGGCGTGCGTATTAAGCCCATTTTGAGGGAATTGGGCGCTGAAAAAATAGACGTCATCAAGCTGAGTAGCACCCTTGAAGACTTGGTGAGGGATGCCCTTAAGCCTGCTATTATCAATAGCGTTGAGGTGGTTGATGACAAAAACATTGAAGTATGGCTTGATGATGATCAGCGATCTTTGGCAATTGGCAAGTCTGGCCAAAACATTGCCTTGGCATCTCAGCTCGTTGGTCGTGCTATACATTTGATGAAAAGTGAACCTGAGGTGGTGGCTCCTGAGGGTGATGTGGCGAGTGACTTCTAACTATAATAGGCTTACATGAGAGTATACGAATACGCAAAGCAGCACTCCATTTCTAATAAGGAGCTGATTCAGTTTTTACAAGAACAAGGCTTTGTTGTTTCAAGCCATATGTCAGTTATTCCGTCTGAAGCATTGTCCGTTTTGGCAAAAAAATTTGAAAAAGCCACTAAGCATATTGAGCCTTCTCTTAAAAAAGAGGAGGCTGCTTTGGCCCATCCAAAGCCTGAGCCGTTGGCCAAGGAAATTCCAAAAGCCGAGCCGCTGGTACGGTCAAATGAGGTAAAGCCAGTCGTCAAAGAAGTAGTAAAACCGAAGCCTGTCCAAAGGGCAGAGGCGCAGGTTCTTCAAAAGTCGGAAAATTTGAAGCAGGAAAGTTTGAAAGCGGCAACTGATGATGGTGAGGGGGGTGTCATTACCATAGAATCAATGTCAGTCGCTGATTTTGCCATTATGGCAAAAAAGCCCATAAGCGATGTTATTCTAACGCTTTTGCGGCAAGGCGTTGTGGCGGTTAAAAATCAAGTCATTACAGAAAAAGTTGTCTCCCAGCTTGCAAAGTTTTATGGCCTCAAGACGCGTGAAGTGGTAAAGACTCAAGCCAGAAGCATTGATAGAGAAATTCAAGGTCATACCGAAGAAAGATTGCCGGTCGTTGTTGTTATTGGTCATGTGGATCATGGCAAGACGACCCTTTTGGACTTTATTAGAAAAACCCGTATTGCTGCTAAAGAGCGCGGTGGGATTACCCAGCATATTGGTGCTTACGAAGCGCATACCAAGCATGGGAATCTTGTCTTTTTGGATACCCCCGGTCACGAGGCTTTCACAAAAATGCGCGAAAGAGGAACGCGGGTTGCTGATATTGCTGTTCTTGTGGTTGCTGCTGATGATGGCGTGATGCCTCAGACGATCGAGGCCATTAAGCAGGCTCAGGCGGCAGGAATACCTTTGGTTGTAGCTTTGAACAAAATTGATAAGGCTGCGCCACAGCAAGTGGAAGCTGTCAAAAGAGGGCTTGCGCAATATGGTCTCATTCCCGAAGATTGGGGCGGGCAAACGGTCTGTATGCCTGTTTCTGCAAAATTTGGTACGGGCGTCGATGAATTGTTGGAAGTATTAGTTCTTCAATCAAAATTAATGGAATTGGTTGCTGTTCTTGACGTTCCTGCGCGAGGCTATATTCTGGAAGCCAAGCAAGAAAAAGGCCGCGGACCAGTAGCAACGGTTTTGTGTCAGCACGGCATTTTGCATGTTGGTGATTATTTTGTTTCTGGACAATTTACGGGAAAGGTTACCTCGCTTATTGATTCATGGGGAAAAAGAGTAAAGGACGTGCATCCTTCTCAGCCGGTACAGGTTGCAGGATTTGATAATCTGCCACAGGCTGGAGAGCTCTTTGAGGTTGTTAGCGCTGAAGATTTTAAAAAAATGCGTCAGGCTGGTACAACGCGATCTTCGGTTTCGGTAAAAGCAACCCATGGTCAGGGCGTCAACATTCTGCTTAAGGTTGACAATGATTCTTCTCGCGAAGCTGTTCTTGATGCGTTGGCAAAAATTAACAACAAGGCATTCACCAAACTTCACGTTGTTGCTGCATCAATAGGAAATGTTTCTGAAAGTGATGTGCAATTGGCCCGCGATACGAGCTCAATTATTTATATGTTACATACTAAGGCTGATGTGAGTGCGCTAGCATTAGCTAATAAATTTGGAATTGCCATCCACCACTACGATATTATTTACAAGTTGCTTGAGTCTCTGGAGACCATGGCCGCTCTTGGTAAACCCGTTAAGATGATTAGCAAAAAAGTCGGCGAAGCTATTGTTCTTAAAGTCTTTGATATTAAAAATCTTGGTGTAATTGCGGGTGCTCAAGTAAAATCAGGAAAGATTATTCGTGACGGCAAATTGGTTATCTGGCGGGGTCGACACAAAGTCGGCGAGGGCGCCATTAAGAGCTTACAGCGTGATAAGAAAACGGTAAAAGAAGCTATGGCTGGGTTTGAATGTGCGTTCATGGTAGATGGCTTTGATACATGGCAGCAAGATGATAGGGTGGAATGCTTTCAAGAAACCCCTGAATTGTAATTGCTGCAGGAGAGGAAAGTGTCCCCTGTTTTTCTGTTGCAAGTTGCCGCTGCGGGAATGATATCATTCTTTGTGGCTCTATATCTTGGCCCAATTCTCATCGCCGTTGCGGTTAAGTTGAATTTTTTGGACCATCCTGACAATAACTTAAAGAAGCATAAGACACCAACTCCTTATCTGGGTGGGCTTGTCGTCTATCTTGCAATGTTGATTTCCCTTATATTCTTTTTTCCTCTTAAAAGTACCAGTGTTTTCTTCATATTGGGTTCGACCTTATTATTAATGGTTGGGCTGATTGATGATGTTTTGCCATTAAAGCCTTACCAAAAATTTTTTGGCCAGCTTATAGCGTCCATCTGTTTTTTAAAGGGTGGTTTTTATTTGAAAGAAGAGTTCCTGTATGCGCAGGAGAATCCCTGGACGTATTACTTTTGGCTGAGCATTTCACTGTTTTGGATTCTTTCCATTATAAACGCCTTCAATCTGGTGGATGTTATGGACGGCCTGGCGGCTACCATAGCATTCATGGCAGCCTTCTCTTTTTTGGTGATTTCTTTTCTCGTTGGGGAACTGTCGACCGCTATTTTTATTGTCGCATTTATGGGGGCTCTCGCTGGTTTTTTGCGCTACAATCTACCACCCGCCAAAATGTATCTTGGCGACGCTGGGTCCTTATTTATTGGTGGCGTTATGGCTATCATTCCGTTTATGATCCATTGGGGAATATTCTCCTGGTATGGTTATTTTGCGCCTCCCGTACTCTTAGGGATTGTTGGAATTGAGATCATAACACTTATTGTTATCAGAAGAGTTAAGGGAATACCCTTTTACCGTGGAAGTCCCCATCATTTTTGCCATTTTCTTAAACATCATGGGTGGTCAACACATGCGATTTTGGCATATGTTGTAGTCGTGTCTCTTTTCTTACTCATTTTCGTACATTCCTACCTTGTAGGAAATCTGTCCCTTCGAAGTTTTATTTCTGTATTGATTATAGGATCAGTTTGTTGGTTTTCAATTTTGCTATTTGGCACTAAATGGGCTTTCAGATTAAGTTGCAAGAGGTAATTCTACAATAAAAAACAACGCTAGTTTGAAAAAAGGGCTGAAATAAGCTATAATTTTGTTGTTGCGATTTTGCATTGATAAGATTCTATTGTTTTTTTCGTTGTCTGAAGGAAACTAAGAGAGCCTTTTCGGTATTGGAAATATCTATGTTGACTCCTTTAAAACATAGGTAGTATTGGTTTAAAAGGCGCTGCGTAAGTGGCACTCCGGGAGACTCGTTCTTTTGGGGTGCCACAATTTTTTTAAATTAGTGTCCGATTAAGCTTCGTAAAATTTTCAAGTTTTGAGAATAGAGTTTCAACGCGTCATGAGCATATTCGCCATATGGTGTTTCAAGAATTTTAGGTATATGTGCAAATCGTTCATCATTTACGATGAGTCTGAAGGGTTCAAGACCGAGCTTTCCTTTGCCTATATGTTCATGACGGTCTACTCGCGACCCAAGGTCCTTTTTGGAATCATTAACATGAAAAGCTTTAAGGTGCTCTAAGCCGAGAATTGCATCAAATTGTTTCCAAAAGGCATCGTACGCGGTTGGTGTTGTAAAATCATATCCAGCCGCAAAGCCATGGCAGGTGTCAAAGCAAAATCCAATACGAGTCTTATGATGTATGGAGCTTTTGAGCTTTGCGAGCTCCTCAAGGCGAGCCCCGATTGTCGAACCTTGGCCCGCCATGTTTTCAAGTAAGAGCATTGTTTTGCCAGGGGCATTTTCCAGTGCCGCATCAATTCCTTCTGCAATGAGCTTTATAGCTCCTTCAGGTGTTGTGCCAGCATAGGAACCAGGATGCATAACGAGAAAAGGAATTCCTAATTCGTTGCATTGTTGTAATTCTTTGGTTAACACATTGAGTGATTTATGCCGCACATCTGGCAGGGTTGATGCGAAATTTATTAAATAGCTTGCATGAACGACAAATGATTGGATTGTTGATTGCTTTGCGGCGGTCTTAAAGGTTGTTACTGCATCAGGTGAAAGATCTTTCATGGCCCACTGTCTGTTGCTGTGCAAGAACATGGCAATGGCTGTGCAATTAATCGATTCACCATCCTCGATCATTTTGGCAAAACCTTTGCTTATAGAGAGATGTGCTCCTAGCGGTTGCTGTTCGAGTATTTGTATACTTTTTTTCATCATTAAAACCTACAATAACGATTGACAAAGTCATGAAAACAAGTACATTGTAACTGTTTTCTTTAAACATTATATAGTGTTCATTTCCTACGTGCATTCTTATACGAGGTCTCTCATGTGTTCCTATCGGAATCTATTTATAATTTTTGTTTTTGTTAGTTCTGTTGGCTTGATGGCTGTTAAAGATAAAGAAGATCTAATGCTTTATCAAAATGAAGATTATACAGAAACTGAACATAGTCTTGGTGAAATTGAAAAATTGGCAAAAGAAGAGGATCAATCAAATTTGGCAGATGTTGAAGAACTTGCCAAAGATGATGATTTGGGACAAAAACGAAAAAAGCCATTTAGGTTGGAATTTGATGATAGCGTATTTGATGTGTCAAATCGGATACGCATTGATGGTCTTTATTGTGTGAATGGACGGCTAGCCAATGATGAAAATAATGCATTTGATCCACAGCTTGATAAAATTGCTTTTCCCGGTCGGCATACCATGGATACTTGGTTTTTATATACCTATGGCAACAAAAGCCGCGGATATGATGTGGTTAAATTCAGATCAGGCGTTAGAAACAGAGCAATTTGGGGAGATGAAACCAGTATCTTGCAAACATCAGCAACAAGTATAAAGCATGTTGATGCAATTATCGGCGACCATACGCATACAATAAATAGGCATGTAATTTGGTTTAGAGAAATTTGGCTCGAGTTTGTGCTTAATGATATTTTTGGTTGCATGGGTGAAAATAGACACACTTTTACGATGGGTCTTTTTCCGTTTGCTCTCGGTCGCGGGATTGCTTTGGGTGATGCATATGATGTTGATCCAGATTTTCTTGGTTATTTTGCAACGAATGCGATTGATCAATTTGCGCCAGGGTTTAAATTGTCTGGTGACTTAATTGCACCTCTCGTACTTCATTATGATTTATATGCTGAAATTGCTGATAATAGTGCCGATAACTTTGATCAGGTCAATGAAGAAATCAATAGTCAGCGTTTTGATAAACCAGGCACTGTTGGCAGATTGTTTAGACCTCAGAGGGGCTTTGGCGTTTTTGATTATATTCTTGCTGCACGATTACAATGGCATCCCTTTGATAAACCTGGTCAAAAAGTGCACCTCGAGCCGTATGCGTTATACAGTGTTGACCGTGAACAAAGAATTGAATTTAATGGCGATGCCAAGTTGAAGCTCGGAACTTTCGGTTTGGCAGCAGAATTTGAATGGGGTAATTTTGAGGGAGGATTTGATACCGCATTCAACGTTGGCAAGCAGACGGTGTTTGGTTGGGATAGAAATATAGTGACCGAGGAAAACAGAAAAGGATTTGATGCTTTCATTTACAGTCATGTGACACAAAAAGTGTTAGATAAAGAAACTGGCGAATTTAAAGCAGACGGAAAGGCTCTAAAAACCGAAGAAGCGGCAAAAATTGTTGATTCATCTCTCAGAGGAGAATGTTTTAATGGAAAAATGATAGGGCAGTTTCCTGAAAAAGATCCAACGACGAAGTACTTTAATGCCAAAGATCGATTTACTAACGAATACGAGAATAAACTACGCGGGGCAATGTTTGTGTTTGATGCTGCTTATAATTTCCCTTGCAGCGTAAAAGCGGCTGTAACTGCCGGATTTGCAACTGGTGATAATGATCCAAACAAAGATTTGCAAAGTCGCGGTGAAAGTAATGTTCCTAAAACCTTCCACGGATTTATTGGGGAACAAGAAATATATTCTGGAAAGCGTGTACGCAGTTTAATGGTAATGTCTGGTCAAAGTAAAATACCACGTTTCATTTCTATACCAGCCTTGGATCTTTTTGATAATAAGCCATCTGCCGTTACCCGATTTACTAATCTTATTTTGAGTGGTGCTGGGCTTGAATTTAAACCTAAAATTGGATCAGTGCCATTGATCTTGAAACCAAATGTGTTAGGTTTCTGGGCATGGCATACTCCAAATCTTTTTGTGCGTGAAGGAGAAACTGATCTTGGTGATCCGATTATAACAATACGCAAGAGAGCTCGAAATTTCTTGGGAGTAGAATTGAACTTTACCTTGGAGGCCGAACTGATTAAAGATTTGACGTATATCTTTAACATAGCTGGATTTTTCCCGGGAACGTTCTATGATGACTTGAAAGGAACGCCACTTAATAAAAAAGAAAGAGATTTTCTCAAGTCGCAAGCTAATCCGAATGAAGGTGCGCCTGTTAAAACGAGTGCCAACACTTGGTAATAATACTGCCTATTATGTGCAAATGACCATGGAGTATAAGTTTTAGTTGATGTTTAATGGAGGCTTTGATGAAAATGCGATATATCATATTATGTATAGGTATCTTGACTAATTTTAAAGCGCATAGTGAAGATTTGGGAATAGGAAGAGGAATAGCATATTTGCGCGCTTTGGAAAAATTTAATCCTGTGTTAAGAGTTCAAGATGAGTATTGTCATAGCAATGAGGTTGGAAGCGATACTTGTCATAGCGTGGAGATATTTGATGGTAAGACTGAAAAGCAACTAACAAAAATTAATAGTAATGTTGCCCATGCAAAGTCAGCTCTCATTGCTGAATTGGACAAAGCAAAATTTGAATTGAATGATAAATGTTATATTGCTTACTCAACAATTTTAAATAGTTTGGAAGAATACGTAAAAAAAATAAAAGAAAAAAAGTTTATAAAATATAGACCATTATCTAGAAGTTTTGATAGCAAAGCTGAACGGGAAAATACCCTCAATGCTCGAAGTTATTATATAAGCAAAAGAATGCAGTTTATAAAACAAATCGTTAGCGATGTAATCAATCTTCTCGACAGTGTAGCAAATTTATGCTCGTTAATAGGCACGGAAAAGAATTCTATTAAAAGCAAAAATTTATTGCCACGGATTGCAAATCTGAAAAGAGATGCAACTATCCTGTTAGAACAAATAAATAATTCTGATGAGTGGAAGCAACATTGGAGAGAGTCACTCAAACAAGTGGGTTTTACGTTTAAAGAAAATCGCAATCAGATAGGACTTAAAGATAAAAAAAGAAACTGTAGAAAATAATTTGTAGAAAAATAATGAAAACTTTAAAACGCACCTGCTACTGCGGGCAAATAAGTAAAGAATATTTAGGCAAAACGGTTCACCTATCCGGTTGGGTGGATGTGCGCCGTGACCATGGTGGATTGATATTTATCGATTTGCGGGACCGAACAGGTATTGTGCAGCTTGTTTTTAGCAGCGAGTTTTCGCAAGCTGCATTTGAAACAGCCCACACTCTGCGCAATGAGTTTGTGATTGCAGTAACTGGCGAAGTTGTCAATCGCAAACCAGGGACTCTTAATGCCGAGATTGCAACCGGAGCGTTTGAGGTTCAAGTGAAATCTTTGCAGGTGCTGGCCAAGTCAAAAACATTACCCTTTGGCCTGGATGAAGCGGAGCATGTTGATGAAGAACTACGACTTAAATATCGCTACATTGATCTTCGTCGCCCCCAAATGCAAGAACGCTTTAGGTTGCGCCATGAGATCATTTTTGCCATGCGTGAATTTCTACATAATCAGAAGTTTTATGAAATCGAGACCCCGATTTTAACGAAAAATACTGCCGAGGGTGCCAGAGAGTTTTTGGTTCCTTCTCGTGTGGCAAAGGGCAATTTTTATGCATTGCCACAATCTCCCCAGCTCTATAAACAAATTTTAATGGCTGGTGGTATGGATCGCTATTTTCAGGTTGCTCGTTGTTTTAGAGATGAAGATCTTCGCGCAGATCGCCAACCCGAATTCACACAACTTGATATTGAAATGTCATTTGTTTCTGAGGTAGATGTTCAATCGCTTATTGAGCATCTATTAAAGCATCTGCTCAATAAAATATTTAATAAGGAGCTCACGCTTCCCCTGCCCCGCATGACCTATGATGATGCATTTGCTGCATATGGATCTGATAAACCAGACGTGCGATTTGGTATGAAGATTCATGACATCACATCTCTCTTTGCGGAAACGGAGCTGGCTTTTTTAAAAGCAGTTCTCGATAAAGGTGGTCGTGTTGGTGCATTGCGCATTGAGGATGCTGCTTTTACACGTTCTGAGCTAGAAACTTGGGTGTCAACGGCAATTAAAAATGGCGCAAAAGGAATGCTGTGGATAAAGATTAATGAGCATATGCAGATTGAGTCACCGATAGCAAAATTTTTACCTACGACGTTTATTGAACAATTACAATCGCACTTTGGCTCAGCGAATGGCGGGGATATATTCTTCCTTATTGCTGCGCCTTATAAGGATGCATGGACGCAACTTGGCCGTTTGAGAGTGCAAGTTGCGCACAAATTGGGCGTTATTCCACAAGATCAACTTGCATTGTTGTGGGTTACGGATTTTCCTTTATTAGAATGGGATCCAGATGCTAAACGATGGCTCTCTGCACATCATCCCTTCACAGCACCACAAGAAGGCTGGGAGCAACGTGATCCTGCAGATATTAAGGCTCGATCGTATGACATTGTGCTCAATGGAGTTGAGCTTGGTGGAGGTTCAATACGAATTAATACGCCTGAATTGCAACATAAAGTCTTTTCGCTGCTTGGATTTGATGAAAAATCCATGCGATCACATTTCGGTTTCTTGTTTGAGGCGTTAGAGCTTGGATTTCCTCCACACGGTGGCATTGCGTTAGGAATTGACCGATTTGTCATGTTGCTTCTCGGGTGTCAATCGATTCGTGATGTTATTGCATTTCCTAAAACGCAAAGTGGTTTTGATCCCATGATGGAAGCACCTACACCGGTTGATGAAAAAAAGCTTCGTGATTATGGGCTCAAAGTTGTAGCTGTAGAAAAGAAAGAATAATTCCTTTCTTAGCGACGCTCCAGGAGGGACCGCAGCATCCATGCAATCTTTTCATGCTTTTCAATGAGCTCGGTTAAGAAATTGCTGGTTCCCATATCGCGGTTTTTTTCTGCTGTTTCATTAATTCCATCACGCATGTGTCTGATGATCACTTCATGATTTATCAACAGGTTATAAACCATGTCCTTAGGCGCGGGAATGTCGCCGAGATCCTCTTTGATTTGCGAAAACTTAACAAAATCGTGCATAGAACCAAGTGCAAGACCACCGATAGACCGTACGCGTTCAGCAATGTCATCAATATAACCAAAAATATCTTTGTATTGGTGGTCAAAGAGTTTGTGATAATCATGAAATTCGGGACCCACCAAATTCCAATGATAATTAAGCGTTTGGACAAGAAGAACGAACTCGTCTGCCAAAATTTTATTAAGAATATCGATTGAAAGAGAACGATCATTTGATTCAATGCCTATCTCGGGGTCTATGGGTTTTGCTATACCTAATTGCTTCTTCATGATTGTTCCTTCTTTGTAGCGCAATGAATTTTTTTTATAGTAAAGTCAAAGGCTGCAAGAAGTAAAGTATTTATTGACACGCCCATCGCGAATCTTTTTCGTAACCCATGTTAATAATTAATTTTCCCATAAGCTCATGAGCAAGTTTTATATGGGCGGAGTTAAATGTAGTGCGCCACACGCCTATTTGACCCTTTCTAAAGGTTGGAGTTCCGCCAAACAGGATTTGTGCAATTGCCTTTATCTTTTTCTTATTTGCGCGCAACTTGAGATGTCGTGCAATTCCTTTTATTGCTCGTAATTGAGCTCGGTGGCTACCCCCACCTTTAGTGCCAACCAAGTCTTCAAAGCGTATCAAGTGAGCAGCTTTGTTTTGTTTCCATAAATGCCACTGAGCAAAAAGTTGGCGGGTGTAGTTAATGCATTTTGTTAGCAGTTCATCATCATTAATGAGCTCGAGGTTCGGAATGAGCGCAATTGAATCCAAAGGTTTTTTACGCATCCAATGGGCCATCGAGACTGCCACATCACGCGGATCTCTATAAATAAAAAGAACATGATAATTGTTTTTCTTAATTATTTCTAGATTTTTCTCGTTGTAAAATGCGTGAGTTACATAAAAAACGTTTTTGATGGTTTGCGGGATTGTGCTTTTGTCAGGTACGAGTCCTTCAACGCTGACTTCTCGCTGGGCCTTCATGCCTGTTAGTAGTGTTACACATTTGGAGAGTAAGTGCGTTCCCGATTTGGGTATTGAATTTATCAATATCGATTGAGTTTGATCACTCCCATTCAATGTTTCATTAATAAATGCGAGAACAACTATAATTTTTATAATGGTAGATTTCATCTGCTCTTTCAATTATTGGCATGTTAGGTCATATCTTGTTCGTCAGAGAATACTTATCTCAAGATGTAAGTACTGTCAAGATAAGGTTGCATTAAGAGAGACTAAAAAGCTCGCGAATGTTTTTTTTAAGATTATAATCAAGAGAGGATTTTTTTACTTGAAGTGAAGTGCTTATAATGTTCTTAAACAGGCTTTTGTCTCTCGTTTTTGCATTCTTTTTAAATGTTGTCATTAATCTCGGGTCTGCAGTTGACCTCAATAACCTAAATCCCTCAGAACTACATATTTCCGATCCAGATATTATCGGCACCTATAGAGTTATGACGGGCTCACCCATTACGCCTGAAAAATTTTTTCACATACAATCATTGTCAAAATCTCATAGATGGAATCTTGGCAATTTGGCCAATTATTTATTTTCCTTACATGAAACTAAAGTATATTTAAAAACTCAATGGGAAACTCACTCAGAACCATATTTTAACCCTCCTGCAATCAAGAACCATCCGCAAGCTCTTCCAGAAAATTGGGATTCACTCAATCCCTCGTTTTTGATAGATGAAGACGTTGTTGCGGCATATAGAGCAATGGCTGGTAAAAAGATATCTCGAGATGATTTTTTGCACTATAAACAGATTAAGGACAAATATAAATGGTCCTTTTCAAATCTTGCTTTGCACCTGTTAGTGCTTGAAGAGGCAGTGATAAATTTAAAAATTCCACATTTGGACGCAATGGAATATTTTCCTATAAAACTTACTAATGGAATGATTATTTATGGTTACAAAAGTGATCTTTTTATTGCTCAAGCAATAGCCACTTCAGGTAGGTGGGAACCTCATATGGAAGAATTAATGGTCAAGATAGTTAAGCCAGGAAACTATGTTGTTGATATTGGGGCTAATATAGGGTATTTTACGGCCATTTATTCAAAATTAGTCGGAAAAAATGGGAAAGTTTTTTCTTTTGAGCCATTACCACCTCTTTTAAAATTGCTTAACAAATCTCATGCTTCAAATAATTGGTCAAATGTTGCCATTTATCCTTATGCGCTTAGTGATAAGAAAGGAGAGGTTCTTATTGATATTAGTACTATCAATCCTGGTGGTAGTCAGTTGCGCTCGGCCGATTATGCTGACCAATACAATGCGTTGAGGGCTGGAAGTGTTGTTTCAGTTTTAGCTACTACGCTTGATGAATTGTTATTGGACAAGATAGAGCGATTGGATTATATCAAAATTGACATTGAAGGCTCGGAACATGTTGCCTTAAAGGGATCGATGGGTATTATTCGAAAGTTTTTACCTAAAATTACTTGGGAATTTAATGTTAATGCCTACATCCAAAAAGGTATTAATCCATTGGAATTATTAAATCAATTTGCGAAATTGGGTTATAAATTTGGGATTGTTAGAGATCTTGCAAAGCAACCTGACCCGGAATTGGCACTCAAAAAAAATCCTCTCAAACCAGAAGAGATAATTGCTCTCGTTAAAGAAAACAAAGCATACCTCGACATTTTTTTAATACCCGACAAAAAAATGGACTTCGATACGGTTAACACCACGTATGATGTCACCATCGTAGGACCTGTTGATCCAGCCGATGGGATAGGAAATGTGAGCGTTGGAATTGTTAATTGTTTAGCAGAAGAATTTTCTATTAATTGGATAGCGACTCGACAAAATAACTATCCTACCAATCAATTGAGTGATCGTTTAAAACGTATTATTAATAATAGTGATAAAACTCCCGGATGCGTGGTTCTATTCACTGATATGCCTTGGGATGTTCAGAAAAAGCTGTCTGATCGAGTTCCTGATGAGAGTTTTATTAAAATTGCCTATACGATGCTTGAAACAGATAAAATTCCAGAGGAGTGGGTTAAAGTTTTTAATAATGAATTTGATGCACTTGTGGTTCCGGATGTATGGCATGTGAATGTTTATGAGAATTCTGGGGTTAATGTGCCTATTTTTGTCCTTCCCATGCCACTTGATTTGGAGGGTTTCCTAAATAAACCATTTAAAAGAAGAAAATTGGAAGGGCCATTTATTTTTGGTAATTTATCAGGAACATTAGTTCACAAAAATCAAATGAGGCTCATAGATGCATTCGCCCGAGCGTTTGGAAATAGTTCAAAAGTAAAATTAATTATGAATTCAAGAGTACATCAGTCAGTCATTAATTCTCAAATAAGGCAGCGAATAGCTGATCTGAAGCTAACAAATGTCGTTTTTGATACAAAACGCTTAGCGCAACAAGATTATATCGATCTTATGTACTCATTCGATTGTTATGTGAGTTTGTCAAAAGGTGAAGGATATTCAATAGCACCACGGGAATCACTCGCGCTAGCGATTCCTACAATCATAACCAACAATACGGCGCACAAAACGATTTGCCAAAGCGGACTTGTCAAATGTGTTCGCGCGGACATACTTGAGCGGGCCTATTATGGCATCTTCGGTAAGCAATGTGGAAATTTTTTTAATTGTACAGTCCACGATGCAGCATCGGCGCTGAAAGATGTATATGAACATTACGATACATTTTTCAAAAAAAGCTATCATGGCAAGAATTGGGCTTTGCAATACACCTCTCGCGCATTAAAGAAAAAATACATGAATTTAGTAAAGCCGAAAGAAATAATCTTGGCTTCTAAGAATCGTATAACTAATGATGCGTTAATGACAAATTCAGCTAAGCTTTACGAGAAGTATCGCAAGATTATAGAAAAAAAAACAAATCACGGAAAAAATGGTGAATATAAAAAGGGTTAGGCTGTAAAAAATATGAAATCACATGCATTAACACCTTATGCAATTATTGTGTTGCAGAAAGACAATTCAGTATTATTGGCAAAACGTCAAAATACTGGATTTTGTGATGGTTTCTATTCTCTCATAGGTGGAAAAGTTGAGCCAGGAGAAACGTTTCGTCAAGCAATAATTCGAGAGGTTAATGAAGAAGTAGGTCTCGTGATCAATGATGAAGACTTGCGGTTTGCTCATTTCTTTCAACGAAGGGGAACTGATACTGAAATTGCGGTCGTTGTTTTTGCCTCACATAGATGGAGCGGAACACCTGAAAATAAAGAGCCAGATAAAACGAGCAAATTAAAGTGGTTTGATATGAATGCGTTGCCAGACAATATTATTCCTGCACATAAACATGCCCTTCAGCTTATCGCATCGGGAATGATGTATTCTGAGCATAATTATTCTATTTAATTCCCTCGGCATCCAAAAGGGCACTGATTTTCTTTTCAGGTGCGCCTTCGAGTCTCTTTTGGCGCTCTATATCACCCAAGTATATTTCGGTTGTTCCGGGGCTAGTATGACGCATTGCCAGTTGTACTTCGTAGAGTGAAGCACCGGCTTTTATGGAGAGCACCCCAAAAGTATGGCGTAAACTGTGAGCAGTTACACGCCTATTATTAATTCCTGCCATGCGTAAATAGCGTTTTATAATGCGAGAAAGGGAGAAGGTGGTAAGTCTTTTGCCAAAATTTCGATCGCTAAGAGAGGTAAAAAGAGGTGCCTCGACAATCGATACCTTGCGCGAGCGTAAATAATCAAAAAGAGGATTAAGGGCTTCAGGTGCAAGCACGACACATTCATCTTTTCCATCTCGGCCCTTGCCGCGTACCCAAAGGATTGGATCATCACCGTGCAGATCTAAGTCCTTGTAATCAGCTCTTACGACTTCTATTAATCGAAGCCCTGTCCGCAGAAGGAGATTAATGAGCGCGAAGTCTCGTTTGCCTTGTATGCTTGATTTGTCGATTATGGAAAGAACTTTTTTAATCTGGGCTATTGTTAAAGCATCTTTTTGATGATGTTTGAGAGCCCTGCGGGCCCCTTTGACCCCTTTAGCTATGTTTGGATAGATCTTTAGTCCCTCAGCCCATTCAAAAAATTTGCGCACAGCAACAAGGTAGCTTGCCCGAGTTGAAGGGCGCAGCCCCTTTATATCCAAGCATTCTTTATAATGAAGAATGGTTTCGCGTGTAGGATTTACGTGTTGTTGTTCTATAAACCAGGCAAAAAATTGCTTAAGTGCGTTGCGATAAGTTATTTTTGATCCTTTTGTCACATCTTGTGATGCCAAGAACTGCTCCAAAGTATCAAAAAAAGGAGGAACCTGTTTAACAATGCTCTGCTGAATACGTTTTATTGAGCTCATACTCCTCCCCTCATTTTAACGAGTTCATATTACCATACTATGCAGGAAAAAGGAGAGTGTTTATCGTATGAGGTCAATCATGATTTATGTAAGATGTTTTTTGAGCAATTCGTTAATAATGGCAGGATTACCCTTTCCTTTTGTTTTTGCCATTGCTTGTCCAACAAAAAAGCCAAAAAGTTTATCTTTGCCTGCTTTATAATCAGCAACTTGTTGAGGATTTGCTTTAACAATCTCTATAATAATTGCTTCAAGCTCATCGCTTGAGCCCACTTGTTCAAGTCCCTTTTGCTTGACTACCTCTGATGGTTCTGCTCCTGTTTGGGCGATGTCCTGAAAGAGCTCTTGAGCGGTTCGGTTACTGATGATTCCTTTTTCAATAAGATCAATCAAACCTGCAAGATGATGTGGTGAAACTTTTAAATGGGGCAACTCAATTTTATGTTCTTTAAGATAGCCGACAACCTCGCGAAGAACCCAATTTATGAGGAGGTTGCTCTGCTTAATTTTGGATGCCTCTTGATAGTAAGCAGCGAGCGGAAGGTCATTAATCAAAATGTCTGCCTCATAAGCAGTTAATCCATAATCTCGAATCAAACGCTCAAAGTGAGCCTCAGGAAGTTCGGGTAGCGTTTTTTTTATGGCATCAATAATAGCTGCGTCAATCTTTATAGAAGATAAATCTGGATCGGGGAAATAACGGTAATCAGCGGCCTCTTCCTTTGATCGCAAGGGTACGGTTTTGTGCTCCTTGACATCCCAAGACCGTGTTTCTTGAACAACTTTTTCGCCGCGTTCAAGAAGTTCAATTTGACGCTTGACCTCATATTCAACAGCGTCGCCGATAAATTTGAAGGAATTGATATTTTTAAGCTCACAACGTGTGCCCAGTTTTGACTCCCCTTTTTTTCTTACGGAGACATTTGTGTCAGCCCTGAAGGCACCTTCTTCCATATTGCCCGTGCAAATGTCGAGATACATGACAATATTTCTTAAGCTTTTTAGATATGATTTTGCTTGAAAGGAACTACTAATATCAGGATAACTTACGATTTCCAAAAGTGGCGTTCCTGCCCTATTGAGGTCAACAAAACTTTCGTTACTTATTGATGAATGAAGATTTTTTCCCGCATCTTCTTCGATATGAATACGAATAAGGCGAATTTTTTTTAAGGTGCCGTCTTCGAGAAGTATACTTATCGCTCCTTCAGAGCATATGGGCTTATCATTTTGAGTTATTTGATAATTCTTGGGAAGATCCGGATAAAAATAATGCTTACGAGCAAATACGCTTTCTTGGTTAATTATGCAATTTGTGCCGAGACCTGCCATGACTGCATAGCGAATGACTTTTTCATTGAGAATGGGCAAGACTCCGGGATGTCCTGCACAAATAGGACAAAGTTGTGTATTAGGTTCACCACAAGCCCCATTAGGACTTGCGCAAAAGATTTTACTTTTTGTTTTAAGCTGTACGTGAACTTCTATACCGATATTAATTTCGTAGGCGTTGTTCATAATAACTTTATTAAGAAGGTTTGTTTGAAAGCATATGAGCAATGATACCAGATCGGTGGTTTTTGACAAATTACAGTCTAGGGGTTGCAGTCGAATTAGTATGTTGTTGCATTGAAAACTTTACAAATGGTGAAATAAAAGCGGCTGGGCAAAATTCTCACTGGAGTGCCTCTCTTGTCGTTTTTAGGTCAAATATTGCTACATAGAAAAAAATAGGGTAGCATGGATATATACTAATCATAATATCTTCACTATTTCTCCCTTTTTTAATGTCGCTATATAAGGTCTTAAATATATATGAATAAAGGCATTTTAGTCTTGGTTTTGTGTGCAAGCAGTTTTTTATTGTGCGACTCCAGTGAGCCTTCTCAATTGCCCTCTATTATCCGTAAAAAGATTGCAATAGCATGGAGCAAGGGGGGTGGCGCTCACAAATCTATGTTAGATGCTCTAAAATCCTATTTTGCAGAAACATATGAGGTAGTTGATTTTTGTCCTTTTGAAATTGGGTGGGCATCACTTGATCCCATTCGTAAATTAACCTTTTGCTATTACGATGGTGAGGACCTCTATAATTGCTTACTTTCTAATGATATGCCATGGCTTATTAACAAGTTGCATAATTTTGGTCTTACAGCGTTACGCCGACATCGCAATCACATTGAAAAATGCTTGGAAGATTATATACGAAAATTGAATCCGGAGCTTATCATATCCGTTATTCCTCATTTAAATTCTGCGATGGCAGATGTTGCTCAGCGTTTAAAGATTCCTTTTTTGATTATAGCACCGGATCTTAATATTCGAACTTATTTTATTAGCGAACCACCTAAGGATAATTTTTATTATACCATTCCTTTCAATGATGAGATTGGATGGAAAACAGCCATTCGTTGCGGGGTTGATCCGCACTGCATTATGACTACGGGCTTTCCCCTTCGTTTAGATTTCTATGGCGTTAAAGATCATGCTGCCATAAGGAAACAATTTTCTATTGCAGCGGATAAACCAGTAGTGATGATACTTATGGGTGGGGTTGGGTCTTCCAAGGTGATTAAATATGTTAAGCGCATATTAAAAACGATTAAGATACCTCTTCATATTATCGTATGTATTGGAAAAACAGAAAGCTTGCGAAGGCCAATCGAGCGCATGAAAAAACCCGCGGATATAACGCTTTCTGTTATTGGGTTCACCAAGCATATCTCTGATCTCATGTCAGTTTCTGATGTGCTCATAAGCAAGCCTGGTCCCACGAGTATTAGCGAGGCTATTGAGATGCAGCTTCCTCTCCTTCTTGACAATACTTCGACAACTTTGGAAGTAGAGCGCCTCCATCTTGAATTTATTAAAAAGAACAACCTAGGTGTTGTTCTTAATAGTTATTCAGATCTGGATGAAGCCTTACCTTCATTGCTAGCCAAAGGAATAAACGCTGCAATCCGTAACCGCATGAAAAACTTTAGCAATGCAGATTTTCCACAAAAGATAACGAAAGTCATTCAGCATATCTTTAAGCAGCAAGAAAAAAAGCCAATGCTTAACGTTGTTTCATGATGCTGTTGTTATAGTAAAATATGCTCTGTCTGAATTGTCATGGGTAGCCAACATAATCTTGCATTTATAGATCTTTTCTAGGCTCAATATTGCATTATACTCAGTTGAGGTGATGTAACTCATAATATCCGGATGAACAGAGATCATAATATTGTTATGAACGAGCTTGCGCTCTAAGTCATCTTTCAGTTTGCGTAAAATCATAAATGCTTCGGTTTGCGTTGATCGTACACTACCAAGACCATGGCATTCATGACACGTTTCGGTCATTTGCTGCATTAACGTCTTTCCCGACCGCTTGCGAGTCATTTGAACCAATCCGAATTCAGAAACTTTTAATACAACTGATTGAAATTTATCGTAGTCCTTGAGTGTTTTTTCAAGAACGCGATACAATTTTTGCCTATGTGAGCTAGAGTTCATATCGATAAAATCGATAACAATTAAACCTCCGATGTTGCGAAGCCTTAATTGCCTTACGACTTCTTCAGCTGCATCAAGATTAGTTTTGAGTATGGTTTCTTCCAAACGTGACTGGCCTATATAGCGTCCGGTGTTAACATCAATTACCGTCATGGCTTCGGTGGTTTCAATGATAAGTGATCCACCCGACCGAAGATGCACCTTTTTTTCTAAAGCTTGACCGATCTGTTTTTCAAGATTGAATTTTTCAAAAAGGCTTGGTGGGCCTTCATAAAGTCTGATTTTTGAAGCATGCTCTGGGGCAATCGTTTTGACGAATTTATAGAGCTTGTTTTGGCTTTCAGATGTGTCACAGATAACGAGTTCAACGTCGTCGTCCAAATGATCACGAATCACCTGAAGCGATGGGTCTATATCTTCATAAATTTTTTCACCTGGAGCGGCATCTTTATAACGCTGCAGAATTGCTTCCCATGTATCAAGCAGATAGGCAAGGTCTTGCAGTATTTCTCGGTCTGGCTTGCCGTCCGAACTTGTTCTGATAATAGCCCCCATCCCTTCCGGTAGGCGTTGAGTTACTATGTCGCGAAGACGTTGTCTTTCTTCTCGATTTTCTATTTTTTTAGATATGCCAATTCGCGGAATGTTGGGCATGAGAACAAAAAAGCGTCCGGGAAGAGTAAAGCATGTCGTTAGCTTTGCTCCCTTTTCATAGACCGGTTCTTTGCTTACCTGAACAAGAATATCTTCATTTTCTTTGAGAATCTTACTTATATCGAGTTCTCTCTTGGTTACGGGTTCAGATTTTTCGGTTCTTTCTGTTGCCTCAAGCTCACCCAGCTGCTCACTCATTCTGTTAATAGCGAGTTCTCGATCGATTTCAGAAATATGCAAAAAACCTGCCTTATCTTGGTTGATATTGACAAAGGCGGTTTGGATTCCAGGAAGAACTTTTAATATAGTTCCCTTAAAATAAGAACGCTCTAATGTTTGCGTCGAATGACTACTAAAGTACAGGTTTTCAAGATTATCATTACGGGTAATGGCAATACGAGTTTGCCAGGGATTGTCATTTATTAATATTTTTTTCATGTGAAATCGTAACTTTCTCGATCTTAGTAATTCTTTTTTTATATGGTATTAGCATACCTCATATTGACAATAATAAGTAGAAAAATAAGAAAAATTATGATAAAGTCCCTTATGCAAATGATATCTATCTGTTTTCACCTGTCGGAGAATGACTAATGAATAAAAAAATAAGCCTGTTAGCTTTAATAGTGTTGGCTATTCCGGCATGTCAAAAAAAGACCCCAGAAATAGCTACCAAAGGAACTCCTTGTGAAGAAAAAACAAGTCAATCAGTAGCAAAAACAGAAACCAAACCTCTTTTTGATGAAGATGTAGAAGGTTTTGTGCTTGAAGAACCGGGCAATGCTTTTGCGCCAAGAACCGAAGAATCTGAAGAAGAAGAGATCAGTATCGAAAAAGAAGTTGATGAGGATTGGATTGATAAACGGCTTGAACAAACACAGCAATATGGCTTTAAAACGATCTATTTCAACTTTGACGAATATTCCATACGGCCTGATCAAAAAGCTGTTTTAGACTATGATGCCAAAAAGATTGCTGAACTCACCAAAAAGGGATCCACAATAATCGTTGAAGGTCATGCCTGCCGTTTTGCAGGGAATTCAAGTTATAATATGATGCTTTCAGAAAATCGTGCGAATTCAGTAGCCAATTATCTGGTCGAGCGTGGCATTCCTCGTGAAAAAATGAAGATTGTTGGAAGAGGATTTGAGCTATGCGTTGTTCCTGAAGGAGATATGGAACAGCAGGCACCAAATCGGCGAGTTGAGTTCTTTGTTCTTAATGATAAAGCGGCAACAGAATAATCATTGAGGCATTGGTTGATTTTAAGGAGGACTTCTTAAGGGTCCTCCCTTTTTTATGATAAATGAGCAATATTGACAAATAGGAGATATTTTATAGAATGGGGAATGGAAACAAAAAAGGGGATAGGCCATGAACCATATTCAGCATATTCTTGTGATTAAGCTGTTTTTGTTAAGTATATTCGTTGCTGCCACCGCTCAAGGCAATAACTTGTCAAGCGCAGAAGGCGAACAAGCTCTTATCGAAGAATTTAATCTTTTGGCTGCTTCTAACCAGCAAAAGGCGCTCGTTAGAGATGCGGCACGTGATTTGGGGGTGTTGCAGGATATTATGGTTTTAAAAAGCAAAAGTTTCTTTGATGCTCATGTCGGCACAACAGAGTCAGGCAGGGTTTTTATGGGTTTGTGTGGGACTAATGACTTTGAATACAATCTCATTACGGTTTATCACGAGCTTGCTCATCTCATTAATAATGATACTGTTGCCAAAAATCAAGTACAAAATGGCGAGAAAACCAGCGCGTTTTTTTTAGATTCTCCAGAATTCAAAAATGATCTCGATGAAATTGAAAATTATCGATGCTTTGCTAAAAATGCATTTGATCAAAGTACTATTATTGGCAGACGTATCAATAAAATCTTAAAAGAATATGATACTTTTTGGATTGTTCCGGAAGATGAAGGTACTTATATGGATATGCTTTTTTTGAGGGCGACCGAGCTTCGGGCAGATCTTCTTGCGTGTAAAAAACTGTATGAAATGAACAATATAGTTCCCATTTTGCGATTTATTGATCTTTATTCAAATCAAACAGGCTATTGGGGAATCCAAGCGATTGAGGATGAATATCCTCATCCTTCTGCGTTTGAAAGAGCTCTTGTCATGTCTGGTTTTTTAGTTTCAAAAGAAATCGATGTTAATGAAGTTTTTAAAATATGGTATGACGAAGGTGAGTGCTCATCATATTTAGAACTAGGAAATGAAAGAAATACATAAATGCTTTGAGCGAAAGTCTGCAAGCTGTGCTTCTCCTCATAAGCTATTGTCTGGAAACACTAAGAATATGATCTTGAGTGCACTTGGATATAAGAGTCGAAAACAAAAAAAGGACCTGAGAAATTCTCAAGTCCTTTTTTTGTTAGAAAAATCTAATTACTATTTAGATGTAGGTGGCTGAGCCGGTTTGGCTCTTTTTAAACGAGCGATTTGATTTTTGAATGATGCCCAAAATGCCGCTGGCGCACCTGTCGCAGTAGCCACTGTTGGAAGCGATGCTTTTGTTGGAACATGAGCCGCTGTCCAAGCTGCGGCTACTCCCAATTTGGTTGCGGCCTTGTTATAAGGTGTTGTATAAACAGTTGGCTTTATTAGTGCCAAAAGAAGACCCTGAAGTCCAACGAAGGCAGTAAATTTTCTTGGATTATCAGCAATCCAATGCCCTACTGGACTGAGTTTTTGTGACGTCCAGTCACTTGCTTGTGAAAGGACTTGCGTGATAACGGAGCTTTGCTTTGGGGCGAGTGCTTGGATAACATCTGCATGTTTTTCAGCGACAGCAATGTCATAAGCGGTTTGTCCCTGTTTTGACTGAATTGATTTGTCAGCGCCCTTTTCTAGAAGCAATTTTGTGGCGGCTAAATCTCCTTTGAGAGCAGCCAAATGAAGCGGTGTTAATCCACTTGCATTTTTCAAATTAATACTGATCTTAGATTTAAGAAGTAAGTGCATTGCTTCTATGTTTTTTGAAAATACTGCAAGGTGCAATGCGGAGTTACCATCAACATTTTGTATGTTGGTGTCCACTTTCGCATCTAATAACAGTTGAATCGCGGATAATTTATTTTCCCATACCGCCATAATGAGTGGTGTATTGGAATTTTGGTCCTTTTCATTAGCCGAAGCGCCGCTTTTAAGCAAGTTTTTAAGGGTTTGTAAATTATCGTTTGTGACCGCTTGGTAAAGTTTTTTTCCACTGTCAAGTTTATGTTGCATTAATATTCCGGCAATTTCATTATGATTTTGCTTCGTTGCCACGTCGTAAGGAGTTTGACCATAGTTATTTTTTACTTCGAAATTTGCATTATTATTAAGAAGTTCTATTAAAATATTTTTGTGATTTTGAAAAGCAGCAAGGTGGAGAGGAGTGTTTCCGTCAATATTGGATGCAATTATATTAGCTCCAGCGCTTAAAAGATAATGTACAAGGGAATCGTATCCGAAATAAGAGGCGAGAATCAAAGGAGTGTTTTTTGTCACATCTTTTTCTTCCAGAGTATATTTTTGTGATACTAAAAGCTTAAGCGCCTCAAGATCATTCCTGCCCACGGCATCGATTGCCCTTTGGTCCGCGGCTCTAGCAAAAGACATAGCCACCAATGCGACTGCAAAAAAATAATTGTTCATGTAAACCTCCATGAATTTGTTGTTATTTGTTCCATCGCGTTTTTCTTTTCGCGATGATTGAAAAAAAACATAACACACAACAAAAGAATGAGTCAATTAGTAAACGTGAATAAAATGATGAAACCTAGATTTTGAAAGCATGCTTGGGCGGATAAATGGATTTAGTTGGTGTTTTGAAAGAAAAGTATTTTTAAAAATGAGCCGTGATGAGTAGTCAAAACAGTGTTAATGTTTTATAGAAATTTTTATCCGAGTTTTTAAAAAATCGAAAATTATTTTCCGACGCAAAATTCTTTAAATACTTTGTCAAGTGCCGACTCGCTGATACTTTTTCCCGTAAGTTCGGTAAACACCGAAAGCGAATCACGCAGATGAATCGATATCAGTTCATACTGAATAGTGGATTGTTTGAGCATTTCTCTTATTACCATAAGTGATTTTTCCAGATTAACTAAAAGTCCATGCTGCCTTTCATTGACTAAAAATGGCGTGTTGCAGGATGACAATAAATCTTTAATTTTTGAGTCGAATACATTTTCGAGCAAAATAGTGTTAAGTCCAGTCAAACCAGAAACGGCTATTTCAGCCAGCTCTCGAGCTGATAGACTTTCAGCGCGCGTCAAATCAGCTTTGTTAGCGACAATAATTATTTTATTCCTATGCTCGGCTATCAGGTTTTCATAAATAGTTCTTTCATCGTTTTTTAAAACCCGAGAGCCATCATAAACAAGGCAAATAATATCAGCTTTGTATGCTTCTTCAAAGGATCGACGGATTCCTTCCTGTTCAACGATGTCTTGGGTGGTTCGTATGCCAGCCGTATCAATGAGCGTTATATAAGAATCATTTCGGTAAATGCCAGCTTCGACGCTGTCACGGGTAGTTCCTGCAATGGTTGTGACAATTGATCGTTGTTGGCCAAGAAGCATATTAAAAATTGAAGACTTGCCTGCATTAACTGACCCAATGAGTGCGATACGAATTCCTTGCTTAATACGAGCGCGAGAATCATACATTTTTTTTGCTTGTGTGATTTGTATCAAAACCGAATCTAATTCACACGCCATTTGGTGACCAAATTCAGCTTCATCATCGAGAAATTCAAAGCTTGCTTCGCACCATGCAAGAACACGAAGTAAGGTGTGTTCAATCTCTGCGAGCCAATAAGAAAATGTGCCATTGAGCTGAGCAAGAGATTTCTTCAATGCATTCTGCGTTTGGGCATGGATAAGTTCATTGATCGCCTCGGCTTGCAACAGATCTATTTTGCCATTCATGTAAGCACGCGAGGCAAATTCGCCTTTTTCTGCAAGCCGTGCACCATGAGCTAAGCATATGTTGATGATAGCATCGATAACGAAAGGATTATTGTGGCACGTTATTTCAACAGTATTTTGACCGGTAAAAGTTTTTGGCCCAAACATTACTGCAAACATTACTTGATCAATTTCAGCATTATTTTCGTCCCGGATTGATCCAAAATGTAACGTATGGCTTTCGACTTGATGAAGAAGCTTATGTCCCTTTAGCACTGCGCAGGAGGACACGATAGTGAGCGCGTCTGTTCCTGACAGCCGAATAATGGCAAGCGCCCCACTTCCTCGCGGTGTGCAGAGCGCAACTATCGTTTGATCATCGCGACTGTGTGTCATGGCTGGTTGGTGAAGCATGAATGAGCACTATCTTGTGCCCACGTAGGCTTGTTTTAAAAGTTTTCTTAAGCGTTTCAATGATAAGTGTTGCAAAACTTGCAAACAACTTTTTCTCCTTACCCTGATCTGATAGCAAATCATGATCAAAGCTGATTCTCAGATAAAATTCTGATGGTTCAATTTTGAAATTAATATTTGAAAGGCCCATGTTGGATAGGATATCGGAAAGCCATTTTTGGGTGCATTCTATCATCGAATCATTCCATTGGGGCTTGTATTCACGACGCTTGTTGCCTTGGCCTTGTGTCATTTGTGGCTTGACCTGACGTTCTTGAGTCGCCGGCAATTTTGTTGGTTCAACAGGGGCAGGAGATTGTTTTTTGGCAACGGGCCTTGGTTTTGTTTGCGATGGCTTTGTCGCTTGGGGAAGATTTTCAAAAAAGAGCGCAACTTTTGCCGATCTCGTGGTAAAACCTATGAAATTTTTTTGAGGTTCTTCAAGAATTTTTATAGTAAATTCTTGCGGTTCACCTGCTTTTGCCCAGGCTTGTTCAATAGCTTTTGCGATAGAGGACGCTTCTTGCATCACAGATTTCATAAAAATTCCCTATAATACTTTGTCGATTAATAATTTACTAAGATAAGAAAATCGAACGTATTTGACAACAATTTGGACACAAATTTTATGGAGCGGGAAACGGGATTCGAACCCGCGACCTTTGCCTTGGCAAGGCAACGCTCTACCAACTGAGCTATTCCCGCATTGCACAATGAAAAGTACCAAATCTACAAGATTTGTCAAATATCCTGTTCTATTCTACTATAAAAAATATCTTAAAATGAGGTTTTATATGATTGCCTATCTTACCGGAGCCGTCCATGATATTAAACAGCAGCAGCTTGTCATACTGGTCAATGGCATTGGCTTTGCTGTGCACGTTCCGTCACGTTATTGCCTTCAAAAGGGCCAACAAGCCACTTTAGAAATTTACTGCCATATGACCCAAGACAATGGTCTTCAATTGTATGGTTTTGAAACGATTGATGAGCGAGCGGTTTTTGTGCTTATAATTAGCTGCTCAGGGTTGGGTCCTAAAATTGGATTAGCAGTGCTGGGTGCTCTCACACCGCCGCTTTTTGCTTCCGCTGTTTTATCGCATGACATAAAAACATTAAGCAGTATTGAGGGCATTGGTGTCAAAAAGGCCGAAAGCATGGTCCTTCAGCTTAAGGATAAGATCTCAAAGCTTGCCCTTACCCATTCTGACACCCTCTCAAATAACGCAGCTGGTCACGTAAAGCAGCTTTCGGATGTGCTTGTTTCTTTGGGCTATTCAAGGACTGAAATTTCTATGGTACTTGAGCATTTACGGCAAGCTGGCACCTTCCAGCAGGGTTCCTTTGATGAGCTTGTACGAAAAGGATTGGGTTTTCTCGCAAAGAAATAATCTGCAGAGAGGCAATAGGAATTAATAAAATTATTGCAAATGAACATTAAATAATGGTATTGTTGTTATATAATTACATAATCGATTTAATGTGGAATTCGGACATGAATATTCGTTTACTCGTTTTTTGTAGTCATCTTTTGGTATCTCTTGAGGGATACGCTTTTATTCAAAGCATTCACAACCATGCCCAACAATTAGTTCGCGGTAAAATTATTTTTAGGCCTTTATTCTCGGCATGTCAACATATTGAATTTGAAATTCCTGCCGGAGCTTTTAAAGATATTGATACGGCATTATGCCTTATTAAAGAGATAACAGTCGGCGCTGGGCCAGACGAATCGTTTATTCGGGGAGAATCATTAAAGGGATGGTCAAATGTTTTGTGGTTAATAAAGACAGACAAGGGCAACTGGCATATTGTAGTTCAAAATTCTCAACATCCATGATGCCCTCTGATTAATGTTTAAAAATTTTTCGCAATTCGATTTTTGCCTGTTCAAGCCGATCCTTGTCAGTTTTTGCAAGTTTTTTGCCTGCTCGATTAATGTAGTAATTAAGCATGGACATTGCTGATTGGAATTTTGTTCCTTTGGTCCGGTTACTTTCCATAACCGCTTGATGTAATCCTTTGGCTAGTTTGTCTGGCGGCCACGTAAAAATGCCCTCAGGTAAATCCATTGCATTTGAAGTTTCTTGAACATGCTTAACCCAATATCGTGGTTTTGTTTTTTTCATGAGGATTCTCCTTTTTTTGCATTGAACTCAAAACACGATCTAAGCATTCTTTTGCGTGTCTTTTTGAGTCCATCCAAGAGATTCAATAGAGGTGTCGGGACTTTTTTCTACAAGATGAGGAGCATGTTCTTCAAGGCCTAATTGAATGATGAGATCAATGAAATCCATCGGCCTCAAACCAATTTCCGCTGCTTGATGAAATATACAGAGTCGCGGGTGTCATGCCAGGAAGTGTGTTTATTTCCAGCATAACGATCCGATCTTGGCCGGTAGGGCTTACATGGCTTGGCTGGTAGAAACAATCAATTCTGACATATCCTTTACAACCTAATGCAGCATACGCATCCTCCATAGTCCTTTTGACAAGGTTGAGCGTTTCTTGCGGTAAAGGCGCTGGTGTTTGATTTTCTCCCGCTCCTGGCAAAAATTTTTCCTCGATTGAAAGAATATCGGCTGTAGCTACTGACATACTTGGTGGCAAAGCATAAGGTTTTTTGTTTCCGATAACTCCTACCGTCAATTCAATACCTTTTATAAACTCTTCAACAAGCGCATATTTTTTTCCTGCATCAAATATCTCTTGGAGGGCCTTTTGAAGTTCGTCACTACTGCTTACTTTTCTCACCATAACGCTGCATCCATCATTGTGAGGTTTTACAATGACAGGAAATGTCAATTGATTGAGTAAGCTTTCGTTAAAGGCGTCTTTGGAAACAAGACTTCCTTGGGGAACATCAAATCCTTTTGTACGTAAAAATTCATTAGTTTTGTATTTATCCATACATAATGCACTTGCAAGGACTGACGATCCATTATAGGGCAAGCCAAGAGTCTCAAGTGCGCCTTGGACTCCTCCATTTTCACCTTCGCCGCCATGAAGACCAATAAAGACAAAATCAACGTGCTTTGCAAGATCACTCCAAGCAACTTTACTTGAAGGGTCGAGCTCTTGTTCAATTTCAGCTGTTGTATTGCGAACTAAAAGTCGCTGATCAATTTTGTAAAGCTCCATGCTCGAACTGACAAAAAAGGGCAAAGATTCATACTTATGGGGCGAAAGCTTATAGGTAATATTGCGTCCTGAAACGAGTGAAATTTCTTTTTCATTTGATTTGCCTCCCATAAATACGGCTACGCGCAATCTATGACGTAATTCACTTTCATGGGATTGTGTTGAAGGAATAGTAAGCATGTTATATGAATTCAATTCGGTGTGTATAAGATGATTTATTAGGGTAGTATGGCTCATGTTGCATTCGGCTGCTTGTAAAGGAGCAAAGCTAGCTGGGTCCATGCCGCAAAATGTATTGGGATCAATGATAACCACTTGGCCCTCGGGTGTTAAAAATCCATCGATTCGTGCCAGGTTGGTGATATTCAGAGCATTCATGACCCGTATACAAGTTTGTTTAATAAGATCTAGCTGGTCTGGGCTACAGCGAGCTGGTGTGTGCTTTATTACTTTTCCGGGCATATATTTTTGTTCATAATCAAAAAAACCAATCTTGCTATCAACCACAATTTCAGTTGGAGGCAAAGGAAGCAATTGGTTGTTTATATAATCAGTGAGAACGATGCACGAAAATTCCATCCCTTTGACTAATTCTTCCACGATGACAGGCTGTTGAACTTCAGGGCTTATATGCATAGCGTGATTGACCGCTTTTTCAAGATCAGCGGCACTAGAAACAATACTAACTCCTAAACTGGATCCTTCATGCGCCGGTTTAACGATAAGGGAATGTAATGGCAGTGGTATCGATCGGCTTTCTTTCACCTGGCAAAAGTATAATACCACGTGGGATTGCGATGCCAG